>NZ_JBITBZ010000009.1:0-45639 GCF_044452745.1 Streptomyces sp. NPDC051822 | reverse complement strand
CGCTCCGGCTCAGCTCAGGCGCTCGATGACCATCGCCATGCCCTGGCCGCCGCCCACGCACATGGTCTCCAGGCCGAACTGCTTGTCGTGGAACTGGAGGCTGTTGATCAGGGTGCCGGTGATGCGGGCGCCCGTCATGCCGAAGGGGTGGCCGACGGCGATGGCGCCACCGTTGACGTTCACCTTGTCCAGGTCGAGGCCCAGGTCCTGGTAGGACGGGATGACCTGGGCGGCGAAGGCCTCGTTGATCTCGGCGAGGTCGATGTCGCCGATGGTCAGGCCGGCGCGCTGGAGGGCCTGCTTCGACGCCTCGACCGGGCCGAGGCCCATGATCTCGGGGGAGAGGCCGGAGACGCCGGTGGAGACGATCCGGGCCAGCGGGGTCAGGCCGAGCTCGCGGGCCTTGGTGTCCGACATGATGACGAGCGCGGCGGCGCCGTCGTTCAGCGGGCAGCAGTTCGCGGCGGTGACCAGGCCGTCGGGGCGGAACACCGGCTTGAGGCCCTGCACGCCCTCCAGGGTGACGCCGGCGCGCGGGCCGTCGTCCGTGGAGACGACGCTGCCGTCCGGGAGCGTCACCGGGGTGATCTCGCGCTCCCAGAAGCCGTTCTTGACGGCCTGCTCGGCGAGGTTCTGGGAGCGGACGCCGAACTCGTCCATCTCCTGGCGGCTGATGCCCTTCCAGCGGGCCAGGTTCTCGGCGGTCTGGCCCATCGCGATGTACGCGTCCGGGACGATGCCGTCCTCGCGAGGGTCGTGCCAGGTGGAGCCCTCGGACGCGGCGACCTCCGCCGTGCGGGCCTCGGCCTCGGCGAAGAACGGGTTGTGCGTGTCGGGCAGCGAGTCCGAGTTGCCCTTCACGAAGCGGGACACCATCTCGACACCGGCCGAGATGAAGACGTCGCCCTCGCCGGCCTTGATCGCGTGCAGCGCCATCCGGGAGGTCTGCAGCGACGAGGAGCAGTAGCGGGTGACCGTGCAGCCCGGCAGGTGGTCCATGCCCATCTGCACGGCGACGATCCGGCCGAGGTTGTTGCCCTGCTCGCCGCCGGGCAGGCCGCAGCCCAGCATCAGGTCGTCGATGTCGCGCGGGTCGAGCTCCGGCACCTTCGCCAGGGCGGCCTGGACGATGGTCGCGGTGAGGTCGTCCGGCCGCAGGTCCTTGAGGGAGCCCTTGAAGGCCCGGCCGATGGGCGAACGGGCGGTCGAGACGATCACGGCTTCGGGCATCACGGCTCCATGAGGGTGCGGAGTGGGCGGACTGAAAGGGAAGTTACCCGTACGTACCGCAGGGGTCACCGCCCTGACAGTGTGACGCGGGCCTCTTTTCTAAGCGAGCGCTCAGTCAGAGCCCTCTCAATTATGACCCCCCGAGGCCGAACCCGATCCGGGGGCGGAGCCCGAACCCGCCCCTGACGCGGACTCCGGCCCCGCCCCTGACGCGGATCCCGAAGCCTCCGTGCCGATCTCCGGGCCCGATTCCTTGCCCGTCTCCCCGCCGGACTCCCCGCCCGTCTCCGACCCCGTCCCGGCCCGCGTCTCGCCCTCCGCCGGCATCGGCAGCCGCCGGCGCCGCCGGTGCTTGAGCAGGGCCCACGGCGCCCGCGCGCCCGTCACCTCCGTGCCCGCCTCCCTCGCCGCCTCGGCCGCCGCCTTCGCGACCGGCAGCATGTTCTCCCGGCGGGCCGGTTCCAGGCGGTCGGTCTCCGGCCATACGCCGAGCGCCGCGCACAGCGTCGGGAGGACGGCCATCGCCGCCGTCGCGTACCCCTCCGCCGAGGGGTGGAAGTTGTCCACACCGAACATCTCGCGCGGGTTCGCCGCGAACTCGGGACCGAGCAGGTCGCCGAGCGACACCGTCCGCCCGCCCTGCTCCACCACCACGATCGTCTGCGCCGCCGCGAGCTGCCGGGAGGCCCGCCGGGCCAGCCAGCGCAGCGGCTGGTACACCGGCTCGATCGTCCCCAGGTCCGGGCAGGTGCCGACCACCACCTCGGCGCCCGCCGTCCGCAGCCGCCGTACTGCCGACGCCAGGAGCCGTACCGACTCGGTCGGCGGCATCCGGTGCGTCACGTCGTTCGCCCCGATCATGATCACGCACACGTCCGGCGGCCCCAGGGGCTGGGCGAGCAGCAGGGACACCTGGCGCTCCAGGTCGTCCGAGCGCGCCCCGGACAGCGCCACGTTCCGCAGCACCACCGGTCGCTCGGCGACGGCCGCGAGTCCCGAGGCGAGCAGCGCGCCCGGCGTCTGACCCGAGCGGCGCACGCCCTGACCGGCCGCCGTGGAATCACCCAGAAGGGCCAGCCGCAGCGGGTCGTCCGTACCGAACGCCCGGCCGTACAGACCGTCGGCGCCGGGCGGCAGCGGCGCCGCCCCGCCGCCCACCGTCCGCTTCGCGAGCTGCATCTCCGCCAGCAGGACGCCCACGGACGCCACACCGAGCAGCCCGATGCTCCCGCCGCCGTACGCCGCACCCGCCGCGATCCGCCGCGCCACCCTCGCCCTCGACATGGGGGCGTCACCTCCTTCAAGCCGTTCAGGGTCTAACTGCCCCGTAACCCGCTCCGACTACGCATACGCTGACCACACCATTACGGAGACCCCGGAGATTACGGTGCAATTCCACGACTCGATGATCAGCCTCGTCGGCAACACCCCGCTGGTGAAGCTCAACAACGTCACAGCGGGCATTCAGGCGACCGTCCTGGCCAAGGTCGAGTACTTCAACCCCGGAGGCTCGGTCAAGGACCGGATCGCCGTGCGGATGATCGAGGCGGCCGAGCAGAGCGGTGAGCTGAAGCCCGGCGGAACCATCGTCGAGCCCACGTCCGGCAACACCGGCGTCGGCCTGGCGATCGTGGCCCAGCAGAAGGGCTACAAGTGCATCTTCGTCTGCCCCGACAAGGTGTCCCTCGACAAGATCAACGTGCTGCGGGCGTACGGCGCGGACGTCGTCGTCTGCCCGACGGCCGTCGACCCGGAGCACCCGGACTCGTACTACAACGTCTCGGACCGGCTCGTCCGTGAGACGCCCGGTGCCTGGAAGCCCGACCAGTACTCCAACCCGAACAACCCGCGCTCCCACTACGAGACCACCGGTCCCGAGCTCTGGGAGCAGACGGACGGGAAGATCACCCACTTCGTCGCGGGCGTCGGCACCGGCGGCACCATCTCCGGCACCGGCAACTACCTCAAGGAGGCCAGCGGCGGCTCCGTGAAGGTCATCGGCGCCGATCCGGAGGGCTCCGTCTACTCGGGCGGTTCGGGCCGCCCGTACCTCGTCGAGGGCGTCGGCGAGGACTTCTGGCCCACCGCCTACGACCGGAACGTCACGGACCGGATCGTCGCGGTGTCCGACAAGGACTCGTTCCAGATGACCCGCCGCCTCGCCAAGGAGGAGGGCCTCCTCGTCGGCGGCTCCTGCGGCATGGCCGTCGTCGCCGCCCTCGAGGTCGCCAGGGAGCTGGGTCCGGACGACGTCGTCGTCGTCCTGCTGCCGGACTCCGGCCGCGGCTACATGTCCAAGATCTTCAGTGACGAGTGGATGGCCGGCCACGGTTTCCTGGAGGACACCTCCACCTCCACCGTCGCCGACGTCCTGCGGCACAAGGAGGGCGTCATGCCCTCGCTCGTCCACATGCACCCGGACGAGACCGTCGGCCAGGCCATCGAGGTGCTGCGCGAGTACGGCGTCTCCCAGATGCCCATCGTGAAGCCCGGCGCCGGCCACCCCGACGTGATGGCCGCCGAGGTCGTCGGCTCGGTCGTCGAGCGCGAGCTGCTCGACGCCCTCTTCACCAAGCGGGCGTCCCTGGAGGACCCGCTGGAGCGCCACATGAGCGCGCCGCTGCCGCAGGTCGGCTCCGGCGAGCCCGTGGCCGACCTGATGTCCGTCCTCGGTGAGTCCTCCGACGCGGCGATCGTCCTGGTCGAGGGCAAGCCGACCGGCGTCGTGAGCCGCCAGGACCTGCTGGCCTTCCTGGCCAACGGCGGTACGAAGTAGGTAAGCCCCAGGTAAGAAGCAGGTAAGGCGCAGGTGCGCATCAGTTCGCACAACTGGTACGAGGGCGACACGTACGCGCAGCACCGGCTTAACACGCGTCCGGCACATTGGTGGTTGTCGGCGTCACGGACTAACGGAGCGGCTCCCGGGCCTCCTGCGGCGCCACGGACGCGGAGACCGGCCCTGACCCGGGCCCGTGTCCCTCGCGGGGACCGCCGTCGTCCCGCCCCCCGGTAACGGGGGTGCGGCGGTCCCCGCGCAACTCCCGTACGGCAACGGGCCCTTCGCTCACGCGAGGGGCCCGTTGTCATGTGATCCAGATCACCGGGTGATCACCCCGTGAGGAGCGCCCGATAGTAGTGACGTTGCGTCAATTCGCCGCCCTTGGCACCTGCTAGCTTCTGGCATTCCGCTTGCAGGGATCGAAAGGGAATCTGATGAATATCAAGCGCCTCGTCGCATCCAGTGGCATAGCCCTGGCCCTCACCGGATCGATGCTCACCTTCGCGGCGCCGGCCAACGCCGTCATCGGGTGCGAGGACTTCCACGCCTGCCTGTACTACAACTCCGACTACCAGGGGGCCATGTACAAGCAGGAGTACGACACCCCCGACTACGCCGGCCGCTACTTCGAGGCCAGCCTCGCCGGCAGCAACGGCGCGGGCGTGGTGGTCAAGAACAACGCCGCCTCCGTGGACAACTGGGACAGGCTCAGCCGTATTCGGATCTACTACAACTCGAACTACAACGGCTCCTACGCCTACCAGACCATCGCGGCGAACGGAAAGGCGAACCTCAACAGCACGATGAAGAACAACAACGCCTCCGGGAAGTTCATCGACTACGGCGGCGGCAAGTAACTCCCCGACGAGAGAAGGGGCATTCCGGCCGGGCGAATCCGGTGGAATCCGGCGGAGTGCCCCTCCCGTATGTCTTCGCCCCGGATCTCAGCCTTCGAAGGAACCGACGCTCATGGGCACGTCCCTCTCCCGCACTTTCCCGGCCGTCCTCGCGGCCCCGCTCGCGGCGGCCCTGCTCGCCGGATGCGGCGGCCCTTCGGAGGGCGGGGTCGTGAAGGCCACGGACGTTCCCGCGGCCCCTGCCCGGATACCGAAGATCACCACGGCGGTGATCGAACCCGTCCCCGTGGAGGCCTATCTCCTCACCGAGGAGCAGTGGACCACGCTCGGGAAGGCCGAGCACGCGCTGCGCGTGCGCTGCATGGAGCGCTTCGGCTTCGCGTACGAGGAGCCGCTTCCGGTCGGGGAGGCCTCGGGCCAGACCATCTCCCAGTACCGCTACGGCAAGCTGGATCCCGCGAAGACCGCCGTCCACGGGTACAGAATGCCGCCGGCTCCCTCCTCCTCTTCCTCCTCCGGGGAGGGGCGGAAGAAGCCCACCGCCGCCGAGCGCGTGGTTCTCAGCGGCACCGCCGACCTCACGGCGAAGAGCGGGAAGGGCGGCCAGAAGGTCAACGGCGGGACGGTGCCGGACGGGGGCTGTGTCGGCGAGGCGCAGCGGAAGCTGGGCGACTACGGGGACGCGCAGGTCGCCGACGACGTGAACCTCGGCAGCTTCGGCAAGTCGCTCAAGGACGGTCGGGTGCACGCGGTGTTCGCCAAGTGGTCGCGCTGCATGGCGGAGAGCGGCTACCGCTACGAGAACCCGATGGACGCCTCCGAGGACGAGAAGTGGCGCACCGAGACGCCCTCCGCCGAGGAGAAGACCGTCGCCACCGTGGATGCCCACTGCAAGATCAAGAACAATGTCGCGGGAGTCTGGTACGCCGTCGACGTCGCCTACCAGAAGCAGGCCATCGAGGAGCACGCCGAGGAACTCGACCAGGTGCGGAAGGCCATCGCGGGACAGCTGAAGACCGCCGCCGACGTCCTGGGAGACTGACCGACCCGGTTGTGCATATCCTTATACATGTTCTTCTTGGGTGAATAGGTGGGAGGGGCGGCATGAGCGACAGCCCGGCCGGTCGGCTGCAGGCGCTCTTCGAAGGGCACCGGCTGACCCCGACGCAGCGACGGATCGCGCACTGCATGGTGCGCCGCGCCGGTGACGTGCCGTTCCTCTCCAGCGTCGAGCTCGCCGAACTCGCCGGGGTCAGTCAGCCCTCCGTCACCCGCTTCGCCGTCGCCCTCGGCTTCGACGGGTACCCGGCACTCCGCAAGCACCTGAGGGAGAGCATGCCGGCGGCCGCCGAGGAGACCTCGGGCCACAACGAGTACCAGCAGGCCGTACTCGCCGAGATCGAGAACCTCCAGCACCTCGCGGGACTGCTTGCCGACCCCGCGCCCGTCGAGCAGGCCGGCCGGCTGCTCGCCGGCTCCCGGCCGCTGCCCGTCCTCGGACTGCGGGCCGCCTCCTCGCAGGCGCGCGGCTTCGCCTACTTCGCCGCCAAGGTGCACCCCGACGTCCGGCTCCTCGACGAGGCCGGCTCGATGCTCACCGACCGCGTCGACGCGGCCGTACGGGCCGGGGCCACCGCGCTGCTCTGCTTCGCGCTGCCCCGGCACCCGCGGGAGGTCGTCGAGGCCCTGGAGTACGCGCGGGCGGCCGGGCTCACGGTCGTGACCGTCGCCGAGTCGGCGTTCGCGCCCGTCGCCGCCCACAGCGACCTGCTGATCCCGGCCGCCGTCGGCACCGGGCTCGCCTTCGACACCGCCTGCGCGCCGATGATGCTCGGCCGGGTCCTCCTGGAGGCCATGGCGGACGAACTCCCGGACGCGCAGGCGCGCCTGGAGGAGTTCGACGCGAAGGCGGCGGCGCGGGGCCTGTTCGTCGAATAGGCCCACGCCCACGCCCCACGCCCCACGCCCACGCGCGCGCGTGGCCCGGGCTCGCGTGGGCCCGTCAGACGTCCAGCTCGGCCTCGATCTTCTTCAGCTGGTGGCGGGCCATCGCCAGGTTCGCCCGGTCCTTGTGGAGGGCCAGGTAGAGGAAGAGGCCGTTCGTCCCGCGCCCCTTGAGCAGCCGGATCAGGTGGTAGTGGGTGCCGAGGGTGATGAGGATGTCCTCGATCTCGTCGTTGAGACCCAGCATCTCCATCGCGCGGACCTTGGCCCGGACCACGTCGGTGTTGCCCGCCGCGGCCACGTTCAGGTCCAGCTCCTTGCCGCCGCCGATCGTGCCGAGCGCCATACCGCTGGTGTAGTCGACGAGGGCCGCGCCGATCGCGCCGTCGATGGAGGCCGCTTCCTTGAGGGAGGTCTCGGTGTTCGCCATGGTGTCGTACTTCTTCCTTCTCGGATGATTCGGACTCGGTGTCAGTTCAGGTCTCTGCGGTCGAGCGCGCCGTCGACGAGTTCGCCTATCCGGGCGCTGGACCTGCGGGCCTCCAGATGGAGCCGGCCCACGTTGATCCGGGGTTCGGCGAGCAGGGTCAGGACGGCCGCGCCGCCCGCCGCGTACGTCGCCACGTAGCCGTTCTCGCCGCGCACGAGCAGCTCGCGGAAGCGGCCCTGACCGGTGGAGTCGGTCAGCCGCTGCCCGACGCCGAGCGCCGCCGCGGTGAGCGCGGCCACGCTCTCCGCCTCGCCGTCCACGGTGTCGTGGGCCAGGACGAGTCCGTCGGCGCTCGCCGCGAGCGCCCCGGTGAGCTGGGGCAGTCGGGCCCGCAGCCGTCGGAGCTCGCCGAGGACCTCGGCTTCTGCCGTCATGAGCTGTTTCCTTTCGGCGCGCAGGCGCAGGGCACGCCTCATCACAGGTGTGCCTCCAGGGCGTCACGGAGCCGGCGCAGCAGGGCGATGTCGGGATCGGCCACCGGCAGGACCGGTAAGGGGGGCGGTGGCGTTGGTTCGGGTCCGGGGTCGAGCGGGGTCGCGACGAGCCCGGCGGCGGCGAGCCGCCGTACGTCGAGGAGGGTGTGGAAGGCGGGGCGGCCGAGCAGCCGGGCCAGTTCCGCCGGGGTCCGCTCCCCGTCCGCGGCGGCGAGCAGGGCGCGCCTGCGGGCCCCCACGGTCTGGCCGGGGGCGGCGGGGCGCGGCACGACGGGGGCGGTGTCCACGGCGGCGTACGGCCAGACGGCGTCGAGCAGTTCACGGCGGCGTACCGTCTCGCGCTCGACGGCCTCGGCGGAGACGGGCCGCACCGTCCCGAACCAGTGCCCCACCCCGTACCGGAAGCGGGTCGGTCCGCTGGTGGGGGAGAGCGCGAAGAAGGCCGCGTCGAAGACGGCGCCGAGGTGGCAGATCTCCAGCTCGCCGTCGTGGAGCCGGCCACTGTCGACGAGGAAGCGGCCGACGGCGCGGTGGGCTCCCGCCCGGTCGACGGCCTCGTCCCAGCCCTCGCGCGGCAGCCGTCCGCCGGTGGTGAGGAGGACGTCGACGCCGGGGGCGGCGGGGCTCTCGGCGTGCACGATCCTGCCGTCGACGAGGTAGAGGGTGCCGTGGTCGCGGAGCAGGGCGCCGGTGGCCTTCTCGGCGGCGAGCCGGACGAGCATCGGGGAGACGGGGGTGGCGACGGCACTCATCCGAGGACCAGTCTTTCGGCGAGGTCGCGGAGACGGATCCGGGCGAGGGCGAGGTTTCCGGTGTCGCGGTCGAGCCAGAGGTGCAGGAAGACGCTGCTGTCGAAGGAGGTCTCGACGAATCGGAGGACGTGGTAGCCGGTGCGGGTGGTGACGATCAGGTCCTCGACGTGGGGGCCGCCACCGGGGTTGTCGTCGGCGGCGCCCGCGAGGCCGTCGTTCCCTGTACTCTCGCCCCTCGTCCCGAAGGTGTCGAACTCGGCGGCGGAACGGGCTAGTTCGGCGGTCTCGGCGGCCGTCGTATCGTGGCATCCGACCGGTGAGTCGCCTGCCGTCCCGAGGGCGAGTCCGCTGGTCCAGTCGACCAGGGAGGCTCCGCGAGCGCCCGGCAGGGCCATGGCCTCCAGAAGGCACTCGTCGATTCCGGGCACGCGGGTTCCCCTCCCGATGCGGCGTGCGTATGTGCGGCAGTGACGGTGACGTTACTGAACGCAGCGCTCCGGGGCAGGCGTTCTGGCATTTTCCATCGGAACATGCCAGCAAACCTGTATGGGCACGGGCCGGTCGGCGGGCGAGCGGCGGCGGGTCGACGGGCGGGTCGACGGGCCGGTCGGCGGCTCAGATGCGTGACTCCACGGTGTTCGCGATGTCGGACAGGTCCTTCGCGAGCGCCTTGGCGACGGCCTTCGCGCCGAAGCGCGCGAGCAGCCGGGTGAAGAAGCCCGGGGTGCGGCCGTGGGCGGGCCGGGCGGAGAAGGTCATCCGCAGCGTCGAGCCGTCGGCGCCGTCGGAGGTGAGGGTGAGTTCGGAGACGTAGTGCATGCCGTGCGAGTCGGCGACCGCGACGTACCGGTCGGGCGGCTCGCACTCCGTCACGGTCATCTCCTCCGTGGCCTCCTTGCCCAGCATCCGCCGCGTCTCGCGCCAGCGGGTGCCCACCCCGAAGCCGCCCTCGGTGAGCACCTCCACCTTCTCGACGCCCGAGAGGACGCGGGGCATGTCCGGCAGGTCGGTGATCGCCTCCCAGACCCGCCCGGGGGAGGCGGCGACCCGGCGCTCGACGACGACGGAGGTGGTGTCCGAACCGGTTCCAGTCATGGCTTCATGGAAGCCGGGCCGCCGGGCCCGCGCTACCGGACGCCTCCGTTCCCGCGCCGCCACCGCTACCGCAGCAGGGCGTCCGCATGCGCCCCGCCCGACTCGGCGACGATCTCGGCGAGCGTCTGGGGCGTCCGTACCGTCGTGAAGGCGACCGTCCCGTCGTCGGCCACCGTGAAGCCGTGGATGCCGGGCCGGGGCAGGCTGTTGTACGCGTAGTGGTGGGCGAAGTAGTACGCGCCGGTGTCCGGGACGGCCACGACGTCGCCCGGGTGGAGCAGCGGCAGCTCCCGGCTGGTGGCGAGCAGGTCGCCGGCGAAGCAGGCGGGGCCCGCGACGTCCTGGACGGTGGTCTCCCCGGCGCGGGGGCGGCCCTCCGAGTCGTACGCGAGGACGCGCAGCGGCCAGGACTCGGGGGCGTAGACCGTACGGGTGGCCAGTTGCACGCCCGCGTGGGTGACGGCGATCGGGCGGCCGCCGGAGGTCTTGGTGTACTCCACCCGGGCGAGGACCGTGCCGTGCTTGGCGAGCAGCGAGCGGCCGAACTCGGTCACCAGGCGGTAGCGGCCGTCGAAGAGTCCGGGGACGGTGTCGGCGAGCAGCCGGGCGTACTCCGCGTACGTCGGCGTCTCCTCGTCGGAGTCGAAGTTGACCGGCAGGCCGCCGCCGATGTCGAGGGTGTCGATCTGCTGCCGGCCGGCCGTGCGGTTGATCTCCTCGGCGAGGACGTAGGCCTCTCCGATCCCTTCCGCCATCAGGGCGAACGGGACGCCCTGGGAGCCGGTGTGGGTGTGCAGCCGGGTCAGCCAGGGCCGGTCGAGGAAGGCCTGGACGACGGCCTTGCGGGCGCCTTCGTCGCGGAGCGTCACGCCGAACTTGGAGGTGGCCGTCGCGGTCGAGAGGGCGCCGATGGAACCGGCTCCGACCTGCGGGTTCACCCGGAGGCCCAGGGGGGAGGCGGTGGGCGCCGAGGCGACGAGGGCGTCGATCCTGGCCAGTTCCTGGAGGTTGTCGGCGTTGACTGCGATGCCGAGCGCGAGGGCCTGGCGGAGTTCGGCGGGGGTCTTGGCGGGGGAGTCGAGCACGGTGTGCGAGGGCGGGACGCCGGCGGCGCGCGCGAGGGCCAGCTCGCCGGGGCTGGCGACCTCGACGCCGAGACCGGCGTCGTGGAGCAGGCGCAGGACGGGGACGAGCGGGGCGGCCTTGACGGCGAAGGCGTGCAGGACGTGGGTGTCGGTGACGGCGGCGAACGCGCTGGTCAGGGCGGCGGCGGAGGCGCGGATCCCGGCGGTGTCGAGGAGGGCGACGACCGGTTCGGAGGGGGAGAGGAGTCCTTGATCGACGGAGGCTCGGACGGCGAGATCACGACGGTAGGAGGCCATGGTGCCCATCCTCGTCCATGGCGTCACCGGGACGGGTGAGGGCGGCCCTGTTGACTACAACTATTCATCAGGTCAGGATGTGAATATCTGTACGACATCCAAGGAGGCACCGCCATGTCAGGACCCCGCCCCGTACGAGCAGCACGCGGTACGGAACTGAGCGCCCTGGGATGGCAGCAGGAAGCCGCCCTCCGGATGCTCCAGAACAACCTCGACCCCGAGGTCGCCGAGCACCCCGACAAGCTCGTCGTCTACGGCGGCACCGGCAAGGCCGCCCGCGACTGGCGCTCCTACGACGCCATGGTCCGCACCCTGCGCACCCTCAAGCAGGACGAGACGATGCTCGTCCAGTCCGGCCGCCCCGTCGGCGTCATGCAGACCCACGAGTGGGCCCCCCGCGTCCTCCTCGCCAACTCCAACCTGGTCGGCGACTGGGCCAACTGGGAGGAGTTCCGGCGCCTTGAGCACCTCGGCCTCACCATGTACGGCCAGATGACCGCCGGGTCCTGGATCTACATCGGCACCCAGGGCATCCTCCAGGGCACGTACGAGACCTTCGCCGCCGTCGCCGCCAAGAAGTTCAACGGCACCCTCGCCGGGACCATCACCCTCACCGCCGGCCTCGGCGGCATGGGCGGCGCCCAGCCGCTCGCCGTGACCATGAACGACGGCGTCGCGATCTGCATCGACGTCGACCCGCGCGCCATCGAGCGCCGCATCGAGCACCGCTACCTGGACGTGAAGGCCGACAGCCTCGCCCACGCCCTCGCCCTGGCGACCGAGGCCCGCGACGCCCGCCGCCCGCTCTCCATCGGCCTCCTCGGCAACGCCGCCGAACTGCTCCCGCGGATGCTCGCCGAGGGCGCCCCGATCGACATCGTCACCGACCAGACGAGCGCCCACGACCCGCTCGCGTACCTCCCGGTCGGCGTCGCCTTCGACGACATGGCCGACGCGGCGGCGAAGGACCCGGCCGGCTTCACGCAGCGGGCCCGCGAGTCGATGGCGAAGCACGTCGAGGCCATGGTCGGCTTCATGGACGCGGGCGCCGAGGTCTTCGACTACGGCAACTCGATCCGCGGCGAGGCCCAGCTCGCCGGCTACGAGAGGGCGTTCGCCTTCCCCGGCTTCGTCCCGGCGTACATCCGCCCGCTGTTCTGCGAGGGCAAGGGCCCGTTCCGCTGGGCCGCCCTCTCCGGCGAGGCCTCGGACATCCACAAGACCGACAAGGCGATCCTCGATCTCTTCCCGGAGAACGAGTCGCTCCACCGCTGGATCAAGATGGCCGGCGAGCGCGTCCACTTCCAGGGCCTGCCCGCCCGCATCTGCTGGCTCGGCCAGGGCGAGCGCGACAAGGCCGGCGACATGTTCAACGACATGGTCGGCAACGGCACCCTCGCCGCCCCGCTCGCGATCGGCCGCGACCACCTCGACTGCGGCTCCGTGGCCTCCCCGTACCGCGAGACCGAGGCCATGCTCGACGGCTCCGACGCCATCGCCGACTGGCCGCTCCTCAACGCCATGGTCAACGTCGCCTCCGGCGCGTCCTGGGTCTCCATCCACCACGGCGGCGGCGTCGGCATGGGCCGCTCCATCCACGCCGGCCAGGTCTCCGTGGCCGACGGCACCAAGCTCGCCGGCGAGAAGATCCGCCGCGTCCTGACGAACGACCCCGGCATGGGCGTCATCCGCCACGTCGACGCGGGCTACGACATCGCCGAGCGCGTCGCCGACGAGAAGGGCGTCCGCGTCCCCATGCGCGAGGGTTCCGAAGAGGGTTCTGAAGAGGGTTCCGCGTGAGCGACAGCTTCCACGCCATGTGGCGGTCGCTGCGGCCCATCGGCCGCAGCGCCGCCACCGGCGGCTACCGCCGCTACGCCTGGACCGAGGCCGACGCCGACTGCCGGCTCTGGTTCCGGATGCAGGCCGAGGCCCGCCGCCTGGACGTCGAGACCGACCGCAACGGCAACCAGTGGGCCTGGCTCGGCGACCCCACCGCGGGGAACGCCGTCGTCACCGGCTCCCACCTCGACTCCGTACCCGACGGCGGCGCCTTCGACGGCCCCCTCGGCGTCGTCTCCGCCTTCGCCGCGCTCGACGAACTGCGCTCCCGCGGCGTCTCGTTCAAGCGGCCCCTCGCCATCACCAACTTCGGAGACGAGGAAGGCGCCCGCTTCGGCCTCGCCTGCGTCGGCTCCCGCCTCACCGCGGGCCGGCTGACGAAGGAGCAGGCGTACGAGCTCCGCGACGCGTCCGGCACCAGCCTCCCGCAGGCCATGGAGGCGGCCGGTCACGACCCCTCGGGGATCGGCCCGGACCCGGAGCGCCTTGCCCGCATCGGGGCGTTCGTCGAACTCCACGTCGAGCAGGGCCGCGCCCTCGACCTGTCCGGCGACCCCGTCGGCATCGCCTCCTCCATCTGGCCGCACGGCCGCTGGCGGTACGACTTCGCCGGCGAGGCCAACCACGCCGGCACCACCCGGCTCGTCGACCGCCGCGACCCGATGCTCACCTACGCCGAGACCGTCCTCGCCGCCCGCCGCGAGGCCGAACTCGCGGGCGCCGTCGCCACCTTCGGCAAGATCGCGGTCGAGCCCAACGGTGTCAACGCCATCCCGTCGATGGTCCGCGGCTGGCTCGACGCCCGCGCCGCCGACCAGGACGCCCTGGACAAGGTCGTCACCGGCGTCGAGGCGGAGGCCAGGGCGTACGCCGACCGCCACGGCATCGACCTCACGGTCGTCCAGGAGTCCTTCACCCCGGTCGTCGACTTCTCGCACACCCTGCGCGACGAACTGTCCCGGATCCTCGGCACCACCGGAAAGGTGCCGGTCCTCGGCACCGGCGCGGGACACGACGCGGGCATCCTGTCCGAATCGATCCCGACCGCCATGCTGTTCGTACGGAACCCCACCGGGGTCTCGCACTCCCCGGCCGAGTTCGCGGCCGAGGACGACTGCGCGGCCGGTGTCATCGCACTCGCCGACGTACTGGAGGAGCTGGCGTGCCGCTGACGACGTACTGGCTGGAGCACGCCTGGCTCGACACGCATGTCGAGCCGGGCGTGACCCTCGAGGTGGTGGACGGCAGGATCGCCGCCGTACGCACGGGAGCGGAGGCGCCCCCGCCCGGCGCCGTCGTCCTCCGCGGCCTCACGATCCCCGGCCTCGCCAACGCCCACTCGCACGCCTTCCACCGCGCCCTGCGCGGCACCGTCCAGGTCGGCAGCGGCACGTTCTGGACGTGGCGCGAGGTCATGTACAACGTCGCCCAGCGCCTCACCCCCGACAGCTACTTCGCCCTCGCCCGCGCCGTGTACGCGGAGATGGCCCTCGCGGGCATCACCTCCGTCGGCGAGTTCCACTACCTCCACCACGCGCCCGGCGGCGCCCCGTACGCCGACCCCAACGCCATGGGCGAGGCCCTGATCGCCGCCGCCGCCGACGCCGGCATCCGCATCACCCTCCTCGACACCGCCTACCTCTCCTCCGGCTTCGGCGCCGCACCCGAGCGGCACCAGCTCCGCTTCACCGACGGCACCGCGGGCGCCTGGGCCGAGCGCGTCTCGGCCCTGAAGGACCGGGACGGCGTACGCGTCGGCGCGGCCATCCACTCCGTCCGGGCCGTCCCGGCGGACCAGCTCGCCACCGTCGCCCGCTGGGCCCAGGACCGGCGGGCCCCCCTCCACGTCCACCTCTCGGAGCAGACCGCGGAGAACGACGCCTGCCAGGCCGCGCACGGCATGACCCCCACCCAGCTCCTCGCCGAGCACGGCGTCCTCGGCCCCCGGACGACGGGCGTCCACAACACCCACATGACGCGGACCGACGTGGGGCTCATCGGCTCGACATCGACCGGCACCTGCATGTGCCCCACCACCGAACGCGACCTCGCGGACGGCATCGGCCCGGCCGTGGCCCTCCAGCGCGCCGGCTCCCCGCTCTCCCTCGGCAGCGACAGCCACGCGGTCATCGACCTCCTGGAGGAGGCGCGGGCCATGGAACTGAACGAGCGCCTGCGCACCCGCACCCGCGGTCACTGGACGGCGGCGG
Source organism: Streptomyces sp. NPDC051822 (assembly GCF_044452745.1). Lineage (NCBI taxonomy): Bacteria > Bacillati > Actinomycetota > Actinomycetes > Kitasatosporales > Streptomycetaceae > Streptomyces > Streptomyces sp. NPDC051822. The sequence goes on along the minus strand of NZ_JBITBZ010000009.1, from coordinate 30,624 downwards.
CCCTCCTCCGCGCGGCGACGGCGGACGGCCACGCGGCCCTCGGGTGGCACGAGGCGGGAACGCTGGAGCAGGGCGCGCTCGCCGACTTCACCACGATCGCGCTCGACTCGGTCAGGACAGCGGGACCGGCACCGCGTCTGGCAGCCGAGACGGCGGTATTCGCAGCGTCGGCCGCGGACGTCCGGCACACGATCGTGGGCGGCCGCCATGTCGTACGGGACGGGGTCCACGCCTCCGTACCGGACGCGGGCCGTGCCCTCGCCGACTCGATCGCCGCCCTGCGCGACTGAAGGAGACACCCCTCACCATGAACAACGGCCCCGCGGCGACGAACAACCCGGCGGCGATCTCCGCCCCCACGAGCGCGAACAGCGCCGTGGCGAAGACCGCCACCGCCATCGTCAACATCGCCAGCCTCGTCACGAACGATCCCTCCCTCGGTGATCACACTCCCCTTGGCCTGATCCAGGACGCGGCCGTCGTCATCGACGGCGACCGAGTCGTCTGGGTCGGTGAATCCAGCAAAGCACCGGCCACTGACAACCGGGTCGACGCGGGCGGCCGGGCCGTGATCCCAGGCTTCGTCGACTCCCACTCGCACCTCGTCTTCGCGGGCGACCGCACGGCCGAGTTCAACGCGCGGATGTCGGGCGAGGCGTACAAGGCGGGCGGCATCCGCACCACGGTCGCGGCCACCCGCGCCGCGAGGGACGAGGACCTGGAGCGCAACGTGACGCGCTACCTCGACGAGGCACTCCGCCAGGGCACGACCACCTTCGAGACGAAGTCCGGCTACGGCCTGACCGTCGAGGACGAGGCCCGCGCCCTGCGCATCGCGGCCGGACACACCGACGAGGTGACCTACCTCGGCGCGCACATCGTCTCCCCGGACTACGCGGACGACCCGGCGGCCTACGTGGACCTGGTGACGGGCGAGATGCTGGACGCCTGCGCCCCGTACGCCCGCTGGATCGACGTCTTCTGCGAGAAGGGCGCCTTCGACGGCGACCAGGCCCGCGCGATCCTCACCGCGGGCAAGGCGAAGGGCCTCCACCCCAGGGTGCACGCCAACCAGCTCACGTACGGCCCCGGCGTCCAGCTGGCGGTGGAACTCGACGCGGCCAGCGCGGACCACTGCACCCACCTGACGGACGAGGACGTGGACGCCCTGGCGCACTCGTCGACGGTCGCCACCCTCCTGCCGGGCGCGGAGTTCTCCACCCGCGCCCAGTGGCCGAACGCCCGCCGCCTCCTGGACGCGGGCGCGACGGTCGCACTCTCCACGGACTGCAACCCGGGCTCCTCCTTCACGTCCTCCGTCCCCTTCTGCATCGCGCTCGCGGTAAGGGACATGGGCATGACGCCGAACGAAGCGCTCTGGTCGGCCACGGCCGGCGGCGCCGCGGCCCTCCGCCGCACGGACGTGGGCCGTCTGACGCCCGGCGCACGGGCGGACCTGACCGTCCTGGAGGCCCCGTCCCACGTCCACCTGGCGTACCGGCCGGGCGTACCGCTGGTGGCGGAGGTCTGGCGGAAGGGCGTACGGGTGGTCTGAGCACGCGGGTGTGAGCACGCGCCGGGCGAAGGGCGCGGCGGTTGAGTAGGCGTACTCATGTGCGCCCCCACCGCCCGCGCGCAGACTTCCGGCATGACCTCCTCGCTCGTAACGCCCTTGAAGGACAGCCGAGTCGGCGCCGCCGTGGCTGCTGCGCTGTGCGCCCTCGCGCTCACCGCCTGCGGCACGGAGACGGCCGGAGGCGGGACCTCGGCGGGCGCGGGCGCAAGGTCCGGAGCCGCGCAGATCGCGGCCCCGGCGCCGGTCGCCACGCCGCCCGCGACCGCGACCCCGACCGCACCGGTCGGCGACCCGGCGGACGACCCCCGCCTCACCCCGGAGCAGCAGGCGGCGGAGTTCAGGATGCTGGAGCTCGCCGTCGAGCTCGCCGAGCCGTGCGTCGTGGACGGCCCGCCGCCCCTTCCGCCCGAGGTCGCCCCGGGGGAACCGGACGGCCCGCCGCCCGCGTATGGCGAGAAGCCCCCCGCCGGTCTCCCCTCCGAGCGTCCCTCCGGACCTCCGCTCGCGGAGGAGGAGCCGCCCTCCGAGAAGCCCTGGGACTTCGAGCGGGCCCGCCAGGAGACCGAACTGGGCGACGTCGAGAAGTGCGTGGCCCCTCTCCACGGCAAGCGCATCGCGAAGGCCCTGGACGGCAAGGCCGATCCGGACCCGGCCTCCGTCGAGAAGGTCCTCCACGGCCTCGGCTACGACATCGACTACCGCCTCCACGGCCCTCAGGAGGCGAACGGCGAGGTCGAGTTCACCCTCGACCTCCGGTTCATGGGCGCCGAACTGTGCCTCACCGGCCGCTACGACGGCACCCGGACCACCTTCGACCCGTACGGCGCCTCCGTGGAGGTCCGCTGCACGGACGTGAAGCGCCGCGCCTGAGCGGCAGGCCTGAGCGCCGCGCCTGAGCGCCGCGCCTGAGCGCCGCGCCTGAGCGCCGCGCCTGAGCGCCGCGCCTGAGCGGCGGGCCGGCCGCGAGGATAAGCGGTGGCCCGGGGGCGGGGCCTCGTGCGAGCGTGGGCGGCATGGGGAACTCACGGGCGCACGCCGTCTTCGCGACCACCGACGCCGAGGAGGCGTACGCCAGGGCGCGACGGCTCGTCGGGCTCCTGGAGCACGTCGACGCCGAGGTGTACGTGGACGCCGAGGTGCGCACGGTCGAGGAGGCGCGACGGGTCGCCCAGCTGCTGCCGGGCGCGGCCGTCGACTGGGCGGAGGACAGGCGTGACCCCGTGACCGGGGAGTACCTCTACTGCGCTCTCGACCCCGGGACGGCGGCGGACGACGAGATCCGTGCCGAACTGCCGCTGTACCTCTCCGCCGACGTGCCCGCCGCGACCGTCGGGCCGGAGATTGTCCGGGCCGTCGGCGAGGGCACCACCGAGATCGGCTGGCACGGACGGTGGCCGGACGACCCGGAGACGGACAGTCACAGCTCCGCCCAGTACGACGGCGTCCAGCTCGTCCTGCACGGCGACCGGGCCCAGATCGACGCGTGGACCCCGCACCACACCGTCTTCGTCCACGTCAGCAAGTGGGGCGACCGTACCCGGGCCGAGAAGCTGGCCGCCGAGATCGGCGGCGAGGTGATCGGGGACGTCCAGATCGGCTGGTAGTCCCTGATGGTCCCTGCCGGCCGGGGGCCGGCCGATCCGGGCCCCCGGGTCGTCAGTGGAACTCGTGGACCACCTGGATCTCACCGACGATGTGCGCGTTGAACTCGTCCAGCTCCTCCGCGGGTACCCACAGTTCGAGGATCGTCCGTCCGCCGGCCTGCTGGACGGGGTACCTGCGCAGGAACTCCGTGTCGACCTCGAAGCGCGTCACGAAGCCGGCGCCGTCGTGCTTGACGTTCCAGTCGCGGGCGATCCGGATCGCGTACTCCTCGTCGAGGACCGGATAGAAGATCGGCTGCTCGGGCAGCCGCGGCGGCCAGGCGCGCAGGTCGAGCTCACGGACCAGGGCCAGCTCGACCGGTCCGGTGGGTCGCCACAAGGTGGTCGTCGTGCGCTCGCTGGTCATCGGTCGCTCTCCCCTGGAGGTGCTGGAGGCCCGACGGTAGCCACCGTCACCACCCGGCGGCCAGCGGGTTTCGCGGCGGTCGGCCAACTCCACCGAGAAGCGCGGTCCTTGGGCGACCCCTCTCCCGACGTGTCCCACCTTCACGGGTTGGTCACGGAAAGACCGAGTATCCCTGTCTCGGAGGGTTCCGGACCGGTACCGTCCTGTCTTGGCAGCACTCAGGGGGGAAGACCGGGGGGTCGGCTAGGTGAGCGCTTTTCGTGTGCGGATCGTGAGGCCGGGGGAGCTGAGCGGGCGCGAGATCGAGGCATGGCGGGAGCTGCGGGCCAAGGCCGGCGTTCCCGCGAACCCCTTCATGGAACCGGAGTTCACGCAGGCCGTGGCCGCCGTGCGCCCCCGTTCGCGGGTCGCCGTGTGGCAGGAGGGGGACGAGCCCGTCGGGTTCTTCCCCTTCGAGAAGGGGCCGTGGGGTCTCGGGCGCGCCGTCGGGTTCGGCGTCTCCGACAGTCAGGGTGCCGTCCTGCGGCCCGGTCTGCGGCCGGGCGCGCGGGCCGTGCTCCGTGCCTGCGGGATCGCGATGTGGGAGTTCGACAACCTGGAGGACGGCCAGCCCGTCTTCGAAGGGGCCGCCACCGAGTCCTTCGCCTCGCCCGTGATCGACGTCGGCGAGGGGTACGCGGCCTACGAGGCACTGCTGCGCGTCCAGTCGCCCAAGTTCCTCAGGACCACCCTTGCCAAGGAGCGCAAGCTCGGCCGCCAGGCCGACGGCGAGGTCCGGTTCGTCTTCGACGAGCGCGACCCGGCGGCCCTGCGCACCCTCATGGAGTGGAAGTCCGCCCAGTACCGCAGGACCGGTCGCGGCGACCGCTTCGCCAAGGAGTGGATCACCGCCCTCGTCCGGCGCCTCCACGAGCAGCGCACGCCCGGCTGCTCCGGGGTCCTGTCCGTGCTGTACGCGGGGGAGCGGCCGATCGCCGCCCACTTCGGGCTGCGGTCCGCGACCGTGCTGTCCTGCTGGTTCCCCTCGTACGACCCCGAGTTCGCGAAGTACTCGCCCGGCCTCGTCCTGCATCTGCGGATGGCCGAGGCGGCGGCGGCCGCGGGGATCGGGATGCTGGACCTGGGCCGCGGCGACGCCGAGTACAAGGACGCCCTGAAGACGGGCGAGCTGACGGTCTCCGAGGGGGCCGTCTTCGTGCCGGGCGCGCGGGCCGCCCTGCACTGGCTGCGGCGCGAGCCCGCCCGGCGCGCCCACAGTTTCGTCCGCGGCCGGCCCGCCCTCGCGGCGCGGGCGCGGACCGCGCTCAACGGGGTCGCCCGGCTGCGGGGGAACCGCTAGCCGCGGCGGCTCCCCGCCCGGGCCCCGGCCCCAACGCGTCGCCCCGCCGCGTACCCGCCCCCGTACCCGAACACCTCCTACCGCTCGTCCTCCGTACCCGAACGCCTTCCGTACCTCCCTGACCTCCCTGGGGGATCCCCGTTGAGCAGTCGACCGCCCCGCGTCCGCGCCCTCTCCGTCGCCGAGCTCGACCTCGACGCGCCCGACGGGACCGTCCTGTCGCTCCGGCCCGCGCCCGGCGGCCCGGACCTCGCGGACGGTGACGTGTACGCGCTCGTACGGCTCCGGGGCCGGCCCGTCGCCACCGTCGTCGGGACCGTCGCGGCCGGCGAGGACCCGGCCCCGGTGCTCGCCGCACTCGCCCGCGAGCGGCTCGCGGCGGCCGGGCCGCGCGGTGACGCCGAGCGGCTCGCCGCCCGATCGGAGCCGAAGCCCGGACCCCCGCCCCGTACGTCCGTCGTCGTCGGCACCCGTGAGCGCCCCGAGCAGCTCGCCCGCGCCCTGGACTCGCTCCTCGTCCAGGACCACCCCGACTTCGAGGTCGTCGTCGTCGACAACGCCCCCTGGTCCGCGGACACGTACGACCTCGTGACCGGGAAGTACGCCGACCGCGTCCGCTACGTCCGGGAGGACACCCCGGGGCTCGCCGTCGCCCACAACACCGGGCTCGCCGCCGCCGACGGGACCGTCGTCGCCTTCACCGACGACGACGTGATCGCCGACCCGCACTGGCTGACCGCGCTCACGGAGCCGTTCGCCGCCGACCCGGGCCTCGGCTGCGCCACCGGTCTGATCCTGCCCGCCCGGCTCGGGACGCCCGCGCAGGTCCTCCTCGAATCGCACGGCGGCTTCGCCAAGGGCTTCGCACCCCGCCTGTACGACCCGGCGGAGCCGCCCGCCGACGAGCCGCTGTTCCCGTTCACCGCGGGCAGCTTCGGCTCCGGCGCCAACATGGCCTTCCGGGCGGACGCCCTCCGCCAGGCCGGCGGCTTCGACCCCGCGACCGGCACCGGGACCGCCGCGAAGGGCGGCGACGACCTGTATGCCTTCGTCGCCGTCCTCTCCGCCGGCTTCCGGCTCCGCTACACCGCCGAGGCCCTCGTCTGGCACCACCACCGCGACACCTGGCAGGACGTACGGAACCAGGCGTACGGCTACGGCGCCGGCCTCACCGCGTACCTCACCGCGACCCTCGTCCGCAGCCCCCGCCTGCTGCCCGCCCTGCTCGCCCGACTGCCGCGCGGCCTCGCTCACGCCCGCACGATGACCGCCCAGCGCGGCGAGACGGCCGGAGGGGCGGCCGACGCCGGCGTCCCCGGCGCGCACGGCACCCACCACCACCCCTGGCCCCGAAGCCTCTCCCGACTGGAGCGACGCGGCATGCTCTACGGCCCGATCGGATACGCGAAAGCCCGGCTGAGGCAGGCGGGCGCCCGATGACCCCAGCCCCCCTCACCGGCCGGATCCCCGTCCTCCTCTACCACGCGGTGATGGACGACCCTCCGGACTGGATAGCCGAATTCACGGTCAGTCGGGCGGAGTTCGCCTCCCAGCTCGACGCGATCGTCGCCAGCGGCCGTACCCCGGTCACCGTAGGCACCCTGGCCGCGCACCTCGCCTCCGGCGCCCCGCTGCCGGACCGGCCCGCCGTCATCACCTTCGACGACGGCTTCGCCGACCTGGTGGGGCCGACGGCCGAGGCGCTCGCCGCCCGGGGCCTGCCGGCCACCGCGTACCTCACCACCGGGGCCATCACCCGGGGCCGGCCCTGCCTCCTGCCGCCCGCGCCGATGATGAGCCTCGCCCAGGTGCCGCGCCTGGAGGAGTACGGGATGGAGGTCGGCGCCCACACCGCCACCCACGCGCAGCTCGACACCCTGCCCCCGGCCGCCCTCCGGCGCGAACTGCGCGAGTCCAAGGCGGTCCTGGAGGACGCCCTCGGCCACGAGGTGCGGCACCTCGCCTACCCGCACGGCTACAACAGCCCCGCCGTGCGCCGGGCCGCCGCGGCCGCCGGCTACACCTCGGCCGCCGCCGTCCGGCACGCCCTGAGTTCAGGGAACGACGAGATCTACCGCATCGCCCGGCTCATCGTGCGCCGCACCCACACCGCCGCCGACGTGGAGCGGTGGATGGAGGGCCGGGGCGCGAAGACCGCCCCGTACCGGGACTCACTGCCCACGGTGGGCTGGCGGATGTACCGGAGGACGCGCGCGTTGGTGCGAGGAGTGGAGTTCGCGGGATGACGAAGAACGTGTTCACACCGGTCGCGGAGAGCGGTGTGCCGCCGTCCCCGGCCCGGGACCAAAGCGGTACGGCTGTGCCGCGCGCCAGCCGTACCGCGCTGCCCGATCTTGTCTGGCTGCCGCCCGCCGTGCTGCTGCTCGGCCTCGGTCTGTGGGCGTTCGCCCTGCCCGGGATCGAGTTCCGCACCATGGGCGACTACGGGCTCCTGGACCGGCTGCCCGCCGCCTTCTACGCCTCCCTGCTCGTCCTCACCGCCGGGTTCCTGGCTGTACTGCGACGCGCCGGGACCTCGCCGGGGTGGCCGCTCACCTACTGCGTCGCGCTGCTCGTCGCCCTCAAGGCGCCCCCGGCCCTCCTCTACGACTCCGTGCGCTACCCCTGGGCCTCCAAACACGACGCCGTCGTCAACGTCGTCCTCGGCGCAGGAGAGCTGCGGCCCAACGCGGCCCTGTCCGGGAACATGTCCGCCTACGAGCAGTGGCCGGGCTTCTTCACCCTCAACGCTGCGCTCGTCCGCGCCTTCGGCGTCGAGAGCACCGCCGTCTACCTCAACTGGGCGCCGATCGTCCTCGGCCTGATCGCGCTTCCCCTGCTCGTGCTGATCTACCGAACCTTCGCCGAGGACTGGCGGCTGGTGTGGACGGCGGTGTGGATCTTCCAGCTCGCCAACTGGGTCGGTCAGGACTACCTGGCGCCACAGGGGCTCGCGTACATCCTGCACCTGTCCGTACTCGCTGTCGTGATGCGGCACTTCGTACGGCCCGGTTCCGCGGGGCGGCTGCGCGACCGGGCGTACCTCGACCCGGCCGCGACCGCCGTGCCGCCGCCGACGGGTCTGCGGCAGCGCGCGGTCTGCGTGTTGATCATCTCGCCACTCATCTTCGCGATCAACGCCGTCCACCAGCTCACGCCGGTCATGCTCTGCGCCGCGCTGTTCGTCCTCGCCCTCACGCGCCGCTACCGCAACTACGGCCTGCTCGTGGTCACCGGGCTGCTGATGCTGACCTGGAACCTCACCATGGGCCGGCCGTTGTTCCTGGAGACGCTCGGCACGCTGCGCGAGTCGATCGGCCGGCTCACCGAGAACTCCCGTGCCGGATACGCCGGACAGCTCACCGGCCCCGGACCCGAACTGGCCGGCCGGGCCGGCATCGTCATGGCACTCACCGTCGTCGTGCTCGCGGGGATCGCCGTGCTCGGCCGCCGCCGGCTGACCCGCAGCGCGCTGCCGCTGCTGCTCGTCTCGATCGCCCCGGTCCCGCTCTTCGCCGTCAACGACTACGGCGGCGAAATGCTCTTCCGGGTCTATCTGTTCGGCCTGCCCGGCGCCGCGTTCTTCGCGGCGGCCGCCCTTGTCCCCGCTGCCGCGGGCGCCCGCCGGAGCCGTGGCGCCCTCGTCCGGCGCCGCGTCGCGGCCGTCGCCCTGCCGGTCGTCCTCATCGCCCTGACGGCCGGGTTCCTGCCCGCGTACTACGGCAAGGAGACGATGTACTACACCCCGCCCGCCGAGTCGGAGCTGGTCACCCGTGCCATCGACCGGCTGCCCGAGGGCGGTCTGCTCCTCGCCACGGCCGGCTCGTTCCCGGAGGCACTGCACCGCTACGACCAGGTCGAGCACTGGTTCTTCGCCGAGCAGGAATTGCCCGAGAACGAGAAGATGCTCGCCGACCCCGCCCGCTACCTCGCCGACGGCATCCCCCGCGGCACCACCGCGCATGTCGTCCTCACCCGGACCCAGGACATCTACACGGCGGGAGAGGGCCTGCTGCCGCCGGGCGGCTTCGAGGCCCTGCGCACCCGGCTGAAGGCCTCCCCCCTCTTCAGGACCGTCGAGGAACATCCGTACGGAATCGTCCTCGCCTACACCCCGGCGTCCCCAGCGACCCCGGCCACCTCGGGCGGTACACCGTGAAGTCGACCCAGAACCGGATCAGAGGAGCCGTCGCCGTCTCCGGATGGGTGGCCCTCGCGGCGACCCTGCTGCCCGGCGGCTCGCCCCTGCGCTGGCTGCCCGTACTGCTCTTCGTCTGCCTCGGTCCCGGCCTCGCCCTGCTCCACCCCCAGCCGCGTGGGCTGCGGCCCGGCGCCCGCCTGGAGGCGTTCGCGCTCGCCGCGCCGATCAGCCTCTCCCTCGCCGCGCTGACCGCCACCCTCCTCTTCCTCGTCGAAGGGTTCTCCGTGACCGCGTTCCTCGTCCCGCTCGCCGCGTTCTCCACCGTTGTCGCCCTCCTGCCAGGCCTGCCGCTGCCCGCAGCCACTCGTGGCGCGGTCGAACCCGAGGGAACCGGATCGTTCCGGTTCCGCAAACGAGGGCCCGGTGGAGGTCGATGACCGGGCGCCACTCCAAGGCCGACCCCTGGACCCGGCTCGCGATCGCGCTCGCCGCCGTAGGCGCGCTGACCGCGGGGATAGGAGTCTGGTCGACCGTCGCCGAAGGCGACGACCCGTGCGCGTCCGACGCCCGGCTCGTCGCCCCCTGCGGGGCCTGGTGGGGCGCGTACATCCCGTACGACGACGACAGTTCGCTCACCCGGCCGGTGCTCGCCTTCGAGAAGAAGATCGGCCGTCGCCTCGATCTCGTGTACACGTACCACGACATGTCGGGCAACGAGCTCGACGGGACCCTCCTCACCCCCGACGAGCGGGCCCTTGGCCGGGACCGGATGCTGATGCTCGCCTGGGAGTCCACGGTATGGAGGGAACCGCACCACGCCGGGTACACCGAGACCCAGCTCGGCTGGAAGAACATCGCCTCCGGACAGTACGACGCCGAGATCCTCGATCCGCAGATCCGCCGCATCAAGGACTACGGCAAGCGGGTCTTCCTCTCCTTCGACCAGGAGGCCGACGCCCGGATCAAGGAGGGAGCGGGCACCCCCGCCGAGTACGTCGCCGCCTATCGCCATGTCTACGACCGGTTCAGGAAGCTCGGTGCCGACAACGTGGTCTGGGTGTGGACGGTCTCCGGATACCTGGGGAGCGCGTCGTCGATGAAACAGCTCTACCCCGGCGACGACTACGTCGACTGGATCGGTATGGACCAGTACAACTACTACCTCTGCCACGGGTCATCGAACTGGCTGGACTTCGACAAAAGCCAGCGGCCCAGCTACGACTGGCTCCGGAAGAACATCTCCGCCGACAAGCCCGTCATGCTCTCCGAGTTCTCCACCGCCCCCGACCCGGAGCGGCCCGAACGGCAGCGCGACTGGTACACCGCCATCCCGGAGGTCGCGCCGACGCTGCCGGAGGTGAAGGCGTACGTCCACTGGAACCGTGCCGTGCCAGGACCCGGCTGCGACCTGACCATCGACTCCGGGCCCGGCCTGGAGGGCTACCGGATCGCCGGCCAGGACCCGTACTTCCGGCAGGATGTGCCGCGGGGCTGAGCGGACGCCTCAGCGGCGGCCCGCCGCAAGGCCCCGGAAGGCGCACACCGCCATCGTGGCGCCGGCCAGGCCCAGGAACAGCGGGAGCGGGGCGGCGGCGAAGGCCTGCTGCCCCGCCCAGCCCGCCCAGACCAGGACCCACACCGCCCCGGCCGTGACCCGGTCGCCCACGCCGATCACCCGCAGCAGCACGGCCGCGAGCAGCAGGCACAGCGCCTGGAGGGCGATCGGGGCGACGGCCCGTTCCGCCCCGTCGCCCAGGAGCGCGGCCCCCGGCCCGCCCGCCTCCGCCGGCCGCAGGCCGAGCAGGGGCGGCGCGGTGTGCAGGGCGAGGAAGGTGGCGAGCAGGACCGTTCCGGCGAACACCGGCCGGAAGACCCGCAGTCCGACGGCGGCGCCCTGGAGGGCGACGAGCAGCAGCCCGGCTCCCAGCGTGACGGGCGGGAGCGCGGTCAGCAGCCCGGTGCCGGAGATCCGCTCCACGTCGAGCGCCCCCGAGCCGGCGAGCGGCAGCCAGAAGAGCCCGGCCGCCAGCCCGAGGAGCAGCCACAGGCACATCGTCCACCTGCTGGGGACGGAGGCCGTGCTGGGCGGCTCCGGCGCGGGCTTTCCCAGGAGACCCGCGGGCTCGCCGGTCCGCTGCCCGGGTACGTACACCGGGATCCCGAACGCCGGCGTCACCGAGTCGTGCGCCCCCCGCAGATAGGCGCTCTCCCGGGCCCAGCTGGTGCCGTAGGCGTCCTTCGCGCGCTCCTGGACCCTGGGTGCCCGGCCCTTGAGCGCGGCCCGCAGACCCGGTACGCACACGACCGCCATCACGGTCATCCCCCCGAGGACGGCGTACCCGGCCCCCGCGATGCCGAGCGGCCCGAGGAGGAAGGCCGCGCTGCCGAGCACCAGGACGCACATCGCGCCCTGGAGGGCGGCGAGCATGCCCGTACGGCCCTGGACGCGCAGCACCCCGATGTACAGCTCGACGGCGACCCGGGGCAGCGCGGCGGCGGCGAGGAGCCGGAGGACCGTCGTGCCGTTCTCGGCGTACTCCGCCCCGAAGGGCGCCAGGAGCAGCGGGGCGAGCACGACGAGGAAGAGGACGACGGGGACGAGCAGCAGCACCATGCGGCGCAGCGCGCCCCTGACCCCCTCGGCGAGGGAGCCGGGGCTGTGCGAGGCGTGCGCGGTGAGCGAGGAGGCCATGTTGATGGCCATGAACTCCATCGTGCCGCCGACGGTGTACGCCGTGTAGAAGAAGGCGTTGTGGGCGGCGTCGAAGCGGACGGCGACCATCATCGGCAGCAGGCTGATCATCAGCAGGCTGAAGACGGAGCCCACGGAGTCGCCGGCGAGGAACCGGCCGATCTCGCGCAGGCTGGGCGGCTCGCGGTCCCGGTCGGCCTGTTCCTGCCGGGGGATGAGGCGCCGGAAGACGAGCCAGCCGATCGGCACGACGGAGAGCGCGATCGCCGCGGCCCAGGAGACGAAGACGCCGAGCACGGGCAGGCCGACGGCGAGGACGACGAGCAGGACGAGCTTGCCGAGCGAGAAGACGGCGTTGCCGACGGGGACCCAGATGGCCCGTCTCAGGCCGGTGAGGACGGCGTCCTGGAGGGTGAGCAGGGCCCAGCCGATGCTGGCGGCGGTGAAGAAGATGCCGGCGGACAGGGTGCCGAGGGGGGCGTACGAGGGTCCCCACCAGTCCAGGGTGAGCAGGAAGACACCGCAGGCGACGCCCACGACCAGGGTGCTGACCAGGTACAGGCGGACCACCAGGGGCCCGGTGGCGCGCCCGGCCCTGGGGACGTACCGGACGACCGCGCCGGTCAGCGTCGTCGCGGTGAGGGAGGCGAGCATCCGCTGCGCGGCGATGGCGGCGGAGCCCTGCCCTACGGCCTCCTCCGTGTAGTAGCGGGCGGCGACGAGCCAGAAGCCGAGCCCGAGGGCGGCGGAGACGCCGGTGGAGAGCATCAGCGCGTAGGCGTTGCGGAACAGGGAGCCCTCGCCGGAGCCGTCGCCGTCCCCGTCCTCGGGGGAGGGCTGCGGTGCGGTGCCCTTGGGCTCCTCGGCCGCCGGGTGGTGGTCGGTACCCCGCAGCCGTACGGACTCGGTCACCGGGCCCCGCCGGGGGTCGGCGACAGGTGCGCGGGGCGGATCCCGGCGGTACGGAGCACGGCGAGGACCTCGTCGGCCCGGCGCGGGTCGACCGGGAGGGCGTGGCGGGCGAACCGGGCGGCCGGTTCCGGCGCGGGCGAGAGGTCGGTGAACGCCTCGCCCGCGTAGCTGTCGAGCGGCGGGTCGTAGAGGTAGCCGGTGGTGATCCGGCGCCGGGCGAGGGCGGCGATGGCCGCGTCCCGGTCGTCGACGAGCAGCGGCACCCGGAACAGCGGCTGGACACCGCCGTCCCCCGGTGTGCCGTACTCGCTCGCCAGGAGCCGCTCGGTGCCCACGCGGTGGGCGGCGAGGACGTCGTCGAGGCGGGCCAGCCTGCGGGTGGTGCGGCGGAGCCGGCCGGGGCCGGGGCCGAGCCGGTAGTCGTGCATGTCGACCCGGACCCAGGAGTGGAAGGGTTCGAGCGCGGGCGCGGCCGGGAGGGCCCGTGCCAGGGCGTCGGCGCGGAGCGGCATCCGTATCTCGGTGCGTTCCTCCGCGCCGAGGAGCCGCAGGGTGGTGCGGGCGGCCCCGACGAGGCGCAGGCCGCGTACGGCGGCCTCCGCGTACGGCCGTGCAAGGTAGGCGAGTTCGCCGGTCCTGCGGGGCGGGCGCAGCAACGCGTCCCGGGTGGCCGCGAGTTCCTCGCGCCGTGCCGGGTCGGCGAGGGTGAGGAAGCCGCCGGTGTTGGCGGCGGTGTGCTTCGACAGGCTGAAGACGGAGGCCTCGCCGTACGTGCCGACAGGGCGCCCCCCGACGGTGGAGCCGATCGCGTGGGCCGCGTCCTCGATCAGCGGGATGCCGAGCCGGTCGCACCGGGCCCGCAGCTCCGGTGCCGGGTCGGGGTTCCCGTACAGATTGGTGGTGACGACGGCGGAGAGGCCCTGCCAGACGGACTCGGGCACGGCGGCCGGGTCGATCGAACCGTCCCGGGGGTCGAGCGGCGCCTGCACCGGGCGGAGGCCGGCGGCGAGCACGACGAAGAAGATGACGTCGTCGTTGACCGGCGACATCAGCACCCGGCCGCCGGGTTCGCACCAGTGGCGCAGCGCGAGATAGAGCCCGAGGCGGCACGACGGCACGTAGAGGCACTCCCTGCCCCCGAGCCGGTCGCGCATCCGCCCTTCCAGTTCCGCGTACGCAGAAACCATGTGATTCCCCCCTGAATCCCCGGGCTCAATGTGGCCCAATCCGGACGGCGCGTCAACAAGGCCTGCCGACGGGTGCGTTCCGGTCGTGCGGAAGGGCCCGTCCCGGGTCCGAAGACCGTGAACGGGCCCTTTCCGCAGCCATCTTGGCGGCTCACGGGAGGTGGCGGAGGTCATTCCTCCAGAGTGAGGTGATTCCTCCTGGGCTGAGGCTCACTCCTCCAGGGTGAGTCCGCGCCGCAGCCGGCCGAGGGTGCGGGCGAGCAGCCGTGACACGTGCATCTGCGAGATGCCGAGCTCCGTGCCGATCTCCGACTGGGTCATGCCGGAGACGAAGCGGAGGGAGAGGATCTGGCGCTCGCGGGCGGGCAGCGAGGCGATCATCGGCTTCAGGGAGGCGATGTACTCGATGCCGGTGAGGCCGTGGTCCTCGTAGCCGAGCCGGTCGGCGAGCGCGGCCTCGCCGCCGGAGCCTTCCTCCTCGTCGGGCTGGGCGTCGAGCGAGGCCGCGGTGTACGCGTTGCTGGCGGCCATGCCCTCGACGACCTCCTCGGGGGAGATGCCGAGTTCCTCGGCGAGTTCGGCGACGGTCGGGGCGCGGTCGAGGCGCTGGGCGAGCGCGTCGCCGGCCCTGGCGAGGTCGAGCCGCAGTTCCTGGAGCCGGCGGGGGACGTGCACGGACCAGGAGGTGTCGCGGAAGAAGCGCTTGATCTCGCCGATGATCGTCGGCATCGCGAAGGTCGGGAACTCGACGCCACGGGTGAGCTCGAAGCGGTCGATCGCCTTGATGAGGCCGATGGTGCCGACCTGGACGATGTCCTCCATCGGCTCGCTGCGGGTGCCGAAGCGGGCGGCGGCGAACCGGACCAGGGCCAGGTTGAGCTCCACCAGGGTGTTGCGGACGTACGCGTGGTCGTGGGTGCCCTCTTCGAGCTCGGCGAGCCGGGCGAAGAGCTGCTTCGACAGGGCGCGCGCGTCGACCGGTCCGATCCGGTCGAGGGGCCGGTCGAGCGGGCGGTCGAGCAGGTCGTCGAGGGGTGCGGCCGGGTGGCCGGGGTAGGGGGTGGTCGGGTGGACGAGGGGGACTGCTGCCGACGGCGCGTCGGGGGTACGCGGGGCGTCGAGCCGGGGTGACATGGGTCTCCTCCTTGGTTCCTCTGCTGCGGTTTGCGGCGCCTCCGAAGCCGGTCGTGTCGGGTGTCGTCTTCTAGCCCTACCTGCTTCACACGCAAGGTCGCAAGTGTCGACAATCCGCTTTGTCCTGGTATGTGGCGGACCTTGTGTGCACGGGAGGGTGACCCGCTTGTAGGGTTCGAGGCACGTCAGTCGGCATCCGCGAGAGCGAGAAGAGGCACGGCCATGGACCGCGAGCACATCGGCAGCGCACCGCCCGCGCGGCTGCGGGTCGAGGTCCGGAGCATGGGCGCGAGCGAACTCCTCGCGCCCGTCGGTGAGCTCGATCACCACACCGCCGACCTCCTGCGTTCCCCGCTGGACGGCGCGCTCGACGCCGGCCGCTCGCGCCTCGTCGTCGACTGCGCGGGCCTGGAGTTCTGCGACTCGACCGGACTCAACGTCCTGCTCGGCGCCAGACTGAGGGCGGACGCCGCCGGCGGCGGGGTCCATCTGGTGGCGATGCGGCCCGCGGTGGCCCGGGTGTTCCACATCACGGGCGCCGACGCCGTCTTCACCGTGCACGAGACACTCGCCACAGCCCTCCCCGGCTGAGCCCTCCGACCCGCCGGGTGTGCCCCACGCCACCCCGCACCCCCGCACCACCCGCACCGCCCTGTGTTCCCGCACCGCCCGCACCGCCCGCACCGCCCGCACGGCCCGTACGTCCTGCCCCCTGTCCCGTGTTGTCCCGTCTCTGTCCCGTCGATCGGTGAGGTGAAGCGCTGATGGACCAAGCTTCCGACGTCCGTACGCTCGCCCTCGGCGAGACCAGCGGCACGGTGCCGCTCGCCCGCGACTTCACGCGGACCGCGCTCCAGGAGTGGGGCTGGCTGCCGGCCGCCACCGCCGACCGCAGGGCCGCCGCCGAGGACGTCCTCCTCGTCGTCTCCGAGCTCGTCACCAACGCCTGCCTGCACGCCGAGGGCCCCGAGCGGCTCCGCGTCCTGCGCCTGCCCAAGGTGTTGCGCCTCGAAGTCACCGACCGGGGCGCCGGCCAGCCCGCACCCCGCAGCCCGCACCGCTCCGGGCGCCCCGGCGGCCATGGCATGTTCATCGTGCAGCGGCTCTGCCTCGACTGGGGCATCGAGCGCACCCCGGGCGCCCCCGGCAAGACGGTCTGGGCCGAACTCGCCGCGCCCGCCTGAGACTTTCACAAGTTCACCCGTTCCCCTGCCTTCCCTCCGTGAGGCCCCGGGCGTACCTTGACGGCCAATCTGAAAGACCGTCAGTTACGTCGCGGTGAGGGGTGCTCGGGGTGACCAAGGAGCCGAACCGGAGGAGGACGGCCGCCGCGCTCGCGGCGGCGGTCACGGTGGCGGGCGCGGCCGTGCTCGCCGGCGCACCGGCCGCCCAGGCGGCCGTCGTCGACGTCCACTACGCCTGCGAGACGAAGATCGGGGCCAAGAGCGCCGTCTCGCCCGTCGACATCAAGGCCGTCAAGAACGGCAGCGCCTACACGATCACCATGTCGTTCGAGAAGGGCGTCTCCGACAGCCCGATCGAACTCCCCAAGGGCGTCATGACCCCCCGCGCCGAACTCGTCCTCGGCGGCGACGCCGAGGGCACCGTCAAGGTCAAGGGAACGCCCAACACGGCCGCCATCCCGCCCGACACCCCCATCAGGATCGGCACCCTCACGGGCACGTACACCCCCACCGAGAACGGCAAGGTCACCTTCACGGCCGGGAAGCTCACCGTCCACGCCCTCGGCATGGACGCGGCCGTCTGCCTTCCCAAGAACAACCCGAAACCGTCCCTCGAACTCCAGGTCACCGGCCTCCCCGGCGGCTCCGGCTCCCGGACGCCGCCGCCCGCGGAGGAACAGGAACCGCCCGCCGAGCTGCCCAGGACCGGGCCGCTCGACTCCGCCACGGCCCTCGGCACCCTCGGCGGCACCGTCCTGCTGACCGGCGCCGCCGGAGTCCTCTGGCTCACCCGGCGCACGGCACGCTGATGCGGACGGCGGCACGCTCCGGGCTCGTGGCCGCCGCCACCGCCCTCCTCGGCGCGGTCGCGGCGGCTCCCCCCGGCGCCCAGGCGTGGACGGCGACGCCCGCCGCCGGACGGCCGTACGCCTACCTGGAGGGCCCCGCGGGCAGCGTCCTCCAGGACACCCTGTCCCTGACCAACCCGGGCGCCCGGCCGCTCACCGTACGGCTCAGCGGGCAGGGCGCGCCGGTGTCCTTCGCCGCCAGGACCGTGACCGTGCCGGCCAGGACCAGGGCGGACGTCCCCTTCGCCGTGACCGTCACCGCCGACACCCCGCCCGGTGAACACCGGGGCGCCGTACGGGCCACCGCGGCGGGCCACGAACTCCGCGTCGACCTGCGGCTGCGGGTCAGCGGCCCCCGGCTCGCCGCCCTCACCGTCGAGGACGTCCACGTCGACACCGCGACCGGCTCCCTCCGGTACACCCTGGTCAACCGCGGCACCACGGTCCTCGCCCCGCGCCTCGCCGTCCGCGCCGACGGCGTCCTCGGCACCGTCCTCGACCGGCCGGACCGCCCCCTGCCGCTCACCCTCCGCCCCGGCGAGCGGGCCACCCGCACCGAACCCTGGCCCGACCCGCCCGCCCTCGACTCCGTGACCGTCCGGCTCACCGCCACCGCCGAGGGCGCGGCCCCCGCCACCGCCCGTGCCGAGGCCTCCTTCGCCCCGGTCCCGGCGCCGGCCGGGGCGGCCGGCCTCCTCCTGGTGGCGGTCGGCGCCGGATACGCCGTACGGCGGCGCGGAAGGTCCCGTACCCGTACCCGTACCCGTAACCAGGCAGCGTCGGCGGGAGCGACCCCATGACAGGCAGCCGCACCACGAGGTGGGCGCGCACGGCCGCCGCGCTCCTGACCGGCCTCGCCCTCGCCCTCCTCCCCGCCGCCCCCGCGACGGCGGCCCCCGGGCCCGTCGTCGAACTCTCCCGCGCGGAGGGCGGCAAGGGCGGCGAGATCACCGTCAGCGGCAGCGGCTGGAAGCCGGGCGCGCTGCTCATGCTCCTGGTCTGCGGCCAGGCGGCCCCCGGCAGGGGCGTCATCGGCGGCACCAACTCCTGCGCCAACACCGACGGCCGGGCCGCCACCGTCGACGCGCGCGGCGCGTTCAGCGCGAAGCTCCCGGTCGCCGAACCGCCCAAACCCTGCCCCTGCGTCGTGCACGTGGCCGGAGTCACCGGCCAACAGGACGCGGTCGACCGGGAGTTCACCGTCGCCGGGCACCCCACCGCCCCGCTCCCCGAGGCCTCGGGCGACGGGCGGCTCGCCGTCCTGGCCGCCGTGCGCCTCGACGGATCGAGCGGCCTCCTCACCTGGTTCGGGGCGCCCCCGAGCCGCGAGGTCGTCTTCACCGTCGGCAACCTCGGCTCCGCCCCCGTCAAGGACCCCGTCTTCCAGGTCGGCACCGGCCACGGCGTCTTCGCGCCGCAGTACGAGGAACGCCAGTGGCGCGGCACGGTCCAGCCCGGCAGGAAGGCCCTGGTCCGGCTCCCCGTCGAGCTCGCGGCGGGCGCGCACGGCGACTACCAGGTCTCCGTGCGGTACGCCGGCAAGGTCCTGGTCGAGCAGCCGTGGGGGGTCGGCAGGCCCTGGGGCGTGACGCTCTTCTGGCTGCTGCTCGCCGTCGTCGTGCCCACGGCCCTGTTCCGTATCGGGATGGCCGTGGTGGACCGCGTCCGTCCGGCCGCGAGCCCCGCCGCGGCCCGGCCCCCGTGGCGCCGTCGGACCGGGACCTCCAGCCGTACCCGTAGCCGTACCCGTACCCGTACCTCCGTTCCCGCGCGGCGGGAGGCGGGGGACGACGAACCGACCGCGGTCCTGCCGTGGTTCAGCCCTGACTCCGCACCGTCAGCCCCAGAGAGCAGCCCGACGACGAAGGGACAAGCGTGAGTACGCAACGGAGGATGAGCGCGGCCGGAGTCGCGCTGATGCTCGGCGGCGCGGGGATCCTGATTTCCGCCGGACCCGCACAGGCCGCCGAGGTCTCGTACAAGACGGAGTGCATCCCGCCGTCCATCTCCGGACTTCCGCCCGTGCAGGGCACGACGAAGGTGCTGATCACGGCACCGGCGGAGGCCAAGGTCGGCGACGAGGTCGAGATCGTCTGGAAGACGGTCCAGGCCGCGTCGAAGAACCCCGACGTGCTCGACCTCGGCGCGGACACGGTCAAGCCGACCGGCGTCCTCACCGTGGGCGGCGCGGCGACCGGCACCGTCGCGATGGAGGGGCCGCGGAAGAACCCGCCGATCCCCAAGAACAGCCCGATGGTGCTGCCCGAGATGAAGGGGAAACTGAAGCTGGACAAGGCGGGCGAGATCACGCTGACGCCCGACAAGTACACGATCAACGTCTCCAAGCCGATCTCGACGGACACGAAGTGCGCGCCGAAGGAAGCGGTCCCGGTCGGCGCGACGATCAAGGTGACGGCGGGCGGCGGCGGCACGACGACCTCCGGCGGTACGACCACGACTTCGGGCGGTACGACGACCTCGGGCGGTACGACGACCTCGGGCGGTACGACGACCTCGGGCGGTACGACGACCTCGGGCGGTACGACGACCTCGGGCGGTACGACGACCACCTCCGGCGGCACCACGACCTCCGGCGGCAGCACCACCACCTCGGGCGGCGGCACGACCACCTCCGGCGGTGGTTCCGGTGGCGGGCAGACCGACTTCCCCGGCAAGGAGGTCACCGTCGCCTTCGCCTGCCAGGCCCCCGGCCCGCCGGACATCAACTCCAAGGTGACGATCAACGCCAAGAAGAACGGCGCCGTCTACGACCTCACCGTCAAGACGGCCAAGGGCGTCATGAACAGCCCCGCAGCCCTCCCCAAGGGGGCTCTCACCCCGTCCATGGCGGTGAAGATCGGCGGCGCCGACAGCGGCACGGTGAAGGTCACCGGCGCACCCAACCCCACCGCGCTCGCGGCGGGCGCCCCGGTGAGCCTGGAGGACATGAAGGGCACGTACAAGCCGGGCGCGACCGGGAAGTCCACGCTCAGCCCCGGCGCGCTCACCATCTCGGTCACTCTCGGCGAGGCCAAGATGGAGATCCCGTGCCAGGTCAAGGGAGCGGTGAACGCTTCCCTGGAGCTGGACACGAGCAAGCAGGCCGGCGGGGCGAGCGGCGGATCGGGAACCTCGGGTTCGGGCTCCGGCGGCGCTGCCTCCGGCGGGTCCGGTGGGTCCGACGGCGGGAACCTCGCCGAGACCGGCGCCGAGAGCGACGGCGCCCTGCGTGCCCTCGCCCTGGTCGCGGGCACGGTGATCCTGCTCGGCGGCGCGGTGTTCACCTTCACCCCCTGGGCGCGGCTCAGGAGGTGACGGAACGACGGAGGCCGCCGCACCGAACCCGGTGCGGCGGCCTCCGTGGGGGACCAGGACCACAGGCGTCAGTGGACGTCGCCCATGAGGCCCTGGACCTTCTTGCGGTACATGTAGATCGCGAATCCTGCGGCGACGGCGAGCGTCGCCTGCATCGCGATGATCCCGGTGCCGTTGAGGTCGACGCCCGCGATGGAGAGCAGACCCGTGGTGCAGTCACCGGCGGTGACGGCGAGGAACCAGACACCCATCATCTGCGAGGCGTACTTCTGCGGCGCCATCTTCGTGGTGACGGAGAGGCCGACGGGGGAGAGGCACAGCTCACCGATGGTCTGGATCATGTAGATCGTGACCAGCCACATCGGGGAGACCTTGGTGCCGTCGCCCGCCATGTTCATCGGGACGATGAAGACGAAGAAGGACGCGCCGACCAGGACGAGACCCATCGCGAACTTCACGATGGTGTTCGGCTCCTGGTTCTTGCGGGCCAGCCACAGCCACATCCAGGCGAAGACCGGGGCCAGCGCCATGACGTAGAGCGGGTTCAGCGACTGGTACCAGGTGGCGGGGAAGCCGAGGCCGAAGATGGTGTCGGCGGTCTTGTCGTCCGCGAACAGGGACAGCGTCGAGCCGCCCTGGTCGTAGATCATCCAGAAGATGGCGGCGGCGACGAAGAACCAGATGTAGCCGGTCACGCGGGACTTCTCGCCGGCGGTCAGGTCCTTGTCGCGCTTGATGCGGGCCAGGACGGCGACCGGGATGATCAGACCGGCGAGGGTGATCGGGACCATCGCCCAGTTCAGGGTGTACATGCCGAGGGCGACGACGGCACCGTAGAACGCGGCGATCACGACGGTGACGACGGCGGCCTTGGTGATGACGGCCTTGCGCTCGTCGGCGGACAGCGGGTTCGGGACCTCGCTGCTCTTCGGGTTCAGCGTCTTGCCGAAGATCAGGAAGACGGCGAGGCCCAGGCCCATGCCGACGGCGGCGAGGGCGAAGCCCAGGTGCCAGTTGACCTTCTCGCCGACGGTGCCGATCACCAGGGGAGCGAGGAACGCGCCCAGGTTGATGCCGATGTAGAAGATCGTGAAGCCACCGTCACGGCGCGGGTCGTCCGCGTTCTTGTAGAGGTGGCCGACCATCGTCGAGATGTTGGCCTTCAGCAGACCGGAGCCGACCGCGACGAGCGCGAGGCCGACGAAGAACATCGCCTGGCCCGGCAGGGCCAGCGAGACGTGGCCGAGCATGATCACGGAGGCCGCGATCGTGACGGTCTTGCGGGCGCCCCAGACGCGGTCGCCGAACCAGCCGCCGGGCATGGCCATCAGGTAGACCATCGAGACGTAGACGGAGTAGATCGCCGTCGCCGTCGCCGCGGTCATCGCGAGACCGCCGCCCTGGCTGCCCGTGGCGGCGTCCACGCCGCCGGAGACCAGGTACAGAACGAGAAGGGCCCTCATGCCGTAGTAGGAGAAACGCTCCCACATCTCGGTCATGAAGAGAGTGGCCAGGCCGCGGGGGTGGCCGAGGAAGGTCTTCTCGTAGCCGAGGGGTTCGGCCGAGTCCTTCGTCAGGCTGGACGCCATGTCGATCCTTGCTCTGTCGGGACGCGCGCCTTGTGAGCGTGATGCGCCCGGTGGGGGAGGCCGGCACCGGCTGAGTCGTCGGACTCACCGGGATCCACGCCCCGGGAGACGCGCTGTCGCGTCCCGGGACCCGGCCCACAGGTCGTTCACCGTCTTCGAGGATCGGCGGAGCCGACCTCACGCAGAAAGAGGACCTTGGCACGCGAAGCGAGCCAAAGGTCCCCAATACCGCTACAGACGTCGAGCAACCATACGACACGACAGTGCCGGATATGGAAGGACTTGAGAGATGGATCACAGGCGGAAGTGCAACCGGAGAAGGCTATTCGAAGGTCATGCACAGGATGCCCACAGGATCCCCAGGGGTCATCTCGCCCCCGGGCCCCGGACCCCGGCCCCGGGGACCGTCCCCCGCCATCCCGCCCCGGCCCGGCACCCGTGCGGACTACCATCACCCCATGACCCGTGTACTGCTCGCCGAGGACGACGCATCCATCTCGGAGCCGCTGGCCCGCGCCCTGCGGAGAGAGGGGTACGAGGTCGAGGTCCGCGAGGACGGCCCCACCGCCCTCGACGCCGGACTCCAGGGCGGAGTGGACCTGGTCGTGCTCGACCTGGGCCTGCCCGGCATGGACGGCCTCGAAGTCGCCCGGCGGCTGCGCGCCGAGGGGCACACGGTCCCGATCCTGGTCCTCACCGCACGGGCCGACGAGGTCGACACCGTCGTCGGGCTCGACGCGGGCGCCGACGACTACGTCACCAAGCCCTTCCGGCTCGCCGAACTCCTCGCCCGCGTCCGGGCCCTGCTCCGGCGCGGCTCCAGCGAGCCCGCCGTCGCCCCCGCGACCCACGGCGTGCGGATCGACGTCGAGTCGCACCGCGCCTGGATGGGCGAGGAGGAACTCCAGCTGACGGCGAAGGAGTTCGACCTGCTCCGGGTCCTGGTCCGGGACGCCGGCCGGGTCGTCACGCGTGACCAGCTGATGCGCGAGGTCTGGGACACCACCTGGTGGTCGTCCACCAAGACCCTCGACATGCACATCTCCTGGCTGCGCAAGAAGCTCGGCGACGACGCCGCGAACCCGCGCTACATCGCCACCGTGCGCGGAGTCGGTTTCCGCTTCGAGAAGAGCTGAGCCACCCCGCCCCCGGAGAGCACCATGCGCCGCCGTCTGATCAACTCCACGCTCGCCGTGGTGCTCGTCGTCATCTCGGTGTTCGGGGTCTCCCTCGTCATCGTCGAGACCCGCACCATCACCAGTACCGCCCAGGAGCGGGTGGACACCGAGGCGGTGCGGCTCGCCTCCATCGTCGACAGCCGGCTCATCGGCGGCGAGCCGGTCAACCCGGACATCCTCGCCGAGCAGAGCGGCGCCAAGCGGTTCGCCGAGATCCGGATCCCCGGCCGCCCGTCGATCGAGATCGGCACCCGGCCCACCGGGGACGTCATCCGGGGCCTCGCCGAGGGCGAGCGCGGCGAGACCGTGATCGTCGAGGAGTCCCGCTCCACCGTCACCGAGGAGGTCGGCCGCACCCTCCTGATCATCGGCGCGGTGGCCCTGCTCGCCGTCGTCGCCGCGATCCTCCTCGCCGTACGGCAGGCGAACAAGCTCACCTCCCCGCTCACCGACCTCGCGGAGACCGCCGAGCGCCTCGGCTCCGGCGACCCGCGCCCCCGGCACAAGCGGTACGGGGTGGCCGAGCTCGACCGCGTCGCGGACGTCCTCGACGCCTCCGCCGAACGCATCGCCCGCATGCTCACCGCCGAGCGCCGGCTCGCCGCCGACGCCTCGCACCAGCTCCGTACGCCGCTGACCGCCCTCTCCATGCGCCTGGAGGAGGTCGCGCTCGCCGACGACCTCGACACGGTCAAGGAGGAGGCGACGATCGCGCTCACCCAGGTCGAGCGGCTCACCGACGTCGTCCAGCGGCTCCTGACCAACTCCAGGGACCCGCGGACCGGCTCCGCCGTCGCCTTCGACCTGGACGAGGTCGTCAAGCAGCAGATCGAGGAGTGGCGGCCCGCCTACCGCAGCGCGGGCCGGGCCATCGTCCACTCGGGCAAGCAGGGGATGCGGGCCGTCGGCACCCCGGGCGCCGTCGCCCAGGTCCTCGCGGCCCTGATCGAGAACTCGCTCATGCACGGCGGCGGCACGGTCGCCCTGCGGACCCGGGTCATCGGCAACCAGTCCGTGATCGAGGTCACCGACGAGGGCCCCGGCGTCCCGGCCGACCTCGGCTCGCGGATCTTCGAGCGGGCCGTCAGCGGCCGCAGCTCCACCGGCATCGGCCTCGCGGTCGCCCGCGACCTGGCGGAGGCGGACGGCGGCCGTCTCGAACTGCTGAAGGAGCAGCCGCCGGTCTTCGCGCTCTTCCTGAGCCGGGAGGTCAGGAGCGTCTCCGACGAGACGCGGGAGCGCCCCGTCAGGTGAGAAGGCTGGTCAGACGCGGTCGGGCTGGCGCCGGACCGCCTGGCGCGGGGGCTGCTCCAAGAACGATTCGGCGGCCTGGACCGCCTCCTTCGCGGGCAGCGTGCGGAACACCCAGCTGCGGTAGGACCAGAAGCGAAACAGCGTGCCGATGCCGATGCCGAAGAACTTGAAGAAGTTGCTCGCGAGCGGGCCGTCCCAGCCGAAGCCGTACGTCGCCGCGTAGAGCACACCGTTCTCGATGACCATGCCGACGACGCTGAACAGCAGGAACAGCGACATCTCCTTGGTCCGCCCCGACTTGTCCCGGTCGCGGTAAGTGAAGTAACGGAACCCCACGTAGTTGAAGACGATGGCGACGACGGTGGCGATCAGGCTGGCCCGCACCATCGGAATCTCCGTGGTGCCGCGGACGAGGTTGAAGACGCCGAGGTTGACCAGGACGCCGAGACCGCCGACCACCCCGAACTTGGCGACCTCACGGAAGAGCCCGTTGAGTCGCGTGCGCAGCGCGCCGGGTTCACTCATGGTGATGGCTCTGTCCCGTCCGTCAGGATGACGCCCGGATGACGTCAACCCAACCCATGCTAACCAGCCCTCCTGTCACCCGCCCGGGTACCTCGTAAACCACTGGAGAACCCGCTTCCCGCCCCGCCTTTCTTGTGCCAAACCACAGCCGGACGAGGCTTCCGGGATGGTGCGGATACCCTAAGAGGGTGACGTTCCCCGTAGTAGGCATGGTCGGCGGCGGGCAGCTCGCCCGTATGACGCACGAGGCGGGCATCCCCCTCGGCATCAAGTTCAAGCTCCTCAGCGACACCCCCCAGGACTCCGCGGCCCAGGTGGTCGGCGACGTCGTCATCGGCGACTACCGCGACCTGGACACGCTGCGTGACTTCGCGCGCGGATGTGACGTGATCACCTTCGATCACGAGCACGTCCCCACGGAGCACCTGCGGGCCCTCGAAGCCGACGGCATCCCCGTCCGGCCGGGCCCCGACGCGCTGGTGCACGCCCAGGACAAGGGGGTGATGCGCGCGAAGCTCGACGAGATCGGCGCGCCGAGCCCGAGGCACCGCATCGTGGCGGACCCCGAGGACGCCGTGGCCTTCGCGGCCGAGGGCGGGGGCTTCCCGATCATCCTGAAGACGGTGCGCGGCGGCTACGACGGCAAGGGCGTCTGGTTCGTCCGTACGCCCGAGGACGCCCGTGACCCGTTCCTCGCGGGGGTCCCGGTGCTCGCCGAGGAGAAGGTCGACTTCACGCGCGAGCTCGCCGCGAACATCGTCCGCTCCCCGCACGGCCAGGCCGTCGCCTACCCGGTCGTGGAGTCCCGGCAGGTCGACGGCGTCTGCGACACCGTCATCGCGCCCGCGCCGGACCTCGACGGCGAGCTGGCCGGCCAGGCGCAGGAGCTGGCCCTTCGCATCGCCAAGGAGCTGGGGGTCGTCGGCCACCTCGCCGTCGAGCTGTTCGAGACCACCGACGGCCGCATCCTCGTCAACGAACTGGCGATGCGCCCGCACAACTCCGGTCACTGGACCCAGGACGGCGCGATCACCTCGCAGTTCGCCAACCACGTCCGGGCGGTCCTCGACCTGCCCCTCGGCGATCCGCGCCCGCGTGCCCCGTGGACCGTGATGTGCAATGTCCTGGGCGGTGACTACCCCGACATGTACGCGGCGTACCTGCATTGCATGGCGAGGGACCCGCAGCTCAAGATTCACATGTATGGCAAGGACGTGAAGCCCGGCCGCAAGGTGGGGCACGTCAACACCTACGGCGACGACCTGGACGACGTGCTGGAGCGCGCGCGTCACGCCGCCGGATATCTGCGAGGAACGATCACCGAGTGAGCAGCCACAGCACCTCCCCCGTCGTCGGCATCGCCATGGGATCCGACTCCGACTGGTCCGTCATGGAGGCCGCCGCGCAGGCCCTCGACGAGTTCGAGATCCCCTACGAGGTCAACGTCCTCTCCGCGCACCGGATGCCGCGCGAGATGATCGCGTACGGCGAGGAGGCCGCGGGCCGTGGCCTGAAGGCGATCATCGCGGGCGCGGGCGGCGCCGCCCACCTGCCCGGCATGCTCGCCTCCGTCACCCCGCTCCCCGTGATCGGTGTGCCGGTGCCGCTGAAGTACCTGGACGGCATGGACTCGCTGCTCTCCATCGTGCAGATGCCGGCCGGCGTCCCCGTCGCCACGGTCTCCGTCGCCGGCGCCCGCAACGCGGGCCTGCTCGCGGCCCGGATGCTCGCCGCCCACGACGCCGACCTCCTCGCCCGGATGAACGAGTTCCTCCAGGAGCTCAACGACCAGGCGACCGAGAAGGGCAAGCGGCTGCGGGCCAAGGTCGAGGGCGCCGACTCCTTCGGCTTCGGCAAGTGAGCGGCGCGGCGGACCGTCTGTCGGAGGCCCGCGAACTGCTCGCGGGCCACCCCGTCGTCGACGGCCACAACGACCTGCCGTGGGCGCTGCGCGAGCACGTGCGGTACGACCTGGACCGCATGGACATCGGCGCGGACCAGACCGGCGCGCTCCACACCGACCTGGCGCGGCTGCGGGCCGGCGGCGTCGGCGCCCAGTTCTGGTCGGTGTACGTGCCGTGCCGGCTCGCCGGGGACGACGCGGTCAGCGCGACGCTGGAGCAGATCGACATCGTCGACCAGCTCCTGGAGCGGTACGCGGGCGAGCTGGCCCCCGCCCTGACGGCGGACGACATGGAGGCGGCCCGCGGGCAGGGCCGTATCGCCTCCCTGAAGGGCGCCGAGGGCGGCCACTCGATCAACAACTCCCTCGCCACCCTGCGCGCCCTGCACGCCCTCGGCGTGCGCTACATGACGCTCACCCACAACGACAACAACGACTGGGCGGACTCGGCGACCGACGAGCCCGGTGTCGGCGGGCTCTCGGCCTTCGGCCGGCAGGTCGTCCGCGAGATGAACCGCTCCGGCATGCTCGTCGACCTCTCGCATGTCGCCGCCACCACCATGCGGGACGCCCTCGACGCCACGGCGGCGCCGGTGATCTTCTCGCACTCCTCGGCCCTGGCGGTGTGCGACCACCCGAGGAACATCCCGGACGACGTCCTGGAGCGGCTGCCCGCCAACGGCGGCGTCGCGATGGCCACCTTCGTGCCCAAGTTCATCCTCCCCGCGGCCGTCGAGTGGACCGCGCGGGCGGACGAGAACCTCCGCGAGCACGGCTTCGACCACCTCGACACCACCGCCGAGGCGATGAAGCTGCACCGTGCCTTCGAGGAGGAGAACCCGCGCCCGATCGCCACCGCCGCCACGGTCGCCGACCACCTCGACCACATGCGCGAGGCCGCCGGCATCGACCATATCGGCATCGGCGGCGACTACGACGGAACGGCCTTCACCCCGGCCGGTCTCGACGACGTCGCCGGCTACCCGAACCTGATCGCGGAGCTGCTGCACCGCGGCTGGTCGCACCCGGACCTGGCCAAGCTGACCTGGTCCAACGCGGTCCGCGCCCTCCGGGACGCGGAGGCGGTCTCCCGCGACCTGAAGAGCCGTACGGCACCGTCGAACGCGACCATCGACGCTGTCGACGGACCCGACGCGCCGTAGCCGGACGGTCACCCGAACGGCTCAGTCCGCCGGGCCCCGGCAGGGGGCCGGTGGCACGGTGGACGGTACTGCCCCGCCGGTCGAGGCGGGGCGGTACTGCATCGCCGAGTTCGGAGTGACCCCATGGCGGAACTGCTAGACGACCCTCCCAGCCTCTCCACCGTCCCTGCCGCCGCCGGCGAGCCCGACGTACCGGAGCCATCCACGGCGCTCGACGAGACGTCCCGCGCCCGCGCCATCCTGGCCGCCCAGCCCGTCGTCGAGGGACACACCGACCTGCCCCCGTCCCTCGATCCGGAGGACCTGCCGCCGATGCGCGCGAGGGAGGCCGGAGCCCAGTTCTGGTCCCTGCGCGTCGAGGCCGACGAGGGCGTCATCGGGACCCTGCGGCGCATCGACGCCGTCCGCGCGCTCGTCGCCGCCTGCCCGGAGGACCTGCGTCTCGCGCACACCACGTCCGAGATGGCCCACGCCCGTAACTGCGGCCGTGTCGCGGCCCTCCTCGGGCCGGTCGCCTGGACGGCGCTCTGCGGATCCGCCGCGACCCTGAGGGCCTATCAGGCCCTGGGTGTACGGGCCGCCGGCCTCGCCGGCTTCGACCGCTTCGCCCGCGACGCGGTACGGGAGATGAACCGCATCGGCCTGGCCGTGGACCTGTCCGGAGCCGACCAGGACACGGTCCGCCGCACCCTCGCGGTCACCCGCGCCCCGGCCCTGCTGACGCGGGCGGCCCCCGAGGAGCTCCCCGACGACGTCCTGGGCCTCCTCGGCGAGAACGGCGCCGTCTGCATGGTCACCGTGACGGACGACCCGGCCGCCGCCGCGGACGTCCTGGACCGGGTGCGCGCCCTGGCCGGCCCGCACTGCGTGGGCGTCTCGCACACGACGGCCCCGGCCGTCGGCTACGTGCCGCTGTTCGCGGAGCTGCTGCGCCGGGGCTGGCCGGCCCAGGAGCTGGTGGGCCTCGCGCACGCGAACGTCACCAGGGCGCTGCGCGAGACGGAGTTCCTGTCCCGCACGAACCGCATCCGGCCGGCCGCGGCCTGACCGGCCGTACGAAGAAGGGAGGGGGCGCGACCGCGCCCCCTCCCTTCTCGTGCCTCCTCGTGTCAGGCGCGCGGGCGGCCCATCGCCCGGTACGTCCAGCCGGCCGCCCGCCAGCGCTCCGAGTCGAGCGCGTTGCGGCCGTCCAGGATCACCGGCGACGACACGACCTCGGCGAGTTCCGCCGGGTCGAGCTCGCGGAACTCGCGCCACTCCGTCAGGTGCAGCACCACGTCCGCCCCTACGACGGCCTCGCGCGCCGAGTCCGCGTACCCGAGGGTCGGGAAGACGCGCCGGGCGTTGTCCATGCCCTTCGGGTCGTAGACGGTGACCTGGCCGCCCTGGAGGTGTATCTGCCCGGCCACGTTCAGCGCGGGGGAGTCGCGGACGTCGTCCGAGTCGGGCTTGAAGGTGGCGCCGAGCACGGCCACCCGGCGGCCGAGGAAGGAGTTCCCGCCGAGGGTCTCCCGCGCCATCTCCACCATCTGGCCGCGCCGCCGCATGTTGATCGAGTCGATCTCGCGCAGGAAGGTCAGCGCCTGGTCGGCGCCCAGCTCGCCGGCGCGGGCCATGAAGGCCCGGATGTCCTTCGGGAGGCAGCCGCCGCCGAAGCCGATGCCGGCCCGCAGGAACTTGGGGCCGATCCGGTCGTCGTGGCCGAGTGCCTCGGCCAGCTTGGCGACGTCGCCGCCGGCGGCCTCGCACACCTCGGCCATCGCGTTGATGAAGGAGATCTTGGTGGCGAGGAAGGAGTTCGCGGACGTCTTCACCAGCTCGGCGGTCGGGAAGTCGGTCACCACGAAGGGCGAGCCCTCGCCGACGGGTACGGCGTACACCTCGCGGAGCGTCTTCTCGCCCCGCTCGCCGCGGACGCCGACCACGATCCGGTCCGGGTGCAGGGTGTCGTTCACGGCGAAGCCCTCCCGCAGGAACTCCGGGTTCCAGGCGAGTTCGACACCCTCCGGCAGCAGGCCCGCGAGCCGCTCGGCCGAGCCGACGGGGACGGTCGACTTGCCGACGACCAGGGCCCCTTCGCGTACGACTCCGGCGAGGGAGGTGAAGGCCGCGTCCACGTAGCTCATGTCGCAGGCGTACTCGCCGTGCTTCTGCGGGGTGTTCACGCAGACGAAGTGCACGTCACCGAAGGCGCCGACCTCCTCCCACGAAGTGGTGAACCGCAGCCGCCCGCTCGAACCCTCGATCCCGGCCACGTGTCTGGCGAGGAGCTCCTCCAGGCCCGGCTCGTACATCGGGACGCGCCCGGACGACAGCAGCTCGATCTTCTCGGGGACGACGTCGAGGCCGAGGACCTCGAAGCCCAGTTCCGCCATGGCCGCGGCGTGGGTGGCGCCGAGGTAGCCGGTGCCGATCACAGTGATCTTGAGGGCCATGCGGGTCTCCAGTGAACGTCGGGCGGAATGCCTGCCCGAGCATAGTCGTGCCCTGGTCCGGGGCCTGGTCACGCCCTACCATTTGGGTTACTTAACGGTAGTTAGCAAGCGTGGGAGTGAGTGAGCGTGTCAGGTTCCGCTGATTTCGACCTGTATCGGCCTTCCGAGGAGCACGACATGCTCCGGGAGTCGGTGCGTGCTCTCGCGGAGGCGAAGATCGTGCCGTTCGCCGCCGCGGT
>NZ_JBITBZ010000008.1:83040-386453 GCF_044452745.1 Streptomyces sp. NPDC051822 | reverse complement strand
CCGCCCTCCGAGTGTGAAAAGGCGGCCTCCGCCGCCGGGTCAAGGGTGGGCGCAGCCCATCGCGCAGCGACGCGACCGCAGGGAGCGCCCTTGACCCGGCGGCGGAGGACGCCACACTCGGAAAGAGGGCGGCCGCACCCGACACCCACGTAGCCGGCCCGCCCCCAGCACCTCAGTAGCCTCCCCCCATGGACCAGGAAAACCCCTCGCCCCGGCTCCTTCGCGACGTCTATCCCGCCCTCGTCCGCCAGCTCGTGCGGCTTCTTGAGAGCGAGGGCGAGCGTGAGCTCGCCATCGTCGTGCACGACGTGCGGATGTACGGGCCCTGCGGCTGCAGCGACGACTTCTGCCAGAGCATCCGCACCTCGGGCCACCCCCAGGGGCAGCCCTACGGGGAAGGTCACCGCTGCGTGCCGCTGCTTCCCGAGGACGGGATGCTGAACCTGGACGTGCTGAACGGCCGCATCGCCTTCATCGAGATCCTCGACCAACCACCTCTGGTCCCAGCCGAGTCCGATTACATCGGCGACGACCTCGGCGACGGCGACGGCGCCCCCATCCCCACCCCGTAATTCCCTCCCCAGGGATACGCGCCCAGAGCCACCTGTCCGGTGAGCGAACGCCCCTGACCGGTTTCCGCTCTTGACGCGAAGTCAAACCCTCGCTGAACATTCAGCACGCACACCAGAACACCAGAACACCAGAACACCAGAACACCAGAACAACTGAACACCGCACATGCACTCGTACAGCTCCAGCGCCTCGTGGCACCCACGCCCGAGGCGTCTCGCACGTTCCGTCCCATCCCCGTTCGGAATCCGGAGCCCCCACAGATGAACATCTCCGTGTCCAGACGCTTGACCGCGGCCGCCGCACTCGCGGCGCTCGCCCTCGGCGGTCTCACCGGCACCAGCGCCTCGGCCAGTCCCGCCGCTGCCGCCGCCGCGCCCGACATCCCGCTCGCCAACGTCAAGCAGCACTTGACGGACCTGCAGTCGATCGCCAACGCCAACGGCGGCAACCGCGCCCACGGCCGTACCGGCTACAAGGCGTCCATCGACTTCGTGAAGGCCAAGCTGGACGCCGCCGGGTACACCACCACCATCCAGCAGTTCACCTCCAACAGCGCCGTCGGCTACAACCTGATAGCCGACTGGCCGGGCGGCGACCCGAACCAGGTCCTGATGGCCGGCGCGCACCTCGACTCGGTCTCCTCCGGCGCCGGCATCAACGACAACGGCTCCGGCTCCGCCGCCGTCCTGGAGACCGCGCTCGCCGTGGCCCGGGCCGGCTACCAGCCCTCCAAGCACCTGCGCTTCGGCTGGTGGGGCGCGGAGGAACTCGGCCTCGTCGGCTCGAAGTACTACGTCGCCCAGCTGCCCACGACCGAGCGCTCCAAGCTCTCCGGGTACCTGAACTTCGACATGATCGGCTCGCCGAACCCGGGCTACTTCGTCTACGACGACGACCCGACGATCGAGACGACCTTCAAGAACTACTTCGCGGGTCTCGGCGTCCCGACCGAGATCGAGACCGAGGGCGACGGCCGTTCGGACCACGCCTCGTTCAAGAACGTCGGCATACCCGTCGGCGGGCTCTTCACGGGCGCCAGCCGGGTCAAGACCAGTGCCCAGGTGGCGAAGTGGGGCGGTACGGCCACGGCCTTCGACCGCTGCTACCACTCGTCCTGCGACACGACGGCGAACATCAACGACACCGCCCTGGACCGCAACAGCGACGCCGTCGCCCACGCGATCTGGGCACTGTCCGGGACCTCGACGCCGCCGCCCACCGGCACGGTCTTCGAGAACACGGCCGACGTGTCCATCCCGGACAACGGCGCCGCGGTGACCTCCACGGTCAACGTCACCGGCATCACCGGCAACGCTCCGGCCGCCCTCTCCGTCGGTGTGAACATCGTCCACACCTACCGGGGTGACCTCGTCGTCGACCTGGTCGCCCCCGACGGCTCGGTCTACAGCCTGAGCAACCGGTCCGGCGGCAGCGCCGACAACATCGTCCAGACCTTCACCGTGAACGCCTCATCCGAGGTCGCCAACGGTGCCTGGAAGCTCCGCGTCCAGGACACGGCCTCGGTCGACACGGGCTACATCAACAGCTTCAAGCTGACGTTCCCGTAGCGCGAAACGAAAAAGCTCCCGGGTGGGTCGGTGACCATCGCCCCCGACCCGCCCGGGGTCCCAACCAGCCTGCCTGTTGCGGCTACTTGCCGGCGTTCGCCGCGTTCACCAGGGCGTCCTGGGTCACCGCGCCGACGTAGACCTTGCCGTCGTCGGTGAGGAGCGCGTTCACCAGCTTCGTCTTGAAGACGGTGCCCGAGCCGAACTTCCCGGTGACCTTGTCGCCGAGGGAGTCCAGGAAGCCCTGGACCTCCTTCGGCGCCTCGTCGGTCTTCGGCGCCGGAGCCCCCGTGTCGAGCTTCGCGATCGTCGTCCAGCCCTCGCCGATGACGTTCATGCCCTCGCCGGAGCCCCCGAAGCCGCCGAAGCCCTTCTCCAGGTCGCCGAGGCCCTTCTCGAAGCCCTCCGGCAGCTTCTCATCGCCCGCCGCGTCCTCCGCGGCCCCCTCGGTCACCTTGGCGCCCGCGGGCGCCTTGAAGGTGAAGTCCGAGGCCGCCGGCCTCGCGAAGTCGATCTTCGTGAAGCCCGCGTCGACGACGGGCTTGCCGCCCTCGACCGAGGCGAGGGTGAACTTCAGCGGGGTGCCGTTCGCCGCGTCCACCGCGATCTTGACCGACTCGACCGTCGAACCGGCCTGCTTCGGCTTGATCACCAGCTGGTACGCGTCCCGGCCGGCCACCTTGGCCGTACCGCCGACGGTGATCGACGTGGTGTCGCCGGCCGCCTTCAGGACCTCGTCCGCGAGCTCCTTGGGCGTGGTCGGGACCTCCTTCTCCTCCGGCGCGCCCGCGCCTTCGGGGGCCTTCTCGTGGAAGACCTCGTTCGACTTGCTGTCGTACGCCCAGACGTCGGCGCCGTTGTGGATCAGGCTGTACTCGCCGGAGCCGTCGAGCAGGGTCAGCTTCTGGCGCTCGGGGCCGTCGGCCGCCACGCGCAGGGTGTGGGTGCCGGAGACGAGCTCGGTGAGCTTCTCCGAGGGGTCGGCGGACGAGTCGCCGCCGTCGCCGCCGAGGCCCGACATCAGGCCGGCGAAGGACGGCAGTCCCAGGTCGGTGGAGATCTTGAACGTGCCGGACAGGGTCTGGGTGTCCGAGGCCGCGATCTTCTCGATGAGCTGCTGGGCCGTGATCTCCGGCAGTTCGGGGTCGCCGGACGCCGCCAGCGCCGGGACGAGTCCGATGGTCGCCGCGGCCACTCCTGCCACCGCGACCGGGACGATGAACCGGCTCGCCTTACGGGTCTCTGCCATGGTCTCCGCTACCTCCGTGGTCGATGTCTCCATCTCACCAAAGCGGCGGCGGGGATACGTCAGCCCCGGGGATCAACCTCACGTACTGCTTCGGGATGACCCGACCCTGAGACCGCCTCACCCCCGCGGTTGACCCGCGCGGTGAAGACGAGGCGGTCCTGTCAGCCCGCGCGGTGGACGACCGCGTCGCACATCTCGGCCAGCGCCGCCTTCGCGTACCCGTCGGGCAGCGGCGCCAGCATCGCGCGCGCCTCCTGGGCGTACCGCACGGTGTCGCGGCGGGCCTGCTCCAGGGCGGGGTGGGAGCGCAGCCGGCGCAGGACCTCGGCGTGCCGTTCGTCGTCGCTGAGGTCGCCGTCGACGAGGGCGACGAGTTCCAGGTCCTCGGGGCGGCCGTGGGCGGCCGCGGCGGCCCGCAGGTGGAGGACGGGCAGGGTCGGGATGCCCTCGCGCAGGTCGGTGCCGGGGGTCTTGCCGGACTCGTGGGAGTCGGAGGCGATGTCGAGGACGTCGTCGGCGAGCTGGAAGGCGACGCCGAGCCGCTCCCCGTACTGCGTGAGGGTGTCGACGACGCTGTCCTCCGCGCCGGACATCATCGCGCCGAAGCGGCAGGAGACGGCGACGAGGGAGCCGGTCTTGCCGCCGAGGACGTCGAGGTAGTGCTCGACGGGGTCGCGGCCGTCGGTCGGTCCCGCGGTCTCCAGGATCTGGCCGGTCACGAGGCGTTCGAACGCCTCGGACTGGATCCGTACGGCCTCGGGGCCGAGGTCCGCGAGCGTGTGCGAGGCGCGGGCGAAGAGGAAGTCACCCGTGAGGACGGCGATGGAGTTGCCCCAGCGGGTGTTGGCGCTGGGGACGCCGCGCCGGACGTCGGCCTCGTCCATGACGTCGTCGTGGTACAGCGTGGCCAGGTGGGTGAGCTCGACGACGACGGCGGAGGGCACGACGCCCGGCGCGTAGGGGTCGCCGAACTGGGCGGCGAGCATCACGAGCAGGGGACGAAAGCGCTTGCCACCGGCCAGGACGAGGTGCTGCGCGGCCTCCGTGATGAAGGGGACATCGCTCTTGGTGGCGTCCAGGAGGCCCGCCTCCACAGCCGCCAACCCCGTCTGGACATCGGCTTCGAGAGCCTGGTCCCGCACGCTAAGACCGAACGGCCCGACGACGGTCACGAGGGGGTCTCCTGTCTGCTGACGCCTGCTGACGATCACACGGATGGTTCACATGGTCTGTTGAAGATCACACGGATTGTCGATGTGTCGCTGGATTCACTCAAGCCAGCGTATCCGGTCACCTTTCGATCACCGTGGGCGCCTTCCCGTCACCCCCGGTATGTTCGTGATCAGCTCATACGACCAGGAGTGAGCTTTTTGTCCCGAACAGTGATCGACAGCCCTGGCCGCGCCGCACCACGCACCCCGTCCACTGAGGTGACCCGATGACGAAGATCCGTACCGACTTCCCGTACGAGACCCGCCACGAGGACATCCGCATCCCGCTGCCGGACGGGACCAGGCTGTACGCGCGCGTGTGGCGCCCGCTCACCGACGAGCCCGTACCGGCCCTCCTGGAGTACCTGCCGTACCGCCTCACCGACTGGACCGCGCCCCGCGACTGGCAGCGCCACCCCTGGTACGCGGGCCACGGCTACGCCTCGGTACGCGTCGACGTCCGCGGTCACGGCAACAGCGAGGGCCTGCCCGGCGACGAGTACGACCCGGTCGAGCTCGCCGACGGCGTCGCCGTCGTGGACTGGCTCGCCGAGCAGCCCTGGTGCACGGGGAAGGTCGGCATGTTCGGCATCTCCTGGGGCGGTTTCAACTCGCTCCAGATCGCCGCCCTCGCCCCCGAACCCCTCAAGGCGATCGTCACCGTCTGCTCCACCGACGACCGCTACGACAACGACGTCCACTACATGGGCGGCTCCGTCCTCGGCGTCGACATGCACGCCTGGGCCGCCACCATGCTCGCCTTCGTCTGCCGTCCGCCCGACCCGCGCTACGCGGGCGAGGAGTGGCGCGCGATGTGGCTGAGGCGCCTTGAGGCCGTCGAGCCCCTCATCCACACCTGGCTCGCCCACCAGACCCGCGACGCCTACTGGCGGCACGGCAGCGTCTGCGAGGACTACTCCGCCGTCCGGGCCGCCGTCCTCGCCGTCGGCGGCTGGCACGACCCGTACCGCGACACCGTCCTCCGCCTCGCCCGGCACCTCCCCCAGGACCGGGTGCGCGGCATCATCGGCCCCTGGTCCCACCAGTACCCGGACCGGGGCCTGCCGCCGGGCCCCGCCATCGGCTTCCTCCAGGAGACCCTGCGCTGGTGGGACCACCACCTCAAGGGCATCGAGAACGACGTCATGGCCGAGCCCCTGCTCCGCTCCTGGATCAGCGAGTCCCACCTGCCCGCCACCGTGTACGAGGAACTGCCCGGCCGCTGGGTCACCGACCCCGCCTGGCCCTCCCCGAACGTCACCCCCGTCACGTACGCCTTCCAGGGCACCCCCGTCGTGGTCGACTCGCCACAGCAGACCGGCCTCGACGCCGGCCGCTTCTTCCCCTTCGGCAACGACGCCGACCTGCCGCCCGACCAGCGCGACGAGGACGCCCACTCGGCCTGCTTCGACTTCCCCGTACCCGAGGACGGTCCTGCGATCGAGATCCTCGGCCGGCCGTCCGTGAACCTCGCCCTGCGCGCCGCCGCCCCCACCGGACAGGTCATCGCCCGGCTCTGCGACATCGCCCCCGACGGCTCCTCCACCCTCGTCACCCGGGGCGCGCTGAACTTCTCCGCCCGCTACGGCCGCGACCGGGCCGTGGAGGCCCAGATCGGCGAGACGGAGAGCTTCGCCTTCGAACTGAACGGCATCGGGCACAGCTTCCCGCCCGGACACCGGGTGCGCCTGGCCGTCTCCTCCACGTACTGGCCGTGGATCTGGCCCCAGCCGGACGCGGCGGGCTTCACCCTCGACCCGGAGGGCTCCTCCCTCACCCTGCCGGTACGCCGCCCCACCCAGGACGCCGTCGAGTGGGAGGAGCCGGAGCAGTCCGAGCCGCTCGGCGTCGCCCAGCCGGTCACCCTGGAGGAGCCCCGCCCCGAGCGGGTGGTGGTCAGGGACGTGGCGAAGGGCGAGTGGACCCTGGAGGTCGACCCGAGGTACGGCGGTACGCGCGTGTACCCGGACGGCCTGGAGTTCACCGAGGACGCCGTGGAGACGTACACGATCGACGAGAGCGGCCCGCTGTCCGCCCGGACCCGCTCGGAGTGGTCGATCCGGCTGCACCGCCCGGAGACGGCGTGGGACGTCACGATCGACACCCGCTCGGAGATCGCCTGCGACGCGCACGCCTTCCTCACCGCGAACGAGGTGGTGTGCAAGGAGGGCGGGGAGGTCGTCTTCCACCGCACCTGGGAAAAGCGGATCCCCCGCACGGCGGGCTGAGCGCACGCCGTACGGGGGACCGGAAGAGGGGTTACGCGTTCGCGTCGGCCTTGCGGCGGCGGGCGAAGAACACCGCGCCGGCGCCGAGGGCGACGGCCGCACCGGCGGCGAGGCCGAGCGGGAGGGTGTCGTCGGCACCGGTGGCGGCGAGGGAGCCGTTCACGCGCGTGGTGGACGAGCCGCCCTGCGGGGTGGTGTTGGTGTTGCCGGCGGTGGAGGGCGCCGGGGTCGGCGTCGTGGTCGTCGCCGACGGGGTCGGCGTCGGCTCCGGCTTCGGCTTGTCGCCCTTGGCGGCGAGGATGTCGAAGGTGACGTCCGCGAAGTCGCCCATGCCGCAGTCGCCGTCGTTGGCTTCGTACTCGGCCTGCGAGAAGGCCGCGCCCTTGCCGGCGGGGGCGTCGGCGGCGACCGTGAGGCGCAGCTTCACGTCGTAGTGGGCGCCCTTGGCGAGCCTGCCGATCTCGATGGAGTCGAACTCCTCGGTGAACGACGTCCATTCGAGGTTGTCGGCGGAGGACCACTCGACCGGGATCATCCGGTCGGCGAAGTCCGTCTCCTCGTCGATGACGTCGTCGCCCTCGGGGATCCGCAGGGCGCCGGCGAAGGCGTTGACGTCGTCCAGGGGTGCGTCGGAGGTGTTGGTGACGCGCAGCGAGAAGACGGTGGGCTCACCGGCGGTGACAGTCTTGGGACCGCTCAGGGCGACCGTCAGGGAGGTGTTCTCCTCCTCGCACTCCCCGCCGATCTCCTCGAAGAACTTCAGCTCGTCCCGGGCCTCGTCGAGGTCCTCGGCGGCGGCCTTCTTGACCTTCTGGGCGAGACCGATGACGCGGCTGGCGGCGACCATGGCGTCGTCGCGGGCCGTGTCGGCCGTGACGAGCTTCTCGTCGGCGGCGGTCTTCGCCGTGGCGGCCTCATCAGCCGTCCGCTTCGCGGCGGCGACGGCAGCGGTAGCGGTTGCCTTCTGCTCCTCGGTGGCGTCGGTGGGGAGCTCGGCCAGTGCCTTCTCGGCCGCCGCGAGGGCGTCGTCGGCGGTGGTCTTGGCCGTGGCAGCCGCGTCCGCGGCCTTCTTGGCGTCGGCAACGGCGACCTGGAGCGGGTGGTCGTCCTTGTCCAGGATCTTGAAGTCCGCCATGGCCTTGTCGAGCTCGACGACGGCCTCGTCGTACGCCTTCTGGGCCAGGGCGACGGCCTCCTTCAGCTCCTCCAGCGAAGGCATGTCCTCGTCGGGCTCCTCCGACGTGGACTTCTGCGTCGGCGAGGGCGACGGCTTGGTGTCCGCGAACGCGGGCGTGGCGGAGAGGAACACGACCGGGGTGGTCACGGCGGCGGCCACGGCGGTGGCCAGAATGCGGCGAAGCTTCACAGTGCGGACCCTTTTTCCTGGTCAGGGAGAAGTGGAAGAAAGTGCGGGCCGCGCGCCTGCGGCGACTTCACGCGGCGCGCGACGCCAGGCCGATCGTATGGCCGGGAACGGCCTTGCGGCAGCCCTGTTTCCGCAGCTCGTAGCCGTGTTCTCCACGCACCTGCGACACAAACCGCGTGAAGCCGGACAGTTGCCCACGGAGGCCGCACTTTCTGTGTGATCCATGTCATCCGCGCGCGGCGGCCCGCCCCGTAACGTGTCCCCCACACACGTGGAAAGCGAGGCAGGCACCCATGTCCGAGCACAGCCCGCTCGACCTGGCCGAAGGCGATCCTTTCGGCCCGCACAACCTCCCGTACGGCGTCTTCTCGACCGCCGACGAGCCCGACCGGCGCCGGCTCGGCGTCCGGATCGGCGGGCACGTGCTGGACGCGGGCGCCGCGGCGCACGCGCTCGGCTCCCCGTACGCGGCGCTGCTCGCGCAGCCCAGCCTCAACCCGCTGCTCGCGGCCGGGCGGACGGCCTGGCGCGACGTCCGCAGGGCGCTGACGGCCTGGGTGACGGTGCCCGCGCACCGGGCGGACATCGAGCCGCTGCTGCACCCGCTGGACGAGGTGACGCTGCATCTGCCGTACGAGGTCGCGGACTACGTCGACTTCTACGCGAGCGAGCACCACGCGACGAACGTGGGCCGGATCTTCCGCCCCGACGGCGACGCGCTCACCCCCAACTGGAAGCACCTGCCGATCGGTTACCACGGCCGCGCGGGCACGGTCGTGGTCTCGGGGACCGATGTCGTACGCCCCTCCGGGCAGCGCAAGGCGCCCACGGACGCCGCCCCGGTGTTCGGGCCCTCGGTCAAGCTGGACATCGAGGCGGAGGTCGGGTTCCTCGTCGGCACCCCGTCGGAACTGGGCAGGCCCGTCCCGCTGGCCGACTTCGGGGAGCACGTCTTCGGTCTGACGCTGCTCAACGACTGGTCGGCGCGTGACGTGCAGGCCTGGGAGTACGTGCCCCTCGGCCCGTTCCTCGGCAAGTCGTTCCAGACCTCGGTGTCGGCGTGGGTGACCCCTCTGGAGGCCCTGGACGCGGCGAGGACCGCCCCGCCCGCGCGGGACTTCCCCCTCCTGCCGTACCTGGACGACGCGGAGGAGGAGCAGCCGGGCGGCTTCGACCTGCGGATCACGGTGGAGATCAACGGCGAGGTGGTGGCGGAGCCGCCGTTCTCCACCATGTACTGGACGGCCGCGCAGCAGCTCGCGCACATGACGGTGAACGGCGCTTCGCTGCGTACGGGTGACCTGTACGGCTCCGGGACGGTCTCCGGGCCCGAGACGCACCAGCGCGGTTCGCTCCTGGAGCTGACGTGGAACGGCCGTGACGCGCTCGAACTCGCCGGCGGCAAGCGGACGTTCCTGGAGGACGGCGACGAGGTCGTCCTCACGGCCTGGGCCCCGGGCCCGGACGGCACGCGCGTGGCCCTGGGCGAGGTCAGCGGCCGGATCGCCCCATCCGCCTGAGGCTCTTAGCCGACCCTCCACAGGGCCGGGACGTTCGGCGGCTCCCAGCCGGCCTGGGCCGTGTGCGCCTGGAGGCACACATAGCCCGGGCCGCCGTACGTGACCCTGTCCCCGGCACGGTAGGCGGTCCCCGCGGCCCAGCTGCCGCCGGGCGGCGGGGTGGTCGGGGTGGGGCTCGGGCCGGGGTCCTGCGGCACGTTCAGGACGAAGTCGAAGGCGGCCTCCCTGGCGCCGCCCGCGTCCCGCACGGTCATGAGCAGCCGCGGGTCGAAGATGCTGTCGGTGTTGTTGCGGGGTTCGCCGGGGAAGTACAGCTGGGTGGTGAGCACCGGGCGGCCGGGGGCCTGCACCTTGACGTGGATGTGCCGGGTGCGGCCCGGGTAGAGGCCGGGCACGATCGTGGTGAGCGCGAAGGCGCCCCGGGAGTCGGTGTACTGGTGCCCGCGGAAGCGGAATCCGGTGTTGTCGTACGCGCCGTTGGCGTCGGCCTGCCAGAAGTCGAGCAGGACGCCCGCCAACGGCCGGCAGGCGAGCCCGAAGACGTAGCCGCTGACGGTCAGCCGTACACCGACGGTGCCGGCCTCCAGGAGGCTGGTCCGCTGAGGTGAGCGGAGCTTGAAGTAGGGGCCTTCGGTCTGCGGCGGGGTGGGGTCGTCACCGTCGTCGCACTCGGGGGTGAGCGCGGGCACCGCCTCGTCGGCGGTGAGGGTACGGGCGAGTGCCGGTACGCCCATGAGCACGACGGGCGCCGCCATGCCGGCCGCGAGCGCGGCCCGCAGCACGGTCTTCCGGGTGACGTGCCCGGTGCTGGTCTCGTTGTCCATGTCCATGCCTGCTCCTCGTGGGGGCGCTGGGGGTCGGCAACGAACCTAGGCGGGTACGGCGTCGCCTTCGAGGGACGGATCACGGCGGTCGTGGTGTTTTCGGAAGTCTCCGGGGCTTCGTCCCGTCTCGCGCCGGAAGAAGCGGCAGAAGTACGCGGGGTCGCCGAAGCCGACCCGGGACGCGACCTGTCGGACCGTCAGGTCAGTGGTCGCAAGCAGCCGTTGGGCCTCGCGGGTCCGCGCCTCGCGCAGCAGAGCGGCGGGGGTGCGCCCGGTGGCGGCCCGGACGGCCTCCGCGAGGTGGCCGGGGGTGACGCCGAGGAGGACGGCACACCGCCGTACGGACAGCCCGTCGGCCGCGGACCGCCCGGCGAGCCGTAAGAACCCCCCGGCGACCCCCCGGACGGGCGCCGGCCGGGCGACGCCTCCGGGCAGCCGGGCAGCCCGCACCAGCAGCACGTGGAGCAGGGACCGCAGCACCCCGGCGAACCCGTCGGCCCCGTGCCGGTACTCCTCGGCGAGCTCCGCCATCAGCCGGCCCGTGCGTTCGTGCGTGGCGGCGTCGAGGTCCACCCAGGGCCGTTCGCCCAGCCGGCGGAGCAGTTCCTCGTGCCGGGCCCCGCCGGCCAGGAACTCGGGAGTGAACAGCACGAGCGACCCTTCGAGGCCCCGCACGTCCTCCCAGTGGTGCACCTGCCCGGGCAGGACGACCCCCCACTGCGGCGGCCGCACCTCGTACCGCTCCAGGTCGACCACGTGCGTCCCGCTTCCCGCGACGACGTGCACGATCTCGTAGAAGGTGTGCCGGTGCGGGAAGGCGGCCCGTGACATCGGCCCCATGGCGTCGAACCCTCCAGCGGCGAAGGGCACTCGGTCCGGCAGTCGTACCTCAAGGCGGTGCACCGGCGGTTCCCCCTGCCGGGGAACGGCACCGGTCTCACCGGGTAGGGCCGTGGTACCGCGCATACGCCCCGCCACCTCCGACAGCTGGTACAGACCATTCGGCCCGTCCACGATGCCATGCCTGTCGCGCCGTGTCAGGAGGGCAGGAGCCCGGTCACGCGCCGTGTCCACTCCCCTGGGTCAGTCCCGAGTGCGGGGGTGGAACGGGCGGCCGATGCTGCTGGAGGCGGCGGGAGCCGGGGGGAGCCCGCCGGCGTCCGGCGCCCCGCACCGGCGGCGCCCCTCCCGAGGAGTACACCCACATGTCCGCACGACCCCGCCCCCTGATAGCCGCGCTCGCCCTGCTCGCCGTCGGCTCGCTGGCCCTGGGGACCGCCCCGGCCGTCTCGGCCGAACCGGCACCTAAGCCAGTCACCGACTTCCCGCACCCGGACCTCAAGAAGACGTACGACGCCACGGTGAAGTACAAGTCGGAGCAGAAGGCCGTCGCCGACGGCTTCATGCGCACCGACGACTGCGTCGAGGACCCGGAGCTCGGCGGCATGGGCTACCACTACGTGAACCCGGCGAACCTCGGCTCGACCGACCCGACGAGGCCGGCCGCGGTGCTGTACGAGGAGAACCACGAGACCGGCAAGCGCGAGCTGGTCGCGGTCGAGTGGGTCGTCCCCGACCCGAACGGGAACCTGCCCAGGCCGCAGCTCTTCGGCCGGGGCTTCGACGGGCCGTTCGACTTCGCTCCCGTCGGACCCCACTACTCGCTGCACGCGTGGATCTTCAAGAAGAACCCGTCGGGCGTCTTCGCCCCGTACAACCCGCGGGTGCACTGCACTCCCTGCCCTGAGGACCACCCGAAGGCGTAGCCGTACGACGAAGGGCCCGGCCTCCGCGCACGGAGACCGGGCCCTCTGCCGTACCCCGCTACCGGACGAAGACGCTCGCCTGGTTCGCGAGGTCCAGGAAGTACTGCGGGGCGAAGCCGAGCACGAGGGTGACCACCACACCGGCGGTGATGGTGAGGGTCGTCAGGGCCGAGGGCACGGCGACCGTCGGACCGTCCGCCTTGGGCTCGCTGAAGAACATGAGCACGATCACCCGGATGTAGAAGAACGCGGCGATCGCCGAGGAGATCACGCCGACCACGACGAGCGCGCCCGCGCCGCCGTCCGCCGCCGCCTTGAAGACCGCGAACTTGCCCGAGAACCCGGAGGTCAGCGGGATGCCGGCGAAGGCGAGCAGGAAGACCGCGAAGACCGCCGCGACGAGCGGCGAACGGCGCCCGAGACCGGCCCACTTGGAGAGGTGGGTGGCCTCGCCGCCCGCGTCCCTGACCAGCGTGACGACGGCGAAGGCGCCGATCGTCACGAAGGAGTACGCGCCGAGGTAGAACAGGACCGACGAGATTCCGCTCGGCGTGGCCGCGATGACGCCCGCGAGCAGGAAGCCCGCGTGCGCGATCGACGAGTACGCGAGCAGCCGCTTGATGTCGGTCTGGGTGATGGCGACGATCGCACCGCCCAGCATGGTGACGATGGCGACGCCCCACATGACCGGCCGCCAGTCCCAGGTGAGGCCCGGGAGCACCACGTACAGCAGGCGGAGCAGGGCGCCGAACGCGGCGACCTTGGTCGCGGCGGCCATGAAGCCGGTGACCGGGGTCGGGGCGCCCTGGTAGACGTCCGGGGTCCACATGTGGAACGGCACGGCGCCGACCTTGAAGAGGAGGCCGGTGAGGACCATGGCGAAGCCGATGAGCAGCAGCGCGTCGTTGCCCATGGTGTCGGCGAGCGCCGGGTTCACGGAGCCGACGGTGCCGTCGACGACGTCGGCGATGGTGGCGTACGAGACGGAGCCCGCGTAGCCGTAGAGCAGGGCGATCCCGAAGAGCAGGAAGGCCGAGGAGAAGGCGCCGAGGAGGAAGTACTTGACGGCCGCCTCCTGCGACATCAGCCGCTTGCGGCGGGCGACGGCGCAGAGCAGGTACAGCGGGAGGGAGAAGACCTCCAGGGCGACGAAGAGCGTCAGGAGGTCGTTGGCAGCCGGGAAGACCAGCATGCCGGCGATGGCGAAG
The DNA here is from genome assembly GCF_044452745.1 of Streptomyces sp. NPDC051822. NCBI lineage: Bacteria > Bacillati > Actinomycetota > Actinomycetes > Kitasatosporales > Streptomycetaceae > Streptomyces > Streptomyces sp. NPDC051822. The sequence continues at coordinate 372,940 of NZ_JBITBZ010000008.1, read as the reverse complement.
AGCGCCAGCGGGAAGACCTCGGTGGTGGTGAAGCCTGCCTTGACGGCGGCCTTCTCCTGGTCGCTGCCGGGGACGGCGGCGGCCTCGGCGGCGAAGGAGTCGACCTTGTGGCCGTGGTCGGCCGGGTCGAGCCTGCGCTCGGCGAAGGTGAAGAGGGCGACGACGGAGGCGAGGAGAATGGTGCCCTGGAGGAAGAGGGCGGGTCCGTCGACGGCGATGGCGCCCATGGCCGCGATCTGGGCCTTGGTGGTGCCGTAGCCGCCGGCCGCCAGGGCGACGATCGCGGCGAAGGCGGCGACGAGCGCGACCACGCTGAGGAACAGCTGGCTGTGGTAGCGGGCCTTGCGCGGCACGAAGGCCTCGACGAGGACGCCGAGGATCGCGGCGCCGATCACGATGAGTACGGGCGAGAGCTGGGTGTACTCGATGTGGGGTGCCGGGATCTTGTCCAGCGGCTCGGCAGCTGTCGTCCACAAGCTGTGGACAGCCATGGAACTCACTTGGCCGCCTCCACGGTCTGAATTGCGGGCTGGGGGTCCGTCTGCTGGACGTCGGACATGGTGTGCCGCACCGCCGGGTTCACGACGTCCGTCAGCGGCTTCGGGAAGACCCCGAGGAAGATGAGGACGGCGATCAGCGGTACGGCCACGGCCAGTTCACGCGCCCGCAGGTCGGGCAGCGACCGCACCTCCTCCTTGACCGGCCCGGTCATCGTCCGCTGGTACAGGACGAGGGTGTAGAGCGCGGCGAGGACGATGCCGGTGGTGGCGATGACACCGGCCACCGGGTAGCGGGCGTAGGTGCCGACCAGGACCAGGAACTCGCTGACGAACGGGGCGAGTCCGGGCAGTGACAGGGTCGCGAGGCCGCCGATCAGGAAGGTGCCGGCGAGCACCGGGGCGACCTTCTGCACGCCGCCGTAGTCGGCGATGAGCCGCGAGCCGCGCCGGGAGATCAGGAATCCGGCGACGAGCATCAGGGCGGCCGTCGAGATGCCGTGGTTGACCATGTAGAGCGTGGCGCCCGACTGGCCCTGGCTGGTCATCGCGAAGATGCCGAGGATGATGAAGCCGAAGTGCGAGATCGACGCGTACGCGACCAGGCGCTTGATGTCCCGCTGGCCGACCGCGACCAGTGCCCCGTAGACGATGCTGATGAGGGCGAGGACGATGATCGCGGGGGTGGCCCACTGCGAGGCCTCGGGGAAGAGTCCGAGGCAGAAGCGGAGCATCGCGAAGGTGCCGACCTTGTCGACGACGGCGGTGATGAGGACGGCGACCGGGGCGGTCGCCTCCCCCATCGCGTTCGGCAGCCAGGTGTGCAGCGGCCAGAGCGGCGCCTTCACCGCGAAGGCGAAGAAGAAGCCGAGGAACAGCAGCCGCTCGGTGTTGGTCGCCATGTCGAGGGTGCCGTTGGCGCGGGCCTCGGCGATCTCGGTGAGCGAGAAGTTCCCCGCCACCACGTAGAGCCCGATGACGGCGGCCAGCATGATCAGGCCGCCGACCAGGTTGTAGAGGAGGAACTTGACGGCCGCGTACGAGCGCTGGGCCGCCGCGTTCTCGTCGGAGCCCGCGTGGGCCCGGTCGCCGAAGCCGCCGATGAGGAAGTACATCGGGATGAGCATGGCTTCGAACAGGACGTAGAAGAGGAAGACGTCGGTGGCCTCGAAGGAGAGGATCACCATCGCCTCGACCATGAGGATCAGGGCGAAGAAGCCCTGGGTCGGGCGCCAGCGCTTGGAGGACGTCTCCAGGGGGTCGGCGTCGTGCCAGCCGGCGAGGACGATGAACGGGATCAGCAGGGCGGTGAGCGCGATGAGCGCCACCCCGATGCCGTCGACCCCGAGCTCGTACCGGACGCCGAAGTCCTTGATCCAGGAGTGCGATTCGGTCAGCTGGTATCGCTCGCCGCCGGGCTCGAACCGTACGAAGACGACGGCGGCGAGCACGAGAGTGGCGAGCGAGACGAGCAGCGCCAGCCACTTGGCGGCGGTGCGGCGGGCCGCGGGGACGGCGGCGGTGAGGATCGCACCGACCGCCGGCACCGCTGCCGTCACCGTAAGGAGCGGGAAGGACATGACAGTTACACCGCCCTCATCAGCAGGGTCGCGGCGATCAGCACCGCAGTACCTCCGAACATGGAGACCGCGTACGAGCGGGCGTAGCCGTTCTGGAGCTTGCGCAGCCGGCCGGACAGTCCGCCGACGGAGGCCGCGGTGCCGTTGACCACGCCGTCGACGAGGCTGTGGTCGACGTAGACCAGGGAGCGGGTCAGGTGGGTGCCGCCGCGGACGAAGACGGCGTGGTTGAAGTCGTCCTGGAGCAGGTCGCGGCGGGCCGCCCTGGTGAGGAGCGAGCCGCGCGGGGCGACCACCGGGACGGGCCTGCGCCCGTACTGGAGGTAGGCGACGCCGACGCCGATCACCATGACGGCGACGGTCGCGGTGGTGACGGCGGCCGCGCTGATCGGCGGGTGCCCGTGGGCATAGCCGGTGACCGGCTCCAGCCAGTGCACGAACCGGTCGCCGATGCTGAAAAAGCCACCCGCGAAGACCGACCCGAAGGCCAGCAGGATCATCGGGATCGTCATGGACTTCGGCGACTCGTGCGGATGCGGCATCTCACCCGGAGCCACCTCGGCGCCGGGCTCGACGCTCGGCGCCTTGTCCGGGTCCGGGGCCGGCTGCCAGCGCTTCTCGCCGAAGAAGGTCATGATCATCACGCGGGTCATGTAGTACGCGGTGATGGCCGCGCCGAGCAGGGTGACCGAGCCGAGGATCCAGCCCTGGGTGCCGCCCTTGGCGAAGGCCGCCTCGATGATCCTGTCCTTGGAGAAGAAGCCGGACAGGCCGGGGAAGCCGATGATCGCGAGGTAGCCGAGGCCGAAGGTCACGAAGGTGACCGGCATGTACTTCCGCAGGCCGCCGTACTTGCGCATGTCGACCTCGTCGTTCATGCCGTGCATGACCGAACCGGCGCCGAGGAACAGCCCGGCCTTGAAGAAGCCGTGGGTCACCAGGTGCATGATCGCGAAGACGTAGCCGATGGGGCCGAGGCCGGCCGCCAGGATCATGTATCCGATCTGCGACATCGTCGAACCGGCGAGCGCCTTCTTGATGTCGTCCTTCGCGCAACCGACGATCGCACCGAAGAGGAGCGTGACGGCGCCGACCACGACGACGACCGTCTGCGCGTCCGGTGCCGCGTTGAAGATGTCGGCCGAGCGGACGATCAGATAGACACCGGCGGTCACCATCGTGGCCGCGTGGATGAGGGCCGAGACCGGGGTCGGGCCCTCCATCGCGTCGCCGAGCCAGGACTGCAGCGGCACCTGGGCCGACTTGCCGCAGGCGGCGAGGAGCAGCATCAGGCCGATCGCGGTCAGCGTGCCCTCGGACGCCTCACCGGTCGCCCCGAGCACCGGCCCGAAGGCGAAGGTGCCGAACGTGGTGAACATGATCATGATGGCGATGGAGAGGCCCATGTCGCCGACCCGGTTCACCAGGAAGGCCTTCTTGGCGGCGGTGGCCGCGCTGGGCTTGTGCTGCCAGAAGCCGATCAGGAGGTACGAGGCGAGGCCGACGCCCTCCCAGCCGAAGTACAGGAGCAGGTAGTTGTCGGCGAGGACGAGCAGCAGCATCGCCGCGACGAACAGGTTGAGGTAGCCGAAGAAGCGGCGGCGGCGCTCGTCGTGCTCCATGTACCCGATGGAGTACACGTGGATGAGCGTGCCGACCCCGCTGATCAGCAGGACGAACGTCATCGACAGCTGGTCGAGCTGGAAGGCGATGTCCGCCTGGAAGCCCTCGACGGGGATCCAGGTGAAGAGCCGCTGGTGCAGGGCCCGGTCGTCGGCGCTCCTGCCGAGCATGTCGGCGAAGAGCGCGAGGCCGATGGCGAAGGAGACGGCCGCGAGCAGCGTGCCGATCCAGTGCCCGACCTTGTCGAGCCGCCGTCCGCCGCAGAGCAGGACGGCCGCGCCGAGCAGGGGCGCTCCGACGAGCAGAGCGATGAGATTTTCCACGGTCAGCCCCTCACAGCTTCATCAGGCTTGCGTCGTCGACCGAGGCCGAGTGGCGGGCACGGAAGACGGACACGATGATCGCGAGCCCGACGACGACCTCCGCGGCGGCGACGACCATCGTGAAGAACGCGAAGATCTGGCCGTCGAGGTTTCCGTGCATACGGGAGAAGGCGACGAACGCGAGGTTGCAGGCGTTGAGCATCAGCTCGACGCACATGAAGACCACGATCGCGTTGCGCCGGATCAGCACCCCGGCCGCACCGATGGTGAACAGCAGGGCGGCGAGGTACAGGTAGTTGACGGGGTTCACCGGGTGGCCTCCTCTTCGTCCCGGTCGCGGCCGAGCCGCTCCTCGGAGCGCTGCTCCAGGGCCTTGAGGTCGGCGAGGGCCTCGGCGGACACGTCCCGGACCTGGCCCCGCTTGCGCAGGGTCTGCATGACGGTCAGCTCCGAGGGAGTGCCGTCGGGCAGCAGACCGGGGATGTCCACGGCGTTGTGCCGGGCGTAGACGCCGGGCGCGGGCAGCGGCGGCACGTGCTTGCCCTCGCGTACGCGCTGCTCGGACAGCTCGCGCTGGCTGCGGGCCCGCTCGGTGCGCTCGCGGTGGGTGAGCACCATCGCGCCGACGGCGGCGGTGATGAGGAGCGCGCCGGTGATCTCGAAGGCGAAGACGTACTTGGTGAAGATGAGGGCGGCGAGACCCTCTACGTTCCCGCCGTACGCGCTGTTGGCGGCGCCGAGTCCGGCGAACTCCGTCAGGGAGGCGTTCCCGATGCCGCCGGCGAGGAGGATGCCGAAGCCGAGGCCGCAGGCGGCGGCCCACCAGCGCTGGCCCTTGAGGGTCTCCTTCAGCGAGTCCGCGGCCGTGACGCCGACCAGCATGACGACGAAGAGGAAGAGCATCATGATCGCGCCGGTGTAGACGACGATCTGGACGATGCCGAGGAAGTACGCCCCGTTGGCCAGGTAGAAGACCGCCAGGATGATCATCGTCCCGGCGAGGCAGAGCGCCGAGTGCACGGCCCGCCTCATCAGGATCGTGCCGAGCGCGCCCGCGACGGCGACGGTGCCGAGGACCCAGAACTGGAAGGCCTCACCGCCCGACGTCGCGTACGCCGCGAGTTCGGCGCTCATGCGTCCACCTCTTCCGACTCGCCCGTCTCCCCCTTGGACACGGCCACCTGGGGGACGGTCCCGGGCGCGGCCTCGGTGACGAGGCCCCGGTAGTAGTCCTGCTCGGTCATGCCGGGGAAGATCGCGTGCGGGGTGTCCACCATGGTCTCCTCGAGTCCCGCGAGGAGCTGCTCCTTGGTGTAGATCAGGTTCGCGCGGGAGGAGTCGGCCAGCTCGAACTCGTTGGTCATCGTCAGCGCCCGCGTGGGGCAGGCCTCGATGCACAGCCCGCACAGGATGCAGCGGGCGTAGTTGATCTGGTAGACGCGGCCGTAGCGCTCACCGGGCGAGTAGCGCTCCTCGTCCGTGTTCTCCGCGCCCTCCACGTAGATGGCGTCGGCCGGACAGGCCCAGGCGCACAGCTCACAGCCGACGCACTTCTCCAGCCCGTCGGGGTGACGGTTGAGCTGGTGCCGGCCGTGGAAGCGGGGCGCCGTCGTCTTCTGCTGCTCCGGGTACTGCTCGGTCAGCCGCTTCTTGAACATGGCCTTGAAGGTCACGCCGAAGCCGGCCACCGGATTCTGGAAGTCAGACACCGTCCGTCTCCTTTCCATCACTCGCAGTAGCAGTATCGGGGGCGCCACTGACAACGAGGTCCCGGTCGTGCCGGGGCCTGCGCCGGGGCACGGGCGGCAGGGACTGTCCGGGCTTGGGCGGTACGGGGAAGCCGCCGGCCATCGGGTCGAAGGCGGGCTCGTCGGCCGGACCGGCCGCCGCGGACGCCTTGGCCTTCCGGTCGCGGAACACGTCGACCACGAAGGACAGCAGCAGCAGTCCGAGGACGGCTCCGGCCACGTAGAGCACGATGTTGGTGAACGCGATGTTCTCGTTGCGCAGCGCCCGGACGGTGGCGACCAGCATGAGCCAGACCACGGAGACCGGGATGAGGACCTTCCAGCCGAGCTTCATCAGCTGGTCGTAGCGGACACGGGGCAGGGTGCCGCGGAGCCAGATGAAGAAGAACAGCAGCAGCTGCACCTTGAGGACGAACCAGAGCATCGGCCACCAGCCGTGGTTCGCGCCCTCCCAGAAGGTGGACACCGGGTACGGGGCCCGCCAGCCGCCCAGGAAGAGGGTCACCGACACCGCCGAGACCGTCACCATGTTCACGTACTCGGCGAGCATGAACATCGCGAACTTGATGGAGGAGTACTCGGTGTTGAAGCCGCCGACGAGGTCGCCCTCGGACTCCGGCATGTCGAAGGGGGCGCGGTTGGTCTCGCCGACCATCGTGACGATGTAGATGATGAACGACACCGGCAGCAGGATGATGAACCAGCGGTCCGCCTGCGCCTCGACGATCGCCGAGGTCGACATCGACCCGGAGTAGAGGAAGACGGAGGCGAAGGCCGCGCCCATGGCGATCTCGTACGAGATCATCTGCGCGCAGGAGCGCAGGCCGCCGAGGAGCGGGTACGTGGAGCCGGAGGACCAGCCGGCGAGGACGATGCCGTAGATGCCGACCGAGGCGATGGCCAGGACGTACAGCATCGCGATCGGCAGGTCGGTGAGCTGCATCGCGGTGCGGTGGCCGAAGATCGAGACCTCGTTGCCCGCCGGGCCGAAGGGGATCACGGCGATCGCCATGAACGCGGGGATCGCGGCGATGATCGGGGCGAGGACGTAGACGACCTTGTCGGCCTTCTTGACGATCACGTCCTCCTTGAGCATCAGCTTGATGCCGTCCGCGAGGGACTGGAGGAGGCCCCAGGGGCCGTGCCGGTTGGGGCCGACGCGCAGCTGCATCCAGGCGACGACCTTGCGCTCCCACACGATGGAGAAGAGCACGGTGACCATCAGGAAGGCGAAGCAGAAGACCGCCTTGATCAGGACGAGCCACCAGGGGTCCGTGCCGAACATGGACAGGTCTTCGGCAGCGAGGAGGGTGTTCATGCCTGGACCTCCTTCGTGGTGACCGCGCCGATGCGGACCAGGTCGCCGGGGTGGGCGCCGGTGTCGGAGAGGACGCCGCGGCCCGCCGAGTTCAGCGGGAGCCAGACCACGCGGTCGGGCATCTCGGTGACCTGGAGCGGGAAGGCGACCGAGCCGGCGGGGCCGGTCACCTCCAGGACGTCGCCGTCCTTGACGCCGGTGTCGGCGGCGGTGGCGGCGGAGAGCCGGGCGACCGCCGCGTGCCGGGTGCCGGCCAGGGCGGTGTCGCCCTCCTGGAGGCGGCCCAGGTCGAGCAGGAGCCGGTGCCCCGCGAGGACGGCCTCGCCGTCGCCGGCCCTCGGCGCGGCCTGGCCGGGTTCGACGGGCTCGGAGGCCCGCTCCTCCGTCCAGCCGCCGAGCCGGTCCAGTTCCCGGCGTACGGCCCTGAGGTCGGGCAGCGCCAGGTGGACGTCGAGGGCGTCGGCGAGCATGTGGAGCACGCGCGCGTCGCCCGGGGCGACGGGCCGGGTCATCTGCTCGGGCTTGAGCGCGGCCTCGAAGAGCCGTGCCCTGCCCTCCCAGTTGAGGAAGGTGCCGGGCTTCTCGGCGACGGCGGCGACCGGGAGGACGACGTCGGCGCGCTCGGTGACCTCGCTGGGCCGCAGCTCCAGGGAGACCACGAAGGCCGCTTCGAGGGCCTCACGCGCGCGTGCCGGGTCGGGCAGGTCGGCGACCTCGACGCCGCCGACGAGCAGGGCGCCGAGTTCGCCGGTGGCGGCGGCCTCGATCATCTGGCCGGTGTCGCGCCCGTAGCGGTGCGGGAGTTCGCGGACGCCCCAGGCGGCGGCGACCTCCTCACGCGCGCGGGGGTGGGTCGCGGGCCGGCCGCCGGGCAGCAGCGCCGGGAGCGCACCCGCCTCGACGGCTCCGCGTTCGCCGGCGCGGCGCGGGATCCACACGAGGCGGGCGCCGGTGGCGGCCGAGGCGCGCAGGGCGGCGGTGAGGGCGCCGGGGACGCCCGCGAGCCGCTCGCCGACGGCGATGACGGCGCCCTCCTGGCGGAGGGCCTGGGCGGCGGCGAGGCCGTCGCCCTCCAGGCCGACCCGGGAGGTCAGCGCGTCGAGCCACTCGGTCTCGGTGCCGGGGGCGGCGGGCAGCAGGGTGCCGCCCGCCTTCTCCAGGCCCCGGGTCGCGAAGGCGGCGACCGCGTAGGTCTTCTGGCCCTTCTTCCGCCAGGCCTTGCGGAGCCGCAGGAAGACGCCGGGGGCCTCCTCCTCGGCCTCCAGGCCGACGAGGAGCACCGCGGGGGCGGCTTCGAGCGAGGTGTACGTGACGCCCGTGCCGTCCAGGTCGCGGCCCCGTCCGGCGACGGCGGAGGCCAGGAAGTCGGCCTCCTCGCCGGAGTGGACGCGGGCCCGGAAGTCGACGTCGTTGGTGTCGAGGGCGACCCGGGCGAACTTGGCGTACGCGTAGGAGTCCTCGACGGTCAGCCTGCCGCCGGTGAGGACGCCGGTCCGGCCGCGGACGAGCCCGCGGGCGGCGGCCTCCAGGGCCTCGGGCCAGGAGGCGGGCTCCAGTTCACCGGTGCCGGGGTTGCGGACGAGGGGGGTGGCGAGCCGGTCGCGCTGCTGGGCGTACCGGAAGCCGAAGCGGCCCTTGTCGCAGATCCACTCCTCGTTCACCTCCGGGTCCTCGGCGGCGAGCCGCCGCATGACCTTGCCGCGCCGGTGGTCGGTGCGGGTGGCGCAGCCGCCCGCGCAGTGCTCGCACACCGACGGGGAGGAGACCAGGTCGAAGGGGCGGGAGCGGAAGCGGTAGGCGGCCGAGGTGAGGGCGCCGACCGGGCAGATCTGGATGGTGTTGCCGGAGAAGTACGACTCGAAGGGGTCGCCCTCGCCGGTGCCGACCTGCTGGAGCGCGCCGCGCTCGACCAGTTCGATCATCGGGTCGCCCGCGACCTGGTTGGAGAAGCGGGTGCAGCGGGCGCAGAGCACGCACCGCTCGCGGTCGAGCAGCACCTGGGTGGAGAGCGGGATCGGCTTCTCGTACGTCCGCTTGACGCCGTCGAAGCGGGACTCGGACTGCCCGTGGGACATGGCCTGGTTCTGCAGGGGGCATTCGCCGCCCTTGTCGCAGACGGGGCAGTCCAGCGGGTGGTTGATGAGCAGCAGCTCCATCACGCCGTGCTGGGCCTTCTCGGCCACGGGCGAGGTGAGCTGGGACTTCACCACCATGCCGTCGGTGCAGGTGATGGTGCAGGAGGCCATGGGCTTGCGCTGGCCCTCGACCTCGACGATGCACTGGCGGCAGGCGCCGGCGGGGTCGAGGAGCGGGTGGTCGCAGAAGCGCGGGATCTCGATGCCGAGCTGTTCGGCGGCGCGGATGACGAGCGTCCCCTTGGGGACGGAGATCTCGGCGCCGTCGATGGTCAGCGTGACGAGGTCCTCTGGCGGTACCGGGGTGCCGCCCGCCGGGCCGGCCGTGGTGACCGTCATGCCGTCACCTCCTTGTGGTTGTCCGCCCAGGCGGTCGACTTGGCGGGGTCGAAGGGGCAGCCCCGGCCGGTGATGTGCTGCTCGTACTCCGCGCGGAAGTACTTGAGCGAGGAGAAGATCGGCGAGGCGGCGCCGTCGCCGAGGGCGCAGAACGACTTGCCGTTGATGTTGTCGGCGATGTCGTTGAGCTTGTCGAGGTCGGACATCTGTCCCCGCCCGGCCTCGATGTCGCGGAGCAGCTGGACGAGCCAGTACGTGCCTTCGCGGCAGGGGGTGCACTTGCCGCAGGACTCGTGGGCGTAGAACTCGGTCCAGCGGGTGACGGCCCGGACGACGCAGGTGGTCTCGTCGAAGCACTGGAGCGCCTTGGTGCCGAGCATGGATCCGGCGGCGCCGACGCCCTCGTAGTCGAGGGGCACGTCGAGGTGCTCGTCGGTGAACATGGGGGTGGAGGAGCCGCCGGGGGTCCAGAACTTGAGGCGGTGGCCGGGGCGCATGCCGCCGCTCATGTCGAGGAGCTGGCGCAGGGTGATGCCGAGGGGTGCCTCGTACTGGCCGGGCGAGGCGACGTGCCCGCTCAGCGAGTAGAGCGTGAAGCCCGGGGACTTCTCGCTGCCCATCGAGGTGAACCACTCCTTGCCCTTGTTGAGGATCGCGGGAACGGACGCGATGGACTCGACGTTGTTCACGACGGTGGGGCAGGCGTACAGGCCGGCGACGGCGGGGAAGGGCGGGCGCAGCCGGGGCTGGCCGCGGCGCCCTTCGAGGGAGTCGAGCAGCGCGGTCTCCTCACCGCAGATGTACGCGCCGGCGCCGGCGTGCACGGTGAGTTCGAGGTCGAGTCCGCTGCCGAGGACGTTCGTGCCGAGGTATCCGGCGGCGTAGGCCTCGCGGACGGCCTCGTGGAGGCGGCGCAGGACGGGGACGACCTCGCCGCGCAGGTAGATGAAGGCGTGGTTCGAGCGGATCGCGTAGCAGGCGATCACGATGCCCTCGATGAGGGAGTGCGGGTTGGCGAAGAGGAGGGGGATGTCCTTGCAGGTGCCGGGCTCGGACTCGTCGGCGTTGACGACGAGGTAGTGCGGCTTGCCGTCGCCCTGCGGGATGAACTGCCACTTCATGCCGGTGGGGAAGCCCGCGCCGCCGCGTCCGCGGAGGCCGGATTCCTTGACGTACGCGATGAGGTCGTCGGGACTCATCGCGAGGGCTTTCCTGAGGCCCCGGTATCCCTCGTGGCGCTCGTAGGTCTCCAGGGTCCAGGAGTCGGGCTGGTCCCAGAAGGCCGAGAGGACGGGTGCGAGAAGCTTCTCGGGGCTGCTGTTGTTGATCTCGGCGGCCAAGGTCATCACTCCCCCTCCTGACCGGAGGATTCACCGCGCGGGTGGACGATTCGGTGGTGGGGGCTCTCGCCCTTGGCCAGGCGCAGTCCGACGAGCGAGGCCGGGCCCGCGCCGCCGGTGGCCTCGACGGCGCCGGGGCGCTCGTCGGGGAAGCCGGCCAGGATGCGGGCGGTCTCCTTGAAGGAGCAGAGCGGGGCGCCCCGGGTGGGTTCGACGGTCCGGCCGGCCCGCAGGTCGTCGACCATCCGCTTGGCGGACTCGGGGGTCTGGTTGTCGAAGAACTCCCAGTTGACCATCACCACGGGGGCGAAGTCGCAGGCCGCGTTGCACTCGATGTGTTCGAGGGTGATCTTGCCGTCCTCGGTCGTCTCGTCGTTGCCGACGCCGAGGTGGGCCTTCAGTTCCTCGAAGATGGCGTCGCCGCCCATGACCGCGCAGAGCGTGTTGGTGCAGACGCCGACCTGGTAGTCGCCGGAGGGCTTGCGCCGGTACATCGAGTAGAAGGTGGCGACGGCGGTGACCTCGGCGGTGGTGAGGCCGAGCAGGTCGGCGCAGAACCGCATACCGGTGCGGGTCACATGCCCCTCCTCCGACTGCACGAGGTGCAGCATCGGCAGGAGCGCGGAGCGGGAGTCGGGGTAGCGGGCGATGATCGCCCGCGCGTCCTCGGCCAGCCGGGCGTGGACCTCGGCCGGGAACGCGGGGGCGGGGAGCTGGGGCATCCCCAGGCTGACGTTCTCCGTCATCGGTCGACGCCTCCCATCACGGGGTCGATGGAGGCGACGGCGACGATGACGTCGGCGACCTGGCCGCCCTCGCACATCGCGGCCATGGCCTGGAGGTTGGTGAAGGACGGGTCGCGGAAGTGGACCCGGAAGGGGCGGGTGCCGCCGTCGGAGACGACGTGCACGCCGAGTTCGCCCTTGGGCGACTCGACGGCCGCGTAGGCCTGTCCCGCCGGGACCCGGAAGCCCTCGGTGACCAGCTTGAAGTGGTGGATCAGGGCCTCCATGGAGGTGCCCATGATCTTCGCGATGTGGTCGGTGGAGTTGCCGAGGCCGTCGGCGCCGAGCGCGAGCTGCGCGGGCCAGGCGATCTTCTTGTCGCCGACCATGACCGGGCCGGGCTCCAGGCGGTCGAGGCACTGCTCGACGATCCGGAGGGACTGCCGCATCTCCTCCAGGCGGACGAGGAAGCGTCCGTAGGAGTCGCAGGTGTCGGCGGTCGGGATGTCGAACTCGTAGTTCTCGTAGCCGCAGTACGGGTCGGTCTTGCGCAGGTCGTGCGGGAGGCCCGCGGAGCGCAGGATCGGTCCTGTGGCGCCGAGCGCCATGCAGCCGGTGAGGTCGAGGTGGCCGACGTCCTGCATGCGGGCCTTGAAGATGGGGTTGCCGGTGGCGAGCTTGTCGTACTCCGGCAGGTTCTTCCTCATGGTCTTCACGAACTCGCGGACGGCGTCGACGGCGCCGGGCGGCAGGTCCTGGGCGAGGCCGCCGGGGCGGATGAACGCGTGGTTCATGCGCAGGCCGGTGATCAGCTCGTACAGGTCCAGGATCATCTCGCGGTCCCGGAAGCCGTAGATCATGATCGTGGTGGCGCCGAGCTCCATGCCGCCGGTGGCGATGCACACCAGGTGGGAGGAGAGCCGGTTGAGCTCCATGAGGAGCACCCGGATGACGCTGGCCCGGTCCGGGATCTGGTCGGTGATGCCGAGCAGCTTCTCCACGCCGAGGCAGTACGCCGTCTCGTTGTAGAACGAGGTGAGGTAGTCCATGCGCGTGACGAAGGTGGTGCCCTGCGTCCAGGTCCGGTATTCGAGGTTCTTCTCGATGCCGGTGTGGAGGTAGCCGATGCCGCAGCGGGCCTCGGTGACGGTCTCGCCGTCGATCTCCAGGATGAGCCGGAGCACGCCGTGGGTGGACGGGTGCTGGGGGCCCATGTTGACGATGATGCGTTCGTCGTCGGCCTTGGCGGCGGACTGGACGACCTCTTCCCAGTCACCGCCGGTCACCGTGTAGACGGCGCCTTCTGTCGTCTCGCGGGGAGACGCGTGGGGAGTGGTCACGAGTACGACCTCCGCTGGTCCGGAGCCGGGATCTGGGCGCCCTTGTACTCGACGGCGATGCCGCCGAGGGGGTAGTCCTTGCGCTGCGGGTGCCCCTGCCAGTCGTCCGGCATCATGATCCGGGTGAGGGCGGGGTGGCCGTCGAAGACGATGCCGAAGAAGTCGTACGTCTCGCGCTCGTGCCAGTCGTTCGTCGGGTAGACGGCGACGAGCGACGGGATGCGCGGGTCGGCGTCGGGCGCCGAGACCTCCAGGCGGATCAGCCGGCCGTGGGTGAGCGAGCGCAGGTGGTAGACGGCGTGCAGCTCGCGGCCCTTGTCACCCGGGTAGTGGACGCCGGAGACGCCCGTGCACAGCTCGAAGCGGAGGGCGGGGTCGTCGCGCAGGGTGCGGGCCACACGGACGAGGTGCTCGCGCTCGATGTGGAAGGTGAGCTCGTCGCGGTCGACGACCGTCTTCTCGATGGCGTTGTCCGGGAGCAGGCCCTGCTCCTCTAGGGCGCCTTCGAGTTCGTCGGCGACCTCGTCGAACCAGCCGCCGTACGGGCGGGTGGCCGGGCCGGGGAGCCGGATCGAGCGGACGAGGCCGCCGTAGCCGGAGGTGTCGGCGCCGCTCTGGGCACCGAACATGCCGCGCTGGACGCGGACCTCCTCGCCGTGGTCCCCGCGCTGACCGGGCAGGTTCTGCTCGCTCAGCTCCTTCTCGGGGTTCGGGGTTTCGTCACTCAACGGAGCAGACCCTTCAACTCAATGGTCGGCAGCGCCTTGAGCGCCGCCTCCTCCGCCTCCCTGGCCGCCTCCTCGGCGTTCACGCCGAGCTTGGAGGTCTGGATCTTCTGGTGGAGCTTGAGGATCGCGTCGAGCAGCATCTCCGGGCGCGGCGGGCAGCCGGGCAGGTAGATGTCGACCGGCACGATGTGGTCGACGCCCTGGACGATCGCGTAGTTGTTGAACATGCCGCCCGAGGAGGCGCAGACGCCCATGGAGATGACCCACTTGGGGTTGGGCATCTGGTCGTAGACCTGCCTCAGGACGGGCGCCATCTTCTGGCTGACCCGGCCGGCCACGATCATCAGGTCGGCCTGGCGCGGCGAGCCGCGGAAGACCTCCATGCCGAAGCGGGCCAGGTCGTACCGGCCGGCTCCGGTGGTCATCATCTCGATGGCGCAGCAGGCGAGGCCGAAGGTCGCGGGGAACACGGACGCCTTGCGCACCCAGCCCGCGGCCTGTTCGACCGTCGTCAGCAGAAAGCCGCTCGGGAGTTTCTCTTCGAGTCCCATAGGTGCCCCTCAGCCCCTCAGTCCCATTCCAGGCCGCCGCGACGCCACACGTAGGCGTAGGCGACGAAGACGGTGAGCACGAAGAGCAGCATCTCCACGAGCCCGAAAAGCCCCAGGGCGTCGAAGGTGACGGCCCAGGGGTAGAGGAAGACGATCTCGATGTCGAAGACGATGAAGAGCATCGCCGTCAGGTAGTACTTGATCGGGAAGCGGCCGCCGCCAGCGGGAGTGGGTGTCGGCTCGATGCCGCACTCGTACGCCTCAAGTTTTGCCCTGTTGTACCGCTTTGGACCGATAAGCGTGGCCATGACCACGGAGAAGATCGCAAACCCCGCACCCAGGGCACCGAGCACGAGGACGGGCGCGTACGCATTCACGCTCCTCGCTCCTTCCAGTCGTCCTTGACCGTTGGACCGCACGGCCGGACCGTGAAAGATCGCCCCCATGTGAGGCAGTTCACAAGCCCGGCTGCCCCGCATCTTATGCCCGCCCCTCTGTGATCTGCGACACGGGGTGCAGCAAGGACTTTGTGATCTCCACCACCTGACGAAGGATCATGAAGTCGGATGAGCGGTGATCTTGTTGCGCGAAGCGCCCAGGTGATCACCAGATGTGACATCCGGACCGGAAATCGCTGATCGGAGGGGGTGTCGCACTATCAAGTGATGGTCAGTACAAGCAAATTGGCGATGGACGCATCCGGGTGATAAGGGACCCGCCCGTCGCCCGGTCGGGGGTCCCGGCGGACGGAGGTGGACGCGTGCGCGCTTTCACGAGCGTTCGTGAGACGATGATGTGACCTGCGCCACAAGCCGAGGGGTCCGGGAAAGCGGGGCTTGGCCACGGGTGTCAAGAGGTGGTAAGCGTCGGGCAATTCGGGCGTTTCAATGAAAACCCGTGATCAAGGGCCAGATGGATCCTGCCCGATATGCCCGTTACGGCGTCAATAAGGGCGCCTGGGAAGCGGATTAGGAGATTCCTGGGGCAACTGTGGCGCACCCCACGTTTCTTGAAGGGAACCGTGAAGCCCTGATAGCGGTTGTACTCATGTCCCACACCGCTCACATACCCAGCCACCGGAAGCCCCGCCGCAGCGCCTCGAAGCTCGCGCTGCGAGCCGGAGTTGCCGGTGGCGTCCTCGGCACCATCGCGGTGGCCGGTGCTGCCGGGCCGGCGAACGCCGAGCCGGTGACCGAGACCATCGAAATGCCCACCCTGGGCTCTCTCGAGTCCGGCGCCGGTCTCGCCAGCGCCGTCGCCGCCTCCGCCGAGGCCTCCCACCAGGAGGCGCTCGACCAGAGCCTCCAGGCGCAGGAGAACGCGGCGCTGCAGAAGGCCGCCAAGGAAGCCAAGAAGGCCAAGGCCGAGGCGGACCGCAAGGCCGCGGCCGAGCGCGCCGAGGAGGCCCGCCTCAAGGCCGAGCAGGAGCGCAAGGAGGCCGAGGAGCGCGCCTCCCGCGACCGTGAGCGCACCCGGCTCACCACGCAGTCCACGAGCTCGTCGAACGACAGCGGCTCCTCGTCGTCCTCCGACAGCGGCTCCACGGCCGGCTCCAGCACCGAGACGCAGGCCCCCTCCGGCTCCGCCGCCGCGATCGTGGCCTTCGCCCGTGCCCAGATCGGCGACGCGTACGTCTCCGGCGGCACCGGCCCCAACTCGTGGGACTGCTCGGGTCTCGTCCAGGCCGCCTACCGTGCGGCCGGCATCGACCTGCCCCGCATCTCGTACTCGCAGTCGAGCATGGGCACCTCCGTCTCCCTGAGCAACCTCCAGCCGGGCGACATCCTGTACTGGGGCAGCCGCAGCGGCTCGTACCACGTCGCCATCTACGTCGGCGGCGGCAACTACGTCGGCGCGCAGAACCCGTCCACGGGCGTCGTCGAGCGCTCCCTCGACTGGGACACCCCCTCGGGCGCCGTCCGGATCCTCTGATCCCGCACGAACCCGCGTAGGCACGAAGAAGGGCCGTCACTCCTCGGGGGAGAGACGGCCCTTCCTCGTACGCGCGGTCCCGGCGGTCAGGCCTTCGGGGCGACCTTCGACAGGCCGTTGATGATGCGGTCCATCGCGTCGCCGCCCGTCGGGTCCGTGAGGTTCGCCAGCATCTTCAGGGTGAACTTCATCAGGAGCGGGTGGGTCAGGCCGCGCTGGGTCGCGATCTTCATGACCTTCGGGTTGCCGATGAGCTTCACGAAGGCGCGGCCGAGCGTGTAGTAGCCGCCGTAGGTGTCCTTGAGGACCTGCGGGTAGTTCTGCAGGGCCAGTTCGCGCTGGGCCGGGGTGGTCCGGGCGTTCGCCTGGACGATGACGTCGGCCGCGATCTGTCCGGACTCCATGGCGTAGGCGATGCCCTCGCCGTTGAACGGGTTCACCAGGCCGCCCGCGTCGCCGACGAGCAGCAGGCCCTTGGTGTAGTGCGGCTGGCGGTTGAAGGCCATCGGGAGGGCGGCGCCGCGGATCGGCATCGTCATGTTGTTCGGGGTGAAGCCCCAGTCCTCCGGCATCGAGGCGCACCAGGCCTTGAGGACCTCGCGCCAGTCCAGCTCGCGGAAGGCCTTCGAGGAGTTGAGGATGCCGAGGCCGACGTTGGACGTGCCGTCGCCCATGCCGAAGACCCAGCCGTAGCCGGGCAGCAGACGGTCCTGCGGGCCGCGCCGGTCCCACAGCTCCAGCCAGGACTCCAGGTAGTCGTCGTCGTGGCGGGGCGAGGTGAAGTACGTGCGGACGGCGACGCCCATCGGCCGGTCCTCGCGCCGGTGCAGGCCCATGGCGAGGGAGATCCGGGTGGAGTTGCCGTCGGCGGCGACGACGAGCGGGGCGTGGAAGGTGACCTCGCGCTTCTCCTCGCCGAGCTTGGCGTGGACGCCGGTGATGCGGCCCGTACGGTCGTCGATGACCGGGGCGCCGACGTTGCAGCGCTCGTACAGGCGGGCGCCGGCCTTCTGCGCCTGGCGGGCCAGCTGCTCGTCGAAGTCGTCGCGCTTGCGGACGAGTCCGTAGTCCGGGTACGAGGCGAGTTCCGGCCAGTCCAGCTCCAGGCGGACGCCGCCGCCGATGATCCGCAGGCCCTTGTTGCGCAGCCAGCCGGCCTCTTCGGAGATGTCGATGCCCATGGAGACGAGCTGCTTGGTGGCGCGGGGGGTGAGGCCGTCGCCGCACACCTTCTCGCGGGGGAACGCGGTCTTCTCCAGGAGCAGGACGTCGAGTCCGGCCTTCGCGAGGTAGTACGCGGTGGTGGAGCCGGCCGGGCCCGCTCCGACGACGATGACGTCTGCGCTGTGCTCGGAGAGGGGCTGCTCGCTCACGGCGGTTTCTCCCGGTGGTTCGGCGATGAGGACGTGTCGAAGTCTATGGGGGGCGGTCGCTGCCGGACCGGAGGGTGTACCGCACGCCCTTTCCCTCTCGGCAGAATTCGATTTGTTGTTCGAAACCCGATGTCATGATCACCGGCGTGAACACACCAGGAACCTTCCGGCCACGCTGGGGCCTCGCCCTCGCCGCCGTCCTCACCCTCGTCTGCTCGGCCTTCCTCGTCCTGCCCGCGAGCGCCGACCCGGCCCCGTTCGACGACTGCCCGGCCGCGACGCTCTGCCTCTACTCGGGGCCCGACGGCACCGGCGAGCGGCGGGACTTCACCGAACTCCAGAACGCCGAGGCCTACGACGCGACCTGGGACGGCAGGACCCTGTCGGCGAAGAACAACACGGCGATGTGGGCCTGCGCCTACGTCGGCGCCGGGTACGGCGGCCTCTTCGAGACCGTCAAGCCGGGCAACGCCGACCAGTACACGACGGACCCCCGCTTCACCGGCACCCTCAGCGGCCACAAGCTGGTCCCGTCCCGCGCCCTCTGCTTCACCGGCTACGAGCGCTGCCCCGACGACCGGGTGTGCACCTTCAAGGAGCCGAACGGCCGGGGCGCGATGACCGTCCACGTCCCGACGACCGACCCCGCCACCCAGAGCCTCGGCAACAGCTACGGCACCGAGGCCGCGCCCCGGTCCGCCTGGAACCGGACGAAGAAGCACGTCTGCTTCTACCCGCAGCCGACGTTCACCGGCACCTGGGACGATCCCGCGAGCCTGCGGGAGTTCGGCGCGTACGTCATCCTGCGCGGCGACAGCACCACCGTCCCGGCGCCCTTCTCCGGCACCTTCCGCTCGCACGAGCTCGTCAACGGAACGGCGGAATGCGCGTGACCAGGCAGCACCGCCCCACGAAGAGCCGCACCTGGGTGGCCGCGGCCGCCGCACTCGGCGCCGCGCTCGCCCTCACCACCTCCTCCTCCGGCGCCGCGGAACCGGCCACGAGCCCGCTCGCCGCCTGGACCGCGGGGGCCCCCGTCACGGTCGCCGCCGGCGTCACCCGCACCACCTGGATCGAGACGGCCCCCGACAACCGCACCAAGGCCCGCGCCCTCCAGATCGTCGAGATCGACCCCGCCGCCGGGGCGGTCACACTGGAGAGCGCGATCGGCGCGAACGACTCCCTGGCCGAGACGCTCACCGAGCAGCTCGCCAAGGTCACGCCCGTCACCACCCGCCACCCGTGGGCGGGCGTCAACGGCGGCCTGTTCCAGCGGGAACCGGCGGGCGCCGGCGCCGAGTCCACCATCGTGCACACCAGCGTCACGGCCACCGACGGCGTCCTGCACAGCGCCGGCTGCTGGAGCGGCGGGAAGGGCAGCTCCGGTGCGGTCATCCAGTACGGCCTGCCGTACATCACCAAGCTCAGTACGCAGCAGAACCTCGTCGCGCCCTCGGGCGAGACCGTACGGATCGACGACTTCAACCGGGCGCCCGGCCGCGTCCCGCACTGCGCGCGCGACACCGACGACGTCCTGGTGACCGCGAAGCCCCCCGTCTACACCGACCCCAGCGAGATCGTCGTGTTCACCCACGACTACGGCGCTCCCGTCCCCGCCCCCGGAACCGACCCGGGCGTCGCCGCCACCATGGAGGAGGGCTTCGAGGTCGTCGTGGACGCGAACGGCGTCGTCACCCGGACCCGCGAGGGCCGCGGCGGGACCCTGGTCCCGGCCGGCGGGCGCGTGATCCAGGGCATCGGCACCGGGGCCCAGTGGCTCCGCGACCATCTCGTCCCCGGCGGCGCGGCGACGATCGACCAGAAGCTCCACGACGTGACCATGAAGCGGGACATCCCGCTGGACGCCTCGGTGGACGTCGTCAGCTCCTTCCACCAGCTCCTCCGCCACGGGGACATCCCCGCCGAGCTGGCCGACTCGTGCAGCGGCACGGAGACCGGAACCGACGGCACCACCCTGATCTGCACCGACTCACGCACGGCGCTCGGTACCAACGTCCGCGGCCGGCCGCTGCTCATCACCCTCACCGGGCAGGACAACGAGGACGGCGACTACCTGCAGAGCTTCGCCGCCCTCCTGGACTCCCCCGAGCTGGGGATCGTCGACGCCCTCAACCTCGACGGCGGCGGCTCCACGACCCTGCAGACGGGCACCCAGGTGCACACGCCGCCGACGGACCCCGAGGACGGCACGCTGGTCCACCGGGAAGTGGCGGACACGGTGTACACGGGCGTCGGCGGCTACGGCCTGTACGTGAAGCCGTGACGTAGCCCGTCGTCAGGCAGCGGCCGTCAGGCGGCTGCCTTCAGGCCTTGAAGCCCCGGTGGAGAGCCACGATCCCACCGGTCAGGTTCCGCCACGCCACCTTCGACCAGCCGGCCTTCTGGAGCATGCCCGCCAGGGTCGGCTGGTCCGGCCAGGACTGGATGGACTCCGCCAGGTACACGTACGCGTCGGGGTTGGAGGAGACCGCGCGCGCCACCGGCGGCAGCGCCCGCATCAGGTACTCCTCGTACACCGTGCGGAACGGCGCCCAGGTCGGGTGCGAGAACTCGGAGATGACGACCCGGCCGCCGGGCTTCGTCACCCGGTACAGCTCGCGCAGCGCCTGCTCGGTGTCCTGGATGTTGCGGAGTCCGAAGGAGATGGTGACGGCGTCGAAGACGTCGTCGCGGAAGGGCAGCCTCGTGCCGTCGCCGGCCGTGAACGGCATCCACGGGTGGCGCTTCTTGCCGACCTGGAGCATGCCGATCGAGAAGTCACAGGGCACGACGTACGCGCCCGCGCGCGCGAAGGGCTGCGACGAGGTGGCCGTGCCCGCCGCGAGGTCGAGGATCTTCTGCGCGGGACGGGCGTCGACCGCCTTGGCGACCTCCTTGCGCCAGCGCCGGTCCTGGCCCAGGGAGAGCACGTCGTTGGTGAGGTCGTAGTTCGCCGCCACGTCGTCGAACATCGAGGCGACTTCGTGCGGCTGCTTGTCCAGGGAAGCTCGGATCACCCCGCCATTGTGGCAGTCGCCGAAATCTCCTCTCGTACCGCTTCAACCTTTTCGGCGCGGCGGCGCTCAAGGACGGATGAGTGTGCGACACCCGGAGACGTCCGGCTCCTACCTGGACTTCCGCTACGGCGACAGCCGCGTCCTGCTCTCCGCCGATCCCGAGAAGGTGTCCGCGCCGGTGACACCGCGACAGCTCCTCGCCGTCGCCGAGGACCCGCGCTTCCTCGACCTGGTGCGGTACGCGGACGAGAACCCGGTCGAGACGATGGCGCCCCCGGCGGTCGAGGGCGGCTGAGCGGGCCGGGAGCTACCGCCGCCGGAACACCAGCCGGCCGCCCAGGACGGTGGCGACGCACGTCGACGCGCCCTGGCTGACGAGGGCCGCCCGGTCGGGCACGTCGAAGACGGCGAAGCGGGCCGGGGCGCCCGGCGTCAGGGCGGGCAGGAGCACCAGCGGCGACGGGGAGAACGACGGGGCGCCGGGGAGCCGCTGCGGGCGGCGGCCCACGGCGAGCCCGGCCCTGCGTACCGCGTCCAGCACGGCCCGGTCGCGCAGTTCGCCGGCGACGGCGACCGTCCCGTGGGCGAGCAGCCGCTGCACGCCCCGGCGGGCGGAGGCGCCGCGCCGGGACGGGTCGGCCCGGAAGATGCGCTGCGCCCGCTCCCCCGGGATCGGCTCGGTGCCGAAGCCTGCCGCCTCACGGGGGTCCGGGTGGTACATGCCTTCGAGCAGCTCGGGACCGAACGGGTTGAGCAGCCCGGGGGTGAGGATGCCGGGCCAGTTCCGCACCCGTGCCTCGGGCCGGACGGCGGCCAGGTCCTCGTACAAGCCGACGGCGGCGATGAGCTCGCCTTCGACCAGGACGGCCGTCTCGGGGGACGCCTCGGCGACGTGGATCGTGAGCACGCGCGCGTCAGTTGGCGTCGAGGAGCTTGAGCTCGGGGTGCGCCGTGCCGCCCTCGATCGCGATGGAGGAGATGTGCGAGGCCACGCGCTCGTCGACCGGGTCGTTCGCCGGGTCGTCGTGCACGACGAGGTGCTCGTACGTGGTGGCGCGCTGCGCGGGGACGCGGCCGGCCTTGCGGATCAGGTCGATGATCTCCAGGCGGTTGGAGCGGTGCTTGGCACCGGCCGAGGAGACGACGTTCTCCTCCAGCATGATCGAGCCGAGGTCGTCGGCGCCGTAGTGCAGGGAGAGCTGGCCGACCTCCTTGCCGGTGGTCAGCCACGAGCCCTGGATGTGGGCGATGTTGTCGAGGAAGAGCCGCGCGATGGCGATCATGCGCAGGTACTCGAAGAGCGTGGCGTGCGTGCGGCCCTTGAGGTGGTTGTTCTCGGGCTGGTACGTGTACGGGATGAAGGCCCGGAAGCCGCCCGTCCGGTCCTGCGTGTCACGGATCATCCGCAGGTGCTCGATCCGCTCGGCGTTGGTCTCGCCGGTGCCCATCAGCATGGTGGAGGTGGACTCGACGCCCAGCTTGTGGGCGATCTCCATGATCTCCAGCCAGCGCTCGCCCGACTCCTTCAGGGGGGCGATGGCCTTGCGGGGGCGCTCCGGAAGCAGCTCCGCGCCGGCGCCGGCGAAGGAGTCGAGGCCGGCGGCGTGGATGCGGGTGATCGCCTCCTCGACCGGGACCCCGGAGATGCGGGCCATGTGCTCGACCTCGGAGGCGCCGAGGGAGTGGATGACCAGCTGCGGGAAGTCCTTCTTGATGGCGGCGAAGTGGTGCTCGTAGTACTCGACGCCGTAGTCCGGGTGGTGGCCGCCCTGGAACATGATCTGGGTGCCGCCGAGCTCCACGGTCTCCGCGCAGCGGCGCAGGATGTCGTCGAGGTCGCGGGTCCAGCCCTTCTTCGTGTCCTTCGGGGCCGCGTAGAAGGCGCAGAACTTGCACGCCGTCACGCAGACGTTCGTGTAGTTGATGTTCCGCTCGATGATGTACGTCGCGATGTGCTCGGTTCCCGCGTACCGGCGGCGGCGCACGGCGTCGGCGGCGGCGCCGAGGGCGTGCAGCGGCGCCGAGCGGTAGAGGTCGAGCGCCTCCTCGGGGGTGATCCGGCCACCCGCGGCAGCGCGGTCGAGAACAGACTGGAGTTCGGCCTTCTCGGTCACCGGATGTGTCCCTTTCGGAGGGGTTCTTACGGACCGAACCAGCGTACGCCAGCGGTCTTCGCGGCTTCCGCTGGGTGCCGTCGGGTGCCGTGCGGGCCTCCGGCGGTAATGCGGACGGCCCGGGCGCGGATATTTCGGATATCGGATATACGAAGGAATTGCCGGACGCTTACCGCCCGGGAACGCGCCGGCGAATTCCCCTACGGATGCCTATGGATGGATGCCTAAAGGGAAGCCCGCGCGAGCAGTTCGACGCGGACGTCGGCCGGGAAGCCGGTCGTGGGGCCGGTCCGGCGGGCGAACTCGCGCACTCCGTCGAGCTGCTCGGGGCCGAATCGGAAGTCGAGCGTACGGAAGTACCGCTCCAGGAGTTCGGCGTCGAAGGTCTCCCAGCGGGCGGCCTGCTCGGCGACCTTGGCGACCTCTTCGAGGGAGAGGTCGCGCGAGGCCAGGAACGCCTGGTGCACCTCGTGGACGGTCTCCGGCTCGCGCGCCAGGTAGTCCTTGCGCGCCGCCCACACGGCGAAGACGAACGGGAGGCCCGTCCACTCCTTCCACATGAGGCCGAGGTCGTGGACCTGGAGGCCGAGCCGGGGCGCGTCGTGCAGCGAGGCGCGCAGGGCGGCGTCGCCGATGAGGACGGCCGCCTCGGCCTCCTGCATCATCACGCCCAGGTCAGGGGGGCAGGTGTAGTAGTCGGGCGACACCCCGAACCGCTCGGCGAGCAGCAGCTGGGCGAGCCGCACGGAGGTGCGGGAGGTGGAGCCGAGCGCGACGCGGGCGCCGTCCAGCTGCTCCAGGGGGCGCTGGGAGACGATCACGCAGGACATGACGGGGCCGTCGCAGCCGACGGCGATGTCCGGCAGGGCCACCAGGTCCGAGGCGTTGCGGAGGTACTCGACGAGGGTGATGGGACCGATGTCGAGATCGCCCCGGACGAGCCGCTCGCTGAGCTTCTCGGGGGTGTCCTTGGTCAGCTCCAGGTCGAGGAGCGTGCCGGTCCTGGCCAGGCCCCAGTACAGGGGGAGGCAGTTCAGGAACTGGATGTGCCCGACGCGGGGCCGGCTGCGCTGCTGCTCGTCGGTTGCATTGTCCACATAGTGAGGCTAGACCCGTCTCGGTCCGTGGGCATCGGCGGGGCACGCGCGTCAGCGAGTGGAGCGAGATCAAACATGAGAGTGACGTGATCCTTCCCTCTACCGCCACGCGCGTCCTGCGTGCTACGCTCAACGCAAGTTGCAGTTTGGTTTCCCTTGCAGTACAGAGCCTGCGGAGCATGTGACCCGCAGGCTTTTGTAGTTTTCAGACTTCTTTGCAGGTTCTGGAGCAGGGCAACCCTTTGGCCCAAGGAGGGCTTATGGCTACCGGAACCGTCAAGTGGTTCAACGCTGAAAAGGGCTTCGGCTTCATCGCCCAGGACGGCGGCGGCCCGGATGTCTTCGTCCACTACTCCGCGATCAACGCGAACGGCTTCCGTTCGCTCGAGGAGAACCAGCTCGTGACCTTCGACGTCACGCAGGGCCCGAAGGGCCCGCAGGCGGAGAACGTCTCCCCGGCCTAAGGTGCCTGGGTCGGCGAACAAGCACGACTAGAGCAGTACCCAAGGAGCCCCGCTCCGTGCCTTCGGGCACGAGCGGGGCTCCTGCCCTTTTGCGGGCACTTCCCGGCCCTGGCGGGCGTTGCCGGGACCTCTCAGCAGTTCGGGATGACGGTCCCGTTGTTGTCGCGGGCCTCGTCGTTGCCCCAGCGGGACAGGTAGTACGCCGAGACGTACGCCCCGTACCCGTTCTTCCCCGCGTAGACCGTGTCGAGGTCCGTCTTCAGCCACCAGTGGTTGTAGTTGCCGGAGGCGTCGCGGATCTCCTGGCCCCACACCTTGCAGTAGACGTAGTTGGTGCCGGCGTTCAGGACGCCCTGCGGGGAGGTGGTGTTCGCCTGCGCGTAGCCGGTGGCGTTGGCGAAGGTGTCGACCCAGTACTTTCCGCCGCCCCCGCCCGAGCAGCCGTTGTCACTGGTCAGGGACTTGGAGCCGTAGGAGCCCGGGTAGGGCGCGAGGGAGGCTCCGTTGATGACGATCGGCTGCCCGACTCCGTTGTAGAGCTGCTCGTAGTGGATGTGGGCGCCGGAGCTGTTGCCGGTGCTGCCCGTGGTGCCGATCTGCTGGCCCTGGGAGACCGCGGCCCCGTGGGCCACCGAGTAGGCGTTGAGGTGGAAGTAGTACGTCTTCCAGCCGCCGCCGTGCTCGATCACGATGTAGTTGCCCGCGCCGGACGGCTGGGAGTAGCGGTAGGCGGTGCCGGACGCCGAGGCGAGGACCGGGGCGCCCGGGGTCGTACCGCCGTCGGAGCGGACGAAGTCGAGGGCCTGGCGGACCTCCGCCGAGTGGTGGCTGTAGGTCCAGGTCTGACCGCACGGGTAGGGCGCCTTGAAGAGCGGCGCCGCCTGGGCGGGGGTGCTGGTGACGAGCGCGGTGAGCAGGCCCGCGACGAGCGCGAGCAGGGTGCCGAACGGGGTGATCCGGGCACGCATGTGTCCTCCGGGTACCGAGACGGGACATGGGTCGACGCGCGTTGAACGGACCACAGCGTGCCGGAAGATCGCGTGCCGCAGAAGACCGCGAGGACCACACCCGGGCGGAGCCGTTTACGTAGTCTGGACACATGACCGAACGGAAGCCGCCCGGAGTCAGCTTCGAGTCGTTCGTGGACAAGCAGATCCGCGAGGCCGCCGAACGGGGTGAGTTCAGCGGCCTGCCGGGCTTCGGCAAGCCGCTGCCCGACGACTCGGCCCCCTACGACGAGCTGTGGTGGATCAAGGGCAAGATGCACCGCGAGGGCGCGTCCGTGCTGCCGCCCTCGCTGGCCCTGCGCAAGGAGGCCGAGGACGCGGAGGCGGCGGTGCCCGCGGCAGTCTCGGAGAGCCAGGTCCGGCGCCTGCTCGGCGAGATCAACAGCAAGATCGCCGAGGCCCTCCTCCGTCCGCCGGCCGGGCCGCCGCTGAACCTGCGCCCCTTCGACGTGGAGGCGATGGTGGAGACCTGGCGGAAGAAGCGGAAGAAGCGGCCGTGACCCCGGAGGGCCGCTGTCGGAAGGAGCCCCCATGAACAGCGCCGGTCTGCTCGTCGACTCGTTCGCCCGGGTCCGTGAGGCCGTCCACGAGGCCGTGGACGGCCTCACGGAGGACGACCTCGCCGTACGGATCGATCCCGACGCCAACTCGATCGCCTGGCTCGTCTGGCACCTCACCCGCATCCAGGACGATCACCTCGCGGGCGCCTTCGGCAGGGACCAGCTGTGGGACACGGACGGCTGGCGGGACCGCTTCGGGCTCCCGTTCCCCCCGGCGGCGACCGGCTACGGCCAGTCGCGCGCCCAGTCCGGGAAGGTCCGCGCCCCGGCCGAGCTGCTGCTCGGCTACCACGACGCCGTGCACGCCCGTACGGAGGAGCTGGTCGGCATGGTCACGAACGCGGACCTGGACCGGGTCGTCGACACCACCTGGGACCCGCCGGTCACCCTCGGCGTCCGCCTGGTGTCGGTGATCGCCGACGACCTGCAGCACGCGGGGCAGGCCGCGTACGTACGGGGCGTGGTGGAACGGCGGTGACGCCGAACGGCATGGCGTACAACCCTCCGGCCTGATCGGGAGTCGAACGGAACGGCGCTCGCACCATCGAGTGCCGTTTCGATTCCCGTGGGGGGAACCTTGCACTCCGTACGTCGCCCGGCCCGTCGCCGTGTCTCCGCCGCGATCACCACCGTCCTCGCCGTCACTCTCGGCGCGGGCACCCTGGCCGTCCCCGCGACGGCCACCGCCGCGCCCGCGTCCGTGCCCTCCGCCGTCACGGCGGAGGCGGGGGCCGAGGCGGAAGCGCCCTTCGCGTTCCCGGTGGACGCGGCCCTCCTGGCGGCCGGGGACACCGGTTTCCTGAGCACCAAGGGACTGAACGGCGGCATCGGGGCCCTCTGGACACGGTACGCGGACGGCTCGACGACCGCGGTCGACGGCATGGGGCACATCTACCCCACCGGGTCGGACGTGGTCGCGTCCGGAGACGCGTCGAGCCCCTACAGCGTCAAGGTCGTGAAGCTCTACGACATGGCCACCGGCGGCGCGCCCGTCGCGATCGACCTCGGCGCGCTGAACGCCACCTTCGTGCGGGCCGTGTCCCGGAACGCGGTCCTCGCCAAGGTGGTGAAGGCGGACCGCTCGTCGGAGGAGCTGCTCCTCGTCAGCCGCACCGGCAGCGCCGTCACGCAGACGAAGATCACCGGCATCCCCGTCGGAGCCAGGCACATCGGCTCCACGCCCGCGCGTGACGGCTCCGTCCTCGTCGACTACTACGCGGACAACGCCACCGGTGCGCTGCGGAGCCACTACGCCATGGTGGATCTCGTTACCGCCTCGGTGGTCTCGACCCACGAGACCGCTCCGAGCGCCTCGTACGTCAACAACCGGTTCAGCGCCTTCTCCGCCACCCATCTGGCCTGGTCGGACTGGATCGACTACCACGATCAGGAGATCGTCACCCTGAACCGTGCCACCGGCGTCGAGTCGCGGATCAACCTCGGCTACGGGGAGGCCCTCGCCGCTGGCCTGCTGGGTTCGTGGGCGATGTACGGCGTCCCGACAGCCCTCGGAGGAGACGGCAGGGGCGGTTCGAGCGCGGACGTCGCGTTCAGGGCGAAGTCGCTGACCTCCGGCGAGTCGGTCAAGCTCCTCGACTACGTCTCCGAGGTCCTGCCCGGCCCCGGCGGCACGCTGCTCGCGCGCGGCGGCACCGTCGAGAAGGGCGTGGGCGTGTACCGGATCTCGCTCGGGGCGGACGGCAGGCCGGTCGCCGAAATGGTCGCCTCCACCGGTGAACCGACACAGCTCGTGTATCTCGGCTCGCTGTCCCCCCGGACACTCGACCTGGACGCTCCCGGCTCCTTCCTCCAGTGGAAGCTGTCCCGGATCAACGCGAACATCGATCTCACCGTCACCCACCGCCGGACGGGCAAGACCTTCTCGAAGGAGATGTCCCTCTACACGGAGTCCGCCGGCAGCCCTTACCTCTGCGGGGACAACACCGTCTGCATCTCATGGGCGGAGATCGCCGCCGAATCCGAGATGGGCAAGGACGCCCACATCGGCGCGTACGACTGGACGTTCAAGGCCACCCCGCAGAACGGCGTCGGCCCGGCCGTCGAGGCCTCCGGCGGCTTCACGGCCGTCAAGACGTCCGCCCCGCACGACATCAAGGACAACGGCACCCCGGACCTGCTGGCCCGGGACGGCCAGGGCGTGCTGTGGCGGACCGACACCGCGTACGACGCCGGACGGAAGAGCCTCGTCGCGAACGGCGGGCGCGTCCGGGTCGGCGGTGGCTGGCAGGCCTACGACCGGATCGAGGCCGTCGGCGACATCGTCAGCCGTGGCTCCGCCGACTTCGTCGCCCGCGACCGGGACGGCGTGCTCTGGCTGTACACCGGGGCCGACGTCTCCCTCGACGTGACGCTGGCGCCCCGTACGCGGATCGGCGGCGGCTGGAACACGTACACCCGGTTCACCGGCGGCAGCGACCTCACCGGCGACGGCCGCCCCGACCTCGTCGCCACCGACACGGCCGGTGACCTGTGGCTCTACAAGGGGACCGGCAGCGCCACCGCTCCCTTCGCCGCCCGGAAGAAGATCGGATACGGCTGGGGGATCTACAACCAGATCACCGCCGTCGGCGACATCGGCGGCAACCCGACCGGAGACCTCGTCGCCCGCGACAAGTACGGCGTCCTCTGGACGTACCTCGGCAAGGGGGACGGCACCTTCGCGCCGCGTACGAAGATCGGTGGCGGCTGGGGCGCGTACACCGACTCCGTCGGCATCGGCGACGGCAACAAGGACGGCCGCCCCGACCTGTACGTGTACGGGCCGGGCGGCGCCGCGTACTTCTACCCCGGTACGGGCGACTACAAGGCGCCCTTCGGGGCCCGGGTGGCCAGCGGTGCCCTGCTCGGCGACGGAGTCTCGTACAACGGCACCTACTGACACCGCACGCCTGTACGGGAGTTCGGCCCTTTTTCCGTACAACCTCCCGCGCCGCAGATCACGGGGGGATCTCTTGAGCTCAGCACATATCACCCGGCACCGTCTCGGCACCGCCGTCACGACCGTCCTCGCGGTCACCCTCGGCGCGGGGCTCCTCGCCGTCCCGGCGACGGCGGCCCCCACCGCGCCCGGGGCGTTCGCGGCGGCCGAGGCCGAGGCGGCGACCCCGATCGCTGACCCGGGCGGCACCCTCCTCGGGGCCGGCCGGACCGGCTTCCTGACGCGGAACCACATCGGGCCCGAGCGGTACAAACTGCGCTGGACGACGTACGCGGACGGCACGACGACGACGCTGCCCGCGACGGATCTGACGCGCTCCGAGGTCTTCTCCACGGAGAACTCGGACATCCTCACGTGGGCGTACCTCGGTACGGGGAACACGACCGCGCCGTTCACCCGGGTCACGACCGACCTGTACGCGGGCGAGGGGACGAAGTTCAACTCCGTCTCGTGAAGCGAAGGTTGAGCCGCTGATCTACTTCACGTCGGCGTACAACCTTTCGAACTCCTCGTGAGTCCATGCGGGCGTGGCGATCTCTCGCCACGCCCGCACCTCTTGAGAGAGAGCCCTGCCTTGGCCCACGCACGTACGCCCCGCCGACGACTCGCCCTCGCCGTCACCGCCGCCCTGGCCGTCACGGTGGGGACCCTGACGGCCGTCCCGGCCGTGGCGGCGACCGGGACCGTCACGGCCGCGGAGCAGACGCAGACGCAGCAGGCCGCGCTCACGCTGCTGCCCGGCTCCTTGGTCGTCGGCAACGGCCCGTCCGGCTTCCTGACCCGCCGGCACGACGGCAGCCAGTACATCCACCGCTGGACGCGGTACGCGGACGGCGTCACGACCATCCTGCCCGCAGGCACATACGCGGGCAGCGTCGGATCGGACATGATCGTGAAGTCCGAGGGGGCCGTCCACAAGCTGTACGACATGGCCACGGGCGCCGAGCCCGTGGTGATCGACACCAGTGCCCTGGGCACCACCGCCAAGCTGGTCCGCCTGGCGGGCTCCACCCTCGTCATGCAGGTCCCGCAGGCCGGTGGCACCGCCGACATCCACCTCGTCGGCGAGCTGAACGGCGTGATCGCGACCCGCAAGGTGCAGGGTCTGCCCGCGGACGCGGCGATCCGCCAGTACGTCCTCGACTCGGCCGGCACCCTCAGGCTCGTCTACTACGGCACGGTGAACGGGGTGGCCTCCACCCGCCTGGCCAGGGTGGACATCGCGGACGCCACGATCGCCGAGGACCGCAGCCTGCCCCAGGCCTCGGTCTGGGCCGACGTCAGCGTGTCCGCCACGCACGTGGCCTGGGGCGAGGCGAGCGGCAACGGCCCCGCGGGTCTGGCGCTGTCCCGGCGGGACTCCACCGAGGTCACGCGCATCCCCGTCGGTTCGGGATCGCCGCTCGAGGTCGAGCTGACGGGCGACTGGGTCACGTACGCCGTGACCGGCGGAACCACGGCGGCCTCCCCCAACCCCCTGCACGCGCTGACGGCCCGCTCGCTGACCGACGGCCGGACGGTCAAGCTCCTCGACACCGTGGACGGCATCCTCCGCCCCGAAGCCGACGGCAGCATCCTCGTCCAGGGCGGCACGATCGAGCACGGCCAAGGCCTCTACCGGATCACCCCCGGCGCCGACGGCACTCCGGCCGCCACCCTCGTGGCGAGCAACGGCCTGCCGATCGTGCTCCAGCTGACGGGCCAGACGATCCCCGACACCTTCGACTTCCGTACGAGCAGCGGCGACGGCTACCTCACGTGGCAGTTCGCCGCGTACACCAACGCCAAGGTGAACGTCGAACTGACCCACACCGCGACCGGCAAGCGATGGACCAGCACCTCCTCCCTGGACAACGCCGGGCGAGGCCTCGCGTACTGGACGGGCCTGTTCGACGACTTCACCACCGCCGCCAACGGCGCGTACACCTGGAAGATGACGGCGACGCCCAACAACGGCATCGGCGCCCCGGTGGAGAAGACCGGCACGCTCACGGTCGACAGCGGGCAGGCCCCGCACGGCTTCTCGGACACCGGCTCCCCCGACCTGATCGTCCGTGAGGGCGGCACCCTGTTCGTCTACGACGGCCGCCAGGCCCTCTACCACGGCGCCCAGACCGAGCTGAAGGAGACGAACATCGGGGCGGGCTGGGACGCGTACGACCAGATCGTCACGCCCGGGAACGTCGCCGGCGCCCGGTTCGCCGACCTCGTCGCCCGCGACAAGACCGGTGCGCTCTGGCTGCACACGGGCACCGGCAAGACGGCCTTCTCCGAGCGGACGAAGATCGGCGGCGGCTGGCAGATCTACAACAAGATCACCGCCGGCGGCGACCTCGACGGCGACGCCCGCCCCGACCTCGTCGCCACCGACACGGCCGGTGACCTGTGGCTCTACAAGGGGACCGGCTCCGCCACCGCGCCCTTCGCGCCGCGCGTCAAGATCGGTTACGGCTGGGGCATCTACAACAAGATCGTCGCCACCGGCGACATCGGCGGCGCCGCGGCCGGCGACCTCGTCGCCCGCGACACCGCGGGCGACCTCTGGCTCTACCTCGGCAACGGCGACGGCACCTTCGCCGCGCGCACCAGGATCGGCGGCGGCTGGAACACCTACGACGAGATCATCGCCATCGGCGACGCCGACCGCGACGGCCGCGCGGACCTCCTCGCGCACGGCCCGGACGGCAGGAGCGACGAACTCGCCCTGTACTCGGGCACGGGCGACTGGAAGGTGCCTTTCCGGGCCCGGACCTGGCTCTACGCCGCCCCGCCGCTGACCGGCTCGTACAAGACCCTGTTCTGATCCCGTCCTGATCCTGTCCTGTTCCTTCCCCCCTCCTCGAACTCCCGAGAAAGAGCATGATCTTGACCCACGCACGTACGCCCCGACGGCGGCTCGCCGCAGCGATCACCGTCGCGCTCGCCGTCACGGCCGGACCCCTCATGGCCGGCCCGGCCGTGGCGACACCGGGGGCGATATCGGCCGCCGCGCAGGCCACCGCGACCCAGCAGGACGTCATCCCGTTCCGGGACGGCGCGACCGTCGCCGGTGCGGGCAGGACGGGCTTCCTCAGCCGCCACACGGTCGACGGCAAGGCCGTGTACGAGTGGACGCGGTACGCGGACGGCACCACCACCGCACTGCCGGCCGGGACCGCCGCGCCGATGGGCGGGAGCGACGTCGTCACGCAGATCGACGGGTCGGTCCACACCCTCCACGACATGGCGACGGACGCGAAGCCCGTGGCGATCGACCTCGGTCTCCTCGGGGACGGCTACGGCTCGGGGCGGGGCCTCGGGCCGTCCACCCTCTTCACCACGAAGACCACCGCGGCCGGAGGCAAGGAGGCCCACATCGTCAGCATCGTCGGCGGCACGCTCGTCGACGACAAGGTGACCGGACTGCCCGAGAACGCCGTGATCCGGCGCGTCTTCCTGGACTATTCCGGCAGCGTCATCGTCCGCTACGACGACGCTCCCGGCTCGACCCCCGGCACGCGCATCGCCGTGATCGACGTCGAGAAGCGCCAGGTCGTCGAGGACCACGAGGCGAAGGAGGGCGGAAACCACGACGGCGACGTCGCTCTGTCCCCGACCCACATCGCCTGGATCGAGCGGCCCGCCTTCGACACGGCGGACGTGGTCGTGGTCCGGCGGGACACCCGCGAGACCAAGCGTGTCCCGCTGGGCAAGGCGGACACGCTCTCCGTCGAACTGGCCGGCGACTGGCTGCTGTACGGGCAGGCGGGCGGCTACGACGCCTACCAGCAGAAGCCCCTGCACGCCCTGACCGCCCAGTCCCTGACGACCGGCGAGACGGTCAAGCTCCTGGACCACTCCACGAGCTCAGCCCCGGGCCCCGACGGCACACTGCTCGTGCGTGGCGGAACCGTGGCCCAGGGCGAGGGCGTGTACCGGATCGCCCTCGGGCAGGACGGCAGGCCGGTCACCGAACTCGTGGCGAGCACGGGCAAGCCGACGTCTCTCGAAGTGCTGAGCCAGAACGTCCCCGGCGTCGTCGACCTCGACCTCGCGTCCGCCCCCGCTCCGCTGACCTGGACCCTCAGCCGGACCAACGCGCACGTGCGGGTGGACATCACGCACACCGCGACCGGCAAGGCCTGGGCGTCCTCGGGCTACCACACCCGCGCTTCCTACACCGCGAGCTGGAACGGCCTGTTCGCCGACGGCATCGCCGCCCACAACGGCGCGTACACCTGGCGCATGACGGCGGAGCCGGCCAACGGCATAGGCCCCTCCCTCACCAGGACCGGCACCTTCCGCGTCGACCGGAAGGCCGTCCAGCACGACTTCAACGACAACGGAACGCCCGACCCCCTGGTCCGGGACATGTCGGGCCGCCTGTCCCGCCTGGACGGCGGCCAGTTCTTCGGCGAGACCGTACGCCTCCCCGAGAAGACGGCCATCGGCACCGGCTGGGAGATCTACGACCGTCTCGTCAGCCCCGGAGACGTCGCCGGAACCGCCCACTCCGACATCGTCGCCCGCGACATGAGCGGCGTCCTCTGGCTCCACCAGGGATCCGGCCACGCGCTGTCGCCCCGTGTCCGGGTCGGCGGCGGCTGGCAGGTCTACCGGCAGATCACCGGCGGCAGCGACATGGACGGCGACGGCCGCACGGACCTCGTCGCCGCCGACACGGCCGGCGACCTGTGGTTCTACAAGTCCACCGGCGACGCCACGAAACCCTTCGCCCCGCGCCAGCGCATCGGCGGCGGCTGGGGCATCTACAACAGCCTCACCGCCACCGGGAACATCGGCGGAGGGACCGCCGGCGACCTCGTCGCCCGCGACAAGGACGGCGTCCTCTGGATCTACCTCGGCAAGGGCGACGGCGCCTTCGCGCCCCGCACCAAGGTCGGCGGAGGCTGGAACTCGTACGCCGACATCGTCGGCATCGGCGACATCGACCGGGACGGCCGCCCCGACCTCCTCGCCACCACCACCGTCGGCGGCTACGCCTACCGCTACAAGGGCACCGGCGACTGGAGGGCCCCGTTCGGGCCGTCCCAGCTGATCCAGAACGGCAGCGGCTTCGTCACCGTGCTCTGACGGGTAGGGGGCGCGTCAGCGGGACGGTCGCCCAGACCGTCTTGCCGACGCACCGGTCCCTCACGCCCCACGCCGTCGCGAGGGCGGCCACGAGCAGCAGCCCGCAGCCGCCCTCGTCCGGCTCCCGGGCCGGTGAGGGCCTCCGCTCCCCGCGAGCGTCGGACAACTCGATCCGTACGTGGTCGTCACCCCGCCCCATCCGCGCCTCGAAGTCCCGCCCGGGCACCCGCCCGTGCAGGGCCGCGTTGTTGGCGAGCTCGGCGACGACCAACTCGGCCGCCTCGGCGGCGGCACCGGTCACGCCCCACTCATGCAGCTGATGCACAGCCAGTAGCCGAGCCAGGCGCGCGCCCCGGCGCGTGGCCGAGAGCCGGAGCGTGAACTCACCGGTCGGAGTGACAGTTTCGGACTTCATGCCCTGAGCGTCGCGCCCCGGCCGTACGCTGACCAGCAGCGACGCCACGACGCTGAGTGACGGTACGGGTACGCCAAGAGGGCGGTACGGATGTCGGGGAACCAGGAGGAGCGGCCGGAACGGCCCTCCGAGGTGGACGGTACGGCGCACCTGTTCCGTGCGCTCGGGAAGATCATCAAGGTGCTGCGCAAGAACGCGGGCCTGAGCCAGGCGGAACTGGCGGACGCCACCCATTGCAGCGAGGACCTCGTCTCCTCGGTCGAGCGGGGAGTACGCACTCCCCAACCGGACTTCCTGATCCGGGCGGACCCGGTGGTGGGGGCGGGGGGTGTGCTGATCGCGGCGGTGGACGACGTGAGGGAGGCGCTGGCGAAGGCGCGGGTGCGGCATCCGGATTGGTTCCAGGACTTCGCGAAGGCGGAGGCGGAGGCCGTAGCGCTGCACTACTACGAGGTGCAGGCGGTACCAGGCATCCTGCAGACCCCGGCGTACGCGCGCACCCTCTTCGAGCACCGCCGCCCCATGCTGGACGAGGCGACCGTCGAGAAGCGAGTGGCCGACCGGATCTCCCGGCAGGTGTTGTTCGACAAGTGGCCCGCACCGACGATCAGCTTCGTCCTGGAGGCGGCCGTCCTCCTCCGCCCGTTCGGTGGGCCGGAGGTCCACCGCGAGCAGCTGCGGTGCATCCTGGAGGTGGCCCGGCGACGGACCGTCGACCTCCAGATCATGCCTCTCGACAGGCACGAGCACCCTTACCTGGACGGTGCCTTCACTCTGCTGACCCCGAAGGGGCGGCGCGAGGTCGCGTACACCGAGATTTATGGTCACCCCCGGCTGATCACCGACCCGGAAGACGTCCGCCAACACGCTGAGCGCTATGGGATCATCCGGGCGCAGGCACTCACCAAGCGCGAGTCCCTGGACTGGATCGAGAAACTGCTGGGAGAACTATGAGCACCATGGATCTGGCCTGGTTCAAGAGCAGCTACAGCAGCTCCGAGGGCGGCAACTGCATCGAAGTCGCCTATGACTGGCGCAAGTCCAGCTACAGCGGCGGTGAAGGCGGCAACTGCGTCGAGGTGGCCGCCCACCCCACCGCCGTCCACATCCGCGACTCCAAGAACCCCGACGGCCCGCAGCTCGCCGTCGCCCCGACGGCATGGGCCGCGTTCGTGGACGTAGCAGCGGGCGCGTGACCAGCAAGGACTTCGTTCTCTTCGACGTCGACGGCACCCTCATGGACGCCGTGGCCAACCAGCGGCGCGTCTGGCGCGAGTGGGCCGCGCGGTACGGGCTCGACGGGGACGAGGTGTACGCCGTCGCGCTGCGGACGCGGCCCGTCGAGACGTTCGCGGCCGTCGTGCCGGGCGCGGACCCGGACGAGTGCCTCGCCCTCCTGCACGCGCTGGAGGACGAGGACGTCCGTACGGGTACGTACGCGGCCTTCGAGGGCGCCGTCGAGCTGCTGACCGCCCTGCCCGCCGACCGGTGGGCGCTGGTCACGTCGAACTACGAGCACCGGGTCCGGGGCCGGTTCGAGCGGACCCGGCGGAGTGTCTCGTGATCGAGGACGCGCCGTCGGGGGTCCGTTCGGGTCTGGCGGCCGGGATGACCGTCTGGACGGTCAACACCCCGGCCGCACACCCGGACGCGCACCGCCACTTCCCGACCCTGGCGGAGGCGGCGCCGCACATCCTTGCGGCGCTGGGTTAGGACCGACCGGTCAGAGGATGGCGTCGTAGATCCCCCAGCCATAGCCGATCTGCTTGCGGGTGGTCGGGATCGAGACTTCGTCGCGGTAGACGGTCTTGTAGAGCCAGAGGTAGCCGTTCCCGTCCCGGGCGAGAAGCTCGTCGTGGCTTTCGCCGCCGAGCTTCTGCGTCCAGGCAAGGGCGTTGTAGGCGTTCCAGCCGCCGCCCACCTTCACACGCGGCCCGTACGGTGCCCCGCTGGGCGCGTACGGGTACCCATACGCCCAGAGCACGCCGCTCGTGTCACGCGCCAGGGCGTTGTAGCCGGCCCCCTGGCCCGTGATGGCGGTGTACGTGTTCCAGCCGCCGCCCACCATTCGGCGCGGGTAGAAGATCACGGAGTCGCCCCGGTGGGTCGGCGCGTACTCCCAGAGCACGCCGGTCTTGTCCCGGGCCACGACACCCCGGTTGCGCCCGGTGATCGCGGTGTACGTGTTCCAGCCGCCGCCGACCCGCACGCGCGGCTTGAACGGGGCGTCGGGGTTTCCTGAGCCCTCGTAGTACCAGAGCACGCCATCCTTGTCGCGGGCGACGAGGTCGCCCTCGCCCGCCGCCGTCCGGTAGGTCAGGGTCGTGAGCGAGGTGTAGACGTTCCAGCCGCCGCCGATGCGCTTGCGTCCCCGGAGCGGCTTGTCGGCGTGGCCCGAGCTCGGGTACTGCCACAGCACGCCGGCCTTGTCGCGGGCGAGGACCGTCGTGCGCAGATACGCCTCCGGCGTGCCCTGCGCGAACGTGAAGGACACGGGCCCGCGCGCGTGGACCACTCCCTCCTCGGAGAGCACTTCGAGGGTGGCCGTGACGGTGCCGTACTTCTGCGCGGAGGAACTGGCGTCGAGACGGATCTCGTAGGTGAGGTCGTTGACCGTCGCCGTCGTCGGCAGCGCGGCCACCGACCCCCAGTCCCCGCTGCCCCACGGGCAGGGCTGGAAGGCACCGCCGTTGACGGCGCAGGACGCGGTGATGGTCGTGTCGAAGGAGTGGTCCTCGTCACCGGCGGCGTAATCGATGGACGGCAGGAGCAGACGTGCTTGCAGCCGTTCCGACGTGGCCCCGTACTGGGCGACCTTGACCCGGGTGGTCACCGGGCCTTCCTCCCCCGAGGGCACCACCAGCGGGCCGCCCTCCTGCACGACCGTCCCGGCCGAGGCCCCCGCCGCCCCGGTGACGTGGGTCGGCGCGGCGAGGGCCGTCGCCCCTCCCAGGGAGGCCGGGGCCACTCCGACGGCCAGAGCCGTAGCGATCACCACGGCCATACGTATGCGTGTCATCAGTCTTCTTCGTCCTCAGGATGCGGTCGATTGTGGTCGGTCGTGGCCGGTCGGCCGGGTCAGAGGATGGCGTCGTAGATGTCCCAGCCCCAGCCGATCTGCCTGCGGGTCGGCGACGGGACGAGGTTGCCGCTGCGGGTGAGGCCTTCGTAGAACCAGAGATAACCTTCCTTGTCGCGGGCGAGGTAGTCGCCGTAGCGGGAGCCGGCGAGGTTCCGGGCGTAGGCGATGCGGTCGTAGGCGTTCCAGCCACCGCCCAGGCGCACCCTCGGCGGGATGCCCGAGCCATGCCAGGAGGGCTCGTGCGACCAGAGCACTCCGGCCGTGTCGCGGGCCACGACGCCGTATCCGGGGCTTTGCCCCTGGCCCACGATGGCGCTGTACACGTTCCAGCCGTCGGTGACGAGCTGGGGCGACTGGAGGGGGACGGACGGGGTGGCGTCCCACGCCTGCGGGTAGTACCAGACGAGCCCCTCCCGGTCCCGGGCCATGAGGCCCCCACCCCGGGTCGTGATCGCGGTGTACGTGTTCCAGCCGCCACCGACCCGCACGCGCGGCTTGAAGGGGGCGTCCGGGTTTCCCGAGCCCTGGTAGTGCCAGAGGACCCCGTACTTGTCCCGGGCGACGATGCTGCCCTCGCCCGCCGCCGTCCGCTCTCCGAGGGGAGTGATCGACGTGTATATGTTCCAGCCGCCGCCGATGCGCTCGCGTGCCTTGAGCGGCTTCTCGTGGAGGCCGGTGCTCTCGTACTGCCAGAGGACGCCCGCCTTGTCACGGGCGAGGACGGTCGTCCGCAGGTTGGCCGCCGGAGTGTTCCGGGCGAACTGGAAGACGACGGGCCCGCTCGCGAGGTCGGGGGCCCCGCCCGCGCCCACTTCGAGGGTGCCGTTGACGTCGCCGTGCCGGCGGGCGCCGATGCCGGACTCGATACGGATGTCGTAGGTGAGGGTGGTCGCGGCCTCGGTGACGGGCATCGTGGCCACGTACGGGCCCTGGTTGACCCCTTCGAGCGGCTGCAGCCAGGGGCAGGGCTGGTAGGCACCGCCGTTGACCGAGCAGGTCGCCTTGATCTCGTCCTGGAAGTCCCACGCGTCACCCGCGAACTCATAGGTGATCGGCAGGAGAAGCCGCGCCTTCACGGGGCCGCTCGCGTCCGCCGGGAGAGTGACGGTGACCCGGGTGGTCACCACCTCCTCGCCCGAGGGCACGACCAGCGGGCCGCCCTCCTGGACGACGGTTCCGGTCGTGCTCGTACTCGCCTCCCCGGCGGTCGGCGGCACGGCAGCGGTCGCCGTGCCTCCCAGTACCGCAGAGGTCACGCCGACGGCCAGAACCGTCGCGATCGCCAGAGCCGCACGCACATGTGCCACGAATCCCCCCAGGAATTCTTCCGATTTTGTTCGGTAGTTCGCGTCTTCGACCTTCGAAGGGGGCGAATGGTTGTGCGGGAGGTCTCCGTGGTGCGGCGGGTGGCCGTGTCGAGCGAGTGCGGGTGGGACCGCCCTCTTTCCGAGAGTCGCTCCTTCCGGCGGTGCGTCAAGGGCGCTCCTGCGTCGCGTCGGCTTCGCCGATTCCGCTTCGCTCCACCCTTGACCCACCACCTCCAGGAGCGAAAGACCTCTCGGAGGGCGGTCCGGGGGCCGGGGTCCCGCGAAGCCCCGGGCAGCGGCCAGGGTTTGACGTGCGCCTGACGGTTAGCGGGTGGGGTCTTGGCTAGTGGTGACGGGCGGGCGGGTCCGTCGCGGTCGGTTCGGGGTGCGCGGAAGTTGAATGGGGCGGTCAGGCTGCGCTCAGCGGGTCGGGGAGGGGAAGTGGTCGGGCTTCAGGCCCCGCTGGTGACTCCCGGCGGTGGGGAGCGGTGTTTGCGGCGGGCGCGTGTAGATAACTCCGCTCTACTCCCGGTAACCACCCCCCGAAGGGAGGGCAAAGAGGATTAATCGCCCATCTCGACCCCAGACGGTGCGCGCAATCCTCGCCGCACCTCACTTCGTCGCCCCCCACGCACGGCGGAACACGCGGAACACCCCGGGCGTGGGGGCTCCCGGGGTGTTCCGTGAAGTTCCAGCGAGAACGACGCCTCGTCGTCAGTGGCGTTCATTTCCCGCCGGGCAGGTCAGCTGTCGTAGTAGAGGTCGTAGTCCCAGCCGGACCACTGACAGACGTAGACGGTCCACCGGCCGTTGTTCTTGCCCCACTCTCCGACCTGGCGGCACTCCTCCACGGTCCAGTAGTCGTCGTAGAACTTCATCTCGGCGGGCCTGGCCGGGGCCGCCGAGGCCACGGGGGCCACAGCGCCCAGGAGCCCTGCGGCAGCCGCGAGAGCGGCCATCACACCAGCGGACCTGGCGGCGATCGCACGTACGGACACGGATCTCTCCTTTCCTGTCGACACACAGCGCAACATCAATATCGCGCTGCGTAATCATCCGATCACGGGGTGAGATGCGAGGGGAAGGGAGCGCGCGAGGCAGAGATCCGACGGCCACCGCGCCCTTGCGCGCCCCCTTTGATCTTGTGCTGCGCACGCCCTCGCTGCCGACGTCGGACCTCAGCCGGGGCGAGGAACCACCCACGCACACAGACCAGCGGGGCCTGAAGCCCAGCCACGCGACGAACGCAAGGCGCCAAGCCCTGTCGGGCCGCCCCATTCGACTTCCGCGCACCCCGAACCGGCCGCCACGGACCCGCCCACCCCTCACCACTAACCCAGCCCCCACCAACCGGCCTGGCGGACGCACGCCAACCCCGGCCGCTGCCCGGGCCTCCGCGTGGCCTCACCCCCCGGCCGCCCTCCGAGTGTGAAAAGGCGGCCTCCGCCGCCGGGTCAAGGGTGGCCGAAGGCCATCGCGCAGCGACGTGACCGCAGGGAGCGCCCTTGACGCGGCGGCGGAGGACGCCACACTCGGAAAGAGGGCGGCCGCACCCGACACCCACGTAGCCGGATCACCCCACGCGCCTCACCCCGCCGCAGACGCGCCTCATGGGACCGTGGGTTCACCATGAACACCAAGACGACGACCCTCGCGGCCTGTGCCGTGGCTGCCGGGGTGCTGGGGCTGGGCGGCTGGTTCGGCTGGTTCGGCCACCAGGACCTGGAGGAGCGGGCCGGCCCCGGCTACGGCCTGCGCGGCTACGACGCCACCAGTCCGGTGAGTACGGCGCCCCTCACCGAGAACGTGTTCACCGGGCGCGTGACCCGGTTCGACGGGACGCGCGACATCGAGGGGTGGACGCAGGACCTCTACCAGGTCGAGGTCTTCTCCGTCCTGCGCGGAGACCTGCGGGGGACGGTCCGCGTCACGTACGGGCTGGACGAGGGCTTCACCGACCGGCTGCAGGACGGCCGTACGTACGTGTTCGCCACCCACGCCTGGGAGGACGTCCCGAAGAACGGGCACGCCCACCTCTTCCAG
Source organism: Streptomyces sp. NPDC051822 (assembly GCF_044452745.1). Taxonomy (NCBI): domain Bacteria; kingdom Bacillati; phylum Actinomycetota; class Actinomycetes; order Kitasatosporales; family Streptomycetaceae; genus Streptomyces; species Streptomyces sp. NPDC051822. The sequence continues at coordinate 332,250 of NZ_JBITBZ010000008.1, read as the reverse complement.
GGCCCGATGACGCCCGTGGACGAGGCGCAGCTGACCGCGTGGAGGGCGGCGGTGGCGCTCCCCATGGCGCCGGATCAGTAGCCGGCGCCTTGCCGCGTACCGCATTTAGCCACCTTCAACCGCACTGCCGGGCACCGCACTTGGCCGCCATTCAGATCGTTCACCCCCTCCGCTACTGTGTCGGCCATGCAGGGGGAACCGGAAAACAATTCGAGTCTGGACAGTCTGAGCGGCAGCGGGGCGATGCCGCTCGAGTCGGGTGACCCCCGGCAGATCGGTGCGTTCAGACTGCTCGGCGTGCTCGGGTCCGGCGGTATGGGGCGGGTCTATCTCGGCGCCGTGCCTGGGAAGTTCGCGGCGGTGAAGCGGGTGCTGCCCGTGCTCGCCGAGGACGCCGACTTCCTGAGTCACTTCGGGCACGAGCTCGACAACCTCGCCCGGTTGCCCTCCGGCGCCAACACCAAGCTCCTCGCCAGCGACCGCACGGCCAAGCCGCCTTGGTTCGCTACCGAGTTCATACCGGGCATCACACTCAGCGAGGCCATCCGGCTGAACGGCGGCCCGCTGACCGGCGAGGCCCTGTGGCGGCTGCTGCGCGAGGCGGCGGCCGGTCTGCGCGTGGTGCACGGCGCCGACATGGTGCACCGTGACCTCAAGCCGTCCAACGTCATGCTGACCTCCTCCGGTCTCTCCCTCATCGACTTCGGCGTTGCCCGCGCCGCCGACCAGAGCCGTCTGACCAGGACCGGCATGGTCATCGGCACCCCCGCCTACATGGCCCCCGAGCAGGCCGTCGCCGAGCGGCGACTGACCGGCGCCGCCGACGTCTTCGCCCTCGGCAGCCTGCTCCTCTACGCGGCGAACGGCCGGCCCCCGTTCGGCGACGGCTCCGGTCCCGACCTCCTCTACCGTGTCGTCCACGGCGAGCCCGACTTCGGGCGCCTCACCGAGGCCGATCCCGAGCTCGCGGAGCTCATACAGAAGTGTTTCGCCAAGGATCCCGCGGACCGTCCGACCGCCGACGAGCTGGTCGGGCTCACCGAGGAGCGCGCGGCCGGGGCCGTCTGGCCGGCGGCGGTCAGCGAGCGGATCGGCGAGCGGGCGACGTTCGCGGCCGGGGCGCCCACGGCCGAGCAGCTCGCCGAGCTGGAGAAGGCCGAGCCCGCGCAGGACGTGGCGACGGCCTCCCTCACCCCGCAGGGCGGCCGGGAGCCCGCGACCGCCTCGCCCGATCCCCTGGCCGTCACCGGTCAGGCGGCGCCCGGCAGGCGGGAGGGGCGGCGGAACCGTTTCGTCATGTTCGCCGTGCCCGTCGTCGTGGCGACCGGCACCACCCTGACCGTCGCCCTCGGCCCGTACGAGATCGGCCGGCTCGGCGCGGGCCCGGGGTCGTCCGCCGCGCCGCCGTCGACCGTGGCCTCGCAGCCGGCGAACGTACCGTCGGCGGGCGCGTCCGGGTCGCCGTCCTCGCAGACCCCCGGCGGCTCCAAGTCCCCGTCGTCCAAGCCGCCGGGCTCCTCCCCCGGCGCACCGCCCCCCGCCGACGGCGGTGGTGGCGCGGGTGGTGGCGCCGGCGGCACCGGCACCGTGCCCGGCGGCGCGGGCGGGTCCGGCAGTGGGTCCGGCAGCGGCTCGGGGAGCGGTTCCGGCAGTGGTTCCGGTGGCGGTTCGACCACCACCGCCCCTTCGGGCGGCGGCACGACGGCCCCTCCCGCACCGCAGCCGACGACGCAGAGGCCCGCTCCTCCGCCGCCCTCCCCGTCCACGGGCGGCTCGGCGCCCTCGGGGACGTACTCCCTGGAGAACGGATCCAGCGGCAACTGCCTGGCGGAGTACAACGCGGGTTTCGGCAACATCGTCACCTCGGTCGCGTGCGGCTCCCAGGGCAACGGAACCGCCACCTACTGGTACTCCTGGACCTACTCACCCGGCGCGAACGGCACCTTCCGGCTGATCAACAAGAAGTCCGGCCGCTGCCTCCAGCCGGCGGGCAACACCTCCGTCACGACCGTCGCCTGCAGCGGGTCGAGTCTTCAGTCCTGGAGGGTCCTCACCTCCACGTCCTCCGGCCGGACCTTCAAGAACATGAGCGACGGAAAGTGCCTGACGGCCGGCTCGTTCGCGATGACCTACACCTGCGGTGCCGGAGCCAGTCAGCTCTGGCGGAACATCTCAGCCCTCTGAGCGCGGGCGTCCGAAGACGGGGACCGTGACCTCCCCCTCCGCCCTGAAGGCGACCTCCAGATCCATCCCGATCCGGAGGTCGCCCTCCGGCACGCCCACGACCTGCGTCATCATGCGCGGGCCCTCGGCCAGGTCGACGACGGCGGCGACGTACGGCACGCGTTCGCCGAAGGGCGGGAGGTCGTTCCGGTGGACGACCGACCAGGTGTAGAGGGTGGCCCGGCCGCTCGCCCGCTCCCAGCGGACGTCCTCGCTCCAGCAGTGCGGGCAGAACTCGCGCGGGTAGTGGTGGGTCCTGTCGCAGGCCGCGCAGTGGCGCAGGAGCAGGTGCCCTTCGGCTGCGGCGTCCCAGTACGGTCGCGTGAAGGCGTCGATGTCGGGGTCGGCGGCCGTCATCGGAAGAGTCCGAGCGCCGAGTCGAGGGACCAGGTCTGCCAGGACATGGAGAGGAGGGCGACGAAGGAGATCAGCGCCATCATCGCGTTCTGCCCCTGCTCGGCCCAGTCGTGGATCATCAGGACGAGGTAGAGGATGTTGAGCAGGAGGCCGCCGATCAGGGCGACGGGGGTGAGGAAGCCGGCGACCAGTCCGAGGCCGATGGCGAGTTCGGCGTAGACGACGACGTACGCCATGAGCTTGGGGCGGGGTGCGACGACGGCCTCGAAGCCCTTCCCGACCTGGGGCCATCGGTGCTTGGCGGCGACGTCGGCGGCCCAGGCGATGCCGGTGCCGCGTTCGAACCAGCCCTTCCTGTCCTTGTGGCGCCAGCTCTCCAGCCACCACAGGCCGAGGCCGATGCGGAGGACGGCGAGCCATTCGGCGCCGGTGAGCCAGACGGTCTGCATGCGCGTCCCCTCGACGGACCGGGCGAATCGAATCTGACGGTACGTCAGTTCAGCGCAGCCCCCGCCCCCGCGCAAGGGGCTGGTACGCGGAGATCGGGCACGCGTGACCGATTCGCAACCGAAATCCCTCTCGGTCGAGACCCACTGCGTGTACACGTCATTACGCTCAGCATTCATGGCCACCACCCCCCAGCAACCCTCCACCCACCCCGTGTACGTCATCGGCGGCGGCCCCGGCGGACTCGCCGTCGCCGCCGCCCTGCGCGGGCGCGGTGTCCGGGCCGTCGTCCTGGAGAAGTCCGACGCCGTCGGCGCCTCCTGGCGCACCCACTACGACCGGCTCCGCCTGCACACCACCCGCCGCCTCTCCGGCCTCCCCGGGCTTCGGATACCCCGCTCCTTCGGGCGCTGGGTCGCCCGCGCCGACGTGGTGCGGTACCTGGAGAAGTACGCCGAGAAGCACGAGCTCGACGTCGTGACGGGCGTCGAGGTCCACCGCGTCGAGCGGGCGGGCACGGAGTGGGTCCTGCACGCGACCGGCGGGCGACGGCTCGTGGCGAGCGCGGTCGTCGTGGCCACCGGCTACAACCACACCCCGCGCCTGCCCGACTGGCCGGGCCGCGACGCCTACCGGGGCGAGCTGAACCACGCCCGGTCCTACCGCAACCCGCAGCCGTACGCCGGGAAGGACGTCCTCGTCGTCGGCATCGGCAACACCGGCGCCGAGATCGCCGCCGACCTCGCCGAAGGCGGCGCGAAGCGGGTCCGGCTCGCGGTACGGACGGTCCCGCACATCGTGAAGCGCACGACGGCCGGCTGGCCCGCCCAGCGCTCCGGCATCCTGATCAGGCGGCTGCCTGCCCGTCTGGTGGACCGCCTCGGCGCGCTCCTCGCCAGGTTCGCCATGCCGGACCTGACGGCGTACGGGCTGCCCCGGCCGGACACGGGCCTCGCCACGCGCCAGCGCGAAGGCGCGGTGCCGGTGCAGGACGTGGGCCTGATCGACGCGGTGCGGGCCGGGAAGGTCGAGATCGTCGCCGCCGTCGAGGGCTTCGAGGGCGAAGAGGTGCTCCTCGCGGACGGCACCCGCATCGCCCCGGAGTCCGTCATCGCGGCGACCGGCTACCGGCGGGCCCTGGAACCGCTGCTCGGGCACCTGGAGGGCGTACTCGACGAGCACGGACGCCCGGTGACGCACGGCGCGCGCTGCCCGCGCGAGGCGCCGGGGCTCTATTTCACGGGGTTCACGAATCCGATCAGCGGGATGCTGCGAGAACTGGCGATCGACGCGGAGAAGATCGCGCGCCGGATCGCGCGGGCCGAACGGACGGCGGCGAAGTCGAGCGCGAACGCGTCCCGCGGCTGACGACGGCGCCCCGCCCCCCAGGGGAGTGGGGGCGGGGCGCCTGCTGATCCCGGGGGGAACGGGATCAGAACGTGGAGAGGCCGTTCCAGCCCCAGCCGATCTTCACGCGGCTCTTCAGGCCGCCCGCGCCGTTCCCGTCGTACCGCCACAGGACACCGGCGGCGTCCTGAGCGAGGACGGCCAGGGCGGTGCCGAGAGCTCGGCGGCGTCCCCGGGTGCGGGTGGCGCGGGTCACGTGTCTCCCTGGGTGGTGGTCGTCGGACGTTCGGGGCATGCCGTCCGACAGGTGAGACACACCTCCCCCTCGAAGGGTTGTACGAGGCCGGGAGATCGTTCCGCCGCTGCCCGGAGGATCCGTCCGGCACCGACCGCCGCACACCCATTCCTGACTGACCGTCAGTTCTGTAATCTGACTTGGCGTCAGCTGTATACGGATGGGCGAAGGGCGGGCGGAACACATGCTTGGATCGACTCACGGCACCTTCACCACCGGTCTCCGCGCCCGCGTGGTCGCCTGCGGCGAGGCGCCCCCGGTCGTCGTGCACGGCGTCACCGCCGCCCCCGGAGACCAGGACGTCAGCGGGCGCCCGCTGTACGCCCCCGTACCCGACCTCGACCGGTTCTTCCGGCCCGAGTCCGTCGCCGTCGTCGGCGCCTCCGACACCGAGGGGCGGCCCAACACCGGCATCACCCGGCAGCTGCTCGCCTGGGCCGAGCGGGTCGGCGCCCGGCTCGTGCCCGTGCACCCGACCCGTACCAGCGTGTTCGGGATCGACTGCGTGCCCTCCGTCGGCGCCCTCGCCGAACCCGTCGACCTCGCCGTCCTCCTCGTCGCCGACCCGCTGCCGGTCATCGAGGAGCTGGCCGCCGCCAAGGTCCGGTTCGCGGTCGCCTTCGCTTCCGGCTTCGCCGAGACCGGCGAGGCCGGCGCCGCCGCGCAGGAACGTCTCGCCGCCGCCGTACGCCACTCCGGGCTCCGGCTCCTCGGCCCCAACACCAACCTCAACGCCTTCGAACGCTTCCGCGAGGACCTCGAAGGGCCCGCCGTCGCGCTCATCACCCAGTCCGGCCACCAGGGGCGGCCCGTCTTCACCCTCCAGGAGCTGGGCGTCCGCCTCTCTCACTGGGCGCCCACCGGCAACGAGGCCGATCTGGAGACCTCCGACTTCATCTCGTACTTCGCCGGACGGCCCGAGGTCGGCGCCATCGCCTGCTACGTCGAAGGGCTCAAGGACGGCCGTTCCTTCCTCCTCGCCGCCGACCGGGCCGCCCGCCACGGCGTCCCCGTCGTCGCCGTGAAGGTAGGCCGCACCGAGACCGGAGCCCGTACCGCCGCCTCCCACACCGGCAAGCTCACCGGCGCCGACCAGGTCGTCGACGCGGCCATGCGCCAGTACGGGGTGATCAGGGTCGACGGGCTCGATCAGCTCCAGGACACCGCGACCCTGCTCGCCCGCGCCCGCAGGCCGCAGGCCGACGGCGTCGTCGTCTACTCGATCTCCGGCGGTACGGGCGCCCACTTCGCCGACCTGGCCACGGCGGCGGGGCTCGAACTCCCCACCCTCACCCAGGACAAGCAGGACGAACTCCACCAGTGGATACCGCAGTACCTGAGCGTCGCCAACCCCGTCGACAACGGCGGACACCCGGTGGGCGACTGGCGGGGCCGGAAGATCATCGACGCGATCCTCGCCGACCCCTCCGTCGGGGTGCTGATCTGTCCGATCACAGGCCCCTTCCCGCCCATGAGCGACCGGCTCGCCCAGGACCTGGCCGACGCGGCGGAGGCGACGGACAAGCTGGTGTGCGTGGTCTGGGGGTCCCCCGTCGGAACGGAGGAGGCCTACCGGACGACTCTGCTCGGCTCCTCGCGCCTCGCCACCTTCCGTACGTTCTCCAACTGCATCGGGGCCGTGAAGGCCTATCTCGACCACCACCGCTTCACCAGCGGCTACCGCTCGCCCTTCGACGAGGCGCCCCGCACCCCCTCCCCCTCCCTCCGCAAGGCCCAGGCCCTCATGCGGCCCGGCCGGCGGCTCAGCGAGCACGCGGCGAAGCAGCTCCTGCGGGCGTACGGGATACGGGTGCCGCGCGAGCAGCTCGTCACCAGCGCGGCGGCGGCCGTCCGTGCCGCCGGGCTCGTCGGCTACCCGGTGGTGATGAAGGCCTCGGGCGCACAGCTCGCCCACAAGACGGAACTGGGCCTGGTGAAGGTCGGACTGACCTCCGCCAGCCAGGTGCGGGACGCGTACCGCGAGCTCACCGACATCGCCCGCTTCGAGTCCATCGACCTCGACGGCATCCTCGTCTGCCAGATGGTCGGGCGCGGGGTCGAGATGGTGGTGGGCGTGACCCGTGACGAGCTGTTCGGGCCCACGGTCACGGTCGGTCTGGGCGGGGTCCTGGTGGAGGTCCTCGGCGACACGGCCGTGCGTGTCCCGCCCTTCGGGGAGCAGGAGGCCCGCTCGATGCTCGCCGACCTGCGGGGGCGGGCCCTCCTCGGCGGCGTACGGGGTGCCCCGCCGGCCGACGTCGACGCGCTCGTCGAAGTGGTCCTGCGGGTGCAGCGGATGGCCCTCGAACTCGACGGCGACCTCGCCGAACTGGACATCAACCCGCTGATGGTGCTGCCGCGTGGTCAGGGCGCGGTGGCCCTGGACGCGCTGGCGGTCTGCCGATAGGAGTTTCTGTGGACGAGGTCCTGCACGCCGTCGACAACGGCGTCTCCTGGATCACGCTCAACCGCCCCGAGGCGATGAACGCGGTCACCTGGGACCAGCGGGAACGCATCATCGCCCTCCTCGCCGAGGCCTCCGCCGACCCCGGGGTCCGGGCGGTCGTCGTCACCGCCGCCGGCCGGGGCTTCTGCGCGGGCGCGGACCTGCGGGGTGCGCCCGCGGCCGGTGCGGACCGGGTCGCAGGGGACGTGACGCGGATGATCCGGCTGGGCGCGCAGCGGTTCGTCGGAGCGGTCATGGACTGCGAGAAGCCGGTGATCGCGGCGGTGAACGGGACGGCGGCGGGGATCGGGGCCCACCTCGCCTTCGCCTGCGACCTGGTGCTCGCGGCGGACTCGGCGCGGTTCATCGAGGTGTTCGTACGGCGGGGGCTCGTCCCGGACGGGGGCGGGGCGTATCTCCTCCCCCGGCTGATCGGGCCGCAGCGGGCGAAGGAGCTGATGTTCTTCGGGGACGCGGTGTCGGCGGCGGAGGCGCGGGAACTGGGCCTGGTGAACCGGGTCGTCCCTGCGGAGGACCTGGAGAAGACGGCCCGCGAGTGGGCCGGGCGCCTGGCCCAGGGGCCGACCCGGGCCCTGGCCCTCACGAAGCAGCTGGTGAACGCGTCCCTGGACGCGGACCGGGCGACCGCCTTCGCGGCGGAGGCGGTGGCGCAGGAGCTCAACATGACGACGCGGGACGCGCAGGAGGGGGTGGCGAGCTTCGTGGAGCGGCGGGAGGCGCGGTACGAGGGGCGGTAGCCACGAGGGGCGGTAGCGGAGGCTTCTCACGTGGGCCTTATGGTGTGTCGCCACAGACCACACACTGCCGCTCCGGGGGGAACGGAACATGCCCAACTCCGCGCGCTCGCGCATGGAATGCCGAAGATCCCGAAGATCCATAAGGTCCGGGATATCCAGGACTTCACTTCTTCTGGTCCCTGCCCTGCTGACGGCCCTGATGGGCGCCGCGATCCCGTCGGGCACGGCCCTGGCGGCGACGCCGCCGATCGCGACCACCGCGACGACGACCGCGACGACCCCGAGCGCGGCACCCGCGCAGGAGCCTGAGCCGACGGCGACGACACCCGAGCCGACGGCCACCGCCGAACCGACACCCACCGCCGAGCCCTGTCCGGCTCTTCCGCTCACCCCGCTCGGCGCCCCTGGCGACGCGCTCGGCGCCTTCACGGTCGGGGAGCGCGGCACCACCTGCTTCACCGTCACCGTGGAACGGCCGGGCCTGCACCGGATGCTCGTCGCCGGGCAGTACGAGCACCCGTCGCTGCACTCCGGCGAGACCCGGGTGGACTGCGAGGACTGGGGCTACCGCGAGACCTGGTGCGAACTCGCCGCCGGGACGTACACGCTCCAGGTCTACAACAGCCACTGGGAGACGATCACCAGCCACGTCTCCCTCGTCCCGCTGATGAACGCCCCTGGCTGCCCGGCCGTCGCCGGCACCGGTTACGACACGGCTCCGGCGACCGGCACGGGCGTCGGCCCGACGGGCGTCGTCTGCCACTCCTTCACCGGCGCCCCCAACGAGCGGATCACCGTCGACGCCCGCCGCGTCGACCACGGCACGGTCACATCCTGGATCACCGACGGCACCGGCAAGCGGATCTGCCCCGCGTACAACAGCGACGCCAGTGACGGCTGTGTGCTTCCCGAGGGCTCCGGCGGCTACCGCGTCCTCGCCCTCGTCGGCGACGCCGAGGACGGCTCCGCCTCCCCGTACACCGTCACGGTCCGGCGCCTGTCGGACCCGCGGGGCTGCGTCACCGCCCCCGTGACCGCCTACGGCTCCGCGCCCGCCGCGGCCGCCTCGGGGACCGGGTGCCGGACGTTCACCCCCGCCGTGAGCGGCCGCTACGACGTGAGTTCCGTCAGCACGTCCGGCGAGGCCTCGGGCGCCGAGGTGTACGCGGCGGACGGCACAACCGTCTGCGCGTACGGAGAGAACTGCGCGCTCACCGCCGGCGCCCCGTACACGGTCGTCACCCGTGACGCCGTCCGTGTCCTCGACCGCACCTCCACCGAGGGCTGCACAAGCGGCGTCACGCTCGCCGCCGACCTCCAGGGCATCTTCTCCGCCCCCGCCGAGGTCGACTGCCTGCACCTGCCGGTGCCGCAGGGCGCCCACGTCGCCGTCCTCACCGACCGCGCCCCCGACGTCACCGTCGTCGACGCGAACGGCACCGCCTTCTGCGGGGACGACCTGACGGACGGCACCTGCGCGCTCGGCGGCACCGCCCCGTACCGCGCCCTCGTCACCGAGCGCGACCCGTACGAGGAGGGGGACGACTACCGTCTCGTCGTGCACCGCACGGACACGGCGAGCGCCTGCCGGACCTTCCTGGCCGGCGACTTCACGGCCGACCCGGTCCGGATGAGCGTGAAGAACGGCGACGGCGTCTTCGCCGACTGCCTGACCGTCCCGGCGGCCGACCACTCCGCGCGGGAACTCGTCCGGATCCAGAAGGTCTCGGGCACGTCGGCGGCCGAGGTCAGCGTCCTCGACGCCACCGGCAGGCAGGTCTGCGCCATCCGCTCGTACTACGGCACGTTCTCCACGTGTGCTCTGACCCCGGGGCTCGCGCACACCGTCCTCGTCCAGGGCCGTGACGTCCCGGGCGAGTTCGCGCTCAGCCGCCGGGACGTCACCGCCACCGCGCGCGGCTGCGTCCCGACCCCGGCCACGGCCGTCGGCGGCCCGTCCACCGGCGGTGTCCCGGCCGCGCCCGGGACGTTCCTGTGCCACCAGGTGACCACGGCCTCCGCCGCGGACACCCTGCACCTGAACGTGCGCGACGCGCAGGGCAGCGCCCGGCAGATCGCGTACGACGCGAGCGGCAAGGCCGTCTGCGACTACTTCTCGGCGGGCTGCGCCGTCACCGGCTCCGACCGCTACCAGGTCCTCGTGGAGGTCCCCGAGGACAAGACCGCCGCGGCCGCCTACCGTCTCGACGCGCTGCGCATCGGAACGTCCGCGGGGCCCGCGCCCGAGTGCGTCAGGGTGCCGAACGTGAGCTACGGCTTCGGGCCGCTCACCGCCACCCTGAGCGAGCAGAGGACGGCGGTCTGCGCCGTGCTCCCCACGGCGTCCGGCGACCGCTTCGACCTGGCTCTCACCCCCGCGGGGACCTTCGAGCAGTCGCCGACGCCGTGGCTGTACGACCGGTCGACGCTGCGGAACGGCTGCCACGGGTCGTACTCCAGCGAGGGCCAGACCTACGCGTGCGGCCTGCCGAACGCCTACCCGAAGGCGTCCGCTCCGTCCACGGTCGTGATCGGACTGCCCGAGAAGCCGGCCCAGAGCTCCACGGCCCTGCGGGCCGCCTTCACCTGCACGTTCCCGACCTGCGGCCTCGACGAGCGCACCGTGGGCACGGTGGGGCCCGGCACGCTCGGCCGGGGCAAGGTCACCATGACCGTCAACGGCAGCGCGCTGCACGAGAACACTACGGTCGAGGTGTCCGACGGCGCCTACAGCGCCCGGTCGACGACGGTCTCCGTCGCCCCCGACCGCCGGAGCATGACGGTCGCCCTGAACCTGACGAGCGCCCCCCTCGGGTCCCTGAACCTGAGCGTGTTCGCGCACGGCATGCAGTACGGGAAGGGCTCCGTCACCGTCGTCGCCGCCCTCCGCGCCACCGCCGTCCCGTCCTTCACCGGCACCGCCGTCGTCGGCGGCACGGTCACGGCGAAGGCCGGGACCTGGTCGCCGGTGCCGGACTCGTACGCGTACCAGTGGCGGGCGAACGGGGTCGCCGTCGCGGGGGCCACGGCCGCCGCGTACACGGTCCCCGCCGCGCTCCAGGGCAAGCAGCTGTCGGTGGCCGTGACCGCGCGGAGGACCGGGCATCCGGTCGTCACCGCGACGAGCACCTCCGTGGTGGTCAGGGGTGTCGCGCCCAAGCCCACCAAGGTGCCCTACTTCACCGGCGCCACCCGCGTCGGCAGCAAGGTGACGGCCGTGGTCGGCACCTGGTCGCCCGCGCCGACCTCGTACGCCTACCAGTGGCGGGCGAACGGCGTGGCGATCTCGGGCGCGACGGGGTCCTCCTACGTCCCCGCCGCCGCCGTCCTCGGCAAGAAGCTGACGGTGACCGTGACGGCTCACCGCACCGGACACCTGAGCGGGGCGTACACGACCGCCGGGTACACCGTCGCCACGGGCCTCGCGCCGAAGGCGACGGCCGCGCCGTACGTCACGGGCACGGTCCGGGTCGGGCGGACGCTCACCCTGAACCGGGGGACGTGGACGCCGGCGCCGACCTCGTACACGTACCAGTGGTACGCGAACGGGCGGGCGATCACCGGGGCGACGAGGACCACGTTCACGCCGGCGAGCGCGCAGCGCGGCATGCGGATCACGGTGAAGGTGACGGCCCAGCGGACCGGTCACTACTCCGGGGTCGCGTGGACGACGTCCACGGTGGCGGTCGCCGGCTGACCCGTCTCTGCTCGGAAGCCCCCGGGGCGGCGGTCGGTCCGTCGCCCCGGGGGCTTCCCATCTGACGATCCGTCAGCTTCAATGGGCGGTGTGATGGGACACGCGGGGATGGCGGCCACCGCCGTCCGACACCTGAGAGCGGCCGGTTCGCCGACGGCCGTGGAACCACTGCCCCGGCCGGTGCTGCGCGCGGTACGGGAGGACGAGCGCCCACCCGTCGACCCGGCCGAATTCCGCCGCGTCCTCGGCCACTTCGCGAGCGGGGTCACGATCGTGACGGCCCTCGACGCGACCGGCCCGACGGGCTTCGCCTGCCAGTCCTTCGCCTCGCTCTCCCTCGACCCGCCCCTGGTCGCCTTCATGGTCGCCCGCACGTCGACGACCTGGCCCCGGATCGCGGACGCGGGCGCCTTCTGCGTCAACATCCTCGGGGCCGGACAGGGCGACCTGTGCCGCTCGTTCGCGGTGAGCGGCGCGGACAAGTTCGCGGGCGTGGACTGGGCCCCGGCGCCTGGGACCGGCTCCCCCCGCCTGCCGGACGCCCCCGCCTGGATCGGCTGCACGATCACCGCCGTCCACACGGGCGGCGACCACCTGATCGTGGTGGGGAGGGTCGAATCCCTCGGCGCGACGGAGGACAGCGATCCGCTGGTCTTCCACCGGGGGCGGTTCGGGCGGTTCAGCTCCTAGCTTTCCGCGTACAGCGCGATCCCGCCCACCATGAAGACGCTCACCACGGCAAGCGAGCCCCACAGCAGCAGGGAGACGAAGTAGCCCTGCCTCGCCGGCCGGGTGAGCAGCGCCGCCACGGCCAGGACCGCCAGGCCCGCCCCGGCCTCCAGGCACAGCGCCAGTGTCGAGACCCGCAGCATCCGGGCGTGCGTACGCCCCATGTCAGGACCGCTCACGCGCGATCACCCCCTGAAGATCATCATGCTCCCGCCAGGGAGAGCCCCTCCGTCCGGGGCCGCCTGATCACCAGGGACATCAGGGCCGCCGCCGCGCACAGGGCGCCCGAGGCGTACCAGACGACGTCGTACGTGCCGAAGACGTCCCGGGCCACGCCGCCCGCGAAGGCGACCGCCGCCGCGCCCACCTGGTGGGAGGCGAGGACCCAGCCGAAGACGATCGCCGAGTCCTCGCCGTAGTGCTCGCGGCACAGGGCGATCGTGGGCGGGACGGTCGCCACCCAGTCCAGGCCGTAGAAGACGATGAAGAACAGCATCGGCGGGTGGACCGAGGGGGCCAGCAGCATCGGCAGGAAGAGGAGGGAGACGCCGCGGAGCGCGTAGTAGACCGCGAGCAGCCGGCGCGCCTCGAAGCGGTCCGTGAACCAGCCGGAGGCGATCGTGCCGACGACGTCGAAGACGCCGATCACCGCGAGGAGCCCGGCCGCCGCCGTGACCGGCATCCCGTGGTCGTGGGCGGCCGGTACGAAGTGCGTCTTGACCAGGCCGTTCGTCGACGCGCCGCAGATCGCGAACGTGCCCGCCAGCAGCCAGAACGGGCCGGTGCGGGCCGCCCTGAACAGGACGGTGACCGCGCGGCGGGCCGCGCCCGTCACCGGGGCGGGCTTGTCGGCGAACTCGCCGCCGTACGGGGCGAGCCCGACGTCCGCCGGGTGGTCCCGGAGCAGCAGCCACACGAAGGGCACGACCGCGAGGGCGGCGAGCGAGACGGTGACGGCCGCCGGGCGCCAGCCGTGGTGCTCGACCAGCCAGGACAGGAGGGGGAGGAAGACCAGCTGGCCCGACGCGCCGGCCGCGGTGAGGATGCCGGTCACCAGGCCCCTGCGGGCGACGAACCAGCGGTTGGTGACGGTCGCGGCGAAGGCGAGCGCCATGGAGCCGCTGCCCAGGCCGACGAGGACGCCCCAGAAGAGGACCAGCTGCCAGGCCGCCGTCATCCACACGGTGAGGACCGAGCCGAGGGCGATCACCGTCAGGGCCACCGCGACGATCCGGCGGATGCCGAAGCGGTCCATGAGAGCGGCGGCGAAGGGGGCGGTCAGGCCGTAGAGGGCCAGGTTCACCGACACGGCGAAGCCGATGGTGCCCCGCGACCAGTCAAACTCCTCGTGCAGCGGCTCGATCAGCAGGCCCGGCAGGGACGCGAAGGCCGCGGCGCCGATGATCGTGACGAAGGTGACCGCCGCGACGAACCAGGCGCGGTGAATACGGGGAGCGGGGCGGGTGGAGTGCGCCGAAGAGCGGCTCTCGGTTGTCTGGGCCATGCCACCGAGCCTCCCGCCTGGGAATCGGCCCGACGACTGGCCCGGATGACAGGTTTGCAAAGGATCGGGCCACCGGGCGTCGCGGTGCTCGCGGTCAGCGGCCCCTACAGCCTCGGCAGCGTCCTGATCGGGCGTGCCGCGAGCAGCGCGCCCACCACGAGCACCGCGATGACCGCCCCCGCGAGCAGCACCCGCTCCGTGCCGACCGCCGCCGCCACCGGCCCCGACAGGGTGCGGCCGACGCCCATCATCAGGAGCGAGCCGGCCACGTCGTACGCGTGCATCCGGTTCAGGGCCTCCTGCGGTACGTGCGTCTGGACGGCCGTCGACCACATCACCAGCCAGAAGGCGAAGGCCGCCCCGCCGACGAACTGACCGGCGGCGAGCAGGGGCACCGGCGCGGCGAGGCCGAGCAGGGCGAGGTTCACGGGGAGGCCGAGGAGCGCCACCGCGCCCGCCGCGAGGGGGGTCCGGGGGCGCAGCCGGAGCGCGAGCAAGCCGCCGACGGCGCTGCCGGCGCCGTTGACGGCCATGAGGACGCCGTACGCGGCGGAGCCGTGGTCCTCGGTGACGAGGCTCGCGGTGAGCGGCACCATGGGGCCCGCGACGGTCAGTCCGTACACCGTCCAGATGGCGATGACTCCCCAGAGCCAGCTCCGCGCCCGGAACTCTCGCCAGCCGCCCGCGAGTTCGCGGCCGAGGGAGTCGCGGCGCAAGGAGTCGGAGGGGATCGGGGCGATCCGCATGAGGGCGAGGCAGAGGGCGCTGACGGCGAACGTGGCGCCGTTGACGGCGAACGCGGCGCCCGCGTTCCACAGGGCGACGAGGAGGCCGGCGGCGGCCGGACCCGCCATGGTCATCAGGGCCTCGGCCACCCGCAGGACGGCGTTGGCGCGCTGCACGTCGGGGGCGATGCGGGGGATCGTGGAGGCGACGCCGGGCTGGAAGAGGGCGGCGCCCATGCCGCTGAGGAGGGAGAGGGCGTAGACGGCCCACAGGGGCGGGCTGCCGAGGGTGAAGGAGACGGCGAGGACGGCGGCTCCCGGCAGTCGCAGCAGGTCGGCGAGGATCATCATGCGGCGGGCGGTGAACCGGTCGGCGAGGACGCCGCCGAAGAGGACGAAGAGCGCGAAGGCGGCCGTCCAGCCGCCGAGCGCGTAGCCGACGGTGGAGCCGGGGTGCCCGGCTCCGAGGAGTCCGGCGGCGAAGGCGACCGGGACCATGCCCTCGCCGAAGACGGCGACCGCGCGGGCGACGAAGAAGAGCCGGAAGCCACGGTTCCAGAGTGCGGGCGGCTCGGCGGGCGGGTCCGGCGGGGCGGGAATCCGTTCGGCGGCCTCAGACTTGTACGTGTTGTCCGTCACGGAGACGAAGAGCTATCAGCCAGCTGGTCTACACCACCACCGATTTTCGGAGGGAGCACCGCCCGTGCCCACGCCCCACCGCGTCGCCGTCCTCGCGCTGCCCGGCCTCCTCCCCTTCGAACTGGGCATCCCGCACCGCATCTTCGGCCGCGCCCGCGACGCCGAGGGCCGGCTGCTGTACGAGATCGTGACCTGCGCCCCGGTCGCGGGCCCCGTCCCCACCGACGCGGACTTCTCGGTCCACGTCGAGCACGGCCCGGAGGCCCTCGCCACCGCCGACACGGTCGTCGTGCCCGCCTCGTACGAACTCGGTCCGGTCTACGACGAGGGCAGGCTGACCGAGGAGCTGGCCGCCGCCCTCGCCCACATCCGGCCCGGCACCCGGCTCGTCTCGATCTGCACCGGCGGGTACGTGCTCGCCGCCGCCGGCTTCCTCGACGGGCGCCCCGCCACGACCCACTGGTCGTCCGCCGCGCACTTCCAGCGCATGTTCCCGCGTGTACGGGTCGACGCCGACGTCCTGTTCGTCGACGACGGCGACGTCCTCACCTCGGCGGGCGTGGCCGCCGGGATCGACCTGTGCCTGCACATCGTGCGCCGCGACCACGGCACGGCGGTCGCCAACGACGTCGCCCGCAGGACCGTCGTACCGCCGCACCGGGACGGCGGCCAGGCCCAGTACATCGAGCGGCCCCTGCCGGAGTCCGGCACCCACACCACGACCGCCGCGCGGGCCTGGGCGCTCGCGCACCTCCACGAGCCGATCCAGCTGCGGGACCTGGCCGAGAAGGAGGCGATGAGCGTACGGACGTTCACCCGCCGCTTCCGTGACGAGGTCGGCGTCAGCCCCGGCCAGTGGCTCACCCGGCAGCGCGTCGAACGCGCCCGGCACCTCCTGGAGTCCACGGGCCTGCCCGTCGACCGGGTGGCGCGGGACGCGGGCTTCGGCACGGCCCAGTCGCTGCGGGCGCACCTGATGAGCGCGATCGGCGTGACCCCGACGTCCTACCGGCGCACCTTCCGCTCGGCCGCCTCGGGCGCGCCCGCCACCTGAGACTCCCGGGACTCCCCGGCTTTCTCGGTGCGACGGGTCAGCCGCCGCTCCCCCAGGGCTCCGACCGCCGTGAGCAGTACGGTCAGCGCGACGCCGCAGAGGATCGCGGTCGACGGGGCCACGGCCTTGAGCAGGCCGCCCGCGAGGGCGCCGCTCGCCGCGTAACCGGCACCGACGGCCGCGTACATGACCGAGTACCCGGCGGCGAGCGCGGACGGCGGGAGGAGCCGGCGCAGGGCGAGGTTGCGGGAGAGCGCGGCGGGCGCCTGGAGGAGTCCGGCGACGACCAGGACGGCGCCGATGGCGGCGGTCCAGGGCAGGAGGGCGACGAGGGCGACTCCCGCGGTGACCGCGAGGACCAGGACGACGGACTGCACGAGCAGCGGGCCCGGCCAGCGCGCCCGCAGGCCGTAGACGAACGCGCCGACGGCCGACCCGATCGAGAACCCGGCGAGCAGGGGTCCTGCCCAGCCGACGGCGATCCCGCGCTGTTCGAGCAGGGCGGGCAGGATCAGTTCGGCGAGCGCGAGCAGCGAGAGCCCGGCGGCCCCGAGGACGTACACGGGCCAGACCCGCAGCAGCGCCCGCCGCGCCGAGCCCCCCTCCTCCGGCGGCCCGGCGGCCCAGCCGGCGGGCAGCAGCCGCATCCCGGCCGTCGACAGGCCCATCAGGACGGCCATGAGGAGCAGCGGCACGGCGGGTGCGGCGCCCAGTGCGAGGCCGGCCGCGAGCGCGGGGGCGGCCGCCCACACGCCGAAGGTCAGCATCGTCTCCATGCTCATCGCCTGCGTGACGGCCCGCTCGGGGACCATGCTCGTCAGGAGGGCGCGCAGCCCGCCCGCGACGGCCGCGGGTCCCGCGCCCGCGACGATCGCGAGCACGGCGAGGACGAGGGGGTGCGCGCCGGGCGCGAGCGCGAGCCCGGCGAAGCCGACGGCGCCGACGGCGAGTCCGGTGACGAGCTGGGGCCGGGCGCGCTCGGCGTTCATGCGCATGCCGAGGACGGGGGCGGC
The DNA here is from genome assembly GCF_044452745.1 of Streptomyces sp. NPDC051822. Classification (NCBI taxonomy): domain Bacteria; kingdom Bacillati; phylum Actinomycetota; class Actinomycetes; order Kitasatosporales; family Streptomycetaceae; genus Streptomyces; species Streptomyces sp. NPDC051822. Next base: position 315,016 of record NZ_JBITBZ010000008.1, on the reverse strand, counting down.
GACGATCTCCCCGATGACGTACGCGGCGGCGAGCGCGGCCCCGAGGGAGTACCCGCCGGGCCGCTCGCGCACGAGGAAGACGAGCGCGAGCGGCGCCATGGCGACGGGCATCCGCCCGGCGGCGGTGACGGCACACCAGACGAGGACGGGGCGGTTGACGAGCTCCCGGTAGGACATGCCCACGACCGTAACGGCCGGGTGGTCCTGTCACCCAGGGAGATTCCGCGGCTTCGTGGGCCTGCCCGTACGGCTCAGAAGGTGAGCACCCCCCGCGCCACCTTCCCCCGTTCCGCGTCCTCGGCGGCCCGGGCGAAGTCCTCGACCGGGTAGGTGGCGGTGACCAGTTCGTCGAGGAGGAGGGCGCCCGAGCGGTACAGCTCGGCGTACAGGGCGATGTCCTTCTGGGGGCGGGAGGAGCCGTAGCGGCAGCCCAGGACCGACTTGTCCAGGAACATCGCCGCCGGCGGGAAGCTCGCCTCCGCCTTCGGGGCGGTCATGCCGAGCAGGATCGCCTGGCCGTGCCGGTCGAGGAGGTCGATCGCGGTGCGGACGAGGCCGGTGTGGCCGACGCACTCGAAGACGTGGTCGGCGCCGGTGGGCAGGATGTCCCGTACGCCGTCGGTGGAGGCGAGGAAGTGAGTCGCCCCGAACCGCCGGGCCACCGCCTCCTTCCCGGGGTTCGTGTCGACGGCCACGATGGTCAGGGCGCCCGCGAGCCTGGCGCCCTGGAGGACGTTGAGGCCGATGCCGCCGGTGCCGATGACGACGACGGTCTCGCCGCGGCCGACCTTCGCCCGGTTGAGCACGGCCCCGACGCCGGTGAGGACGCCGCAGCCCATGAGGGCGGCCGAGGTGAGCGGGATGTCCCTCGGGATCTTCACGGCCTGGACGGCCTTCACGACGGTCCGCTCCGCGAACGAGGAGTTCGAGGCGAACTGGTGGAGCGGCTCCCCGGCCCGTGAGAACGGCCGCCCCGGCATCCCGATCGCCTTCCGGCACATCGTGGGACGCCCCCGGTCGCAGTCGGCGCAGGCGCCGCAGTTCGCGAGTGTGGAGAGGGCGACGTGGTCGCCGGGGACGACGTGGGTGACCCCGGGTCCGACGGCCTCGACGACCCCGGCGCCCTCGTGCCCGAGGACGACGGGCGGGGGGAACGGGATGGTCCCGTCGATGACGGACAGGTCGCTGTGGCAGAGGCCGGCGGCGACGATCCCGACGAGCACCTCGCCGGGGCCGGGGTCCCGTACCTCCAGGTCGTCGACGACCGTCACGGACCTGCCGTCGAACACGACACCCCTCATGAGCCGTTCTCCTTGCCCGTGTTGGGGCGCGACCCTGCCGCCGCCGCCCTGGCCATCTCGTCGAGCCGTGCCAGCATCGGCATCGGGTCCACCCCCACCGTCCCCGGCAGGAAGTCCGCGATCCGTTCCGGTGTCCACGCCCCGCCCTCCGCGTACCCGGCGCGCAGTTCCCTCGGCTGCGCCCAGACCGCGATCTTGGGGCCCGCGATCGTGTACACCTGGCCGGTGATCCGCTCCTCCCGCGCCCGCTCGGAGAGCAGGTAGACGACGAGCGCCGCCACGTCCTCGGGCTCCCCGATCTCCTTCAGCTCCATGGGGACGTTCGCCGACATCCGCGTCCGCGCCACCGGCGCCACCGCGTTCGCCGTGACCCCGTACTTGTGGAGTCCGAGCGCCGCCGACCGGACGAGCGAGATGATCCCGCCCTTCGCGGCGGAGTAGTTGGCCTGGGCCACGGATCCCTGGTGGTTGCCGCTGGTGAAGCCGATCAGGGTGCCGGAGCCCTGCTTGCGCATGACCGCCGAGGCCGCTCTGAAGACGGTGAACGTGCCCTTCAGGTGGGTGGCGACCACCGGGTCCCACTCCTCCTCCGACATGTTGAAGAGCATCCGCTCGCGCAGGATGCCCGCCACGCACACGACCCCGTCGATCCGCCCGTACTCCGCGAGCGCGGTGTCGACGACCCGCTGTCCGCCCGCCATCGTCGAGATGTCGTCGCCGACAGCGACGGCCGCGCCGCCCGCCGCCTCGATCTCCTTCACGACGGACAGCGCGATCTCGGACGTCGGTTCCCCGCCCTCGATCGACACCCCGTAGTCGTTGACGACGACCTTCGCGCCCTCCGCCGCGCACGCCAGGGCGACGGCGCGGCCGATGCCCCGTCCCGCGCCCGTCACGGCGACGACCTTGCCAGCCAAGAAGTTCCCCACGCCCGGCCCCTTCCGTCACTTTCTGACGGTCCGTTAGATTCGTTCGTCGTCAGGATTCTACGGTCCGTCAGATACCGGAAAACAAGACCCCGGAGGCCCCGATGTCTCTGCCCGCCGCATTCCACGAGATCGCCAAGCGCGTCAACAACTGGGGCCGCTGGGGCCAGGACGACGAGATCGGCACCCTCAACCTCGTCACGGACGAGGTCGTGCGGAACGCCGTCGCCACCGTCCGCACCGGCCTCCGCGTCCCGCTCGCCGTCGACCTCAAGCAGGACGGCGTACAGACCGGCATGATCCCCGGCCGGGTCAACCCGCTCCACGTCATGGTCCAGATCAACCAGGAGCTCTTCGGCCCCGGCACGGTCGCCACCAGCGACGACGCCGTGACCCTGGGCCTCCAGGCCGGCACCCACTGGGACGCCCTGACGCACGTCTCGCACTCGGGCCGCCTCTACAACGGCCGGCCCGCCGCCACCATCACCGCGCACGGCCGCTCGGAGTTCAGCGGCATCCACACCGCCCGGCACCTGGTCAGCCGGGGCGTGCTGCTCGACGTGGCCGCCGCGAAGGGCCTGGACCGGCTTCCGGGGGGCCACGCCGTCACGCCCGAGGACCTGGATGAGGCGGCCGAGTTCGGTGAGGTGACGGTCCGGTCCGGCGACATCGTGCTCGTACGGACGGGTCAGATGCGGTCGTACCTGGCCGGGGACCGCCACGGGTACGCTTTTCCGTCACCCGGGCTCTCGGTCCGTACGCCGGAGTGGTTCCACGACCGGGACGTCGCGGCCGTCGCCAACGACACCCTCACCTTCGAGATCTTCCCGCCGGAGATCGAGGACCTGTGGCTGCCCGTGCACGCGCTCGACCTGGTCGAGATGGGGATGCTGCAGGGCCAGAACTGGAATCTGGAAAGTCTGTCCACAGCCTGTGCACAAGAGGGGCGGTACGCGTTCCTGCTCTCCGCGATGCCCGAGCCGTTCGTCGGCGCCACGGGCACACCGGTCGCCCCCGTGGCGATCCTGTAGGGCGGGGCGCCGGAGTTCCCCCCGCCCCGACCCTCAGCAGTGCACGCGGCCGGGCGAGACCGACGTCCCCGGAACCGTAGTCCCCAGGACCGTCGCCCCCGGGACCGGCGAAGGAACGACCGGAGCCCGGTCCACCTCGCACCAGATGCTCTTGCCGGCCCCCTCGGGCTGCCAGCCCCACCGGTCCGCGAGACCGTCCACCAGCTCCAGGCCGCGCCCGTTGGTGTCCTCGCCCTCGGCGTGCCGGGGCTTCGGCGGGCGGTCGCTCGTGTCGACCACCTCGACCCGCACCCCGCCCTCGGCCGCGATCAGCATCCGCAGCACGGCCGGACAGCCGGTGTGCACCACGGCGTTGGTCACCAGCTCCGAGATGATCAGCACCAGCGTCTCGGCCAGCGGCTCGTCATCCCGTATGCCCGAACCGGCGAGCCGTGACCGGGCCCACCTCCGGGCTCGCCCCACCTCTGCCGGGTCGGCCCCGACCTCCAACTGCACCTGAAGTACCTGCACCGCTCACACCATCCGAACCGGCGGACACACCTTCACGGAACGTGATTCCCTTATGGGACAGCATGGTTGACGTACAGTCACCGCAACAAGCGCTTCGGGCATATTCCAGCGCGAAGGAGTACGCATGGTCCATACTGTGCGACGCGCTCTGCGGGTAGTCGAACGCCGGGTGCGAGCGGCGCGCATCCCCCGGCCCGGAGTCACCTCAGGGGCGACACCGGGACGATCCGGGACAACGTGCTCTCGCATCCCACGGAGCGTACCGGAGCCGGAGGCCGACTCCGGGCCGTGACGGCCGCGCCGAAGGACACAACCCGGTATCGACATTCCGTGACACCTCGGGCGCGGAGCGCTACCGGATCGTCACAGGGCGGCGGCCACCGTCTCCTCCGCGCGGGCCACCGGCAGCCGCAGCCGGGCCCGCACCCAGGCCCGTTTCAGATGCAGATGGACGTCCGCCTCCCAGGTGAAGCCCATGCCGCCGTGGACCTGGAGGCAGTCCCGGGCGTTGCCGGTGGCGGCCTCGTCTGCGAGCAGCTTCGCCCCGGCGATCTCGACGGCGTCCGCGGTGACCGAGGCGGCGCGTACGGCGGCGCGGGCGAGTTCGGTACGGACGAGCATCCCGGCGCAGAGGTGCTTGACGGCCTGGAACCCCCCGACCGCCTGCCCGAACTGCTCCCGCTCGCGGGCGTAACGGACGGCCATGTCCGTGGTGGCCTCCGCGCTCCCGACCTGCTCGGCGGCGGTGAGCAGGACGGCGGTCGAGACCTCCGCCGCCGTCGCCCGGCCGGGCAGGCGGTGCAGCGGGGTGAGGGGATCCACCGACCGCATCCGTACGGCTCCCTCCGCATCGCCCAGCACCACGTCCGCCTCGTCCAGCCAAGGAACCAGCCCCTCCGCCGCCTCGGTCACCACCGCCTCCCCCTCGGCCGCCCCCGGCACGGACCCGGCCGCCAGGTGCGTCGCCACGAGGGGTCCCGGCAGCAGCGCCCGTCCCGCCTCCTCGAAGGCGAGCACCGCCTCCGGGAGTCCGAGCCCCACCCCGCCCTGCGACTCCGGCAGCCGCAGCGCGAAGAATCCGGCCGCCCCCAGCTCCCGCCACAGCGCCCGGTCGAGCCGCCCCGAGTCGACGGCGCCCCGCAGGGCGTCCCGGTCGAAGCGGCGGTCGAGCAGTTCCCGTACCCCCTTCCGCAGGGCCCGCTGGTCCTCGGTGAGTCGGAAGTCCACGGCGGTCACCGGCCCTTCGGGAGGCCGAGGATGCGCTCGGCGACGATGTTGCGCTGGATCTGGGAGGTGCCGGCGGCGATGGTGTACGAGAGCGAGGACAGCCGGTCGAGGGTCCAGTCGCGGTCGAGGTCGAGCGCGTCGGGGCCGAGGACGGCGGCGGCGGCCTCGTACAGCTCCTGGCGGGCGTGGGAGTAGTGCAGTTTGAAGACCGAGCCCCCGGCGCCGGGGACTCCGCCGGTGGCCTGGGCCTCGCTGACGTTGGCCTGGACGAGCCGCCAGAGGGCCTGGAACTCGGCGGAGAGCCTGCCGAGCCGGCGCCGCAGGACGGGGTCGTCCCAGGTGCCGTTCTCGCGGGCGGCGCGGGCGAGTTCGCCGAGCAGGCGGCGGCAGGCGACGACCTCGCCGACGAAGGCGGTGCCGCGTTCGAAGGAGAGGGTGACCATGGTGACCCGCCAGCCGTCGTTCTCCTCCCCCACCCGGTTCTCGACGGGGATCCGTACCTCGTCGAGGAAGACCTCGGCGAACTCCGTCGACCCGGCGAGGGTCCGCAGCGGCCGTACGGTGACGCCTGGCGCGTCCATGGGCATGGCGAGCCAGCTGATGCCCCGGTGCCGGGGGGCGTCCGGGTCGGTCCGTACGAGCAGTTCGCACCAGTCGGCGACCTCGGCGTGCGAGGTCCAGATCTTCTGGCCGGTGACGACGTACGTGTCCCCGTCCTGGACGGCCTTCGTCCGCAGCGAGGCGAGGTCGGAGCCGGCGTCGGGTTCGCTGAAGCCCTGGCACCAGACCTCGTCCCCGCGCAGGATCGGCGGCAGCCACCGCGCGCGTTGTTCCGCCGTTCCCTCGGCGGCGACGGTGGGTCCCGCGTGGAGGAGTCCGACGAAGTTGGCGCCGACGTAGGGCGCTCCGGCGCGTTCGGTCTCCTCCAGGAAGATCAGCCGCTGCGTGGGGGAGGCGTCCCAGTGGGTGTCGGCGTATCCGGCGTCGTACAGGCGGCGCTGCCAGCCGCAGTCGTACGCGCGGCGGGCGGGCCAGTCGAGCGGGTCGGGTCTCGGCGGGAGCGTGTGCAGGACGCCGGCGAGCCATTCCCGCAGCCGGGCCCGGAACTCCTCCTCCTCGTCGGTGCTGGAGAGGTCCATCAGACGATGCCCAGGCCCAGCATGCGGATGGCGTTGCCGCGCATGAGCTTGTAGACGGTCTCGTCGTCGAGGCCCTGGACGTGGTCGAGGGCGACCTCCTTGGTGTGCGGGAAGGTCGAGTCGACGTGGGGGTAGTCGGTCTCGAAGGTGGCGTTGTCGCGGCCGACGACGTCGAGCGAGGCGATGCCGTGCTTGTCGCGGAAGAAGCAGCAGAAGATCTGCCGGTAGTAGTACGTGGACGGGGGCTGGGGGATCAGGTCGCGGACGCCGCCCCAGGCGCGGTGCTCCTCCCAGACGTCGTCGGCGCGTTCGAGGGCGTAGGGGATCCAGCCCATCTGGCCCTCGCTGTAGGCGAGCTTGAGCGTGGGGAACCTGACGAGGACGCCGGAGAAGAGGAAGTCCATCATCGAGGCCATGGCGTTGTTGAAGCTGAGGGCGGCCTGGACGGCGGGCGGGGCGTCGGGGGAGGCGGCCGGCATCTGGCTGCTGGAGCCGATGTGCATGTTCACCACCGTTCCGGTCTCCTGGCAGACGGCGAAGAACGGGTCCCAGTAGCCGGAGTGGATCGACGGCAGTCCGAGGTGGGTGGGGATCTCGGAGAAGGTGACGGCTCTGACGCCGCGGGCCGCGTTGCGCCGGATCTCGGCCACGGCCAGGTCGATGTCCCAGAGCGGGATGATGCAGAGCGGGATGAGCCGGCCGCCGCTGTCGCCGCACCATTCCTCGACCATCCAGTCGTTGTAGGCACGGACGCAGGCGAGGGCGACCTCCTTGTCGTGGGCCTCGGCGAAGGTCTGGCCGCAGAAGCGCGGGAAGGTGGGGAAGCAGAGGGAGGCCTCGACGTGGTTGAGGTCCATGTCGGCGAGGCGCGCCTTGGGGTCCCAGCAGCCGCGGCGCATCTCCTCCCTGGTGATCCCTTCGAGGGTCATGTCGTCGCGGTCGAAGCCGACGGCGGCGATGTTGCGCTTGTACGGGAACTTGAGGTCCTCGTAGATCCACCAGTCGGTCGGGGGCCCTTCGGGGTCCATCGTGATCTGGTACTTGCCGGCGACGTAGGCCAGCTCGCCGATGCCGGCCGTGAGGGGCCGGGGCCCGCGGTCGCGGTACTTCTTCGGGAGCCAGGTGTCGAAGAGGTGGGCCGGCTCGATCACGTGGTCGTCGACGCTGATGATGCGGGGCAGTTCCGTCATGGAGCCTTCTCCCGGATTCGCCGGGCCGCCGTCGCCGACCGCCCGTTTCTGATGACCCGTCAGATATGACGGGATCAGGCTAGCGGCGCACCCCTGGACCGACAAGCGCCGGACCTCTACGCTCACCGCACCATCTGACGGAACGTCAGCCAAGAGGAGTACGGGATGAATGAGACCGCACACACTCTCGGCGAGTCCCGCACGCTCTGGGAGCTCGTCGAACGCCGCGCCGCCCTCACCCCCGACCGGCCCGTCCTCCTCCAGGGCGACCGCGTCCTCACGTTCGGCGGCCTCCGCGAGCGCGCCGAGCGCTGCGCCGCCGGCCTGTACGCCATGGGCGTGCGCCCCGGCACCGTCGTCGCCTGGCAGCTGCCCACCCGCATCGAGACCGCCGTGCTCTCCTTAGCGCTCGCGCGCATCGGAGCCGTACAGACGCCGGTCATCCCCTTCTACCGGGACAAGGAGGTCGGCTTCGCGCTGCGCGAGTCCAAGGCCGAGTTCTTCGCCGTCCCCGGGACCTGGCGCGGATACGACCACACGGAGATGGCCCGCCGGCTCGGCGCCCACGGCGTCTTCGAGGCGTACGGCCCCGAATCCCTCCCCGACGGCGACCCCGCCCTCCTGCCCCCGCCGCCCACCTCGGGAACGGACGTCCGCTGGATCTACTGGACCTCGGGCACCACCTCCGACCCCAAGGGCGTCCTGCACACCGACCGCTCACTCCTCGCCGGCGGCTCCTGCCTCGCCCACGCGCTCCGGCTCGACCAGGCCGACGTCGGCTCGATGGCCTTCCCGTACGCGCACATCGCCGGACCCGACTACACGGTGATGCTCCTGCTCTACGGGTTCCCCGCCGTCATGTTCGAGCAGTTCGCGCTGCCCGACGCCCTCGACGAGTACCGCAGGCACGGGGTGACGGTGGCCGGCGGCTCCACCGCCTTCTACGCGATGTTCCTCGCCGAGCAGCGCAAGCGGCCGGACGAGCCGGTCATCCCCACCCTGCGGCTGCTCGCGGGCGGCGGGGCGCCGAAACCGCCCGAGATCTACCACGCCGTACGCCAGGAGCTGGGCTGCCAGCTCACCCACGGCTACGGCATGACCGAAGTCCCCATGATCACCATGGGCTCGCCCGACGACACCCCCGAGAACCTCGCGACCACCGAGGGCCGCCCGCCCGCCGGCATGGAGATCCGGATCACCGGCTCCGGTGAGGTCCGGCTGCGCGGCGAGGCCGTCTGCCGGGGCTACCTCGACCCGGCCCAGACCGCCGCCGCCTTCGACGAGGACGGGTTCCTCATCACCGGGGACGTCGGACACCTGACCCCGAGCGGCCACCTCGTCCTCACCGGCCGGATCAAGGACATCATCATCCGTAAGGGAGAGAACATCTCGGCCAAGGAGATCGAGGATCTCCTCCACCGGCACCCGGACGTGGGCGACACGGCCGTCATAGGCCTCCCGGACGCCGAGCGCGGCGAACGCGTCTGCGCCGTCGTCGAACAGCCCCCGGGCGCCGCCCCGCTGACCCTCCCGGCGGTGACCGCCTTCCTCCGGGAGGCGGGCCTCTCCGTCCACAAGCTGCCGGAACAGCTGGAGGTGGTGGAGGCGCTCCCCCGCAACGAGACGCTGCGGAAGGTGCTCAAGTACAGACTCAGGGAGCGATTCGGTCCGTCGCGGTGAGCCCGGTCGCGGTCAGCCGGTCGGCCGCCGCCACCCCCGCCGAGGCGAGCTCCGCGTCGACGGGGTCGGTCCCCGTGAGCGCCGTCGCCGCGTTCTCGTACACCTCGAAGAGCCGCCGCACCCCGAGCGCGGCGAGCACCCGGCCGACGTGGCCCTCCCGGTCCTCGGGAAGGATCAGCCGCAGTCTGCCGCCGCAGGAGCGGAGCAGCCGGCGGGCCGCGATCAGCACGCCCACCCCGCTGGAATCGCAGAACCGGACGGCGGACAGGTCGATCACCAGGTCGTGGCGGCCACCCGCCACGGCGTCGTGGACTCGGCGGCGTATCCCGGGGGAGGTGACCAGGTCCAGTTCGCCCCGCACACGGAACACCGTCCAGGAGCCGTACTCGTTCTCGTCGACCTCGATCGTCGTCACGGACGCCGCCTGCCCCGCCTCAACCGGCCGAAACGCGCCCGGCGAAGGATGGCGCTTTCCTTACCACCCGGACCGGCGTCAAGGGCGCACTTGCGGCAAACAGACGTGCGTTGTCGGAACCGCGCACTACTTTGGAGGAGGACCGGGGAGCCGGGAGCCGGGGACCGGGAGGGGCGGAGAGTCGGATGGCGATGGACACACCACCGCGCTGGGACCGCAGGATGCAGCAGCGGCTCGCGCGCGGGGAGGCCGCCGCGCTCGGTGAGCTGTACGACCGGTTCGCCGCCCTGGTGCACAACCTCGCCCACCGCGTCCTCGACGACGACGACGCGGCCGACCAGATCACCCGCGAGGTCTTCGGCTACATCTGGGAGAACCCCGACGCCTACGACCCCAAGCAGGGCAACATGCGCGCGTGGATCGCCCGGCTGACCCAGTCGCAGGCCGTGCACCGGCTGCGGCAGAACGAGGCGACGGCGTACGCGGAGACCGGCCGGGGCTCCGTCGAGGAACTGGAGCAGAAGGTGCGCAGGGCCTCCGTCGCGGCCCGCGCCGACTACATCGTGACGTCCATGCCGAGACCGCTCAGGGCCGCGCTCGAACTGGCGTACTTCCAGCGGCGGGACTACCGCCAGACCGCAGCCGACCTCGGCGTCACCGAGGACGAGGCACGTCGCCGCCTCCGTCTCGGCCTCCAGCTGCTCTCCTCGGCGAACACCCGGCACCCCGAGGGCGGCGGGCCGCCCGGCTACGGACGAGCGCTGTGACCGGGGCGAACGGCGACGCGGACGACGTCGCGCGCGCCCCGTGGATACCGGGACAGCGCCGGGCGGCGGACGACCACGCGGATCTGGAGAACCCCGCCGTGGGACCGGAACCCGAGCCGGAGCCCGGACCCGAGCCGGAGCCCGAGCCGGAACCCGAGGTGCCGGTCCTCACCCACGGCGTGCTCAAGTCCCTCCTCGGGGCGTGGGCCCTCTCGGCGTGTTCGGCCGGGGAGACGCGGGCCGTCGAGGACCACCTCACGGCCTGCGCGCCGTGCGCGGACGAGGCCCTGCGGCTCCGTGACGCCGTGGCGCTGCTGCACGAGGACCGCGACCTGGACCTCGACCCGCTGCTGCGGTCCCGCGTCCTGGAGAACTGCCTGGGCCGCCGCCCGGCCCGCATCCCGATCCCCGAGTGGATCACGCCGTACGACGCGGAGACCGCCCGGCTCGACGCGCTGCTCCGGGACATCGGCGAGTCGGAGTGGCACGCGCCGGTACGGCTCAAGTGGTACGAGGAGGACCGGATCGTCCGCCGGAAGGCGACGGTCGCCGGGGTCATCGGCCATCTCCTCGCCGTGGACGGCCTGGTGTCGGCCGCGCTCGGACTCGACGACCCGCTGGGCGCGGGCACGCCGGAGCTGTCACCGGCCGAGCGGACGGAGGCGCTCTGGGCGGGTCTCGACCGGCCGGCGAACCGGGCGCTGCGGGGCCCCTGGCGGGAGCAGAGCCACACCCTGATCCGTACGGTCTCGTTCGCGGGGCGCGGGGTGGCCGACCTGACCGTCACGTACAAGGACTTCGCGCTGCCGCTGCGGGACTCGCTCCTTGAACGGGCCTTCGAGTGCTGGGTGCACGCGGACGACATCGCGAACGCGGTGGCGTACCCGTACGCCCCGCCCAGCGGCCCGCATCTGCACGACATGATCGACCTGGCGGCCCGGCTGCTCCCTGCGGCCCTGGCCGGGCGGCGCCGTACGGGCCTCGCCGCGCCGGCCCGCCATCTGGTGGCGGCGGGCGCGCCGGGCCGCTCGCTCCACCTGGAGGTGGAGGGCGCGGGCGGCGGTCACTGGTACATCGCGCTCGACTCCCCGGCGGCGATCGGCTCGCCGGACCGGGCGGTGGCGCAGGTGGCGATGGACGGGGTCGAGTTCTGCCAGCTGGTGGCGGGCCACATCTCGCCGGAGGAGGCGGCCGCGGGCCAGGACGGCGACCGCGAGGCCATCCGGGACGTCCTGTCCGCGGCGGCGTCCCTCAGCCGGCTGTGAAGGACCGGGCTGCTCTACGCGAAGACGACCGTGCGGCGGCCGTTCAAGAGGATGCGGCGTTCCGCGTGCCACTTGACCGCGCGGGCCAGCGCCTGGCACTCCACGTCCCGGCCGACCGCGACGAGCTGGTCGGGGGTCACCTCGTGGCCGACGCGCTCGACCTCCTGCTCGATGATCGGGCCCTCGTCGAGGTCGGCCGTCACGTAGTGGGCCGTCGCGCCGATCAGCTTCACGCCGCGCGTGTGTGCCTGGTGGTAGGGCTTGGCGCCCTTGAAGCTGGGGAGGAAGGAGTGGTGGATGTTGATGATCCGGCCGGAGAGCTGCTTGCAGAGGTCGTCGGAGAGGACCTGCATGTAGCGGGCGAGGACGACCAGCTCGACGTCCTCCGAGCGGACGAGTTCGAGCAGCTCCGCCTCCGCCGCCGACTTGGTGTCCTTCGTGACCGGGATGTGCCGGAACGGGATCCCGTACGAGCCGACGAGCTCCTCGAAGTCCGTGTGGTTGGAGACGACCGCGACGATCTCCACGGGCAGCGCGCCGATCCGGGACCGGAACAGCAGGTCGTTCAGGCAGTGGCCGAACTTCGACACCATGAGGACGACCCGCATGCGCTCGTCGGCCCGGTTAATGTGCCAGTCCATCGCGTAGGAGTCGCCGACCGCGGCGAAGCTCGCCCGCAGCTTGTCGACGTTCACGGGGGCCTCGGCCGAGAAGTGGACCCGCATGAAGAAGAGACCGGTGTCACGGTCTCCGAACTGCTGACTGTCCTCGATGTTGCACCCCGTGATGAAGAGGTAGCTCGACACGGCGTGCACGATGCCCTGCTTGTCGGGGCACGAGAGGGTGAGGACGTACTGGTCGGTCATCCCGTCAGCCTGCCACACCCGGGCGGGCACGCAGAGCCACTGTCCGTCAGACGGAACGGCGGGGGGCCGTCTCAGGACCGGGTCATGATGCGGAGCACGTCGAGGGAGCGCGGGGGCGTGTCGGGGTCCTCGCCGTCGGCCTGGGCGAGGCGTACGTGGGCCTCGCGGGCGGCCCGTACGGCCTCGGGCCAGCCCTGGTGCTCCAGGTAGGCGGAGACGGGGGCGTCGGGCCCCACCTGGTGCATGATCCGGAGCACCCGGAGGACGGCGACGTCGACGAGGGCGGCCTCGCCGGTGTCGCGGAAGATCGAGCCGACGTACTTCTCGGCGGACCAGTTGTCGAGCCAGGTGTCCTCGACCAGGCGGTAGACGGCGTCGGTGACGTCGCCGTACCCGTCGAGGCCGGCGAGCCAGGTCGTCTCGTGGAACCCGGGGTCGGAGAGCATGTGAAGCGCCGAGCGCACGTTGCTGCGCCAGCGCCACCACGGCATGTCATTGAGCGGCATGCCGCCCATGGTGGAGGAGCGACGGCCGCGACGGGAAGAGTTAACCGAACCGGAGACTGGACTGGACACGTTTCGATCGTACGTTCCCTTGTCCGATAAGCGGAGCCGCCCCCTCTCCGCCCCCTGAATTCACCTTCACGTCACCCCCCGTTGAACCATGCTCACTCCCGCGTTACCCATGAGGCGGAAATGTGCATGCACATGACCGGTAGGCGACTGACCAATCTCCTCGCGTACGTCACGACCGCTGCGACCGGAGCCTCGCTGCTCACCGGCTGTGGCGTGCTCCCTGGGGCCACGGGGGGCTCCAGGGAGCCCGTCACGGTGATGACGTGGGCTCCCGACCAGACCCGAGCGACCAACATGCCCGGCATGCCCGCGATGGCGCAGGCATACGCCCGCTGGGTGAACTCCCAGGGCGGCATCGACGGGCACGAGCTGCGCGTCCTCACCTGCAACGAACACAACACCAGCACCGGCGCCGCCGCCTGCGCCCGCCGGGCAGTCCACGAGAAGGCGGTCGCCGTCGTCGGCTCGTACAGCCAGAACGGCCGCGCCTTCATGGCCCCCCTCGAAGCCGCCGGCATCCCGTACATCGGCGGTTACGGGATCTCGGAGGACGAGTTCACCAGCCAGCTCTCCTACCCCGTCAACGGCGGACAGGCCTCCCTCATCGCCGGACACGGCATGCAGCTCGCCGAGTCCTGCCGCACGGTCTCCCTCGTCAGGCCCGACACCCTCGCCGGCGACAAGCTTCCCGAACTCCTCAACTCCGGCCTGCGCAAGGCCAGCCAGCGCAACGCCGTCGACATCCCGGCCGTCGAGGACGCCGCCGAGTACACCGCGCAGGCCGGCCAGGCCCGCGACAAGGCCGGCGACGATGACGGCTGCGTCACCGCCGTGCTCGGCGAGCGCACCCAGACGTTCTTCGACTCCTTCCGCCGCCTCCCGGACGGCGAGAGCGGTCGCGCCACGGACGACAAGCCCGACGCCGTGCGGATCTCGTCCGTCCTCGGCAGCGTCGGCCAGCCCGTGATCGACCGCACCGGCGGCGCCCGCAGCCCCTTCGAGGGCGCGTTCGTCACCGGCTGGTACCCGGAGGCGGGCGACAAGAGCTGGGCGCCGATGCGCAAGGTCATCCAGGAGCACGCCTTCGCCGACAACCGGGTCGACCCGGCCGACGCGGGCGTCCAGACCACCTGGATCGCGTACACGGTCCTCAAGGAGGTCATCGAGACCCTCGACGAGGACAAGATCACGGCCACGAAGATCGCGCACGCCCTGGACCGGGGCGCGCAGATCGACACCGGCGGCCTGACCCCGGCCCTGCGCTGGAAGTACGAGGACCTGCTCGGCGCCCCGGGCTTCCCCCGGATCGTCAACCACGAGGTGACGTTCCAGGTGGTCCGCCAGGGGCGGCTCGTGGCGCAGAAGCCCGGCTTCGTCGACGTCGGCGAGACCGTCCTCAGCGCCCCGTAGGCCCCAGGGGGTCCGTCAGAGCTGGGAGTACGTCCGCTTCTGCAGGCCGTACTTGTCGGCCGTCGGGTTCCAGAGCGAGGCCGCCTTCTTCTTGGCGGTGGTGGCCTCGCCGCTCTTCGCGTTCGCCGCGACCAGGTGGTTGGTCGAGCGGGCCCTGCCGTCCTTGCAGGCCTTCTTGGCCTTCATCTGGACGGCCCAGGCGGCGTAGTGGTCGTCGGCGGACGCCGAGGCCTGCCAGGCCTGGGTGAGCGCCGCCGTCAGCGCCGCCTCGTCCGGGATCTTGTCGACCGAGAGCGACTGGAGCTTGGTGACCAGGGCCCGGCGCTGCTGGGCGGCGCCGCGCAGGTCGGCGGCGGCCTTGTCGAGGTTCTTGCACTGCTTGATGGACTCGACCGAGCTGATCACCGTGTCACGGCTGTCACTGCTGGTCGCGAGCAGCTTGCTCAGCTCCCGCGCCTGCGGCTCCGCCGGGTCGGCCGGCTTCTCCGTGGGCGCCTCGCCGGTGGGCGGGGCGGAGCTGGTGGCCACCACGTTCTGGCCGCCCGTCTTGGGGTCCTTCTCCTCGTCCCCGCCGCTGAGCAGCGCACCGGCGCCGAGGCCGACGACCGCGCAGCCGACGACGACGGCCGCGATCAGCGCGACCGGCGACTTGCGGCGCGGCGGCTCGGGCTCGCCGCCGTCGTAGTAGGCGTCCTGGTACGCGTACTGCTGCGGGGGCGCCGGCGGCTGGTGGTGCTGCAGGTGCTGCGGCGGCTGGTGGTGCTGCTGCTGCTGGTACGGGGCGGGTACCGGCGGCTGCTGGTACGCCTGCGTCTGCTGCTGCATGTGCGGCGGCTGCTGCTGCGGCGCCCGCGGGGCCTCCGTACGGAAGAGGCTGTCGAACTCGGCGGGCGGCTGCCGCTCACCGGGCTCCTGCGCCGGTACGGGGGCGATGTACTGGGTCGCGTCCGAGGCGCCCGCGGGCCCGGCACCGGGGCCCTGCGCCGGGAGCGGTCCCGTGCCCAGGAACTGGGTCTGGCCGCCGTCCTGCTGCTGCGGCGGCACGGGGGCTATGTGCTGGGTGGCCTGCATGTCCCCGGCGGCCGGGTGCGGGTACCCGTAGCCGGGCTGCGGAGCGGACACCGGCGGCGGGTATCCGTAGCCCGCCGGCTGCGGCGCGGAGGCCGGGGGCATCCCGCCCGGCGCCGCCTGCGGCATGCCGCCCGGCGCCGGGTAGCCGTAGCCGGGCTGCGGCTGTCCGCCCTGCGGCGGGACCGGCGGCAGGTACTGGGTGGACTGCATGTCCGCGGCGCCGCCCGGCGTCGCCTCAGGAGGCAGCGGCTGCGCGGGCGGCAGCGGCTGCCCGCCCGGCGAGGCGCCGGCGGGACCCCAGGCGCCACCCCACGGCTGTGCTCCCCCTTGGGCATCCTGCGCGGGGGGCACCGCCGGGTACTGCGGCTCCGGACCCTGTCCGTTCTGCGTCACCGGGACTCCTACTGATGGACCTACGGAATCGTCGGCTCACGCTACCGGGTGGGCACGGGCCTCCGCACATACGTGTGAGCCCGGTTACACCACCTTCTCGCACGGCGGTCAGGCCGCGAACAGTTCCATCCGCACCCCGAACTCCCGCACCACCGCCTCCCCCGCGTACGGCTCCAGGCGCTCCCTCAGATCGTCCAGGTACTCCGTGCCCCGCGACGACCGCAGCGTGCCGAGGAGTTCGAGCGCCCGCGTCCCCGTACGGCAGGCCTGCTCGACCTCCCGCTGCTGGACCTGCGCCGAGGCGAGCAGCGCCAGGCCGATCGCCCGGCGCCGCGCCCGCGTCCGCGGGTGCCCGGCGACCGCCTCCTCCGCCGCCCGCGCCGCCGCCTCCGCCTGCCCCAGGTCGCGGTAGCAGTGCGCCAGTTCGTCCGCCAGGTACGCCTGGTCGAAGTGCGCGATCCACGCCGGGTCGTCGCCCGCCTCCGGATCGGCCCGCTCCATGGCCCGCACGGCCCGCCCGGCCGCCGCCTCGAAGGCGCGGACGTCCCCGAGGAGCGCGTGGCCCCGCGCCTCGGCCGCGAGGAACATCGCCTCGGCCCGCGGCGGCACCTTCCCCCGTGCCCCCTCCTGCGCGGCCCGCGCCAACTGGGAGATCTCCCGCGGCGTTCCCAGCTGCGCGGCGAGATGGCTCATCGACGCGGCCAGCACATAACCGCCGTAGCCCCGGTCGCCGGCCGCCTGCGCGAGCCGCAGCGCCTGGATGTAGTACCGCTGGGCCAGCCCCGGTTCACCGGTGTCCACCGCCATGTACCCCGCCAGCTCGGTCAGTCGGGCGACCGCCGCGAACAGCTGTCGGCCGACGGCCTCCCGGTAGGAGCCGGACAGCATGCCCGACACCACGCTGTTGAGGTAGTGGACGACCACCGGCCGCACATGGCCGCTGCCGAACCGCCGGTCGAGGTCGACGAGGGCGCTCGTCATCTCCCGTACGGCCGCCACGTCCGCGACACCGACGCGCGCGCCCGCCATCCGGGCCACGTGCGAGTCGGGACCCGTGATCAGCCAGTCCCTGCTGGGCTCGACGAGCGCGGAGGCCGCGACGGTGGAGCCGGACAGGAAGTCGCGGCGGCCCACGTCGCTGCGCCACAGCTCGCAGACCTGCTCGATGGCCCCGGGCACGGTCGGCGCGAACTGGAGGCCCACCCCGGCGGCGAGGTTGCGGCCGTTGGCCATGCCGACCTCGTCGATCGTGACCGTACGGCCCAGCTTGCGGCCCAGCGCCTCGGCGATGATCCCCGGCGCGCGGCCGCGCGGCTGCTGCCCGCGCAGCCAGCGCGCCACCGACGTCTTGTCGTACCGCAGGTCGAGGCCGCGCTCCGCGCCGACCATGTTCACCCTGCGGGCGAGACCGGCGTTGGAGCAGCCGGCCTCCTGAATGAGCGCCTGGAGCCGTTCGTTGAGCTGGCGTGGAACCAGTGGCCTGGCTGCCATTTGTACCCCCTGAGGCCGTGCGGTGATCACCGGAGAAGGGATCACTGCCCGTCGAATATCCGGTCAATGCCGATGTGAACACGCGAAACCGGACACGTCGGCCGCGTCCTCGCCGCCGGCGCCCCCAGGTGTGCGTACCCACCCCCGCTCCCCGGCCCCCCGCGCGCCCCCGCCCGTGCACCGATGCGCCCCATGTGCAGGATCGATGCGTCAACACGTCGTCCACCGCGCCCGTAACCCCAGGTGGCGGGGGAAGTTGTGTTCACCGTGGAAGAGACCATGGGAGTCACGGAAGCCGCACAGATCCCCAAGCAGCGGGGCGAGCAGCTGCTGGACAGCGCCGTGCGGTACGCGGAAGAGCGGCACTGGGACGTGTTTCCCGGGACCTGGCTGGAGGCCGTCGAGGGCAGGGAGCGCTGTTCGTGCGGCGCGGACGCGTGCGCCGTGCCCGGCGCCCACGCGGTCAGGCCCGACTGGTCGACCCAGGCGACCGGCAGCGGGGTCGGGGCGCGGCGGATGTGGTCGAAGCAGCCGAAGTCCTCCATCCTGCTGCCGACGGGCCGCACGTTCGACGCGATCGAGGTGCCCGAGTCGGCGGGGTTCCTGGCGCTGGCCCGGATGGAGCGCATGGAGCTGACGCTCGGCCCGGTGACCTGCACGCCGGACCGCCGGATGTACTTCTTCGTCCTGCCCGGCGCCGCCGCCAAGGTGCCGGACCTCGTCCGGAAGCTGGGCTGGGTGCCCTCCTCCATCGACCTCACCACGCGCGGCGAGGGCTACTACGTGGCGGCCCCGCCGACCCGGATCGGCGGCTGCGGCGCGGTGCAGTGGGCCCGGCGCCCCACCCCGGCGAACCGCTGGCTGCCCGACGCGGAGGAGCTGATCAGCGCCCTCGCGTACGCGTGTGGCCGGGAGGCGGCGGAGGCGCGAAGCCGTACGTCATGACCCTGGGTCTCCGGCGGGCCCGCCCTTAGGGTGGGGCCCGTACTGCACACGGGGACTATGAGGGGTTGAAAGACCATGCCTGACCAGGCATTTGAAGGAAAGTTCGACAAGGCGGGCGCCGCACCCGGGGAAGGTGCGGCGCCCGCTGTGCGTGTCGAGGGGCTGTGGAAACGATTCGGCCAGCAGATCGCGGTGAGCGGGATCGACCTGGTTCTGCCCGCCGGCCGCTTCATCGGGCTCGTCGGGCCCAACGGCGCCGGCAAGACCACCACCCTCTCCATGATCACCGGCCTGCTCCGGCCGGACCAGGGCCGCATCCAGGTCGCCGGGCACGACGTGTGGGCCGACCCCGAGTCGGTCGCCCGGGTCAAGGCCCGGATCGGCATCCTGCCGGAGGGCCTGCGGCTCTTCGAGCGCCTCTCGGGCCGTGAACTCCTCGCGTACAGCGGCCGGCTGCGGGGCCTGCCGGGCGCCGAGGTCGACAAGCGGGCCACCCAGCTCCTCGACGTCCTCGACCTGGCCGGCTCGCAGCACAAGCTGGTCGTGGACTACTCGACCGGCATGCGGAAGAAGATCGGGCTCGCGGCGGCGCTGCTCCACAACCCCGAGGTCCTCTTCCTCGACGAGCCCTTCGAGGGCGTCGACCCCGTCTCGGCGCAGACCATCCGCGGAGTCCTTGAGCGGTACACGTCCTCCGGCGCGACCGTCGTCTTCTCCAGCCACGTCATGGAGCTGGTCGAGTCGCTCTGCGACTGGGTCGCCGTGATGGCGGCCGGCCAGATCCGGGCGCAGGGACCGCTCGCCGAGGTCCGGGGCGACGCGCCCTCCCTGCAGGCCGCGTTCCTCGAACTCGTCGGCGCGAACGGGCGCGAGGCGGCTGGGGACTCGCTGGACTGGCTGGGCGGCGGGGGCAACGGCGGCGTCGGCAGCGGCACCGGGACGCAGCGATGAGTGCCGTGCCGACCTCCACCTCCACCGCGCCCGCGAGCGCGCCCTCCACCGTTCCCTCGCTCACCTCCGTCTTCGTCCACCTCAAGCTGTCGCTCCTGCGCAACGGGCTGAAGCAGTCGAGCGGGCGGACGGCCGTGTACATCGTCTCGATCGTCTTCGGCGTCCTGTTCGCCGCGGCGATGGTCCTGGGCTTCGTCGTGCTGCGGGGCAGCGCCGACGCCGCCACCATCGCCGTCCTCCTCACGGGCGTCGTCGCGCTCTCGTGGGCCGTGATGCCGCTGTTCGTGCCGGGCGGTGACGAGACGCTCGACCCCTCGCGGCTCGTGATGCTGCCGCTGAACCCCCGGCCGCTGGTCCGCGCCCTGTTCGTGGCCTCGCTCGTGGGCGTCGGACCCGTACTCACCCTCTTCCTCGCGTTCGGCGCGGCCCTGTCCGTCGCGCACGGCGCGGCGGCCACGGTCGCCGCCGTCTTCGCCGTCCCGCTCACGGTCGCCGTGTGCGTGGCGCTCTCCCGGGCCCTGGCCGCCGCCAACATCCGCCTCCTGACCTCCCGCAAGGGCCGGGACCTGGCGATGCTGAGCGGTCTCGTCATCGCCGTCGGCATGCAGGCCGTCAACTTCGGCGCCCAGCGCCTCAGCCGGCCCGGCGGTCTGACCGCGCTCGAACCGGCGGCGTCCGTCGTCGACTGGCTGCCGCCCGCCGCCGCGATCGGCGCGGTCGACGCGGCCGGAGACGGCGAGTACGCGGCCGCGGCGGCGCGTCTTCTGCTGACCGCCGCCGCGCTCGCGGCGCTCGTGTACTGGTGGCAGCGGAGCCTCGTCCGTCTGATGGTCGAGCCGGACGGCTCCACGATCGGCGCGTCCTCGGGCGGGGACGCGCGGGAGAAGTCCGCCGGTTCGGGGCTCCTCGCCCGGATCCTGCCGGGCGGCCGCACGGGCGCCGTCATGGAGCGCAGCCTGCGCTACATGTGGCGCGACCCGAAGACGAAGGCCGCGTGGGTGTCCTCGCTCGCCATCGGCCTGATCGTCCCGCTCGCCAACGCCTTCCAGGGCGCGGGCTCCATCTACTGGGCCTGTTTCGCCTCCGGCATGCTCGGCCTGCTGATGTACAACCAGTTCGGGCAGGACACGTCGGCGTTCTGGATGGTCGCGCAGACCCTGTCGACGACGGCCGACGCGTACGCCGAACTACGCGCGCGTGCCCTCGCCCTGCTCCTGGTCACCCTCCCGTACGCCACGTTCGTCACGGTCCTCACGACCGCCGTCCTCGGCGACTGGGCGCGGCTCCCGGAGGGCCTCGGGCTCGCGTTCGCACTCCTCGGCGCGATGCTGGCGACGGGCGCGGTGGTCTCGGCGCTCTTCCCGTACTCGATCCCCCAGGACAGCGGCTACAAGAACGTCGCCCCCGGGCAGACCGGTCTCGCCTGGATCTCCATCTTCGGCGGCATGCTCGCGGCCCCGCTGCTGTGCGCCCCCGTCATCGGCGCGACGATCTACCTGCACCTCTCCGACCAGGGCTCCCTGCTCTGGCTCCTCCTGCCGGCCGGCACGCTCTACGGCGCGCTGCTCGTGTGGGCGGGCATCAAGGTCGCGGCTCCGCGCACGGCGAACCGACTGCCGGAGATCCTGGCGGCGGTGAGCAAGGGGTAACCAGGTCCCGTACGCGGTCAGCGGGGCAGGGTCTGGGTGACGCGCCACAGGCGGCGCGGCAGGTCGCCCTCCTCGAAGGCGTGGACCTCGTCGAGCGCCCAGCCGTCCGCGAGGGCGTCGACGAGGTCGCGGGGGAAGAAGTGCACGGCGAAGCCGCCGTGCTCCCAGATGTCGTCGCCGTGTCCCGTGCCGGCCCCGTAGTGGGCGTCGCCGGTGTGCCGGACCGTGTAGACGAACGTCCCGCCCGGCCGCAGGGCCCTGCGCACCTCGGCCACGAGGGCGTGGAGGTCGTCGGTGGACAGCGCCATGCACAGCAGCATGTGCGCGAACACCGCGTCCACGGAGGCGTCGGCGAACGGCAGCGGTTCGCGTACGTCGACGACCGTGGTCGTCACCCGGTCGCCCAGGCCCTCGGCCGCGGCCCGCTCGCGGAGCTGCTCCAGGCCCACCGGGCTGAAGTCGGCGGCACGGACGGTGAGCCCCGAGCGGGCGAAGTGCAGCGCGTCCCGGCCGTGCCCGGCGCCCAGCTCCAGGACGTCCCTGGCCCCCGCTCCCAGGAACGTCCCGGCGGCGTACACGGCCGGCGCGGAGGGCCGGTCGCCGTACATGCCGGGGTGAGCGTCGTAGGTGCGCTCCCAGTGCTCGCGCTGGGAGCGCGCCAACCGCCGACCGTCCTCGTCCGTGCCCATCGCCGACCTTTCCGCTTCTCCCGGACCTCCACCGTAGGGGGTCTGCCGTCGGTCAGCCCGTGAAGGACTCCGGGCCGAGGCGGCCCCACAACACGAACCCGATCAGGGCGATGTAGACGAGGTCCACGACCACGAGCTTCGTCTCGTGCCGACGGAGCCGGGTCACCGCCGCCCCCACCATGATGATCAGCAGGCCGAGGGCGGCGGCCGGCACGAGGCCCGGCGCGATGTCGAGCGCGGCCGGCAGGACCAGGCCTATGGCGGCCAGGACCTCCAGGGCTCCGATGGCCTTGACGGCTCCGGCGCCGAAGTCCTCGACCCACTGCCCGCTCGCGCCGGAGGCGGCGATCTTCTCCTTCGGCGTGACCAGCTTGAAGCCGCCGCCGACGAAGTAGGCGAGGGCGAGCAGTCCGGTGACGATCCACAGGGCGAGGTTCATGACGTCTCCTTCACGGCGTTACGGGGGGGGGAGGTGGGTGCCGGGGCCCGGCCGAGGCCCAGGGGGGCCGGGGCCGGGGCCGTCAGCCGAACTGGCCGGGCTGGTAGTCGCCCGCGGGCTGCTGGATCATCGCGTTCCCCCGGTTGAAGGCGTTGATGACGGCGATGGCGGCCACGAGGGCGGCGAGCTGCTCCTCGTCGTAGTGCTTGGCGGCGTTCGCCCAGACCTCGTCGGAGACGCCGCCGCCGTCGGCGAGGCGGGTGCCCTCCTCGGCCAGTTCGAGGGCCGCGCGCTCGGGCTCCGTGAAGACCTTCGCCTCCCGCCACGCGGCGACCAGGTGGAGGCGTACCGAAGTCTCGCCCGCGGCGGTGGCGTCCTTGGTGTGCATGTCGAGGCAGAAGGCGCAGCCGTTGATCTGGCTGGCGCGGATCTTCACGAGCTCCAGCGTGGCGGCCGGGACCGACGAGCTCTCCAGCGCCTTGCCCGCGGCGATGATGTGCTTCCAGACCTTGCCGGAGATCTGGCTCTCGAACATGTTCAGACGGGCGTTCATGGTGGGCTCCTCCGTGCTGGTCGGTGACTACACCCACAGGACGGAACGGCCCCGCCGGAACGTGACACCGCCGATCGTGACCTGCGTCACGCTCGGCGGGCCGGGGGCGGGGCCGGTGCGGGGGCCGGTGCGGGTGCGGAATCCCCTTGCTCCGCGCGGTCGCCGCGTACGATCCTCGCCGCATGAGCCTCCCCCGCCCCCTCGCCCTCCCGCAGCCCGTGATCACCGTCGACGACGACCTCACCCTGCGCGCGTTCGACGCCGGGGCGGACCTCCCGGAGTTCTTCCGGGTCATCGAGGAGTCGCTCGATCATCTGCGCCCGTGGATGCCGTGGGTCGCCGAGCACAGCCGCGACCGCACCACCGGCTTCCTGGCAGGACGCGCCGGACTGTGGGCGAGCGGGCAGGAGTTCAGCTACGCGATCGTCCTCGACGGCGCCATCGTCGGCGCCTGCGGCCTGATCCGGTACGAGGACACCCCCGCCGGCACCCGCGAGATCGGCTACTGGCTGCACCCCGCCGCCACCGGCCGCGGGGTCGCCACACGGGCCGCACGCGCGCTGACCGAGCAGGCGTTCCGCCTCCCGGGCGTCGACCGCGTCCAGATCCTCCACGACCCGGCCAACACCACCAGCGCCGCCGTCCCCGCCCGGCTCGGCTTCACCAAGGGCACCCGCCGCCCGGCCGAGGCCCTCGCTCCGGCCGAGACCGGCGAGGTCCAGGTCTGGCACCTGCGCGCGACGGGCTGACCTGCCGTGGCGAACGACGAAGCACGCGCGCTCGCACGGCTCGTGTGGGAGCAGGCCGCACCACGGGCACGGCAGGGCGACGCGGCGTACGTGAGGGAGTTGGGGGCGCGGCTAGCCGAGGGACTCGAAGCCGCCGCCGAACAGGTACGGCTGTACGGGGACGCCTTCGCCCGCGTGGTGCGGACCCTCGCCCTCACACCCGGCCGGGACAGCCTCGTACAACTGATCCGGCTCCTCGACGACCACGGCCCGTCAGGCCGCTCCGGAACGGATCCGCGCCTCGTCGCCTCGCTCCTCGCGGAGGCGCAGGATCCCGCCGACCTGGCCGAGCTGCTGTACGACCGCATGGAGCGGGACAGGCTCGACCAGCTGCGCGCCTGCCTGTTCCACGAACTGCTCCTGCGGGGCGTGGATCCGGACGCCCACCCGCCGCTGCGCCGCCATGCGACCGTACGGCCCGAATGGGAGGCGCTGTCGTGGCTCCCGGCTACCCTCCGCCCGTTCGAGACGGGCGCGAGTTTCCCGAGCCGCTCGGTCGACGGCGGCTCTGGCGGAGGGTGGTGGGGGCTCAGCGCCGTGGAGCGCCTGGACCCGCCGACCCCTCGTACGACGCAACGCTCGCCGCTCCGGAACATCGCGACCACCGATGTGCACGAGAGCATCGTCGCGGCCCCGGCGGCGGGCGAGTTCGGCCACTACGACGCCTGGGTCTTCGCCCCGGACGCACCTCTGGACCCGGTCCTCGTGCCCGCCCTCGTCCCCACCCTGCCGATGCCGTGCGTGGCGGACCTCGGCCCCACCGCCCGCTTCGAGATCGTGCGCCGCCCGCCGGCGGACATCTGGCGGATCCTGTTCGGCATGGCGTCGATGGGCGGCGTGTACGGCCAGGGTGCCCATGGCGCGTACGGTCGGCGATCGACCTGGTGGTCCCTCGCGGGTTTCACCGGAGCGCCTCCCGGCGCGAGCGCGGAGGAGGTGGAACGCCTCGTCCTGGAGAGCGCGTGGTTCCACTTCCAGTGCGACGCGGAGTGGTTCCACAACGAGATCCACGACTACGGCATCGCGGCCCTCTCCCCCGACGGCCTCCGGCTCGCTGTCCTGGCGGCCACGGACACGGACTAGGGAACGGACCAGGACACGGTCTAGGGCACGGGCCAGGACACGTCCCGGTCATGTACGTACGATCGCCGGTATGGCGCTGCGACCTGTTCAGGTGAACATCAAGGCCGTTGATGCCGGGGCGGTCGGGCGGTTCTGGGCGGAGGCGCTCGGCTGGCACGCGTACAGCCCCGGTGTGACCACGTACGTGGGGCCCGCCGGTGGTCTCGTCTGGCCCGATCCGGTCGCGGTCTGCGTCGACGTCGTTCCCGTACCGCGGCCCAAGACGGCGGCGAAGAACCGTACGCATCTCGATCTCGCCACCACCTCCGCCGCCCACCAGGCGGAGCTGGTCGCCCGTCTGCTGGCCCTCGGTGCCACGCCCGTCGACGTGGGCCAGGGCGACGTGCCGTGGACGGTCCTCGCCGACCCCGAGGGCAACGAGTTCTGCGTACTGGAGCCCCGGGGCGTCTACCGGGACACCGGGCCCATCGCCGCGGTGGTCGTCGACTGCGCCGACCCGCGGGCCATGGCCCGGTTCTGGGGCGAGGCGATGGACTGGACCGTGCACGACGTGACCGAGGACCAGGCGGTACTGCGCTCCGCCGGGGGCACCGGCCCGTACCTCGAGTTCCTCCGCTCGCCCGACGTGGCGACCGCGCCGGACCGCGTCCACCTCGACCTGCTGCCGTACCCCGGCGACGACAAGGACGCGGAGGTGGCCAGGCTGCGGGCCCTCGGCGCCACCGACCTCGACCTCGGCCAGGGCGTGGTGCCCTGGACGTGTCTGGCCGACCCGGAGGGCCACGAGTTCTGCGTGCTCGCCCTGTCGGAGTGATCGGGATAAGCGGATGCGGGGCTGTCCGGTGGGTCCCTAGGCTGACGCGATGGACGCCGTACGAGTCAGGCCGATGCGCGAGGACGATCTGGCTTCGGCCGAGCGGGCCTCCGCGGCGACGTTCTTCGAGGCGGAGAGCAGCACCCGGCGGGTGAACGACCCGGAGGTCGAGCCGCGTTCGGCAGCCGCCTCCAAGCAGTGGATCGACCGCATGCGGTTCTTCCTGGACGTCGATCCGGGTGGGTGCTGGGTCGCGGTCCAGGAGGACGCCGGGGACACCGGGGGCGAAGGCATGGCCGGGCCCGTGCCCGGTGAGGTGGTCGGGTTCGCCGTCTCGCAGAATCGTGGCGGCCCAGAAGCGGCCCCCTGACCCAGGTGCTGCACCAGATCGAACAGCCTCCACTCGGGGCAGGTCGGCACCTGCACGTCGAGGCTGGGCGCGGAGGCGACGGCGGCACGGAAGGCGGTCACTCCGGCTGTCTATCACCGTGCCCGGAGATCGACGAGACGATTCCCGGACCCGGTCTCCTCGCCGTGGCGGGTCGCCGGACACGAACGGGTGGGCGGGGCACGGCCGTCGGGGGTGTCGGGCGCGTGGCCGGGGTGTCGGGTGCGTGGTCGGCCGTAGGCGGTCGTAGGGTCCGTCCTGTTCCCGAGGAGGACTTCTGATGCGCGACGTGACGTACTCGATGAGCGTCTCCCTGGACGGCTACATCGTCGGGCCGGACGGCGACTTCGACTGGACGGTGCCCGGCGACGACGTCTTCCGGTTCTGGATCGACGAGATCCGCGGCGTCGGCGTCCACCTGCTGGGGCGGCGGCTGTACGAGACGATGCT
The DNA here is from genome assembly GCF_044452745.1 of Streptomyces sp. NPDC051822. Classification (NCBI taxonomy): domain Bacteria; kingdom Bacillati; phylum Actinomycetota; class Actinomycetes; order Kitasatosporales; family Streptomycetaceae; genus Streptomyces; species Streptomyces sp. NPDC051822. Next base: position 289,010 of record NZ_JBITBZ010000008.1, on the reverse strand, counting down.
GTATTGGGAGACCGCCGACCAGGACCCCTCGCTCGACGCCCCGACGCGCGAGTGGATCTCGCTGTGGAACCCGCTCCCGAAGGTGGTGTTCTCCACCACCTTGTCGACGGTGCAGGGCAACGCCCGCCTGGCCTCCGGCGGCCTGGCGGAGGAGATCGCACGGCTGCGGGCCGAGCCGGGAGAGGGCGAGATCGCGATCGGCGGCGCGACCCTGGCCGCCCAGGCGGCCGAGGCGGGTCTGATCGACGAGTACCGGACCATGGTCTACCCGGTGCTGGTCGGCGGTGGCATCCCGTACTTCCCCCGGAGCGAGCGCCGAGTGGACCTCGAACTCGTCGAGACCCGCACCTTCAACTCCAGGGTCGTCTACCTCCGGCACCGCGTGACCCGCTAGGGGGTGTCCGTCGATCAACGCCTTCCCTCCCCAGTGCTGTTCTCCGCCGCACGCTTGCCGAAAGGCGGGTGCGGACCGCCGGTGGCGTGGTGTCTGATCGGGGCATGGCGATCGTGTTGGGCAAGGCCGGAGTCGACGGGTTGGGCGAGGCCGTGGGTGCGCTGCGGGAGTGGCAGACCGACGGGGCCCCGATGCAACTGCACACGGGGGATCTGGGCTGGTTCTGGCGGTTCGGAGCAGAGGCGACGGCCGCGGCGGTCAGGACGTGGAGCCGGGACGGACGCATTCTCGCCGTCGGGCTGCTGGACGGTCCCGGCCTCCTACGGCTGACGATGGCGCCGGACGCCCAGCGGGACGAGGAACTGGCGCGGCGACTGGTCGAAGACGTGACGGAGCCGGAGCGCGGCGTGCTGCCCGAGGGGAAGGTGGACATCGAGACGCCGGCCGGTTCACTGGTCCGGGACCTGCTGTTCGAGGACGGCTGGAAGGCCGGTGAGCCGTGGACGCCGCTGCGCCGCGACCTCGCGGAGCCGTTGGGGGATCCGGGCGTGCGGATCGAGGTGGTCGGGCCGGAGACGGCGTACGTGCGGGCCGCCGTACAGCGGGCATCGTTCGACGGGTCGACGTTCACGGAGGACCACTGGCACACGATGGCGGCCGGACTGCCGTACGCCGACGCCGACGCCCGGTGTCTCGTCGCGTACGACGACCGGGACAACGCGGTCGCGGCCGTGACGGTGTGGTCGGCCGGCCCGGGCAGGCCCGGGTTGCTCGAACCGATGGGTGTGCACCGGGACCACCGCGGACACGGCTACGGCAGGGCCGTCAGCGTGGCCGCGGCGGCCGCACTCCAGGAGCTGGGCTCGTCGAGCGCGATCGTCTTCACCCCGAGCGGTAACGTCGGCGCCCTCGCCACCTACCGCTCAGCGGGCTTCCGGCAACGCCCCGAGGTCCAGGACCAACGCCGGGACGACGCCCTGGACACCTGAGATTTCTGGGGGTCGACCCTCAGCCCGTTTCGGGGTCTTCCCGGAGTTGCCGAGGTGTCCGCCGACCTAGCGTGAAGACATGGCAACTTCCGTACGCACCAAGGTCGTCGCGGCCTGCGCGGCGATGCTCGCCGTCACCGCCACCTCCGTAAGCGCCGCCACCGCCGCCACCGCCACAAGCGCCGCCGCCCGCTCGGACCCGCTCGCCCGTTTCCACGGCCAGCACCTCGACTGGCACACCTGCGCCCTCGGCGCCGACGACGAGCTCGGCCGGAGCCTGGACGCCGCCGGGGCCGACTGCGCCGACGTCACCGTGCCGCTCGACTACACCGACCCCGGCGGCCGCACCATCACCGTCGCCTTATCCCGCCTGAAGGCCACCGACACCGCCCACCGCATCGGCCCCCTGCTGCTCAACGACGGCGGGCCGGCCGGGCCCAGCCTCCACATGCCGCTCACCAAGTCCGAGGTGATGGGGGACGTCGCCGACCGCTACGACCTGATCGGCATGGACCCGCGCTTCGTCGGCCGCAGCACCCCGCTGGACTGCGGCTGGGACCTCGGCTCCGCGCTCTTCCGCTCCGCGGGCTCCGACCGGGCCGCGTACCGCGACGAGGTCGCCGTCGCGCGCGAGCTGGCCGGGCGGTGCGAGCGCGCCCACGGCGACGTGCTGCCGTACGTCACCACCCGCAACACCGCCCGCGACATGGACGTCATCCGTGCCGCCCTCAGTGAGGACGCCCTCTCCTACCTCGGCTACTCGTACGGCGGCTACCTCGGCCAGGTCTACACCCAGCTCTTCCCCGGCCGCACCGACCGCATGGTGCTCGACGGCGTCAACCCTCCGCAGCGCTACGACCAGAACCTGCTGCGCGGCGCCGAGGCCGCCAACGAGGCGGCCCTGCGCGCCTGGGCGTCGTGGACCGCCGCACGGCACGACACCTACGGGCTCGGCGCCACGCGCGCCGAGGTCCTGGCGACGGTCCGGCACATCCTCGACGCCGCCGCACAGAAACCGCTGCGGATCGGGAAGACCCACCAGCTGGACGAGCACGTCCTCCCCGCCCTCCTCATCGGCGGCCTCGGCAGCGACCTCGACAGAAACCGCACCGCCCTGGCCTCGACCGTCCGCATACTGGCGCGCGCCGCCGACCGGCAGCCGGTCGAGCCGTCCGAGGCGCTCGCCGGGCAACTGGAGTTCCTGCTGACCGGGGCGGGCTCGGCCGCCTCGAGCCAGATGACCGCGATCATCTGCGGCGACGTCGCCGAGCGGCGCGGCACAGGCAGCTACTGGCACGCCGTCCAGACGTCCCGCGAGCGGTTCCCCCTCGCCGGGCCCCTGGCCGGCAACATCACCCCCTGCGAGTTCTGGGACCGTCCCGCCGAGCCGCCGACCGTGCTCGACAACGACGTCCCGGCCCTGCTCGTCGCCGCCACCGGCGACCCCCGCACCCTTTACGTCGGCGCCCGGGCCGTACGCGAGCAGTGGCCGAGCTCCCGCCTCCTCACCGCGAACGGCGCCCGCCAGCACGGCCTGTACGGCGAGTACGGCAACACGTGCGTGGACACCCACGTCAACACGTACCTGCGCACCGGCCGACTCCCCGCACACGACCTGTCCTGCGAGGCGTAGCTCCTGGCCCGGTTCACCGGCTCAAGCACACCAGGTCGTCCAGGGCCGCGCGTGTGCCGTTGAAGACGTCCGCGTTCCCATGCAGTCGTCAAGGAACGACTTCCGGGTGTAGATGACCGGCTTCCGGTTGGGTTTCTGAGCTGGGCGGATGCCCTCGCCGCTGGGACGGGGGTGGGATGCCGTGAGGGCCCCCACCCGGACGGGTGGAGGCCCTCACAGCGCTTGACTACGACTGTCGGATCAGAAGGCGCCGTTCAGCCACCACCAGTCGGCGTCCTCCGGGAGGCCCGCGTTCAGCCCGCCGGTGCCCTTGCCGCCGTAGAGGACCAGGCAGCCCACGCCCATGCAGCCCTCGCCGCTGTAGCCGCTGGTGGTGACACCGGCGAGGTCGTTGTGGCCGTCGGCGTTGAAGTCGCCGACGGCGAGGATCGTCTCCATGACGTTCCAGCCGCCGGTGCCGATCAGCACGCGCGAGCCGAGGGCGCCGGTGCTGGTGGCGGGGTAGAACCACAGCTTGCCCGTGGAGGCCTCGCGGGCGATCAGGTCGGCCCGGCCGTCGCTGTTCATGTCACCCGGTGCTACGAGGGTGTTCATCGCGTTCCAGCCGCCGCTGCCGACCAGCTTGCGCGCGCCCAGGGTGCCCGTCGACGTGCCCGGGTAGAGCCAGAGCTTGCCGGTGGACTTCTCGACCGCGAGGAGGTCCGCCCGGGCGTCGCCGGTCAGGTCGCCGAACGCGGTGATCTTGGTCATGGCGTTCCAGCCGCCGGAGCCGATCAGCTTGCGGCTGCCGAGGGCGCCGGTACCGGTTCCGGGGTAGAGCCAGAGCTTCCCGGTGGCCGCCTCGCGGGCGATCACGTCCTCGCGGCCGTCACGGCTGAAGTCCCCGTGGCGGGTGAGGGTGTTCATGGCGTTCCAGCCGCCGCTGCCGACCATCCGGCCCGTCTCGTCACCGGGCAGGAACCAGAGGCGGCCCGCCCTGTCCCGCACGATGACGTCCGCCTTCCGGTCGCCGTTCATGTCGCCGAACCCGGCGGCCTTGGGCGCGGTGGCGGAATTCCACTCCGGGTACGCGGGCATGGAGCACTCCCGCTGGGTGGGCACGAACTTCACGGAGCTGACGGAGTAGCTTCCGGGGCCGCCCCAGTCCGTGAGTTCGGGGTCCGGGGCCCGGTCGCTGTGGTCGACGCCGTAGGGGTCGGCGTAGTTCGGCGCGTCGTACATGCAGACGAACTTGTTCGTGCGGTTGGCGATCGTGCGGAACGTGTTGTCCCAGGCGCCCAGCGTCGGCGCGTTCACGTTCGTCTTGTACATCGTGCCGGTGGCGTTGTCCGTCTTCCAGGCGCAGAAGTAGCCCCGCGGGCAGTCCTGGACCACGGCCTGCGCGGGCGCCGCGCCCGCGCCGAGAAAGCCGGCCGACGTGAGCCCCAGCGCCGTGGCCAGCGTGGCCAGGCGCCGCAGCATGGATGTGCGCATGCGTTTCCTCCCTGAGGCGGCGCGGAGTAGGCCTCGGACGCGCCGCGAGAGGGACGGTATCCGGCCGTACGATCCACGCCGACCCGGGGGTGCCCCTCGCCCGGAATGCCGGTCTACGGCGTCAGGACGCCGTTCAGGAAGGGCTCGACGGCCTCCGCCCAGGCCTCCGGGTGCTCGTAGTGGAGGAGGTGGCCGGCGTCGGGGATCTCCGCGTACTCCCCGTGGGGGAGCACCCGGACCATCTCCTGGGCCTCGGCGCGGCCCAGTTCGCCGTCCAGGCCGCGTACGACCAGGGTGGGGCAGCGGACCTGGGCGAGCGACTCCCAGTGGGCGTCGTGCACCCATGTCGCGCGGGACGTCAGCATCTGCCACGGGTCGAAGACCGGGCGCCAGCCGTCGGGGTGCTCCGTCATCACCTCGGCGAAGAAGGCGCCCCTGGCCGGGTTGGGGCGCTCCACCCACGCGTCCTCCTCGCCGAACCAGCGGCGGACGGCGTCGAGCGACGGGAAGGGGGCGGGCCAGCTGCGGAACCAGTCCTGCCAGGCGCGCTGCGAGGCGGCGCCGAGGGCCGAGGCCCGCATGTCGCAGATGACCAGGGCGCGGACCAGGTCGGGGCGCTCGGCGGCGAGTTGCCATGCGGTGAGGGCGCCCATGGAGTGGCCGACGAGGGTGACCGGGCCCAGGCCGAGCTGCTCGACGGCGGCGGCCGCGTCCGCCACGTACGCCTCGCGGGTGAAGGCGCCCGTGGCGGGCTTCTCGCTCGCGCCGTGGCCGCGCTGGTCGAGGGCGACGACGCGGTGGCCGGCGGTGAGGCGGCGCGCGGCGGGCGCCCAGTGGGCGGCGTGGCCCATCAGGCCGTGGAGGAGTAAAACACCCGGGCCGGTGGCGACCTGGGGGGCCGTGGTGCCCTGCGGGACGGTGGTGGCCCGTGGGGCGGTGTGCGGAGTGGACTGCGGTACCGGCGTCTGCGGTACGGGGACCTGGCCGCCCGTGTCCCGGGACGGCTGGCGGGCGATCCGTGCGGTCGTGGTCGTCCCGGGTCCGGGCGTGAAGTCCCAGGCCGCCAGCCTTACGCCGTCGGCCCCGGTGACGTCGAGTCGTCGCGCCATCCCTGGCACCCCCTCTGCTTCCCGTCGAACCCCGCCAGACTATCGAACTCGCATTCGAAAATGCGCTCCTGCCACCCAACACCCCTCGTTCGAGTGACAGGCCTCAAGGATTGACGGCCGCTGCCGAGGGGAGATCTTCAACGGGAGGCGGACCGCTCGGGGAAAACGGTCCGAAGGGAACGACCTTGAGAGCTCGGGGCTCCAGGTCGGATCAGGGGAGGACAGGCCCCGGCGCCCCAGGGCGCCGGGGCCCTCTGTCGTCCAGACCCGTTCACCCGCCGGGGCGTTCGGCATCCGGCGTACGGAATCCGTCCGTCGCATGACCCCCACCCCTCCCCGCATCGCACCGCTCAGTCCAGCGTGGCACGACGAGGGCGCGCGCGTGGCCATTCCGGCGTAAACGGGGCGCACGGCGGGAAGTTGACGCCCAGGGAGGCGTGGGTACGGCTCCGCGACCTCGCCCTGATCGTCTGAGCCTCAGCCAGGAGGGCGGGTAGGCGGGTGAGTACGCGAGGAACCCTCGGGCTCCTCCGGCTCGGCGTGCTGGGGATCGCCGCCCCCTTCCGCTGACGCGGAGGGACGGCCGACCCCCGGCACGACCGGTCAGCGCTTCGCCACGAACACGTGCGCCGCGACGTCCGAGTCCAGCTCGGCCGCCTCGCCGCCGCTGCCCACCAGGACACCGCCCGGCGACTCCGTCACCGACACCACGGAGCCGGGCTGCACGCCCGCCCTCCGCAGCGTGTACATCAGCTGGGCGTCCGTCTGGATCGGCTCGCCGATCCGGCGGACGACCACCGTCTTGCCGTCGCTCGCGTCCAGCTCCGCGAGCGACACCATCGAGTCGTCGAGGAAGGCCTCCGCCTCCGCCTTCTCGCCGAGCTCCTCAAGGCCCGGGATCGGGTTCCCGTACGGCGACTCCGTCGGGTGACGCAGCAGCTCCAGGACCCTCCGCTCCACGGCCTCGCTCATCACGTGCTCCCAGCGGCAGGCCTCCGCGTGCACCTGCTCCCACTCCAGGCCGATCACGTCGACGAGCAGGCACTCCGCGAGGCGGTGCTTGCGCATGACGCGGGTGGCGAGGCGGCGGCCCTCGTCCGTCAGCTCCAGATGGCGGTCACTCGCCACGGCCACCAGGCCGTCGCGCTCCATCCGGGCCACGGTCTGGCTGACCGTCGGGCCGCTCTGGTCGAGCCGCTCGGCGATCCGGGCGCGCATGGGGACCACACCTTCCTCCTCAAGCTCGAGGATGGTGCGGAGGTACATCTCCGTTGTGTCGATCAGTCCGGACATACGTGCCCCTCGATGAGTCGTGCGCTGGCCCTGCCCCAATTCTGACGCATCGCGCCGACAACCGGGCCGCACGACCGAAGGGCGGTATTGACAGAGCAATGGTCCAGACCGCACCGTGATCCGCGACCACGACGCAAAGGAGCCGCCGCCATGGGCGAGAGCAAGCTGGCCGGACAGTTCTTCGACGCCGCGATCGGCCTGCTCAAGGAGGTCCGCGACGGGGACTCCGAAGAGGTCGCCGCCGCCGGTGCCGCCATCGCCGAGGCCGTGGCGAACGGCAACCGCCTCTTCGCGTTCGGCGCGGGCCACTCCTCCCTCGCCGCCCAGGACGTCGTCTACCGGGCCGGCGGCCTCGCCCTCATGAACCTGCTCGTCGTCCCCGGCGTCGTCGGCGTCGACGTCATGCCGGCGACGCTCGGCTCCGCCCTCGAACGCGTCGACGGACTCGCCGGAGCCGTCCTGGACTCCTCCCCCGCCAAGGCCGGCGACGTCCTGGTCATCATCTCCCTCTCCGGACGCAACGCCCTGCCGGTGGAGATGGCCATGAACGCCCGCGCGCTCGGCCTCACCGTCATCGGCGTCACCTCGGTGGCGTACGCGACGGAGACCAAGTCGCGGCACGTCTCGGGGACCTACCTCAAGGACCACTGCGACATCGTCCTCGACTCCCGGATCGCCGTCGGCGACGCCGAACTCACCCACGAGGGCATCGAGGCCCCCTTCGCGCCCGCCTCCACCGTCGTCACCAGCGCCCTCATGCAGGCCACGATGGCCGCCGCCGCCGAGGACCTCGTCCGGCGCGGCATCGAGCCGCCGCTGCTGCGCTCCGGGAACGTCGACGGCGGGCACGAGTGGAACGGCCGCGTGATGACCGAGTACGGCGACCGGATCTTCTACCGGCACTAGGCAGAGGCAGTAGGCAGTAGGCAGTAGGCACTAGGCCTCCGGGCGGTCCCCCAGGTCCAGCGCCGCCGCCACCCTCGCCGCCACCGACTCCGCGAAGACCACGTCGTCCCGCTCGAAGGGCGCCCTGCGGGCGTCCCGCAGGAACGTCAGGACGCCGAGGGTCCGGCCCCGGGAGCGCAGCGCCACGCACACCGCGTGCGCGGCCTCGCCCGGCCACTGGTGGGCCTCCGCCCACACCTCGGCCGTCCGGCCCGCGCTCGCCCGTACCGTGCCCGCCCGGTCCCAGGCCTGCAGTGCCGGATGCCTCGGCCCGTACCGCAGCGGGATGCCGCCGCCCACGACCGGCGAGGCGGGGCCGGGGGCGCCCGCCGGAGTCGCCAGGGTCCGGGTCAGGCGCCGCTCCCCCGCGACCCGGTCGACCAGTGCGTGGTCGGCGAACCCGGCGAGCGCGAAGTCGAGCAGCACCGCCGCCGCCTCCGCCGGGTCCTCGCACTCCGCCGCCGCCGCGCCCGCCCGGTGCAGCTGACTCCACCGGAACCGCAGCCGGTCCGCCTCCCGCGCCGCGAGGCGCTCCTCCGTCACGTCCTGGAACAGCCAGGCCACACCCAGCGGCACCGGCTCCTCCGCCATCGGCGACGACAGCCGCAGGAAGCCGCTGCGCCAGCACCGGCGCCGCTCCCCCGTCGTCGTCCGGATGGTCACCCACACCTCGGCCGGCGCGGACGGGCTGCCCTCCGCCAGGACGTGCTGGAGCGCGCCCTCCAGCTCCTCCGCGCCCTGCACGACGACGTCACCGAGCGGGCGCCCGAGCAGGGCCGTACGGCCGGTTCCGAAGGCGCGGGCCGCGTGGCCGTTGACCATGGCGGGGCGCAGATCGGCGTCGACGAGCACGACCCCCCAGGAGGCGTCCTCGAAAAGGGCCTCGCTGAGGGCCACCGAGCGTTCCAGGTCGAGCTGGACGTGGACCTCGCTGAACGCGCAGTAGACCCCCGCGGGCCTGCCGTCCGCGCCGCGCACCCCGGCGGCCTGGCTCCGTACGAGTACCCGGCCGCCGTCCTTGCGGAGCAGCGCCAGCTCGTGGACCTGCCGCCCGGGGCCCCTCATGGCGCCCATGACCCGCCGCAGGGTCTCCTCCGCGTCGGCGCTGCGCGCCGCCCACCCTTCGAAGCCGCGCCGCCCGACGGCCTCTTCCGCGGACCATCCGAGGATCCGCTCGGCCTCGCGGTTCCAGTGTGTGACCGTCCCGTCGGCGTCGAAGGCGCAGAGCGCCGCGTCCATCCCGTCGAGCAGCGCCGCCAGCAGATCGGCCCCCGCCCCGGGAACGGAGGCGGTCTCGCTCGCGGACCCCGTGAAAGCACTCATGCCGCACCCCCCATGCTGCGGCCATTCAACTGGAACGTGACGCAGAGCACATCGGCTTCACCGAAATCGTTGCATCGCGGAAACAGAGTTGCATCGCGGAAACAGAGGGGTACGCGCGCGTGCTCAGGGCGCGAGGCGCTCCACCCGCCAGGTCACGTCGCCCTGAGCGTCCTGCACGTCCTCGCGGACGTAGCGCAGGCGGTCGTGGAGGCGGTTCTCGTGGCCCTGCCAGAACTCGACCGCGTCCGGGACGACCCTGATGCCGCCCCACTCCGGAGGCACCGGCACCTGGGTGCCCTCGGGGTAGCGCGCGGCCAGTTCCTCGTACCGGGCGAGGAGTTCGGCGCGGGAGGCGATCACCGAGGACTGGCGGCTCGCCCAGGCGCCGAGCTGGGAGCCGTGCGGGCGGGTGCGGAAGTAGGCGACGGTCTCGTCGCGGCCGACGCGCTCGGCGCGGCCCGTGACGATGATCTGCCGGGCCAGCGGGTGCCAGGGGAAGAGCAGCGAGGCGTACGGGTTGGCCGCGAGTTCCGCGCCCTTGCGGGAGTCGTAGTTGGTGAAGAAGACGAAGCCGGCCCGGTCGTAGTGCTTCAGGAGGACCGTCCGGGAGGACGGCCGGCCCTCGGGCGTGGCGGTGGAGACGATCATCGCGTTCGGCTCGTGGATCGCCGGGTTCTCGGCGGTCTCCTTGAACCATCGGGTGAACTGCGCGATCGGCTCGGGCGCGAGGTCGGCCGAGGAGAGTTCCGTGGTGCGGTACTGCTCGCGCATGTCGGCGGGATCCAGTGCGTCATTCGCGGTGTCGGTCACGGGGCCATCCTGCCGCAGCGGCTCGCCCTGCCCGGCACCGAGGCGTCCTGGCGCAGCGGCTCAGTTTGCCCGGCACCGCGTTCCATCAACCCATACTCGCCGGATCGGCGCAGTGTGCCGGATGTCACGCTTCCCCGCATCATCGGAACCGTACAGACTCTTGGGCTGGACGACTGTTGCATTCCCACCATCGACCAGCATCCGGTTGATCGATCATCGATAGAGGAGCCGCCTGATGTCCGACTTCGTACCCGGGCTCGAGGGAGTCGTCGCGTTCGAGACGGAGATCGCCGAACCCGACAAGGAAGGCGGCGCCCTCCGGTACCGCGGCGTCGACATCGAGGACCTCGTCGGTCACGTCTCGTTCGGCAACGTCTGGGGCCTGCTCGTCGACGGCGCCTTCAACCCCGGGCTGCCCGCCGCCGAGCCGTTCCCCATCCCGGTGCACTCCGGCGACATCCGTGTCGACGTGCAGTCCGCGCTCGCCATGCTCGCCCCCGTGTGGGGCCTCAAACCGCTCCTCGACATCTCCGTCGAGCAGGCCCGCGACGACCTCGCCCGCGCGGCCGTGATGGCCCTCTCGTACGTCGCCCAGTCCGCGCGCGGCCAGGGCCAGCCCATGGTCCCGCAGAGCGAGATCGACAAGGCCGAGTCCGTCGTCGAGCGCTTCATGATCCGCTGGCGCGGCGAGCCCGACCCCAAGCACGTCAAGGCCGTCGACGCCTACTGGACCTCCGCCGCCGAGCACGGCATGAACGCCTCCACGTTCACCGCGCGCGTGATCGCCTCCACCGGCGCCGACGTGGCCGCCTCCCTCTCCGGCGCCGTCGGCGCCATGTCGGGCCCGCTGCACGGCGGCGCGCCCTCGCGCGTCCTCGGCATGATCGAGGAGATCGAGCGGACCGGCGACGCCGCCGCGTACGTCAGGCAGGCCCTCGACAAGGGCGAGCGCCTGATGGGCTTCGGCCACCGCGTCTACCGCGCCGAGGACCCCCGCGCGCGCGTGCTGCGCCGCACCGCGAAGGAGCTCGACGCCCCGCGCTACGAGGTCGCCGCCGCCCTGGAGAAGGCCGCCCTCGAAGAGCTGCACAACCGCCGGCCCGACCGGATCCTGGCGACGAACGTGGAGTTCTGGGCGGCCATCGTCCTCGACTTCGCCGAGGTCCCCGCGCACATGTTCACGTCGATGTTCAGCTGCGCCCGTACGGCCGGCTGGTCGGCGCACATCCTTGAGCAGAAGCGCACCGGGCGCCTGGTCCGCCCGTCCGCCCGCTACACGGGCCCCGGCAAGCGGGACCCGCGCGACATCGAGGGTTACGCCGACATCGCCGGCTGAGCCTCCGGGTGGAGGAGGAGCTCCGCGTGGTGGCGTGCCGCCACGAGCGGATGGGCGCGGAGCTTCCCCTTCAGGGCGTTGAACCCGTACTCGGCGAACAGCGGGTTCGCCGGGTCATGGGTGACGCCGGGCGCCGTGGCCGCGTGCGGGAAGGCGAGCGGCGCGATCCGGGCGTCGAGCCGCGGGTTGTAGAAGAAGGGCACGGAGAACCGTTCCGTCGCCCCGGGCGGGGACACCACACGGTGGTTCGTCGCCAGCAGGTAGCCGTTCGTGGCCACCTCCAACAGCTCCCCCAGGTTCACGACGAACGCGCCCGGCAGCGGCGGCACGTCATGGAAGTTCCCGTCCTCCCGCTGGACCTGGAGCCCGCCCACCTGGTCCTGGAGCAGCAGGGTGAGGAAGCCGTAGTCCTTGTGCGCGCCGACGCCCTGGTCGTCGCCCTCGCCGCTGCTGCCCGGGTAGCGCACCAGCTTGAGCTGCGGGTGGGCGCGCGGCCCGAAGATGTCGTCGTAGAAGTCCGCCGGCGCGCCGATCGAGGCGAGCAGCTCGTGCAGCAGCCGCTCGGCGACGCCGCTGAGCCGGTCGATCCAGTGCAGGGCGGCGGTGCGCAGCTCGGGGAGCGCGGCCGGCCACTGGTTGGGGCCTTCGAGCCACCAGTACGGGGCTTCCCAGGGCGCGGGGGCGTGCGCGGGGCGCTCGGCGCCGATGTCGAGCTGGTCGCGCCAGTCGCGGGCGCCCTGGGTGCGCTCGTCGCCGATGCGGGTGTAGCCGCGGAAGTGCGGCGAGTTGATGTTGTCGAGGGCGAGCCGGTCGGCCTCGGGCAGCGCGAAGAAGGCGTGCATCGCGGAGGTGAGGGCCCGGGTCTCGGCCTCGGTCACACCGTGCCCGACGAGCTGGAAGAAGCCGACGTCGTGGGCGGCCGAGTGGAGCTGCGCGTGCAGCAGCCGGCGTGCCTGGGGGTCCCGGTCGGCGGCCGAGAGGTCGACGATGGGGAGCTGGGACGGGTACGAGCTGTTCGTCATGGGTGCATCCGCGGGGTGTACGGGTGCCCGGGGCGGCCGCCTGAGGATGGGGCGGGGGCCACGGGTGCCGGTCGGCTTGGGGCTCTGACGTGGGACCCGCAGGGGCGTGGAGTGGTGCCCCGGAAGGTCAGGCGGAGCGGCGACAGCTCATGGTCGTGACGCGGACGAAGTCCACGTGGCGACGGCGTACGAGCGTAGGCATGCGACCAGAGTACTGCGGGCCCGGGAGATCGACTGTGGCCCGGGTCACGTCCGGGGCGGGCCCCTCGGGGGCTGTTCAAAGTGCCGGGCGTACGCGAAGATCGCCGCCACTGCGTGTTGAGTACACGCCAAGCTTCCCGTCGCAGCATCCCATCGCAGGAGGATGTCCATGACCCGCCGCACCTCTCGTGGCCTGGTCGCCGCGGCCGCCGTCACCGTGGCCACCGCCACCGCGGCGCTGCTCCCGTCCACGGGAGCCGTCGCCGCACCGCTGCACACCGCCTCCCAGTCGGCCGCCGCGCTGCCGCAGGCCCGCGTCTTCATGGTGAACCCGGTCCAGTCCACCGGCGACCAGTCCCTCGCCGACCACAAGGACGCCGCGAGCGACGTCCCCGCCTCCGCGTACACCCTCGCCACGCTGCGCAACCTCGACGCGAGCGGCGGCCTCTCCGGCAAGTGGGCCGCCGTCCGCTCCGAGACCGGCAAGCCCGCCACGGTCGCCGCCGCCACCTCGTACGACCGCTCCGACGACGAGTTCGAGCAGGTCATGGCGTACTTCTGGGTCAACGAGGCGCAGGAGTACCTCCAGGGCCTCGGCTTCGGCACCGAGCTGCCCGGGGCCAACGACCGCGTGCAGCCGGTCCGGCTCAACCAGTGGGGCGCCGACAACTCCTACTTCACCGACAAGAAGGCCGAGATCCGCCTCGGCAAGGGCGGCGTGGACGACGCCGAGGACGCCGAGGTCGTCGTCCACGAGTACGGCCACGCCGTGCACCACGCCCAGGTCCCCGGCTTCGGCACGACCGCGGAGTCCGGCGCGATCGGCGAGGCCTTCGGCGACTACCTGGCCATGGCCGTCGGAACGCACGCCGTCGGCAGGTACGGCTGGCCGATGAAGGCCGACGCGGCCTGCGTCGCCGACTGGGACGCCACCGGCTACAGCACGGCCCCGCACTGCCTGCGCCGCCTCGACGGCACCAAGACGTACGCGGACCGGACGGGCCAGGTCCACGCCGACGGCCAGATCTGGTCCCGGGCGCTCCTCGACATCCACACCTCGCTCGGCGCGCGCACCGCCGGCCGGATCATCGTGAACGCGCAGTTCGGCTTCGCGCCCGACACCAGCTTCGAGGCGGCGGCCCGGACGACGATCGCGACGGCGGAGCGGATGTACGGGGCGGACGCGGCGGCAGCCGTACGGGACGCCTTCCGGGCCCGCGAGATCCCGGGGGTCTGAGGGGCTTGAATCCGCCAGGCCTAAGCCGTCAGGGCTAAGCCGTCAGGGCTAAGCCGTCAGGGCTAAGCCGTCAGGGCTAAGCCGTCAGGGCTAAGCCGTCAGGGCTTCGTTCACGAGTCGCGCCCACTGGGACACCACCCGTTCCCGGCGGGCGCGGTCGTCCGTCAGGAGGGTGGCGAGGCCCAGGCCCCGCGCCATGTCCAGAAGGCCCTGGACGGTCTCCCGTACACCCGGCCGGGACTCGTCGGCGCCGAGCACCTCGACGGCGATGCGGTGGGACTCGCGGCCGACACGGGCCTCCAGCTCCGCGACCCGGTCGCGGAGCTGGTCCTCGTTGGCGGCGGCGACCCACAGGTGGAGGGCGGCCCGGAAGAGGGGGCCCGTGTAGAGGTCGACGATGCCGGAGACGGCCTGCTCCCGGTTGTCGGACGGGAGGGCGCGCAGCGCTTGGGAGCGCTCCTCCGCGACGTACTCGACGGCCGCCGTGAACAGGTCCTCGCGGGTCGGGAAGTGGTGCTGGGCGGCGCCCCGGGAGACGCCGGCCCGTTCCGCGACGACGGCGACCGTGGAACCCGCCCAGCCGTGCTCGGCCAGGCAGGCCACGGCGGCCTCCAGGAGCCGCTGCCGGGTGGCGCGGCTCCGGTCCTGCTTGGGATTCCGTTCCTGCCTGGGGTTCCGGTCCGGCTGCCGGTCAGGTGCGGTCAGAGCCGCCATGCGGGGTCCCGTCGTTCGAGGAAGGCCGTCATCCCCTCGCGCGCCTCGGCGGAGGCGAAGAGCGTGGCCGACGTCCGCACCAGGTCCTCCGCGTCGCGTTCGAAGGTCTCCAGGACTCTAGCGGTGACCAGCCGCTTGGCCTCCCGCAGGCCCTGCGGGGAGGCGGCGCGCAGGGAGTCGAGGATGCCGGGAAGGTCCTCGTCGCCCGCCGTCACGAGCCCCATGGCGACGGCCTCGGGCACGCCGAACCGCTCCCCCGTCAGGTAGTGGCGGGCCGCGGCGCGCGGTTCCAGCTTCGGCAGGAGGGTGAGGGAGATGACGGCGGGCGCGACCCCGATCCGTACCTCCGTGAGGGCGAAGTCCGCGCCCTCCCCGGCCAGCACGATGTCGCAGGCACCGAGCAGCCCGAGGCCGCCGGCCCGGGTGTGCCCGCCGGCGGTGACATGGCCGACGACCGGCTTCGGCAGCTCGACGATCTGCCGGAGCAGGTCCACGAAGGTGTACGGGCTGGGCGGTGCCTTCAGGTCGGCGCCCGCGCTGAAGGTCGTCCCGGTGTGGGTGAGGACGACGGCCCGGACGTCCGGATCCTTGCCGCAGGCGGTGAGCGCGTCGGCGAGTTCGGTGACGAGCGGCGCGGACAGCGCGTTGCGGGTGGCCGGGGAGTCCAGGGCGAGGGTGGTGATGCCCCGCTCCTCGGTGACGGCGACCAGGGTCATGTGCGGTCCCTCAATTCCCTACGGAGGATCTTCCCGGACGCTGCCCGGGGGACGGTGTCGATGAACTCGACGCTGCGGACTTTCTTGTACGGGGCGACGCGGGCGGCGACGTGCGCCATGACGTCCTCGGCGGAGAGGTCCGGCGCGGCCGGCTGGCGTACGACGAAGGCCTTGGGTATCTCGGTGCCCTCGGCGTCGGTGACGCCGATGACGGCGGCGTCGGCGATGCCGTCGTGGGTGAGGAGGAGCGCTTCGAGTTCGGCGGGGGCGACCTGGAAGCCCTTGTACTTGATGAGCTCCTTGACGCGGTCGACGACGAACAGCCAGCCGTCGGCGTCGACCCGCCCGATGTCGCCGGTGTGCACCCAGCCGTCGGCGTCGATCATGGCGGCGGTGGCGTCGGGGCGTCCGAGGTAGCCCTTCATGACCTGCGGCCCCCGGATGGCGACCTCGCCCTCCTCGCCCGGGGCGGCGTCCTTCGACGGGTCGTCGAGGGAGAGGATCCGCATCTCGGTGGAGGGCAGCAGCCGGCCGACGGTGCCGGGCGGCGGGTTCGCGGCGTCGAGGGGGACGACGTGGGTGCCCGGGGACAGCTCCGTCATGCCGTACGCCTGGAGGACCGGCGGCAGCCCGAGCCGCGCCGAACAGGCCTCGGCGAGGGCCGCGTCGAGCGGGGCGGCGGCGCTGACGATGTACTCCAGGGAGGACAGGTCGTAGTCGGCGACGGCCGGGTGCTTGGCGAGGGCGAGGACGATCGGCGGGGCCACGTACAGGCCGTTGATGCGGTGCTTCTGGATGGCGGCGAGGAAGGTGTCGAGCTCGAAGCGGGGCAGGACGACGACGGTGGCGCCCTGGCGCAGCGGCGCGTTCATGAGCGCGGTGAGCCCGTAGATGTGGAAGAAGGGCAGCACGGCGAGGATGCGGTCCCCCGGTCCCATCGGGATGACCGGCTCCAGCTGTGCCAGGTTGGTGGCGATGGAGGCGTGCGTGAGCATCACGCCCTTGGGGACGCCGGTGGTGCCGGAGGAGTACGGGAGGGCGGCGACGTCCTCGTCCGGGTCGACGTCGATCTCGGGCACGGGTCCGGTGGAACCGAGGAACGCCTGCAACGACCGCACGTCTCCCGGCTCCGCCTGGTCGCAGACGAAGATCTCCTCGATCCCGCCCGCGAGTTCTGCGGCGGCGCGGGCGGAGGCGAGCAGCGGCGACACGGTCACGATCCAGCGCGCGGCGGAGTCCCGGAGCTGCTTGGCGAACTCCTCGGGCGTGGCGAGCGGGTGCACGGTGGTGACGGCGGCCCCGGCACGCGTGGCGGCGTAGAAGGCGACGGGGAACAGCACGGTGTTGGGACTGTGCAGCGCCAGCACGTCCCCCTTCCGCACCCCTGCCTCGGCGAGCCCGGCGGCCACGAGCCGGTGGAAGGCGTCGACCTGTCCGTACGTGAGGGTGAGCTCGCCGGTCCCGTCGATCAGCGCGGGCAGGTCGCCGCGCTCGGCGGCGCGGCCGAGGACGGCGTCGTGGATGGGGAGGGAGACGGTGGACACGTTCTCGTACTCACTGCGGAACACCATGCGTTGCCCCCTGAGCGGTGGAAGGTGATCGCCAGGATCGCTCGTGCCGGTACGGCTTGGGGAGACCCTGGCAGCACTCCATCGAAACAATCAAGCACGCCTGCATGATTCTTGGGAACGCCGCGTCGTCTGAGCCGTCCCGCACCGACGCTGCCGCCGGAACGGCTTCCGTCCGTGGTGAGCCGCGACGGACGGACGATGCCGTGAATGCCAACGCCTGCCGCATTGAAGCCCGTTAACCTGCGCACATGGTTTTCAAACGACTGTTCGGCAGCGGCACGGAAAGCAGCGGGATACCGCTGGAGGTCGACACCGTCCTACCGGACGAACCGGTGCGGCCGGGTGGGCTGTTGTCCGGTGAGATCGTGCTGCGCGCGACCGATCGGGACGTGTACGTACGGCGCGTCGACGTGAAGCTCGTCGCCAACGCGTCGGCCGCCGTCGGCAAGAGCGGAGACGTCGACACCGACTCCGGCGACACGATCGCGCACTTCCCGGTGGACAGTCTCTTCACCGTACGCAAGGGCGAGGAGACGCGGGTGCCGCTGCGGTACCGGCTGCGGTGGGAGACCCCCGTGTCCGAGGTGCGCGGCAGGCAGCTCGACGGCGTGCTCCTCGCCGCGTACACCTGCGTCGACGCCAGCGGCATCACGGGCCGGACGGACAGCGACCCCCTGCGCATCACGGCGACCCCGCTGCACGAGGCACTCCTCGACGGCTTCGCCGCCGCCGGGTACAGCTGTCGCAGCGCGCAGATCGACGACGACTACATCCCTCGCACCGAGCGGCACATCCTCTACATGCGGCAGGCCTTCCGGCTCGTCGCCTCCCTGGACGCGGGCAAGCAGGGGCGTCCGCAGAACATGGAGCTGTACGTCCACAGCAACGCTGTCGGCGCCGAGATCTTCCTCCGCAGGTCCGGGCTGACGGAGAAGGACTGGTGGAAGAAGCCGCCGGCCCTGCGCTACGTGGCCGCCCATCACGAGGTCGGCCACGTCGACTTCGAAGCGCGGGCCCGGCAGTGGATCGACGAGGTCGCCGCCCTGCCGGAGAAGGCCGTCGACGACCGCGTACGGGTTCAGTACGACTTGGGCAGCCCCAGGGAGTGGCTGGACACGTAGTTCAGGATCATCTCCCGGCTGACCGGGGCGATCCTGGCCACCCGGGCCGCCGTGATCAGCCGGGCCAGGCCGAACTCCTTCGTGAGGCCGTTGCCGCCGAGGGTGTGGACCGAGGTGTCGACGGCCTTCACGCACGCCTCCGCCGCCGCGTACTTCGCCATGTTCGCGGCCTCGCCCGCGCCCAGGTCGTCGCCCGCGTCGTACAGCCTCGCCGCCTTCTGCATCATCAGGCGGGCCAGCTCCAGTTCGATGTGCGCCTGGGCGAGGGGGTGGGCGATGGCCTGGTGGGCGCCGATGGGAGCCCTCCAGACCTGGCGTTCCTTCGCGTACGTCACGGCCCGTTCGAGCGCGTACCGGCCCATGCCGATCGCGAACGCCGCCGTCATGATCCGCTCCGGGTTGAGGCCCGCGAAGAGCTGGAGGAGCCCCGCGTCCTCGTCGCCGACGAGGGCGTCCGCCGGCAGGTGCACGTCGTCGAGGGTCAGCTCGAACTGCTTCTCGTCCGCCGCGAGTTCCATCTCGATGTGACGCCGCCCGAAGCCGGGGGTGTCGCGCGGCACGATGAAGAGGCAGGCCTTGAGGTTGCCGGTGCGGGCGTCCGACGTACGGCCCACGATCAGCGTCGCGTCCGCGATGTCGACGCCCGACACGAACACCTTCCGGCCGTTGAGGACCCAGCCCTCCTCGGTGCGGGTCGCGGTGGTCGTGATGCGGTGCGAGTTGGAGCCCGCGTCGGGCTCGGTGATGCCGAACGCCATCGTCTTCGTGCCGTCCGCGAGGCCCGGGAGCCACGCCCGCTTCTGCTCCTCCGTACCGAAGCGGGCGATGACCGTGCCGCAGATGGCGGGCGAGACGACCATCATGAGGAGCGGGGCCCCGGCGGCGCCCGCCTCCTCCAGGACGATCGACAGCTCGGCCATGCCGCCGCCCCCGCCGCCGTACTCCTCGGGCAGGTTCACGCCGAGGTAGCCGAGCTTCCCGGCCTCCGCCCACAGCGTCGCCCGGTCGAAACCGGCGCCGTGTCGCCGGCCGAGCGCGGAGACGGCGGCGCGGAGTTCGGTGTGTTCCCGAGGCTCTATGTCGGTGCTCATACGGGGTCTTCCTCCTGTGCTTCGGTCGTGACGTCTGCCGGTGGGGATGTCTGTACGACGGCGAGCAGGGCACCGACCTCGACCTGGCGGCCGGGGGCGGCGTGGAGCGCGGTGAGCGTGCCGGAGGCGGGAGCGATGACGCGGTGCTCCATCTTCATGGCCTCCAGCCAGAGGAGCGGCTGCCCGCCGATGACCCGGTCGCCGACGGCCAGACCGTCCGCGACCCGGACGACGGTGCCGGGCATGGGGGCGAGCAGCGAACCGGGCTCCCGCTGGTCGGCGGGGTCCGGGAAGCGGGGGCGGGCGGTGAGCCGGTACGGGCCGACGTGCACGCTCCCGCCGTACCGGGCGACGTGGAAGTCCCGTACGACCCCGCTCACTTCGAGGCGCACCCGGCCGGGCGCCGCCGACACGACCCGGACGCCCTCCGGGGCCGTGACCTCGTAGCCGCCTCCCCGGCTCGGCCGGTAGCGGACCTCGTGCTCCCCGTACGCCTTCACCTGGTCCTGCGAAGGAAGGTTCCGCCAGCCGCCGAACCTCCCTCCGGCCCCGGCGGCGTCCGCGAGCGCGGCGGCGACGGCCGCGTACGCCTCGCCGTCCCGGGGACGGGTCAGCGCCTCCAGGTTCCGCCCGTAGAAGCCGGTGTCCAGCCGGTCGACGTCCAGGAACTCCGGGTGCCGCAGCGAGGCGACGAGCAGATCCCGGTTGGTGGCGGGCCCGTGGATCACGGCCCTTTCGAGGACGTGGGCGAGCTTGCGCACGGCCTCGGCGCGCGTCGGCGCGTGCGCCACGACCTTGGCGAGCATGGCGTCGTAGTGCACCGGCACGGTGTCCCCCGAGGCGTAACCGGTGTCGACGCGCACGCCGGGACCGGCCGGGAACTCGAACCGGTGCAGGACGCCCGTCTGCGGCGTCCAGCCCGTGGCGGGGTCCTCGGCGTAGAGCCGCGCCTCGACCGCGTGGCCGGTCTCCACCACCGGGCCGGCGGGAAGCGGGGCGCCCTCGGCGACGGCGATCTGGAGGGCGACGAGGTCGACGCCGTACACGGCCTCGGTCACCGGATGCTCGACCTGGAGCCGGGTGTTCATCTCCAGGAAGTGCCAGCGGCCGTCCTCGTAGAGGAACTCCACCGTTCCCGCGCCCACGTACCCGACCCGCGACACTGCCTCCCTCACGCGCGCGTGGAGCTCGCCGGTCCCGTCGGTGTGCAGGCCGGGGGCGGGCGACTCCTCGATGACCTTCTGGTGGCGGCGCTGCAGCGAGCAGTCACGGGTGCCGAGCAGCAGGACACCGCCGTGCGCGTCCGCGAGGACCTGCACCTCCACGTGCCGGCCGTTCTCCACGTACGGCTCGACGAACACCTCGCCGTCCCCGAACGCACTCGCCGCCTCGGCCGACGCCGTCTTCAACGCCTGCTCAAGAGCGGCGAGTTCGCGGACGACCCGCATGCCGCGCCCGCCGCCGCCCGCCGCCGCCTTCACCAGGACCGGCAGGTCCTCCTCGGTGACGTCGGTGAGCGGCTCGACCCCCATGAGCCGCTTCGCCCGGGTCTTCGAGGCCATCGCCTCGATCGCCTCCGGCGGCGGCCCGATCCAGACCAGGCCCGCGTCGGTCACGGCCCGCGCGAAGCCGGCGTTCTCGGAGAGGAAGCCGTAGCCGGGGTGGACGGCGTCCGCGCCCGCCGCGAGCGCCGCCTTCACCACCAGGTCGCCGCGCAGGTACGTCTCCGCGGGCGCGGCCCCCGGCAGCCGTACCGCCGCGTCGGCCTCGCGGACGTGCAGGGCGTCGGCGTCCGCGTCGGAGTACACGGCGACGGTGGAGATGCCGAGGTCACGGCAGGTGCGGAAGACCCGGCAGGCGATCTCGCCCCGGTTGGCGACGAGAACGGAGCTGATCAAGGTGCTCACGGAAGGTGCCTCACATTCGGAAGACGCCGAAGCCGCCGCGCGCGCCCTCGACCGGTGCCGTGTGGATCGCGGAGAGGCACAGCCCGAGGACCGTGCGGGTGTCGCGGGGGTCGATGACCCCGTCGTCGTAGAGCCGTCCGGAGAGGAACATCGGCAGGGACTCCGACTCGATCTGCGCCTCGACGAGGGCGCGGAGCCCGGCGTCGGCCTCGTCGTCGTACGGCTGCCCCTTGGCGGCGGCGCTCGCCCGCGCCACGATCGACAGGACCCCGGCGAGCTGCTGCGGGCCCATGACGGCGGACTTGGCGCTCGGCCAGGCGAAGAGGAAGCGCGGGTCGTACGCCCGGCCGCACATGCCGTAGTGCCCGGCGCCGTAGCTCGCCCCCATGAGGACGGACAGGTGGGGGACGCGCGAGTTCGACACCGCGTTGATCATCATGGCGCCGTGCTTGATGATGCCGCTCTGCTCGTACTCCTTGCCGACCATGTAGCCGGTGGTGTTGTGGAGGAAGAGGAGGGGGACGTCCCGCTGGTTGGCGAGCTGGATGAACTGCGCCGCCTTCTGCGACTCCGGCCCGAAGAGCACGCCCTGCGCGTTGGCGAGGACGCCGACGGGGTAGCCGTGCAGGCTCGCCCACCCGGTCACCAGGCTGGGCCCGTACAGCGGCTTGAACTCGTCGAAGTCGGAGCCGTCGACGATCCGGGCGATCACCTCGCGCGGGTCGAACGGGGTCTTCAGGTCGCCGGGCACGATCCCGAGGAGTTCGTCCTCGTCGTACTTCGGCGGCTCGGCGAGACCCGCCGGATCGGGATGCGCCTTGCGGTGGTTCAGCCGGGCCACGATCCGGCGGGCCTGGCGGATCGCGTCCGTCTCGTCGACGGCGTAGTGGTCGGCGAGCCCCGACGTCCTCGCGTGCATCTCGGCACCGCCGAGGGACTCGTCGTCGCTCTCCTCCCCCGTCGCCATCTTCACCAGCGGCGGACCGCCCAGGAAGACCTTCGACCGCTCCTTGATCATCACGGCGTGGTCCGACATGCCGGGGACGTACGCGCCACCGGCCGTCGAGTTGCCGAAGACGACGGCGACGGTCGGGATGCCGGCCGCCGACAGCCGCGTCAGGTCGCGGAAGAGCGCCCCGCCGGGGATGAAGATCTCCTTCTGGGACGGGAGGTCGGCGCCGCCGGACTCGACGAGCGAGATGACGGGCAGCCGGTTGGCGAACGCGATCTCGTTGGCCCGCAGCGCCTTCTTCAGCGTCCACGGGTTGGAGGCGCCGCCGCGCACGGTCGGGTCGTTCGCGGTGATCAGGCACTCGACTCCCTCGACGACCCCGATCCCTGTGACCAGGGACGCGCCCACCGTGTAGTCGCTGCCCCAGGCCGCGAGCGGCGACAGCTCCAGGAACGGCGAGTCCGGGTCGACGAGCAGCTCGATCCGCTCGCGGGCGAGCATCTTCCCGCGCGCCCGGTGCCGGGCCGTGTACTTCTCGCCGCCGCCCGCGAGCGCCTTGGCGTGCTCGGCGTCGAGGGCGGCCAGCTTGTCGAGCATGGCGGCGCGGTGCGCCCGGTAGTCGGGTCCGCCGGTGTCGAGGGCGGAGGCGAGGACGGTCACGGGCGATCCCCCCGTACGGCCTTCGGTGCGACGGTCACAGCAGTCCCTCCGGGATGTCGATGTGGCGCGAGCGGAGCCACTCGCCGAGCGCCTTGGCCTGGGGGTCGAACCGGGCCTGTGAGGCGACGCCCTCGCCGAGGATTCCGGCGACGGTGAAGTTGAGCGCGCGCAGACGCGGCAGGACGTGCCGGGTGACGGTCAGGCCGGCGGTCTCCGGCAGGAGCTCCTTGAACGTGCCGACGGTGAGGGCGTGGGCGAGCCAGCGCCACTCCTCCTCCGTGCGGACCCACACGCCGACGTTGGCGTCGCCGCCCTTGTCGCCGCTGCGGGCCCCGGCGATCCGGCCGAGCGGAACCCGCCGGACCGGCCCGTACGGGAGGGGCTCGGGAAGCTCCGGGTCGGATACGGGTGCCAGGTCGAGGGTCCGTGGCGGTACGGGAACGGGGACGCGGGTCCCGTCGGGGAGCACGGCCGTGTGCGGCACCTCGGCGGCCGGTACGGACGCGGTGTCGAAGACGCCGTAGGGGGCGCCCCTTCCGGGTGGGGCGGTGACGTGGAAGCCGGGGTAGCTCGCGAGGGCCAGCTCGATCGCGGCCCCCGTCAGGGTGCGGCCGACCTTCTCGGGGTCCTGGTCCCGGACGACGAGCCGGAGCAGGGCGCTCGCGGTCTCCTCGGTGCCGGCGTCGGCCCTGTCGGTCCGCACAAGCTCCCAACGGACCTCGTCGGGGCGTGACTTCGTCAATGCGTCCTCGACCTGCTCCCGCACCAGCCGGGCCTTCGCCTCGATGTCGAGACCCGTGAGGACGAACACCACCTCGTTGCGGAAGCCGCCGAGCCTGCTGCGCCCGACCTTGAGCGTCGGAGGCGGCGCCTCGCCCCGTACACCGTCGATCCGGACCCGGTCGGGGCCCTCCTGGGCGAGCCGGACGGTGTCGAGCCGGGCGGTCACGTCCGGGCCCGGATAGCGGGCGCCGGCCGTCTCGTAGAGGAGCTGCGCCGTGACCGTACCGACGTCGACGAGGCCGCCGGTCCCGGGGTGCTTGGTGATGACCGCGCTGCCGTCCGCGCGCAGCTCGGCGACCGGGAAGCCGGGGCGGCGCAGGACCTCCGGGTCGTGCTCGCGGAAGAAGGCGTAGTTGCCGCCGGTGGCCTGGGTGCCGCACTCCAGGACGTGCCCGGCGACGACCGCGCCCGCGAGCCTGTCGTACTCCTCGGGACCCCAGCCGAAGTGCCACTGCGCGGGCCCGGTGACGAGGGCCGCGTCGGTGACGCGGCCGGTGACGACGACGTCGGCCCCGGCGGCGAGACAGGCGGCGATGCCGGCGCCGCCGAGATAGGCGTTGGCGGTGAGCGCGCCGCCCGTCGCGGGCAGCAGGTCGCCCTCGACGTACCCGATCCGGGTCGGCAGGCCGAGCTTCGCGGCGAGGGCGCGCAGGGCTTCGGCGAGTCCGGCGGGGTTGAGGCCGCCCGCGTTGGCGACGATCCGGACGCCGCGCTCGTGGGCGAGGCCGAGACCTTCCTCCATCTGGCGCAGGAACGTCTTCGCGTACCCGGCCTTCGGGTCCTTCAGCTGGTCGCGGCCGAGGATGAGCATCGTCAGCTCGGCGAGGTAGTCACCGGTGAGGACGTCGAGCGCACCGTCGGGCCCGCCGCCGGTGAGCATCTCGCGGACGGCGTCGAAACGGTCGCCGTAGAAACCGGAGGCGTTGCCGATACGGAGGACCACTAGGACCCCTCGGGGGCGCGGCCCGGACCCGCGGGACCCGCGAAGGCCTGCGCGATGGTGAGCCAGTGCTCGGCGTCGGGGCCTTCGGCGGCGAGGGCGGTGTCGTCACGGTGGACGCGCTGGGTGACGAGGAGGCAGAAGTCGAGGGCGGGCCCGGTGACCTTCTGGGCGGCGCCCTCGGGGCCGTAGACCCACACCTGACCGTCCGGTGCGACGAGTTCCACCCGGAAGGGCTCGGCGGGCGCCGGGAGGCCCCGCACCAGGTAGGCGTAGTCGCGGGCGCGGTGGCCGATCCAGGCGACGTGCCGGAGGCGGGCGGTGGGCGCGCGGACGACCCCGAGGGCGTCGGCGATGTCCTGGCCGTGCGCCCAGGTCTCCATGAGCCGGGCGGTGGCCATGGCGGAGGCGCTCATCGGCGGCCCGTACCAGGGGAAACGCGCCCCCGGCGGCACCGCGCGCAGGGCCTCCTGGAGCTGCTCGCGGCCCTCGCGCCAGCGCGCGAGCAGCTCGGCGGGCGGCAGCTTCGCACCCTCCTCGGCGCCCTCGTCGACGAAGCGGTCGGGCGCGGCGAGGGCCTTCGCGGTCTCGGCGGCGAAGGCCTCGGCGTCGGTGGCGGCGAGGAGCGCGGCGCGGTCGGTCCAGGCGAGGTGCGCGATCTGGTGGGCGACGGTCCAGCCGGGCGCGGGGGTGGGCGCACCCCACCGTTCCTGACTCAACTCACCGACGAGCAGATCGACTTCGTCGCTCTCGGCACGCAGGTCGTCGAGCACGACGACGGGGTCGGACACGGTGCGCTCCCCTCGGGGGACGGGCGTTCACGGGCCTTCGCCGAGGAGCATGACAGCGACACCAGAAACAATCAAGCGTGCTTGCTTTACTTTCGAGGGGGTCCTTTGAGGGGATCCTTTCGAGGAGGCGGTCGTGTCACGCCCACGCGTTGAAGAGCACTCCACCCAACGTGGTGACGCCGTAGGTGCGCACCTGGCGCCACTCGTCCCGCGTGAACGCCGACGTGTCCACGCCGGAGAGGGGCGTCGCGAGCCGCTCACCGCTCAGCACCACGAAGCCCGCCGCCTCGAAGACCGGGGCCCACGAAGGAGGATCGAGGAACAACCCCTCCGCGTACCAGTTCCGGCGCTCCCGGGCGAAGGCGATCCAGGGGTGATGGGCGTGGCACAGGACGACGGTCTCGCCGGTGCGATCGACGACCGACGCGATGTGGAAGGTCCGGGGGAACTCCTGGACCTCGATCTCGCCCACCTGGCCTTCGGCGGCCCGGGCGGCGGCGTGCAGAGCGCCCCGGAACGCCCGCGGATCGGCCTCCGGAAGCGGGCCGTCCTTCGCCACGAAGAAGCCGGTCGCACCGCGCGGCAGCGCGAAACCCGTGTCGCCCACGCCGCACCTCTCGTCGCCCACGCCGTACCCCTCGCCGCCCACGCCGTACCCCTCGCCGCCCACGCCGTACCCCTCGCCGCCCACGCCGTACCCCTCGCCGCCCACGCCGCGGCGGCGCGACGCGGCCTCGGCACCAGTTCACCACCGCAGTTGGGGCACACGCCCGCCATGGCGTCGGCGCAGGGAACGCAGAAGCTGCACTCGTACGAACAGATCCGCGCGGGCCCCTCGGGCGTCAGGGCCGCCGTCTCGCAGCGCTCACACCGGTCTCGCATCTCCAGAGCCATGATCGGCCCCCCTCCCTCGTACGACGACTGCGAACACCCCCATGGTCCGCAGTCGCGCCGGACTCCCTCCACCGCCGCGACGGCCAAAGATCAACAGAATCGGGTCAGCGCCGGCCGGAGCCGTGAAAAGGGTGCCCGGCCGGGACGCGCACCGGCCGGGCACCCTCGCGCGTGCGCACCGTCCTACCAGTTCACGAACTTCACCGAACCGAAGTGTTCGACGCCGTCCGTACCCGGCTGGTAGAAGGCCACGGTCTCGCTGTCGTGGCAGTCCGGGCCCCGGTACAGGATCGCCGTGCGGTCGGTGTGGTTGGTCGGGCGGTTCGCCACGCCCTGCGTGTTGTAGCAGTGACCGTCCGCGGGATCGGGCAGCTCGAATCCATGCCACCACCCCTCCACGTAATAGACGAAGCTCCCTCGTGCCGCCTGAGCGGGCGTCGCGAAGGCGGTGGACAGGGCAGCGGCGGCGGCAACGGCGACGGCCAGCGCCTTGCGGCGGTTCTTCATACGGATAGCTCCCTACAGGTGACGGCCTGTTCGGCGGACAGCATGTCCGCCCGGATACGCCCGCGGTCCGACCGCCACCCGAACGGCCCAGGAGGAAACGATCCCGCCTCACCTGCCTGAGCTATCCCTGACCGCGTAAACCCTGTTCGCACCTCCCGCTGTGTGCGGTACCGGTGGACCCGCAGGTGCAGGGTCGTCAGATCGAGCAGCGGAGTGGCGACCGGCAAGGCACGGGCACGCGCCACGAGGTCGCCGGAGACGTGCTCGACCTCGGTCGGACGACCGTCCACGACATCCCGGTACAGGGACGCCGTGAGCGGTGATCCGGCCGTGGTCACCGTCGACGCGACGACGGCGCGCCCGTCCTCCGGTACGGGGAAGCCCGCCACCGCGGACACCGCCGCGGCCTCGGCCAGGACGGCGGTCGCGAAGGCGGATCCGCCAGGGACGGCGTTGACGTCACCGACCGTGCCGCGCAGCAGGCAGGTCACCGCCGCGACGGTACTGATGAAGACCCACTTGTGCCACATCGTCGCGACGGTGTCCGTCGACACGCTCGCGTCGACGCCCGCGTCGCCGGGGACGGCACGGATCTCCTCCACGCGCGCCGACACCCTGCCGTCCTGCTCGCCGATGGTCAGGCTCGCCGGCGGCGCGAGGCGGACGATCCCCGTCGGCGTTCAAGGTGGTGACGACCTTGGCGACACCACCTTGAACCGCCTCGGCGTCGAACCGCGCGTTGAGCTGCTCCAGGTGCGCCATGCCGTTGAGCAGCGGCACGATCGCGGTCCGAGGACCGATCGCCGGCGCGATGTCGTCGACCGCCTGCCGGAGGGCGCCGGCCTTGACCGACAGCAGCACCAGATCGTACGGAGCCGACAGCTCGGCGGCGGTGACGAGCCGGGGAGCTATCGCCTCCTCCTCCCCGAGGCCGGTGACGCGCAGACCCCGCTCGCGCAGGGCGGCGGTGCGCCGCGGTCGGACCAGGAACGTGACGTCCTGCCCCGCCCGGGCGAGGCGGACACCGAAGAAGCCCCCGGTGGCTCCCGCGCCGACGAGGAGAATCCTCATGTGTGTGCACCTTCCTCGGAGGGGGAAGCGGTCAGCCGGCGATCCGCAGCAGCAGCTTGCCCGTCGAGGTGCGCCCGCCCATCAGGGCGTGGGCCGCGGGCGCCTCCGACAGCGGGAACTCCGCGGTGACCGGAAGCTTCACGGTGCCGTCGGCGACCGTGCCGAAGGCGCGCTCGGTGAGCGACCGCAGCGCCTCGGGCGCCGAACGCGCGAGCGCGAGGATGGAGAAACCGGCGACCGAACGGCCCTCCGTGTAGAGCTCGGGCTGCCCCACCTGCCACGGGGCCGCACCGCTCGCGTTGCCGAAGGACACCAGGCGCCCGAAGACGGCCAGCGCGTCGAGACCGCGGCGAAGGGTGTCGCCGCCCACCGGGTCGAGCAGCAGGTCGACGCCCCTGCCGCCGGTGGCACGACGGACCTCCTCGGGGAAGGAGTCGCCGACGAACACCTCGTCGTAGCCGTACGCGAGGGCGTGCTCGGCCTTGGCGGAGGAGACCACGCCGTACACCGCACCGGCGCCCGCCGCCCGGGCCAGTTGCCCGGCCGCGGTGCCGACGCCGCCCGCGGCGCCGTGCACCAGCACGCTCTCCCCGGCGCGCAGCCGCCCCACCTCGTGGAGCAGGGCGTACGCGGTCGGCAGCACGGTGGGGAGCGCGGCCGCGGTCCGCAGGTCCATGCCGTCGGGGAGGGTAAAGACGGTGGCGGCCTCGGCGACGACCACCTCCGCGTAGGCGCCGGCGCCGACGAGCGCGGCGACCTCCAGGCCGGGACGCAGCCCCTCGACGCCGGGGCCGACGGCGCGGATCCGCCCGGAGACCTCCAGGCCGGGGACGAAGGGCAGCGACTCCACCCGGTAGCCCTCGGCGCGCGCCTTCAGATCCGCGAAGTTCACGCCCGCGTAGGCGGTGTCGATGGTGACCTGGCCGGGTCCCGGCTCGGGGGTTTCGGCCCGCACGACCTTCAGTACCTCGGGGCCGCCGTACTCCTGGAACTGGACTGCACGCATGACGGAACGCACCCTTCGACAGGTGTTCAATGGAAAGCGAACACTCGGAGTGTATGATCGTCATCGAACACTCGGCAAGGGGACGGAACGACGAACGCGAGGAGAGCGGCATGCCGGACCAGGCGGCGAGCGGCGGACACCGTGCCGCACCCGTGCACACGGATCCCGACGAGGTCCCCCTCCTGACCGCACTGTCCGCGCTCGCCGACCCCGTACGCATCCAGCTCATCCGCGAACTGGCCGGCTCCGCCGAATGGACGCGCAGCTGCGGCAGCTTCGACGTGCCCGTCGGGAAAGCGGCGCTGAGCCATCACTTCTCGGTACTGCGCGGCGCGGGCCTGGTCGAACAGCGCGACCAGGGGCCCAAGCGGGTCAACCGACTGCGCCGCGACGAGTTCGAGGCCCGCTTCCCCGGACTGCTCGACCTGCTCCTGCGCGCCGACGACGCCGACACCTCGGACAGCGGCGTCAGCGCCGGCTGAACCTTCGAGCCGGCGACCGGGTCAGTGCCTGACCAGGCAGAACGGATGGCCCGCCGGATCCGCGTACACCCGCCACGCGCGCGTGCCCGCCCCGCCGTCGAGGAGAGTCGCGCCCCGCGCGAGGACCTCCGCCTCGGCCGCGTCCAGGTCGGCGACACCGAAGTCGAGGTGGAACTGCTGCGGGCGCTCGGAACCCGGCCAGGTCGGCGGGCGGTGGTCGGGGACGCCCTGGAAGCAGAGGACGAGACCGCCGGGCGTGTGGAGGGTGGACCAGGCCTCGTCGACCGACCAGCGCCGGTCCGGGCGGTCGACCTCGCCGCCGAGCACCGCGCGGTAGAACTCCGCGAGCACGCGAGGGGCGGGGCAGTCGAGCACGACGCACTGGAGATCGGCGGTCATGCCCGGAGTCTAGGGTCAGGGCCGACGCACGGCTCCAGGACGCCGCCGTAGGGTCGCGTCGCGCCCCGCTACTCCTTGCGCCGACGCGACTGGGTACGGACCGCACCCATGCTCGCCACGATCACGAGGGCGATGGCGACGGCGTCGGTGACGGACAGGGCCTGGCTGAGGATGAGGAAGCCGGCGGCCGCCGCGATGGCCGGCTCCAGGCTCATCAGGATCGCGAAGGTGGGCGCGGGCAGCCGGCGCAGGGCGAGGAGTTCGAGGGTGTACGGCAGCACCGAGGACATCAGCGCGACCGCGAGGGCCAGGCCGATCGTCGACGGCACGAGGAGCTTGCTCCCCGCCTCCGCGATGCCGAGCGGCAGAGTCAGCACCGCGCCGAAGGCCATGGCGAGCGCAAGCCCGTCGGCCTGCGGGAAGCGCCTGCCCGTACGTGCGCTGAACACGATGTACGCGGCCCACATGGCGCCCGCGGCGAGCGCGAAGACCGCGCCGAGCGGATCGAGACGGTCGAAGCCGCCACCACCGAGGAGGACGAGACCGCCGAGGGCGAGTCCGGCCCACAGCAGGTTCATCAGCCGGCGCGAGGCGACCACGGACAGGATCAGCGGACCGAGGACCTCAAGGGTGACGGCGGCGCCCAGCGGGATCCGGTCGGCGGCCTGGTAGAAGAGGACGTTCATGCCCGCCATGGCGGCGCCGAAGGCGGCGATCGTCCCCCAGTCGGCGCGGCTGTAGCCGCGGACCTTGGGCCGGCAGACGATCAGCAGGACGGCGGCGGCGAGCACGAGCCGCAGGGTGACGACGCCGAGGGCCCCGGCACGCGGCATGAGGAGCACGGCGACGGCGGAGCCGAACTGTACGGAGAGCCCGCCCGCGACGACGAGCGCCACCGGCCCGAGCCGGCGCCCCGCCGCCGACCCCGGCTGCGCCGGAGCGACCCGGGGGCCGGAAACGGCCGCCGCATCGGGAGGCAGAACGGAGGCCGCGACGGGGGCCACATCCTTGACCGGACTGTCCACCGACTGCTCCTCCATCACGTCACACACAAGAGTTCACGGAATCCGAGGCTCACAGACTCACCTACGGTCCATCATACTGCACCACAAGTGCATCAAACTGCACTGTCCAGCGGCCCCCCAAACCGCTCCCCTCCCACGCTACGAGCCCCCGCGCGGCACCGGAAATGCCGATTGCCCTGCGGTTATGCTCCGGACGCATGGGCATCGAGCTACGCCACCTCCGCTGCTTCCTCGCCATCGCCGAGGAGAGCAGCCTCACCAGAGCGGCCGCCCGGCTCCACCTCACCCAGCCGGCCGTCTCCCGCACGCTCGCCGCCCTGGAACAGCACCTCGGCGCCCGGCTCGTCGACCGCTCCACCCACCACCTCGCGCTCACCGCCGAGGGCCGCGCCTTCCAGGACCGGGCAGCCGCCGCACTCGCCGCGTTCGAGGCCGCCGTCGACCCGGCACGGCTGCGCCACCGCCCCCTGCGCCTCGGACACGCCTGGTCGGCCTTCGGCCCGTACACCACTCCCCTGCTCCGGCGCTGGCAGCGCGAGCACCCCGAGACACCGCTCGAACTCCTCCGCGTCGACGACCGCACGGCCGGGCTCGCCCGAGGGGAAGTGGACGCGGCCCTGCTCAGGGGAACGGTCGACACGCCGGGCCTGGTCACCGAGGAGCTCACCACGGAGGAACGGGTCGCCGCCGTACCCTCCGACAGCCCGCTCGCCGACCGGCCACGGCTCACCCTCGGCGACCTGGCGGGCGGAACCGTCGTGCTCAACACCGTCTCCGGTACGACCACCCTCACGCTCTGGCCGGCCGCCGACCGCCCGGCGGCCACGGTCACCGTCGCCAACACCGACGACTGGCTCACCACGATCGCGGCGGGCCGGGGCGTCGGCGTCTCCTCCGCGTCGACGGCGGCCCTGCACCCCCACCCGGGAGTCACGTACCGCGCACTGACGGACGCACCCGCGCTGCCGGTGGTCCTGGCCTGGCGGGACGCGTTCCCGCACCCGGCGACGGGGGCGCTGGTCGCGATGGCACGGGAGATCGTCAGCGGGGACTGAGCGCTTCCCACTCCTCGCGGAGGATGCCGTACGTCACCGAGTCACGCCAGGAGCCCCGGACGTGGACGTGCCCCCGGATCAGGCCCTCCTCGGTGAACCCGGCGGCGAGCAGGGTCCGCGCGGAGGCGGTGTTGAGGGGCGCTCGCGCGGCCCACACGCGGTGCAGGCCGAGATCGCGGAAGGCGAGGGCGAGCAGGAGGCCGACGGTCTCCCGCCCGTACCCGACGCCCCAGGACTCGGGGCGCAGGGCGAACCCGACGGTGGCGGCCCGCTGCTGGTGCGGATCGAGCGCGAGCCGCCCGAACCCGACGAGCGCGCCGGTGGCCCGCTCGACGACCGCGAGCGCGTACTCCTGCCGGGGAACGACCAGGGCGGAGACCATGGACCGCTCGACGATGCCCTGGACTTCGGGCAGGGAGCGGGAGGTGAAGCTGAGGTGCTCGGTGGCGGCCTCGGAGCCGTAGACGCCATGGACGGCAGGCACGTCACCGACTTCCAGCTCGCGCAGCACGAGCCGGGGGTACGGAGAGGGGGCGGGACGGTCCATGCGGGGAGCGTATCCGCGGGAGCGCCAAGGGCGAAGGCCTCTCGAGAGCCTCTGGTGCGGCCGCCCGACACGGCGCCCCCGCGCACCTCAGAGACCCGCCCCCGCATCCAGCCCCTCCGCGAGGAGTTCCGCCAGGTGGCGGGCCCTTGTCTTCGTGACGTGGCCGATCTGGGTCCGGCACGAGAAGCCGTCCGCCAGGACGGCCGTGTCCTGGTCCGCCGCTCGGAGTGACGGCAGCAGTTGGTCCTCCGCGCACGCCATCGAGACCTCGTAGTGGCCCGGTTCGAAGCCGAAGTTGCCCGCCAGGCCGCAGCAGCCGCCCGACAGTTCCCCCGTGAGGCCCGCGCGTTCCCTGAGGCGGCGGTCCGCCGCGTCCCCCAGTACCGCGTGCTGGTGGCAGTGCGTCTGGCCGGCCACCCGGCGGTCCAGGCGCGGCGGCTCCCACTCCGGCGCCAGGGTCTCCAGCGCCTCCGCGAAGGTGCGCACCGACGCCGCGACCCCGGCCGCCCTGGGATCGTCCGGCAGCAGCTCCGGCAGGTCGGTGCGGAGGGTCGCCGCGCACGAGGGTTCCAGTACCACCAACGGCCCCGCCCCTTCCCCCGCCCCTTCCCCCGCTCCCTCCAGCACGTCCAGCGTCCGCCGCATCACCCTCCGCGCCGCCCCCAACTGCCCCGTCGACACGTACGTCAGCCCGCAGCACACCCTTCCCTGCGGCAGCGCCACCCCGAGGCCCGCCGCCTCCAGGACGCGGACCGCCGCCCTGCCCACCTCCGGCGCCAGGTGGTTCGTGAACGTGTCAGGCCACAGGGTCAGCACCGCCTGGCGGCGCGAGCTCCGTTCGGCGAACCACGACACGAGCGTCCGGTCCGCGACCCTCGGCATCGCCCGCTCCGGCGTCACCCCCGCCAGCCTCGCCGCGAACGGCAGCCCCATCGCCGGGTTCAGCGCCCGACCGAACAGGTCGAGCCAGCGCGGCAGCCTGCCCATCGTCCAGTGCGAGCGCGGCCTGCGCAGGAAGCCCGTCGGGCCCGCGTAGTGCCGGTCCAGGAACTCCGCCTTGTACGCCGCCATGTCGACGCCCACCGGGCAGTCGCTGCGGCAGCCCTTGCAGGACAGGCACAGGTCGAGCGCCTCCCGGACCTCTTCCGAGCGCCAGCCGTCGGTGATCACCTCCCCGAGCGACATCTCGTGCAGCAGCCGCGCCCGCCCCCGCGTGGAGTGCCTCTCCTCCCCCGTCGCCCGGTACGAGGGGCACATGACCCCTGGCCCGGAACTCGGCTCTGCCACGCGGCACTTGGCGACCCCCACGCACCGGGCGGCAGCCCTCCCCACCCCCACCAACGGCAGTCCCGTGAACCGCAGCCCCTCGTCCAGCGGCTTCGGGCGGACCAGCATCCCCGGGTTCAGGCCCCCGTCCGGGTCCCACAGGTCCTTCACCTCACCGAAGACGCCGACCAGTTCCTCCCCGTACATCCTCGGCAGCAGCTCGGCCCTCGCCTGCCCGTCGCCGTGCTCCCCGGAGAGCGATCCGCCGTGGGCGACCACCAGGTCCGCCACCGCCTCCGAGAAGCGGCGGAAGTCCCGTACGCCCTTCCGCGTCCACAGGTCGAAGTCGATCCGGACGTGTACGCAGCCGTCCCCGAAGTGCCCGTACGGCGTCCCCCGCAGGCCGAACTCTGCGAGCAGCGCACGGAATTCGCGCAGGTACGCGCCCAGCCGCGCCGGCGGCACCGCGCAGTCCTCCCATCCCGGCCACGCCTCCCCGCCGTCCGGCGTGCGTGTCGCCGTCCCCGCCGCGTCCTCGCGGATCCGCCACAGCGCCCGCTGCCCGGCCGGGTCCCTGACCAGGGTGGAGTCGAGGGCGTCCGCCGCCCGGACGAGTCCCCGTGCCGCACCCTCCCCGTCCATCTCCACGAACAGCCACGCCGCGCCCCTGGGCAGCGCCCGCGCACCGCCGGGCACCAGGTCGGCGGCCATCCCCTCCAGTGTCAGCGGCCCTCCCCCACTCTCGGCTTCGCTCGAGCGGGGGGACCCCCATGCCAGCAGTCCCGCCGCCGCCTCCGCCGCCGCGCTCTCGTCGGGGTAGCCCAGGACCACGAGCACCGGGTCGGCCGGCAGCGGGACGAGCCGTACCGTCGCCTCCGTCACCACCCCGAGCGTGCCCTCGCTCCCGCAGAACGACCGGACCACGTCCACGCCCCGCTCCGGCAGCAGCGCGTCGAGCGCGTATCCGGAGATCCGGCGCGGGAGTCCGGCCGGGTAGCCGGTCCGCAGCAGGGCCAGACGGCGGTCGACGAGCTCCAGGAGTCCGGGCGGCGCGCCCTGCCCGTCACGCCCGAGCGTCAATCGCGCGCCCCGGTACGTCACCACATCCAGCGAGCGCACGTTGTCCGCCGTGGTCCCCCAGGCGACCGAGTGCGCCCCGCACGCGTTGTTGCCGATCATTCCGCCGAGGGTGCAGCGGCTGTGCGTGGACGGGTCGGGGCCGAAGGTGAGTCCGTACGGGCGTGCCGCGTCCCGCAGCCGGTCGAGCACGAGCCCCGGTCGGACGACGGCCGTGCGGCCCTCCGGGTCCAGGGAGACGAGGCCTCCCATGTGCCGTGTGAGGTCGAGCACGACCCCCGTTCCGGTGGCCTGGCCCCCGATGGACGTACCGCCGCCGCGCGCCACGACCGGCGTCCCGTGCGCCCGGCACACCTCCAGGACGGCCGCCACATCGTCGGCGTCGCGCGGGGCGACCGTACCCACCGGCACCCTGCGGTAGTTGGAGGCGTCCATCGTGGTCAGGGCCCGTGCGGCGGCGGTGAAGTCGACGTCGCCCGCCACGGCGGCGCGCAGGTCGGCGGCGAGCCCGGACGCGTGTTCCTGGTGTCTTCCCACAACGCCAGGATGTCTCAGCGCTCGTCTCATCGGGCGGACATCCGACGACCGGTCCCTTCCCGACCCGATACTCTCCGCCTCGTGGCTGATATCCAGATTCCCGCTGACATCAAGCCCGCCGACGGCCGTTTCGGCGCGGGCCCCTCCAAGGTGCGTACGGAGGCGCTGGACGCCCTGGCCGCCACCGGCACCTCACTCCTCGGCACGTCCCACCGCCAGGCTCCCGTGAAGAACCTGGTCGGCGAGGTTCGTACCGGCATCCGTGACCTCTTCTCGCTCCCCGAGGGCTACGAGGTGATCCTGGGCAACGGCGGCTCCACCGCCTTCTGGGACGTCGCGACCCACGGTCTCATCGAGAACAAGTCGCAGCACCTCACCTTCGGCGAGTTCTCCTCCAAGTTCGCGAAGGCCGCGAAGCTGGCCCCGTGGCTGGCCGAGCCGACCGTGATCTCCTCCGACCCGGGCACCCACCCGGAGCCGGTGGCCGAGGCGGGCGTCGACGTCTACGCGTACACCCACAACGAGACCTCCACCGGTGTCGCCGCCCCGATCAAGCGGGTCGCCGGCGCCGACGAGGGCGCGCTCGTCCTGGTCGACGCGACGTCCGGTGCGGGCGGCCTCCCGGTCGACATCACCGAGACCGACGTCTACTACTTCGCCCCGCAGAAGTCCTTCGCCGCCGAGGGCGGCCTGTGGCTGGCGGCCTTCTCCCCGGCCGCTCTGGAGCGGGCGAAGAAGATCCAGGAGTCGGGCCGGCACATCCCCGAGTTCTTCTCGCTGCCGACGGCGATCGACAACTCGCTGAAGAACCAGACGTACAACACCCCGGCGCTCTCGACCCTCTTCCTGCTCAACGAGCAGCTGAAGTGGATCAACGGGCAGGGCGGTCTCGACTGGGCCGTGGCCCGGACGAAGGAGTCCTCGGACGCGCTGTACGGCTGGGCCGAGGGGTCCAAGTACGCGACCCCGTTCGTCACGGACGCGGCGAAGCGCTCGCAGGTCATCGGCACGATCGACTTCGCCGACGACATCGACGCGGCGGCCGTCGCGAAGGTGCTGCGCGCGAACGGGATCGTCGACACCGAGCCGTACCGCAAGCTGGGCCGCAACCAGCTGCGGATCGCGATGTTCCCGGCGATCGACCCGGCGGACGTGCGCGCCCTGACGGCCTGCGTCGACTACGTGATCGAGAAGCTCTGACCTACCCCGTACGCGTCGGAGGGCCTTCCGTGGAGGACACGGAGGGCCCTTCGTCGTGTCCGGCGCGGCTCAGCCGCCCGACTGGGCCTTCACGTGGTCGATCACCGCGCTGAACTCGGCGGTCGGCGAGAACTCCACGACGTCGGTGTCCTCCAGGGCCTCGGGCGCGTGGCCGGGTCCCCAGTAGTAGGCCTGTCCGGCCTCGTAGATCTGCTCGCCCGAGGCGGTCCGCATCCTGATCCGGCCCTTGAAGAGGTATCCCCAGTGGGGGCACTGGCACAGGTCGCCCTCCAGGCCCTTGAGCGCAGGACCCATGTCCGTGCCCTTGGGGAGGTGGATGAAGGCGACGCTCATGTCGCCTCCGGCCTCCCGCATGCGGAAGTCCAGGCCGTCGCCTTCCATGGCGACAGGGGTGTCCTCGCGAGTGAATCCGGTCATGGCTCCTCCACGCCTCGTACGTCCCCTCCGCCCCTCCCTTCCAGTCTCGACCCGGTACCGCGTCCGGTCGACACGGGAGGCGGCACGGGGGGGGTACGGGGGGGCGGGTGGAGGTCCGTCAGTCCCGCCGCAGCAGGCGCTTGACGCCGAAGACGAGGACGAACGCGCCGGCGAGGACCAGGAAGCCGACGGTGACGTCACCCTCCTCGCCTTCGACGGCCGACGCGCCCGGCGCCCGCGTCGCGCCCGGGGTGTCCGGGGTGCCCGCCGGCTGCCCCGACGGTCTTCCGGCGTCCGGCCGGTCCACCCGGACGACCTTGCTCTCGCTGCCCTCCGAGCCGAACATGAACGCCGAGCCGTCCTTCGTGTACGTCACCGACTCCGCCTGCCCCTGGAAGGGCGCCCCGACGGACGTGCCGTCACCGTCCAGGCGGCCGTCCTTCCACGCGTACTCCCTCGCGCTGAAGTAGCCGCGCAGGACGAGCCGGCCGCCGTCCGGGGAGAACGCGCCGTCGGTCACCCACGGCACCTCGCCGATGCGCCGGAAGACGTTCGTCCCGGACGAGGAGAGGCGCTCCGGGCCCGCGTACAGCCCGCCCCCGTCCTCCTTCTTGCTGGCGATGTACACCCGGCCGGTCTTCGGATGGACCATCAGGGCCTCGGCGTTGCGCGCGCCGTCGGCGTACTTCACGACGTACTGCCGCGCCGCGACCTTCTGGTCCTTCAGCGTCTTCGGCTCGGGGAAGCGGTAGATCCAGACGTGGTCCCAGGAGCCGTCGAGGTTGTCGCCGATGTCGCCGACGTAGATGTCGCCGTCCGGGCCGACCGCGACGGCCTCCATGTCGCGGGGCGTGCCGACGCCCTGCATGGTCAGGGTCGCGACGGTCTTTCCCGTACGGGAGTCGATGCCGTAGATCAGGGGCGCGTCCTGGTCGTTGTGCGTCCAGTAGATCCCGGGGTGGGCACGGCTCGCCGCGAGGCCGCTGGACTCGGTGATCCGGGGGTCCTCGATCGTGAAGTCCCGGTCGGCCTCCTGCCCTTCGGCGCCCGCATGACCGGCCGGGAGCAGCACCAGGGCCGCCGCCGCGCCGAGGGCGCACAGTGCCGTACCGAGGCCGCGCAGAGCAGATCGCATGGGCTCAAGCCTGCCACGGCGCGGCACGGATGACCTTGAAAGCTGTCCCTGATCTGTCCCTGAAACCTGCTTGACCTGCGGTGGGGGTGCTGTCAGGGTCGCGCCCATGCCTACTTTCCCCGCTCCTGACGGCACCCTGCTCGCGTACCACGCGTCCGGTTCCGGAACCAGAGCGCCGCTGGTCTGTCTGCCCGGCGGCCCCCTGCAGGACTCCGTCTACCTCGGCGACCTCGGCGGGCTCGACGCCCGCCGGCCGCTGGTACGGCTCGACCTACGGGGGACGGGTGCGTCGGCGGTGCCGGAGGACCCGTCCTCGTACCGCTGCGACCGGCTCGTCGACGACGTCGAGGCGCTGCGCGTGCACCTCGGCCTCGACACGATCGATCTCCTCGGGCACTCGGCGGGCGCGAACCTGGCCGCGCTCTACACCGCCCGGTTCCCCGAGCGCGTCGCCCGTCTGGTCCTGGTCACGCCGGGCACCGCTGCCGTCGGGCTCGACACGGCCGGCGAGGAGCGGCTCGCGGCCGCGCGGCTGCGGAGCGGCGAGCCGTGGTTCGCGGAGGCGTACGCGGCTCTGGAGGAGCTCGCGGCGGGGCGTGGTTCGGCCGGGACGTTCAAGGCGGTCGCGCCGTTCTTCCACGGGACGTGGGACGAGGCCGCGCGGGAACGGGACGCGGCCACGGTGCGGCAGCGGAACGGGGAGGGCGCCGGGATCTACGGGAGTGAGGGCGCCTACGATCCGGCGGCCACGCGCGCGGTGCTCGCGGAGTTCGGGAGTCCGGTGCTCGTCGTCGCCGGAGAGGGCGACGCGAACACCCCGGTGCCGACGGCCACGGCGTACGCGGAGCTGTTCCCGAAGGCCGGGACGGCCGTCCTCGCGGGCGGCGGGCACTATCCGTGGCACGACGACGCGGAGTGGTTCACGGCTGCGGTCGACGGGTTCCTGAAGGGCTGACAGTCCCGGGCTCGTGTCCCGGATCACGTCGCAGGTCCGGGACGGCGTCCGCGATGATATGACCATGCGTTTTCTGTTCGTCGGCGACAGCATGACCATCGGACGCGCCGGCGACTGGACCTGGCGGTACCGCATGTGGCGGCACCTGGAGTCCACGCTTCCCGGCGGGTACGAGATCGTCGGCCCGCGCTCACGCCTCTACGTCCCCGAGGAAGACGCCGCGACCTCCGAGGCGTACGCCGACCCCGCCTTCCCCGCCCCCGCCCGGCGCCACCTGGCCGGCTGGGGCGAGGGCTGGCTGCACATGGCACCGGTGATCGGCGAGACGGTCACGGCGACCCGGGCGGACGTGCTGCTGATCTCCCTCGGCCTGATCGACCTCGGTTTCTACACCGACAGCGACCAGACCCACGACAACGTGCGGGCGTTCGTCGCGGCCGCCCGCACCGCGAACCCGCGCGTCCGGGCCGTCCTCCTGCCGGTCATACCCAACGTCCGCGCCGGCTACGACGCCCCCTTCGCGGCCGAGTGCGCCCGCTTCAACGAGCTGCTCGCGAAGGCCGTCGCCGACCTGGACACGGCGGCTTCGCCGCTGCTGCTTGCGACCGTCCCGGAGTCGTACGACCTCGACGCGGACACCTATGACGGCACCCATCCGGGCCCCACGGGCGAACACAAACTGGCCGGAGCGTTCGCCGACGCGATGCACCAGGCGTGGGGCCTCGGCGGCCCGTACGCCCGGTAGCCGGACTCAGGCCGCGCGGGTGAGGCGGTT
The DNA here is from genome assembly GCF_044452745.1 of Streptomyces sp. NPDC051822. Taxonomy (NCBI): domain Bacteria; kingdom Bacillati; phylum Actinomycetota; class Actinomycetes; order Kitasatosporales; family Streptomycetaceae; genus Streptomyces; species Streptomyces sp. NPDC051822. The sequence continues at coordinate 249,630 of NZ_JBITBZ010000008.1, read as the reverse complement.
GGCGAACGTGGAGAGGGTGTACGTGCCGACGCCGAGGACGACCTCCAGGGCGTTGCGGCGGGTGTAGCCGGCCTTCTCGAAGGCGGCCAGTTCGGCGTCGCCGACCGCTCCGGAGGTGGCGAGCACCTGGAGGGTGAACGTCCTTACCGCGTCGAGGCGTTCGGGCTCGGGCGCCGGTCCGAGGGCGGCCATCTTGGCGTCGTGCATGTCGACGCACAGGTGGCACTGGTTGCGGTGGGCGACGGTCAGGATGACGGTCTCGCGGGAGTGCGGGTCGAGGGTGGTGGACTCGAAGACCTGGCTGAGCTTCAGGAAGCCGTCGAGGGTCTCGGGCGACTCCTTGAGGAGGCTGACGGCGTTGGCGGCGCGGGCGGACATGCTTTCGGGCACGGACAAGGTCGGGCTCCCCCTGAGTGGACGTAGAATCGACAACATGGTTGACCATGCGTCGAGGGAAAACGTAAACCAGGTTGTCGATATGGGCAAGGGAGAAAGAGAGGAAAGGGCCGACGGCCCGGGGTTCGAGCTGCCCCTGCTCCTCTTCGGCGGCTTCCGCACCCTCATCGACCGGCTGCACGCCCGCCTCGCCGACGAGGGCCACCCCGACCTGCGCCCCGCCCACGGCTTCGCCATGCAGGCCATCGGCTCCCGGGGCGCCACCGCCAGCGAGATCGGGCGGCGCCTCGGCGTCTCCAAGCAGGCCGCCGGCAAGACCGTCGACCGTCTGCTCGCCCTGGGCTACGCCCAGCGCGCCGACGACCCCACCGACGCCCGCCGCAAACTCGTCCACCTCACCCCGTACGGATACGAGGCCCTCGCCCGCTCCGCCGTGATCTTCGACGAACTGCGGGCGGAATGGGTCGCGGCCCTCGGCGCCGACCGCGTCCGGGACATCGAGACGTCCCTGCGGAACGTCGTCCCCGCGGAGACGGCGTTCCGCCTGGACGCCACCAGCTGGCTCGGCGCCCCCTGACAGTCACGCCCGCTGAGTCAGGACCCCCCTACGGGGTCACCAGGCGAAGGCCTCCGGGGACGGGCCCGGGCCCGGGAAGATCTCGTCCAGGGAGGCGAGCAGCTCCTCGCCCAGCTCCACCTCCAGGGCACGCAGCGCGCTCGTCAGCTGCTCCGGCGTACGCGGGCCGACGATCGGGCCCGTCACGCCCGGCCGGGTGAGCAGCCACGCGAGCGCCGTCTCGCCCGGCTCGAGACCGTGCTTGTCGAGCAGGTCCTCGTACGCCTGGAACTGCGCCCGCACCCCCGGGTCGGCGAGCGTGGCAGCCGCGCGGCCCTCCGTGCGCCGCTTGCCCTCGGTCTCCTTCTTCAGGACGCCGCCGAGCAGACCGCCGTGCAGCGGCGACCAGGGGATGACCCCGAGGCCGTACTCCTGCGCGGCCGGGATGACCTCCATCTCGGCGCGCCGCTCGTACAGGTTGTAGAGGCACTGCTCGCTGACGAGGCCGACGGAACCGCGCCGGGCGGCGGTCTCGTTGGCCTGGGCGATCTTGTAGCCGGGGAAGTTGGAGGAGCCGGCGTAGAGGACCTTGCCCTGCTGGATCAGGACGTCGACGGCCTGCCAGATCTCCTCGAAGGGGGTCGACCGGTCGACGTGATGGAACTGGTAGACGTCGATGTGGTCGGTGCCGAGGCGCTTGAGGCTTGCCTCGACCCCGCGGCGGATGTTGAGCGCCGACAGCTTGTCGTGGTTGGGCCAGGCCTCGCCGTCGGGGCCCATGTTCCCGTAGACCTTGGTGGCGAGGACGGTCCTGTCGCGACGGCCGTCGCCCTTCGCGAACCAGGAGCCGATGATCTCCTCGGTGCGGCCCTTGTTCTCACCCCACCCGTACACGTTGGCGGTGTCGAAGAAGTTGAGCCCCGCGTCCAGCGCCGCGTCCATGATGGCGTGGCTGGTGGCTTCGTCCGTCTGCGGTCCGAAGTTCATCGTCCCGAGGACGAGTCGGCTGACCTTGAGTCCGGTGCGTCCGAGCTGTGTGTACTCCATGGGCGACAAGCCAACTGCTTCGAGTGCGCTCGAAGCAAGGGGGTTCCCACGGAGTGGCAGGCGCGCGCCTGCCGCGTCTCAGGCAGGCCCTACAGGCCTGCCACGGAGGCCAGCGCGATGATCGCGAACATCAGTACGAGCACGCCGGCCATGATTCGGTTACGGGTCTTGGGATCCACCCTTCGAGGTTAACCCGCCCGGACGCCCGGCCCGCCCCCGGCTCCCCCAAGGGGCCAGCCGCCGATCTTCTCGTACCGGGGCTGCTCGCCCGGCACCCCGCTCACCGGCAGGTTCGAGCGGACGAGCTCCAGCTCGCCCACCTGCCACCGCGTGCCCTCGAAGGTGTGGAGCTCGTCGAGGAACGGGTGGAGGTCCACGTCGTCCGTCCGCCCGCGCCCGAGCGTCAGGTGCCCCTGGTAGCGGCGGTGCTCGTCCATCGACACCCCGGCCCTGCGCGCGGCGGCGTCGGCGCGCTCGGCCAGTAGCCGCAGCTCGTCCAGGTCCCCGGCGACCCCGGTCCACAGGGCGCGCCGCCCGAAGTGCCCGCCGCCGTGCAGCCGCAGCGGGAACGGCGGCGTGCGGTGCGCGGCGCGGGCGAGCCGGACGCTCAGCTCGGGCAGCAGCTCCTCGTCGACCTCGCCCATGAAGGCGAGCGTGAGGTGCCACCCTGGCCGCGACGTCCAGCGCAGCCCGTCCGCCCCCGGGAGCCGGTGCAGCCGGTCCACGACGTGCGCGAGCTCGGCCAGCTGCTCCGGGGGCGGCAGGACACCGGCGAACAGTCTCATGGGACAAGTCTGGCAGGAGACCCGACCGGACCAGGTCTCAGAAGAGCTGGTTGTACGCCGTCTCGGCGGGGGCGACGCCGGTCTGGGTGGCGGACCGGGGCCTGAACGGGATGTTGTAGTCACCCGTGCCGGGGTAGAAGTAGGTCTCGCCCGCCGGCGTCCGGGCGTAGGCGTCGGGGCGGCCGTCCTTGTTGCCGTCGCCGATGCCGACGATGTCGGCGTACACCTGCCAGCCGCCGCCGATCTTCGTCCGCGGCGCGAACGTGCCGTCGCCCTTGCCCAGGTACAGCCAGAGGACGCCGTCCTTGTCGCGGGCGACGAGGTCCCCGGTCGGGTTGCCGCCGAACTGGCCTGTCGCGGTGAGCTGGTTGTAGATCCCCCAGCCGTACCCGATCTTCTTCCGCGGCTCGAAGGGAGCGGTCGTCGAAGCGGTCGCCTTGTAGAGGTACAGATCGCCCACCGTGTCCACGGCGACCAGGTCCGCCCGCCCGTCACCGGTCAGGTCGCTGCCCCCGGTGAACTGGGTGTACGTGTTCCACCCGCCACCGATCCGCACCCGGGACTCGTAGCCGACGCGGCTCGCGCTGCCGGTGCCACGGTGGAGCCAGAGGACGCCGTCCCGGTCACGGGCGACGAGGTCGGCGGCGTTGGAACCGGCGAGGTCGCCGACGGACTCGATCCGGTCGTAGACGTTCCAGCCGGGCAGACCGGAGATGTTGTTCGGCAGGGCGACGAGCCGTCCCGTGGCGTCGTCCCAGCGCGTACTGATCTGGTCGAGGTAGCCGTCCTTGTCCAGCGCGACGAGGTCGGGCGCCCCGTTGTCGTCGAAGTCGTGCGGCTTGGGGGCGCGGGTCACGGCGAAGGTGCCGGACGTGGTGACGGACGGCATCCCGTTCCACGGCCTGGCGGTCACCGTCCAGTCGTAGGCGCCGTTGGGGGCGGACTCCGGATACCAGTCGCCCACCTCGCCGACCCAGTCGAACCCGAGGGATCCGTCCGGGTAGGCCCCCGAGCCGGACGCCGGCCGGACGACCGTCCGGTACTTCTCGTTCGTCACCTTGCTCGTCAGCTCCACGGAGAGGTCCGCCCTCGCCGTGGAGAACTTCCAGGACAGGCGCGCCTTGGCGACTCCGTCCAGGTCGACGGTGGCCGGGGCGCCTCCGACGTACGTCAGGGGGGTGGCGCCGTCGTTCGGTTCGCCGGTGGAGGCGACCGGCTCGGCCGTCGGCCGGCCGTCCGCGCCGGTGGCCACCCGGTAGACGCCCGCGCCGTCGGCGGCGGTGACGCCGAGGACGAGCAGCGTGCCGTCGGGTCCCTGGGTGGCGTGCCTGGCGTGGTCGAGGAGCTTGACGGTCGATCCGTCCTTCAGGGAGACCGCCGAGAACGCGTGCCACGGGGTGACGTTCCCGCCGCTGACCGGGTCGGTGACGCCCGACGCGAACCAGTCGCCGACCAGACCGCCGGTGATCCGCACCGTGTCGTCGGGACCGAGCGGCGTCCGCCGGACCTCGCTCTGGCCCCGTACCGCCGAGGCGAGGACCAGCTTGCCGTCCGTCCGCTCCGTCCAGGCGACGTGGGTCGACGTGAGGAAGTGGTCCCTCGTGGAGGGCTTCGGCCAGTCGGGCTTGGGGGCCATCCGGTACGTACCCTCGACGCGCCCGCCGGCCAGGTCGACGACCAGGGCGTCGTCGTGGTTCTCAGCGACCGCCGCGCCGGGCAGCGTGGCGGACGTCCACCAGGGCTCGTAGTACGTGTCCCCCACCGTACGGACCGTCGGCGTCCCGCCGTTGACGTCGATCAGCTTCAACGTCTGGTTGCCGTCGTTCACTTGGAGCGTCGAACCCACGACCCCGTCGACGTACCCGTGGGTCTCCGGCCTCGCGGACAGGTCGAGGGTGACGGGCGCGGCTCCCGACGCCATGTCGTAGAGCTTCACGGTCGAGGTGTAGATCTCCTCGGCCCCGGCGTGATCCTCCACGCGTCCGACGACGACGATGTCCGAACCGGGCCCGGAGCCGTAGACCTTCTCGGCCTCGCTCTTGGCGATGACCGTCGAGACCCCGTCCGCGTACCGGGTCCAGCGTGCGGTGCCGTCGGTGTCCTCCGAGAGGAAGCCGGTCGCCCCGGCGCCGAGCAGCTTGCCGCCCACGACCAGGAACGGGACCTGGACGGTCGCGGCGGTCTGGGAGACGGCCGCGGCCACAACTGCGGGCGCCGGAGCGGCGGATGCGGCTGGGACGACGAGCGAGGCGGTCGTCACGGCGGCGAGCACGACGCCGACCGAGACCACGAGACGCCGAGGCGAAGAAGCAGTACGCAAGGTGAATTCCTCCCCAACCCCTGATGCTTACGCCCCTACGACTAGCGAATTCATCGAAAGGTTGTACGACTTGACTGCGGGGGATGGGGGGACGCACAAAGACGGGGGCGGCCGGACGACGGCGGGAGGGGACGGGGCCGGAGCGGGGGAGGGGGTGTCCGGACGTAAAAGCGTCTTGAACAGGCGCGAAGCGCGGTGAGACGCAGTCCGGACACCCCCTCCCCCGCGGAGGCCCCGGCCCCGGCGGGTACGCACCCACCCACCCGGCCGCCGCCCGCCCAAGGGCTACGCCGCGGTGGCCAGCCGTTCGCGCGCCACGAACCGCACCTGCGGGTGCCCGTGGCGCCAGGCCATCGCGACCTTGAGGCCGCCGATCTTCGCGAGGACCAGGCCGACGACGACCGCCGCGGCCAGGGAGATCACCCCGCCCGTGGCGAAGCCGACGCGGGCGCCGTACGTGTCGGTGACCCAGCCGAGGAGCGGCGCGCCGATCGGCGTGCCGCCGGCGAAGACCATCATGTAGAGGCTCATCACGCGGCCCCGCATGGCCGGGTCGGTCGCCATCGTGACGGCCGAGTTGGCGGTGATGTTGACCGTGAGGCCGATCATGCCGATCGGCACGAGCAGCAGCGCGAACAGCCAGAACGTCGGCGACAGGGCCGCCGCGATCTCCAGGACGCCGAAGACGCCTGCCGCGAGGACCAGCATCCGCAGCCGGGTGGAGCCGCGCCGGGCCGCCGCGAGGGCGCCCACCAGCGACCCGGCCGCCATGAGGGTGTTGAGGAAGCCGTACGTACCGGCGCCGACGTGGAAGACGTCACCGGAGAAGGCGGTGAGCCAGATCGGGAAGTTGAACCCGAAGGTGCCGATGAAGCCGACGAGGACGATCGGCCAGATCAGGTCGGGCCGCCCGGCCACGTACCGCAGACCCTCCCGCAGCTGGCCCTTGCCGCGCGGGGCGCGCTCCACCTTGTGGAGTTCGCTCGTCCGCATCAGCAGGAGGCTGACGAGGGGGGCGAGGAAGGACAGGCCGTTGAGGAGGAAGGCCCAGCCGCTGCCGACTCCGGCGATGAGGACACCGGCGACGGCGGGCCCGACGAGCCGCGCGGACTGGAAGTTCGCCGAGTTGAGCGAGACGGCGTTACGGAGCTGGTCCGGGCCGACCATCTCGGCGACGTAGGCCTGCCTGGCCGGGTTGTCGACGACGGTCACCATGCCGAGGAGGAAGGCGATCAGGTAGACGTGCCAGACCTGGATGTGGCCGGAGAGGGTGAGGACGGCCAGCGCGAGGCCGCAGATGCCGAGGGCGGCCTGGCTGATGAGCAGCAGGAGCCGTTTCGGGTAGCGGTCGGCTATGACACCGCCGTACAGGCCGAAGAGCAGCATCGGCAGGAACTGCAGGGCCGTGGTGATGCCGACGGCGGCGGCCGAGCCGGTGAGGCTCAGGACCAGCCAGTCCTGGGTGATGCGGGCCATCCACGTACCGGTGTTGGAGACGATGGCTCCGGTGAAGAACAGCCGGTAGTTGCGGATGCGGAGCGAGGAGAAGGTTTCCCCCCGCCCACGGGTCTTGAGGGTGGGTTTGTGGACGGGTGCGGAGTCTGCTCCGGGTCCCGTACTCAAAGTGCGTTCGCCTCCTCGGCTGCGGGTCTACAGATGGGCGAGCTTCTCCAGGACGGGGGCGGCCGCGCGCAGCTTGGCCCATTCGTCCTCGTCCAGGCCCTCGGCGAGGGAGGCCAGCCAGGCGTTCCGCTTGCGGCGGGACTCTTCGAGCATGGCTTCGGCCTGCTCGGTCGGGCTGACCACCTTCTGCCGGCGGTCGTCGGGGTGAGGCTCCAGCCGGACCAGTCCCTTGGCTTCGAGCAGCGCGACGATGCGGGTCATCGACGGCGGCTGGACGTGCTCCTTGCGGGCGAGCTCGCCGGGGGTGGCGGTGCCGCAGAGCGCGAGGGTGCCGAGTACCGACATCTCGGTGGGGCTCAGCGACTCGTCGACGCGCTGGTGCTTGAGGCGTCGGCCCAGTCGCATGACGGAGGAGCGGAGCGCGTTCACGGCCGCGGCGTCATCGGCGGTGCCGTGGGACAGGTCAGGCATGTTCGTTAGCCTAACTCATTACTCTGGCTAAATACCAACGGGAACGCGTCAAACGTCGCACGGATCACAGCCGTACGCGTGCACATCCCTGGCAACAGCGACGCGTCAAGGTCACGCTCCGGCATCCATGTATCACCCAAACGAGTGAGTCGGATCCAGAAAGTGACGCAAAGAGGCCCCGGCTGCCCCGACCCTGAACGGCATGGGATCGACAGTGCTCAGCCTGCGCATCGACGGTGAGCTGCTCGACCGGCTCAGAAGCCACGCCGCGAAAAGAGGAATGAGCGTCCAGGACTATGTCGCCCGGACGCTCATTCGCGAGGATTTCGACGAACGGTTCAAGACCGCCGTCGACGAGACGGAGAAGTTCTACGGGGCGGCCGACACGGCCACCGGTACGGAACCGGCGGCCGACGCGCCCCGGGATCACGTGAGGCCGAGTGCCGGCATCGCGTAGTAGAAGACGAAGACCGCCGACACGACGTACATGGCCGCCGGGACCTCACGGCCCCGGCCGGCCGCGAGCCGCAGCACGCTGAACGCGATGAAGCCGATGCCGATGCCGTTCGTGATCGAGTACGTGAACGGCATCATCACCATGGCCAGGAACGCCGGCACCGCGATGGTGAAGTCGCTCCAGTCGATGTCCTTGACCGAACCGGCCAGGATCAGGAAGCCGACCGCGAGCAGCGCGGGCGTCGCGGCCTGGGACGGGACCATGGTCGCCAGCGGCGTGAGGAACAGCGCCACCGAGAACAGACCACCGGTCACGACCGAGGCCAGACCCGTACGCGCACCCTCGCCGACACCCGCCGTGGACTCCACGAAGCAGGTGGTGGCCGAGGAGGAGGTCGCGCCGCCGGAGGCGACGGCCAGGCCGTCCACGAGCAGCACCTTGTTGATGCCGGGGAAGTTGCCGTCCTTGTCGATCAGCTTGGCCTCGTCGCCGACGCCGAGGATCGTGCCCATGGCGTCGAAGAAGCAGGACAGCAGCACGGTGAAGACGAAGAGGACGCCGGTCAGGTAGCCGACCTTCTCGAAGCCCCCGAAGAGGCTCACCTCGCCGACCAGGCCGAAGTCGGGCGACGCGACCGGGTTGCCCGGCCACTCCGGGGTGGTCAGACCCCAGGACGGGATGGTCGCGACCGCGTTGATCACCATCGCCACGATCGTCATGACGACGATCGAGATGAGGATCGCGCCCGGCACCTTGCGGATGATCAGGGCGAGGGTGAGCAGCGTGCCCAGGACGAAGACCAGGACCGGCCAGCCGGTGAGGTGGCCGTCGGCGCCGAGCTGGAGCGGGACGGTGGTGTGCGCGGCGTCGGGGATGCGGGAGACGAAGCCCGAGTCGACGAGGCCGATCAGCATGATGAAGAGGCCGATACCGATCGCGATGCCCTTGCGCAGGCCGACCGGGACCGCGTTCATGACGCGCTCGCGCAGGCCGGTCGCGACGAGCAGCATCACGACGACGCCGGCGAGGACGACCATGCCCATGGCGTCCGGCCAGGACATCTTCGGCGCGAGCTGGAGCGCGACGACCGTGTTGACGCCGAGGCCGGCGGCGAGGGCGATCGGGACGTTGCCGATGACGCCCATGAGGAGCGTGGAGAACGCCGCCGTGAGGACGGTGGCGGTGACGAGCTGGCCGCTGTCGAGCTGGTTCCCGTACATGTCCTTGGCGCTGCCGAGGATGATCGGGTTCAGCACGATGATGTAGGCCATCGCGAAGAAGGTGGCGAAGCCGCCCCGGACCTCGCGGGCGACGGTCGAGCCGCGCTCGGAGATCCTGAAGTAGCGGTCGAGTCCCGACGCGGGGGCGCCGGGGCCCTCGGGGGACGTGGCCTTGGCGGGGGCCGTGGTGCTCATGGGGTGGGGGTCCTCTTCGGAGAAGTTCCTTTTTTGGCGGTTCATACGAAGGAAACCCGCCAGAGGCAAACCGTTTCAGTATGAACACATGAACGAGGGAGCGTCTATCTCCGCGCGTAGACCTCGCCGGAGCACTCCCCCGCCGAGCGAGGTGCGCTCCCCCGCCGACCTCGTTTCCCCGCCACCTAGACTGGGCGCATGGCGAAGTGGACACCGAAGCACGAGGCACCCGAGCCCCTCGAAGGGCCCGTCGTCGCCACCATCACCGGCGGCACGATCCTCTGGTTCGTCCTCTTCCTCGTCCAGGTCCCGTTCTACGGCTGGTTCGACGACCGGGACCTCACCTGGTGGGTGTGGACCTGCCTGGCCGGCGCGGGACTCGGCCTGATCGGCATCTGGTACGTACGGAAGCGGGACGCGGCGATCAGGCGGCACGAGGCCGCGAAGGCGGGGACCGACGCCGGGGCCGATGCCGGGGCGACGCCGAGCGCGTAGCACCAGGGGACCATTCCCCTCCTCCCCTGGTCGGATCTTCGCCCTGCTCGGCAGGTGAACGCCCCGTTCCGGTCGTACCGTCGAGAACATGACTCAGCGGGCGAAGATCGACACGGACGGCAGCGAGACCGCGTCGGCCGGACCACCCGTCGTGCACCGCGCCGCCGGACTCACCTCGGCCGAGGTCGCCGAACGCGTCGCGCGCGGCGAGGTCAACGACGTACCCGTCCGAAGCTCCCGCTCGACCACCGACATCGTCCGCGCCAACGTCTTCACCCGCTTCAACGCGATCATCGGCGTGCTCTGGGTGATCATGCTGATCGTCGCACCGATCCAGGACAGCCTCTTCGGCTTCGTGATCATCGCCAACACCGGCATCGGCATCATCCAGGAACTCCGCGCCAAGAAGACCCTCGACGGACTCGCCGTCATCGGCGAGGCCAAACCGACCGTCCGGCGGGACGGCGTCACCGCCGAACTCTCCACCTCCGAGATCGTCCTCGGCGACCTGATCGAACTCGGCCCCGGCGACAAGGTCGTCGTCGACGGCGAGGTCGCCGAGGCCGACAGCCTGGAGATCGACGAGTCGCTCCTCACCGGCGAGGCCGACCCGGTGGTGAAGAAACCCGGCGACCCGATGATGTCCGGCTCCTTCGTCGTCGCGGGCGGCGGCGCCTTCACCGCGACCAAGGTCGGCCGCGAGGCCTACGCGGCCCAGCTCGCCGAAGAGGCCTCCCGCTTCACCCTGGTCCACTCCGAACTGCGCAGCGGCATCTCCACGATCCTCAAGTACGTGACCTGGATGATGGTCCCGACCGCGATCGGGCTGATCATCAGCCAGCTCGTCGTCAAGGACAACGACCTCAAGAACTCGATCGCCCGTACGGTCGGCGGCATCGTCCCGATGATCCCCGAGGGCCTCGTCCTGCTCACCTCGGTCGCCTTCGCGATCGGAGTCGTACGGCTCGGCCGCAAGCAGTGCCTGGTGCAGGAGCTTCCCGCCATCGAAGGGCTCGCCCGCGTCGACGTCGTCTGCCTGGACAAGACGGGCACGCTGACCGAGGGCGGCATGGACGTCACCGAGCTCCGCCCGCTGAACGGCAGCGACGAGACGTACGTACGGAAGGTCCTCGGCGCGCTCGGGGAATCCGACCCCCGCCCGAACGCCTCCCTCCAGGCCATCATCGACGCCTACCCGGACACGGTGGAGTGGCGGTGCACGGAGGCGCTGCCGTTCTCCTCGGCGCGCAAGTACAGCGGCGCCGCGTTCAGCGAGGGCGACGGCGAGAACTCCACGTGGCTCCTGGGCGCCCCCGACGTACTGCTCAAGGCGGCCGACCCGACGCTCAAGGAGATCGACCACCTCAACGAGCAGGGCCTGCGGGTCCTGCTCCTCGCGAGCACGCCCCATGACCTCGACTCCCCCGAGGTGGCCACCGACGCCCACCCGACGGCCCTCGTCGTCCTGGAGCAACGCCTACGGCCGGACGCGGCCGACACCCTCGCCTACTTCGCTGATCAGAACGTCGCCACGAAGGTCATCTCGGGCGACAACGCGGTCTCGGTCGGCGCGGTGGCCGGAAAGCTCGACATGGCCGGCGCGGCGAACACCGTGGACGCCCGCACCCTCCCCACCGACCGGGAGGAGATGGCGAAGGTCCTCGACGAGAACGCGATCTTCGGCCGGGTCACCCCGCAGCAGAAGCGCGACATGGTGGCGGCGCTCCAGTCCCACGGCCACACCGTCGCCATGACGGGCGACGGCGTCAACGACGTCCTGGCCCTGAAGGACGCCGACATCGGCGTATCGATGGGCTCGGGCTCGGAGGCGACACGGGCGGTGGCCCAGATCGTGTTGCTGAACAACAGCTTCGCGACCCTCCCGTCGGTGGTGGCGGAGGGCCGCCGGGTCATCGGCAACATCACGAGGGTCGCGACCCTCTTCCTCACCAAGACCGTCTACTCGGTCCTCCTGGCGGTCCTGGTGGTGGCCTCCCAGGTGGAGTACCCCTTCCTCCCCCGCCACCTCACGCTCCTCTCCACCCTGACGATCGGCGTCCCGGCCTTCTTCCTCGCGCTCGCCCCCAACAAGGAACGGGCGAAGCCGAACTTCGTACGCCGGGTGATGCGGTACGCGATCCCCGGCGGCGTCATCGCGGCGGCTGCCACCTTCACGACGTACCTCCTGGCCCGCCACCACTACAGCGGCGCGGACGCCCTGGAGGCGGAGACCAGCGCGGCCACCCTCACCCTGTTCCTGGTCTCGATGTGGGTCCTGGCGATCATCGCCCGCCCCTACACGTGGTGGCGCCTCACCCTGGTCGCCACGATGGGAGGCGCCTTCCTCCTGGTCCTGATCGTCCCCTGGCTCCAGGACTTCTTCGCCCTGAAACTGGTGGGCACGACGATGCCGTGGGCTGCGGTGGTCATCGCGGCCACGGGAGGCCTGCTGCTCGAACTCTCATGGCACTGGGTGAGCCGAAGGTTCCCGACGTAGACGCTGCCGGGCCGGTCAGGCGGCGGTCCGGCAGTCGGCGCAGCCGACGTCCGGGTCGTGGCTGCGGAAGGCTCGGTCGCAGCCGTCGCAGTTGACCAGAGGCGCGGGGCCGCCGGTCACCAGTGGCGGCGGTACGGCGGCGAGTGGAGGCGGCAGGAGGGCGGCGAGCCGGAACTCGACGAAGCGGCCGGGGTGGTGGATGGGCACGTGCGCGGGCGGGAGGGCGGCCGTGAGCGTACGGATGACCTGCTCGGGACTGGCCGCTCTGCCCAGCCACTCGTCGACGCCGGGCGCGAGCCGCAGGACGTCCCGCCAGGAGAGCAGCAGCCGCGAGTCGACGGTCCGCAGCCGCGCGAGGACGTCGGCGGCGGGCCCGTGAAGGGCGGAGGACTTCGGCGGCGGTACGGGCCGGGCCACGGACTCAGGCGCGGGGGCGGGATCGGACGGTGCGGCCCCGGGGTCGGGCTCGGGGTCGGGCTCGGGCCGTACGGGGTCGGGGGCGGCGGGCGACCGCCGGCTTCGCCGCCCCGCCGTCCCGCAGCCGGGCTTGTCGTAGGACAGCGTCCGGGTGGCGAACCGCCCGCCGCCGAGGGCTACACGACGCCGCTCGACGTACCCCTCGGCCACCAGTTCGTTGAGCGCGCGCCGGATGGTGATCTCGCCCTCGCGGAACCGCAGGGTGAGCGTCTTGACGGTGACGTCGGCGCCGCAGGGCAGCGACTGGATGTAGACCCCGAGCCCGATCGCGACGGCCGAGAGGCGCGGATGCTGGGCGAGGTGGTTGCCGACGACGGTGAACCGGTCGGTGTGCCGGTGCCGGACGTGAATCACCCCGGAGCGAGGCGCGTCGGAGGGGATCTCGAACGGAACGGGGTACGCGGGCAGGGCCGCGTTAGACTGCGGGTCAGCCATGGGAAGGGTTTCGCTTCCTTTTTGGTGAGGCCCTCGCCAGGATGCCAGTCCTGTCGGGGGCCGACTTGTCATATGCCGTTGTTGCGGCAGACCGTACCGCATCCGTCCGAACTCCGGACGCTCCTTCACCCGAACGTGTGGCAGGGCCAGTTGGGGAGCGGGAGGGGTGGGTTGGGTAGTTCTCTGCCGTTGATTAACAGGGCGTCGAGCGGCACCGAGGCGTGGCGGAGCACGCCCCGGAGACCGGGGGGTTTCCTTGGCACAGAGAGTGGCGGTGTCTGGCGGGCTTCTGGTCCGGCCGCCCTCTTTCCGAGAGTCGCACCTTCCGCCACCGCGTCAAGGGCGCCTTCGGCGTCGCTGCGCGATGGGCTGCGCCCACCCTTGACCCGGCGACGGAAGGTGCGCAACAACTCTCGGAGGGCGGCCCGGGGGGCGTGGCCACGCAGAGCCCCGGGCAGTGACGGGGGCCGGGGGGCGTCTGGAAGGCCGGTGGGTGGGGGCTTGGCTCGTTGCGGGGGCGAGTGGAGCGCTCTCCCTCGGTTCGGGGTGCGCGGAAGTTGAATGGGGCGGCCGGGCTTCGGCTTAGCGGGTCGGGGAGGTGAAGTGGCGGGGCTTCAGGCCCCGCTGGTGACTCTTGGCGGGTGGGAGAGGTAGATAACTCCGCCCTACCAGCGGTAACGGCCCCAGGAATCCCACCCAAAGGGGACAAGTCGCCCATACCGGACCACCGAGAGGAGAGTTATCTACCGGCCACCACCCCAACCACTCACCCACAATGACCAGCGGGGCCTGAAGCCCAACCACTCCACCACCCCGGGTCGCTAAGCCCTGCCGGGCCGCCCCATTCAACAACCGCGCACCACGAACCGGCCGGGAACCGCCCCACCCACCCGTCACCACCAGCCAAGCCCCCACCCACCGGCCTGGCAGACGCACGCCAAACCCCCGCCGATGCCCGGACCCCCGCGTGGCCACGCCCCCCGGCCGCCCTCCGAGTGTGAAAAGGCGGCCTCCGCCGCCGGGTCAAGGGTGGCCGAAGGCCATCGGCGAAGCCGACTTGCCCTTGACGCGGCGGTGGAGGCCGCCACACTCGGAAAGAGGGCGGCCGCACCCGACACCCACGTACCCGGATCACCCCCAGCGCCAAGGAGACCCCGTCACAAGGCCGTTCCGCGTCCACCGATTGACGCGACCAGCGCGTCCGCCACAAGGGCCGCATCCGCCTCCGCGACGTCCGCCGGGTATTCCGGCAGCAGGTCGCCCCAGACGGGCAATCCGTCCGCAAAGCCATGATCCGAAGGCTGGTTCGACCTCGACGCCCCACGCCGCCTTACCGGCAGTAACAACGAGTGCGCCGGGATGGGCGGAGCCTCGCCTCGTCGCCTTGAAGCGTGGGATGATTTTGTCCTAGGAACTACCCGAGGGGGCGTAATGTCCCGCATCGAAAAGTCCATCGACATCTCCCGCAGCCCCGAGGAGGTCTTCTCCTACCTGATGGACGCCTCGCACATGCCGGAGTGGCAGGAGAGCGCCGTCGCCGCGCGCCAGCTCAGTGACGGGCCGCTCGCGGTCGGCTCCCGCATTCACGTCAAGCGCCGCATCGGGCGCCGCGAGATGCCCATGACCATGGAGGTCACGGAGCTCGTCCCGCCGCGCAGCTGGCATTTCCACGGCATCGACGGGCCGGTCCGCGGCGACGTCCAGGGGACTCTCGAGCCGCTCGACGACGGCCGGCGGTCCCGGCTGACCCTGTCGATCGACTTCGAGTCGCACGGCATCGGCAAGGTCCTCGTCCCGCTCATGGTCAAACCGCACATCCGTAAGGAGATGCCGCGGAACGAGGAGCATCTGAAGGCGCTGATGGAGGCCGCCCACTAGGGTTCGGAAGGGGCGCCCGGCAAGGCGCCGACGCCCCCCTGCCCCTCACATCCCTCAGTCGAACCAGCGGTCCCTCGCCAGTTCCGTCGTCCTCGACGGGTCCTCAAGGAGGGCCGCCACCTCGAACCGGCGGGGCCATTGGCCCGCCGCCCAGGCCAGGCCCGCCGCCACGCCCTCCAGGGTGGAGGCGTGCACGACGCCGTCCGGGGTGTGGCGCCAGTCGAGTTCCACCCCGCCCGCCCGCAGCTCCTCGTGTTCGAGGTACGAGGTCGGCGTCGACGGGCCCAGGAGGGCGTGGACCGAGGGCGGGACCTCGTGTTCCTCGCCCACCGTCGTGACCTCCGCCTCCACCGCCTCGCTCAGGCGCCGCACCTGGAACAGTTCCGCCAGGTCAGCCGCCCGCGACGGCGCCACCGGCAGCAGCGGCAGACCCTCCGTCAGGGACAGGAGGTCCGGGGCGTCCGCCACGACGGCCTCCGACGCGTCGACCACCACCAGCTCGCCGTCGACCACCGCCCGCAGTTCGTCCGGCAGCGTCACCTGGTCCGGGTCCAGGTCCGCCAGGGCCGTGTACAGGGCGTGCAGCTGGACGCCCGTGACCGGCCTCGACGGGTCCGCCAGGCGGGTCAGGAGTTCCGCCGCGCCCCCCGGTTCGTCCAGGAGCGCCGTCACCGAGGTGCGGACGCCCAGGGCCCGGAGGACCTGTTCGTCCTCGAAGCCGGTCGCGTCGGCGGAGTCGTACAGGCCGATGAGGAGGGGGTCAGAGCCCGCCGCACGCAGTCCCGCCGGGCGCCGGCCGTCCAGGACCGGGTGGTCGCGGAGCCACCACGCCGTGTACGAGCGGACCGTCTCCGTCGTGCCGTCCGGCAGGAGGACCCGTACCGGCTGGGTGAGGGCGTCCCTGAGCGGGGGCTGCGCCAGGAGCGCGAGGGCCTGCGGCCAGGCGTCGTCGTCGACGAGGTCCAGGTCCCGTACGGCGACGATCTCCGTCGCCACCGGCGGCACCGGCGACTCGGGCAGCCGGTCGAGGACGTCCTCGCACCACACGTCGACCGCGTCGAGGAGTCCGGCGTCGTCCGGCTCCGGGTAGTCGCCCTCGCGGGGTTCGACCTCGTCCGGGTCGAGGAGCAGGTCGGTGGCGCGGACGAGCGTGAAGTTCGCGAGGACTCCGCAGGCGGCGAGGGGCTGTTCGCCCCAGCGGGCGGCCAGGTCCGCGTCCACGTAGGGCAGTTCGTCCTCGCGCATCACGGCGGCGAAGGGCGAGCCGGGGAGGACGAGTTCGCCCGCCGGGGAGAGTTCGCCGTCCTCGTCGGGGAGGGCGAGCGCGCCGAGCCAGGGCTCGTCGCCGGGGTCGAGATCCGCGTCCCTGACCAGAGCGAGGACCGTGTCCGCGAGTTCCTCCGCGTCCAGCGCCTCCTCGTCCCAGATCTCGCCCGCGTCGAGCGAGGCCGCGACCGCCGCCCGTACCTGCGGGGTCGTGAGGACCGCGCGGGGTGTGGCGGGCAGGGCGCCGAGCTTCTCCAGGAGCGGGTGGGCGGCGTCGGGGTGGGCCACCTTCAGGCCGAGACGGGTGAGTTCGGCGGGGGTCCTGTCCTGCGGGAGGAGGACCTGGCGGGGGCCGATCGCCGTACGGACGCGGGTGGTGGGGCCTCCCTCGGAGCGGGACCCCGGCTCCATGTCCGCGTCCGGCCTCTCGTCCGACCCCGCGTCCGACTCCGGCCTCGGCTCCGTGTCCCGTGCCCCGTCCGGCCGCGCCAGCGGCACCGGGAGACCCGTCAGGCGGTCCGGGTCGACGCCCGCCAGGGAGTCGTACAGACGCCACCACCACGTCGGCGGCCTGTCCACCCCGGCCAGGCGGTCGATCGCCTCCGTCAGGGGTACGCGGCCGACGCCGAGCGTGCGCAGCTCCGGCCGTCGTTCCAGGCCCGCCGGGAGGAGTGCGGGGAAGACCTCCGCGAGGACGGCGACCGTGTCCGCGCCCGCGCCCTCCGCGACCTCGGCCTCGATCGGGCGGAGTGCCGGGAGCTCCTCGGAGGGGGCCGCCGGTGCCAGGAACGCGACCCTCGGCAGCCGGTCGAGGATGGCCTCGCGCAGCGCCCCGTCGAGGGGGCCCTTGCCGAGCGGGCCGGGGACGAGGTCGAGCGTCGCGGTGGTCACCGGCTGCCATTCGGCGAGGAGTTCGGCGTACGCGTCGGCCGCGCGCTGCACCAGGAAGTCGGTGAGCGGGCCGGGCGCCGGGTGCCGTCGCGCGGTGTCCAGGGGCAGGGACGCGATGAGGAGCGCGGGGATGCCGAGGGGCTCGTCGGTGGGCGTGGGGGCGTGCACGACCGGGGTCGTACGCGGGTAGCGCGGGGCGCCCTCGGTGTCCACGGGGACGGCCCAGGTGACGGACCAGTGGGGGCGGAGGCGTTCCTCGACCGGGCGGTCCTTGAGGAGTTCGGCGTCGAGCGGGCCGCCGTGGGAGACGGTCCGCCAGCGGTGGGTGCCGGTGGCGGTGTCCTCGATGCGGACGTAGCCGTCGTCCTCGGAGCGGCGGAGGGTCCGTACGCCCTCCGCCGTCTCGACGACGATCTCCGCGAGCCCGGGGAGGGTGAGCAGCAGGGCGTCGTCGACGGAGGCGAGGAGCCGTTCGGCCAGGTCGCGGGCGGCGGTGTCGCGCAGCGGGAGGACGACGACGGTGTCGTACCCCTCGGGGGCGGTGCCCTCGGCGGGCAGCGGAAGCCGCAGGAGCGGTACGTGGCCGTCGCGGCGGCGCAGTTCGTCGCCCAGGCCGGGGCTGTAGCGGGCGGTCTCGGCGGCGAGGCCGCGGGCCTCGGCGAGGGACCAGCGGACGCCGCCGTGCCGGCCGAGGACGGCGGGCTCGTCGGTCACGGCGAGGACGGCGGCGAAGCCGACGCCGAAGCGGCCGACGGCGCCGGAGGTCTGCTCGCGCTTGGCGGAGGCGCGGAGTGTGGACAACGACTCCGCGCCGGCGGCGTCCAGCGGCGCGCCGGTGTTGGCGGCGGCGAGGACGGCGGGGCCCTCGGGGTCCGCGGGGTGGAGGGTGAGGCGGAGGCGGCCGGTGACGCCGGCGCGGTGGGCGGCGTCGGCGGCGTTCTGGGCGAGTTCGACGACGAGGCGGTCGCGGTAGCCGCCGAGGGCGAGGTCCTCCTCGGCGTTGGCGTCCTCGCGGAAGCGGGCGGGCGAGGCGCCCCAGGCGTCGAGCACGCCCCGCCGCAGCCGTGCGGTGCCGAAGGGATCGGTTCCGTCGGTCGTCGTCCGGACGCTGACGCTCACGTCTGACTCCACTCTGGGGGCGGGGCGCGGGGGGTGTCGTGCTTCCGGGACCTGAAGTCCCGGGGCCCGAAGGTACCGCGCGCCGCACCCGCCCTGCCGCCAGGGCGGGTCGCTCGTGAGGCCTGTTTCCCGCCGGCCGTACGCGTCCGGTACGTGACCGGTGAGCGTCGGGGCGGGCCGCGATTCAGGGCCTACGAGTGGCCCAGGTCCTCGAAGGAGTCGTCCGGTTCCGTCGTCGAGCCGGAGTCCTTGGCCGGACGGAGCGGGAAGGCGTCCACGGCCGTCGAGTCGAAGACCGGCGGCGCGGGACGCGGCGGCTTCGGCATGATCGCGGCCTCCGAGTGGCCGCCGCAGCCGTACGCGAGGGAGACGACGCGGCCGTCGGCCGGGGAGAACTCGTTGGCGCAGACGCCGAACGCCTGCTTCAGGGAGCCGGCGAGCGGCACCAGGAAGGCGCAGGACTCGCAGGAGGCGGGGGCCGCCTGCGCCATCGGCGTAGCGGCGCCGAAGGCCTCGTCCCATCGGTCGGCCGCCACGTGCAGGCCGTACCGGGACAGGACCCGGGCCCGGCGCATGCCGAGCTCCTCGGCGACCGCGGCGACCGTGCCCCGAGCGGGGGTACGGGTGACGATCTCGGCGTCCTCGGTGTCGAGGTGCTCCTCCAGCTCCTCCGACAGCACGGAGTTCGGCGGCGGCGCGTCCTCGCCCGTGTAGCCGGGCTCCAGGCGCAGGTCGTCCTGCTCGGTGGGGAGGAGGTCGCCGGGGCCCATGTCGCCGGGCCGGAGCCGCTCGCTCCACGGCACCCACTCGGGGGCGAGGAGGGCGTCGGAGCCGGGCAGCAGGACGGTTTCGTCAAGTGTGACGTTCTTGGCGCGGGAGGCGCGGGTGACGGTGACCGCCCAGCGCCAGCCCCGGTAGCCGGGTTCCTTCGACTCGAAGTAGTGGGTGACGACGCGGTCACCCTCCGCGACCACCTCGACGTGTGCGCCGACGACGCCGGGGGCGGCCGCCTCCTCGGCGGCCTCCCGCGCGAGGTCCACGGCCTCGGCGCACAGGCGGTCGGGGGTACGCGTGGCTCGCGGGGTACGCGGGCTACCGCTTCGCGTCGTCGCAGCACTCACAGGTATCGCTTCTCTCCTACGCCGTCTCACGGGTGCGCCGGCCGAGGGGCGGGAGCGAAGCCGCGGATGGCGGGCGGAGCGGACCTGAGGGCCGCATCGACGTCCGCGCACCCGACTTGTCTCGCATGTCTCGGGCACACCTATCGTCATCCATTCTGCGGGATGCCGAAGAGGCGCGCGGCCGAGAGCTTCCGCCGGTGACGCGCTACGCACGCTACCCCGTTCGCGGGCGTCAGCCCACCTGCCCGCCCCAAGTGGCCCGGATCGCGGACGGCCGGAGGGGGGTCGGAGGGCGTTCGGAGACCGGCCGGAGGTCATCTGGAGGGCGGCTTGAGGACCGCTGAAGAACGGCTGGACAAGAGTCGGAGGGCGGTCGCAGGACGGCTTGGAGGTGCTTCCGGTGCTGGTGGGGAGAGCGCTTCACGTCCGGCCCGAGGGCCGTCGGGGTGGCTCGGGTGGGGCTCCTGAGGCGGGCCGAAGGGCCCTTCCCCGCCGCGCCACGGTTCGTCGGGCGTGCCGGTGGGGCACTATGACGGAGTGGCAGCCGCACGGTCTCCCGCACGATCCGAAGATCATGCCGGACCGCTCCGCCGAGCGGGCCGGTCGCTCGGCCGCGCCCTGCACCTTCCCTTCACGGGGACGGCCAAGGGCATCAGGAAGGCCACCCACGCGCACGGCGCGGGCGAGTCGGGGCTCGGCAAGCTGATCGAGCTGCACGCCGTGAACGGCGCCGGGGACGTCATGATCACCGTCGCCCTCGCGTCCACCGTCTTCTTCTCCGTACCGACCGACGAGGCCCGCGGCCGCGTCGCCCTCTACCTCGCGATCACGATGCTCCCCTTCACCCTCCTCGCCCCGGTGATCGGTCCGCTCCTGGACCGCGTCCCGCACGGGCGGCGGGCGGCGATGGCCGGCGCGATGCTGACCCGGGCGGTCCTCGCGATCATGATGTCGGCGGCGGTCGCCACCGGCGGCATCGAGCTGTATCCGGCGGCGCTCGGGGTCCTGGTGGCCTCGAAGGCGTACGGGGTGGTGCGCAGCGCGGTCGTGCCGCGGCTCCTGCCACCGGGGTTCTCGCTCGTGAAGGCGAACTCCCGGGTGACCCTGGCCGGGCTGCTCGCGACCGGGATCGCCGCGCCCATCGGGGCGGGGCTGCAGATGATCGGGCCTCCGTATCCCTTGTACGGGGCGTGCGCGCTGTTCCTGCTCGGGGCGTTCTGGGCGCTGCGGATGCCGCCCAAGGTGGACTCGGCGAAGGGCGAGCGGCGGGCGCACCTGCTGACGCACGGCGAGAAGAAGCCGAGTCTGCGGACGGTCGGCCCCTCGGTGCTGCACGGGCTCCAGGCGAACGCCGCCCAGCGCATGCTGTCGGGCTTCCTGATCTTCTTCCTGGCGTTCCTGCTGCGCGAGCACCCGCTGTCGGGGCAGAGCGCCGCCGTGTCGCTGGGGATCGTGGGCGTGGCGGCGGGCGTGGGCAACGCGTGCGGTACGGCCGTCGGCTCCCTGCTCAAGGAGCGGGGCCACGGCCCCGAGGTGATCATCGCCACCATGATCAGCGTGGTCTGCGGTACGGCGATCTGCGCGGCGGTGTTCTTCGGCGGGGTGATGGTGGCCGTCCTGGGCGCGGTCGCGGGCCTCACGCAGGCCCTGTCGAAGCTGTCCCTCGACGCGCTGATCCAGCGGGACGTGCCGGAGGTGGTGCGGACCTCTGCGTTCGCGCGCTCCGAGACGGCCCTGCAGATGGCGTGGGTGGTGGGCGGCGCGATCGGCATCGCCCTGCCGCTGAACGGGACCCTCGGGATGGCCGTGGCGGCCGGGTTCCTGGCCGTGGGCGCGCTCCTCGCGGTCCGCGGCCTCCTCGCGGAGGCCCGGCGCAGGCCCGGCTCGAAGGGCCGCCCGAAGACCCCGGTGGCCTAGTCGGCACAGCGGCCTTCCCCGTACGCGATCGGGTACGGGATCCGTACCGGAAGGCGGCACGCCGTACCCCGGCGTGGCGCGGGCGCGGCGGCCCGATAGCCTTCGGCTCATGACCGTTGCGTTCTTCTCCGGCTCGGGCCGCCGGGCCGCCGTCGCCCTCGGGGCCGTCTCCGCCGGGCTCCTCGTTCTCTCCGCCTGCGACAAGCCGACTCCGCTCGCGACCGTGACGGTCGGGACCGACTCGATCCACTCCGAGGCCGCCTGCTACAACGACGGCGCCGCCATCAAGGAGTCGCAGATCCAGCAGTGCCTCAACAAGAAGGCCGAAAAGACCATCACCGTCGCGATGGACGACAAGGTCCGCTTCGGGGTCGACCCCGAGATCGCGGACAACGGCTGGACGATCTTCCTCGGCGGCCAGCAGGCCGAGCCCGAGCCGTACAAGAAGACGTACCGGACCATTCCGGCCAGCGCCTTCTTCTCCAGCCAGAGCGGCGAGGCCACCGACAAGACCCAGGTGACCATCGTCGAGAACACCGGCAAGAAGCTGACCGGTGTCTGGCACTTCCAGCTGAAGAAGGAATCCTGATCCTCCGGTGCTCCACCGGATCCTGATCGTGACGGCCGTGGCGGCGGAGGCGGACTCCGTCTCCACCGGCCTCGGCCTCGGCGGCCAGGAGCTCGTCCCGCTGCCGGGCGGCTTCGTGCTGCGCCGCCACCCGGACGGGGCAGCGCCGGCCGGTCGCGTCGACGTGCTCGTCGGCGGGGTCGGTCCCGCGGCCGTCGCCGCCGCGACGGGGACGGCACTCGCGTACGCCTCGCTGACAGAGCCCGGCGCGGGCACCCCCTACGACCTGATCGTCTCCGCCGGGATCGCCGGCGGATTCGTCCCCCTCGCGCCGCTCGGGTCCGTCGTCGTCTCGGCGTCCGTCGTCGCCGCCGACCTCGGCGCCCAGACCGCCGACGGCTACCTCACCGTCGAGGAACTCGGCTTCGGCCGGTCCGCGCACCACGTGCCGGAGGCCCTGACCGGCCGTATCGCCGCCGCCCTCGCCGCCGGGGGCCGGGCGCACACCGTCGGGCCCGTCCTCACCGTCTCGACCGTCACCGGCACCGCCGCACGCGCCGCCGAGCTCGCGGCACGCCATCCCGGAGCCGCCGCCGAGGCGATGGAGGGCTTCGGCGTCGCCGAGGCCGCCGCCGCGTACGGCATCCCCGTCGTCGAGATCCGTGCCGTGTCGAACGCCGTCGGCCCCCGCGACCGTGCCGCCTGGCGCATCGGCGAGGCCCTGGAATCTCTCGGGCAGGCCTTCGCGCTGCTCTGCAAGACCGTCTTCGCGGACCTGGAGCCGTCGTGACCAAGCTGAAGATCGCCTACTCGCCCTGCCCGAACGACACCTTCGTCTTCGACGCCTGGGCCCACGGCCGCGTCCCCGGCGCGCCCCGGCTCGACGTGACCTTCGCCGACATCGACGTCACCAACGGCTGGGCGGAGGGCGGTGACGACGACCACGACGTCCTCAAGGTGTCGTACGCCGTGCTGCCGTGGATCCTCGACGAGTACGCGCTGCTGCCCTGCGGCGGCGCCCTGGGCCGCGGCTGCGGGCCGCTGGTCCTCACGCGCGAGGACGGCACCGGGGCCGATCTTGCGGGGAAGACGGTCGCGGTGCCGAGCGAGCGGTCCACCGCGTACCTGCTGTTCCGGCTGTGGGCGGCCGAGAGCGTGCCGGGCGGGGTCGGGAACGTCGTCGTGATGCCGTTCCACGAGATCATGCCCGCCGTACGCGACGGGAAGGTCGACGCGGGGCTCGTCATCCACGAGGCCCGCTTCACGTACCTGGAGTACGGGCTGCACTGCCTCGCCGACATGGGCGAGCACTGGGAGTCCACGACCGGGCTGCCGATCCCGCTCGGCGCGATCGTCGCCCGCCGCTCCCTGGGCGCCGAGACGCTTGAGCGGCTCGCCGAGGCCGCCCGCGCCTCGGTGCGGATGGCCTGGGACGACCCGGCTGCCTCCCGCCCGTACGTCCTGGAGCACGCGCAGGAGATGGACCCGAAGGTGGCCGACCAGCACATCGGCCTCTACGTCAACGAGTTCACGGCCGACCTCGGCGAGCACGGCTATGCGGCGGTCCGCGGGCTGCTCACGCGCGCCGCGGCCGAGGGGCTCGTACCGCCCCTCGGCCCGGACGCGCTGTCGTTCCCCTGAACTTTCCGGACTACACGTCGACCCGACTACACGTCGAGCTGGTCGGCGACCGCGCGGAGCAGGCCGGCGATCTTCTTGCCCTGGGTCTTCTCCGGGTAGCGGCCCCGTTCGAGAGCCGGCGTGATGTTCTCCAGGAGCGTCGTCAGGTCCTGCACGATGGAAGCCAGTTCGTCGGGCTTGCGGCGCTGGGCCGCGGCGACGGACGGGGTCGGGTCGAGGATCGTGACGGTGAGCGCCTGGTCGCCTCGCTGACCGGCGACGACCCCGAACTCGACCCGCTGCCCCGGCTTCAGTGCGTCGACTCCGGCAGGGAGCACCGACGAGTGGACGAAGACGTCGCCGCCGTCGTCACGGGAGAGAAAGCCGAAGCCCTTCTCGGGGTTGAACCATTTGACCTTGCCGGTAGGCACGTCTGTCCTCGTCCTCGTACTCGTCGTCGGGTATGGCGAACAGCGGGTCCACCGACCCGCCGGCACCAAGGCTAATGGCCCGGAGGCCGGTGACAAGACGGTGCCGGTGTGTTCCTGTGGCCTGGGAACTACCCTGGCGGGATGCGTAGTGAAACCCCCGCCGCACCGGCGAACGACAGCGCTCCGGGTGACGGCCTCGTCAAGGCCGGTGTCGTCCTCTTCGCCGTCGGCGCGGTGGCGACGCTGGTCACCGTGGCTCCGCTGTTCCTCGGCACCGACCCGTTCCCCACCGTCGCGTACACCGTCTCCATGCTGATGGGCGTCGGATTCCTCGTCGCCGGCGCCGGTGTGCTGCGGGCCATCGCCGCCCAGCGGCGGCAGGCCAAGGCCGGGGCCGCCGCACCGGTTCAGGCCAGGTAGCCCTCCCACCAGGCACGGAAGTCCGTCAGGTCCGGCAGGACCACGTCCGCGCCGGCCTCCTTCAGCTCCTCGGGCGCGCAGGGGCCGGTCGCCACGGCCACCGACAGGGCGCCCGCCGTCATGGCGCCGCGGACGTCGCCGACGTGGTCCCCGACGTACACCCGGGCGCCGTGGGCGCGCAGGGCCTCCGCCTTGCCCTCGGCCCACAGGCCGCCCGCGACCGCGTCCGGGGTGATGCCGAGGTGCGCGAGGTGCAGCTCGGCGTGCGGGCCGTTCTTCGCGGTGACGACGATGGTGCGCCCGCCGGCCTCGCGTACCGCGTCGATCGCGTCGCGGGCGCCCGGCATCGGGTGCGAGGGCTCGATCGCGTACGTCGGGTAGAGCGCCCGGTAGCGGGCCACCATCTCCGTGACGTGCTCCTCGGGGAACCAGTACGCCATCTCGTGTTCGAGGGGCGGGCCGAGGCGGGTGACGACGAGGTCCGCGTCGATCTCGGCGCCGGTCTCGGCGGCGAAGGCCTCCCAGGCCGCCTTGATGCCGGGGCGGGTGTCGATCAGCGTCAGGTCGAGGTCGAAGCCGACGGTGAGCGGGGAGCCGGGGGCGGGCGGGGGCGTGGGGGCGGGTGCGGCGGCGGGCTCGGGTGCGGCGGCGGCGGGCGTGGCGGGCGTGGTCGTCATGCACTCATTCTGGGGGACCTCCGGGTCAGCTGTTCGAATCTCGGTGCTGCTTACACTGAGCCAAGCCTTACCGAACCCCGTACCCCCCGACGCACCACCCGATGGGTCCTGATGCCAGCCGCTTTCCGTACCAGACGGGTCCTCGCGACCTCGGCGGCTGTCGTCGCCCTGCTCCTCGCCGTCCTCCTCAGCCTCGCCGTCGGCGCCCGCGCCATCGCCCCGTCCACGGTGTTCGACGCCCTGCTGCACGGCGGTACGAGCCCCGACGCCGAGGTCGTACGGCAGCTGCGCGTCCCCCGCACCCTCATCGGGCTGATGGTCGGCGCCGCCCTCGCGCTCGCGGGCACCGCCCTCCAGGGCATCACCCGCAACCCGATCGCCGACCCCGGCATCCTCGGCATCAGCCAGGGATCCTCCGTCGGCGTCGTCCTCGCCATCGCCTTCTTCGGGGTGCACAGCCTCACCGGATACGTGTGGTTCGCCTTCGCCGGAGCCGCGCTCGCCGCGGTCGCCGTCCACGCCGTCGCCTCCGGCGGACGCGGCGGCGCCACCCCCGTGAAGCTGGCGCTCGGCGGCGCCGCGATCAACGCGCTGCTGCTCTCCGTCACCACCGGCATCCTCACGACCAGGGCCTCCGCCCTCGACGAGTTCCGGTTCTGGCAGATCGGCTCGCTCGACGGCCGCGACACCGAGATCGTCGGCCAGCTCTGGCCCTTCCTGCTGCTCGGCGCGGTCCTCGTCGTCTCCGTGGCCCGCGGACTCGACGCGCTCGCGCTCGGCGAGGACGTCGCCAAGGGGCTCGGTCAGCGCGTCGCGACCGTACGGATCGTCGGCGGGGTCGGTGCGACCGTCCTCACCGGGGCGGCCGTCGCCGCCGCGGGGCCGGTCGCCTTCGTCGGCCTCGCCGTCCCCCACATCGCGCGGGCGATCGTCGGCTCCGACCACCGCTGGGTGCTGCCGATGGCCGCCGTCATCGGCCCGGTGATGCTGCTCGTCGCCGACGTCGCCGGGCGGATCGTGTTCCCGCCGGGCGAGGTGCCGGCCGGAGTGATGACCGCGCTGATCGGCGTTCCGTTCCTCGTCACGCTCGTACGCCGGAAGGCGGTGCCCGCGTGACCACCACGACCACCGGGACCACCGGGACCACCACCGTGCGCCTGAGGCCCGCCGGGTACGGGACCCTGCGCGCCGGAAGCGCCTCCTTCCTGCTCCACCGGCGCTCCGCCCTCGTCGCCGTCGGCCTGCTGCTCCTGCTCGCCGCGGCCTCCGTCGCGTACCTCTGCGTCGGCGAACGGTTCGTCGGCCCCGGCGAGGTCGTACGGATCCTGCTCGGGCAGCCGTCGCCCTCGACGTTCGTCGTCGAGGAACTCCGCGAGCCCCGGCTCGTCGTCGCCCTCGCGGTCGGCGCCGCCTTCGGGATCGCGGGCGCGCTCATCCAGACCGTCGCCCGCAACCCGCTCGCCAGCCCCGACATCATCGGCATCAGCCAGGGCGCCGGAGCCGTCACCGTCGCCGCGATGAGCTTCGGCCTCACCTCGTACACCGTCCTGCCGTACCTCTCGATCGCCGGCGGCGTCCTCGCCGCCGCGCTCGTGTACGCCTTCGCCTGGCGCGGCGGACTGCACGCCACCCGGTTCGTCCTCATCGGCATCGGCTTCGCCATCGCCCTGCGGTCCCTCACCACCCTCTTCATGACCAAGGGCGACTACCTCGTCGCCCAGCAGGCCCAGATCTGGATGACCGGCTCCCTCAACGGGCGCGGCTGGGACGAGTCGGCGCCCATCCGCTGGACGCTGCTCCTCATGCTGCCCGCCGTGCTGTGGGCGGCCCGCGCCCAGCGGACCGTGTCCCTCGACGACGACACGGCGACCGCGCTCGGCGTACGCCTCGGCGGCGTCCGGCTCGGGCTCGTCGCCGTCGGCGTCGTCCTCGCGTCCGTCGCGACCGGCGTCGCGGGGCCCGTCGACTTCGTGGCGCTCCTCGCCCCGCAGATCGCCCGCCGCATGACCAGGACCGCGCAGATCCCGCTGCTCTGCTCGGCCCTGACCGGCGCCGCGGTCGTCGTCCTCGCCGACCTGCTCGGCAGGCGGCTCCTCTCCCCCGTCGAACTGCCGGTGGGAGTCCTCACGGCGGCGGTCGGCGCCCCGTATCTGATCTGGCTCATCGTCCGGAGCCGTACGGAAGGCAAGGCATGACGAGCAGGCTGACCGCGCGCGAGCTGACGCTCGCCTACGAGGACCGCACCGTCGTCCACGAACTCGACCTCGCGATCCCCGACGGCAAGGTGACGGTGATCGTCGGCCCCAACGCGTGCGGCAAGTCCACGACGCTGCGGGCGCTCGGGCGGCTCCTCAAGCCGGCCGGCGGCGCGGTCCTCCTCGACGGCGAGGAACTCGCGAAGCTCCCCACGAAGCGGATCGCCCGCTCCATCGGGCTCCTTCCGCAGACGCCGGTGGCGCCCGAGGCGATCACCGTCGCCGACCTGGTCTCGCGCGGCCGACAGCCGCACCAGGCCTGGTGGAAGCAGTGGTCCGAGGAGGACGAGCGGGCCGTCTCCGACGCCATGGAACGGACGGACGTCGCCGCGCTCGCCGACCGGTCCGTCGACGCGCTCTCCGGCGGGCAGCGGCAGCGGGTGTGGATCGCGATGGCGCTCGCGCAGGAGACCGACCTGCTGCTCCTCGACGAGCCCACCACCTACCTGGACATCTCCCACCAGGTGGAGGTCCTCGACCTGGTCCGCCGCCTGAACCGGCTGCGCGGCCGCACGGTCGTCCTCGTCCTCCACGACCTGAACCAGGCCGCGCGGTACGCCGACCACCTGGTCGCCATGAAGGCGGGCCGGGTGGTCGCGGAGGGCCCGCCGGGCGAGATCGTGACGGAGGAACTCGTACGGGACGTCTTCGGCCTGACATCGGTCGTGGTCCCGGACCCGGTGACGGGCTCCCCCCTGGTGGTACCGGGTGCACCGTGGCACCCGGACGCGGAGGAGGCCGGGGAGCCGGGCGCGAGCCTGTCGAAGCCGCTGCGGGGCTGATCCGGGGCCCTCTGCCACCGCGTGCGGGCTGCCCCGCCCCTGTGCGGGCCCGGCCCACCGCCGTGCGGGCCGCCCACCACCCGTGTGGGCAGTCAGTCGTCCCGCTGGGCGGGACGGGTGGGCACACGGGACGGCGCCCACAACGGGACTGGGCGAGGGCAGGGTCAGTTTCTGCGGGATCGCCACAGGAGGAAGAGGGCCGAGGCGATGGCCGCGCCTCGCAGGACCCACGGCCACGTCTCCGAGATCGCCGCTCCCAGCGCCTCGCCGCCCGCCGCCACCTCCGCTCCCCAGCGGCCCTCCACACGGCCCCACAGCCAGACCGCTCCCGACGCGGCGGCCGCGCCCGGGATCACCAGGACGGCCGCCTTGACCTCACCCGGGGTCAGGCGGCGGGAACCGTACGCCAGGAGCCAGCCCGCGGCCAGGGCGATCAGCGAGCTGAAGGCCGCCCCGCCGAGCAGCAGCAGCGCGGCGAGCAGGACGAAGGGGTTCGACAGACGGAGGCGGGGGCGGGGGGCCGGTGCCGTCTCCGGTTCCGCCGCCGGTTCCGCTGTCGCCTCCGCCTCCGCCCCCGGCCCCGGCCTGCGGCGTAGGCGGATGATCCGGGCCAGGCGGCGGCGCTTCCCGGGGGCGGGCTCCGGCTGCTCGTCCTCCTCGTCCTTCTCCGGGGGCGGCGGACTGAAGAGGTCCGGGCGTTCCACTCCTCCTACGAAGCCCGGGACGCCGTCCGCCTCGTCGGCACGCCACCAGTCCGTGACACGGCTGTCGTCGGACGGGGCCGTGTCCGGCTCCTCGCCCTTGCGGGGCTCCGGTACCAGGCCCGACGCGCCCGGGTCCGCGCGTTCCACCACCTCGTCCGGCGTGCCCAGGGCGCCGAGGATGCCGCGTACCGCCGACGGGCTCTCCTCGCCGTGCGTAGCGCGGCGGCGGTCGATCTCGTTGCGGAGTGTCGACACCAGCTTCATCCGGTCGCTCGCCGGCAGTTGCCGCTGCTGTGCCAGATCGCCGACCCGGCTCAGATAGTCGTAGACCAACTGGTCGCTCTCGATGCCCACGGTGCCCCTCCACGGCCGGTTCGCCCGGTACGGCCCGACGTTAGCGCCTGCGCAGCGGCTAACGTGGTGCGGATGGGGATCGGTGAGCTCGACCGGGAGGCGCACGTGCCCGAGGTAACTGGCGCCGCCGCGGCGCCCCGCACACTCGCGGAGGCGCTGCGCGCGCGGGGCGACGAGGGGCTCGCCGCGCTGCTGCGCGCCCGGCCGGACCTGCTGAGTCCCGTACCGAACGACCTGACGCAGCTGGCGACCCGTGCCGGTACGCGGGGGTCGGTGGTGCGGGCCATCGAGCGGCTCGACCGGTTCGCGCTCCAGACGGCCGAAGCGCTGGCCGTCGCCCCGGACCCGGCCCCGTACCCCGTACTCCTGGCGCTGCTCACCGGCGACGACGGTGATCCGGCGATCGAGGCGGCGCTGCCGGGCGCGTTGGCGCTGCTGCGCGAGCAGGCGCTCGTGTGGGGCGAGGACGAGCGGCTGAAGCTGGTGCGGACGGCCCGGGAGCTGCTCGCGCCTTCGGCGCAGCATCCGTCGCCGACGGGTCTTGGACCGACGGTCGCGGAGGCCACGTCGGGGATGTCGCCGGGCCGGGTGCAGGAGATCATCGCGGCGGCGGGGCTGCCCGCGACGCATGATCCGGTGTCGGCGGTGGCGGCGCTTACGGGCCTGTTCACGGACCGGGACCGGATGGGCGCGCTCCTCGACGAAGCGTCCCCTGAGGCGCTCGCGGTCCTGGACCGGCTGGTGTGGGGCCCGCCGTACGGGGAGGTGTCGGCGAATCCGGCGCCTCCGGTGCGCTGGCTGCGTGACCGGGGTCTGCTGCTTCCGGTGTCGGCGCGGACGATGGTGCTGCCGCGCGAGGTGGCGCTGCATCTGCGGGGCGGACGGGCACACCGGGCGCCGGAGCCGCTGCCGCCGGAGCTGGGGGTGCTGCGCGAGTACCGTCCACAGGTGGTGGACAGCGCGGCGGCCGGCCAGGCGCACGTGACGCTCGCGACGGTCGAGGAGCTGTTGAAGTCGTGGGACCGGGGCGGCCCGCCGGTGCTGCGCGCGGGCGGGCTCGCGGTGCGGGACCTGAAGCGGACGGCGGCGGCGCTGGACGTCACGGAGGAGACGGCCGCGTTCTGGCTGGAGCTCTGTCACGGGGCGGGGCTGCTCGCGTCGGACGGCGAGGCGGACGAGCGGTACGCGCCGACGCCCGCCTACGACCACTGGCTGGACCTGCCGCCCGCGGAACGCTGGGCGCTGCTCGTGGCCCCGTGGCTGACGTCGACCCGTACGCCGGGTCTTGTCGGCGGTCAGGACACGAAGGGCCGTACGCTCGCCGCCCTCGGCCCCGACCTGGACCGGGCGCCGGCGCCGGAGGTCCGGCACCGGGTCCTGTCGCTGCTCGCGACGCTGCCGCCGGGGTCGGCCGCCGACCCGGAGACGCTGTTCGCGCGGCTCCGCTGGGAGCGGCCGCTGCGGGGCGCGGCGGCGGCGGCACAGGGTGGTGACGGGAAGCCGGGTGAGGACAAGCCCGGTGACGGGAGACCGGACGGGCGGCCGGACGGGAGACCCGATGGGAGGCCCGA
Organism: Streptomyces sp. NPDC051822; assembly: GCF_044452745.1. Taxonomy (NCBI): domain Bacteria; kingdom Bacillati; phylum Actinomycetota; class Actinomycetes; order Kitasatosporales; family Streptomycetaceae; genus Streptomyces; species Streptomyces sp. NPDC051822. The sequence goes on along the minus strand of NZ_JBITBZ010000008.1, from coordinate 219,082 downwards.
CTCGCGGCCCGGTGGGGCGACCGACCTGCGGTCCCGGCTGGCCCGCTGGACGCTCGCCGAGGCGGAACTCCTCGGGCTCACGGGGCGGGGCGCCCTGTCGGGCCCGGCGCGGGCGCTGCTCAACCTGCCGCTCGCGGAGGCCGCGAGCCCGGCCGACCACGGCGGCGGTGTCGAGCCTGCGGTCGCCGCCGGGAGGGCCGCGACCCTGCTGGCGCCGCTGCTCCCCGAGGCCGTGGACCACGTCCTCCTCCAGGCGGACCTGACGGCGGTCGCGCCGGGGCCGCTGCGGCGCCCGCTGGCCGACGCGCTCGCCGTGCTCGCGGACGTGGAGTCGAAGGGTGGCGCCACCGTCTACCGGTTCACGCCGGGGTCGGTGCGGCGCGCGCTCGACGCCGGGCGGACCGCCTCTGACCTGCACGAATTCCTGAAGGCGCACTCCCGTACGCCGGTCCCGCAGCCGCTCGCGTACCTCATCGACGACGTGGCGAGACGCCACGGCCATCTGCGGGTCGGGGCGGCGTCCGCGTACGTGCGCTGCGACGACGACGCCGTCCTCGGCGAGATCCTCGCGGACCGGCGGTCGGCCGGGCTGGGGCTGCGGAGGATCGCGCCGACGGTCCTCGCGGCGCAGACGGACCCCGCGTCGCTGCTCGACGGGCTGCGGTCGATGGGGTACGCGCCGGCCGCCGAGTCGGCGGAGGGCGACGTCCTGATCACCCGCACCGACGCGTACCGCACGCCGGCGCGCACGGCCCCGGTTCCGGTCCCGGACGGGCCGCCCGCGCCCGACACGACGCTGCTCGGCGCCGCGGTACGCGCGATCCGGGCGGGCGACCGGGCGGCGACCGCGGTACGGAAGGAACCGGCGGCGGCCCCGGCGGCGGCGGGCGCCCTCCCGCGCACGTCCGCGGCGGAGACGCTCGCCACCGTCCAGGCGGCGGCGATGACGGGCTCGGCGGTGTGGATCGGCTACGTCAACGCGGAGGGCGCGGCGAGCCAGCGGGTCATCGCCCCGGTCCGCGTGGAGGGCGGCTTCGTGACGGGCTACGACCACACGGCGGACGAGGTCCGCACGTACCCGCTGCACCGCATCACGGGCGTCGCGGAACTGGCGGACGAGCAGGTGTAGGGCCTGTCCGACCATGATCCGCCGGACAGGCCCTAGGGCTGGTCCGCCGCACGGACCCTAGCGCCTCGGGTTCACCAGGGCGCCGGGGTCGAGCTTCAGCGGGAACGGCGCCTCGATCGCCGTCTCGCGCCCGGCCTCGGCGACGAGCCGCTCCACGTAGCGGCCGTCCCGCAACTCGGAGACGACCAGCGCCGGGGTGGGCTCCAGCTCAAGCCGCCACAGATGCTGGATTCCGGCCTCCGCGTAGTACGGCGGCTTGAGGAGCCGGTCGGTGCGGCGGCCGGAGGATGACGGGGAGACGATCTCGACGACGAGCAGTGCGGCGTCCGCGTCGTAGGTGACCGGGTTCTCGGCTGCGGCAGCGGCCTCGACGACGACGATGTCGGGAATGAAGAGCCCGTCGGGCAGGATGAGGTTGACCGCCTCCAGGACCTCGGCGGGAGCTCCGGCAGCCTGAACGGCGGCATCGAGCAAGAAGGCCAGCCGAAGCGACGCCCGCTGGTGCTTGGTTCCGGGAGCCGGTGACATCAAGAGTGCTTCCCCCATCAATTCGCGACGCTCACCACGGTCCTCCCCCAGAGCCAGGACCTCCTCTATCGTCCAAGGCCCGTAATGCGGATCGTGAGCAACACTCATCTCTCGCCACCTCCCTCGCGCGGAAACCGACGCCTTCAGTGTGGCAGCACCCACCGACAACCGCCGCGCATCAGGCAGACTGGAGGATTGGCCGTCGTTACGGGAACGGCCGGGTGTCGGAAGGACCTGATCACGTGAGTGGACCGCTCATCGTCCAGAGTGACAAGACCCTGCTCCTGGAGGTCGATCACGAGCTCGCCGATGCCTGCCGGCGGGCCATCGCCCCGTTCGCGGAGCTGGAGCGGGCGCCGGAGCACATCCACACGTACCGGCTGACGCCGCTCGGGCTCTGGAACGCGCGGGCCGCGGGCCACGACGCCGAGCAGGTCGTCGACGCGCTCGTCGAGTACTCGCGCTACCCCGTGCCGCACGCGCTGCTCGTCGACATCGCCGAGACCATGGCCCGGTACGGCCGGCTGACGCTGTCCAAGCACCCCACGCACGGGCTCGTCCTGACCAGCACCGACCGGCCGGTCCTGGAGGAGATCCTGCGGTCGCGGAAGGTGCAGCCGCTGGTCGGGGAGCGGATCGACGCCGACACCGTCGCCGTGCACCCCTCCGAGCGCGGGCAGATCAAGCAGACGCTGCTGAAGCTGGGCTGGCCGGCAGAGGACCTCGCCGGGTACGTGGACGGCGAGGCGCACCGGATCGACCTCGCCGAGGACGGGTGGGCCCTGCGCCCGTACCAGAAGCAGGCCGTGGAGGGGTTCTGGCACGGCGGTTCCGGTGTGGTCGTCCTGCCCTGTGGTGCGGGGAAGACGCTGGTCGGGGCGGGGGCCATGGCGCAGGCCAAGGCGACCACGCTGATCCTCGTCACCAACACCGTGTCCGCCCGGCAGTGGAAGAGCGAGCTGGTGAAGCGGACCTCGCTGACCGAGGACGAGATCGGCGAGTACAGCGGGACGAAGAAGGAGATCCGGCCGGTCACCATCGCCACCTACCAGGTTCTTACGACCAGGCGGAAGGGCGTCTACCCGCACCTGGAGCTGTTCGACTCCCGCGACTGGGGCCTCATCGTCTACGACGAGGTGCACCTGCTGCCCGCGCCCGTCTTCAAGTTCACCGCCGATCTGCAGGCCCGGCGGCGGCTCGGTCTCACCGCGACGCTCGTGCGCGAGGACGGCCGCGAGTCGGACGTGTTCTCGCTGATCGGGCCCAAGCGGTTCGACGCGCCGTGGAAGGAGATCGAGGCGCAGGGGTACATCGCGCCCGCCGACTGCGTCGAGGTCCGGGTCAACCTCACCGACTCGGAGCGGCTCGCGTACGCGACCGCGGAGGCCGAGGAGAAGTACCGCTTCTGCGCGACGACGGCGACGAAGCGGAAGGTCACCGAGGCCCTGGTGAAGAAGTTCGAGGGGCAGCAGATCCTCGTCATCGGGCAGTACATCGACCAGCTCGACGAGCTCGGCGAGCACCTGGACGCGCCCGTCATCAAGGGCGAGACGTCGAACGCGCAGCGGGAGAAGCTCTTCGACGCGTTCCGTACCGGCGAGATCAGCGTGCTCGTGGTGTCGAAGGTCGCGAACTTCTCCATCGACCTGCCGGAGGCGACCGTCGCGATCCAGGTGTCGGGCACGTTCGGGTCGCGGCAGGAGGAGGCGCAGCGCCTCGGCCGGGTGCTGCGGCCGAAGGCGGACGGGCACCAGGCGCACTTCTACTCGGTGGTCGCCCGGGACACCATCGACCAGGACTTCGCGGCGCACCGGCAGCGGTTCCTGGCCGAGCAGGGGTACGCGTACCGGATCGTGGACGCGGACGAGCTGCTGGCGCCGTGAACCCGGTTGGGCGGCGGCTCAGTCCATCAGGGCGAGGAACGGGCCGCCGACCGCCAGGCAGTACTGGGCGATGACGAGGGCCCTGCGGGGCACGATCAGGGCTGCCACGCCGGCGGCGGCCCCGACGGCCAGGGCCCAGAAACCGGCGCTGATGAAGACGCCGCCGCTGCCGTCGCCTTCGATCGCGTCGGCGAGGGTGATCACGAAGGTGATCACCAGGCAGGCCAGGAGGAGCAGCAGGCCGCCCGCGGCGGTGAGGCGGAGTGCGCGAGGGGTCGGGCCGGTGGTGTCCGTGGTGGTCGTGGTGTCCGTCGTGGCCGTGGTGTCCGTCGTGGCCGTGGTGTCCGTCGTGGCCGTGGTGTCCGTCGTCTCCATGTCCTGATCACATCAGGTGCGGCGGGACGACCACTATGCGCTTCGGTACTCAGTCGGGGCCGGGCGCGTACTCACGGCGCGGGCTCCCGATGTGCTGCGGGCGCGGGTTCCTCACCCCCGCCTCGGGCGGGCCGTAGTCGCCGAGGAGGACGACTCCGGCCGCCGCGCCGCCGAAGGCGCGGATCGCGCGGAACGCCGTGCTCAGCGGGCGGACGCGGGGGCGGGGGATCGTGGTCACGAGGGTGAAGGTCGTCGCGGTCATACCTCCATGATGAAATCCGGACATTCCGAACACATCGGCCTGGGGGTGGAACCCGAGTCCCCCTCACGTCGGACCTTGCCCCCTACGGGTACGAAAGGCCGGAAAGCATTCGCCCCGCGCTCCCCGCCGGAGTTACACTCGCCAGCTTCCCCGCCTCCCTCCGTGGAGAGCCGCCGTCCGGTCGGAAACCGGCGGCCACCTCGACGTGTCCGCGTATCCACCTGCCCGGAGGCTTCCCCGTGTCCGACGTGCCCGTGTCCGCTCCCGATCCGCTCGCGCGCGAGCGCGACCACCTGGCCTCGTCCCGCGCCGCCCTGCGCGCGATGCGCGAGGACGTCGAGGCGCTCGACATCACGAACGTCACGGCGAACTGGGTCAACTCCGTCGTCCTCGGGCGCCAGATCGAGGAGCGCATCAAGGCGCTCGCCGACCTCTCCCACACCCCGCTGTTCTTCGGGCGGCTCGACTACCTCCACACCACGCAGGAGGGGCAACGGTTCTACATCGGCCGGCGGCACGTCCACGACGCCGTCGGCGACCCGATGGTGATCGACTGGCGCGCGCCGGTCTCGCAGCCGTACTACCAGGCGTCGAAGAAGGACCCGCAGGACGTCGGACTCCGCCGCCGCTTCGGGTACACGGGCGGCGAGCTCACCGCGTACGAGGACGAGCACCTGTCCGACCCGGACGAGCTGGAGACCACCAGCCGGCTGCTCCAGGCGGAGATCGAGCGGCCCCGTGTCGGACCGATGCGGGACATCGTCGCCACGATCCAGCCCGAGCAGGACGGGATCGTCCGGTCCGGCCTGTCCGGGACCGTGTGCGTGCAGGGCGGCCCCGGCACCGGGAAGACGGCCGTGGGCCTGCACCGCGTCGCGTACCTGCTGTACGCGCACCGGGAGCGGCTGGCCCGCACCGGGACCCTGGTCGTCGGACCGAACCGTTCCTTCCTCCACTACATCGAGCAGGTGCTCCCCGCCCTGGGCGAGCTGGAGGTGAAGCAGGCGACGGTCGACGACCTCGTCGGGCAGGTCGAGGTGCGGGGGACGGACGAGGCGGCGACGGCGGTCGTCAAGGGCGACGCCCGGATGGCGGAGGTGCTGCGCCGGGCCGTGTGCTCCCACATCGCGCTGCCGAAGGAGCCCCTGATGGTGGTGCGCGGCTCGCGCCGCTGGCGGGTTCCCGCGTACGAACTGGAGCAGATCGTAAAGGAGTTGATGGACCGTGACATCCGGTACGGCGCGGCCCGCGAGGCGCTGCCGCAGCGCATCGCGCACGCCGTCCTGGTCCGGATGGAGCAGGCGGGCGAGGCACCCGACGACCGGGTGCAGAACACGGTCGCGCGGAACACGGCCGTCAAGGCGGTCGTGAAGGAGTGCTGGCCGCTGGTGGAGCCCGAGAAGCTCGTGCTGCGGCTGCTCGGCGACGCGGAGTTCCTCGCGGAGCACGCCGAGGGGCTGCTCACCGAGGACGAGCAGAAGCTGCTGCTGTGGGCGAAGCCCGCGCGGAGCGTGAAGACGGCGAAGTGGTCGGCGGCGGACGCGGTCCTCATCGACGAGGCCCGGGACCTGGTGGAGCGGACGCACTCGCTCGGGCACGTGGTCCTCGACGAGGCGCAGGACCTGTCCCCGATGCAGTACCGGGCGGTGGGCCGGCGCTGCACGACCGGTTCGGCGACGATCCTCGGCGACCTGGCGCAGGGCACCACCCCCTGGGCGACGGCGAGCTGGGCGGAAGCGCTCGGGCACCTGGGGAAGCCGGAGGCCGTGGTGGAGGAGCTGACCGCCGGTTTCCGCGTGCCGCGCGAGGTGATCGCGTACGCCTCCCGGCTGCTTCCGCACATGTCGCCGGGGCTCGCGGCGGTCGAGTCGGTACGTGAGAACCCGGGCTCGCTCGCCGTACGCCGCACGGAGGCGGACGCGCTCGACGCGGACGTGGTCGCGGCCTGCGTCGAGTCCCTCGCGCACGAGGGCTCGATCGGCCTGATCGCCGCCGACGCGCGGATCGCCCCGCTGGCGGAGGCGCTGACCGCCGCCGGGCTCGCGTACCTCTCCCCCGGCGAGGAGACGACGGCCGAGTCCCGGCTGACGCTGGTCCCGGCGACGCTCGCGAAGGGCCTGGAGTACGACTACGTGGTCCTGGACGAACCGGCGGCGGTCGTCGACGGCGAACCGGACGAGCGCACGGGCCTGCGCCGCCTGTACGTGGCACTGACCCGCGCGGTGTCCGGGCTGACGATCATTCACTCGGCCCCCGTGCCGAACCAGTTGGATCCGGTGTGTCACGACCGATGAGTTTCGCCGGGGCCGCCGGTCTTACTTGATAGTTACTGCGGAACACCCGGCCGGGCACCTCGGCCGGACACCGGACACGAACCTCACGGGAGAACCCAGATGCGCACCCTGATCAGCTCCGCCTTCGTCTCGCTCGACGGCGTCGTCGAGGCCCCCGGCGGCGAGCCCGGCTACCGGAACTCGGGGTGGACCTTCAAGGAGGTCGACTTCCTCCCCGAGGTCTACGCCCTCAAGGAGCGCGAGCAGGAGGAGGCCGGCGCGATGCTGTTCGGCCGGGTCAGCTACGAGGCGTTCAGCCCCGTCTGGCCGGCCATGGAGGAGTTCGCCCGCTACAAGACGCTGCCGAAGTACGTGGTCTCCACGACCCTCGGCGAGGACGGCCTCGTCGACAACTGGGGCGAGACCACCATCCTGCGCTCGCTCGACGAGGTCGCCGCGCTGAAGGAGACCGAGGGCGGCCCGATCATCGTCCACGGCAGCGCGGCCCTCAACCGTGCCCTCTCGGACGCCGGTCTGATCGACCGCTACCACCTGCTCGTCTTCCCGCTGCTGCTCGGCGCCGGCAAGCGGCTGTTCAGCACGACGGACAAGGACACGCAGAAGCTGAAGCTCGTCGAGCACGAGACGTACGCCAACGGCATCCAGATGAACGTCTTCGACGTCGTCCGCTGACCCCGCCCCCGGGCCCCTTCACGACCCCCGTCCTGCGGCGGATCGCGGCACTCGCCGACCGCCGTGGAGCAGGGCTCAGCGGTCGGCCAGGGCCTCGGACCAGGTGCGGTGGGCGACGGACGCCAGGACCGGGTTCCTGCCTCGGTAGTAGTGCTCGGTCACGAGGCCCCAGCACAGGGCCCAGCCCCGGCCGCGCGCCCAGGTGGCGTCGTCGACCCGGGCGGCCTCGCGGAACAGCGGGCGGGTGTCGGCGGTGAACAGCGTCCAGGCGGGCATCATGTCGCAGGCCGGGTCGCCGGTGCCGAGGCCGCCGAAGTCGATGACCGCGCTGAGCCGGCCGTCGCGGCCGAGCAGGTTGCCCGGCAGCAGATCGCCGTGGATCCAGACCGGCGGACCGTCCCACTGCGGGAGCCGCAGGACCGTCTCCCAGGAGGCGGTGGCGAGTTCCGCGTCGACGGCGCCGTCGGCGGCGAGGTCCCGGACGGCGCGCGGCAGGTTCCCGTCCTCCCACGCGGTGACGTGGCCGCCCCGGAAGGACGCGGGCCCGCCGGTCGCGTCGAGGGCGCGGAGGGCGGCGCCGAAGCGGCCCAGTTCCACGGCCGCGTGGGCGAGGTCGGTGAGCGGCGCGTCGTACGTGTCGTTCCCGTCGAGCCAGCGGTAGACGGACCAGGGCAGCGGGAAGTCGGCGCTCGCTCCGGCCCGTCCGGCCGGGACGGGGACGTCGAGCGGCAGGTGCGGGGCGAGCAGGGGCAGCCAGCGCTGCTCCTTCTCGACCTGGTGCGCCGCGTCCGGGACCCGGGGAAGCCGTACGACGAGGTCGTCACCGAGCCGGAACATCGCGTTGTCCGTACCGGCGGAGTCCACGGCCCGCACCGGGAGCCCGGCCCACTGGGGGAACCGCCCGGCGACGAGCCGCTCGACGAGCGCGGTGTCGATGCCGAGGTCGTCGGGTTGCGTCTTGGTGGTGGCTTCCATGGCGGGGAGGCTAGCGAGCACCCCTCACGCCGGGCCAGGCGTTTTCCCGCGCACCCCCGCCGGGCACGCGCCCCTACGCGTCCACCGCCTCGCGCCACGTCCGTACCGCCTCGGCCGAGACCGGGGCCGCCCAGCCCTGGGGGCGGGCCGCGCCGCCGATGTGGAAGGCGTCGAGGCCCGCCGCGCGGAGTCCGGGGAGGTGGTCGAGGCGGAGGCCGCCGCCGACGAGGATCCGGGCCTCGTAGCCGGGTTCGCCCGCGCGGGCGGCCTCGGCCTTGAGGGTGGCGAGGCCGTCGTCGACGCCGGTGGCGGCGCCGGCGGTGAGGTAGGTGTCGAGACCGGGCAGGTCGGCGAGGCGTTTGCGGAGCCCGTCGCGGTCGGCGGCGCGGTCGATCGCCCGGTGGAAGGTCCAGCGGGCGCCGTCGAGGACGGTGACGAGCCGCTCGACGGCCACGAGGTCGGGTTCGCCGTCGGGGGTGAGGAAGCCGAGGACGAACTCGGTCGCGCCCGCCGCGCGGAGCTCCTCCGCCCGGCGGACCAGGGCGTCGGTGTCGCCGGCCGCGAAGCCGTCGGCGAGACGGATCATCACGCGCAGCGGGATGTCGACGGCAGCCCGGATGGCGGCGAAGGACGCCGTGGACGGGGTGAGCCCGTCGGCCGCCATGTCGGTGACGAGTTCGAGCCGGTCGGCGCCGCCGGTCTGGGCGGCGACCGCGTCCTCCTCGTCGAGGGCGATCACCTCAAGGACTGCACGGTTGCTCATCGAGGCCCATTTCTCCATAAATGACGGCTACAGGTCTAGTCCAATGACCAGCCTAGCCGTGCTCGTGGCCTCCCGCATCGTGCGTCGCCTCACCGGCCGCCGGAGCGGGCGCCTCTGCCGGGGTCCCGGTCGCCGCCGTGGCCCCCGCCGTGACCGTGAAGGCCGCCGTGCGCACCTTGCCCTGGTGCTGGAAGTCGAGGAACAGACGGTACGCGCCGGCGCTGGGCGCGGTCGCCGTGAAGGAGACGTCCGGACCGGGGCCGCCCTCGTTCGGGTGCACGTGGAGGTAGGCGAGGTCGCCGTCGCGGAGGGCGACGAGGTGTCCGTACGCCCCGAGATAGGGCTCCAGGTCGGTGACGGGCTTCCCGGCCTTGGTGACGGTGAGCCGGAGCTCGCCGGCCTTGCCCGGGTTCAGGGTGCCGCCGAGCCGGACCTGGTAGCCGTCGACGGTCGCGGTCCGGTTCACGGCGGCGAGCGGCTTCGGGGCGTACGCGCCCGGGACCGCGAGGTCTGCGCCGAGCGTGACGCCCTTGGCGCCGGGCGCGGCGGGCTTGAAGTCCGCGAAGGCCTTGTAGCCGCCGGCGGCGGGGAGGTCGACGGGGGTGGTCCAGGTGCCGTCGGCGGCCTTCACGGGGTGCAGGTGCCGGAAGGTGCCGAGGTCGCGCGAGGCGACGATGAAGTGCAGTTCCTTGCCGTGCTCGGTGGTGAAGGCGGTGACCTTCCTGCCGGCCGCGTCCTTGATGGAGAACTTCAGGACGCTCTTGCCGACGGCGGGCTTCGGGGTCTCCATGGCCAGCGTGTAGCCGTCCTGGGAGACCTGGAGGCCGCCGGGGAGGTTCGCCTCGGCGGAGGCGTCCGTCGCCGCACCCTCCTCGTGGCCGGCGTGGCCGTCGGCGCTCCCGGAAGGAGCGGGCGCGGACGCGTGGTCGCCGTGCCCGGCCTTCTTCGGCTCCTCGACGGGGCCGACTCCCTTGCCGACCCCGTACGCGGTCCCGAAGGTCGCGGCGAGCGCGGCGGCAAAGGCGGTGATCTTCAGTCCGGTGTTCATGACTGCTCTCCCGTACGTGGGTGGCGTGGGTAACCGTCCGATACACCTCACCATACCCCTGGGGGGTATCAAGTCAAGTCGCGGATCCGCTTGCCTTGGATACCACCGGGGGGTATACATGGACTCGACAGCCGAATACCCCCCGAGGGTATCGGAGAAGTGGAATCCGACCGAGGAGGAAGCCATGGGCTCCTGCTGCACCCCCGACAACAGCTGCTCGACCACGGAGGCCACCGCCGTCGCGGTCGCCGACAGCACCGCCACGGTCTACGCCGTCTCCGGCATGACCTGCGGCCACTGCAAGACCGCGATCACCAAGTCCGTCAGCGCGCTCGACGGCGTCATCTCCGTCGACGTCGACGTCGCCGGCGGCCTGGTGACCGTGACCACCGGCGGCGAGCCCGACGACGCCGCGATCACCGCGGCCGTCGACGACGCGGGCTACGAGCTGACCGGCCGCCACGCCTGATCAAGAAACCACCTCGGCCGCCGGGGCCCGCCCGCCACGCCCGGGCCCCGGCCCCCGAACCCTGACCCGAGCCACCTCGGCGCGGCCGCCACTACCGGCGAGTGAGCCGAAGGGGCGCGGCCGGGGGAACAGGCCCGAGCGCGCGGAGCCTCCTGAGGAACGAAGGAGGCGAGCACGGTCGGGGCTGTGAGCCCGGCTTGAGCGCCCCGGAGGCGAACCGAGCCCTGAAAAGAGGAGAGCAGACCTCATGACAACGACGACACCTGGCACCGCCCAGGTCGAGCTCGCCATCGGCGGCATGACCTGCGCCTCGTGCGCGGCCCGTATCGAGAAGAAGCTCAACCGCATGGACGGGGTCGAGGCCACCGTCAACTACGCCACCGAGAAGGCGAAGGTCACCTTCGACGCCGACGTCGACGTCGCCGACCTCATCGCCACCGTCGAGGCCACCGGCTACACCGCCGCCGAGCCAGCGCCCCCGAAGAGCGAGGCGCCGGGCGCCGAGGGTCCCACCGACGAGGAGAAGGCCGACGAGGAGCTGCGGCCCCTCAAGCAGCGGCTGATCACCGCCGTCACGCTCGCCGTACCGGTCATCGCGATGGCGATGGTCCCGGCGCTGCAGATCGAGTACTGGCAGTGGCTGAGCCTCACGCTCGCCGCGCCGGTCGTCGTCTACGCCGCCTGGCCGTTCCACCGGGCCGCCTGGACGAACGCCAGGCACGGCGCGGCGACGATGGACACGCTGATCTCGGTCGGCACGATCGCCGCGTTCCTGTGGTCGCTGTGGGCGCTGTTCTTCGGTACGGCCGGCACGCCGGGGATGACCCACCCCTTCGAGTTCACGATCGCCCGCACCGACGGCGCCGGGAACATCTACCTGGAGGCCGCGGCCGGCGTCACCGCCTTCATCCTGGCCGGCCGCTACTTCGAGGCCCGCTCGAAGCGCAAGGCGGGCGCCGCGCTCAAGGCCCTGATGCAGCTGGGCGCCAAGGAGGTCACCGTCCTGCGGGGCGGCCGTGAGGTCACCGTGCCCACCGCCGAACTCGCCGTCGGCGACCGCTTCCTGGTCCGCCCCGGCGAGAAGATCGCCACCGACGGCACCGTCGTCGAGGGCTCCTCCGCCGTCGACGCCTCCATGCTCACCGGCGAGTCCGTCCCCGTCGAGGTCGGAGTCGGCGACTCCGTCACCGGCGCCACCCTGAACGCCGGCGGCCGGCTCGTCGTCGAGGCCACCCGCGTCGGCTCCGACACCCAGCTCGCCCGCATGGCCAAGCTCGTCGAGGACGCCCAGAACGGCAAGGCCGCCGCCCAGCGCCTCGCCGACCGGATCTCCGCCGTCTTCGTGCCGATCGTCATCGCCCTCGCGCTCGGCACCCTCGGCTTCTGGCTCGGCACCGGCCAGGGACTCACCGCCGCGTTCACCGCCGCCGTCGCCGTCCTGATCATCGCCTGCCCCTGCGCCCTCGGCCTCGCCACCCCGACCGCCCTCATGGTCGGCACCGGCCGCGGCGCCCAGCTCGGCATCCTCATCAAGGGGCCCGAGGTCCTGGAGACCACCCGCAAGGTCGACACCATCGTCCTCGACAAGACCGGCACCGTCACCACCGGCCGGATGACCCTGATCAAGGTCCACACCGCCGCAGGTACGGACGAGACCGACGTACTGCGCCTCGCGGGCGCCCTGGAGCACTCCTCCGAGCACCCCATCGCCCAGGCCGTCGCCACCGGCGCCACCGCCAAGGTCGGCGCCCTTCCCACCCCCGAGGACTTCGCCAACATCCCCGGCCTCGGCGTGCAGGGCGTCGTCGAGGGCCACGCGGTCCTCGTCGGCCGCGAGAAGCTGCTCACCGAGTGGGCGATGGAGCTGCCGCCGTCGCTGAAGACCGCGAAGGACGCGGCCGAGCAGGCCGGCAGGACCGCCATCGCGGTGGCCTGGGACGGCGAGGCCCGCGCGGTCCTGGAGGTCGCCGACGCGATCAAGGAGACCAGCCCGGAGGCCATCCGGCGGCTGCGGGCGCTCGGCCTCACCCCCATCCTGCTGACCGGCGACAACAAGGCGGTCGCCGAGTCCGTCGCCGCTGAGGTCGGCATCGACGAGGTCATCGCCGAGGTCATGCCGCAGGACAAGGTCGACGTCGTCAAGCGCCTGCAGGGCGAGGGCCGTTCGGTCGCCATGGTCGGCGACGGCGTCAACGACGCCGCCGCGCTCGCCCAGGCCGACCTGGGCCTGGCGATGGGCACCGGGACGGACGCAGCCATCGAGGCCGGCGACCTGACCCTGGTACGCGGGGACCTGCGGGCCGCCGCCGACGCCATCCGGCTCTCCCGCAAGACGCTCGGCACGATCCGCTCGAACCTGTTCTGGGCCTTCGCCTACAACGTGGCGGCCCTGCCGCTCGCCGCGGCCGGACTGCTCAACCCGATGATCGCCGGCGCGGCCATGGCCTTCTCCTCGGTCTTCGTCGTCGGCAACAGCCTCCGCCTGCGGGGCTTCCAGGCCGCCGACAGCTGACCGGCGGCCACTGAAGGACCCGCCCTTCCCCGCCAATCCCCGAGGAGCCCGCCGTGGCCGGTTACGGACAGCACAAGGAAGACATCATCAGACGCCTGCGGCGTATCGAGGGCCAGGTCAGGGGGGTGCAGCGGATGGTCGACGAGGACGTCTACTGCATCGACGTCCTCACCCAGGTCTCCGCCATCAACGCGGCCCTCCAGTCCTGCGCGGTGGCCCTGCTCGACGAGCACCTGAGCTGCTGCGTCACGGAGGCCATCGCCCAGGGCGGCGACCAGGCCAAGGAGAAGGTGAACGAGGCCTCCAAGGCCATCGCCCGGCTCATCCGGACGTAGCGCCCCCGGGCAGGGGGAGATGGACCGAAGGGCCCCGCGAGGGGCCCTTCGTCGGTGTCAACCGCCCTTGCGCGCGGGGCAGTCGGCGGACAATGTGAGGCTCATCCGGAGACAGAGGCCGAGCAGCCGGCGGAGGAGCACCAGCTCCACCGATCCGGCGGGACCGGCGTCGCAGACCTGCGCACAGGGGCGGTTCTTCATGAGGGTCGACATCCCGCCAGCGTACCCCTGGGGGGTATACCTGGGGAGGGGAGGCGGCCCGTACGATGAGCCGCTCGCAGGGGGAGGGGATGCACGTGCGCCGGCTGGGAGAGCTGGAGGCCGAGATCATGGACCGACTGTGGGCCTGGCAGCGGCCCGCCACGGTCCGCGAGATCGTCGACGACATCAATCGGGGACGCCGGGTCGCCTACACGACCGTGATGACCGTGGCGGACATCCTGCACCGCAAGGACTGGCTCCGCCGCGAGAAGGCCGGCCGGGCCTGGCTGTACGAGCCCGTCCGCAGCCGCGAGGAGTACACCGCCGGACTCATGCGGGACGCCCTCGGCGACAGCCAGGACCGGCCCGCCGCGCTCCTGCGGTTCGTCGAGGTCATCTCGGACGAGGACATGGCCGCGCTCGACGCGGCCCTGCGCGCCGCCCGCGGCGACCAGGAACCACCCCAGGAGCCACCCCAGGACCCACGCCCCGGAGCGACGCACCCCGACCCGCGTCCCGGAGCGACGTACCCCGACCCGCGTCCCGGAGCCAGGTACCCCGACCCGCGTCCCGGACCGACGCACCGGGACCCGTACCGCCTCCGCCACGACGGCGGGAGCCCCGCGTGAACCACCACGCCCTCGTGCCGCTCGGGCTCGTCGCCCTCGCCGGCTTCCTCCTGCCCCTCCTCCTCGCGCGGGCACGCTGGGCCCAGCAGGTGCCCCGGCTCGCGCTCGCCGTCTGGGCCGCGTGCGGCACGGTCTTCGCGGGCGCCTCCGCCCTGCTGCCCGCCCAGATGGTCCTGACCGGCGAGAGCAGCCACCGGCTGACCGACACGGTGCTCATGCTCCGGCCGCCCACCCCCGCCCAGCTGCTCGCCCTCGACGGGCGGGAGCTGTTCGCCCTCTCGCTCTCCCTCGCCTTCCTCTCGGTGCCCGCCGCCGCGTTCGCACGCCGCCTCGCCAGGGCCCGGCGGGTACGGGTGCGGCACGCGGGGGTGCTACGGCTCGTCGGGCGGTACGACCCGGCGCTCCGGGCCACCGTCCTCGACGACGAGCGCCCCGCCGTGTACTGCCTGCCCGGCCGCTCGCGCCGGGTCGTCGTCTCCTCGGGCGCGCTGCACACCCTGACCCCGGCCCAGCTCGCCGCGGCACTCGCGCACGAGCGGGCGCACATCGCCGGGCGCCACCATCTCCTCGTGGCGGCGGCGGAGGCCTTCGCGGCCGTCTTCCCGCGTCTCCCGCTCGCACGGCACGGCGGGTCCGCCGTACCCCTGCTCCTCGAAATGGCGGCGGACGACAGGGCGTTGCGGCGATGTACGCGGGACGCCCTGGCGACGGCGCTGTACGCGCTGGCCTCGGGGAAGGCACCCCGGTCCGCGTTCGCGGCGGGCGGCCCCTCGGCCGCGCTGCGCATGCGACGCATCCTCGCCCCGCACAGCGCGGGCCACCCGGTCCTGCGCGGGCTTCTGACCGTCACGGCGGCGGCGCTCGCGATGGCACCCCTGGTCGTCGCCTGCTGTTCGTTCCCCGGGTAATTTACTCGCTTCACCGGCCGACCTGCCGAACATCCTTATTTACTAAGCGAATTCGTAGATTTCGCATCGGTCACGGACAACTGAATTCACCGCTATCGTGGGTATCTTGGGGATCGGGCTCGGCACGTCGAAGGGTACAAAACCAATGCAGCTGGCTGGCATTCGGACGGCCGCGGCCGGCGATGCGACGACGATATCCAGGCTGCTCGCCGACGTCATTCGGAGCAGCTACGCGGGAATCCTGGACGAAATGCCGATCCGGCGCATGGTCTCGGCCCAATGCTCACTCCCCCGCATCCGCGCGGAAATTGAAATTCCCGGGGGCGCGCCCGGCTGGCTCGGCTGGCTCGTCGCGACCGACCCCGAGGGCACGCTCGTCGGCGTCGCCGCGGGCGGGGTCCCCGTACCGGGCGAGGGCGAGGTGTACGCACTCGCCGTCGCGGGCGGATCCCGCCGCCACGGAGTGGGTACGGCCCTGCTCGCGGCGGCCACGGACCGGATGCGGAACTACGGGGCCCACGACCAGCGGGTCGAACTCCCCGCGGAAGACGACCCGGCGCTCCCCTTCTACACGCACATGGGCTTCGACCCGATAGCCCCGCGCCGCCTCAGCCGCCAGCTTTTCTAAGGGCTCGGTTCGCCTCCGGGGCGCTCAAGCCGGGCTCACAGCCCCGACCGTGCTCGCCTCCCCCTCCTCTTTTGGGCTCGGTTCGCCTCCGGGGCGCTCAAGCCGGGCTCACAGCCCCGACCGTGCTCGCCTCCTTCGTTCCTCAGGAGGCTCCGCGCGCTCGGGCCTGTTCCCCCGGCCGCGCCCCTTCGGCTCACTCGCCGGGTCCTACCTGGCGGGCACGACCGGCCCCCGGCGTACCGGCAGCCCGTGCGGGGGGCGGCGCACTCCGCGGCGTGGGCGCCCCCGTGGCAGATCCACGCCATCGCGTGTTCACGCAGCCCCATCTTCTGGATCAGGGCTCGTTCCCCAGGTCAGGATGGGTCCAGCGGCGCGGTCCCGGCGGCACGGGTACCTCGTCCGGACGGCATGGACCGAGCGAGCCCCTGGAGGAGCGATGCACACACCGAGCGGCACATCCCTGCCCGTCGTGCCCGCAGCGCTCGCGCCGGTCCTGCCGTCCCGATACGACCGGGAGCGGGAGCCCGCCCCCGGAACCGGCATCCGGATCGAGTCCGACACCCTGCCGGGACTCGAATCGGTGGCCCCCGTCGACGAGGGCTCCGTCTGGCTGCACGATGCCCTGCTCGGCCCGCACAGCGCGGACATCGTCCGGTACCTCAGCCTCGCCCGCTCCACCGGCGGACCCGTCCTGGACCTCGGCTCCGGCGCAGGGCGGCTCGCCGTCCCGTTCGCCCGGCACGGCTTCGCCGTGGAAGCCGTCGACCGGGACGCCTCGGCCCTGGAGCGCCTCGAAGGCTGGGCCCGCCGGATCGGCCCCCAGGTCGCCGGGCTCGTCGTCACCCGCCGGTCCGAGCTCACCGAGCTGCGGCTCGAAGGGAGTTACCGGCTGGCCCTGCTCGCGGGCGCCATGGTCACGGCCGTACCGCCCGCGCGTCGGCCCGCGCTGCTCCGCGAGATCGCCGGCCATCTGGAGTCGGGCGGGGCGCTCGCCCTCGACTACACCGCGCACCGGCTGCCCGGACTCATCGCGGAGCCCCGCAGGACCTGGGCCTTCCAGGTGCCGCGCTTCGACGGGATCGACGAGTGGGTGGTGGCCAGGCAGGTCTTCGACCTGCCGTCGATGAGCGAGCGGATCACGTACTACACGGCCAGGACCGGCAAGCTGTCCACCGAGCGGGTGGTGCTGACCACCGACAAGTGGATCGTGGACCCCGAACGGCTCGCGACGGAGCTCCACTCGGCGGGCCTGCACATCGAGGGCCGGCGGCGCCACCGGATCGACGACAGGACCGAGAGCGTCCTGCTCGTGTGCAGGCCGGACGACTGACGAACGGCCGAAGAGCGCCTGACGAGGTTGACGAGCAACAGGTACGATGCCTACAAAAGTTTGAGCCGACCAGGTGGCAGGCGGAGAAGATGGCAGTCGTGGAAGAGCTGACGGGCCGCGAGGCGGTGATCCAGCGCCTGCGCGACGTCGGGCTGCGGGTCACGGGCCCGCGCCTCGAAGTGCTCACGGTGCTCGCCGCGGGCGGCCATCTCGACGTCGAGGCCATCACCACGACCGCGCGCGAGCGGCTCGGCACGCTGACCAGCCAGGCCGTGTACGAGATGCTGCGGCACTTCCAGGAGACGGGCCTCGTCGGCAAGTTCGACCGGCCCGGCCTGCCCGCCGTGTTCGAGATCGCGGGACCCGTGCACCAGCACGCGCTGTGCGTCGCCTGCGGCCGCGTGGAGAACGTCGACGCGACCGCGCCCGAGCCGCCCCGGGGTGCCCTGCCCGCGTGGCAGGTCGAGGACGCCGAGATCGTGTTCAAGGGCCTGTGCCCCGACTGCCGGTCCGAAGCCCCCACCGCCTGACCGGTTGCCGACCGCCCGTGAGCCCTCCTGAGCTGCGGTGAACCTCGTGCGCGCCGTTCGAATGTGTGGCAGGGTCTAGCGGGGCGATTCAACAGGATCCAGGTGGGATCCGGGGGGAGTCTGCTGCACCGTGTCCAGAAACGCCGCCGTGACCCGTACGGGCAGCGAGCAGGCCCTCGCCGTCTATCAGGCGCTCCGCGCCCGCCCCGGGGCGACCTTCGACCAGGTCGCGGACCGACTCGACCTGACCGCCGAGGAGCGGGAGCGATGTCGTGAGGAACTGGTCTCCTTAGGACTGACCGCCCCCACGACCGGTGGCGACACCGGCGCCGACGCCTCGCCTCCCGTCGTCGTCGATCCCGATGTCGCCCTGCTGCGGCTGCTGCGCCGTGAGCGCGACCGCCTCCAGGAGCGACTCGCCGCCACCAGTCGCGCGCACACCGCCCTGGAGGCCCTTGCCGGACCGTTCCTGCGGGCAGGAGCGACACCGCGCGGGGAGATCGAGGTCGAGATCGTCGACGATCCCCGGCGCATCCGGTGCAGCCTCACGAACCTGACGAACTCCGTCCGGACGGCCGTGCACTTCATGCACACCGGCTCCGTCCGCCGCGAGGAACTGCCGGCCGAACTGGCCCTCGACCGTCAGTGGGCGGACCGGGGGATCCGGATCCGGGCGATGTACAGCCGGCGGGCCGCCTCGGTGCCGGAGACGGCACAGCACCTGGAGGAGCGGGCCGCGCTGGGCGTCGAGATCCGGTTCGCCTCCGTCGTACCGATGAGCATGGTCCTCGCCGACGAGAACTTCGCGCTCCTGCCGACCGATCCGCACGACCCGTCATCCGCCGCGATCCTCGCGCGCGGCCCGGGCCTCGTCCGCTCCTATCTCGCCCTGTACGAGTACTGCTGGACCGCAGCCGCCCCGTACGGCGAGGAAGAGGCCGCGGAGAAGAGCGGCGACGGCCTCTCCGAGCAGCAGCGGGCGGCGCTCCTCATGCTCGCCTCCGGCATCAAGGACGAGCAGATCGCCCGCAACCTCGGGGTCTCGCTGCGGACCGTGAGCCGGCTGCTCTCCGAGGTGATGCAGGAGCTGGGCGCGGCGAGCCGGTTCGAGGCGGGCGTGAAGGCCTCCCGGCTCGGCCTGCTGGACGCCGAGGGGGCCGAGCGCGGAATCTGAGGACGCTGCACCGGCGGGGAGTTCGGAGTTCGGATGACGCACGATGGATGTCAGATCGGTCAGATCGGCATGACGGACGGCCGCCCAGCCGTGTGACAGGGTGACGGCGGCGCGACTCGAGGGAACAGGGGGTCACTGCGCCTTGATCACCACCGGCGGCGGCAGGGGTACGGAGAACGGAGCCGAGTGCGCGGAGGCACCCGACGCCGTGGTGAGGCTCTATCAGGAGCTGCGCAGGCGAGGGGTGTCGAGCGTCGCCGAGGTCGGTTCCGAGCTGCGTCTCTCTCCGGAGGAGTACGAGCGATGTAGGAACGAGCTCGCGGGCCTCGGGCTCATCGTGCCGACCAACCCCGCGCAGCACGGCGCCCGCGCGGAGCTCCGTGCGGGACTCCGCGGGGAGGGCGGCCCGGAGCAGGACGGCGACACGGTCGCGGTGATCGACCCGGAGATAGCACTGCTCCGGCTGCTGCACCGGGAGCGCGAGCAGCTGCGCGAGCACCTCGACGAGGCGGACCGCGCGTACGGCACCCTGGAGACGCTGGCGGGGGCGTTCCTGCGGGCCGGTTCCCTCACGCGCTCGGACGCCGATGTGGAGCTGCTCAGCGACTACCGCAGGATCCAGCAGGTCCTTGAGGACATCACGGACGTCATCCAGCACAGTCTGGCGTCGATGCATCCGACGTCGCTGGTGCGCGAGGTGGCGGAGCGGGTCCT
This sequence comes from Streptomyces sp. NPDC051822, assembly GCF_044452745.1. Classification (NCBI taxonomy): domain Bacteria; kingdom Bacillati; phylum Actinomycetota; class Actinomycetes; order Kitasatosporales; family Streptomycetaceae; genus Streptomyces; species Streptomyces sp. NPDC051822. The sequence continues at coordinate 199,723 of NZ_JBITBZ010000008.1, read as the reverse complement.
GAACCGGGACCGGCGGCAGATCGAGAACGGGGTGCGGGTCCGCGCCATGTACAGCGAGCGGGTCGTCTCCTCGCCCGAGGTGGCGGAGATGCTGCGGCGCCGGGTCGAGGCGGGCGTGGAGGTGCGGATCACGCCGGCCGTGCCCATGACGATGATCATCGCGGACGCGCAGTTCGCGGTGGTGCCGGTCGATCCGGCGGAGCCGATGGCGGGCGCGGTCCTGGCCCGCGGGCCGGCCCTGGTCCGCTCGTACCTGGGTCTGTACGAACACTGCTGGCACACCGCGTCGCCGTACGGGGACGGCACGACGCCGGAGCAGGGCGGTGACGGGCTCTCGGAGCAGCAGCGGGCGGCGCTGACGATGCTCGCCTCCGGGATGAAGGACGAGAAGATCGCGCGGGGGCTCGGGGTGTCGCTGCGGACGGTGAGCCGCATGCTGTCCGAGCTGATGCAGGAGATGGGTGCGACGAGCCGGTTCGAGGCGGGTGTGCGGGCGCATCGGCTCGGCTGGGTCGACTGATTGCGGCCGGTCGACGGGGCCGGCGGGAACATTGTGTCCCGACCATGCGGACAAGGCTCCGCGGTCCCCCTTTCACGGGGTGACCGCGGAGCCTTATCCGCATTCCCGGCGACTCAATTGGCAGCTATCGGCGCCGGGCTGACCTTGTTCCACTCGTTTCCGTTGGACGGGGACGGCGTGGGGGTCGGGGTGGGGTCGGTGGTGGTCCCGTCGGACACGCCGTCGGCCACCACGTGCTGGGGGGCCGAGACCGCGCTCGGGGCTGTCACAAGGGCCGCGCCGCCGGCGACGGCGAGACACGCGGCCGTGGCGAGGGCGAACTGACGGAAGGCCTTGCGCATACCCGTGGCGTGCTCAGCAGACATGATTCCTCCAGGAGTTGGAATGTGAATTCCGTCTTTCGGGGGCCCGTGCCGCCGGGCGTTCCCTGAAGACATCTCCATTCTGGCCCCGGCCCCGAATGAGATCCAGAGATTGTCTCTGCGTGGACCCGCCATGGCGTGGATGCGTCAATAGGCCTTCTGGATAACGGAATTGAGCGATCCGGGGTGACCCATACCTTTGGTCGAACCAAAAAAGAGGTGCTAGACTGGTGCGACGGCCTTCTCGTTCCTCCAGGAGAGAGGGGCCGTCGGGGCAGGGGCGTGCCGCCGCCCCTGCCCCAACCCCCACCGCCCGGCCCCCCGCCTCGCCGCCTCGCCCAGCGCCCCCCGGTACACCTCGACGGTCCGGACGGCCGACGCGCGCCAGCTCATCCCCCGCGCATGGCGCACCGCCGCCTCCCCCATCGTCCCCACCGCCTCCGGGTGCGCCGCGAACCAGCGCAGCCGGCGCGCGTACTCCACCGGGTCGTGACCGCGCACCAGAAGCCCCGTCACCCCGTCCCACACCGCCGTCGGCAGCCCGCCGACCGCCGCCGCGAGCACCGGCGTCCCACAGGCCTGCGCCTCCAGGGCCACCAGGCCGAAGGACTCGCTGCGCGAAGGCACCACGAGCACGTCCGCCGCCCGGTACCAGTCCGCGAGGCGTGACTGCGGTACGGGCGGGCAGGACCGCAGCACATCGGTCACCCCGAGCTCCCGGGCGAGCCGCCAGGCCGTCCCCTCGCGCGTCGCGCCCGAATGCCCGCCGATCACCGGCACCAGGAGCCTCCCCCGCAGCTCCGGCGACTCGCGCAGCAGCTCGGCGACCGCCCGCACGAGCACGTCAGGGCCCTTCAGCGGTTGTATCCGGCCCGCGTACAGCGGCACGAACGCGTCCCCCGGAAGCCCGAGGCGGGACCGCGCCGCCGCCCGGCCGTCCCCCGGGTGGAAGGTGCGCAGGTCCACCCCGGGCCGTACGACCTCCGTGCGGGCCCCCTCCGCCCCGTACAGCGAGCGCAGTGCCTCCGCCTCGTCGGCCGTGTTGGCGATCAGCCGGTCGGCGGCGCCCACCACCTGGCGCTCGCCGCGGATCCGGAGCTCCGGTTCGGGGGTGTCGCCGGCGGCGAGCGAGGCGTTCTTCACGCGGGCCAGGGTGTGGGCGGTGTGCACGAACGGGATGCGCCAGCCCACCGAGGCGATCCGGCCCGCCTGCCCGGAGAGCCAGTAGTGCGAGTGGACCAGGTCGTAGCGCCGCTCCTCCTTGAGCAGGGCGAGCGAGAACGGCACGACGAGGTCCGGCATGGCCTCCTTGGGGAGCGCCTCGCGCGGACCCGCGTGCAGATGACGCACCCGTACGCCCGGGGCGAGTTCGACGAGCGGCGGCACGTCCTCGCCCCGGCAGCGGGTGAACAGGTCGACCTCGGCACCCTGTTCGGCCAGGGCGCGGGACAGCTCGACCATGTAGACGTTCATCCCGCCGGCGTCCCCCGTCCCGGGCTGGTGGAGCGGGGAGGTGTGGACGCTGAGCATGGCGACGCGCAGGGACACGTGGGGCTCCTGAGGAGTGGGGGCCACGTGTCCCTGCGCGTCGCTCGCGCGCACGGTCACGCGGCAGGGTGGCGGAGGTGGTGAACTACTGGAGTACTTAGTTGCTTAGTAGTAACGAAGGTCAGAGAGGTCAGAGACGTCAGAAAGATCAGAACCCGAAGACGGGACCCGACGGAGGTGCCAGACGGGTCCCGGGGAGCGGAGCCGTCAGGGCGTGCCAGTCGACCGGGCGCCCCGGCGTCACCTGGAGCGCCGCCGCGAGCCGGTCGGCGCCCTCCGGCATCACAGGCCGCGACCACGCGGACAGGGCGGAGGCGAAGGCCAACTGGGCGGCCAGCGCCGGGAGGTGACGGCAGGAGGTGCTGGGCCGGCACCGCTCGTGGGCGTTGACGTGCCCGAAGTCGGCCGCCGACCTGACCATCTCGTCGAGCACGGCCACCGCCCGGCGCGGGTCGAAGGCGTCGGGCCCGTACGCCTCGCGCAGGTCGTCCACGCCCCGGTGCAGCCGCCGCTCCAGGATCTCCCAGCCGGTGCCGCCGGGCAGCGCCTGCGGGGCGAGGCCGGCGCACTCCTCCCGTACGGCGGCGAAGAGCCGGGACAGCCAGCTGTTCCAGTTCTCGTCCAGCTCGCGCCGGGCGGCGGCGAGCCGCTCCCGGTGGAAGACGGTGCGGCGGCCGAGCGGACGGGCCTGGAGGACGTGACGGCGCAGGGTGTCGGAGCCGTACTCGGTGAGCAGGTCGAGCGCCCAGACGTTGCCCTCCTGGACGCCTTCCTCGATGACGTACGACTCGTTGACGTTGAAGTCCTGCGGGAGCTTGATGTCCTGCGCGAGCAGCAGCACCGGCAGCAGCACGGCGTGGCAGAAGGAGTGCCCGAAGCCGCAGAAGTGGATCGCGCGGCGGGGCAGCGGGCCCTTCACGTCGTAGCCGAAGAGGTGCATCGCGGCGGCCTCGAAGCAGCCGTCGATCCGGTGGTCGGGGAAGCCCTCGACCGGCACCGGCAGCCCCCACTCGGCGGGATGACCGACGGCGATGTCCGGCAGTCCGTCCTCGACGAGCGACTCGCACAGCGCGGCAAGGCGCGGCGGCAGGCCCGCCGTCGCCCAGTACTCCGCGAGCGTCTCCCGGAACGGCTCCAGGGGTACGTAGAGCCTGCGGCAGCGGCGGGCGACCGCCGGGGTGCCGCAGAGGGCGCAACGGGCGGCGATCAGGTCCCCGCCGTCGTTGGGGCGTGCGCACTCGTGGCACATGCCGCCGTCGCTGACCGCCCCGCAGTGCGGGCACGTGCCGGTCGCGTGCGCCCCGTGCAGCCAGCGGTCGCAGGGCTCGCAGTACGGCAGGAGCCGGGTGCGCGGCGCGATCACGCCCTGCGCGAAGAGCCGGGCGAAGAGGTCCTGCACCCAGCGCCCGTAGCCCTTGTCGCGGCGCGGGCGCACGATGTGGTCGAACTCGACGCCCGAGCGCAGCCAGTCGGCGGTGATCGCGGCGCGGTAGCCCTCCGCGACCTCCTCCGGCTTGCGGTGGTGGCGCAGCGCCCGGACCTCGACAGAGCTGGCGTGGTCGGCGGTGCCGGTGGTGAACCTGACCGCCTCGCCCTCGGCGCGCAGGTAGCGGGTGAGGACGTCGGCGGCGACGTACGGCCCGGCGAGGTGGCCGATGTGGAGTTCGCCGTGGGTGGCGGGAGGGGTCGCGGTGATCCAGACGGGAGTGCTCATGGGACTGGGACCTCCTTGACGCTGCGGTTCGGTGGGCTCATCGACGTCAGCGGGGCTCGAAGTGGAAGGAACGGATGAAGCAGTCACGCGGCTGCTCGACGGCGTACACGACGCATTCGAAGAGGGCCTGGGTGGTCAGCTTCTCGTCGGGCGCTATTCCGTCCGGATTGGATCCGTCCCATTCCGCGAAACGCGGATCCGACGTGGAGAAGTCGGGCGGGAAGAGGGAGAAGACCCGGACGCCGGAGGGCCGCAGCCTGCGCGAGAGGATGTCGGCGAATCCGGCCTGGGCGCTCTTCGCAGCCCAGAAGGCCTCGTGGGCGGCGCCGGCGGTCGCCGCGGAGGCGCCCTCGGCGTCGCGGACGGCGACCATGTTGACGATGTCGGGCCGCAGCGAACCGCGGAGCAGCGGCAGGAAGTGCTTCACCATGAGGACCGTGCCGCCCGCCGTCGACTCGATCGTCTCCACGATCTCGCGGTCGCTCGCCGCCTCCAGGTCCATGCCGTCGAGCCAGCGGGCGCCGTTGTTGACCAGGAGGTCGACGCGGTCGGTGTGTTCGCCGACGCGGGCCGCGAACTCGCGGATCTCTGCGGGCTTGCTGAGGTCGCAGCCGAAGGCGTGGATACGGTCGCGGGCCGAGCCCATGACTTCGGTGCGGGTGCGTTCGGCCGCCTCGACGGTCCGCGCCGAGACGTAGACCTCGGCGCCGAGATGGGCGAATCCGACGGCGAGCGCGCGGCCGAAATAGCGGGACGCTCCGGTCACGACGACACGCAGATTCTCGAATTTCATGAGTGGCTGCTCTCCCCACGGATACCGATGGCCGGTCCATTTCAGCGTGGCAGAGGAAAGGCGGTCCGGGCCTGGTGAGCGGGGTGCGCGTTCACGCCGTTGCGTGGATACGCCAGGGGAGTTCGAGCTTTTCGAGGACCTCGGCGCGCTTGCGGTGGACCCGGACACGGTCGGGCGCGGTGGAGACGGTCACGGTCCCGCCGGGGGTGCGGACGGGGCCGCTCGGGGCGGGTACGACGGTGCCGTCGAGCGCGCCGGCGGCGGCGAGGGCCGCGGCGCCCGTGACGGCGAGCCGGGGGTGCCAGCCGCCGACGGTGAGGGCGCGGACGGAGATGCCTCGGGGGGTGTCGGTGCCTCCGGGGCGGCCGGTGAAGGTGGCGATCTTGGGGAGGGCGGAGTGGGGCGGGTGTCCGAGGAGGCGGGCGGCGGCGGCGCGGAGCACGAGCAGCCTGTCGCGGAGGGCGTCCTCGGCGTCGGGCAGGTGCCGGGCGTCGACGAAGACGTACGGGTTGCCGTAGCGCACGATCGAGACGGGGACGCCGAGGAGGAGGTCGACGGGCCGGCCGGTGGGGAGGGTGCCGGGGGCGGTGGGCGGCCTGAGGAAGCTGAGCGTGTACGCGTCCCCGCCGGGCTCGGGCTCACAGAGCACGGTGTCCCCGGTGGTCACCGCCCGGACGGTGACGGGCCCCGGCCGTGCCTCGGCGACGACACAGGCGAGCAGCGAATGCCCGCAGCCGGTGCGGAAGTCGAACCGCCCGTCGGGGAGGGCCTGCACGAACCGGTAGTCGAAGGCGTGACCGGGGCGCCCGGTGGGTCCGTAGAGGGCGATCTTGTCGAGCCGGGGGTACGCCGTCCCCGCCAGCGCCTCGCGCAACCGGGCCAGCTCGTCCGCCAGGACGAGGGAGCCGACGGGCAACCGGTCGACGCGCAGGACGAGGGTGGGCCCGGGCGCGTCCTCGGCGCGGACGACGGTGGCGCCGGTCGCGGGGGCGGGTTCGGGACGCGGTGGTCCCGGGGCGTCAGGCCGCACAGCCCACCGGGATCCGCATGCCCTGGACGACCTCCGTCCACAGTTCGTGGACGGCCAGGGCCCAGAGCGTCAGGGCGTCGTGCTGCGAGGGGCGTTCGAGGTGGCGGGCGAGGAGCTTCTGGACCCGGTCGGCGCGGACCTTTCCGCCGAGGACGAGCCGGGCCGGGGAGAGCAGTTCTCGGACGGTCTCCAGGAGCGGCGTGCCGGGGGCGAGCATCGCCGCGAGGGGCAGCGTGAACGGCTGCTTCGGCCGCCGCAGGACCGAGGCCGGGAGCAGTTCGGCGCCCGCCTCGTACAGCGCGCGCTTCCCCGTCCGCGCCGCCGTCGGCAACGCGCGCGCATGCGTCACGACGGACGGCTGGCAGAACGGCATCCGCGCCTCGACGGCCCAGGCCATGGACAGGTGGTCGACGCGTCGCAGGTGGTACGCGGGCAGCCGCCAGCGCGTCTCGAACGCGGTCATCGCGGTGAGCCGGTCGGCTCCGACGGCCTCCGCCGAGCGCAGTTCCTGCTCGATGCGGTCGGCGGCCGAGCCCTGGTCGGCGATGTGGGCCCGGTAGTCGGCGGTGTAGAGGTGCTCGCGGAGCAGCCGGGGCGCGGCCGACAGGGCGTCCGCGTAGGTGCCGGCCCAGTCGGCTCCGGCGGGCGCGTCGAGGGCCGCCCGCATCCGGTCGTACCCGCCGAAGAGCTCGTCGGCGCCGTCGCCGGTGAGAGCGACGGTGAAGCCGTTCTCGCGGACGGCGCGGAAGAGCGCGTACGTGGAGAGGGTGATGGGGTCGGCGTTGGGCTGGCCGAGGTGGCGGACGGTCCGGGTGAGGAGGGAGACGAGTTCGTCGGGGTCGACGGCGACCTCGTGGTGGACGGTCCTGGTCCGGCGGGCGACGGAACGGGCGTACGCGGCCTCGGAGTCGGGCCAGCGGCCCCGGTAGGTGAGGTGGAAGCTGTGCAGCGGCGGCGCGTCGGTCTCACGGGCGTGCTCGGCGGCGAGCGCGGTGACGAGCCCGGAGTCGAGGCCGCCGCTGGTGATGGCGCAGACGGGCACGTCGGCCTCGGCGAGCCTGCGCACCTCGTGGCGCAGGACGTCCTGGGTGGCGCCGACGGGGGCGGCGCGGTGGGGGCCGCGGCGGCGTACGACGGGCGCGGCGCCGGGCCGGACGAAGGCGGTGGCGCCGGGCGGCAGGACGCTGACGCCGTCGAGCGCGGTGTGGGTGGAGAAGGAGGTCCGGGTGGCGAGGACGGTGTCGAGGGACTCCTCGCGCGGGGAGATCCGTACGCCTTCGAAGGCGAGGAGGGCGGGGATCTCGGAGGCGAAGCGGGTGGAGCCGTCGTACGGGTCGTGGTGCAGGTGGATCGGCTTCATCCCCATGTCGTCCACGGCGAGGACGAGTTGGGTGCTGCCGGGGCGCAGGTCGAGGACGGCGACGGCGAACATGCCGTCGAGGTGCTCGGCGAAGGCGGGGCCGTACTCGGCGTAGAGCGCGGGCAGCAGCGTGCCGTCGCAGCGGTCGGGGAACCGGTGACCGCGGGCGGCGAGGGCGCGGCGCAGCTCGGTGTGGTTGTAGATCTCGCCGTTGAGCACGGCGAGGACGCCGGGCAGGTGGGGCAGCCGGTAGGGCTGCTGTCCGCCGCAGGGGTCGGTCACGGCGAGCCGGTCGCAGCCGAGGGACCAGCCGGGCCCGCTGAGCACCAGGTGCTCGTCGGGCCCGCCGTGGCGCTGGCGGGCCGACACCGCCGCGAGCTGGGCCGGCTCGGGGCGGTCCGCCCCGGCGGCGAAGGAGCCGAGGATCCTGCACATACCGGTCACCCTCCAAGCACGTCATCACATCACCCGGAACACCCAATGATTTGAATCTACCAACTTTTTGAATGGCGCGTAAGTGCCATGTCCGGTTCACGCCACGAGTTGGCCTTGCGACGCCCCCATCACCCCAACAGGCTGGACACATGGAGGACTTCAACCGCGCCGCCCCCGAGTCCCTGCTGGTGGTCGCCGCACACCCGGACGACATCGAGTTCTGCGTCAGCGGCACCGTCATGCAGTGGATCGCACGCGGCACCCGCGTCACGTACTGCATCGTCACGGACGGCGGCGCGGGCGGTTACGACGAACAACTCCCCCGCCAGGCCATGGCGGACCTGCGCCGCGCCGAACAGGTCCATTCCGCCAAGCTCAGCGGCGTCGCCGACGTCCGTTTCCTCGGATACCCCGACAGCTTCGTGGAAGCCTCCGTGGAACTCCGCCGCGACCTGTGCCGGGTCATCCGCGAAGTACGCCCCCAACGCGCGATCATCCCCTCCCCCGAGATCAACTGGGCCCGGGTCGCCGACCTCCACCCCGACCACCGCGCGGTCGGCGACGCCTGCCTGCGCGCGGTCTACCCCGAGGCCCGCAACCCCTTCGCCCACGCCTCGCTGCTCAAGGACGAGGGCCTGGAACCCTGGATCGTCCATGAACTGTGGCTGATGACCGGACCCACCCCGAACCAGTACGTCGACGTCACCTCCGTCTTCGACCGCAAGGTCGAGGCCCTGCGCATCCACACCTCCCAGACCGCCCACTTCGACGACCTCGCCGGCCTGCTCCGCACCTGGCTCGGCGAACACGCGACGGCGGGCGGCCTGCCCCCCGGCCGGATGGCGGAGGCCTTCCAGGTCGTGCACATCGACTGACACCGAGGACGCCAAGGACGCCGAGGACGCCGACGGACGCTTGTGGGCGTCACGGGCCCATGAGACCGTGAGCGCCACACGAGGGGGCGCGTGCGTCAACACGCATGCGGCAGCATGGAGTTCACGTCACGACGAAGGCGGCGCCTGGCCCAGCTGGACCGGTGAGTCAGGCCCTGGCGGCAGACGTCGCCGTGCACGAGAGGTCACCGGCTTCACCGAGAAGGAACGGCGCACGGGAGGTCGTGGTGCCGTGCCGCAGGGTCAACAGCACCTCGCCCTTGGTGTAGTCAGGGAAGAACACGGCGTACAGCGTGCGCGTGCCCTTCGCCACGGTGCCGATCCGCAGGACCTTCACGGGCCTGCCACTGCAGAACGCGGCCGTGACCTCCTGGTGGTCGGCGGCGAAGACACGGCCCCAGCCGTGCGTGAACAAGGTGTCGAGGCTCCTGATCTGTCGGCCCTTCGACACGGGCGGATCGTTCGGGTTCGTCGCGCAAGCCCGCTGGAAGACCGTGTCACCGGCCACCGAGGCATGGCAGAGCCGGTGATCACCGGTCTCCCAGACCCAGGCCGCCTCGCCACTCGCCCACGCCTCGACCAGCATCGGCCCGTCGGGACCGGGCGCGTCGGGCAGGCGCGCGGTCGACTTGAGGACGGCCGTGCGGGTCCGTTCTGCGACCTCCTCACGGGTGACCTGCTGCGGGGGCGACGGGGACGGGGAGGAGGACGGTGAGGCGGAGGAAGACGGCGGTACGGCGGAAGGCCTGCCGCCGCTGCCGCCCGAACATCCCGTCAACACAGCCGCCGTCATGGCGACGGCGACCCGCAACCGGTATCGCATGAGCCCTCCCCCGTACCGACCCCGATGCCGATCATGTCCACGGCAAGGGAAGAATCGCAGCGACCTCCACCGCGGCACAACCTTCGGGGAAGCGGTTCCTCCGCGGGGCCGCCGGGTACTCGGCGTACATGTCAAAGGGCTGGCGTTGGTTCCTTGTTGCCGTCTTCGCGCTCTGGACCGTCCTCGCACTCCAGTGGACCGACCTGGGCTGCGACTACCCGGAGGCCTACCTCGCTGTGATCCGCTTCGGCACCCCCGAGGGCCTGGAGTTCCTCCCTGCTTGTGGCGGCTAGGGGGTGTCGTGCTTGGCGAGCCAGGCCACGGCCTTCGCCCGGTCCGCCTCCGTCGGTGCGGGGCTCACCTGGTCCGGGTAGCGGATGAGGTGGTGCTCGCGGGCGACGCTCAGGCCGACGGCACGGGCCTCCGGGGAGAGGCCGGGGTGCTCGGCGACCTCCTGGGCGCGCCGCCACCAGCACACGCTTCTCGGGTCGATGGCGTAGTGCCACAGGGGCTGTCCGGGATCCGCCACGCCGATCAGCACCCGGCGCAGCACGTACTCGCGGACGTCCGGGTTGCCGATGAGCCGGTCGGCGACCAGCAGCGGGTGCTCCCCGTCGAGGCGGGCCCGGACCAGCACCCAGGTCATGAGCTGGCCCACGTCGTGGGCGCGCGAGGTGACGAAGTCCCACAGTTCGGCGGCCTTGGCCTCGTCGGGGGCGCCGAGGTGGGTGAGGAGCCGCAGTTCGTCCTTCCACAGCGGCCGGGCCGCGTTCCACCAGGAGACCAGCCGCCCCGCGGCCGGATGGTCCAGGTCGAGGGCGAGGCAGGTCAGGGTGACGAGCGGGTGGCGCCATTCGGTGTACGTGGTCGGGTACTTCTTGGTGAGGTCCTTCATCCGGCGCGGCAGCAGCGCTTCGACGTCGGACTCGGTGGCCTGGCCGTGGGCGACGAGCAGTTCGAGGCAGAACCCGAGCCCCTGCAGACCGGTCGTGGGGTCGGCCACCCGGTCCCGCAGCCAGCGCACGTCGGCGTCGGTGAGCGTCCGGTACCGGTGCCAGGCGTCGGCGAGCCGGGTCTCGGAGCCGGTGAGTTCGGGGCCGGTGCCGGACAGGAGTCCGTCCCTGGCGGCCTCGTAACGGTCCACGGCGGCGAGCACCTCGGCGATGCCGACGCCGTTGAGGTCGGTCCGGCCGGGCCGGAGCGCCTCCTCCCGGATGTGCTCCACCTGTTCGCGGGCCGCGTCCGCGGCGAGGGCGCGCAGCGCCCTCGGCAGTCCGCCGTCGGTGGCGAGGCGGACCGCCGCGAGCCCGGCGTACGACCGGCCCGCGTGGTAGCCCTCCCCCGTCTCCCGGCGCCAGTCGGCGGTGACGGCCCCGATCAGCGCGCCGTACAGCCCGTGCAGCGAGGTCTCCGGCGCGTCGTGCGCGGCCAGTTCCGCCGCGAGGGCCGCCGCGGCCCGTACCGCGTCGGGCTCGCGGAGCGACCGGTGCAGCGCGAGCCAGGCGTGCACCGGGGCGCGATGGCCCGCGAGCGCGGCCTCCCGCACGACGGCCAGGCCCCGCTCCGACGGCACCCGGTGCACCACGGCGGCCACCCGGGGGTCGACGACGCCGAGGGCGTCGACCGTCTCCCACGCCTCCGCGTGGCCGTGGCGCAGCAGCGCATGGAGCAGCTCCACCCAGGCGCCCCACGCCGTGAGCCGCCCTTCGTACTCCGCACGCCAGGCGCGCAGCAGCCGGTCCGTCTCGTCGGGGGTGAGCCCCTCCCGGCGCTCCAGCGAGGCCGCGAACCGGGTCGCGGCGGCAAGGTCGGGGGCGTCGGCGAGCCGTTCGTGGAGCCAGGCGGCCTCGACCGGGGACAGGGGCCGGTACCGGAGCGGTGAAGTGCTGCGGTCCACCGGTTCGTCGAGCGCGTCGAGGAACTGCCGCACGCCGTCGGGATCAGCGGGATCAGGCAGTCCCGCCTCGTCCCGGTCGGTGATCCGGTCCAGCCGGAAGGCGCCCTGAGGCCCGCCGTCGACGACCCGGAAACCGGCCGGCCCCTCACCGAGACCGGCGGCGACGCTGGTGTGGTCGCCGCCCCAGTGCAGCAGCAGTTCGCCCCTCAGGCCGCCGGCGCGGTCGAAGGCCCGCCCGTGGGACTGCCAGTGCCAGTACGCGAAGGAGACGGGGCCGGTGAGCCCTCGCTCCGCGTGGACCTCGGCGGCGTCCTCGTGGCCGTCGGACTGCGTGTAGCGGCTGCGGTTCGGTGGCGGGAGCACGAGGAACCCGTCGCCGCCGAGCCCCTGCCACCAGGCCGTGATCAGGGCGAGGTCCGAGGGCCGTCCGCGGGCCGCGCGGCGGCGGGCGGCGGGGGCGGCCGGAGCGCCGGCGGCGTCGTTCACGTACTGCTCCCTGGGTCCTCTGGGGCTTCTCCGGGTCTTACCCGGTCTTCTCGGGGTCTTCTCCGGCCTTCTCCGGGTCTTCTACGGGTCTTCTACGGGTCTTCTCCGGGTCCGTCGAGGACGGCTCTCCCGCCCCTGGGAACCACCGTGCCACAGGGGTCTGACACGGCTTTTCCTTCGGCGGGCAGGGGACTGTGAGCCGCCCTACGATCGCCGTATGACCCCTCGCCGCGCTTCGTCCGGTTCGTGCCTGTCCCTCTGGTCGCGGGACTCGTTCCTGTCCGTCGGATCGGTCGGGTCGACGCTCTCGGTCGGCTCCGTCGGCTCGTTCCTCTCCGTCGGCTCCGTGGGCTCCGCGCTCTCCGTCGGCTCGGTGGGCTCCTGGGCGAGCGCCGGTTCGCTGCTCTCGGCCCAGTCCTGCTGGTCGGTCCTCTCCTGGCGCTCGCGCCGCGGGGTGCTGGCGGCGGGGGCGGTCCTCGCGGTGGCCGGCTCGGCGGCCCTGGCCGCGGGGGCACGAAACCACCGCTGACCAGCGGCTCACTCGACACGAGCGACCCCGCGAGCCCGGCCTGATCGGCAAGACCCCCTAGGGGGTGTCCCGGCCCTCAGGACCCGGCTCGGCGGCATCGTCGTCCGGGGCCGCCTGCACCGCCTCGTCCTCCGCCGGCGCCGGGGCCTTCGTGTGGAGGACCTCCCGGGCCTGCTCCGCGGCGCGCATGCTGCTCTCGGCGACGAAGTCGAGGAAGCGGGCGACGTTCTCCAGGCGGTTGCCGGCCGGGGTGTCGGCACCGAGGACGCCCACGCCCTGCCGCGCCGTCTCGACGATCTGCGCGATCGCCCGCGCGCTGGCGATCATCGACTGGTACCAGATGTCGTCGTCGACGATGTAGCGCTCGCGGCGGCCTTCGTCGCGCTCCCGGCGCAGGAAGCCCTGACCCTCCAGGAACGTGACCGCCTTGGAGATGGACGCCGGGCTGACCTGGAGGCGCTGGACGAGCTCGGCCGCGGTGAGGCTGCCGCTGTCGGCGAGGGTGAGGCAGGCCATGACCCGGGACATCATCGCGGGCATGCCCGAGCCCAGGAGCACGGTCATGAACGTCTCCTCGTACGCGCGCACCGCCTCCGGGTCCCGCCCGTGCTCCGGCGGCGCCGCTTCCACCGCCGCCAGGGGCGCGGCCTGCCTGCGCCGCTGAGTGCGGCGTTCGGTGGCGCGGTGGGCCAGGTCGGCGCGGTAACCGGTGGGGCCGCCGTTGCGCATCACCTCACGCGTGACCGTCGAGGTCGGACGGTCGAGACGCCTGCCGATCTCGGCGTAGGCGAGGCCGTCGGCCAGCCCGAGGGCGATCTGCTGGCGTTCCTGCTGGGTGAGCCTGCCTCCCGGCATCGCGGTCTCCTTCACGTTCCTCGGTGCGCCTTGACGCCTACGAGGGCCAGCATAGCGTTCACCTCCAGTCCATTGCAACGTGCTCACTGGCTGACGTTGCATTACCCGCAGACTCGTTGCAACAACTTTCCCCCACTGACCTGCAGTTACAACACTTATACGCAACGAACCTGTTGCCAGACTCTCGAACGCAACGTAGCTTTTCACTCATCGGAAACAGCGGGCCGACGGAGCGCACGCTGACGAGACAGGAGCACACCATGCAGAAGTTCGACACCGCCGCCGCCGTCACCGCCGTCCTCGACATCCCCGCCGGCCGCATCGTCCTCATCGCCGCCGACCGCGCCGACACCACGGTCGAGATCCGCCCCGCGGACGCCTCGAAGGGCCGCGACGTGAAGACCGCCGAGCAGACCACGGTCGAGTACGGCGACGGCGTCCTGCGGATCGAGGCGGCGGCCGGCAAGAACCGCCTCATCGGCCCGACCGGCGCCGTCGAGGTGACCGTCAAGCTGCCCGCCGGCTCCCACGTCGAGGCCAAGGCCTCCGCCACCGAGCTGCGGGGCGTCGGGCGCCTCGGCGACATCGCCTTCGAGGGCGCGTACCGCCACATCAAGATCGACGAGGCCGCGAGCGTCCGCCTCACCGCGGTCGACGGGGACGTCGAGGTCGGCCGGCTCGCCGGCCCCGCCGAGATCAGCACCACGCGGGGCGACATCCGCATCGCCGAGGCCACGACCGGCACGGTCGTGCTCCGCACCCAGAAGGGCGACATCACGGTCACCGCCGCCGCCGGCGCCTCGGCCTCGCTGGACGCGGGCACCGGCTTCGGCCGGATCCAGAACTCGCTCAAGAACGTGGACGGCGCCGCCGCCGGCCTGAACATCCAGGCGACCACGGAGTACGGCGACATCGCCGCCCGCAGCCTCTGACCGCCGTATCCGAATCGCCGTATCCGAAACGCAGTACCCGACCCGCAGTATCCGAACCGCAGCTGAGGAGCACACCCATCATGTCCAACCCGGCCATCGCGGCGAACGGGCTGCGCAAGTCCTACGGGGACAAGAAGGTCCTCGACGGCATCGATCTGACCGTCCCCGAGGGAACGATCTTCTCCCTGCTCGGCCCGAACGGGGCCGGCAAGACCACCGCCGTCAAGATCCTCTCCACCCTCCTCACCGCCGACGCCGGCGAAGCGCACGTCGGCGGCCATCACCTCACCACCGACCCGCAGGCCGTCCGCGCCGCCATCGGCGTCACCGGACAGTTCTCCGCCGTCGACGGCCTGATCACCGGCGAGGAGAACATGCTCCTCATGGCCGACCTGCACCACCTGCCCAAGGCCGAAGGGCGCCGGGTCACCGCCGAACTCCTCGCCCGCTTCGACCTCACCGAAGCCGCCAGGAAGCCCGCCTCCACCTACTCCGGCGGCATGAAGCGGCGCCTCGACATCGCCATGACCCTCGTCGGCAACCCCCGGATCATCTTCCTCGACGAACCCACCACCGGCCTCGACCCCCGCTCCCGCCACAACATGTGGCAGATCATCCGCGAACTCGTCACCGGCGGCGTCACCGTCTTCCTCACCACCCAGTACCTGGAAGAGGCCGACCAGCTCGCCGACCGCATCGCCGTCCTCCACGACGGCCGCATCGCCGCCGAAGGCACCGCCGAAGAACTCAAGCGCCTGGTCCCCGGCGGACACGTCCGCCTCCGCTTCACCGACCCCGACACCTACCGCTCCGCCGCCACCGCCCTCACCCACGCCACCCCCGACGACGAGAGCCAGACCCTCCAGATCCCCAGCGACGGCACCCAGCGCGAACTCCGCGCCATCCTCGACTGGCTCGACTCCCTCGGCATCGAGGCCGACGAGCTCACCGTCCACACCCCCGACCTCGACGACGTGTTCTTCGCCCTGACCGCGAGCGGCGCCACCGTCCCCCAGCAGAACGACCCGACCGACCAGGCCAAGGAGAACGTCCGATGAGCACCCTCGCCCTCGCCGTCCGCGACACGAACACGATGCTGCGCCGGAACCTCCTGCACGCCCGGCGCTACCCCTCCCTCACCCTGAACCTGCTGCTCACTCCCGTCATGCTGCTCCTGCTCTTCGTCTACATCTTCGGCGACGTGATGAGCGCCGGAATGAGCGGCGGCGGCGCCGACCGCGCCGACTACATCGCCTACCTCGTCCCGGGCCTGCTCCTGATGACCATCGGCTCCACCGTCGTCGGCACCGCGGTCTCCGTCTCCAACGACATGACCGAGGGCATCATCGCCCGCTTCCGCTCCATGGCGATCCACCGCGGCGCCGTCATCACCGGACACGTCATCAGCAGCGTCCTGCAGTCGATCGTCAGCGTCGTCCTCGTCGGCGCCGTCGGCGTCGCCATCGGCTTCCGGTCCACGGACGCCACGGCCCTGGAGTGGCTGGCGGCGTTCGGACTGCTCACCTTCTTCGCCCTGGCGCTCACCTGGATCGCGGTCGGCATGGGCATGGTCAGCCCGAACGCCGAGGCGGCCAGCAACAACGCCCTGCCGCTGATCTTCCTGCCGCTCATCTCCAGCACCTTCGTCCCGATCGACGCGATGCCGGGCTGGTTCCAGCCGATCGCCGAGTACCAGCCCTTCACGCCGGCCATCGAGACCCTGCGCGGCCTGCTCCTCGGCACCGAGATCGGCCACAACGGCTGGCTCGCCCTCGCCTGGTGCGTGGCACTCACCGCACTCGGCTACCGCTGGTCGAAGGCGGTCTACAACCGCGACGCGAAGTAAGAGGCAACCGGAATCACGAAGCGACCGCCGAGGGCGGCGTACCCGACACCAGGTCGGAGTACGCCGCCCTTCTCACGTCTCACGTCACGTCTCACGTCTCACGTCTCACGTCTCACGTCTCACACCAGGTCTCACCCCGCGGCGACGAGCCGCACCGCGAGCGCGACGATCAACGCGCTCGACACGAGCGCCGTCGTCAGCCTGCCGCGGGCGCCGGCCAGGGTCCGCCCGAGGAGGCTGCCGCCCAGCGCGAGGAGCAACTGCCAACTGGCGGAGGCGGCGAGGGCCGCGAGGACGAAGGCGGTGCGGTCGAGCGGGGTGGCGGGGGCGGAGGGCCCCGTCGCGAGGACCAGGGCGGCGAAGTAGACCACCGTCATGGGATTGAGGACGGTGATCCCCAGGAAGGTGAGGTAGGCGCGGCCCGGGGTGAGTGCGTTCCCGTCGTCGCGGGAGGCGAGCCCGCCCGTACGGTACGAGGCGAGGGCCAGGTGGGCGGCCCGTACCGCGAGGCCCACGAGCACCACGGCGGAGGCCCAGCGGAGCGGATCCATCACCGGGGTGAGCAGCGGGACGAGCGCGGAACCGCCCGCGACGGCGAGGAGCGCGTACACCCCGTCGGCCGTGGCGACGCCGAGGGCCGCGCCCGCCCCCGTACGCCAGCCGGTCCGGGCCGTGACGGCCACCAGATAGGCGCCGACGGCGCCGACCGGGATCGCGATGCCGTAGCCGGCCAGCAGGCCGGCCACCACCGCGGCGGTCACGCGACGGCGGGGATCGCGCCTCCGGGGGAGCCGGGCTGCTGCTGTCGGCGGTAGGTGGAGCCGTCCTTGGTCCGTCCGAGGAAGCCGCCGATCGCGAGATAGCGGCGGAGGGCGGGGAAGTCCTCGTGCACGGCGAGCAGGGCCTCGTTGACCTCGGGCTCGCGGTAGTCCCGGCCGTCCTCGAACAGGGTCGCGGCGAGGTGTGCGAGCAGCGCCTCACGGCGGGCGGGCTTACGCGGGATCGCCTTGAGGCGCCCGTCGGCGGAGAAGAGGTCCGCGACGGGGCGGGCGGGCCGGGCGCCAGGAAGGGTGCCAGGACGGGGGGCTGGATGATGACTGGTCATGGCGACGAAGCCTGACGCCGTCGGCCCCCACCCCGCAAAGGGTTTTCACTTCGGCTCGGGCCGCACCATCACGCTCACCGCCTCCTGGACGGTGGGCAGGATCGTACGGAGGCCACCGCGGTCGAAGACGGGCCTGGCCTTCTCCACGAAGGCGTGGAAGTCGTCCTCCGACTCCCAGAAGTCCACGATCCGCCACCCTCCGCTCCCGTCGGGACCGGCCGCGTGCGCGATGAACCCGGCGGGCGGCCACCACTCGGCGGCCTCGAGCAGCCGGGTGGTCTCCTCGTACTCCTCCCGCGTCCCACCGGGGATCTCGACGGTGACGATGACGGCCATGGCGCTTCTCCTGTACGTGGCGGGGGTACGGCGATCCCGACCAGCACACCAGCGGGTACGGCGCGACGCACTGCGGCGCGGACCGAACGGGCGTGCCCGGCCGAGCGGCGCAGAGGTCGTCGTGCGGCCCGCACCAAGATCCATACCCGGCTTTCCCAGGGCGAGTTCAGCGCAGGGTGAGCGGGGTCTCGGAGTCGATGCGGGACAGTTTCTCGGGATTGCGGACGATGTAGAGGCCGGTGATGCGGCCGGCCTCCACACGGGCTGCCAGGATGGCGTCCAGCTCACCGTCCAGGTGGATGACCAGCGCCGGGCTGCCGTTGACCGCGGTGGGGCCGAAGGCGACCGGGATCGTGTTCTTGCCGAGGCCACCGACCAGGAGGCGGGCCACCTTCTCGGCGCCGACGATCGGCCGCAGCGCAGCGTGCTTCACACCGCCACCGTCGCCCATGTAGACGACCTCGGGCGCGAGCACGTCGAGCAGTCCCTGCAGGTTGCCGCCCTCCAGCGCCCGCCGGAACGACTCCAGAGCCGCCCGCGTCTCGCTCTGGGAGACCACCTCGCGCGGGCGCCGGGCATCCACGTGCCGGCGGGCCCGGTGCGCGATCTGGCGGACTGCCGCCGGGGTCTTGTCGACCGCCGCGGCGATCTCGTCATAGCCGACGTCGAAGACCTCGCGCAGGACGAAGACGGCCCGCTCGGTCGGCGACAACGTCTCCAGGACCAGCATCACCGCCATCGACACACTCTCGGCGAGCTCGACGTCCTGGGCCACGTCCGGCGCGGTCAGCAGCGGCTCCGGCAGCCACGGGCCCACGTACGACTCCTTGCGCCGCGACATCGTGCGCAGCCGGTTGAGCGCCTGCCGGGTCGTGATCCGGACCAGATACGCGCGCTGGTCGCGCACCTGCTCCAGGTCGACCTCGACCCACCGCAGCCAGGTCTCCTGCAGGACGTCCTCGGCGTCGGCCGCCGAGCCGAGCATCTCGTAGGCGACGGTGAAGAGCAGATTGCGGTGGGCGACGAATGCCTCGGTCGCCCGGTCAACGGCGTGATCGTCAGTCATGACGTGATCATCTCCCCGTGGCTCGCCCCGGACCTAGGAAACCCGTTCGACGGCGACCGGCGCCCCGGCGCGCAGGGCCTCCAGCGCCTCCTTGCGCCCGGCGCCCCCCTTCATGCGGTGCAGGCTGTACCCACCGGGCTTGTGCGCCTCATCGGCCAGGTGCTTCACGACGCCCTTGCACACGGTCTCCTTCATCTTCGCGCCGAGGCGACCGTCGACGTGGAGCCACACCGCGACGTCGGACCTGTTGCCGAACTGGAAGATGCCGGTACGCCGCCCCAGGCTGATGCACTGCGCTCCGAACGACTGGTTGAGGTCCTCGGGCCGCTCCCCCGCCAGCCGGCTGAGGACCGTGTCGGCGGCGCGCGCGCCCAGCGGCATCGCGGCCTGGCAGCTCATCCGCAGCGGCAGGCCCGACGGCGCCGCCGAGTCCCCGGCCGCGACGATACGGTCGTCGTCCGCGCTCGTCAGCGTCTCGTCCGTGAGCAGGCGGCCCAGGGCATCGGTGCTCAGCCCACTGCGCGCGGCCAGGTCCGGCACGCCGAAGCCGGCGGTCCAGATGGTCACCGAGCTCGGCAGATCCCGGCCGTCAGCGAGCCGCACCGCGTCACCCGTCACCCCCGTCACCTTCGTGTCGGGGCCTTCCACGACCTCGACCCCGAGCGCCGCCAGCCGCCCGGCCACCGAACGCCGCCCCCGCCGGTGCAGGTACGGCCCGAGCACCCCGCCACAGACCAGGGTCACGCGACGGCCCTGCTCCGCCAGCTCGGCGGCGGTCTCGATGCCCGTCGGACCGGCTCCGACCACCGTCACCACGGCCGATGCGGGCGCGGCTTCGAGGACCGGCAGCAGACGCTGCACCTCCTCCAGGGCGGCGATCGGGTAGGCGAACTCGGCCGCGCCGGGCACCCGCGGGTCGGCACTGCCACTGCCCACCGCGTAGACCAGGTAGTCGTAGCCGAGCGCACCGCCGCTCGCCAGCTCCACACCGCGCCCGGCCGCGTCGATCCGCGTCACGCTGTCGACCACCAGCCGGACGCCGTCCGCCAGGACGTCCTGGTAGTCGACGACGGCGGCGTCGGTCCCGCCCACCAACTGGTGCAGGCGGATCCGGTGGACAAAGGCCGGGCGCGGGTTGATCAGCGTCACGGTCACGTCGCCGCGCCGCGTCAGGCGATTGGCCGCCATGACCCCGGCGTATCCGCCGCCGATGACAAGTACATCGGTGTTCGCAGTCATGATGTCTCCCTCGTTTCGAGCGGTTCGAGCGGTTCAAGCGGTTCAAGCGGTTCAAGCGGTTCAAGCGGTTCAAGCGGTTCAAGCACAAGACACCGCCTGGCCGATCCTTGTGACAGCCTGTGAGCCAGATCACTTCGCGCGCTGTTCCACGTGTGCGCACTCCAGCCCGGAATGCCCTACGAGCCACGGGAGTTGAGACCGTCATGACCAAAGGCCCAGCCGCACCCCGCGCCCTGTCCGACGACGCTCTGTCCGAGCTCCTGAGCTCTCAGCAGTTCGGCACCCTCGCCACGAACAAGCGCAGCGGGCATCCCCACCTCACCACCATGCTCTACAGCTGGGACGCCGAGGAGCGCGTCGTGCGGTTCTCCACCACGGCCGACCGCGTCAAGGTCAAGCAGCTCCGGCGCGACCCGCGCGCGGCCGTGCACGTCCCGGGCGGGAACGTGTGGTCGTTCGCCGTGGCCGAAGGCGAGGCCGAGGTCTCCGACGTCACGACCGCACCGGGGGACGCGACCGGCCGAGAACTGCTCGCGATGATCCCCGAGGCCGCCCGGCCGGCGGACGAGACGGCCTTCCTGGAGCAGCTCGTCGCCGAACGCCGTGTGGTCATCCGTCTGAAGGTGTCCCGGCTGTACGGGACGGCGCTCGACATCGACGGCTGAGACCGGCGACGGGGCAACTCGGCTTCTGGCCTTCGGGATCTCCCGGGTTCTGGACGAGTCCCGGCTGACAACCGACGGCGTGGTGGTCGGCACCGCGGGGTACCACTCGCCCCGAGCAGGCTCTCGGCCGTCCGATCACGGGGGCGAGCGATGTGTTCGCCCTCGGCGCGGTCCTCGTCGCGGCGTCCGGCGGCAGCGCGTTCGGCCACGGTTCGGCCCCCGGGCTGATGTTCCGGGTGGTCCACGAGGCCCCGGACGTGTCCGCCGTGCCGCCGTCGCTGCTGCCCGTGGTCCTGGACTGCCTCCTGAAGGACCCGGCCCGCCGCCCGAGCCCGCGCGAGCTGCTCGTCCGGTGCGCGGAACGTGCCGGGGGCGGGGCTGGGATCGATGGCAGGGACTCGGTGACGCATGAGGCGACGGTTGCCGACGAGGCGCCTGCGGCGTCTCCGCCTCTACCGCCGACGGAGACCGTCGGGCCGGTGCCGGCGCTGCCGCTCGCCATCTACCGCGTTCCCAGGCGGGCATGGCTCCTGCAAGTCCTGCGCCACGGAATCGCGGTGGCGGGGCCGGCTGTCGGCGCGATGGTGAGCGCCGAGCACGCCCTCCCGGTCGCGATCCCCGTGACCGCCTCGGTCGTTGCCGTGGCCGTCGGCATACGCCTCCTGGGCCTGCACGGCGCCGCCAAGGACGCCCTCACGCTCACCCCACTCGACAGCACTGCCCGACTGCCGGAGGCCCTCAGGCAGTACGCAGAACGACACCGAGTCCACGTACAGCAGCGCTGATCCCAGCCCTGGGCGGACTGCGTCGCGTCACGGCAGCGAGCGCGTGAGCCAGGCGACTTCCCCGTTGTCCTCCATGGAGACGCGGTCCCGCTCGAACCCGAGCTTCTCCAGGACACGGAGCGATGGCGTGTTCCACGTGCCGACGGTCGACCAGAGCCGTTGCCGGCCGGTCGCGACGGCGGCTTCGAGCACCGCGCGGGCCGCCTCGGTGGCGTAGCCGCGCCCGTGCGCGCGCTGGAACAGCTCGTACGCGATCTCGGGCTCCTCCAGGGTCGAACGGCCGATGATCAGACCGCAGTAGCCGATGAAGTCGCCTTCGTCGCGACGCTGGATGGGCAGCAGGGCGATCCCCGTGGTCTCCGTCGCGGCGAGCAGCTCCCCGATGGACGTCCGGATGCGCTCGACAGAGGGCGTCCCCTTGCCACGCTCGGAAAGGAGGGCACAGAACTCGGCCGCGTCCGACTCGGCCCACGGCCGCAGTATCAGCCGCTCGGTCTCAAGGTGGGACACCATCGCTTCGTAAGTAGGCACGCTCCTACCCTGCCCCACGGATCGTCACACCGGGAGCGGCTGGGCGCGACCGGCAAGAACCAGGCCCTCGGGGTGGTCGTGCCTGGTGGGCCTCGGGTGGGACCGGGGTCCCGCGAAGCCCCGGGCAGCGGCGGGGGCTTCGCGTGCGTCTGCCAGGCCGGTGGGTGGGGGCTTGGTCAGTGGTGAGGGGTGGGTGGGGCCGTTGCGGCCGGTCCGGGGTGCGCGGAAGTTGAACGGGGCGGTCGGGCGGCGCTCAGCGGGTTGGAGAGGTGGGGTGGTTGGGCTTCAGGCCCCGCTGGTCACTCCCGGTGGGTGGGAGGGGTGGATAACTCCGCCCTACTAGCGGTAACAGGCCCAAGAAGACTGGAGGAAAGGGGTGAATCGATCTTCTCGGACTGGCGAAGGGCCTGCCCCCCCTGAGCCCACCACCCCACCACCCGCCGGGGATGTTCAGCGGTCGAAGTCCGCCGCGTGGTCCGTCGCCCACTCCTGGAAGGTTCGGGCCGGGGTGCCCGTGATGCGCTCCACTTCACCGTTGACCGGCTCCGGGTTGTCGAGCATCTTCGCCTGGACCGGCAGCACGGCCTCCACCAGCTCCGCCGGATAGCCTGCGGCCTTCATCTTCTCGACGGCCTCGGGCAGCGCGATCTCCTCGAACCGCACCGGTCGCCCGATCGCCTCGCCGATCAGCTCCACCTGCCGTTCCTGGCTGACCAGTTCGGGGCCCGTGAGCAGGGGGCGCGCACCGAGCAGCGCGTCGGTCGTCAGCGCCTGGACGGCGACCGCCGCGATGTCCGCCTCGTGGATCAGGGGGCGGGCCAGCCTCGCCATCGGCGCCCGTACGGCACCGGTGGTCCGGACCTCCTCCGCCCAGCCCAGCGTGTTGCTCGCGAACCCGGTGGGCCGCAGCGCCGTCCACTCCAGGCCGGACGCCTCGACCAGCCACTCCAGCTCCGCGTGGAACGCGGTGATCGCCTCGCCGGGCTCCTCCCCGCTCCCCACGGCGGCGGACGACAGGTACACCACCCGTCGGGCACGCTTCCCGATCGCGTCGATGACGTCCGACGCGCCCTCGGCGCTCAGGAACGGCCACACCAGGAAGACCGCGTCGACGCCCTCCAGAGCCGCGCCCAGCGACGCCGGGTCACCGAGATCGCCACGTACCGCCTGCACACCCTCCGGGAGGACCGCCTCCCCTCGTACCAGCGCGCGCACGGGCACGCCCGCCGCGTGCAGCTGCGCGACCACCGCGCCGCCGACCCTTCCCGTCGCGCCGGCCACCAGGATCCTGGACTGTGTCATCGGAATCTCCTCGTCTCGCCGTTGGATGACACGACTCTCGTACATCAAGCAAGGTTGAGGTCAAGCGCCGACCGCCATCCGCAGAAGCCGGGCAGTCAGAGAAGGGCGATTCGCTGCTTTCCTTGGGCCTTCTTGGCACCCCGGCAGGGCCCCGTTGGAGCGCAGGCTCATAGCGAAGGCGGGTCCAGCCAGCCCGCATCAGCGGTAGATCAGGAGTTCCTGTTCCGTCGCGCCCGTCAGTTCGTAGCGGGTGCGAACCAGGGGGCGGCCCGCGTAGATGCGGATCAGGGTCGACGCGGCGCCCTTGAACGTCGCCGGTGGGCGGGACTCGATCTCGTTGCCCAGGGTCACTGGGGCGCCCTCCTCCAGGACTCCCACCAGGCGGGGGGTCTCCCTGCGGCGGCTCGTCACCGCGAGGAGCGGGAGGGCCAGGTCCAGGCTGGCGCCGCAGTAGGCGTCCGGTTCGCCGAAGGCCTCCCGTACGTCTCCCGCGTGGACCCACTCGCCGAGCGCGACCGCGTCAAGCCGGCCGTCCTCGCGCCCCGCGATGACCGGGCCCGCCTCCGTCAGGCCCCGTTCCAGTTCGTCGAGGATCCGGGCGAGCGGCCAGTCCTCCCGCTCGGCCACGTCACACGCGTTGGCCTCCGGGAGGAACACGCCCTCCTCCAGGCGGTCCTCCACGATCCTGACCAGGGCCGCCCCGCAGTGGGCCAGGACCTGCCTCGCCGTCCAGCCGGGGCACGCGGTACGGAGTTCGTACGCCTCCTCCGGTGTCCGGCGGAGGAGCGGCATCAGCAGGTCCCGCTCCGTCCGCAGCAGCCGGTCCGGGAGCCACGGGTCCCGGACCTCGTCGTCCGTACAGTGCGCGCTCATCAGTAGCGGTAGTGGTCCGGCTTGTACGGGCCCTCCACCGGGACCCCGATGTACGACGCCTGCTCGGGGCGCAGGGTGGTCAGCCTGACGCCGAGGGCGTCGAGGTGCAGCCGCGCGACCTTCTCGTCCAGGTGCTTCGGCAGCGTGTACACGCCCACCGGGTACTCCTCCGGCTTCGTGAACAGCTCGATCTGGGCCAGCGTCTGGTCCGCGAAGGAGTTCGACATCACGAAGGAGGGGTGGCCCGTCGCGTTGCCGAGGTTCAGCAGACGGCCTTCCGACAGGACGATGACGACCTTGCCGTCCTCGAACGTCCACGTGTGGACCTGCGGCTTGACCTCGTCCTTCACGATCCCGGGGATCGCCGCCAGGCCGGCCATGTCGATCTCGTTGTCGAAGTGGCCGATGTTCCCGACGATCGCCTGGTGCTTCATCCTCGCGATGTCGGACGCCATGATGATGTCCTTGTTGCCCGTGGTCGTGATGAAGATGTCGGCCGTCTCGACGACGTCCTCCAGGGTCGCCACCTGGTAGCCGTCCATCGCCGCCTGCAGCGCGCAGATCGGGTCGATCTCGGTGATGATCACGCGGGCGCCCTGGCCCCTGAGGGACTCCGCCGACCCCTTGCCGACGTCCCCGTAACCGCACACGACAGCCGTCTTGCCGCCGATGAGGACGTCCGTCGCGCGGTTGATGCCGTCGATGAGGGAGTGGCGGCAGCCGTACTTGTTGTCGAACTTCGACTTCGTCACGGCGTCGTTCACGTTGATCGCGGGGAAGAGCAGCGCGCCCTCGCGGTGCATCTCGTACAGGCGGTGGACGCCCGTCGTGGTCTCCTCCGTGACGCCCCTGATGGCGGCGGCGATCGTGCCCCAGTCCAGGGTCGTGTTCCGCAGGAGCTCCAGGATCACCCGGTGTTCGTCGTTGTCCGCCGTCGACGGGTCCGGGACCTCGCCCGCCTTCTGGTACTCCACACCCTTGTGGACGAGGAGCGTCGCGTCGCCGCCGTCGTCGAGGATCATGTTGGGACCTTCGGCGTTCGGCCAGGTCAGCGCCTGTTCCGTGCACCACCAGTACTCCTCCAGGGTCTCGCCCTTCCAGGCGAAGACCGGGATGCCGGCGGCGGCGATCGCGGCGGCCGCGTGGTCCTGCGTCGAGTAGATGTTGCAGGACACCCAGCGCACCTCCGCGCCGAGCGCGACGAGGGTCTCGATGAGGACGGCCGTCTGCACGGTCATGTGGAGGGAGCCGGTGATACGGGCCCCGGCGAGCGGCTGCGCCGCCGCGTACTCCTTCCGGATCGACATCAGGCCGGGCATCTCGTGCTCGGCGAGGGTGATCTCCTTGCGGCCGAAGTCCGCGAGACCGATGTCGGCGACCTTGAAGTCATGGAACTCAGACATGGACAACGCTCCTTGCGCTCAAGATGGTTCGGTGGATTTCGAGTGCCGCCGTCGACTTGTTCAGCGTGATGTAGTGCAGGCCCGGCGCGCCCTCGTCGAGCAGCCGCAGGCCCATCCGCGTGGCGTGCTCGACGCCGATGCGGTACGCCGCCGCCGGGTCGTCCTTCGCCGCCTCCAGGCGGTGCGCCAGGTCCTCGGGGAAGGCGGCGTCGCTCAGCTCGGCGAAGCGGCGGATCTGGCGGACGTCCGTCGCCGGCATGATCTCCGGGATGATCGGGGTGTCGCAGCCGGCGGCGGCGACGCGGTCCCGCAGCCGCAGGTAGTCCTCGGGGTCGAAGAACATCTGCGTGATGGCGTAGTCGGCGCCCGCCCGGCACTTGGCGACGAAGTGCGCCAGGTCGGCGGACGGGTTCGCGGACCTGGGATGGCCCTCGGGGAAGGCCGCCACCCCGATGCGGAAGTCGCCCAGCGACCTCACCAGTTCCACGAGTTCGTACGCGTACCTGAAGCCCCGCGGGTGCGGGTCCCATGCTCCGCGCGGGTCGCCCGGCGGGTCTCCGCGCAGGACGAGGACGTCCCGTACGCCCGCGTCGGCGTACGCGCCGATGATGGCCCGCAGTTCGGCGGCCGAGTGTCCGACCGCCGTGAGGTGGGCGACCGGGCGCAGGATCGTCTCGGCCGCGATCCGCTTGGTGACGTCGATGGTCCGGTCGCGGGACGAGCCGCCGGCGCCGTACGTCACGGAGACGAAGTCCGGGGACAGGGCCTCGACGCGGCGGATCGCGTCCCACAGGGTGCGTTCGCCCTTGTCGGTCTTCGGGGGGAAGAACTCGAACGAGAAGGTGGGCGGGTCGGGGTTCACAGGCGTCGGCCTCCCGCGTTGAAGTAGCTCGCCTCGGGGTGGTGGACGACGATCGCGTCCGTCGACTGCTCGGGGTGCAGCTGGTACTCCTCGGACAGCTCGACCCCGATCCGCTCCGGGCGCAGCAGGGCGGCGATCTTGGCCCGGTCCTCCAGGTCGGGGCAGGCCGGGTAGCCGAGGGAGTAGCGGCAGCCCTGGTACTCGGTGCGGAGCATGCCGTCCAGGCCGGACGGGTCCGCTTCCCCGATGCCCCAGTCGGCGCGTACCCGCGCGTGCCAGTACTCGGCGAGCGCCTCCGCCAACTGCACGGACAGGCCGTGGAGTTCGAGGTAGTCGCGGTAGGCGTCGGCGGCGAAGAGCCTGGCCGTCTCCTCGCCGATCCGGGAGCCGACGGTGACGACCTGGAGGGCGACGGCGTCGATCTCGCCGGAGTCCTCGGAGCGGTGGAAGTCGGCCAGGCAGAGGCGGCGGCCCCGCTGTTGGCGGGGGAAGGAGAAGCGGGTCCGCTCGCCTCCGTCCTCGTCCAGGACGATCAGGTCGTCGCCCTTGGACACACAGGGGAACCAGCCGTACACGACGGCCGCTTCGACCAGGTTCTCGCGTTCGACGCGGTCGAGCAGCGCGCGCAGGCGCGGCCGGCCCTCCGTCTCGATGGTGTCGGCGTCCTTGAGGCCCCACTGGCCCTTGAAGAGGGCCGTCTCGTCGAGCCAGGGGGCGTACTCGGCGAGCGGGATGCCCTGGACGACCCTGGTCCCGAGAAAAGGGGGCTCGGGGACCGGGTTGTCGGCGGCGACGTCGGATCGGCCGGCCGGTTCCGGCTCCCGGACCTCCACCGCGAGGGGTTCCCTTCGAGGGACCCGCCGCGGCTTCAGCGGCGGGAGTACGGCTCCGGGGACGCCTCGTTTGACGCCCATGAGCGCGTCCATGAGGCGCAGGCCCTCGAAGGCGTCGCGGGCGTACCGCACCTCGCCCTCGTACAGCTCGTGGAGGTCCTGTTCGACGTACGCCCTGGTGAGGGCGGCGCCGCCGAGGATCACGGGGAAGCGGGCGGCGAGGCCGCGGCCGTTCAGCTCCTGGAGGTTCTCCTTCATGATGACCGTGGACTTCACGAGGAGGCCCGACATGCCGATGACGTCGGCCCGGTGCTCTTCGGCGGCTTCGAGGATCGCGGAGACCGGCTGCTTGATGCCGATGTTGACGACGTTGTAGCCGTTGTTGGAGAGGATGATGTCGACGAGGTTCTTGCCGATGTCGTGGACGTCGCCGCGGACGGTGGCGAGGACGATCGTGCCCTTGCCGTCCGCGTCCGACTTCTCCATGTGCGGTTCGAGGTGGGCCACGGCCGTCTTCATGACCTCGGCGGACTGGAGCACGAACGGCAGCTGCATCTGGCCGGAGCCGAACAGCTCCCCCACGGTCTTCATGCCGTCGAGCAGGATCTCGTTGACGATCTCCAGGGCGGGCCGGAGCGTCAGGGCCTCGTCGAGGTCTGCCTCCAGGCCGTTCTTCTCGCCGTCGACAATCCGGCGCTTCAGCCGCTCGTCCAGCGGCAGCGCGAGCAGTTCCTCGGCCTTGCCGGCCTTGAGGGACTTCGCCGTCGCGCCCTCGAACATCTGGAGGAAGCGCTGGAGCGGGTCGTAGCCCTCCCTGCGGCGGTCGTGGATCAGGTCGAGCGCGACCTCGACCTGTTCCTTCTCCAGGCGCGCGATCGGCAGGATCTTGCTCGCGTGCACGATCGCCGAGTCCAGGCCCGCCTTCACGCACTCGTCGAGGAAGACGGAGTTGAGCACGATCCGCGCGGCCGCGTTCAGACCGAACGAGATGTTGGACAGGCCGAGGGTCGTCTGCACGTCCGGGTGGCGGCGCTTCAGCTCGCGGATCGCCTCGATCGTGGCGATGCCGTCCTTCCGCGACTCCTCCTGACCGGTGCAGATCGTGAACGTCAGGGTGTCGATGAGGATGTCCGACTCCCTGATCCCCCAGTTCCCGGTGAGGTCCTCGATGAGCCGCTCGGCGACGGCCACCTTGTGCTCGACACTGCGGGCCTGGCCCTCCTCGTCGATGGTGAGCGCCATCAGCGCCGCGCCGTGCTCCTTCGCCAACGCGGTGACCTGCGCGAACCGGGACTCGGGGCCGTCGCCGTCCTCGTAGTTGACGGAGTTGACGACCGCGCGGCCGCCGATCTTCTCCAGGCCGGCCCGCAGGACCCCGATCTCGGTCGAGTCGAGGACGATCGGGAGGGTGGAGGCGGTCGCGAAACGGCCGGCGAGCTCCGCCATGTCGGCGACGCCGTCGCGGCCCACGTAGTCGACGCACAGGTCGAGCATGTGCGCGCCCTCGCGGATCTGGTCGCGGGCGATCTCCACGCAGTCGTCCCAGCGGCCTTCGAGCATGGCCTCGCGGAACTTCTTCGAGCCGTTGGCGTTCGTGCGCTCGCCGATCGCCAGGTACGCGGTGTCCTGCCGGAACGGCACATGGCTGTACAGGGAGGACGCGCCCGGCTCCGGCACCGGGTGCCGGTCGAGGACGGCCGCGCCCCGCACCCGCTCCACGATCTCCCGCAGGTGCTCCGGGGTCGTACCGCAGCAGCCGCCGACCAGGGCAGGCCCGTAGTCGCGTACGAACGCCTGCTGCGCGTCGGCCAGTTCGGCCGGCGACAGGGGGTAGTGGGCGCCGTCGGAGGTGAGGACCGGCAGGCCCGCGTTCGGCATCACCGAGATCGGGATCCGGGCGTGCCGCGCCAGGTGCCGCAGGTGCTCGGCCATCTCCGCCGGGCCCGTCGCGCAGTTCAGGCCGATCATGTCGATGCCCAGCGGCTCCAGGGCGGTCAGCGCGGCCCCGATCTCCGAGCCGAGCAGCATCGTGCCCGTCGTCTCCACGGTGACCTGCACGATGACCGGCAGGTCCACGCCCACCCAGTCCAGGGCCCGGCGGGCGCCGACGACGGCCGCCTTCGTCTGGAGCAGGTCCTGCGAGGTCTCGATGAGGAGGGCGTCCGCGCCGCCCCGGATCAGGCCCTCCGCGTTCTGCCGGAAGGCCTCTCGCAGCGGTTCGTACGTGACGTGGCCCAGCGTCGGCAGCTTCGTGCCGGGGCCCATCGAGCCGAGGACCCAGCGGGGGCGCCCGTCGGCGGCCGTGTGCGCGTCCGCGGTCGTACGGGCGATCCGGGCGCCGGCCTCGGACAGCTCGTACACCTGGTGCTCGATGCCGTACTCGGCGAGCGCCGCCAGGTTCGCCCCGAAGGTGTTCGTCTCGACGCAGTCCACGCCGACCGAGAAGTAGGCGTCGTGGACGGAGGCGACGATGTCGGGGCGCGTGAGGTTGAGGATCTCGTTGCAGCCTTCGAGTCCCGTGAAGTCGTCCATGGTCGGATCGGCGGCCTGGAGCATCGTGCCCATCGCCCCGTCGGCCACCACGACCCGGGTCGCGAACTCGTCCCTCAGCGAAGGCCTCACGTGAGCCCCCTCAGATGCGTGACCAGGGTGGCGGTGCAGCCCACCCCGTACGTCGTCCTGATCCGGTCGAGGAGCGACTCCCGGTGCAGCCGGTACTCCTGCGTCCCCACGTAGTCGAGGACGGTCGCGGCGACCGCGCAGCCCAGCTGCGCCGCGCACCGTTCCGGCACGCCCCACAGCCAGCCCGCGAGGAACCCGGAGCGGAAGGCGTCCCCGACCCCGGTCGGGTCGACGACTCCCGCGACCTCCACCGCCGGCACCGCCAGCGGCTCCCGTCCCTCGCCCCGGATGCGGACGCCCGCCTCGCCGTGGGTGGTGACCCAGGTCCCGACCCGGCGCAGCACCTCCGCCTCCGCCCAGCCCGACTTCTCCAGGAGCAGCGCCGTCTCGTACTCGTTGGTGAACAGGAACCTGGCCCCGTCCACCAGCTCCCGCACCTGCCCGCCGTCGAGCCGCGCCAGCTGCTGCGACGGATCGGCGGCGAAGGGAATCCCGAGGTCGCGGCAGGTGCGGGTGTGCCGGAGCATCGCCTCGGGGTCGTCCGGGGAGACCAGGACCAGTTCCAGGCGGCCGGTGCGCGCGACGACGTCCCGCAGGTCGATCTCGCGCGCCTCGGCCATCGCACCCGCGTAGAAGGTGGCGATCTGGTTCTGGGCCCGGTCGGTCGTACAGACGAACCGGGCGGTGTGCAGCGACTCGCTGACGCGCACCGAGTCGGTGTCCACACCGTGCTCCTTCAGCCAGACCCGGTACGGCTCGAAGTCGGCGCCGACCGCGCCGACGAGGGCGGGACGCAGGCCGAGGACACCGAGTCCGAAGGCGATGTTCGCTGCCACTCCGCCACGCCTGACCTCCAGGTTGTCGGCGAGGAACGACAGGGAGACCCGGTCGAGCCGGTCGGCGAGCAGCTGCTCGCTGAACCAGCCGGGGAAGGTCATCAGATGGTCGGTCGCGATGGATCCCGTGACAGCGATACGCATGTCAGGCCCCCGCTGCCTTCTTCAGGGCCTCCACGCGGTCCGTGCGCTCCCACGTGAACTCGGGGAGCTCGCGGCCGAAGTGGCCGTACGCCGCCGTCTTCGCGTAGATGGGCCGCTTGAGGTCCAGGTCGCGGATGATCGCCGCGGGCCGCAGGTCGAAGACCTCGCTCACGGCCGCCTGGATCGTCTCGTCCGGCAGGGTGCCGGTGCCGAAGGTCTCCACGAAGAGACCGACCGGCTCGGCCTTGCCGATGGCGTACGCGACCTGCACCTCGCAGCGGCGGGCGAGACCGGCCGCGACGACGTTCTTCGCGACCCAGCGCATCGCGTACGCCGCCGAGCGGTCCACCTTCGACGGGTCCTTGCCGGAGAAGGCGCCGCCGCCGTGCCGGGCCATCCCGCCGTACGTGTCGATGATGATCTTCCGGCCGGTGAGTCCCGCGTCGCCCATCGGGCCGCCGACCTCGAAGCGCCCGGTCGGGTTCACCAGGAGCCGGTAGCCGTCGGACTCCAGGCTGACGCCCTCCTCGACCAGCTCCTTGAGGACGTGCTCGACGACGTACTCGCGCACGTCCGGGGTGAGCAGACCCTCGACGGAGATGTCGGCGGCGTGCTGCGAGGAGACGACCACCGTGTCGAGGCGGACCGGGCGGTCCCCGTCGTACTCGATGGTGACCTGCGTCTTCCCGTCGGGCCGCAGGTACGGCACGGTGCCGTTCTTGCGGACCTCGGTCAGCCGGCGCGAGAGGCGGTGGGCGAGCGCGATCGGCAGCGGCATCAGCTCGGCCGTGTCGTCGCAGGCGTAGCCGAACATCAGGCCCTGGTCGCCGGCGCCCTGGGCGTCGAGCTCGTCGCCCGCCCCCTCGACCCTGGACTCGTACGCCGTGTCGACGCCCTGCGCGATGTCCGGCGACTGCGCGCCGATGGACACCGAGACGCCGCAGGAGGCGCCGTCGAAGCCCTTCGCGGAGGAGTCGTAGCCGATGTCCAGGACGGCCTCGCGCACCAGCTTCGCTATCGGCGCGTACGCCGTGGTGGTGACCTCGCCGGCGATGTGCACGAGACCCGTGGTGATCAGGGTCTCCACCGCGACGCGCGAGGACGGGTCCTCGGCGAGGAGCGCGTCGAGGATGGTGTCGCTGATCCGGTCGGCGATCTTGTCGGGGTGTCCCTCGGTCACCGACTCCGAGGTGAAGAGGCGGCGGCTCATGCCTGGACCTCCACCGGGGTCTGCGCCGCGGCCTGTGCCTCGGCCGTGAAGAAGTGCTGCTCGATGGCGCCGAGGGTGCGGATGGACTCGACCTCCAGGGTCTCCATCTGGATGGCGGTGCCGCTCTCCTGCTCCAGCAGGAAGACGAACTCGACGAAGGACAGCGAGTCGATGAGCCGGTTCTCGATCAGGTCGAGGTCGGAGGCGATGTCCTCGCGCTCCGGGTGACGCTCGAGGATCCAGTTCTTCACCGTCTGCAGGCCGTCGGCCATGGTTGCTCTCCTTTAGCTGCTACTGGATGGGGGTTACGGGGGCGATGATCGGGGCCGCCACCGCCACCGCGTAGTCCACGTCGTGGCTGATGGACACGGTGATCTCGGTGATGCCGGACTCCGCGGCCATCTCGGCGGCGGACCGGTGCAGCTCCACGAGCGGCCAGCCGCCCTCGGAGCGCCGCACCACGATGTCCGGCCAGGGCAGGAACCTGCCCCTGACCCGTAAGGTCTTGAAGGCCGCCTCCTTGGCCGCGATCCGCCCGCACAGGCTCAGTACGTCGAGCCCGGAGGAGGTGCGGCAGTCGGCGAGCTCGCCGGGGGTGAGCATCCGCTCGAAGAACTGCTCCCCGTACTGGGCGAGGAGCCTGCGGACACGGTTGACGGACACGATGTCCATGCCGAGGTTCGCCCACCCCAGGCCGCCCGCCGGCGGGGCGGCGGGACGGGCCGGCACGTCAGATCACCGGCCCGGCCGCGCCGCTCGCATCGGCCCGCATGAGGGCGTTCGCGTCGAGCACCGCCCGGCGGGCGGACTCCCAGCTGCCGTGGCGCCGGGTCAGTGCGGACAGCCATCGCTCCAGGCCGAAGGCGACACAGCTGGTGAAGGCCGGGCCGCCGGTGGACTCCAGGGTGATGTCGCAGCGGTCGCCGAAGAAGTTCCGGTGCGTGTTGACCGAGGCGATGGCCAGGTCCTCGTACAGGAACTCGTACTTCACCGGGGTGAGCCGCTGGAGAACCGCCTTCGAGCCGCCCTTGTCGAAGAACGGGTCGCAGGCGGCCTCCTTGCGCAGCGGCAGGTCGAGCGCCGCGGCGAAGGCGTGGATGCGGGCCGTGAAGTCGGCGAGGTGCGTCTCGGCGTGCTCGCGGCCGCCGATGGCGACGACCTCGCGCATCCGGAAGCCGAGCTGGCGCCGCATGCCCTCGTAGTGGGTCTCCTTGCGGAAGCACCAGGAGCAGATCGTGACGAGGGTGTCGTCGGCGACCTGGGTGCCCTGGTGGTCGAGGTAGACGGCGTAACACGACGCGGAGGGCAGTCCGAGCGCGGCCGGTTCGAGTGCGGCGGCGGGCCAGCGCCCGTGCTCGCCGTCGAACGGCGCGGTGAGGCGCCCCTCCAGGTCGAGCGGGGCGGCGAGGACGGCCTGGTGCGGGAAGTTGTCGTAGTAGTCGAGCTTCGCCAGGTCGGCGGCCGGCAGGAGCGGGGGCATGGTCATCGGGCGGGCGCCCGCGGTCACTCCCCAACTCTCGAAGGTGTCGTCGAGGAGCCGCAGCAGGCGGGTCCCCTCCGGGCCGAGCGAGGGCAGGCCCCTCGCCTGCCCCTGGGCTGCCCCGGCGGTCGCGGGGGTCGTCACGGTCATGGTGGCTTCACCTCTCGGGTGGGAGGTCTCGCGGGCACGCTCAGACGACGGGCAGGGTGTCGTCGGAGAAGATCCCGGTCTTCAGGAAGAAGGAGAGCGGCTTGCGGATCGCCTTGCGCTCGTGGGCGCGGCGGTTCGGGTCGGCGACCAGCGCGTTGCGCAGGGCCAGCGGGTCGGGGATGCCGGCGTCGCGGTACACGTGGGGGTTGTAGAGCGAGTTGGTGCTGTAGACGACGTACCGCTTGAGGTACGCCTCGACCTCGCGGACCCGTTCGGCGCCGACCGCCTGGCACATCCGGCCGTACAGGAGGGAGACCAGCTCGCGCCCGAAGGCGATGTGGCGGGACTCGTCCTGGTGGTGGATGCGGTTGACCTCGCGGATGGTGTGGCAGAGGGAGGTGTCCTTCGCCATCCGGGCGTTGTAGTGGTCGACGAGCTCCTCGAAGAAGAGGATGCGGGTGAAGACGAGGAAGTTCTCGACCTCCGGCTCCCAGGCGGCGTCGGCGCGCATGGCGGTGGAGCCGTAGATCTTGTGGCCGTAGCGGCGGCAGAACTCGGAGAAGAACCACATGTGTTCGTTCTCCTCACCGATGAAGTGGTGGAAGAAGTCCGAGGGGACCTCGAAGCCGGGCATGTGGATGCGGCCGACGACCTCGATGAGCAGTTCGCGGATGCCGTGCACGTTGAGGCTGTAGAAGTTGACGGACTCCCACTTCGACAGGCGCTGAAGCGTTTCCTCACCGAGGGTGTCGTAGTGCTCGGTGCCGTAGACGGTGAGCAGTTCCGGCGTCATCCAGAAGCGGTTCTCCTCCAGCGTCTCGGGCCACTGGAAGGTCTGGTACGGGTTGTAGTAGTCCTCGACGGAGCGCTCGCTGAGCCGCTCCAGGACCTCCATGAACCGGTCGGTCACGGGCAGGGGGGCGGTCACGCCCATGGTCTCGCTCCTCTTTTTCATGGCTCGGTTCGCCTCCGGGGGCCTTGAGTCGGGCTCACGCGTCCGTGCGTGCTCGCTCCCTCGTCCCTCGGGAGCTCCGCGCGCTCGGACGCGTTCCCCCGACGGCCCCCTTCGGCTCACTCGCCGGTCGCAGGGGGACCGGGCCCCGGCGGCTTTCAGGGACGGACTTCGTAGACCGCGTTCACCGGGGTCTCCGTCGCGCGCCGCCAGCGGGTGAAGCCGGCCTCCTCCGCGATGGCCCGGAAGGCCTTCTCGCCGGAGTGGTTGCCGAGGGCGTGCGGGCCGCGCTGGGCGACCGCGACGGGCAGGCACATCACGGCGGACAGGGCCATGAACATGCGGGCCGCGGGCGTCTGGGCGTCGACGTCCTGCGGGGAGACGTTGGACTCGACGAGCATCCAGGTGCCGTCCGCGTCGAGCGACTTGTGGACGTGCTGCGCGGCGGCGACCGGGTCGCCCATGTCGTGCAGGGCGTTGAAGAAGCACACCAGGTCGTAGCCGGAGCCCGGGTAGTCGTCGGCCGAGGCGACCTCGAAGACGACCCGGTCGGAGAGACCGGCCTCCTCGGCGAGCTCCCGTGCGATCGAGATGGCCTCCTCCGAGTAGTCGAAGCCGTGCACGGTGGCCTGCGGGAAGGCCTTGGCGATGAGGAGGGTGGTGTGGCCGACACCGCAGCCGACGTCGGCGACGGTGCCGCCGGCGGCGAGCTTGTCGGTGACCTGGTGGAGGGCGGGCAGCCAGTCGGGGACGAGCTTGTGCTCGTACGTCGGCTGGAAGAAGGAACCCATGCCGGTGTCGAGGGCCGCGTCGTGCTCGGCCCAGCCGACGCCGTCACCGGTGCGGTACGCGTCGACGAGCAGGTCCTCGGTGGCGTACAGCGCCTTGAGGGCGGTGAAGAACCCGGCGGCGTACGTGACGGCCTTGGGGTCGGCGAGCACCTCGACGTGGTCGGCGGGGAGCGTGTACGTGAGGGAGCTGGGGTGCCGCTCCACGTACCCGGCGGAGAGCTGGGCGTGCAGCCACTCCTCGATGTACCGCTCGCTGGTGCCGGTCTTCCCGGCGAGCTGCGCGGCGGTCAGGGGTCCTTCGGCCGCGAGCGCCTTGTACAGGCCGAGGCGCTCGCCGAGGGCGACGGTCAGGCCGCGGACGGCCGCGCCCGCGTCTGTGATGACCCTCTGGTGGAAGTCGTGGGCGCTCATGCCGCCGCCTCCTGTCGATGGGTGGGCAGGTCGCACGTACTGCGCTGACCCGGGGGACGCCCCCCGGACCCCCGGCGGGCGGTCATGCGGCCACCCCCGAGTCGACACCGGTCGCACCCGGCAGGTCGCAGGTGAAGAGGAACGAGCGGGGCACGCGGGGGACGTCGCGGGCCGGCACCGGGTAGGGCCAGCGGTCGAAGTCGGCGCCCGGTTCACCGGGCTGCCTGACCTCCCGTACGTCCCAGCCGCAGTCGGCGAGCAGCGCCTCGGGCTCCTCCGTGCCGAAGAGCCACGGGTTGCCGTCCTCCTTGAGCGCGCTCATGAAGGTGCGGGCGAGCGGGTTCTCCAGGGCGGACTTCGAGATGACGTCGCCGAGCAGCACGGAGCCGGGGGCGGCGTGCGCGGAGAGCGTGGAGATCAGGGTCCGCACGGCCTGCTCGGGCAGGAAGAACAGCAGGCCCTCGACGACCCACAGGACGGGCTCCTCGCTCTTCCAGCCCGCCTCCTTGAGGGGGCCGGTCCACTCCTCGGTCAGGTCGACGGGGACGGTGGTCCGGGTGCGGCCGGCGGGCTGCGGCTCGTCCTTCAGCATCTCGGCCTTGGCCTCCAGGAGGGCCGGGCGGTCGAGCTCGTAGACGGTGACGCCGTCGGGCCAGGGCAGCCGGAAGAAGCGGGTGTCCATGCCGGCGGCGAGGAAGACGACCTGGCGGATGCCCCGCTCCTCCACGGCCCGGACGATCGCCCGGTCGAGGTAGGTGGTGCGGATGGCGAGGAACGGCACGATGCCGCCGCCGTCGTAGCGGTCGAGCAGCTCGAAGCCGATCTCGTCGGCGACGGTGCGCGCGTAGGGATCGGCGAACAGCCGGTCCTCGCGCTCGGTCTCCAGGGCGCGCGCGGCGGCGGTCCACTGGGCGGTGCGGGATACGGCCTCCACAGGAGGTCCCCCTTCGGTTTGGTTTCCGGTGATGTCCGGTGTTTCGGACGGCCGTGTTCAGGGCCTGACGGAAGGACGGTTCCGTCAGGCGCTCATGACCGGGACACAGGTCTTGGCCGGTCGCGCGCACGCGACGGGGTCCTCGGCCGCGGGCATCGACGACAGATGGTCGGCCTCGGAGTCGGCGGGGCGCCGGCGGAAGATGCTGTGCAGGATCATGCTGAACACGGCCGTCCCGTCTGCGGCCACGAGCGTGCACCGCGGTTTGACGGTGCCGGTGGCGGGATTGAACGGCGACGGGGTGGATCCGAGGATCTCGACGCGCGCGGTGAGGACGTCTCCCGGGCGGACGGGCCGCAGGTAGCGGACCTCGTCGATGCCGGGCGAGCCCATACAGGCGCTGTAGGCGAGCAGTCCGTCGACGTAGCGGCGCATGAATATCGCCTGGGTGTGGAACCCGCTCGCGATCAGGCCGCGGAACTGTGACTGCTCCGCGCGCGCGGGGTCCGTGTGGAAGGGCTGCGGGTCGAAGCGCCTGCCGAACTCCAGCACCTCCTCCGTCGTGACGGTGACGGTGCCCAGCTCGTGGACGTCGCCGGGCCGGAAGTCCTCGAAGTAGCGCATCGCGCGCCCCCCTTGACCTAGGAGTGGTGTTTCCCTGGCAGCACCCAATCTACGAACCAGCCATTTATTTTGTCAACCCAAAAGAAGCGTGGACTGCCTTCGGGCGAGGGCCTGTTCGGCATCACGCCAGAGGTCCTCGACGTCCTCGATGCCGACGGACATCCGTACGAGCCCCGGAGCGATCCCGGCGGCGGCGAGCGCCGCCCCGTCCAGCTCCCGGTGGGAGGTGGACGCCGGATGCGTCACGAGCGTCTCCACCCCGCCGAGGGAGAGCGCGAGCCGGGCCACCCGTACGCGCTCGATGAAGTCCCGGCCGGCCTCCCGGCCGCCCGCCAGCTCGAAGGAGAGCAGCCCGCCGCCGCCCGACAGCACCTTCCGGGCCATGCCGTACGAGGGGTGGCCCTCGAGCCAGGGATAGTGGACGGCCGTGACGCCCGCGTGGCCTTCGAGCCGCTCGGCGAGGGCGGCGGCGTTGGCGCAGTGCTCCCGCATCCGCAGCGGCAGCGTGGCGATGCCGCGCAGCGTCAGCCAGGCCGCGAACGGGTCGGCGCAGGCACCCAGTTCGACCGTGCGGGGCCAGACGCGGCGGCGCAGCTCGTCGTCCGCGAACACCGCGGCGCCGCCGAGGACGTCCGAGTGCCCGGAGAGGTACTTGGTGGTCGAGTGGACGACGATGTCGGCGCCGAGTTCGAGGGGGCGGCAGAGGACGGGCGAGGCGAGCGAGTTGTCGACGACGCTCGTCACCCCGAGCGCGCGGGCGGCGGCGAGCAGCCCCGGCAGGTCGGGCACCTGGCCGGTGGGGTTGGCTATGGTCTCCAGGAGCAGGAGCCGGGTCGCGGGGTGCACGGCGGCGGCCTCGACCTCGGCCGGGTCGTCGCCCGATATCCGTACGACCTCGATCCCGTACCGCTCGGCCAGGTCCGACAGGACGGCGTGACTGCCCCCGTACAGGCAGCGCTGGGCCACCACCCGGTCGCCGGGGCGCAGGAGGGCGAGCAGCACCCCGCTGATGGCCCCCATGCCCGAGGCGAAGGCGAGGGCGCCGGCGCCCTGTTCGAGCCCGACGAGGGTCTGTTCGAGGGCCCGTACGGTCGGGTTGCCTCGGCGGCTGTAGACGTACTGCCCGTCGGGCCCCGCCATGGCCTCGGCGAGTTCGGCGGCGGAGTCGAAGGCGAAGGCGGAGGACTGCACGAGGGGCACGGAGAGCGGCCAACTACCTCCCTGGAACGGCTCGTTGAACACGTGCACGGCACGGGTGTTCAGTTCCATGACTTTCCTTCCCTGATACGGCACCTGATACGAAGCCTGATACGAAAAAGGGGCCGCCCGACGTCCGGCGACGGACATCGGGCGGCCCCTTCGGGGCGGTTCAGGCGTCGACCTTGTCGCCCTGCGGCGCCGGGGCGGGGGCCTCGGCGGCGACCGCCTTGTCGCTCTTCATGACGAGCAGGGTGATCACACCGCCGAGGGCGGCGACGACGGCGGCGCCGATGAAGGCGGCCGAGAACCCGTCCGTCAGCTTCGGCAGGTTGCCGAGCTGGTCGGCGCCCTGGGACATGGCGACGGCGGTCAGCGCGGCGAGACCGAGGGCGGAGCCCACGTTGTACGTGGTGTTGACGATGCCGGACGCGAGACCGGCCTGCTCCTGCGGGGCACCGGACATGGCGGCGATCATCGCCGGGATGTAGGCGAGGGACATGCCGAGCGCGGCGACGAGCGAGGCCGGCAGGACGTCGACGAGGAAGCTGCCGGTCGGCGGGACGGCGGCGAGCCAGACCAGGCCGGCGGCGAGGACGAGCAGACCGCCCGCGATGAGCGGCTTGGCGCCGACCTTCATCATCAGCCGGGAGGTGATGGCCGTCATGAAGATCATGAGGAGCACGGTCATCGGGAGCAGCGCGGCACCGGACTCGAAGGCGCCGAAGCCGAGGACCTGCTGCAGGTACAGGTTGAGGAAGTACCACATCGGGATCCAGGCGGCACCGAGCAGCGTCATGGCCAGGTTGGCGGAGCCGAGGCGCGGGACCCGCCAGACGCTGAGCGGCATGAGCGGCTCGCTGATGCTCTTCTGGATCACGAGGAAGAGGCCGAGGA
Organism: Streptomyces sp. NPDC051822; assembly: GCF_044452745.1. Taxonomy (NCBI): domain Bacteria; kingdom Bacillati; phylum Actinomycetota; class Actinomycetes; order Kitasatosporales; family Streptomycetaceae; genus Streptomyces; species Streptomyces sp. NPDC051822. The sequence goes on along the minus strand of NZ_JBITBZ010000008.1, from coordinate 160,452 downwards.
GGACGGCGGCGCCGATCAGCTGGAGGATCGTGCCGGTGGAGCCCCAGCCGACCTCGGGGGCGCGGACCACGGCGAAGACGGCGAGCGCGAGGCCGGCGGTGACGGCGACGGCGCCGAGGATGTCGACGGAGCCGCGGCGGGACTCGACGTTCGGGAGCAGCTTGGTGGCGGCGAGGGTGGCGAGGCCGATCGGGATGTAGATGATGAAGACCCACTGCCAGCTCATCCACTCGGTGAAGACACCGCCGAGGAAGACGCCCGCGGTTCCGCCGGCGGGGGCGGCGGCGCCATAGAGCGCCATCGCCTTGCCGAGCTCCTTCGGGTCGTGCATGAAGAGCATCATGAGCAGGGTCATGGCGGAGGGCGCGATGAGCGCACCGCCGACGCCCTGGACGGCGCGGCCCACGATCTCGACCCAGGCGGTCTGCGCGGCGGCGGCCACGACGGAACCGGCGATCATGACGGCCCAGCCGGAGACGAAGATCTTGCGGGCTCCGACGAGGTCGGAGAGGCGTCCGCCGAGGAGCAGCAGACCGCCGAAGACGATCACGTAGGCGTTGAAGATCCACTGGAGCTCGCTCTGCGAGAAGCCCAGGTCCTTCTGCATCTCGGGGAGTGCGACTCCGATGATCGAGGTGTCCATGATGACCATGAACTGTGCGGCGGCGAGCACGACAAGTGCCCACCAGCGCCGGGGATTGACGGTTGACATTGCCCTGACCCTTCGCTCGCGACGAACCCCGAGACGAACCCGGGGCATACCCCTAGGGGGTACCTGTGCGGTGCACCGTAGCATACCCGTGGGGGGTATGTAAGGGCGAGGTGAGGGCGCAGTCACGGGCGGCGCGAGGCCCCGTGGGACACCCGGCGAGACGCCCGGCGAGGCCCCCGACGGAAGTGCCCCTTCCGCCCCACCCGCCGGGCAGAATGCCCCCATGACCGCAGACCAGGACCCCGCACTCCTCCAGCGCTGGAACGCCACCCTGCTCGCCGCCCGCTCCGGCCACGAGGGCCCCGACCCCGCCCCGTACGGCCGGAACCTGCTGTCCCGCTGGGCCGAGCCCCAGCGCCGCTACCACACGGTCGACCACCTGCGGGCGGTTCTCGACCGCATCGACGAACTGGCCGACCAGGGCGGCGAGGGCGGCGAGTTGGAGCTCGTACGACTGGCCGCCTGGTTCCATGACGCGGTCTACCGCCCGGACCGCTCGGAGAACGAGGAACGCTCGGCGGTCCTGGCCGAAAGAGCCCTCACCGAGGCGGGGCTCACCCCGCACGAGGTCGCGGAGGTGGCCCGCCTGGTCCGCCTCACCGTCACCCACGAACCCGAGGCCGGCGACCTGAACGGCGATACCCTCTGCGACGCCGACCTCGCCATCCTCGCCACCGCCCCCGATACCTACAGGGGGTATACGGAGGCGATTCGCGAGGAGTACGCCTTCGTCCCCGAGGACGCCTTCCGCGAGGGCCGCGCCACCGTCCTCCGCCAGCTGCTCTCCCTCCCCCGGCTCTTCCACACCCCGTACGGGGCGGCGGCGTGGGAGGAGAAGGCACGGGAGAACATGGGGAGGGAACTGAAGGAGCTGACGGCGCCGCGCGGCATGGGCTGAGACACGGCACGGGCGGAGACGGTGCCATCGGCGTCTCGTATCGCGAGAAATCCCCGCATCACGGAATGACAGGAACGAACCACAGGTTGACGCATGTCATGCCGTCTCCCTCCGCCGAGCCCGCCCAGCCCACCGAGCCCGCCCAGCCCGGCAAGCCCTCGACCCCCGGGACCGGGCGCGCCGCGTCAGCCACCGGGCCGCTCGCCGCCGGCGCCCGCATGCCGCTGGCCGTCTACATCCTGGGGCTCTCCGTCTTCGCACTCGGCACGAGCGAGTTCATGCTGTCCGGGCTGCTGCAGCCCATCGCGGACGACATGAACGTCTCCATCCCCCGCGCCGGCCTCCTCATCTCGGCCTTCGCGATCGGCATGGTCATCGGCGCCCCCCTGCTCGCGGTGGCGACGCTCCGGCTCCCCCGCAAGACGACCCTGATCGCCCTCATCACCGTCTTCGGGCTCGGCCAGATAGCGGGCGCGCTCGCCCCGAACTACGCCGTCCTCTTCGCCTCGCGCATCGTGAGCGCCCTCGCCTGCGCCGGCTTCTGGGCGGTCGGCGCCGCCGTCGCCATCGCCATGGTCCCGGTCGGTTCGCGTGCCCGCGCCATGGCGGTCATGATCGGCGGCCTGTCCATCGCGAACGTCCTCGGCGTCCCGGCGGGCGCTTTCCTCGGCGAGCACCTCGGCTGGCGCTCCGCGTTCTGGGCCGTCGGCGCGGCCTCCGCCCTCGCGCTCGTGGGCGTGGTGACCCGCATCCCCCGCATCCCCCTCCCCCAGGAGAAGCCCCGCCTCAAGCGGGAACTGGCCATCTACCGCGACCGCCAGGTCCTCCTCTCCGTCGTCGTCACCGCACTCGCGGCAGGCGGCGTCTTCTGCGCCTTCTCCTACCTCGCCCCGCTGCTCACCGACGTCTCCGGCCTCGACGAGAAGTGGGTCTCCGGCGTCCTGGGGCTCTTCGGCATCGGCGCGGTCGTCGGTACGACGATCGGCGGCCGGGTCGCCGACGCCCACCTCTTCGGCGTGATGCTCACCGGCATCGCCGCGTCCACCGTCTTCCTGGTCGCCCTGGCCCTCTTCGCGACCAGCCCGACCGCGACGATCGTCCTGACGTTCCTCCTCGGCGTCTCCGCCTTCTACACCGCCCCGGCCCTCAACGCCCGCATGTTCAACGTCGCGGGCGCCGCCCCCACCCTCGCCGGCGCCACCACCACCGCCGCCTTCAACCTCGGCAACACGGGCGGCCCCTGGCTCGGCGGCACCGTCATCGACGCCGACCTCGGCTTCGCCTCCACGGCGTGGGCGGGCGCGGCGATGACGGCGGCGGGCCTGGCGACGGCGGCGGTGGCCCTGAAGCTGCACAGGTCGCCGTCGCGCGTGGTGACGTCCGGCTCGCCGGTGGAGCAGGCGACCATGTCGTCGGCCCGCTGAAACTCCGTTTACCCGGGGCCGTCACCGCCCTACTGTGGCGCGGTGACGACTCGGATGATCATCCTCAACGGCGCCTCCAGCTCGGGAAAGTCCGGCATCGTACGGTGCCTGCAGTCCGTACTGCCCGACCCGTGGCTGACGTTCGGCTGCGACTCGTTCGTCGACGCCCTGCCGGCGAGGATGCGGGACGCGGACGGCGGGATCGTGATCGACGCGGACGGCGGGGTCAGCGTCGGCGAGGACTTCCGGACCCTGGAGGCGGCCTGGGCTCAGGGCGTGGTGACGATGGCCCGCGCGGGCGCCCGGATCATCATCGACGACGTCTTCCTGGGTGGCGGCGCCTCCCAGACCCGCTGGCGCGAGACACTCGGCGACCTGCCCACCCTGTGGGTCGGCGTCCACTGCGACCCCACGGTGGCGGCGGGCCGCGAGATCGCCCGGGGCGACCGCACGCCCGGCATGGCCGCCCAGCAGGCCCGGATCGTCCACGAGGGTGTCGAGTACGACCTCACGATCGACACCACCCACACCGAGTCCCTGGCCTGCGCACGCACGATCGCCGCCCGCCTCGCCTGAACGGCCCGATCCCGCTCCGGGAACGACTGAGGGCCCGGCCGTGGGACGGCCGGGCCCTCCTTGACGCACTCACTCAGGTGCTCAGTACAAGCCCTTGAACTGCCGAGGCCACCGTGCACGTGCTTGGTGTCGGAAACGACAGCGAGGGCGCGCAGGCAAGGCACGGAGTACGCGCACATGCCGGGGTCGCGGGCCGGCCCGATGCCCCCACCTGTCGGCAGCCGGATCGCACAGCCGTACGAAACCCCGCGCGCCACCAGGCACCAGGAATCCGGTGCGAGGAATCCGGCGCGAGGGCTCAGGCAACCGGCCGGCTCTTCGGGCGCCGGAGGCCCGCGTCCGTGAGGCGGCGGAGCAGTTCCTTCGAGCCGACCTCGACCGCGCCGCCCGCCACAGCGTCCGCGTACCGGTCGGACGGGATGTCGTAGTGGTCGCGCTCGAAGGCGCGGGGCGGGGCGCCGATCGAGGCGGCGAAGGCGTGCAGCTCCTCGAAGGAGACGTCGCTGACCAGGTGCGACCACATGCGGCCGTGGCCCGGCCAGGTCGGCGGGTCGATGTAGAGGGTCACGTCGGACTCCCCGCCAGGTCGATGTGGAGGGTCACGTCAGACCGCCCACCGGCGCGACCACCACGCCCTGCTTGCCGCAGACCCAGTGCGGGTCCGGGCCCAGCTCCGGTTCGACGTCGAGGGCGTGTGGGTCCCCCGAGGCGCAGACCGGGCAGATCGGCCAGCGGCCGTACCGTTCGAGCAGGGCGTCCTGGACGTCCTGGGCGACGAGACCGGCCACGTACGTCACGCCCTCGGGCCACTGCTCGACCCACCAGCGCCGGTGGGTCACCGCGTCCTCCACCATCGACACGACCTCGGCGGCGGCCACCTCTCGGGCCGCGAGGTCGGCCAGTACCAGCGCGCGAGCGGCGTGCAGCGCCTGCTCTACGGGGTCGATGTCGTCCATGGACTCATTGTCACCCGCCGCGTGCCCACCACACGAGACAAGGCGGGGGTCCGAGCCCGATCCGGGACCCACGGGGTCTTGTCGCCCCCGCACCGCCGAAAGTATCTTTCAAAGGTGACCAATGATGTGAAGGAAAGTTTCACGAGCGGGGCGCCGCCCGCGCCCGCCGCCCTCGCGGCCAAGGTACGGACCCTCGCGCCGTCCATGACCCGCTCCATGCAACGGGTCGCCGAGGCCGTCGCCGGAGACCCGGCCGGCTGCGCCGCGCTCACGGTCACCGGCCTCGCCGAACTCACCGGCACCAGCGAGGCGACCGTCGTCCGCACCGCCCGCCTCCTCGGCTACCCCGGCTACCGCGACCTGCGCCTCGCCCTCGCCGGGCTCGCCGCCCAGCAGCAGTCCGGCCGCGCGCCCGCCGTCACCGCCGACATCGCGGTCGACGACCCGATCGCCGACGTCGTCGCCAAGCTCGCCTACGACGAACAGCAGACCCTCGCCGACACCGCCGCCGGACTCGACACCGTGCAGCTCGGCGCCGCCGTCGCCGCCCTCGCCACCGCTCGCCGCATCGACATCTACGGCATCGGCGCGTCCGGACTCGTCGCCCAGGACCTCGGCCAGAAACTCCTCCGCATCGGCCTCATCGCGCACGCCCACAGCGACCCGCACCTCGCCGTCACCAACGCCGTGCAGCTCCGCTCCGGCGACGTCGCCATCGCCATCACCCACTCCGGCTCCACCGGCGACGTCATAGAACCCCTGCGGGTCGCCTTCGACCACGGCGCCACCACGGTCGCGATCACCGGCCGCCCGGACGGGCCCGTCACGCAGTACGCCGACCACATCCTCACCACGTCCACGGCCCGCGAGAGCGAACTGAGACCCGCGGCCATGTCGTCCCGTACCAGTCAACTCCTGGTCGTGGACTGCCTGTTCACCTGCGTCACCCAGCGCACGTACGAGACGGCTGCTCCCGCCCTCGCCGCCTCGTACGAAGCCCTCGCCCACCGCCACTCACCCCGCACCCGCTGACGAACGCCACCGCACCGACCACGCCACCCACCGCACCGCACCGCACCGCACCGCACCGACGACACCGACCACGGCACCCGCAGCGCCGACCACCGCATCGAAAGAGCCGCACGTGTCTGCTACCTACTCCGAACTCCGCGCCCAGCTCGCCACCCTCACCACCGAGGCGTTCCGCCCCGAACTCGCCGAGATCGACCAGCTGCCGACCGCCGAGATCGCCGCGCTCATGAACGGCGAGGACCAGACCGTCCCCGCCGCCGTCGCCCGGCAGCTCCCCGCCATCGCCGCCGCCATCGACGCCACCGCCGCACGCATGGCCCGCGGCGGACGGCTCATCTACCTCGGCGCCGGCACCGCGGGCCGCCTCGGCGTCCTCGACGCCAGCGAGTGCCCGCCCACGTTCAACACCGACCCGTCCCAGGTCGTCGGCCTCATCGCGGGCGGCCCCTCCGCCATGGTCAAGGCCGTCGAGGGCGCCGAGGACTCGAAGGAACTCGCCGCCGAGGACCTGACCGCGCTCGGCGTCACCGCCGACGACACCGTCGTCGGCATCTCCGCCTCCGGCCGCACCCCGTACGCCATCGGCGCCGTCGAGCACGCCCGCACCCTCGGCGCCCTCACCATCGGTCTGTCCTGCAACGCCGACAGCGCCCTCGCCGCAGCCGCCGAACACGGCATCGAGGTCGTCCCGGGCCCCGAGCTGCTCACCGGATCGACCCGGCTCAAGGCGGGCACCGCCCAGAAGCTCGTCCTCAACATGATCTCGACGATCACGATGATCCGGCTCGGCAAGACCTACGGAAACCTGATGGTCGACGTCCGCGCCTCCAACGACAAGCTCCAGGCCCGCTCGCGGCGGATCGTCGCCCTTGCCACCGGCGCCCCCGACGAGCAGATCGAGGCCGCCCTCGCCGCCGCCGACGGCGAGGTGAAGAACGCGATCCTCATGATCCTCGCCGACGTCGACGCCCCCACGGCCGCCGAACGGCTGACCGCCTCCCAGGGCCACCTGCGCGCGGCTCTGCACGCGACACTGCACGCGACCGAGCCCACCGCGTAACCACCCCTCTGGCCGTCAACGGCAGAGAACGTCCTCGGCCGGCCGCACGCCCTCGGTCAGGAAACGGGTCACCGCCCGGTCCCCGCACGCGTTCCCGTTCCCCAGGTAGACCCCGTGCCCGCCGTGGTCGACGGAGACGAGCCGCGCCCGCTCGCCGAGCGCCTCGCGCATGCGCAGCCCGTTGGCATACGGAGTCGACGGGTCACGCAGGTTCTGGATCATGAGGATGTTGGAGGGCCCCCGGTCGGTGACGCGCACGGGCTTCTCCACCGCACCGCCCTTCCAGTACGCGCAGGGCGTGACGTTCACCGGCAGGCCCGCCGTCAGCGGATGACGCTCCCGGTCGGCGGCGACGCTTCGCTCGAAGGTCCGCATGGACGACCGGGGCCAGTCGACGTCGTTGCAGATCACGCCGACGGTGATGGCGGCGACGTCATCGGGCATGGCGCCCGAGAGTTCGCGCGGCAGCACGGGATCGCCCGCCGGGGCGAGGGCCTCGGTCACGAGCCGCGCGAAGGCCGGGAAGGAAGCATCGGAGTAGAGGGCCTGCTGAAGGGCCTGGAGCAGCATGGCCCCGGTCAGCGGCACGCCGGGCGTCGCGGACGCGCGCGGCTCCCGGTCGAGACGAGCGGCGAGGTCGAGCACCAACGGACGCACGTCACCGGCGCGTTCGGCGAGCCGCAGCCCGTCGTCGGCGCGGTCGGGGTGGGAGGCCCACGCGGCGAAGTCGGGGAAGCGGTCGTCGGCGCCCTGGGCCATGCCCTCCAGCCAGCCCCGGGCGACACGCTTCGGGTCGGGGTCGTTGCTGCTGTCGAGGACCCAGCGGTCGGTCCGCCCGGGGAACTTCTCGGCGTAGGCGGCGGCGACGTACGTCCCGTAGGAGACGCTCCACGCCGAGAGCTTGCGCTCGCCGAGCGCCTGCCGCAGCCGGTCGAGGTCGCGCACCTGGTTGGCGGTGGTGAGGCTGCGGAGCATGGGGCCACCGTTACGGGCGCAGGCCTCGGCGATCCGCCGGGACCGGGCGACGTTGTCGTCGATGCGGCCGTCGGCGCCGGGCCAGGACCGCAGGGTGACCATCCACCGGTCGGCGTCGGCGAGCCCGCACCGGGCCTTGGCGGAACCGCCGACGCCACGGGGGTCGAAGGCGACGAGGTCGTAGGCACCGTCCATCTCGGCCGAGAGGGCGGCGCCCTTCTGCGCGAGCCGCTGCACACCGGAACTGCCGGGCCCACCGGGAATGACCATGAGCGTCCCGCGCCGCGCCTCGGGCCGGGCGGAGGGAAGGCGGGAGACGGCGAGTTCGATCTGAGGCCCGTCGGGATCGGCGTAGTCGAGGGGTACGGAGAGCAGGGCACAGCGCTGCCCCGGAAGCGGCTTCAGGGCGAGGTCACAGTCGCCCCAACCGAGCCCGGCCGCAGCGGCGGGAGCGACAGCGCCACCGGTGAGGGCGACGCCGGCGACGACGGCGGCGGAGAGGGAGAGGGCGAGGAGCAGGGGCCGACGGCCACGGTTCGTTGTCATGCGCACAGCCTCGCGGACCGACACCGCGCCCCCCATCCGGCAGCCAGGCGCTTCGGGGGTGGGGCCAACCCCCGGAGGGGGGAGGGGTGTTCGTGCGAGGTCTCCTTGGTACGGGGGGTGGCGGTGTCTGGCGGGCTTCTGGCCCGCCCCCAGCGCCGAGGAGACCCCCCTCAACGTGACGCCACCCCCGCCCCCGGGAGATCATCCCGGGCATGACTACCACCACCCCCAGCACTTGGACCCTCGGCGGTGACCTCACCGTCAACCGCCTCGGCTTCGGCGCCATGCGCCTTCCCCAGTACGGCCCGGCCCTCATTCCGGACGCCGTCCCGATGGAGCGCGACCGCGCGATAGCCGTTCTCCGCAAGGCCGTCGAGCTCGGCGTGAACCACATCGACACGGCCGCCTTCTACTTCTCCTCCCTCCGCTCCGCGAACGAGCTGATCAACAGCGCCCTCGGCGGCCCCTACCCCGACGACCTCGTCATCGCCACCAAGGTCGGCCCCGCCCGCGACGCCTCCGGCGAGTGGAGCGAGCACGCCCGCACCCCGGCCGCCCTGCGCGCCCAGGTCGAGGAGAACCTGCGCCAGCTCGGCCGCGACCACCTCGACGTCGTCAACCTCCGCGTCCTCGGCGAGGACTCGATCGCCGAGCGTTTCGGCGCCCTCGCCGAACTCCGCGACGCGGGCCTCATCCGCCACCTCGGCCTCTCCAACATCACTCCCGCCCATCTCGCCGAGGCCCAGGCCATCGCCCCCGTCGTCTGTGTGCAGAACATGTACGGGATCGGCGTCCGCCCCGAGTACGCGGATTTCGTCCGCCTCTGCGGCGAACAGGGCATCGCCTTCGTCCCCTTCTACGCGATCGCCGCCGCCGGCCGCGAGACCGGAGCCACCGCCCCGGAGTCCGAAGAGGTCCTCGCCGTCGCCCGGGCCCACGACGCCACCTCCGCCCAGATCCGCATCGCCTGGACCCTCCACCAGGGCCCCCACCTCCTCGCGATCCCCGGCACCGGCAACCCCGAGCACCTCGCCGCCAACATCGCCGCCGGCGACCTCCGCCTCACCCCGGACGAGCTGGCCCTCCTCGACCGCGTCCACCAGGACGCCGCCGCTTCCGCCGCCAAGCCTGCCTAGACTCCACCCCCATGACGACCACCCCGGCCTCCCCGAACCCCGCCATCGCCGCCGACCTCGCGCCCACCGGAACCCTCCGGGCCTCCGTCAACCTCGGCAATCCCGTACTCGCGCAAGGCACCCCCGAGGCGCCGTCGGGAGTCACCGTGGACCTGGCGCGGGAGATCGGGGCGCGCCTCGGGCTCCCCGTGGAGCTGCTCTGCTTCGACGCGGCGCGGAAGTCCTACGAGGCGATGGCGGACGGCCGGGCCGACCTCTGCTTCCTGGCCGTGGATCCGGCACGGGAGGCGGAGGTGGCGTTCACGGCCCCGTACGTCGTCATCGAGGGCGTGTACGTCGTGGCGCGCGGCTCGGCGTACACCACCGTGGAGGACGTGGACGCGCCCGGCGTGCGGATCGGGGTCAAGAAGGGTTCGGCGTACGACCTGTTCCTGTCGAGGACCCTCGCCCATGCGACCGTCGTGCGCGGGGGCGAGGGCGTCGACACGTTCCGGGCCGAGGGTCTTGAGGTGGGCGCGGGGATCCGGCAGCCGCTCACCGCGTACGCCGATGCGCACCCGGACGTGCGGCTGATCGAGGGGCGGTTCATGGAGATCCGGCAGGCCGTCGGGACGACGGTCGGCCGGGCGCCCGAGACCCTCGCGTTCCTCCGCGACACGGTCGAGGAGCTGAAGGCGAACGGCTTCGTCGCGGACGCTCTGCGCCGCTCGGGCCAGGACGCGGGCCTGCTGGCCCCGTAAGCCGGGGAGCGACTGAGGGCCCGGCCGTGGGACGGCCGGGCCCTCGATCACTCACTCAGGTGCTCAGGTGCTCAGTACAGGCCCTTGAACGTGTGCCAGCCGCTCGTACCGATGGTCACACGCGCACCGTACAGGCCGGTCCCGGTACCGCTGTAACGCCACAGCTTCCCAGCCGCGTCACGCGCCACCAGATCCGTACGACCATCGCCCGACAGGTCACCCACACCGACCAGTGACGTATACACCCCCCAGCCGCCGCCGACCTGCACCCGCGCCGACACACCACCGGTCGCCGTGCCGTAATACCGCCACAGCACACCCGCCGCGTCGACACCCAGCAGGTCACCCCGCCCGTCACCGTTCAGGTCACCGGCACCGACCAGCTTCTTGTACAACTTCCAGTTCGTGCCGATCCGCACCCGCGACTTCACCCGATGATCAGCCGTACCCCCGTAGAAGTACATGTCACCCGTCGACGCCTGCCGCACCACCAGATCCGCGAACCCATCCCCGTTCACATCACCCGGCGACGTCAGCACGTCGTACTGACCCCAACCCGAACCCACCAACGTGTACGGCGAAGAAGCAGAAACCACCTTCCCGCAACCCGGCCGGTACGCGCGCAGCTGATCACCGACACGGACATACACATCCGCACACCGGTCACCGTTCAGATCGCCCACCGGCACGAACACCGACGACGTCGCGAACTTCGACCCCGTACCCGCGATCCGCGCCGACACCGCACCCGTACCAGTCCCCCGGTACAGCGACACCAGCCCAGCCGTGTCCATCACCAGCAGATCCCCGAAACCGTCGTCCCCGGCCATGTCACGCCACACCGCAGCGCCACCACTCACCGAGACCGCACCGGACACCGCGAGATCCAGACCCTGACCGTCGGCGGCCTTCGCGGTGAGCGCCCACGTGTAGGCACCGTTCGCGACCAGCTTCCCAGCCGCGTCCTTCCCGTCCCACGAAGGAGCCACGAGACCGCGCGCCTCGCCTCCGCTCAGGCTGCGCACGACCTTGCCGGTCGCCTTGTGCCTGAGGGTCAGGGACCAGGAGGCGGCGGGCTTGGACAGCCACCAACGCGGCTTCCAAGAAGCCGACTTGAGGTTGACCGCGGGGGTGTCGGAGTCGAGGACGGCCAGGCGGCCGGTGACCCCGCCGAGGCCGACGACGTGGATCTTCCGCAGCGAGTCGACGAAGGCGACGGCCCCGCCGAAGCGGTCGACCGCCCAGACCTGGTCCGGGTACGAGACGTTGGCGCGCGCGAGGTAGCCGAGGAAGCGGTCCACCGCCTCACCGGAGCGGACGTCGGTCGCCATCAGGGTGTATCCGTAGGCGCCGTAGTAGGGCGTGACGAGGAATCCCTCGCCCAGATGGGACTCGCTGTTCCGGTCCACCCGGACCTTGACCGCGACCTTCCTCTCGCGGTCGTACACCACCGCGGCCGACGAGTCCGACGAGCAGAGCGAGTAGATCCACTTGCCGACGACCTCCAGGCGGGACGACCGGCAGCCGGTCCCGAGGTCGTGGGTCTCGACGTTCGCGCCCGTCCGCAGGTCGATCGCGGAGACGGTGTCGTCCGTAGCGGACGCGGTCCAGAGCAGGTTGCCCCACAGGGCCTGCCGGGAGGTGGCGGCGGAGTTCCGGAGGATCTTCCCCGTCTCGATGTCGGCGACGATCGAGCGCACCCCGGCGGTCGTGCTGCCACGGAAGTGCACGTAGCGACCGGAGACGCTGTCGACGAAGTCCACCTGGAGCTTGCCCGTGTGGGCGAGCGTGACCGTGCGCGTGGTTCCCGCGGATCCGGGCGCGGTCACGTGTGCCTTGACGATGCAGTCGGTGCACGACGTCGTCGCGCCGGACGGCGTGCCGTTCGCCTCTTCCAGGATGACCAGCCGGCCGTCGCCGGTGTCGTGCCACCACTTCCCGGTGCCGGTCGACTTGAGGAGCGACGGGCAGTTCGGCGCCGTGCCGGACAGCGCGTCGCAGGTCCAGGACGGCGCCGCCGTGGGCGCTCCGGCGAGGGACAGGCCGAATCCGCGGAGGGTGTGGGTCTCGGTCCGCGTCTCCGTCACCACGCGGCCGTTGGCCATGGTCACCGCGGCGTACGGGACGGTCGCGGGAGCGGCCAGGACCTGGGAGGTGACAGGGGCGCCGTCGGCGCCCGGGGCGATGCGCCGTACACCCCAGTGAGCGGGGTCGGTGCCGCCCAGGGCGTACAGGGCGCCGTCCGTTCCGGTCTCCACCGGTTCGCCCTTCTGGGCGACGATGCCGAGGTCACGCGTGGTACCCCCGGCGATCGGCGTGGCGACGACGGGGAAGTACGCGAACTCCCAGGGGTCCGACGGCCCGTCGTAGCGGCCGACGATCCAGTCGCCGACGACGCCGAGCCGCGCGTCGGTGTCGTCCCGGTCGTTCGGCAGCTTCACCGTCCGGCCCGTGTCGCCGTGGTCCGTGCGGGAGACGACGAACGCCTGGTCGGTGCCGGTGGCGTCGTACTGGACGATCCAGTCGGCGCTGAGGACCGCGCTGCGGGAGGACGTGGAGAACGGCAGCTCGGGCACAGCGGTGAGCGTGCCCGTGGCGAAGTCGATCAGGGCGGTGTGCGGGGACGCGGCGCCGCCGTAGGAGATGAGCGCACCGGCGTCGTCGTAGGCGACGAGGGAGGGCGGCCCGTCGGCGCCCGGGACGAGCACCTCCAGGTCGGCGGGGGCGTCCGGGCCGTGGCCCAGCAGGTGCAGGACGGCACCGCCCCCGCTCCCTGAGTCGGCGGCGATCAGCCGGTCGGCGGAGACGGCGGGGTACACGTGCTCGTACGCGAGGGGCAGGGTGAAGGTGGTGCCGCTCGCGAAGTCGTGGACGGACGCCTCGTCTCCCATCGCGGAGAAGCAGGCGACCCTGTCGCCGTGGAAGACCGCGTCCTCCGACCAGCATCCCGGGCCGTGGGCGACCCGCCCTCCCTGGAGACTCTGCCAGGAGGTGTACGCGGCCTCTTCGGAGCGGACCAGCTGGACGCCGGTGCCGGCCGCGACGAGGAGCGTGGAGAGCATCCCGTCGGGATCGGCCGGCGCCGGGATCGTCACCTCGTACGGCGCGTCGGACGCGGCAGCGGTGGCGGCGGATGCGGTCGCGGTGGCCGTCAGGCCGGTGAGGCCCAGGGTCGCGCTCAGTGCGAGCGCGACGGCTCTTCGGACGGACAAGTACGTGTCCCCTCGTACGGGTGGGCATGCGGGTACGACGCGGGAGGGCGAGCAGGCCGGGCACGACAGGCATGACGGGCGCGACAGGCACGACAGGCACGACAGGCACGACATGGCAGGGCGGAGTCAGAGCCGCGGCGGCCGGGGGCCGGCGGGACCCCCCCTGTCGGCAGCCGGATCGTACATCCACTCGAATCCAAGGCGCCAGAAACCTGCGCTGGCGGGGCCCCGGAAGGCCTCTTCCCGGCCCTGGAGGCCCTCCTCCGGCGGCCCACACACTCCGCCCGCCCCCGAGCCCTCGCCCTCCGGTCGCAGCCCCGCCACGCCCCGCACGGCACCTCCGCACACTATCCCTGACCTGGGCTTTTACCTCAACTCCCCCTATCCTTAAGGGACTCGGAGGGGAGATTCCACATGCACGAGGCCGACCGCGACATCCGCACCGTCGACGACGTCCTGAACCTGCTCGACGGACTGTTCGCCCCAGGCGCCGACCGCTGGACCGACGGTGGCGCCGACTGGTGGGACGGGTTCTACGCCGACCGGGACAAGCCGGTGCCGTTCTTCGTCGCGAAGCCCGACGAGAACCTGGTGTCGTACGTCGAGCGGGGCCTGCTCCCGGCCGGCGGCCGGGCCCTCGACCTCGGGTGCGGACCCGGACGGAACTCCCTGTACCTCGCCTCGCTCGGGTACGACGTGGACGCCGTCGACCTCTCGCCGACCGCCATCGCCTGGGCCGGGGAACGGGCCGAAGAAGCGGGCGCCGGCAACATCCGGTTCATCTGCGGCGACGCCTTCAAGGGCGCCGCACCGGACGGCCCGTACGACCTGATCTACGACTCCGGCTGCTTCCACCACCTGCCCCCGCACCGCCGCGTCAGCTACCTCGCGCTCCTGGAACGCGCCCTCGCGCCCGGCGGGCACTTCGCGCTCACCGCGTTCGCGGCCGGCGAGGGCGGCATGGGCTCGGAGCTGTCGGACGCCGAGTTCTACCGGAAGGGCCGCCTGGAGGGCGGTCTCGCGTACACCGAGGAGTCGCTGCGTACGATCTTCGCGGACGCCACGAACCCGAACGGCCTGACCGCGATCGACCTCCGCCGTATGCGCGACGAACCCGCCGACTACCCCGCCTTCGGCGAGTCCTTCCTCTGGACGGCCCTCTTCCGCCGCGCGTGACCGGACGGGGGATGACTCCACCGCCGGTCACCCCGCCGGTAATTCACGAGCAGCACCGGGGCCACGCCCCCTAACCTGCCCCCATGGGACACGCCAAGACCTCGTACGTCTGTCTGCCGTGCCGCGCCTCGTACAAGCAGCCGTACGACCGTGAGCGCGAGCGGCGGTGTCCGCGCTGCGCGCGCGTCCTCATCCACGCGGGATCGGCCTTCGCACCGCCCCGCCGCCGGGACGTCTCCGGCTGGCGGGCGCTGTCGGTCGTCCTGAACGCCGGCATCCGCTTCCACAAGTCCTGCTGCGGGGGCCCGGGTTACCGCCCCCGGACCCTCTCCGAGGTGAAGTCCGGCCTGGCGCGCGCCCGTCGGACCGGAGAGCCGATCGCGCACGCACTGCTCCGCGTCACGTGAGAGGCCGCCGGGTCACATGGTCTTCAGGTGCTCCGCGAGCCGGTCGTACTGCTCCCGCACCCCCGTCTCCATGCCCGCGTCCAGCGCCTGGTCCCTGATCTCGTTCGAGGGCCAGACGGACGTGCTGGTCAGGGCGGTTCCCCCGTCGGGGGTGGCGTCGAAGGTGAGGGTGACGCGGACCGGTTCGGCGTCCGGCATCTGCTCGAAGGTCTCCGTGTAGTCGAGGCGTTCCACCGGGACGATGTCCTCGTACGTGCCCGAGAAGACGATCTCCTGCCCGTCGGGTGCGGTCTGGCCCCAGCGCCACGCACCGCCCACCCGCAGATCGATGTCGACGACCGTCGTGGTCAGCCCGGACATCCCGTACCACTCCCGCACGTGCTCGGGGACCGTCCAGGCCTCCCAGACGCGGGCCGGTGGGGCGTCGAAGGTGCGGGTGACGACCAGCTCACGGTCGGCCGGTGTGGTGAGGAGGGTGACCATGGTCCGTTCCCTTCACGAAGGGGCACTTCCAGGATCCGTTAAACGCCCGAGGGCGGCACCCCCTGGTGGGGGTGCCGCCCTCGTTCTTCGCGTTCGGCTCGCGCGTTCAGCTCACGCGTCCGGCGATGAACCACCGATCCCGGAGGATCAGAAGTCCATGTCACCGCCCGGCATGCCGCCGCCGGCCGGCGCGGACGCCTTCTCCGGCTTGTCGGCGATGACGGCCTCGGTGGTGAGGAACAGCGCGGCGATCGACGCGGCGTTCTGCAGCGCGGAGCGCGTGACCTTCGCCGGGTCGATGATGCCCTCGGCGATGAGGTCGACGTACTCGTTGGTCGCGGCGTTGAGGCCGTGGCCGACGGGCAGGTTGCGGACCTTCTCCGCCACGACGCCGCCCTCGAGGCCGGCGTTGATCGCGATCTGCTTCAGCGGGGCCTCAAGGGCCAGCTTCACGATGTTCGCGCCCGTGGCCTCGTCGCCCGCGAGGTCGGCCTCGAGCTTCTCGAAGACCGAGGAGGCCTGGAGCAGGGCCACGCCGCCGCCGGCGACGATGCCCTCCTCGACGGCCGCCTTCGCGTTGCGAACGGCGTCCTCGATGCGGTGCTTGCGCTCCTTGAGCTCGACCTCGGTGGCGGCACCGGCCTTGATGACCGCAACACCGCCGGCGAGCTTCGCCAGGCGCTCCTGCAGCTTCTCGCGGTCGTAGTCGCTGTCCGAGTTCTCGATCTCGGCGCGGATCTGGTTCACGCGACCGGCGACCTGCTCGCTGTCACCGGCACCGTCGACGATGGTGGTCTCGTCCTTGGTGATGACGACCTTGCGGGCGCGGCCCAGCAGGTCGAGGCCCGCGTTCTCCAGCTTGAGGCCGACCTCCTCGGAGATGACCGTGCCGCCGGTGAGGATGGCGATGTCGTTCAGCATGGCCTTGCGACGGTCGCCGAAGCCCGGGGCCTTGACCGCGACGGACTTGAAGGTGCCGCGGATCTTGTTGACCACCAGGGTCGACAGGGCCTCGCCCTCGACGTCCTCGGCGATGATCAGCAGCGGCTTGCCCGACTGCATGACCTTCTCCAGGAGCGGGAGCAGGTCCTTCACGGAGGAGATCTTGGAGTTGACGATCAGGAGGTACGGGTCGTCGAGGGACGACTCCATGCGCTCCATGTCGGTGGCGAAGTACGCCGAGATGTAGCCCTTGTCGAAGCGCATGCCCTCGGTGAGCTCAAGCTCGAGACCGAAGGTCTGCGACTCCTCGACGGTGATGACGCCTTCCTTGCCGACCTTGTCCATCGCCTCGGCGATGAGCTCGCCGATCTGGGTGTCGGCGGCGGAGATGGAGGCCGTCGAAGCGATCTGCTCCTTGGTCTCGACATCCTTCGCCTGCTCGAGGAGGGCGCCGGAGACGGCCTCGACGGCCTTCTCGATGCCGCGCTTCAGGGCCATCGGGTTGGCACCGGCGGCGACGTTGCGGAGGCCCTCGCGGACGAGCGCCTGGGCGAGGACGGTGGCGGTGGTCGTACCGTCGCCGGCGACGTCGTCCGTCTTCTTGGCGACTTCCTTGACCAGCTCGGCGCCGATCTTCTCGTACGGGTCCTCGAGCTCGATCTCCTTGGCGATGGAGACACCATCGTTGGTGATCGTGGGGGCGCCCCACTTCTTCTCGAGGACGACGTTGCGGCCCTTGGGGCCGAGGGTGACCTTGACGGCGTCAGCGAGCTGGTTCATGCCGCGCTCGAGACCGCGCCGGGCCTCCTCGTCGAACGCGATGATCTTGGCCATGTGAAGTGGTCCTCCCGGACATGGGGTGGATAACGCTCCAGGACCGCGCCGACGCCCGCGACGGACGGCCTCCGCGTGTTCCGTGTGGTTCCTTGCCCCACCCGGCCGGCGGCCTCGTCTGCCCGATCCTCGTAGCACTCTCACCTTCCGAGTGCTAACGCCAATGATTAGCACTCGACCTAGGAGAGTGCAAGCGACTCTCGATGATCGGGACGTGAACCGGCCGGGGCGGAGGCGGGGTGGAAGCGGGCCGGAAGCGGCGCGGAAGCCGACCGGAACGCAGCGAGGGGCCCGCGTCCCCTCAGGGATACGGGCCCCTCGACGGCGTTGCGTCGGTGGCCGATCGCGCCGCGCTCAGACGGCGAGCTTGACCATGTCCGCCTGCGGACCCTTCTGGCCCTGCGAGATCTCGAACTCGACTCGCTGTCCCTCTTCGAGGCTGCGGTAACCATCCATCTGGATCGCGCTGTAGTGGACGAAAACATCCGCACCACCGTCGACCGCGATGAAGCCGTAGCCCTTCTCCGCGTTGAACCACTTGACGGTGCCCTGAGCCATGCCTAACTCCCCTATTACTGGCCCTTGCGCGGGACCGCACTTCGCGGACCCGGGTCAGACCCTGCGCCGGAACGCGTCGACCGCGGCTGAATGTATCTGCCCAACTGCCCTCTGCAACAGGTCATTCGAGCGAGAATTCTGGGCGCGACGGAAAGGCGAATTAGGGAGAATCCCCAGGATGACGGGGCAAGTCGGGCCCGGCAAAGCGTGCAGAAGGTACACAACGCGCACACACTTTGGCTGCTTCTTGTCGCGCAGGGACGCATTCTCATATGCGTCCGGCATGAGCAGCGGCGGGGACTTCCCCAACTCTATCGCGTTCAACCCTGCAGAATTGCCCCCTCCGCTTATTGGCGCGGAAGGGGCAATTCGAGAGTTTCGAGAAAGATGGGGCAGCTGATAAGGCTCGGCAGCCTCCGGCACTGGGCGCGACGCTCAGCCTCCGGCACTGTGCCCGACGGTCAGCCTCCGGCGACGGCCGGGATGATCGAGACGCCGGCGCCGGCCGGGGTGGCCGTCTCCAGGCCCTGCTCGAAGCGCACGTCGTCGTCGTTCACGTAGACGTTGACGAAGCGGCGCAGCTTGCCCTGGTCGTCCAGGACGCGGGCGGAGATGCCCGTGTGGTTCTTCTCCAGGTCCGCGATGACCTCGGCGAGGGTCGCGCCCTCGGCCTGGACCTCGGACTTCCCGCCCGTGTAGGTGCGGAGGATGGTGGGGATGCGGACGTTCACGGCCATGTCTTCGTAACCTTTCGGAGAGCCGGGAGAGTGGGTCGGCTCAGAGGGCCAGGCCGGCGTCGCGGAACGCGTCCAGGCTCGGGCGGATGGTGACGGTCGCCTGAGAGGTGTCGGCCACCGCGTCCAGGGTCTTGAGTCCGTCGCCGGTGTTGAGGACGACGGTGGTGAGGTTCGGGTCGATGAGACCGGCCTCGACGAGCTTCTTCGTGACGCCGACGGTCACGCCGCCCGCGGTCTCGGCGAAGATGCCCTCGGTCTGCGCGAGCAGCCTGATCGCGTCGACGACCTGCTCGTCGTTCACGTCCTCCACGGCGCCGCCGGTGCGGCGGGCGATGTCGAGGACGTACGGGCCGTCGGCCGGGTTGCCGATCGCGAGCGACTTGGCGATGGTGTTCGGCTTCTGGGGCCGTACGACGTCGTGGCCGGCCTTGAAGGCCACCGACACCGGGGAGCAGCCCTCGGCCTGGGCGCCGAAGATCTTGTACGGCTTGTCCTCGACGAGGCCCAGCTTGATGAGCTCCTGCAGACCCTTGTCGATCTTCGTGAGCTGCGAGCCGGACGCGATCGGGATGACGAGCTGGTCGGGGATGACCCAGCCGAGCTGCTCGCAGATCTCGTACGCCAGCGTCTTGGAGCCCTCGCCGTAGTACGGGCGGAGGTTGACGTTGACGAAGCCCCAGCCCTCGCCGAGCGGGTCGCCGATGAGCTCCGAGCAGAAGCGGTTGACGTCGTCGTAGTTGCCCTCGATGGCGACGAGGTCACCGCCGTAGACACCGGCCATGACGACCTTGCCCTGCTCCAGGTCGTGCGGGATGAACACGCAGGAGCGGAAGCCGGCGCGGGCGGCGGCGGCGCCGACGGCGCCGGCCAGGTTGCCGGTGGAGGAGCAGGAGAGCGTGGTGAAGCCGAAGGCGCGGGCGGCCTCGATGGCCTGGGCGACGACCCGGTCCTTGAAGGAGTGGGTCGGGTTGCCGGAGTCGTCCTTGACGAAGAGCTTGCCGGGGGCGACGCCGATCTCGCGGGCGAGGTTGTCGGCCTGGACGAGCTTGGTCCAGCCCGGGTTCAGGTTCGGCTTGTCGGCGACGTCGGCGGGTACGGGCAGCAGGGGGGCGTAGCGCCAGATGTTGGCGGGGCCGGCCTCGATCTGCTTGCGCAGCGCCTCGGGGTCACCGGTGGGGAGGTCGTACGCGACTTCGAGCGGTCCGAAACAGAGTTCGCAGGCGAAGATCGGGCCGAGTGCGAAGACTTCACCGCATTCGCGACACGAAAGCCCGGAAGCGGGACCGAGGTCGACGGTGGTGGCGGGGGTAGCGGTCTGTACAGCCATGGAGGCGAGGCCCTTTCTCCTCATCTTTCCCATGACGAATTTTTCGCCATGAGACGGATTTGGCACCTTCCCTAGTCGGGGGCCTCGCTGGAGGACGAGACGAACCGACTGGAGGGTTGCCGGGGCTTCAACGGGCCGTTTCCCTCTGCCCCTCTGGATGAGCGGTATTCGATTGTGAAGCGGGGTGAAGTTCCTTGCGGGCTTCGTTCCTGCGCTCCGACGCGGTCGGCACCCCGACGTGCATCGGGGATCCGCGTTGTTCAAGACTGTAACCGAAGGCCCGGACCCTTGGACCGGCCGTCCGAACCGCGAGATGGAGATCACGTGCTGGAAGAGGTGGAGCGCTGGCTGGCCCGGCGGTCCTGGTCCGTGGCGGACCGGCCGCTGGAGCGGATCCTCGCCGCCAAGCGTTCGACGCGCGTCAGCGTGGTGCTGCCGGCGCTGAACGAGGAGGCGACGGTCGGGGACATCGTCGCCGTGATCCGGCGTGAGCTGATGAGCGAGTCGGTGCCGCTGGTGGACGAGCTGGTGGTGATCGACTCGGGCTCCACGGACCGTACGGCGGAGGTGGCGGCGGCGGCCGGGGCGCGGGTGGTGGCGCGGGACGCGATCCTGCCCCGGATTCCGGCGGTGCCGGGCAAGGGCGAGGTCCTGTGGCGGTCGCTGATGGTGACGAGCGGGGACGTCGTCTGTTTCGTGGACGCGGACCTGCGGGACTTCTCGGCGGACTTCGTGACGGGGATCGTGGGCCCGCTGCTCACGGATCCGGACGTCCACTTCGTGAAGGCGATGTACGACCGCCCGTTCGGTGACACTCCTGGTCAGGGGGGTCGGGTGACGGAGCTGGTGGCGCGCCCGCTGCTGAACCTGCACTGGCCGCAGCTGGCCGGTTTCGTGCAGCCGCTGGGCGGCGAGTACGCGGCGCGGCGCTCGCTGCTCGAACGGCTGCCGTTCCCCGTCGGTTACGGAGTGGAACTGGGGCTGCTCGTGGACGCCCTGCACACGGTGGGCCTGGACGCTCTCGCGCAGGTGGACGTGGGGGTGCGCAAGCACCGGCACCAGGACGGGCAGGCGCTGGGCCGGATGGCGGCGGCGATCTACCGGACGGCGCAGCTGCGGCTGTCGCGGGGGCATCTGGTGCGGCCCTGGCTGACGCAGTTCGAGCGGGGAGAGGCGGGGTTCATACCCCGGACGTACGCGGTGGACACGGAGGAGCGGCCGCCGATGGCGGAGATCGCGGAGTACGCGCGCCGCCGCGTGGCGTAAGGCGCGGGGCGCGGGGAGGCGGGGCACGAGGAGGCGGGGCGCCGCCGCGTGGCGTAACGCTCGGGGAGGACGGCGGCACCGCGTGGCGTAACGCCCGATGATGATCTGTTTTGCCTACATTGCCCTTTTATGCGCTTCAGACAACACCACCTGGGCAGAGTGCTCGCGGCCATCGGGCTCGCGGCGGGCTCGCTCGCGTTCACGGCGGCGGGACCGGCCGTCGCGGACGTGGTCGAGCCGTTCGGCAAGCGGTACGACGAGTCGCTGTACGGCGACTTCACCACGATCGGCAACACGGTCATGGGCTGTCCCACGGCCCCCGCGGACCTGGCCGCCCGCTGCGCGACGGCGGCGGGCGGGCAGGGCTCCGACAACAACAACACCTTCGTGATGCGGCGGATCGACACGGTAGGCACGGGCGGCGGCCACGGTTCGAGCACCGGCAGGGTCACGGTCCCGGCGGGCGCGGAGGTCGCGTACGCCCGGCTCTTCTGGGGCGGCAACGACGGCACGTACAAGGGCCCGAGCGGCGCCCAGCTGAAGCGCTGCGACATCTCGGGCGCGGACGTGGACCCGTCCCCCGGCGACCCCACGACGACCGCCCCGGTGATCAAGGTGGGCGCGGGCCCCGTGACGCCCGTCTCGATCGACAGCATGGTCGCCGACCCGGCCGACGCCAACGGCCCGCACTACTACACGGGCGAGTCGGACGTGACGGCCGCGTTCGCGGGCGTCTCGGGTACGGACGCGCAGGTGGCGGTAGGGAACGTCTGGGCGCCGAGCGGCAAGGGCTGCGTGGCGGGCTGGTCCCTGACCGTGGTCCACAGGTTCCCCGGCCCGGACCCGGTCCTCGCCCCCGAACGGCGGAACGTGTACGTGTACGGCGGCCACGTCCTGCAGCGCTCGACCTCCCCCGCCACGACGATCACCGTGGACGGCTTCCACCGGGGCCCGGGCACGGTGCGGGCGAGTGTGACCGCGTACGAGGGCGACTGGAACACGCCGGGCGACAAGTTCCTCGTCGACGGCAGGAACGTCACCGAGTCGCACACCGGGAACACCGACAACTTCTTCGTCAGCGAGGACGACGGCGCCGTCGCCCCGAAGCTGGTGAACAACCTGAGCATCGACGCCAAGGCCTTCGACCTCCCGGCCGGCGCCGTCCCGGCGGGCGCGACCTCGGCCGACCTGACGTTCTCCACGAGCGGCGACACCTACGTGCCGTCGGCGCTGGCGTTCTCCGTCCCGGTGCCCGACCTGGAGATCACCAAGACGGCGAGTGCGCGCACGGTGAAGCCGGGTGACACGCTCACGTACACGATCACCGCCAGGAACATCAGCGCGCTCGACTACCCGAACGCCACGTTCAGCGACGACCTCACGGGGAACCTGGACGACGCCGACTACGCCGGTGACGTCCGTACGAAGCTGGGGACGGTGACGTACACGGCACCGAAGATCACGTACACGGGGACCATCCCGGCCGGGAAGACGGCGACCGTCACCTACTCGGTGAAGATCAAGGACCCGCCGAGCGGGGACGGGAAGCTCCGCAACAGCGTGGAGGTGGAGACCCCCCGCTCCAACTGCGGAAAAGGCAGCGAGGACCCGTCGTGCGCGGTGACGCCGGTGATCGAGAAGCCGACGCCGACCCCGACACCGACCCCCACGCCCACCCCGACCCCGGTGGATCCCACGCCGACACCGACCCCGACGCCTCCGGTGACGAGCGAGCCGCCCGTGCCCGCCGCTCCCCCCGCGCCCCCGGCTCCTGGCCCTCACGGAGGCGCCCCGTCCGGCGGCTCGATGGCGGAGACGGGCGGCAACGGCGAGCGGCTGTGGCTCCTGGGCGCGCTGGGCGTGGCCCTGGCGGCGACGGGCGTCGTGGCGAAGGCGGCGATGCGCGGCCGGCGCGAGAACTGACGCCGGAACCGACGGGAGCGCCGGGCCCGGGCCGGGCGCTCACTGACCGTGGCCGAATCGGCTCGTCTCGTATACGTACGTTTGAGCGTTTACGGGACGGGCTAGGTTCGCCACATGGCTACTGTGCTGGTCGCATCAAACCGGGGCCCGGTCTCGTACGTGCTGGGCGAGGACGGTTCGCTCGCCGCGCGCAGAGGCGGTGGCGGCCTGGTCTCGGGCCTGAGCGCCGTGTCCTCGCAGGAGAGCGTGTGGGTGTGCGCGGCGCTGGGCGAAGGTGACCGGGAGGCGGTCAGACGCGGAGTGGGCGAGCCGGGCGTCCGCATGCTGGACATCGCCCCGGACGTGTACGCGGACGCGTACAACGGCATCGCGAACTCGGTGCTGTGGTTCCTCCACCACCACCTGTACGACATCCCGCGCGAGCCGGTCTTCGACGCGGAGTTCCGGCGCCGCTGGGAGTCGTACCGCAGCTACAACCACGCGTTCGCCGAGGCGCTGGCGGCGGAGGCGGCGGAGGGCGCGGCGGTCCTGGTCCAGGACTACCACCTGGCCCTGGTGCCGGGCCGGCTGCGCGAGCTCCGCCCCGACCTGCGGATCTCGCACTTCACGCACACCCCGTGGGCGTCGCCGGAGTATCTCGGCATGCTCCCCGACGACATCCGCGAGGAACTGCTGCGGGGCATGCTCGGCGCGGACGAGGTGGGCTTCCACACGCACAGGTGGGCCGCGGCCTTCACGGACTGCGCGGAGCCCTCCGGCCTCGGGGACACCCGGGTCGCGGTGTACCCGCTCGGCGTGGACGGCGACGACCTGCGGGCCCTCGCGTACCGCCCGGAGGTGGACGAACGACTGTCCGGGCTCCGCCGCGACGTCGGCGACCGCAGGACCATCGTCAGGGTCGACCGCACGGAACTGTCGAAGAACATCCTCCGCGGCCTGCAGGCCTACCGGGAGCTCCTCACCACCCACCCCGAGTGGCGCGACCGGGTGGTCCACCTGGCGTCCGCGTACCCCTCGCGCCAGGACCTGGAGTCGTACCGCGCGTACACGGCCGCGGTGACGGCCATGGCGGACGAGATCAACACGGACTTCGGCACGGCGGACTGGCAGCCGGTCCTGGTCTCGGTCCAGGACGACTTCCCCCGCTCCCTCGCCGCCTACCGCCTCGCGGACGTGGCCCTGGTGAATCCGGTGCGCGACGGCATGAACCTGGTGGCGAAGGAGATACCGGTGGTCTCGGAGGCGGGCTGCGCACTGGTCCTGTCGACGGGCGCGGGCGCGTACGAGGAGCTGAAGGAGGACGCCCTGACGGTGAACCCCTTCGACGTCTCACAGACGGCGGAGGCTCTCCACAAGGCCCTCTCGATGCCCCCGGCCGAACGCACGGACCGCACGAAACGCCTCACGGCGGCGGCCACGGCCCTCCCGCCGCAGCGCTGGTTCCTGAACCAGCTGGAGTCGCTGCGGAACACCTGACCGCCACTACTACCGATCGGGATCGACGAGGGCACGCACGGCGGACGGCCCGGTGAACTCGCGGGCGAGGGCGTCCATGACCAGTTCGTCGCACACCTCACCAAGCCAGTACCCCGCCTCGCGCAGGGTGCCGGCGATCCGGAATCCCCCCTTCTCGTACGCCTTCACACCGCCCACGTTCGGCGCCAGGACCTTCAGCCAAACCATCCGCACGTTGACGACATGGAACGCGTAGTCGAGAACGAGGCGTGTGGCCGCGCTCCCCAGACCACGCCCGCGTGCCTCCGGGGCGATCATGACGACGTACTCGGCGGTCCGCACCTGGTGGTCGGGAAGGAGCGTCGCGACCCCGACGGGGACGGGTTCGGCACCGCCTACGTCGTAGAGGGTGAAGCGGATGTTCTCACCACGCAGCTGGTGAGCCATGCCCTCGGTACGTGCCACCAGGGATTCGGGACTCTGACGCCCATACCCCACGAGAAGGGCCGGGTCTTGCTCCCACTCCCAGTAGGTCTCGACGAGGTCGGGCCGGAAGGGGCCGAGGCCGCAGGTGTCGTCCTTGATCCACAGAACCGGGTCAGCGGTCACGACGGTCTCCGATCACGAGAACGGGGGTGTAGGCACGGGTCGATTCGGGCTCGGCCGCGAGCGTGCCGTCCTCAGTCTGGACCCACGCGTGCAGGCGAACGGGGTCTGGCGCGACGCCGTGGCACCAGGTGACGGACAGACCCCGTGCGGCGAGGAGCATTACGACTGCGGCTGACTCCTCCAGACAGGCCGTGCGACCGGGTGACAGCCAGGCGGCGTGGCGTACGGCGAGCACGGCGGATCCGGCCTGCTCGGGGGTGGCGGGACGACGACATGCCCACGCGGCGGCGCGGATCACCATCGCCACACGGTGCATGGCGGTCGCCCTGCCTCCCACCCTCTTGATCGCGAAGACAGCCGCGAGGGCGGCGACGGCCGCAAGACTCCACGCCCCCCGGGGCCGCTCGATTCCAGCGGGGTGCTCGGCACTGCCCCAGCTGGCGGCCGGTGCGACGACGGGCAGCGGGCTCCGCCCCGGGACCTGGCAGCGGACGCGGCCCGTGCGGTAGTCGACGACGACCAGGACGTGCCCGAAGTCCACGGACCTCTTCACCTGATCGTCCTGATGGGGACGTTGTCGACCCAGGTCGGGAACGGGTCGCGATGGTGGGCATGCAGCCAGGCTTCCACCATGAGGGCCTGTTCGAGGGTGGCGAGCGGCATCGGGACACCGGCGGCTGCGTGCCGAAGGCAGCGGCGGAAGCGCGTGGGGTCGAGGAGCCCGAGGGATGCCAGACGTCCGTCACCGAGGGCCAGGAGATCGTCCAGGTTCTCGCGCATCCCGGTGAAATGGTCGGCTTCGAAGCTCCCCTTGGTGGTGCGTGCGGCCACGGCAGGCGGCAGCAGGTCGCCGACAGCACGCACGAGGAGCGGCTTGTATCCGTGGACAGACGGCCGGCGCTCCAGCGGATTGCGCAGCACGGCGTCAATCACGGACGGGTCCAGGAAGGGATTGTGGAGGTCGACGCCACAGGACGCCGCGAGTTCGGCATCGGCTCTGGCGGTACGCGCGACTTCCCGGATCTCGTCCACAAGTGTGTGGAGGGAGGCGTCGAGCTTGTGGAGAGGGTCGGAGGCGGCGGCGGCCTGCGCGGCAGCTTCGGCGACACGGCCGACGGCAGCAGGGGCTGCCCACCCCGGGATCGGCAGAGGTGTGAACCAGCGGACGTTCCCCCGGTCGTGGCTCGGTGGCGTCTCACCGGAGAAGTGTCGGGCGAGGAGGGCGAGAGCGTCAGGTCGGCTGATGCGGGCCATCGCGGCAGCACCACGCAGCAGGGGCACGACGGGGGTGTGGCGCAGGCGAGCCCAGCCCTGCGCCTCGCGCACAGCCCGACGCCACCGTCCGGCGCGCATGAGGTCACAGAGTTGTGCCGGGGGCTGGAACAGGACGCTGTCCCCACCGTCGCCGGTCAGGTGGGCTCGCGTGCCGAGCTCGCGGTGCATCCAGCGGAACTGACCGAGGAGTCGGGCCTGAGTGAGGGTCGAAGGGGCCGGCTCGTCGGTGGCCGGTACCGATGTGATCCCGCTGTAGGGCAGATGCTCCGTACCCAGCGGAAGAAGGCGGTGGGTGATCCGGCCCGCCGAGGCCGCAGCGGTCAACCGCGCGTAGTGGAGGTCCGCTCCGTCCAACCGTCCCTCCGGATGGATGGTCACCGCGTTGAGGACGTGTGAGCCGCTGAGGGCGCGTGCGGCAAGGACTGCCACGGTGGTGGAGTCCAGACCGCCGGACAGATCGGAGGAGAGCGTGGGGTCCGCTTGCGCGCGTAGCGCCACTGCGTTCGTGAGGGTCCGGCGGAGCTGCCGGTGTGCCATGCGCCCGGGTTCCGATTCGGGGCGCCACGTCGTGATGCAGCGGAGGACTCCCCCGTCCCGAGGCAGCTCGATCCGGCTGCCGGGCGGAAGCTGCTGGATTCCCGTGAAGAAGGTCCTGTTGCCGGCCAGCGCGGGGACCGAGGGGGCCAGGACGGCACACCCCACCCGACGCACATCGACATCGGCCCTGGTCAGCGAGGCGAGAACACGGGCAGACGTCGACCACGCCCAGCCACCACCCCACCGTGTGCCATACAGCGGGAAGGCTGCCGCCGGGTCGGTGTGTACGAGCACGCCCTCCGTGCGCTCCTCGATCACGGCGTACAGGCCGGGCCAGCGCCACGTCACGTCAGCGGGCACCGGCCCGTCGGAGAGAACACGCAGTTGTCCGTCCGTCGCACCGCAGGATCCGATCACCAGAACGCGTGATCGGCCCTCGCCGGCGGTCACGGTGCGGACCGGAGTCTTCCCAAGCCGCCAGAGCGCGCTTGGGGCAGCCGGGAAATGAGCGCCGAGAAGGCGCGGGAAGTCGTCCGATGTCGTACTGAATCCACCGAGGGGCACGGGTCCTCCAGTCTCGGGGCGGGCCGGGTACGAGGTGTGCGGCCCCGACCGAGGACGGGGCCGCACACCACACGGGCGGGCGATCAGCAGTTGTACGCGCGCCGCTTGTCCTCGGACTGACCGCCGCCCTGCCCCTCGGTCAGTTCGGCGATGTCGCCGACATCGACCATGTCCGGCTCGGGCGTCGGGATGTACTCCTTGCGGAGCGGTTCGTTCATGGCGGTGCCTTTCTCCAGATGGGTGAGGTGTTGGACAACCCGCTTCGCGCCGACTTCCGAGAAGGAGACGGAGCGGGAATCTGTGTGCCTACGTGCCGGGCGTCCCCGCCACAGCCAAGGCGATGACGAGGGCGCCGGTGACGACGGCATGGAACAGGACGACGAAGTGCTGCCTCACTGGACGGCCCGGACGTTGGCGAAAGCCGTCGACCACTCCACTCCGGACAGGGGCCGGATGTAGGCGACCCGCACCACACGGCCGTCGTTGTGGATCTCGTGCGTGACGGCCATGAGTTCGCCCTCGCCCCGGGACGCGATGTCCCGAACTCGATGTCCGAGCAGCTCGTGCTGCTCGTACCCGTCGTGGTCGACGGTGTTCACGCCTCGCCCTCCTGCTCGGGCTGCTCGCCCGCGAAGCGGCGCAGGAACCTCTCCCAGCCGCCAGCCGCCCGTTCCCGCAGCTCACGGCTCGGAACGCCGTACTCCGGACTCGGCTTCCCGGGCTCGTGCCCGCTCGCTCCTGGCGTGCGGCGAGGAAGGAGAGGACCGTCCATCGCGTGCTCCTGCCGTCGGTGGATTCGACGGCCGTCCGGGCTGGTAGGGGAGCCTGCGTTGATCGGCCCTCGCCCGGACGGCCTGTACTCAGTGAACGGCCCGATCTCGTTATGGAACAGGAAGGGTTGCCGACCGAGGCAGGGCATGCGACCGGAAGACTTTGCGAGCGCTTTGCGAAGCTGCTGGCCCCGAAGATGAGCTGGGTCTACGTTCTGCCTCGTGGCAGTCAACGCCGTGCTGAAGCAGCGGATGGCCGACTTAGGCCTCACGCAGGAGGAGTTGGCAGGTCGGATGAACGCCGCCCTGCTGGAGATCACCGGCAGGCCCGGCGAGGTGTCGGACCGGACCGTCCGGAACCTGATCAACGGGGCAACCCGGCGTCCCATCGGCCGCACGAGTAGGGCGCTGGAGGCAGTGTTCCGCTGCCCGTTACGAGATCTGGGGTTCGAGCCCCCCAGCACCCCAGCACCGCCGGAGGACCCCGTGAAACGCCGCCAGTTCATCGCCGCCGGGACCGCCCTGGCCTTCACGTCAGCCGCCCCGGCCTTCGGCGCCCCTCGCCGCATCGGCGTCAGCGACATCGAACGCCTCCAGCGCAAGTTCGCGGACATCATCGCCAAGGACCACCGCCACGGCGGACAACTCGGCATCGAGCAGCAGGCCGCCGCTCTCGCGGACGAAGCACTCTCCCTCCAGGACTCCGCCAACGCCAGCCAGCGCATCAGGAAGCAGGTCTACGCCTCGGCTGCCGCCTTCCGGTCCTCCGCCATGTGGGCGGCCGTCGACGGCCGCCGGTTCGACGATGCCACCCGCCACATGCGTGTCGCCCAGGAGCTCGCGGAGATGGCCGGCGATCCGTACATCAAGTTCCGCATCTGGTCCCACGCGGGCACGATGTTCCGACACATGGGCCGTCCAAACGACGCCGCTGCGGCCAACGATGTGGCCCGCAGACTCGGAATCACCCGCCAGGACCCCATGTTCGCCTCCCTCGGCCTGGCCAGACAGGGTGCGATCCACGGCGCGGCCGGAGACGGCACGGCCACTCGCCGCGCCTTGGAGCAGGCACAGGACGCCCTGTTGCGCGCCGACCCAGGAGCCCAGCGCCCCGTTTGGATGAACGCCTTCTACGACCAGGCCGAGCTCGACAGCCTCGCCTTGTCCGCGAACCTCGCGCTGGGCGACTTCGAGCAGGCCGAGGCCCACGGCCACCGATGCCTCGCGGCTCTGCGCCCTCACATGCACCGCTCGAAGGCCATCGCCACGACCCGCGTTGCGCGGGCGCAGCTCGAACAGGGCGAGGTGGAACCCGCCGTCGCGACCGCCATGTCCGTCTCTGTCGACGCCGCTGTCCGTCACCCGCGAGTCGTGGGGATGCTCCGCACGTTCGGCAGCCGCTTGGAGATCATCGCTCCAGACGCCGCACTCACCCACAGCTGGACCCAGTATGCCCGCGACACCTGGAGGCAGCCCGCATGACCCCACGACTGCGCCACTTCACCGACATAGAGCAGGTCATCGCTCCACTGATCGCGGTGTACGCGCAGGTACGCGAGCCCCTGCTGCACCTACCGAACTACGCGGTCCCCACGTTCACCACGCGAGTCGAACGTCACGGGATCGAGCCGGGATTCGAAGCGGTGCTGGCATTCGACGCCGAGGACCGGCCGGTGGGCTACGCGTACGGAAACGCCGTGGAAGGCGATGACCGGTGGTGGACGAGGATGGGTGAAGTCGACGCCGCATTCACGCGCTCTCCGTCCCTGGCCCTGAAGGAGATCGGCGTGACAGTCCCCCATCGCGGTACCGGGCTGGCACGGCGCATCCATGACGAGCTGCTCGCCGGTCGCGGCGAGACGTACGTGTCGCTCATGGTCAACGCGGCAGCGGGTGACGGGAAGGTCCAGAGGGTCTACGAGTCCTGGGGATACGCGGTGATCGGCACGAGCCGACCGTCTCCCGATTCCCCCCTCCTTACCGCGATGATCAGGCCGATCGCGGCGGCGGCCGAGGAACGCGACCGTTAGCCGAGGAGATGGAGCACGGACGGTTCGTCCGGTACCTCAGGCGTCGCTGTCGTTGCCGCCGTCGATGACTGTCAGCTCGGCGCCCTTCCTGGCGTACGGGTCGGGGGTGCCGGCGGGGATGTTCTGCACGGCCTGGCCCTGGGCGGCGCCGTTGCCGTTGAACGCGAAGTCGGGCCGGATCCGCCAGTCACGCCCATCGGGGTAGATGAACCCTGCCTCAGCGAGCTGCCGAAGAGCCCGCGACACCGTCGACTGGGACATGCCCACCTGCTCGGCGAACTTGACCTGGGTCTCCACCCGGACAAGGCCGTGGTCCTTGCGGTTCTGAAGGGCGCACATCTTGTGGAACAGCTTGTAGGACGCCCCGCTGAGGTCCGCCTCGGCGAGGGCGTCATGCGCGTCGTATCCCATCGTGGTGAACCCACCTCCCCGGAACCAGAGTCCATGCGCGACGCCGATTGACGAATGCACAGTGAGGTCCTGCATCTCGCCAGTGGCCCGGTTGACAGTCTCGATCTTGGTCACTCGTCGGGCCGCACGCACAGGGTACCTCCGGGCTGAATGAGGTCATCCAGGACTGGATGAAGAATTCACATTCGCATAGCCCAAGCGGCTTCCGCAGAGTTTCTATTCAATTTCGCATGGCCCGTGAGCATGGCTGCAACGTGATCCGCTCATACAGGCAGGTCAGAAGCTCGCCCTGGTCGGCCTGTCTTAATAGGTAAAGGGCACCCGCCGTACGGGAGCCCCTGCGGTACTCGCGATGCTCCGTTCCTCGGGGGTGCCCCACCCTCGCCCAGGGATCCTGTGGGCCGCCGCGGGCCTAGGTAGTGACATCAGAGGGAAGCGTGGCTGGGGCCGGTGGGTGGTTGCCGTGCACACGTGGCGCACGCCCGCCCGGCTTCCCCGCCGTCTGGGCGGGCTTTCGTGGGTCGAGGCCACGACGGGGCTCCTCAGGGGCCTCGCCGGACCGTCAAGCGCAGGCCCGTCCGGAGGCGGGCTCAGGGACCGGACACCCGCTCCCTCCCCCACGCCGCCAGAGGCTCCAGGGCGTCATTGAGGCGGATGCCGTCCTTCGTGAGGGCGTACTCCACGCGGGGCGGGACCTCCTCGTAGGAGACGCGGTCCACGACGCCGTCCGCCTCCATCTCGCGGAGGTGCGAGGCGAGGACCTTCTCCGTGATGCCCGGGACCAGTCGGCGCAGTTCGCCGAAGCGGCGGTGGGGCTGCTCGTGGAGGGCCCACAGAATGAGCACCTTCCACTTGCCGCCGATCACCTCCATCGCCGTGTCGATGCCGCAGATGTGGCCGTCGTCCGCTCCGGGCCGGTTCAGCGTCGTCATGTGTCCACCCTTCTGACCTGCTCGCTGACCTCAGGGTAACTGCCCACTTGGAAGTGGGTACTTGAGCAGGTCAAAGGCCTGCAGCAGCCTTGTGGTCATGGCACAGAACACCGCAGAGAAGTCCCCCGTCACCCTCCTCGGCCTCGGCGCGATGGGCACCGCCCTCGCCCGTACCTGGCTCGACGCCGGCCACCCCCTCACCGTCTGGAACCGCACCCCGTCGCGCGCCGAGGCGCTCGTCTCCGAGGGCGCGAAGGCCGCCGACAGCGCGGCCGCGGCCGTCGCGGCGAGCAGCCTCGTCATCGTCTGCCTGCTCGACGACGCCTCCGTCGGCGCCGCCCTGGACGGCGTCGACCTGGCGGGCAAGGACCTCGTCAACCTGACCACCACGACCCCCGCCCAGGCCCGGGCCCGCGCCGCGTGGGCCACGGAGCGGGGTGCCCGCTACCTGGACGGCGGGATCATGGCCGTACCGCCGATGGTCGGTGTCCCGGAGGCCGGCGGGTACGTCTTCTACAGCGGTTCGCGTGAGCTGTTCGAGCTCCACCAGGAGGCCCTGGCGGTGCCGGTCGGCACGGTCTACGTCGGCGAGGACGCCGGTTTCGCGGCGCTGCACGACGTGGCCCTGCTGAGCGCGATGTACGGCATGTTCGGGGGCGTCGCGCACGCCTTCGCCCTGATCCGCAGGGAGGACATCGACCCGTCCGCGTTCGCCCCGCTGCTCTCCGGCTGGATCGCGGCGATGGCGGGTCCCTCCGTGCTGCAGACCGCCGCCCAGCTGAAGAGCGGCGACTTCACCACGGACGTGGTCTCCAACCTGGCGATGCAGGTGGCCGGCACGCCGACGTTCGAGACGACGGCCGAGGAGCAGGGTGTGAGCCCCGAGCTGATCCAGCCGTACTTCGAGCTGATGCGCCGCCGGCTCGCGGTGGGCAGCGGCGAGGAGGACCTGACGGGCGTGGTGGACCTTCTTCTCAAGTAGCAGGGGCCCGATCACCGGTAGCCGGTCAATCGGCTACCGGTAATCGGTGCGACCCCCTCCTCCTGAGGGGTGCTCTCGTGTCAGACTCTGCGGCGATCGTTCCCCCAGGCGATCCGTTTTCCCCCTCAGGCAAGCGGAAGGATCGCAACAGACGTGAAGAAGATTGTCGTGGGCATGACCCTCGGGTCGGCGCTCACCGCCCTTCTCGCCGCGGGGCTCACCCCCGCCACCGCGCAGGAGGCCCCGGACGCCCCGGCCGGCGCCGCCGCGCACCGGCCGGACAACCGTCCCGGACCGCTCACGAAGCAGCGCACCGAGCTGCGGGAGAAGGCGATCGACCTGGTCGCCAAGGGCAAGGCCAAGGCGAACGCCGAGGGCGTCGTCGAGGTCGCGCCCGGCAAGTTCACCGAGATCGAGACCACCACCGCCGACCGGCAGGAGAAGATCTTCACGATCCTCTCCGAGTTCGGCACGGACGGCGCCGGCAAGTACGGCACCGTCCCCGGCCCGCTCCACAACGAGATAGCCCAGCCCGACCGGAGCGTGGACAACTCCAACGCCTGGACGGCGGACTTCAACAAGGCGTACTACGAGAACCTCTTCAACGGCTCCGGCGAGTCGATGAAGACGTACTACGAGAAGCTCTCGGGCGGCCGCTACTCGGTCACCAACACCGTCGAGGACTGGGTCAAGGTCCCCCACAACGCCTCCTTCTACGGCGACAACGCCATCGAGGACAACGGCGGCTCGTGGGCCTTCGTCCAGGACACCGGCGACGCCTGGTGGAATGCGCAGCTCGCGGCAGGAAAGACCCCCGCCGAGATCGACGCCTACCTCGCCCAGTTCGACGTCTGGGACCGCAACGACTGGGACCACGACGGCAACTTCGACGAGGCCGACGGCTACATCGACCACTTCCAGGCCGTCCACGCCGGCATGGGCGAGGACGCGGGCGGCGGCGCCCAGGGCGAGGACGCCATCTGGTCGCACCGCTGGTACGTCAACGGCGACGACTACGGCCTCACCGGGCCCGACGTCTCCGGCACCCAGAACAAGGCGGGCGGCGCCCGCATCGGCCAGTCCAAGTACTGGCTCGGCGACTACACCACCGAGGGCGAGAACGGCGGACTCGGCGTCTTCTGCCACGAGTTCGGACACGACCTCGGCCTGCCGGACTACTACGACACCGACGGCGGCGAGAACTCCACCGCCTTCTGGACCCTCATGAGCTCCGGCTCCTGGCTGAGCCACGGCGCCGCCGCGAACGCCGGCATCGGCACCCACCCGGGCCTCATGGGCGCCGAGGAGAAGCTCTTCCTCGGCTGGCTGGACTACACCGACGCCCCGCTCGGCACCTCCGGCACGTACACCCTCAACCCGGCGCAGCTCCAGGTCACCGGCAAGGACCAGGCGGTCCGCGTCGCGCTCCCGGACAAGGCGAGCAGCACCACCTACACCACGCCCACCTCCGGCACCCACGCCTGGTGGACCGGCTCGGCCGACGGCCTCAACCAGTCCCTCACCCGCTCGGTTCCGGCCGCCTCGCGCGTCACCGTCAAGGCGAGCGCCTGGTACGAGATCGAGGCCGACTTCGACTACCTCTTCGCCGAGTACTCCCTCGACGGCGGCGCCAACTGGGCCCGCGCGGGCGCGGCCGTCGACGGCTCCTCCGCCGGGAAGTGGACGACCCTGCGGTACGCGTACGACTCCGCGGGCAAGCCCTCCCTCTTCCGGTTCCGCTACCAGACGGACGGCGGCGTGCACTATGCCGGCGCGTTCCTCGACGACATCTCGCTGACCTCGGGCGGTACGACCCTGGCCACCGACGACGTCGAGCAGGGCGCGGGCGCCTGGACCGCCACGGGCCGCTGGAACATCTCCACCGGCACCGAGACCGCCACCTACCCGCGCTACTACCTCCTGGAGAACCGCGAGTACGTCGGCTCCGACGCGCTCCTCGCCGAAGGCCCGTACCAGTTCAGCAAGGGCGTCACCGCGCCGGACTGGGTCGAGTACTTCCGCTACCAGAACGGCATGCTCGTCTGGTACGTCGACCGGTCCTTCGACGACAACAACGTCAGCGCCCACCCGGGCGGCGGCCAGGCCATGGCCGTCGACGCCCGCCCGGCCCCGTTCCGGTACTCCGACGGGACCGCGCCCAGCAACCGGCGCCAGCCCTTCGACGCGACCTTCGGCCTGGAGGCCACGGACGCGACCTGCCTCCACAAGGAGGTCCTGGTGGGCAAGGGCGGCGGCCAGACCGTCGAGACGCAGGCGGCCTGCGCCCCCTCCGTCCCGGGCATCCCGGTCTTCGACGACACGGACCCGAACGCGTACTACGACACGTCGGCCCCGCAGGCCAGCGTGAAGGTCGCAGGACACGGCGTCCGCGTCACGGTCACCGGCGACGCCGGTGACGACCTGACGATCAGCGTGACCAACCCGGCCGCGCACTGATCATCTGCTGAGGGGGCGGTACGGGAGGGGCCTCAGGCCTCCTCCCGTACCGCCCTCGCCAGTTCCGCCAGGAACGCGACCACGCCCGCCGGGCCCCGGACCGCGAGGTCGGCGCGTTCGGCAAGCTCCGGGACCTCCGTGGAGCCGCTGCACACCAGCAGGCCCGGGGTGCCGTCGGCGCGGAGCTTCTCCACGGCGGCGAAGGCGGGCAGGTCGCCCAGGTCGTCACCCGCGTAGAGCACGGACCCGGCGCCGACCTCCCGTACGTACGCGGCCAGGGCCACGCCCTTGTCCATGCCGGGCGGCCGCAGCTCCAGGACCATGCGGCCGGGCTCCAGGACGAGGCCGTGGTGGGTGGCCAGCTCGCCGAGGGGGCCCTTCAGCGCCTCGAAGGCGCGCTCCGGGTCGAGGGCGCGGCGGGTGTGCACGGCGACCGCGCGGCCCTTCTCCTCGATCCAGACGCCCGGCCAGGCCCCTGCCCGGTCCAGGAAGCCGGGCAGCTCGGCGCGGACGGAGGCCACGCCCGGGTGCGGGGCGGCGGCCTGCACGGTGCCGGTGACGGCGTCCCAGCGCTCGGCGCCGTAGTGGCCGAGGACCACGAGGCGCTCCAGGCCGGGGACCCCGGCGAAGCCGCCGTAGCGGACGGCCACGCCGGCGGGGCGGCCGGTCACGACGGCGATCGAGGCGACCTCGGGGGCGAGGGCCGCGAGCGCGGCGACGGCGCCGGGGTGGGCGCGGGCCTGTTCGGGGTCGGGCACGATCTCGGCGAGGGTGCCGTCGAAGTCGAGGGCGACGACGGCCTTCGCGGGCCGCGCGAGCAGCGCGGCCATGCCGTCGCGGCCGGTGGACGTGGTCGGGTGCGGAAGGCTGTTGACCATGCCTCCGACCCTACCCAGGCGGGGCGCCCGCGTCAGGAGGGCCGGAGACGTGGCCGACTACCGCCGTCCCTGCTTCTCCTCCCGGACCCGGCGGAGCCGGTTGACGGTCACCGGGTCGTGGGCGAGGGCGCGCGGGTCGTCGAGGAGGGCGTTGAGCAGCTGGTAGTAGCGGGTCGGCGAGAGGCCGAGCCGCTCGCGGACGGCCCGCTCCTTGGCGCCGGGGCCGGGCCAGGAGCGGCGCTCCACGGCCAGAACGGCCCGCGCGCGCTCGCCGAGCCCGCCCTCCGTGACTTCCTCTTCCTGCTCGTCGGTCATAGGACCAACTTATTACTCGGCGTTCCCGGCCGCCGTCCCACTCGGCGGCCTCGGCAGCCGTCCTACTCGGCGGCCTCCGCCGTCGTCGCCATCCGGCCGATCGAGCCGAGGACGTCGGCGGGGCGCCCGGCCGGGGTGACGGCCTTGCCGATGTTCTGCTTGACGTTCTCGCTGACCTTGGCCCAGGACGTCTTGCCGACCGGCGGGAGCTGGCTGTCGGGGAGGGTCTTGAGGAAGACGCGCAGGTCGGCGTGTTCGGGCTCGGTCTCCATGCGGCTGGAGGCGCTGACGGTGACCGGCAGGAGGTCGTTGTCGCCGGCGAACTTCAGGACGTTGTCGTCGGCGAAGACGAAGTTGAGGAAGGCCCCGATCTCCTTGCGGTGACCGTTCTGCTTGAAGCCCATGATCCAGTCGGCGACGCCCATGGCGGCCTTCGGCGGGCCCTCGACGCCGGGAAGCGGGACCTGGCCGACCTTGACGCCCTTCTTGGCGGCCTCCTGGAGGAGCGAGGGGTGGCCGTTGAGCATGCCGACCTCGCCCTTCGCGAAGGCGGCGAAGGCGGCCTTGCGGTTGAGCTTGCCGGGGGCGACGGGCCCGGTGAGCCCCTTGCCGACGAGGTTCTTCTTGAGCCAGTCGAAGGTCTTGATGTTGGCGTCGGAGTCGACGGCGTAGCGGTCGGTGGCGTC
The DNA here is from genome assembly GCF_044452745.1 of Streptomyces sp. NPDC051822. Lineage (NCBI taxonomy): Bacteria > Bacillati > Actinomycetota > Actinomycetes > Kitasatosporales > Streptomycetaceae > Streptomyces > Streptomyces sp. NPDC051822. The sequence continues at coordinate 123,631 of NZ_JBITBZ010000008.1, read as the reverse complement.
GGTCCAGCCGCCGCCACCGCTGAGCAGCCACATCAGGGCCTCGGCCTGGGCCTCCTCGGGGCCGAGCGGCAGCGCGAAGGGGGTGCGGACACCGTTGTCCTTCAGCTTCTCGGCGGCTTCGGCGAGCTCGGCCCAGCTGGTGGGGGCCTCGATCCCGGCCTCGTCGAAGAGGGTCTGGTTGTAGAAGAGGGGCCGGGTGGAGGCCACGAAGGGCAGCCCGTACTGGGTGCGCTTGTACTCGCCCGCCTCGACGAGCGGGGCGAGGAAGTTGGCCTGTACGGGGATGGTGAGGAGTTCCTCCGCGGCGTACAGGTCGCCGGCGGCGGCGTAGTCGGCGTAGGCGCCGATCTGCGCGATGTCGGGGGCCTTGTCGGCCTCGACCATCTCGGCGACCTTGCGGTCGACGTCGTCCCAGGACTCGATGCTGATCTCGACCTTGATGCCGGGGTGCTGGGCCTCGAAGGCGGCGACGAGGTCGGTCCAGTACTTCTCGGTGGTGTCGCCACCGGTGAGGTCGTAGTCGGCCGCGACCAGTCTGAGGGTCACGTCGCCGGAGTCGCCTCCGAGTGAGCCGCAGCCGGTCATGGTCGCCGTCAGGCCGAGTGCGGCGGCGGCCGCGGTCAGTCCAAGGAATCGTCGCCGCTCCACGGCTTCATCCACCTTTTGCTCGTCGTTGAGCTGCTTCGAGCCCCAGGTTTGCTCTGCGCAGGGCCGTAAGTCTCTCTCGCGCGCGTGCATGAGGTCTACACCACTCGGGTATCACTTCCGCAACGCCGGGGGGACCATGAGGCCATGACGGGTCCCGGATTTGTATCCGTACGCAACAATCCTCGGCAGTGGACTAGACCTTTTGGGTGCCCGCGCGCCAGACTGTCCCCCGTGAGACACGTCATCGCCCTGGATGTGGGCGGCACCGGCATGAAGGCCGCCCTCGTCGGGGCGGACGGCACCCTGCTCCACGAGGCCCGCCGCGCCACCGGGCGCGAGCGCGGCCCCGAGGCCGTCGTGGAGACGATCCTCGACTTCGCCGCAGACCTCCGCACCCTCGGCCACGAGCGGTACGGCGAGCCCGCCGCGGCCGCCGGAGTCGCCGTCCCCGGCATCGTCGACGCGGAGAACGGCATCGCCGTCTACGCCGCCAACCTCGGCTGGCGCGACGTTCCCATGCGCGAACTCCTCAGCCGCCGCCTCGACGGCGTCCCCGTCGCCCTCGGCCACGACGTCCGCACCGGCGGCCTCGCCGAAGGCCGCATCGGCGCGGGCAACGGCGCCGACCGCTTCCTCTTCGTCCCCCTCGGCACCGGCATCGCCGGTGCCATCGGCATCGGCGACCGCATCGAGGCCGGCGCCCACGGCTACGCCGGCGAGATCGGCCACATCGTCGTCCGCCCCGGCGGTACGGAGTGCGGCTGCGGCCAGCGCGGCTGCCTGGAGCGGTACGCCTCCGCGTCCGCCGTCTCCCAGGCCTGGGCCGAGGCGAGCGGCGACCCGGAGGCCGACGCCGCCGACTGCGCCAAGGCCGTCGAATCCGGCGACGCCACGGCCCTCCGGGTCTGGCAGGACGCCGTCGACGCCCTCGCCGACGGACTCGTCACGGCCCTCACCCTGCTCGACCCGCGCACCCTCATCATCGGTGGCGGACTCGCCGAGGCCGGGGAAACCTTGTTCACACCACTACGGGCCGCGGTGGAGGAACGAGTCACGTTCCAGAAGCTGCCCGCCATCGTGCCGGCAGCCCTCGGGGACACCGCCGGATGCCTGGGCGCGGGCCTCCTCGCCTGGGACCTTCTCTCCCTCGACTCGGAGGTTTCCGCCTGATGGCCGATCACAAGGTTCTCACCGGCGCACGCGTCGTGCTGCCCACCGGGACGGTCGAGAACGGACGCGTGATCGTCGCGGGCGACCGGATCACGGGCTCCGCCCCCGAGGGCGCCCCGGCCATCGACCTGACCGGCCACTGGCTCGTCCCCGGCTTCGTCGACATGCACAACCACGGCGGCGGCGGCGCCTCCTTCACCTCCGGCACCGTCGACGAGGTCCTCAAGGGCATCCACACCCACCGCCTGCACGGCACCACCACCGTCGTCGCCTCCTTCGTCACCGGCGAGATGGACTTCCTCAGCCGACGGGCCGGACTGCTCTCCGAGCTCGCCGAGCAGGGCGAGCTCGCCGGCCTCCACTTCGAGGGCCCGTTCATCTCCCCCTGCCGCAAGGGCGCCCACGACGAGACGCTGCTCCGCGACCCCGACCCCGCCGAGGTCCGCAAGCTGATCGACGCCGCCCGCGGCCAGGCCAAGATGGTCACCCTCGCCACCGAACTGCCCGGCGGCCTCGACTCCGTACGGCTGCTCGCCGAGCACGGAGTGATCGCCGCCATCGGCCACACCGACGCGACGTACGAGCAGACCGTGGCGGCCATCGACGCGGGCGCCACCGTCGCCACCCACCTCTACAACGCGATGCCCGGCCTCGGCCACCGCGCCCCCGGCCCCATCGCCGCCCTCCTGGAGGACGAGCGGATCACCGTCGAGCTCATCAACGACGGCACCCACCTCCACCCCGCCGCCCTCGAACTCGCCTTCCACCACGCGGGCCCCGAGCGCGTCGCCTTCATCACCGACGCCATGGACGCCGCCGGCTTCGGCGACGGCCGCTACATGCTCGGCCCCCTGGAGGTCGAGGTGAAGGACAGCGTCGCCCGCCTCGTCGAGGGCGGCTCCATCGCAGGCTCCACCCTCACCCTGGACCGCGCGTTCAAGCGCGCCGCCACCATCGACGGCCTGCCCGTCGAAGCCGTCGTCCAGGCCATCTCGGCCAACCCGGCCCGCCTCCTCGGCGTGTACGACCGCGTCGGCTCCCTGGAGCCCGGCAAGGACGCCGACCTCGTCGTCCTCGACGCCGGGTTCGACGTCAGGGGCGTCATGCGCAAGGGCGAGTGGATCGTCGACCCGACGGCGGTCTGATCAGGAGTCACACGGAAGGGCGGTCGGCCGCGGGTCTGGGCCAACCGCCTTTCGTTTGGCATGATCAGTGCCCGTCGGAACACACGTTCCGCGGCACTTCACACGCCATACGCATGACGGACGACGGAGGGTGGACAGGTCGTGATCCTCACGGTCACCCTCAACACGGCCCTTGACCTGACCTACCGGGTCCCCGCCCTCACCCCGCACGCCTCGCACCGGGTCACCCAGGTCATCGAACGCCCCGGCGGCAAGGGCCTCAACGTGGCCCGCGTCCTCGCCGCCCTCGGGTACGAGACCGTCGCCACCGGCTTCTCGGGCGGCGCCACGGGCGGCGTGCTGCGGGACCTGCTCGCGGCGACCCCGGTCCGGGACGAACTGGTCGGGACGGCGGGCCCCACACGCCGCACGGTCGCGGTCGTCGACACGACGACGGGCGACACCACCCAGCTCAACGAACCCGGGCCCACCGTCACGGCCGACGAGTGGGCCGCCTTCCGCACCCGCTTCACGGAGCTCCTGGACGGCGCCACGGCGGTCGCCCTCTGCGGCAGCCTCCCGCCGGGCATCCACGTCGGCGCGTACGCGGAACTCGTCCGCCTGTCCCGCGCGGCCGGAGTCCCCGTCCTCCTCGACACCAGCGGCGAACCACTGCGGCGCGGCATCGCCGCCCGCCCCGACCTGGTCAAGCCCAACGCCGACGAACTCGCCCAGCTCACCGGCTCCCGCGACCCGCTGCGCGCGACCCACGACGCACGGGGCCGGGGCGCCCGCGCGGTCGTCTCCTCGCTCGGCCCCGAGGGCCTGCTCGCCGCGACCCCCGAGGGCCTGTGGCGCGCGACCCCGCCCGCCGCCGTGAAGGGCAACCCCACGGGCGCGGGCGACTCGGCCGTCGCAGGCCTCCTGTCGGGCCTGGTGGACAAGGCCCCCTGGCCCGAACGCCTCACCCGGGCGGTCGCCCTCTCGGCGGCGACGGTGCTCTCCCCGGTGGCCGGCGAGTTCGACCCGACGGCCTACGGGGAGCTGCTGCCCCGGGTGAAGGTGACGGCGGAGTCGGGCTCCCAGTAAGCCTCACTCCATCGCGCGCCCGCCGTCAGCAGCGCTCCGCCGACTGGGACCTCAGGCAATGCGACCGAGCGTCACGCACCTGTCGGCGACCCACCTCTTCGTCCCGTTGTAGTTGAGGGGAGTCCAGGTGTTGTACGTGGCAGTCTCATTGGAGCACCGGTAAGAGCCACCGGTCACCCGTCCTGTGCACGTGGCCGTCCAGCAAGGGACCGTGTCGGGGGTCCCGGTACCCAGAGCGTGAATCCGGGCGATCACGGTAGAGGTAGTCGAGGTCGACGCGCGAACGTTCCAGTCGACTCCTGCGTAGGCTCCCGATACGGCTGCAGATGCCGAAGGTGTCGCCCCGAGGAGCAGACTCGACGCCAGCACAGCGATCGAGGCGATCTTCCCTACAACACGCACCTTTGGGCCTCCCCGACAGTCCGGCGCACCCTCACGTCCAGCGAGAAGGTGCTTGATCGGTAACCGATCCTACGGACTGCAAATGGGGAGGTAAACGAACTTTCGGCCATGTGCAGGAACGAACGAGGCGAGTCCTCAGTCCGCCTGAGCCTGCGTGACCTCGAGCCAGTCGAGCAGCACGTCACACTGGTTGCCCGCCTCGCACGAGATCCGGATCTCGTTGTCGCCCTTCTGGAGGGTGACCGGCGCCCAGGTGGTCTGCCAGTTCTTCTCCAGGTTCGGGTCCGAGGAGTGGATGAAGTTCTTCAGTCCGATCGGCTGCGAGTTCGCCTTGCCGTTGACCGTCAGGGTCGCGTTGGCGTCGACGGCCGGGATGGCGTAGCGCACGGTCAGACGATAGTTGCCCTTCACCGGCATGTTCGCCTTCCAGGTCACCGAGGAACCGACCTGGTTGAAGCCCGCGACGTACGTGCCGTTCGAGCCCTCGGCGCCCTTCACGTCCTTGGCGAGGGCCGCGGTGCCGCCCAGCTTCAGCGTGGCCGCGTCCTGCTTCGGGAGCTCGACGGAGGTCTCGGCCGCGCTGGGCCCGGTGCTCGGCTCTTCGGAGGGCTTCACAGGCGCGGTCGACGGCGTGCCGCCACCCGCCTGGCCGCCCTTGTCGTCCTCGTTGCCGTTGTTGTTGATCACGGCCGCGGTGATGCCGATCACGACGACCGCGACGACCGCGACCGCGCCGATCAGAAGGCCCTTGGTGTTCGGGCCGCGGCCGGAGCCGCCGCCGCGCTGGGGCGGGATCGAGGACTGCGGGCGGGTCTGCTGCCCGCCGTACGTCTCGGGCGCGGCGTACTGCGCCTGCGGCTGGCCGTACGGGGCCTGCTGCTGCGGCGGCACGTACGGCGGCTGCTGCTGCTGGCCGTACTGGCGCTCGCCGACCGTCCTGACCTGGTTGTACGAGGTCCGGGGCACGCCGGGCTGAGCCGCCGCGGGGCCGGGGTAGCCGTAGCCGCCACCGCCCGGGGGCTGGGCGCCCGCTGCCTGACCGTCCGCGTACAGGTAGCCGAACGGGTCGTCGTTCTCGGGCTTGTTCGCGCCGTCGTTACCGGCAGCCATCCGGGTTCCTCTCCATGCTCGCCAGCCGTCGCCGACCGGCCGAGCCTACCTCGAACGGACCAGCCCCCGAAGCGGCCCCGGGCGTGTCAAGGGCCTCAGCCGGCGCGGCGGTGGACCTTGGCGCGGGAGCGTTTCTCCACGTACATCCGCTGGTCGGCGGAGTTCAGGACCTCTTCCACCGTCATCCCGCACTCGGCCCATCCGATGCCGAAACTCGCGCCGACCCGGACGGCCCGCCCGTCCACCCTGATGGGCGGGATGATCGCGTTGCGGAGGCGTACGGCCAGGTCGGCGGCGTCGGCCGCGCCGAGGCCGTCGGCGAGGACGACGAACTCGTCCCCGCCGAGCCGGGCCACGGTGTCCCCGTCGCGCACGCCGGTGGTGAGCCGGCGGGCGACCTCGATGAGGACGGCGTCACCGGTGTGGTGGCCGAAGCGGTCGTTGATCGACTTGAAGCCGTCGAGGTCGCAGAAGAGGACGGCGAGCCCCTTGGTGCCGTCGTCGGTCTCGCCGCTGGAGGGGGCGACGGTGTGGACGTGGTGGTCGTAAGGACCGGCACCGCCCGCCGGCTCGAAACCGAAGCCGTGCTCGTGCGCGGGCTCGTACGGCCGCGGTTCGTAGCCGGAGTCGTACGACGGGTCGTAGCCGCCGCCGTGACCGGTCTCGTACGTGCCGCCCTCCCGCTGGGCCTCGTAACCGGCGTAGGGGGCGTACGTGGCCTGGTCCCCCGCCGCCGCCGGGCGCTCGCAGAGCCGGGCGGAGAGCCGGGAGCGCAGTTCGGCGCTGTTCGGGAGGCCGGTGAGGGCGTCGTGCGAGGCACGGTGGGCGAGCTGGAGCTCGTGGCGCTTGCGCTCCTCGATGTCCTCGACGTGGGTGAGGAGGAAGCGGGGGCCGTCGGCGGTGTCGGCGACGACGGAGTTGCGGAGGGACACCCACACGTAGGTGCCGTCGCGCCGCCCGAGCCGCAGCTCGGCGCGGCCGCCCTCGGCGGAGGTCCTGAGCAGGGTCCCTATGTCCTCGGGGTGGACGAGGTCGGCGAAGGAGTAGCGCCGCATGACGGAGGCGGGCCGGCCGAGGAGCCGGCACAGGGCGTCGTTGGTGCGGAGCAGCCGGCCGTGCTGGTCGCCGCCCATCTCGGCGATGGCCATGCCGGAGGGCGCGTACTCGAAGGCCTGCCGGAAGGACTCCTCGCTGGCGCGGAGGGCCTGCTGTTCCCTTTCGAGCCGGACGAGGGCCCGCTGCATGTTGGAGCGGAGCCGTGCGTTGCTGATGGCGATGGCCGACTGCGAGGCGTACATCTGGAGCGCCTCCTGGCCCCAGGGGCCGGGGTGCCGGCCGTTGCGCGGACGGTCGACGGATATGACGCCGAGGAGTTCGCGGCCGGAGCCGGAGGCGTACATGGGGGCGTAGAGGCGGTCGTGGGGGTGCCACTCGTCCTCGAAGCGGGGCGCGGGGCCGTCGGTGTGCCACTGGGGGACGTCGTCCTCCATCAGGACCCAGCCCTCGGTGTGCGGGATGAACCGCAGGTCGCCCCAGGCGTCGGCCATGGAGAGGCGCCGCTCCCAGGCCTCGCGGGAGCCGACGCGGCCGGTGATCAGGGCCTCGGCGGCGGTGCTTCCGGCGAAGGCGGCGACGACGAGGTCACCGTCGGGGCGTACGAGGTTGACGCAGGCCAGCTCGTAGTTGAGACCGGCGACGACACCGTCGGCGACGGTCTGCAGGGTGTCCGCCAGGCTGCGCGCAGTGTTGAGATCCGCCACGACCTGATGCAGCTGCCGCAGGGTCGAGAGACGGACGTACGGCTCCGACTCGGTCTCCATCGCTCGCTCTCCCCGAGACCTCGACAGCAACTCCAGGGTTCTCATCGGCTTCGTGTTGCACTGTCCCTGCCACTGAATCACAGCGAGCTGCGCACCCGGTACACAGGGTCAGCAAATACTCGCCTCTGTGACTCAAGTCACAGCAGTTCAGGGCGGGTCGCGCGAACCCTCCGGGGACGGGCGTCGCTCGCATCCCGATCCCTCATGCTGAGGGGGTGAGCAACGACGATTTCCGGGCGGCGATGTCCCGCCTCGCGGCGGGCGTGGTCCTGGTGACCGCGCACGATCCCGACGACGGCCCGCGCGGCGAGGACGTCGGCATGACCGCCACCGCCTTCATGTCGGTCTCCCTCGAACCACCCCTGGTCCTGGTCAGTCTCCGCGAGGGCTCCCGCATGGACGACCTGCTCACCGACGTCCCCGTCTGGGCGGTGTCGATCCTCTCCGAGGGCCAGCGGCACATCGCGGGGCGCTTCGCGATGAAGAACCGGGTCAGCGACCGGCTCCTCTTCGCCGACCTGCCGTACACCCGCGGCGAGGTGAGCGGCGCCCCGCTCATGGGCGGCGCGCTCACGACCCTGGAGTGCCGCACGGAGAGCCGTGTCGTGGCCGGCGACCACACGCTCGTCGTGGGCCGGGTCCTGACGGTCGGCGCCGTGACCGCGACCGGCGGCCCGCTGACGTACTACCAGGGGAAGTACCGGCACCTGTCCTGAAGGTCTGACGATCCTGAAGCTCCTGAAGCTCCTGAAAAGTGCTCAGCCCCAGTCGCGGGACTGGCGGGTGCGCTTGGTCTCCGACCGCTGCTTCTTCTCGCGCAGCCGCCGCTCGTTGATGCCGCGCGGGATCTTCGTCGCCCTGCGGGGCTTCGGCGGCGGGGCCGTCGCCTCGGCGAGCAGCGCGGCCAGGCGGACCGCCGCCGTCTCGCGGTTGCGCCACTGGGAGCGGTGCTCGGACGCGCGGACCGTCACGACGCCGTCGACCAGGCGGGAGGCGAGCCGCTCCAGGGCGCGCGCCTTCCACACCTCGGGCAGCGCGGACGTGGCCGCGAGGTCGAAGCGCAGCTCGACCTGCGTGTCGCTGGTGTTCACATGCTGTCCGCCCGGGCCCGACGAACGCGAGAAACGCCACTGGAGCTCGGCCTCGGGGAGCGAGACGGAGCCGCGAACGGGATAGGGACCGGACATGCCCTCCATGTTCCCCGCAGGGGGCCATCGGAGTCATCCTGTTTTCGCCACACCCCCGACGGGAACATTCGGGAACCGCCGGAGGCGCGCACGCGTTCCTCCAGGCGACGGACATCACGATGAAAGGGACTTTCCATGGCTGTGAGCCTGTCCAAGGGCGGCAACGTCTCTCTGACCAAGGAGGCCCCGGGCCTCGCCGCTGTCACCGTGGGCCTCGGCTGGGACGTCCGCACGACCACCGGCACCGACTTCGACCTCGACGCCTCCGCGATCGGCGTGGACGGCGCGGGCAAGGTCGCGTCCGACGCGCACTTCGTCTTCTTCAACAACAAGTCGACGCCGGACCAGACCATCGTCCACACCGGTGACAACCGCACCGGCGAGGGCGGCGGCGACGACGAGCAGATCAACGTCAACCTCGCGGCCCTCCCGCCGAACGTCGACAAGATCGTCTTCCCGGTCTCCATCTACGACGCGGTGAACCGCTCGCAGAACTTCGGCCAGGTGCGCAACGCGTACATCCGCATCCTCAACCAGGCCGGCGGCGCCGAGCTCGCGCGCTACGACCTCTCCGAGGACGCCGCCGTCGAGACCGCCATGGTCTTCGGCGAGCTGTACCGCAACGGCGCGGAGTGGAAGTTCCGCGCGGTGGGCCAGGGCTACGCCTCGGGCCTGGAGGGCATCGCCCGCGACTTCGGCGTCAGCCTCTGACGTATCCGTAGGACGCGTCAGCTCCTGACGTATCCGTAGGACACCCCGTAGAGCCCCGGCCGGGATCGCCCGCCGGGGCTCTACCCTTGCCGCGTGATCGTCGAAGCCCTCGTGCCCAAGGCCCTGGAGGACGGTGCGGCGCTGCCCGGCGCGCTGCTCACCGAAATCACCGCGCTCTACGCGTCCGACGAGGAGTTCCAGCAGCTCAGCGGCGACTTCCCGGACCCCTCCGACATCCGTCCCGAGCAGGTCGCGGCGGCCCTCGCCGACGAGCTCTCCCGGCCCACCGCCGAGGTCCTCCTCGCCCGCTCCGAGGGCCGGCTCGTGGCCCTCGCCGTGATCCTCGGCCGCCACCCCGACCCGGCGGAACCCGAGCCGTGGCTCGGGCTGCTCATGGTCCACGCGGACGAGCGGCGCGCGGGCCACGGACGCCGGCTCGCCGCGTACGCCGAGGACCGCTTCCGCGCCGAGGGCCGCACCGGCCTCCGGCTCGCCGTCCTGGAGAACAACCCGAAGGCGCTCGCCTTCTGGTCCTCCCTCGGTTACGAGGAGACGGGCCGCCGCCCCGACCTGACGCACGGCCGCCCGTGCGTCGTCATGCGCAAGAGCCTGCGCTGACACCGATCAGGGACAGCGCGTCGGCCGCCGCCGGGGACAGTTCGGCCGCCGTGAGCCCGGCGAGCGGACGCCACGCGACGGCCTCCGTGCTGCCCTCCGTCTCGGTGACGACGAGCGGGCCGCCGGGCGCGAGCTCCACCGCGTAGAAGAGGGCCACCAACTGCCAGGACACGCCGTTGCGGTGGGCGGCGTACGTCCGGGCGTCGACGAGCCGGGCACCGGCGAGAGCGCGGCCCGTCTCCTCGTACAGCTCGCGCGCCAGCGCCTCCACCGGCTGCTCGCCGGGGTCTATGCCGCCGCCGGGCAGGTGCCACAGTCCGGGTTCGAAGACGGGCGAGGCCTCCGAGAGCCGGGCCAGGAGCAGCCGGTCGCGCTCGACGGCCATCGCGTAGGCCGAGACGCGCTTCTGTACGGACGTTTCCACGGGGTCCCTCCGGGGTTCGGTGCTGTCGGGCGGGCGGCTAAGGCTTCTTCGGCTTCCCGTCGCCGTACAGCCACACCTTCCACAGCCCGTCGAGGTCCTTCCCGGCGACGCTCTCCGCGTAGGCCGTGAAGTCGGCGGTGGAGGCGTTGGCGTGACGGTACTTCGCGGGCCAGCCGCGCAGGATCTCGTCGAAGGTCTTGTCCCCGACGGTCTCGCGGAGTTTGTGGAGGACCATGGCGCCGCGCTGGTAGACGGGCGGGTCGAAGAGGTTCTCGGCGGAGGGCGGGGCGGCCGGCGGGAAGGACCAGTTGATGTCCTGGGCGAACTCCCGGGCGAAGGTGGCACGCGCGGGGACGTGCTCGTACTCCTCCGCGTACAGCCATTCGGCGTAGGTCGCGAAGCCCTCGTTCAGCCACAGGTCCCGCCAGCTCGCGGGGGTGACGGAGTTGCCGAACCACTGGTGGGCCAGCTCGTGGACGAGGGTCGTCCGGTCGAAGGAGGCGGCGGGGAAGACGGGCCGGGTCTGGGTCTCCAGTGCGTAGCCGAGGGTCCCGTCCTCGGCGACGATCGCCCCGGCGGCCGAGAAGGGGTACGGGCCGAAGCGGCGGGTCTGCCGGGCGAGGATCTTCGGGATCTCGTCGAGGAGCGCGGCACTGCGGGCGGCGACGGACCGCTCGGCGGCGGTCAGGACGGGGAGGGAGCCGGACGGGGCGGGGGCCGCCGAGCCCTGGGCGGTCGAGGCCTCCGTCCTGTACCGGCCGATCGCGACCGTCGCCAGGTAGCTGGCCATCGGCTCGGGTGCGTGCCACTCAGTCGTCACGCGGCCGTCCTTCCCCGTCCGGCGGGCGGTTCGCACGCCGTTGGAGAGTGCTTCGAGACCGGCGGGGACGGTGAGGGTGATCTCGTACGCGGCCTTGTCGGAGGGGTGGTGGTTGCCGGGGAACCAGGTCATCGAGCCCGACGGCTGGCCGACGGCGACCGCCCCGTCGTCGGTGCGCAGCCAGCCCTCGCGGGTGCCGTCCGCGTCCGTGACGGGCTCGGGCACGCCCGCGTACGTGACGGTCGTCCGGAACTCCCTGCCCTCGGGGATCTCCTGGCGCGGCCGGAGCGTCAGCTCGTTCCCCGCTCGGTTGACCGCGGCCGTCGTGCCGTCGACGGACGCCCCGTCGACCGTGAGCCCGGCGAGGTCGAGGTTGAAGGCGCTGAGGTCCTGGGTGGCGCGGGCGGTGATCTCGGCGGTGCCGTCGAGCCGTCCGCTGCGCGGGTCGTAGGAGAGGGTCAGGGCGTACTGCCGCACGTCGTAGCCGCCGTTCCCGAGCTTCGGGAAGTACGGGTCGCGCAGCCCGGCGGCCCCGGGCGCCCCCCGGACGCCGCCGGTGGCCCCGGCGGTGCAGCCGCCCGCGAGCAGCGCGAGGGCGGTGAGGGCGGCGGCCAGGGACGCGGCCGCTCGGGGCCGGCTGTGGTTCACACATCGATCCTAAGCAGGCCGGATGCGGAAAAGGCGATGGCGCCCGGCGGGGGATCCGGGCGCCATCACCAGTCGTGGGGCCGTGGGTCAGTTCGCGAGGGCGGCGACTCCGGCCTGGGCGAACTTCTCGTCGAGGTCGCCGGAGGGGGCGCCGGCGACGCCGATGGCGGCGATGGGGGCGCCCTGAGGATTGCCAGTGGCGACGGGGGCGCCGCCGGCGAGGAAGAGGGTGCCGGGGATGTCCTTGAGGGTGGGCGCGTTGGTGAGGCGCTTGACCAGCTCGGAGGTGGGGGCGTTCCAGGAGACGGCGGTGAAGGCCTTCTTCACGGCGGACTCGTAGGACTGCGGGCCGGCGCCGTCGCCGCGGAGGGTGACGAGGGTGTTGCCGTTGCGGTCGACGACGGCGACGGAGACGCGCTGGTTCTCCTTCTCGGCGGCGTCCAGAGTGGCCTGCGCGGCCTTCGTGGCGGCCTCGATCGTCAGGTGCGTCGACTGCTGCAGGTTGCCGTTGGCGGCGTCGGCCATGACGGCCGCGGGGGCGGCGGCCGGGGCGGAGGCGTTCGCGGAGACCGCGCCGAAGGTGCCGGCGGCGAGGACGGCGGCGGCGGTGGCGCCGAAGAGGATCTTCTTCATGAGGAACTCCGTGAGGGTGAGGAGGTGGGGCGGGTGAGGCGGCAGGCCGTGGGGCCGTGAGCCGGAGGCTTGAGCGCCGTGACCGGGCCTTGAGGCCCGGGGGCCGAGCGGTGGGGCGGCTCGTCCGCCTCGTTCGCTCTGACATCCATCCTGTGGCCGGAACCAGGGCCGTCCGGTCCACGGTCCGGCTGCCCTCCTCGCGCACACTGGAGGACGGCCGGGTCAGCCGATCGGCTGATGCCGTCGTGGTCCCTCCGGGCCAGGATGGACTGATATCCCCAGGTCAAAGGGGGGGGAAAGCACCAGAAGGGCAGAAGGACAGGAGGGCGACGACGTGACACGGCCGAAGGCACAGCGCGGCGGCACCGCGGCCCGCCCGGCGGAGACCGAGCGGGACCCCGACGCCCCCTGGCTGGCACGGGTCATGCACATCGCGTTCTTCCTCCTCCTCGGCGCCTCGCTCGCCCGCTTCCTGCTGCGCCACCCCTGGGAGGACCGCAGCCCCTGGATCGTCGCCCTCTCCGGCGCCCTCGCCTCCCTCTACCTCCTCGGCCCCGTCGTCGGCACCCGCGCCGCGCCCCGCCGGATCGCCTGGCTGAGTACGGTCGTCGCCGTCTGGATCCTCCTGGTCGTCCTCGCCCCCAGCTTCGCGTGGTGCGCGGTGCCGCTCTTCTACACGGGCCTGCGCACCCTCCCGGCGCGCGCCGCGCTCGGCCTGGTCACGCTGCTCACCGCGTTCGTGGTGTTCGCGCAGGTGCAGCTGGCGCACGGCGGCTGGGACCCGAACCTGATCGTGGCGCCGCCGGCCGTCGCCGCCATCGCCACCGGGGTGTTCGTGTACTCCGACCGGCAGGCGGCCCGCCAGCGGGCGCTGATCGACGCCCTGATCCGCACCCGGCGCGAACTGGCCGCGATCGAGCGCCGCGAGGGCACCCTCGCCGAGCGCCAGCGGCTCTCCATGGAGATCCACGACAGCCTCGCGCAGGGCCTGTCGAGCCAGCAGATGCTGCTCCAGGCGGCCGACCGCACCTGGGACAGCGACCCGTCGACCGCCCGCCGTCATGTCCGTACCGCCGAGTCCATCGCCGAACGCAACCTGGCGGAGGCCCGCCGTTTCGTGCACGACCTCGCGCCCGCCGACCTCGCCGGGGGCGGCGGCCTCGAAGAGGCCCTGCGGGGCCTCGCCACCCGCGAGTCGGCGGCCTTCCGGGTCGACGGGGCCGCCGTGCCGCTGCCCGAACGGGTGCAGTCGGCGCTGCTCCGCATCGCGCAGGGCGCCCTCGCGAACATCCGCGAGCACGCCGGAGCCGAATCCGCCGCCGTGACCCTCACGTACCTCGACGACCAGGTGGTCCTGGACGTCGCCGACGACGGCCGCGGCTTCGACCCGGCCGCGAAGCCCGGCGGGGTGCGCGGCCACGGACTGCCCGCGATGGGCGTGCGCGCGCGGCAGCTCGGCGGCACCCTGACAGTCGAGTCCACCCCGGGCGAGGGCACGGTGCTCTCGGCCGCGATCCCGCTCTCCCTGGAGTCCTGATGTCCGTACGGATCCTGCTCTGCGACGATCACGTCGTCGTCCGCGCCGGGCTGCTCGCGCTGCTCGGCAGCACCCCCGACATCGAGGTGGTCGGCGAGGCGGGCAGCGGTGAGGAGGCGGTGGCGATGGCGGCGAAGCTGAAGCCCGACGTCGTCCTGATGGACCTCCAGCTGGGCGCGGGCATCGACGGCGTGGAGGCGACCCGCCTGATCGCGCCGACCGGCGTCCACGTCCTCGTCCTCACCACGTACGACACGGACGCCGACATCACGCGCGCGATCGAGGCGGGCGCGACCGGCTACCTCCTGAAGGCGGAACGGCCGGAGGAGCTGTTCGCCGCGATCCACTCGGCCGCCCAGGGCCGCACCGCCCTCTCCCCGCCGGTCGCCAGCCGGGTCATGGACCGGATGCGGGGCGCGGCGGCCCCGAGCCTCACGGACCGGGAGCGGGACATCCTCGGCCAGCTGGGACGCGGCCTCGGCAACCGCGAGATCGCGCGGGCGCTGTTCATCAGCGAGGCGACGGTGAAGACGCACCTGGGCCGGATCTACGCGAAGCTCGGCGTCGACACGCGGGCGGGCGCGGTCGCGGTCGCCAAGGAGCGCCGCCTGCTGCCGTAGGGAGCGCCGCCTGCTCCCGTAGGACGTGTCATACGGATCGCCGGGCTCGCGGCGTCCGGCACGCGCCGCCTCCGCCACTGCTACTGTGCGCTACTGCTCGACCGCATGGCGTCATGCCATGCCCCGGTTCTCAGTGGGAGCGCACGTGAAGCTCGCGATCGTCGGCGGCGGCCCCGCCGGCCTCTACCTCTCGATCCTGCTGAAGCGGCAGGATCCCTCGCACGACGTCACCGTGTACGAGCGGAACCCGGCGGGCTCCACGTACGGCTGGGGCGTGACGTACTGGGCGGGGCTCCTCGACAAACTGCGCGCGGGCGACCCCGAGTCCGCGGCGGCGGTCGCCGAGGCGTCCGTGACCTGGAACGACGGGGTCGCGATCGTCCGTGACGAGCGGACCGTCCACCGGGGTGACGCGGGCTTCGGCATCGGCCGCCGGCGGATGCTCGCGCTGCTCGCGGACCGGGCCGGGGAGCTGGGCGTACGGGTGGAGTTCGAGCACGACATCTCCGGCCCCGACGCTCCCGAACTGGCCGGGGCGGACCTGGTCGTCGCCGCCGACGGCGTGAACAGCGTGCTGCGCGAGGCGCACGCCGGGCACTTCGGCAGCGAGGTCACGAGCGGCCGCAACCAGTACATCTGGCTCGGCACCACCAAGGTCTTCGACTCGTTCAGCTTCGCCTTCAAGGAGACCGAGCACGGCTGGATCTGGTGCTACGCCTACGGGTTCAGCGGCGAGCGTTCCACCTGTGTCGTCGAGTGCTCGCGGGAGACGTGGACCGGTCTCGGTCTCGACACGCGCGGCGAGGGCGACAGCCTGCGCCTCCTGGAGAAGCTGTTCCACGACCTCCTCGACGGGCACGAGCTGATCGGCCGGGAGCGGGCCGACGACGCCGCCCAGTGGCTCACCTTCCGCACCCTCACCAACCGGGTCTGGCACCACGGCAACCTGGTCCTCCTCGGCGACGCCGCCCACACCACCCACTACTCGATCGGCGCGGGCACCACCCTGGCCCTGGAGGACGCCCTCGCCCTCGCGGAGGCCCTGCGGGGCCCGGGAGGCGGCCACGACGCGGCCTCCCTCGACGCCGCCCTCACCACGTACGGCAGGCGGCGCCGCGCCGAACTCGTCTCCGCCCAGAGCGCGGCCCGCTACAGCGCCCGGTGGTACGAGAACCTCCCCCGCTACATGGGCCTCGAACCGGCCCGGATGTTCGCCCTCCTCGGCCAGCGCCACTCACCGCTGCTCCCGCACATCCCGCCGCAGCTCTACTACCGGATCGACCGGGCGGCCGAACAGCTCGAACCGCTGCGCCGCCTCAAGCGCTGGCTCGGCCCCCGGGTGGCGAGGGCGGTCCACGGCCGCCGCTGAAGCGAGCCGATGCCCCCGCGGCCTCGCGTACGAGCGCGGCCCGACGCCTCCGGCCTCGCGTACGAGCGCGGCCCGGGGGCGTGACACCATCAATCCCGTGCTCGACATCGGCTACTCCCTCTCGCGTCGCTTCCCCGACCCGCCGCAGACCGACTACCGCCACGCGGACGTCCACGCCCTGCGGCACGACCTGTTCTGCGGGGACGTGTACCTCGCCGACACCGAGGCGGACCGCGAGGTGTCCACAGCCTGGGGATGGGTGCCGGTGCTCGACTTCGCGTGGGCCCTGTGCGACATCGTCGAGCAGCTCGACCAGGACCCGCGCGGCAGCCGCGCCTCCCAGCCCCAGTACGCCGAACTCGACTTCACCGAGTCCTCGGACCGCATGCTCTTCGAGCGCCGCTTCGGCTGGGTGGACGTCGAGGCCGACTGGATGCCGGGCGACGAACCCCCCGTCACCTTCAGCCACGCCGCACTGCGCCGCGAGGCCCGCGACTTCCTGCACGACCTGATCGCCGACCTCACCGACATGCACGAGGGCCTCGCCGACAACCCGGCCGTCTGGTCCCTCCAGGCCCGCTTCCCCCGCCTGCCGTAGGGGCCCCTCAGGGCCCGTCCCCGGCGTCACTCCTCCACCCGCACCCCCAGCCGCGCCGCGAGCACCGGCGCGAGGTCGAGGAGCTGCGCCGTCGAGATCACGGCCCCCGCGAGCGACTCCACCCCACGCTCGATCTCCAGGCGCTGCACCCCTCTCAGGTCCACGTCCTTCAACCGCGCCCCGGTGAAGTCGACCCCGGTCAGGACACAGTCCACGAACTCCACCCGTTCGAGCACCGCGCCCCCGAAGTCGAGATCGCTCAGCACGCACCCCTCGAAGACGACGTCCCTCAGCTTCGCCGACCGCAGGTTCAGATAGTCGCTCTTGCCTCCCCGCACCACGACTCTCTCCAGGACCGCCCCGTGCAGCTGCGCCCCGCCGAGCCGCGCGTCCACCACCTCCACGTCCCGCAGCTGCGCCCCGGCCAGGACCGTCCCCACCCCCTTGACCCCGGTCAGCACCGAGTCGAGGAACCGGGCCCCCGACAGCCGCGCCTCGTCGAGCCCGCACTCCCGCAGCGCGCAGTCCAGGAACCGCGCGCCCTCCCCCGACTGCCCCGCCAGGTCGAGTCCGGCCAGTTCCAGCCCGTCGTAGTCCCCGTCGGGCTCGAGCCCGCCCCCGTACGCCTCCAGCGGCGGCAGCCGCACCTCCGGCCGCCGGGCCCCCGCCACCCGCGCCCGCTTCTTCGGATCCCGCGTCGTCGCCATGCCCCCATGGTGATGTACACCACTGACAATGCCCCCGATGTCACGAACGCGACCCCGCCGCCCGTCGCACCCTCGGAACCCGACACGAGGGAGACGGACATGCGGAAGCTCACGATCATCGGCGCCGGCTTCGCCGGACTGACCGCGGCCATCACCGCCGCCGAGGCCGGCACCCGGGTCACCGTGCACGAGGCGCACCGGACCCCCGGCGGCCGGGCGCGCACGGCCGAGGGCCCGTACCGCACGAACGAGGGCCCGCACGCGATCTACAGCGGCGGCCCCCACTGGACCTGGCTCAAGCAGCGCGGCCTCCTCGGCCCGCTGGCCCCGCTGCCCGCCGCGGAGGGCCTCCGGTTCCGCTTCCACCGCGCCGGCGCCCTGCGCCGCACCCCGCCGCTCGGCATGCTGCGCCAGTCCCTCCGTACCGCCCAAGACGCCCCCGTGGACCTCGACTTCCACACCTGGGCCGCCGGGATCGCGGGCGAGCGGGTGGCGCGGGAGGCCGCCTCGTACGCCGGGGTCGCGCTCTTCCACCACGACCCCGGCGCGCTCTCCGCGCGCTTCGTCCAGGAACGGCTGCACCGGGCCGCCGCCCTGCCGCCCGAGGCGCACTACGTGCGGGGCGGCTGGGGTCAGCTCATCGAGCGGATGATCGCCCGCGCCTGGGAGACGGGCGTACGGATCGAGACGTCGTCGCGCGTCGACGGCCTGCCGCTCGGCGAGGGGCCTGTGATCGTCGCCACCGCCCTGCCGGCCGCGGCCCGGCTCCTCGGCGACCCGTCGCTGACCTGGGAGAGCGGCCGTACGGTCCTGCTCGACGTGGCGCTTCGCGGCCGGCGGGGCGACCCGTTCGTGATCTCCGACCTGGACGCGCCCGGCTGGATCGAACGGTTCACGGCACAGGACCCGACGCTCGCCCCGGCCGGACAGCAGCTGATCCAGGCCCAGCTGCCGATCGGCCCCGGCGCGGCCAAGGCGGACGGCGTCGCCCACGCCGAACGCCTCCTCGACCTCGGCTTCCCCGGCTGGCGCGAACGGACGGTGTGGCGGCGGGAGTCGGTGTCCCAGGGCCGTACGGGCGCGGTGGACCGCCCCGGCACGACCTGGCGCGACCGGCCGGCCGTCGACAGGGGCGACGGCGTGTACCTGGTGGGCGACCAGGTGGCGGCGCCCGGTGTCCTGTCGGAGGTGTCGTTCACGAGCGCGGTGGAGGCGGTGTCCCTGGCGCTGCGCGCGGACAGCCGCGCCCTGAGGAGGGCTTGACCTCAAGCCCGCTTGAGGTCGGAGGCTTTCCCCTGGCACCACCGCCCATGCTCCACCGGGACTCGGGCGCGACCCACGCACGACCACGACCACGATCACGACCCGCGCTCGCCGCCGATGACAGGGGAACCGTCATGCACGCCATCCGCCTCCACGCCTTCGGACCCGCCGAGAACCTCACGTACGAGGAGACGCCCGACCCCGTGCCGGGCCCCGGCCAGGTCCGTATCCGGGTCGCGGCGGCGGGCGTGCACCTCCTCGACACCGCGCTCCGCGAGGGGATGCCGGGCCCGTTCCCCGCGCCCACCGCGCTCCCCACCGTCCCCGGCCGCGAGGTCGCCGGCACCGTCGACGCCCTCGGCGAGGGCACCGACCCCGGCTGGCTCGGCAGGCGGGTCGTCGCCCACCTCGGCATGGCCCCCGGCGGTTACGCCGAACTCGCCGTCACCGACGCCGCCCGCCTCCACGCCCTGCCCGACCACGTCGGCGAGGCGGAGGCCGTCGCCATGATCGGCACCGGCCGCACCACCCTCGGCATCCTGCAGTTCACGGCGCTCGGCCCGGACTCGATCGCGATCGTCCCGGCCGCCGCCGGAGGCATCGGCACCCTGCTCGTCCAGTACGCCAAGAACGCCGGCGCCACCGTCATCGGCCTCGCCGGCGGCCCCGCGAAGGTCGCGCTCGTCCGGGAGAACGGCGCCGACCTGGCCGTCGACTACAAGGAACCCGACTGGGCGGAGAAGGTCCGCGCGTACCTGGACGGCCGCACCGCCACCGTCGTCTACGACTCGGTCGGCGGGGACACCGGCCGGGCCGCCGTCGCCCTGCTCGGCAAGGGCGGCCGGCACGTCGTCTTCGGCTGGTCCGGCGCCGGTCTCCGCGACGGCGAACCGCTCACGTTCACGCCGGAGGAGCTCGCCGCCCGTGGCATCACCTCGGAGTCGGTCCTCGGCCCCGTCATGATCCAGAAGGCGGGCGGTGATGTCCGCAACCTCGAACTCGCCGCCCTCGAAGCGGCGGCCACCGGCACCCTCCGCCCGGCGGTCCACCGCTTCCCGCTCTCCGACGCGGCGGGCGCCCACCGCGCCCTGGAGACCAGGGGCACGACGGGCAAGGTGGTCCTGGTGCCGTGAGGCGGCACCGGGACGGGATCAGACCCCGACCACGTCCCAGGAGTGCGCCTTGAACTCCTTCAGGAAGTCGGGGTGGTCCTCCCACATCCGGGCGACGGAACGCAGCACGTCCCAGTTCTGCTCCAGCGCCTGGTCCACGACCTGGCGCAGCTCCGGCGCCGACCCCCGCTTCTCCACGAGGCCGTTGACGGCCGCCGCGGCCTGCACGGTGTAGCGCGTGGCACGCAGGGCCCGGGAGGTGTCGTCCATCCCGAACCCGTGGTCACTCCCGTTCGCCGGGTCGAAGAGCGGGGTCAGCCGCGCCTCGATGAAGGCCGTGATCCGCTGGAACCGCTGCTCGATGTCCGTACCCATGTCATTCGTGTCATCCATGGGCTCTTTCCTACACCCCGCCCCCGCCCAGCTCCGCCAGCGCCCCGTCCGTCAGGCGGTAGACCGTCCACTCGTCCTGCGGGCGGGCGCCGAGGGACTCGTAGAACGCGATCGACGGCTCGTTCCAGTTCAGTACGGACCACTCCAGGCGCTCGTACCCGCGCTCCACGCAGATCCGGGCCAGCTCGCGGAGCAGCGCCTTGCCATGGCCGCCGCCCCGGGCCTCCGGGCGGACGTAGAGGTCCTCCAGGTAGATGCCGTGGACCCCGCGCCAGGTGGAGAAGTTGAGGAACCAGAGCGCGAAGCCGACGGCCTCGCCGTTCTCGTCCGTCGCGAGGTGCGCGTAGGCGGCGGGCCGGTCGCCGAAGAGGGCCTCGTGGAGCTGCTCGGGGGTCGTACGGACCTCGTCGAGGGCCTTCTCGTACTCCGCTAGGTCGCGGATCAGGGCGTGGATGACGGGAACGTCGGCGGGCGTGGCTGTACGGATCATGCGGGCAGCCTGCCAAGGACAGGGCCCTCCTGGCGAACGGAATCCCTCACGAGGACCGCCTGAAGCCCCCGGCCCTCCCGTCCAGCAGGATCCGCGCCACGGCCATCTGTTCCTCGTCGAGGCCCGGTTCGCCCTCCGCCAGTTCCCACAGGCCGTTCTGCAGGACCCGGCCAAGCGTCCACGCCACCGCGCGCCCCCGGTCGCCGACGACCTCGGTGAGCAGGTCGAACCTCCACAGGACGTCGTCGGGGTCGAAGCGGTCCATGAGCAGCGGCAGCAGTTCGAAGCCCGGGTCGCCCGCGAGGGGCTTCGGGTCGATGGCCAGCCACGGTTCGCGCCCGCCCGCGAGGACGTTCCCCAGGTGCAGGTCCCAGTGCAGCAGCCGGTCCCCGGGTTCGCCCGCCACCTCCCGTACGGCCGCCACGCAGTCCCGGAGCACCGCCGCGTCCTCCGCTCCGAGGCGTACGAGCGCGTCCGGCACCCTGGCGAGCATTCCGGCCGCGATGTCACCGAGCGTCCGCAGTCCCGCCGGCGCGGGGACGGCCACGAGGCGCGCGAGGAGCCCGGCGGCGACGCTCACGGCCGCGCGGGTGTCGGCGAGTGCCGTCAACGGCCTTGCCTCGTCGAGGCGTTCCAGGAGCATCGTCCCCGTACCGGCATCGTGGTCGAGGAGCCGTACGGCCCCGGCCCCGTCCCAGGCGCGCAGGGCGACGGGTTCGCCTTCGGTCTCGTGGTCGGGAAGCTGCATCTTCAGCGCGGCCGGCGCGCCGTCCGCGGCCCGTTCGACGGGCAGCACGAGGGACGCGACCCCGTGGAGGGAGGGGCCGGTGACCCGCAGCCCCCACCGGCCGAGGAACTCCCCTGCGAGCCCCGGAAGCCGGGCGACGAACGCCCGCCCGGCCTCCCCGTTGTACTTCACCTGCGAACGGACCAGTTCCTCCGGTACCTGAATCACCCCACGACCCTAGACAGCGGCCTCCCGGAGGAGCACCTGCGGCGGCCGTATCCAGGGGACCGAGGCCCCGGGTAACGTCCCGCCCACGCACCCGGAAGAGGGATACACATGAGTACGGTCAACGGCGGCATCTCGTTCTGGTACGCGCAGGACGGCACCCCCGCTCCCCGCGAACCGCTCCCCGGCGACAGCAGCGCCGACGTCTGCATCGTCGGCGGCGGCTACACAGGCCTGTGGACCGCCTACTACCTCAAGAAGGCCGTCCCGTTCCTCAACATCACCGTCCTCGAGGCCAAGTTCTGCGGGTACGGAGCCTCCGGGCGCAACGGCGGCTGGCTCTACAACGGCATCGCCGGACGCGACCGCTACGCGAAGCTGCACGGCCACGAGGCCGCCGTCCGCCTCCAGCAGGCCATGAACGCCACGGTCGGCGAGGTCGTCGACGTCTGCGAGCAGGAGAAGATCGACGCCGACGTCCACCGGGGCGGAGTCCTGGAAGTCGCGCTCTCCCCCGCCCAGCTGGCCCGCCTGAAGGCCTTCCACGCCGCCGAGATCGCGTTCGGCGAGACCGATCGGGAGATGTACGGGGCCCGCGAGACCGCCGACCGCATCCGCGTCACCGGCGCCGTCGGCTCCTCCTGGACCCCGCACGGGGCCCGCCTCCACCCCGTGAAGCTGGTCAAGGGCCTCGCCGCCGCGGTGGAGGCGCTCGGCGTCACGATCCACGAGTCGACCCCGGTCACCGAGATCAAGCCGAAGCACGCGGTCACCCCGTACGGCACCGTCCGTGCCCCGTACGTGCTGCGCTGCACCGAGGGCTTCACCGCCTCCCTCACCGGCCAGCGCCGCACCTGGCTCCCGATGAACTCCTCGATGATCGCCACCGAGCCGCTTGACGACGCCCAGTGGGAGTCCATCGGCTGGGACGGCCGCGAGACCCTCGGCGACATGGCCCACGCCTACATGTACGCGCAGCGCACCGCCGACGGCCGGATCGCGCTGGGCGGCCGGGGAGTCCCGTACCGCTTCGGCTCGAAGACGGACAACGACGGCCGCACCCAGCCGCAGACGATCGAGGCCCTCCGCGACATCCTCACCCGCTTCTTCCCCCAGCTGGCGGGGGTACGGGTGGACCACGCCTGGTCCGGCGTCCTCGGCGTCCCGCGCGACTGGTGCGCCACGGTCACCCTGGACCGCTCGACCGGCCTGGGCTGGGCGGGCGGCTACGTCGGCTCGGGCGTCGCCACGGCCAACCTCGCGGCCCGCACCCTGCGCGACCTCATTCAGCAGGACTCGGGCCAGTCGGGCCCCACCGACCTCACCGCCCTCCCGTGGGTCAACCACAAGGTGCGCAAGTGGGAACCGGAACCGCTGCGCTGGCTCGGCGTCCAGACCATGTACGCGGCCTTCCGCGGCGCGGACCACCGCGAGTCGACGGGCCACGCGGCGACGACGGACCGGGTGGCGGTCCTGGCGAACCGGCTCAGCGGCCGCTGACGAGGACCGGGGGGCGGGGGCAGGCGGGCGGGGGCAGGCGGGCGGGGGCAGGCGGGGCGGGCGTGCGGGCGGGCGTGCGGGCGGGCGTGGGCACGACAGCGACCACGCCCGCCGACGCTCACTCCACCTGGATGCCGAAGTCCCCGACCAGCTCCTCAAGGCCGCCCCGGTAGCCCTTCCCGCCGAGGACGAAGTCCCAGTCGCCCCCGGCGCGCCGCCGGAACGACCCGAGGACGAGCGCCGTCTCCCCCGGCCGCCCGTCCGAGACGACGAGCCGGTCGAGCTCGCCGCCGGCGTCGTCCCGCAGCCGGATCGCGGCGTCCGTGAACCCGCTCAGGTCCGCGTCCGGATTCACCTCGGGGTCGACCGCGGCCACGAGCACGAGGCGGTCGGCCCGCGACGGAAGCGCGTCGAAGCCGACCCGCACCGCTGCCCGGTCGCCGGGCGCGGCGGCCGCCATCGCCACCGATCCGTCGGGGGTCGCCGGGTTGTTGAAGAAGACGAACCACTCGTCGCCGAGGACCCGGCTGCCCGCGCAGACCAGGGCGCACACGTCGAGCGCGGCCGCGCCGGACCACACCATGCCAAGGAGATTGAAGTCGGCGTCGGCCTCGACGGGGGTGTCCACGAGCGTGTCCACGGCGGTGGTCCGCGACGTCCCCGGCCCCAAGCGCCCCCGGAGCCCGTGCTGATGGAGCAGGTCGACCAGCTCGGTCCCCGAGATGAGGGTCAGGGGCTTGCCGTTGGCGAAGGTGTAGGAGCCGGGCCCGAAGCCGGACGTGGTGACGAGGACGCCCTTGTTGGCGCCGGCGCCCTGCACGGTGCCGAAGAGGTCCCGTACGGCGGAGGGCGGCACGGTGTTCCGGTACCGCTTCACCTGGACGAGGATGGAGCCGCCGCTGATCGGGTCCGGATCGAGGGCCTCGACGTCGACACCGCCGTCGTTGGACCGGCGCGTGGTCACGGCCTGGAGCCCCCGGGCCCGGAAGAGCTCGGCCACGAGCCCCTCGAACGCGATCGGGTCCATGGCGAGCAGGTCGGGTTCCTCACCGTCGCCCTGCACGACGACGTCCGGGCCGACCTGGTCGGGAGTCGCCATCGGCGCCACGGCCACCCGCTCGTCGGGCTTGGCGGAGAGCCGCCCGGCGAGGGCCCCGGTGAGACAGTCCACGGCGGCGACGCGTTCCAGATTGAGGCGGTCGAAGTCCCGGCGCTCCACCACGGCGGAGGCGACGCACGTCCTTCCGGCGAGTCCGGTGGCCGGGTCGACCCCACCGACGTACCCGTTGAGGGTCACACGGTCGAGGAGGCCGAACCGGTCGGCGGCGAACAGCTCCCGCACGGCGAGGAGCACGCTCTGGGCGAGGACGTCCCGGTACAGCGCCCGCCGCTGCGTCACGGGCCGCGGGACTTCCTTCTCCTGGTCGGTACTGGGCAGGTACTTGACGCCCTTGGCCGCGGGCACGACGTCGTACGCGGGAAGGCCCCAGTCGAGGACGAGCGTGCGCCGGACCCGGTCGTAGGCGGCGGACACCTCGCGGGGGAACCCCTCGGGCCAGGCCGTGGAGGCGAAGAGGACGGCGGAGAAGAAGTCGACGACGGTCTCGGGCTCGGCGTCCCGCAGGGCGTCGGCGGTCCCGGCGACGCCGGCGTTGTGCGCCCGGATCTCCGCGAGGCGGCCCGCCGCCCACTCGTCGTACGCCCGCCGGTAAGCGGTCAGTTGCTCGACCCGCCGGGCCTCGGCGGCCTGCGCCGCGTACCAGTCACGCTCGAACCGGGCCCGGCCGCCGTGCTCCTGGTAGTACCGCTGATCGGGCATGGGCACCGGCTCGCCCAGCGGCCCCGGCGCGAACGGCTCGATCCGCTCGGCCCGCCGCAGCGCCTCCACACCGAACGCCGGCGCCTGGCACCCCGCCGCGAGCAGCCCCTCCAGCACGGCGACCCGCTCGTCGAGCTCCCGCGTCTTCCGCAGCGCGTCCGCGTCCCGATGCTGCCGGTACGCGGCCCGCTGCTCCCGCTGCATCCGCGAGACGTCCCGCTCGTACGCCCGCTGCGCCCGCTCGGCATCCCGCTGCTGCCGCAGCACCGCCTGCTGCTGCCCCTCCCGCTGCCGCTGCGCCACCCGCTGCTGCTCGGCCCACACTCCGATCAGCCCCCCGGAACGCCGACTCATCAGCCCCACCCCTCCCGCAGAACACCCCACGCCACCGGTACACCCCGTAACGCACAAGTGTCCCGGACCGACGGGGCCCGGAACACAAGAACGCCGGACCGTCCTGACCGTCCTGACCGTGGAGCAAAGTCAGTACTCGGCGCACCTGGGTGCCGTGAGGTCCACCCAGATCCAAGGCTTCCGGTGCCACGCGCGCACTTCCCCCACGACGAGGTCGACGGTCGCCCCCACGAGGGGCGGTTCCTGGGCACGCCGCCGCACTCCGGGTTCGCCGCCTCGGCGTATCACGTCTCGCCGCCTACCCTTTCCTCATGGCTTCAGGCGACACACCCCCAGCTGCGACCGGTACGCATCAGCGCACCCCCGGCCCTCGCGAGCTCGTGTCGGCGGCGGGTGTCTTCGCTCTGCTCGCCGATGCCACGCGGCTGCATCTGGTGTGGCTGCTCGCGCGCGGGGAGTCGGACGTGAGCGCCCTCGCCGAGGCGGTCGGCGCGGCGCGGCCCGCGGTCAGTCAGCATCTGGCCAAGCTCCGGCTCGGGGGTCTCGTCGAGTCGCGCAAGGAGGGGCGACGGGTGGTCTACTCGCTGCCGGACGGGCACCTGAAGCGCCTGGTCGTCGAGGCGATCAGTCACGCCGATCA
This sequence comes from Streptomyces sp. NPDC051822, assembly GCF_044452745.1. Taxonomy (NCBI): domain Bacteria; kingdom Bacillati; phylum Actinomycetota; class Actinomycetes; order Kitasatosporales; family Streptomycetaceae; genus Streptomyces; species Streptomyces sp. NPDC051822. The sequence goes on along the minus strand of NZ_JBITBZ010000008.1, from coordinate 97,873 downwards.
CCAGGTGAGCGGCGAGCCCTGGCACGACTGAACCGGGCCGGTCGGGCAGACCCCGCAAATCAACAGGTGCGCACCTATGCACGCATCGGCTACCGTGGAAACGCCTCTGTAGCCGACCGAGGGCGTGCCCCATGCTGTCCGTGCTGCGCAACCGTACGTACCGGCACCTCTTCACCGCGCAGGTCGTCGCCCTCGTCGGCACCGGCCTCGCGACCGTCGCGCTGAGCCTGCTCGCGTACGACATCGCCGGCGGGAACGCCTCCGCCGTCCTCGGCACGGCGCTGGCCATCAAGATGGTCGCGTACGTCGGGACAGCACCGCTGATCAGCGCGTTCGCCGACCGAATACCCCGGCGGGCGCTGCTCGTCACCATGGACCTCACCCGGTCAGGCGTCGCGCTCGCGCTGCCGTTCGTCACCCAGGTGTGGCAGGTCTACGTGCTGATCTTCCTGCTCCAGGCCGCGTCCGCCGTCTTCACCCCCACCTTCCAGGCGACTCTTCCCGAGGTCCTGCCCGACGAGGACGAGTACACCCACGCGCTGTCGCTCTCCCGCCTCGCCTACGACCTGGAGAGCCTCTTCAGCCCCGTACTCGCCGCCGCGCTGCTCGCCCTCGTCTCGTACAACTGGCTCTTCGCCGGCACCGCAGCCGGCTTCCTCGCCTCCGGCGCCCTGGTCGTCTCCGTCCTCCTGCCGAAGCCGCGGCCGGTCGATCGCACGGGAGGCACGTACGCGAAGGCCGCCTTCGGAACCCGGCTCTTCCTGGCCACTCCCCGGCTCCGCGCCCTGCTCGCCCTCGACCTCGTGGCCGCCGCCGTCGGCGCCATGGTCCTGGTCAACACGGTCGTCCTGGTCCGGGACACCTTCGGCCGCTCGGCCGGCGACGTCTCCCTGGCCCTCGCCGCCTACGGCGCGGGCTCCATGGTCGTCGCCCTCCTGCTGCCCCGGATCGTCGGGCGCGTCGGCGACCGGGCCCTGATGCTGCCCTCCGCGTTCCTCATGACCGCCACGCTCGGCCTCCTCACGGCAGGGCTCGGCACGGGCGGGCTGTCCTGGCCGGCGCTGCCGGCCGCATGGCTGGTGATCGGGGCGGCGACGTCGGCGATCCTCACTCCGGGCGGGCGCCTGCTGCGCCGTTCGGCCGCCGCACCGGATCTTCCGGCGGCCTTCGCCGCCCAGTTCTCCCTCACCCATGCCTGCTGGCTGATCACCTACCCGCTCGCGGGCTGGCTCGCCTCGCAGGCCGGGCTCGCCGTCTCGGCTGCCGTGCTGACCGCGCTCGCGCTCGCCGCCGCCGTGACCGCCGTACGCCTGTGGCCGCGCGAGGACCCGGCCGAGCTGGACCACGTGCACCCGGAACTGGCGCCGGATCACCCCCATCTGGCCGGCGCCGGAGGCCGCAGCCACCGCCACGACTTCCACATCGACGCCCTTCACCGCCGGTGGCCGACCGGGGAGCGGGAGCCCACCCAGGAGAAATCCGCCGCCTGACCGGACAGATGCCGGTGGGCTGTGCGCCTCGGTTGCCGTATCCGTAGGACCGCCCCAAACCTCCCATCAACCCAGCTGCCAGGCGCGCGACCGACGGCCGGACTGAAGCACGCTGTGCGTCTGACGGCAACGTGCAGGGAAAACGGTCAGTTTGGCCGCCAGGACGGCTCTTTGTCGTACGCGCCTGACAGGATCCCGACCGTGATAGCGATCGAAGATCTCATTCCCCGCGTGGCGGCGCAGGCCAGGGCCACTTCGACGACGTTGCCTCCCGCCGCCACTGCCGCGGAGGTTGCCGAGGCGGAGGCAGCTCTCGGCTTCGCCCTCCCGCCCCTGCTGGCGAGCCTGTACAGGGAGGTGGCCAACGGCGGCTACGGACCCGATTACCAGCTTCTTCCGCTGGTTGGGCCTGGGCGTACGGCGCTGAGCGAGTACCGGTCCGAACGATCCGGCTCGGCCGAGGACGAGACACCGTACTGGCCGGCGGGCGTGCTGCCGATCCTCGACTGGGGCTGTGCGATGTACGCCGCGGTGGACTGCCACAGCGAGACCGCCACGGTCCTCCTCTTCGACCCGAACGCCATGACGGACGACGGAGCCGCCGCCTGGTTCGTCGACGCCGGGAGTCTGGCCGAGTGGCTCGAAACCTGGCTCGCCGGAACAGGGTGGTACCGGGAAGACGCCGACGAGTACGAAGACGTGGCAGAGCCGACCCCGTGGGAGATGGCCGCCTCCCGCATCGCGGAACAAGTAGACCGACCGCGGGATGACCGCTGAGCTCGCTCGATGGAGCGGCCCCTCACGCGACGGCGCCCAAGGCCCGACCGCCCCTGACCGCAGCCGTCGATACCACCCGTAGACGTCGAAGACCCCCGGCCAAGAGAGGTCGGGGGTCTTCGCCTTGTTCTGCCTGGCCCCCTGTCGGGTTCGAACCGACGACCCTTTACGAGAGGAAGCTCAGAAGATCAGGTCGTAGGTGTTCCAGCCGCCGCCGACGAGGGAGCGGGAGGAGCCGGGGACGAGGCCGGACAGGGGCTTGCTCACGCCCTGGTAGAGCCAGAGCTTGCCGGCGCCGTCCCGTGCGACGAGATCGGGGCGATCGTCACGTCCGAGTTCGGCGGTGCCCGCGATCGCCGTGTACGTGTTCCACCCGCCGCCGACCCGCTGGCGCTGCTGGAAGGGCGGGGAGGGATAGAGGCCGTAGCGGTTGTACTTCCACAGCACGCCGTCCTTGTCACGGCCCAGGGCCCCGTCGCGGGCGCCCGACATGGTCAGGGCGGTGTAAGTGTTCCAGCCGCCGCCCACCCGCTGCCGCGGTCCGTACAGCGTGTTGTACTCCGCCTTGTAGCGCCACAGCACGCCGTCCCTGTCCCGGGCGACCAGACTGCCGTCACCGACGCCGACGAGGGCCGTGTAGGTGTTCCAGCCGCCGCCGACCCGCTGCCGCGGCGCGAAGGGCGCGGAGGGCTTGCCGGTGCCCTGGTAGTACCAGAGGACCCCCGCCTTGTCGCGGGCGACGAGGTCGCCCCGGCCGTCCGCCGTGGCGGTCGTGAGCGGGGCGACGGCGGTGTAGGCGTTCCAGCCGCCGCCGACCCGCTTGCGCGTCGCGAACGGCCGGGAGACGTCGCCCGTGCCCTCGTACCGCCACAGCACGCCGTCCTTGTCCCGCGCGTGGACGGCGCCGCGCTTCCCCGGCGGAGGCGTCCCGGGGACGAAGTCGAGCCCGATCGTGCCCCGGGCCACCTCCGCTCCCATGCTGTCCCTCAGCGTGACCAGGGCGTCCGTGCGGCCCAGGACGATCGCGGTCCGGTCGGCGTCCAGGGTGACGGTGTAGGTGAGGGTCTCGGCGGCCGGCGCCGCGGGAAGGTCGAGGGAGGGCCGAGCGGGCGGATCATTCAGGACGGGCGGGTTGAAGGGCATGTCCCACGCGCACTCCCCGTACGAGACGCCGTTGACCGCGCAGACGGAGCGGATCACGTCCTGGCTCACCGGCGAACTGCCCGGCTCGTCCTCGGTCAGCCATGTGCCCAGTTGGAAGGAGGCGGTCACCGGCCCCTGGACGCCCGCCGGCAGTGTGGCCGTGAACCGCAGCGTCACCGGCCCTTCCTCGCCCGCAGGAACGGCCAGCCGGCCGCCCTCCTGGACGACCGTCCCGACCTCGGCGGCGGTCCCGGCGGAGGTTGCCGCCGGGGACGCGGCGAAGGCCGCCGATCCCCCGAACGTCACCGGCGCCAGCGCGGCGATCACCGCCGCCGCCACCACTGCCGAACGCATACGTGTCACGAAGTCCTCCTCGGCCCCCGGATGCGGGAGCACTTGGTGCTGACGGAAGCGCCGACCCGCTTCCCATGCACCCGTTCGACCCCGTGACGCCGCAAAAGGTTGCAGGAGCCCTTCAACAGGATTTCGAAGTGCGCACCACCTTCGACACGAGGACGGACTCCGACGCCTGGCCGGCCACCTGTTCCAGGGTCCGGGGGCAGCCTCCTCCGACGGAGCAACCACGTAGGTGGCACGGCCGTGATCACGCGAAAGGGCCGGCGCCGGGGAAACATCCCCTGCGCCGGCCCTTTGCCGTGAGCCCCCTGTCGGGTTCGAACCGACGACCCCCGCTTTACAAGAGCGGTGCTCTGGCCAGCTGAGCTAAGGAGGCAGCGAGTGCAGTGTATCCAACGGCGTGCGGGGACCGGTCGGAAATCTCGTTGCCGTTCGACTGCTGACAGATCCCCGTTCGGCAGGTAGCGTCGCCTGGAGTTCATCTCGGTGGACTAGACCTCAATCCTTCCTTTACTCGGATCGTCCGGCACGTTCCTGCCGGTGAAGGGACACATCACCATGGCTTCCGTCACTTTCGACAAGGCGACCCGGGTGTACCCCGGTGCCACCAAGCCCTCCGTCGACCAGCTCGACATCGAGATCGAGGACGGCGAGTTCCTCGTCCTCGTCGGCCCCTCGGGCTGTGGCAAGTCGACCTCCCTGCGCATGCTCGCGGGTCTCGAGGACGTCAACGCCGGCTCCATCCGCATCGGCGACCGCGACGTCACGCACCTGCCGCCGAAGGACCGGGACATCGCGATGGTGTTCCAGAACTACGCGCTGTACCCGCACATGACCGTCGCGGACAACATGGGCTTCGCGCTCAAGATCGCCGGCGTCAACAAGTCCGAGATCCGCGCCAAGGTCGAAGAGGCCGCGAAGATCCTCGACCTCACCGAGTACCTGGACCGGAAGCCGAAGGCTCTCTCCGGCGGTCAGCGGCAGCGTGTCGCCATGGGTCGCGCCATCGTGCGTGAGCCGCAGGTCTTCCTCATGGACGAGCCGCTGTCGAACCTCGACGCCAAGCTGCGTGTCTCCACCCGTACGCAGATCGCCGGCCTCCAGCGCCGCCTGGGCATCACCACGGTCTACGTCACCCACGACCAGACCGAGGCCCTCACCATGGGCGACCGCGTCGCCGTCCTCAAGGACGGTCTGCTCCAGCAGGTCGACTCGCCGCGCAACATGTACGACCGGCCCGCCAACCTCTTCGTCGCCGGCTTCATCGGCTCCCCGGCCATGAACCTGATCGAGGTCCCGATCGTCGACGGCGGCGTGAAGTTCGGCAACAGCGTCGTCCCGGTCACCCGTGACGCCATCGCCGCCGCGTCCGCCAACGGCGACACCACCGTCACCGTCGGCGTCCGCCCCGAGCACTTCGACATCTCGGGCGCGACGAGCAAGGACGGCCTGGCCGTCACCGTCAACGTCGTCGAGGAGCTCGGCTCCGACGGCTTCGTGTACGGTGCCACCCGCGTCGGCGGCGAGGACAAGGACCTGGTCGTCCGCGTCGGCGGCCGTGACGTCCCCGCCAAGGGCACCACGCTGCACGTCGTGCCGCGCGCCTCCGAGCTCCACGTCTTCTCGACCTCCACGGGCGCGCGCCTCAGCGACTGACCCCCGGTCCCGACGACCTCTCCTCGGCCCCGTGTCCCTCGTGGACGCGGGGCCGTTGGTCCATGTGGCAGCCTCCCGGGTGGTTTACCCGGCGAAACCCCGACATGCCCCGGCATTCGGGGCCCGCCGACACCCCCGCGTCAACACGGGATTCGAAAAGTCGCCTCGAACCATCCCCCGCGAGAGTGACTAAATGTCGCCATATCACTACCGGCCGCTACGCTCGCCTGCGTGACGCACACTGCCCGCCGAATCGGCCGCTCTCTCGCCCTCGTCCTGCCCGTCGTCCTGGTGCTCTCGGGAACGCTCGCGGTGTCCGCCGTACCGTGGGCCGGCAAGGACGCCGGGACCCAGCTCACGGCGTCCTCCTCCGAGGTCTCCCTCCGGGCCAAGTCCCGTGCCCCGCAGGACGTCCTGCGCGACCAGCTCCTCGCCGAGCTCCAGGAGAAGGACCCCGGCACGGCTCTCACCCACCTCCAGCGCGAGGTGGAGAACCGGCCCTCCCTCGCCAAGCACTGCATGTCCATCGCCCGTTCCCTCGGCCGTGCCGCCGTCGAGCAGTACGGCCCCTCCCGCGCCCAGTCCTTCTCCCGACCGGTCTGCGACACCTCGTACGCCACCGGCGTGATGCGCGCGAGCTGAGGCGCCGTCGCGCGTCCGGCCGTCGGGCTTACGGGGCCCCTATCGTTCCCCGTATGCACACCACTCCGACGCAGGCCGTGGTCCTGGCGGGCGGCCAGGGCTCACGGCTCCGCCCGTACACCGACGACCGCCCCAAGCCGATGGTCGAGATCCCGGGCACCGGGACCCCGATCATCGGCCATCAGCTTTCCTGGCTGGCCGCCGAGGGCGTGACCGACGCCGTCGTCTCCTGCGGCCATCTCGCCGAGGTGCTCCAGGAGTGGCTCGAAAGCGCCGACCTCCCCCTCAAGGTGACGACCGTCGTCGAGACCGAGCCGCTGGGCCGCGGCGGCGGCCTGAAGTACGCCGCCGCCCGCCTGCCCGCGCCGGACCAGCCGTGGTACGCCACCAACGGCGACATCTGGACCCGTTTCTCGCTCCGCGAGATGGCCGCCTTCCACGCGGAGCGCGACGCCCTCGCCACGCTGGCCCTCGCCCGTCCCCGGATCCCGTGGGGCGCCGTCGAGACCGACACCTTCGGGCACATCACCGACTTCATCGAGTCGCCGCCGTCGCCGTTCCTGATCAACGCCGGCGTGTACGTCTTCTCCGCGGCCTTCACCGAGCTCCTCCCGGACCTCGGCGACCACGAGCGGACCACCTTCCCCCGGCTCGCCCGCGAGCGGCGCCTCGCGGGCTTCCCGCTCCCCCAGGGGGCTTACTGGCGGGCGATCGACACCGCCAAGGACCTCACCGAGGCCGCCAAGGAACTGGCCCTCCACAGGGGCTGAGAGCCGGCGGGCTCGGAGCAGCGGAAAGGGCGGCACCGCTTACTGCGGTGCCGCCCTTGCTCAGTTCCCTACGGGCCCTCAGCCCAGCAGGCCGCCGATCGGGTTCCTCGCCCCGCCCGACGTCGAGCCGCTCTCCGGGGGCGTGTCCGTCGAACCGCCGGTGGAACCGCCGCTCGACGTGCCGCCCGTGCTGGTCGGGGTGTCGCTGGTGGTCGGCGGGGGCTCCGGCCGCGACTCCGTGGGCCCACTGCTCGTGGCGCCGGTGCTGCTGCCCTGGGTGGCGGTCGGGCGCTGCTCCTGGGTCCGGCTCGCCTCGCGGGTCGTCTCGGTGGGCCGGGTCGCCTCCCGCGTCTCCTCGCGCTCGGCCGGGGCCTCGCTGGTCGCGGACGGCCGGGGCGCGGTGGACGCGGACGTGGAGGGCGCGCGGCTCGTGGTCTCCGTGGAGAGCGGCCGGCCGGGGAGGTGGTTGATCGGGTCGTCGTTGGGGCCGGGCACGGTGACCATCTCGGTGGAGCGGACGGCGCCGCCGAGAACGGAGCCGATGAGGAGGGTGAGGCCGACGACGACGGAGGCGACGAGGGTGCTGCGGCGCATGACGCGGCGGCGGAGCTCCCAGAGGTCGGCGCGGGGACCGAGGGTGCGCCAGGCCTCGCCGGCGAGGCGGCCGTCGAGGGAGTAGACGGGGGCTCCGGCGATGATCAGGGGCGACCAGGCGGCCAGGTAGATGATGTCGGCGGAGTCGTAGACCGGGACGGTCCTCCAGCTGACGGTCAGCAGGAGCGCGGCCGAGAGCAGGGCGCCGACGACGGCCGCGGCGCGCTGCCAGAGGCCGAAGACGGTGAGGACGCCGACGACGACCTGGAGGAAGGCGACGGTGAGTCCGGCGCCGACGGGGTGCTGGAGGGCGAAGTCGCGGAGGGGTTCGGCGAGGGCCCAGGGGTGCAGGGAGTTGAGCCACTTCACCATGGAGCCGCGCTCGCCGCCGTCGAAGTAGACGGGGTCGCAGAGCTTGCCCATGCCCGCGTAGATGGAGATGAAGCCGAGGAATACGCGGAGCGGGAGCAGGACGACGCCGAGGTTCATCCGGCGGCCGGGGTAGTAGGCGTGTCGGACGCTGTCCTGCCCGTGGCGCTGCGGAGCCCGGTCGTGCGCCGCGTCGTCGTCCTCGTACGCTCCCGGGCCGCCGGTCTCGGGGCGGAGCTCGTACAGCTCGTCGTACGCGCCCTCGGCTCGGCGCATCGGCGGCAGCAGGGGTCCGGAAGCGGCGGTCACCACGGGGGTGGGCATGGTGTCGTCGATGCGCGGGATGGCCTGGGTGGCGCCCGCGTCGAGCCCGGAGTCCCCCGGGTGGCCCGGATGCCCCGGGTGGCCCGGATGGCCGATGCCGGGTTCCAGGGTGGAGACCGAGGACTCGCGGACGGCCTGGAGGAGGCCGGTCGCGCCTGGTGAGGACTTTCCGGTCCACACGACGGGACGGCGGCGGGCGCCGCCCGCTCCGGCCGCTGCCCCGGAGAGGGCTGCGGTGCGGGCGCCGGCGCCGAACTTCGGCTGCGGGGCGGGTGCGAGCCGCACACGGAAGCTGGCGTGGTTCACGATCACCTGGGCGGGATCGGAATCCACCTTGACCATGCTCAACGCGGGCTGATCGTCGAACCCCGGCCGGGGCGTTCTGGTGTCCACACTCATCTAACCGAGTGATCTGGGTTTAGGACACTGCCTTGACGGCTCGCAAATGTCCGAGACCCGTCAAGATCACGCCACGGCCGGGGCCGAAAGTACTACAGCGCCGGAAGTACTACAGCGACGTGCCCATCCGGCGGCGGGCCGCCTCGTAGAGCACGACACCGGCGGCGACACCGGCGTTGAGCGACTCGGCGCCGCCCGGCATCGGGATGCGGACGAGGAAGTCACAGGTCTCGCCGACGAGTCGGGAGAGGCCCTTGCCCTCGGAGCCCACGACGATGACGACCGGGCCGGACAGCGCCTCCAGGTCGTGGATGTCGTGGTCGCCGTCGGCGGCGAGGCCGACGACCGCGAGACCGGCCTTCTGGTACGCCTCCAGGCAGCGCGTCAGGTTGGTGGCGCGTGCGACCGGGGTACGGGCGGCGGTGCCGGCCGAGGTCTTCCAGGCACCGGCGGTCATACCGGCGGCGCGGCGCTCGGGGACGACGACGCCGTGGCCGCCGAAGGCCGCGACGGAACGGACGACGGCGCCGAGGTTACGCGGGTCGGTGATGCCGTCGAGGGCGACGATCAGCGGCTCCTCGTGGTGGTCGTAGGCCGACGCGGCGAGGTCCTCGGGGTGCGCGTACTCGTACGGCGGGACCTGGAGGACGAGACCCTGGTGGTTCAGGTTGTTCGTCATCCGGTCGAGCTCGGGGCGCGGCGCCTCCATGATGTTGATGTTGCCGCGGCCGGTGGCGAGGTTGAGGGCCTCGCGCACGCGCTCGTCGTTGTCGATGAACTGCTGCACGTACAGGGTCGAGGCGGGCACGCCGTCGCGCAGGGCCTCGAAGACCGGGTTGCGGCCGACGACCATCTCGGACGTGCCCTTGCCGCCGCGGCGCGCGACGGGCTTGCGCTTGGCCGCCTGCCGGTTCATCGCGTTGGTCACGCGGAACGCCTTGTGGCCCTTGCGGTTCTCGGCCTTGGGTGTCGGGCCCTTGCCTTCGAGGCCCTTGCGCCGCTGGCCACCGCTGCCGACCGTCGCACCCTTCTTGTTGGACGTGCGACGGTTCCTGCGCTGGCTGTTCCCGGCCATGACTACCTGTTTCCTCTATTGCCTGCGTACATAAGTCTGTAATTGAAGTGTGCCGCCCGGAGTCCCGAGCGGCACGTCTTCTAACGGTTGCCCAGCGTCCAGCGGGGGCCGTCGGGGCTGTCCTCGATGGCGAGACCGGACTGGTTGAGCTGGTCGCGGATCGCGTCCGCGGTCGCCCAGTCCTTGCGCTCGCGGGCCGATTCGCGCTGCTGGAGCACGAGCCGTACGAGGGTGTCGACGGCGCCGTGGAGCTCTTCGCCGCCACCGGTCTCCTCGGCCCAGTGCGGGTCGAGCGGGTCCAGGCCGAGGACGCCGAGCATGGCACGGACCTCGGCGAGGCGGGCGATGGCCTCGTCCTTGTCGTCCGCGGCGAGGGCGCTGTTGCCCTGGCGGACGGTGGTGTGGATGATCGCGAGCGCGTGCGGCACGCCCAGGTCGTCGTCCATCGCCTCGGCGAAGGCCGGCGGCACCTCGTCGGCGGGGGCGACGGTCGTCCCGGCCTTCTCGGTGGCGCGCTGGACGAAGCCCTCGATACGGGCGAACGCCGACTCGGCCTCGCGCAGGGCCTCCTCGCTGTACTCGATCATCGAGCGGTAGTGAGGGGTGCCCAGGTAGTAGCGCAGGACGATGGGACGCCAGCTCTTCACCATCTCGGACACGAGCACGCTGTTGCCGAGCGACTTCGACATCTTCTCGCCGCTCATGGTGACCCAGGCGTTGTGCACCCAGTACCGCGCGAACTCGTCGCCGAAGGCCTTGGCCTGGACGATCTCGTTCTCGTGGTGCGGGAAGATCAGGTCGAGGCCGCCGCCGTGGATGTCGAAGGCGGAGCCGAGGTACTTGTGGGCCATGGCCGAGCACTCCAGGTGCCAGCCGGGACGGCCGCGGCCCCACGGGGTCTCCCAGTCGGGCTCGCCCGGCTTGGTCGCCTTCCACATCGCGAAGTCACGCGGGTCGCGCTTGCCGGTGATGCCGTCCTCTGCGGGCTGCCGCAGGTCGTCGATGTCCTGGTTGGACAGCTCCAGGTATCCCGGGAAGGAGCGCACGTCGAAGTAGACGCTGCCGTCGGCCTCGTACGCGTGACCGCGCTCGATGAGGCCGCGCATCATCTCGATCATCTCGGGGACGTGCCCGGTGGCGCGGGGCTCGTAGGTGGGCGGCAGGCAACCGAGCGCGTCGTAACCGGCGTTGAACGCGCGCTCGTTCTCGTAGCCGATGGACCACCAGGGGCGGCCCTGGTCCGCGCCCTTGGCGATGATCTTGTCGTCGATGTCGGTGACGTTCCGGATGAACGTGACGTCGTAGCCGCGGTACGCGAACCAGCGGCGCATGATGTCGAAGTTCAGCCCCGAACGGATGTGCCCGATGTGCGGGGCCGCCTGGACGGTGGCGCCACAGAGGTAGATCGAGACGCAGCCCGGCGTGAGCGGGGTGAAGTCAAGGATCTGCCGGGCGCTGGTGTCGTACAGGCGAATAGTCACCACTCCAGGGTAGTGGGCGTGTGGTAGTGCCCCGCGACCTCTCGCGGTATCGCGGGGCACGTTTTTCACGGCCTCTGGGGCGATACGGGGTAGACGAGGGCGGTCGCGAGGGCGGCGAGGCCCTCGGCGCGTCCCGTCAGGCCCAGTCCGTCGGTGGTCGTGCCGGAGACGGAGACGGGTGCTCCGGCCGCCGCGCTCAGCGCCTTCTGGGCCTCGTCGCGCCGCTTGCCGACCTTGGGTCGGACGCCGACGACCTGGACCGCGATGTTGCCGATCTCGTACCCCTCGGCGCGGACGATCCGGGCGGCCTCCGCGAGGAGGGTGACGCCGGAGGCGCCGGACCACTCGGGGCGTGAGGTGCCGAAGTGGGCGCCGAGGTCGCCGATGCCGGCAGCGGAGAACAGCGCGTCGCAGGCGGCGTGGGCGGCGACGTCGCCGTCGGAGTGCCCCGCGAGGCCGTACCCGCCGCTGTCGGAGTCCTCCCAGAGGAGGCCGGCGCACCAGAGTTCGCGGCCCTTCTCGAAGGCGTGGACGTCGGTGCCGATGCCGGTACGGGGGATCAGGGGCTGGTCCATCGGCTCAGAAGCCATCGTTGGCCCTCCTGCGGGCGAGTACGGCCTCGGCGAGGACGAGGTCGAGGGGGCGGGTCACCTTGAAGGCCTCTTCGTGGCCGGGGACGACGACGACGGGCGCGCCGAGCCGCTCGACCATGCCGGCGTCGTCGGTGGCGCCCTCACCGGTGAGGGCGATGGTCGCGTGGGCGTTGACCAGCGTGTCGTGGTCGAAGCCCTGGGGGGTCTGGACGGCCCGGAGCCGGGCGCGGACCGGCGTGGCGACGACCTGTTCGGGGTCGCCCGGCTTCTCGGCCGGCTCGACCTCCTTGACGGTGTCCGCGACGGGCAGCGCGGGGACGACGGCGACGGCCCCGTCCCGTACGGCCTCGATGACCGCGTCCACGGTGTCGACGGGGACGAGCGGGCGGGCCGCGTCGTGGACGAGGACGGTGGTGACGCCCTCGGGGAGCGCTTCGAGGCCGAGGCGCACGGACTCCTGGCGGGTGTCCCCGCCGGGGACGACGAGGTAGTCGGTCCGTTCGGGGAGGGCGTGGGCGTCGAGGAGGTTCTTGACCTCGGCGGCGCCGTTGGCAGGGGCGACCACGACCACGAGCGAGACCGCGCGGGAGGCGGCCATCGCGCGGACGGCGTGGATGAGGATGGGGGTGCCGCTCAGCGCGCGCAGCGCCTTGGGGGCGCCCGGCCCGAGGCGTACGCCCCGTCCTGCGGCCGGGATCACCACGGCGGTACGGCTGGGACGCGCTTCGTCTGACATCGGTTGCACTCCGGCAGGTTTGTTTCCGCGGCCGACATGGGTAGGGCCTCACCGTGCCGGACGCTCCGCCTTGGCCGGGCCCTTTCCGTGACGACGGTCGAGGCGTTGCCGCCCGAGCACAGGGGTTCGGACGTAACAGGGGGTGCGGGTACTTTCTCGTCAGTGGACACACGTGACGCATGACGGTGTGCGTGCCACCGCGCGTACGCTCCGCATACGTACGCGAACATGCCGCAGCGCCCGGCGACGGCACTGTGTGGATCACAGCACGCCAACGGGCACCGCGGCATCGCTTCACTTGGTAACGCGCTCGGATGTCGTCAGAGCACGCTCAGGACGCGAGGACCTCGTCGAGGAGAGCCTCGGCCTTGTCCTCGTTCGTGTTCTCCGCGAGGGCCAGCTCGCTGACCAGGATCTGCCGAGCCTTGGCGAGCATGCGCTTCTCGCCCGCGGAGAGACCCCGCTCGCGCTCGCGCCGCCAGAGGTCGCGGACTACTTCGGCGACCTTGATGACATCGCCGGAGGCGAGCTTCTCGAGATTTGCCTTGTAGCGACGGGACCAGTTCGTAGGCTCTTCGGCGTACGGCGCGCGAAGCACCTCGAAGACCCGGTCCAGCCCGTCCTGACCGACTACGTCGCGAACACCGACGAACTCCGCATTGTCCGCCGGCACACGAACCGTCAGGTCGCCCTGGGCGACCTTGAGCACCAAGTAGGTCTTGTCCACGCCTTTGATCTGGCGAGTTTCGATGGCCTCGATCAGCGCGGCCCCGTGATGGGGATAGACCACGGTGTCGCCAACCTTGAACGTCATGTGACAGGTACCCCTTCCGTGGCTATCCAGGGTAACACGGATAGAGCTTCTTCTGAATGGCGTTTTCGCAGGTCAGGGCATATCTCGGGGCTTGACAACAGCATCACGAACGTGCTGCGGAGGGCTTCCGGAAGGCGGTATTCGCAGGTCGGAGCGGCTACGTGGACGCAGAGAAACCCGCACGTTACACCTACCCGAGGGCCCGCCACGGAGGGGCGATGCCCCGTTTTGTCGGGTTCGGAGCCGCCTTCTTCGCCTACTCCGTTCGAGGATCGTCCACCCGTACGGATGCATCACGCGGTGATTCCGCAATTGATCAGCCGACCCGGCTCCGTGATTTTCCGGAGGCCCGGCTCGCCGGAATGCGAGGCGACCCTCGAATTGATCAAGGCGGTTATGTGAACAACAGGTCAATGAGTCGTGATCCGGCCACGACTGCCGGTGACGGGTGCGCGACGGAGACGGTGGGAGCCGGTTAGGGGCGGGTCGGGTGCGGGACGGAGAGTAGGGCTCGGTAACCTAAGCGCGCTGACGCACCCTTAGCTGGTCCTTAGCTCACAACCTGTCCTTAGCCTGTCCGTACGTCCTAGGAGATGCCGCCGCCGTGAGCCGCAGCCTTCGACGCGGCGCCCTCGCCGCCACCGCCATCGTGTTCTCCATCGCCGCGCTGTCCGCCTGCGGGGCGGGCAACGACGCGCAGACGCTCGGCGTCCGGCCGGACAACGCCGCCGTCACCGTGGACGACGTCAAGATCCAGAACGCGCTCGTCATCACCCAGCCCGAGGCCGCCTCCAAGGGCCCGGCCGCCGTCTCCGCCACCCTCTTCAACAACGGGGACCAGCCGCAGACCCTCGACTCCATCAGCCTGCCGGGCAGCAACGCGACCGTGAAGCTGAAGGCGGCCGAGGGCACCGGCCCGATCACCGTCCCGGCCAACGGCTCGGTCGTGATCGGCGGCGCGGGCAACGCCTCCGCCCTCATCGAGAACGGCTCCGAGGCCGCGCGCGTCGGCGACGCCCAGAAGGTCACGTTCAAGCTGAGCGAGACCGGCGACGTGAGCCTGAGCGCCTTCGTCGTCCCGGCGACGAGCTACTTCAAGGACTTCGGCCCCGAGGTCGTCCCGGCTCCCCCGGGCAGCTCCCCCACCGCCTCGGCGTCGCCGACGGGCGAGGCGGAGCACGGCGCGGAGCACGGCGGCGAGGAGAGCCCCGCGGCCGGCCACTGATCGTGTACGCCTGAAGGGGCGCCCCCGGCCCGGGGGCGCCCCTTCACGTACGTCCAAGGCGGTTTACGGCTCGAACCGGGCTACGGCTCGAACCGGGCTCCCGTCCGGTCTACGGCTAGAACTTGTAGCCCAGGCCCCGGACCGTCACCAGGTAGCGCGGGGCGCCCGGGTCGGGTTCGAGCCCCCTCCCCGTGCGACCCTCGCGACGCTCGGCCCCGGAGGGCCTCCCGGGCTTCGGGGCGCTGTGCCGGACGCCGTCCGGCCTGCGGGGCTCCCGTCCGTTCTACGGCTCGAACTTGTAGCCCAGGCCCCGGACCGTCACCAGGTAGCGCGGGGCGCCCGGGTCGGGTTCGAGCCCCCTCCCCGTGCGACCCTCGCGACGCTCGGC
>NZ_JBITBZ010000008.1:0-82942 GCF_044452745.1 Streptomyces sp. NPDC051822 | reverse complement strand
CCGGCCTGCGGGGCTCCCGTCCGTTCTACGGCTCGAACTTGTAGCCCAGGCCCCGGACCGTCACCAGGTAGCGCGGGGCGCCCGGGTCGGGTTCGATCTTGGCGCGGAGGCGCTTCACGTGGACGTCGAGGGTCTTCGTGTCGCCGACGTAGTCCGCGCCCCACACCCGGTCGATCAGCTGCATGCGGGTCAGCACGCGGCCCGCGTTGCGCAGCAGCATCTCCAGGAGGTCGAACTCCTTCAGCGGCAGGTCGACCTTGCCGCCCGAGACCGTCACCACGTGACGGTCGACGTCCATACGGACCGGGCCGGCCTCCAGGGCCGCGGGAGTGACCTCCTCGGGCTCACCGCGGCGGCGCAGGACCGCGCGGATGCGTGCGACCAGCTCCCGCGAGGAGAAGGGCTTCGTCACGTAGTCGTCGGCTCCTATTTCGAGCCCGACGACCTTGTCGATCTCGCTGTCCTTGGCGGTCACCATGATCACCGGGACGTTCGAGCGCCCGCGCAGCTGGCGGCACACCTCGGTGCCGGGCAGCCCGGGAAGCATCAGGTCGAGGAGGACGAGGTCGGCTCCGTTGCGCTCGAACTCGTCGAGGCCGTCGGGCCCGGTCGCCGCCACGGCGACTTCGAAGCCTTCCTTGCGGAGCATGTACGACAGGGCGTCGCTGAAGGATTCCTCATCCTCGACGACGAGCACTCGGGTCACGGAAGGACCTCCGGGGCAGAAAGCGGTTCGGTCATGAGATCAGGGGTGGAGGAGGAGGCGGGCCGGCGGTCCCGTACGGTGCCCGCCTCGGGCAGCCGCAGGGTGAAGGTGGAGCCCTGACCCTCGGTGCTCCAGACGGTGACCTCGCCGCCGTGCGAGGCGGCCACGTGCTTGACGATCGCCAGGCCGAGCCCCGTACCGCCGGTGGCACGGGAGCGGGCCGGGTCGACGCGGTAGAAGCGCTCGAAGATCCGCTCGCGGTCCTTCTCCGAGATGCCGATGCCCTGGTCGGTCACCGCTATCTCGATCAGGTCGCCGCCCGGGGCCGCGATGTGGCGGGCGGCGATGCCCACCCGCGTACGGGCCGGTGAGTAGTTGACGGCGTTCTCCACGAGATTGCCGAGGGCGGCGGCGAGCTGGCCCCGGCTTCCCCAGACGTACAGGTCGGCCGCTCCTCCGGAGACCATGCTGATCTGCTTCGTGGAGGCGGTGTGCCGGGAGCGGTCGATCGCCTCGGCGACGAGTTCGTCCACGGACACGGGCTCGGAGTCTTCCAGCGGGTCGTCGTTCTGCACGCGGGAGAGGTCGATGAGCTCCTGTACGAGATTGGTGAGGCGGGTCGCCTCTATCTGCATGCGGCCGGCGAAGCGGGTGACCGCCTCGGGATCGTCCGAGGCGTCCATGACCGCCTCGGAGAGCAGGGAGAGCGCGCCGGTCGGAGTCTTGAGCTCATGGCTCACGTTGGCGACGAAGTCGCGCCGTACCGCTTCGATACGGCGTGCTTCGGTGAGGTCCTCGACCAGGAGCAGCACGAGCCGCGAGCCCAGCGGGGCGACCCGGGCGGAGACGGCGAGGGCCTCGCCGCGTCCGGAGCCGCGCCGGGCCAGGTCCAGCTCGACCTGTCGTATCTCCCCGTCCCGGCGGGTGTCGCGGGCCATGTTGAGCATGGGCTCGACGGCCAGCTTCCCGCCGCGGACCAGACCGAGGGCGTACGCCGCCGAGCTGGCCTTCACCACGGAGTCGCTCTCGTCGAGGACGACCGCGGAGGAGCGCAGTACGGACAGCACGGTGTCGACGCCGGGCGGGAGCACGGCGTCGGTGTGCAGGGAGGTACGGGTGGGTCTCGCCTGGTCGCGCTCGCTCCAGCGGAACGCCAGCATGGCGATCACGCCGGTGCACACTCCGGCGATCGCGGCCAATGCGGCGACTGCCGCGTTCACGTCCATGCCTCAAGGTTATGCGTGGTCGCGGACACTCTCCCAGCCGTCCGAGTGGCTCCTCGAACACTCGTCGCTCAGAGTTCACTGTGAAGACGGGGCTGGTTCATTTGCCCCGGACGGGACGGTGGCGTGCGTAGCCCAGAGTTCACCTGGGGGAAAGTGACGGTTCATGTGTGGGGATGGAACCGGACGCGTAGGGGGCCGAACGTGGGAGCGTGGGGGTCCGAAGCCCCACCCGGACCCCGGAGCTTTGCGTAGAGAGGGACATCCATGCGGGACGCGTACCACGAGGAACTTGACTCGATCGGCGAGAGCCTGGTCGAGATGGCCCGGCTCGTCGGGTCGGCCGTCGGGCGCGCCACGACGGCGATGCTCGACGCGGATCTCAAGCTCGCCGAGAGCGTGATCGCGGCGGACCAGAAGGTCGACAACCTCCAGCACGAGCTGGAGGCACGGGCGATCGCGCTGCTCGCGCGCCAGCAGCCGGTGGCGACGGATCTGCGGATAGTGGTCACGTCGCTGCGCATGAGCGCCGACCTGGAGCGCTCGGGTGACCTCGCCCAGCACGTGGCGAAGCTGGCCCGGCTGCGGTTCCCGGAGTCGGCGGTGCCGCGGGACCTGCACGCGACCATCCTGGAGATGGGGCAGCTGGCGCAGCGCCTGATGGCGAAGGCGGCGGAGGTCATCATCACGAAGGACGTCGACCTGGCGCTCCAGCTGGAGCAGGACGACGACGAGATGGACCTGCTGCACCGGACGCTCTTCCAGCACCTGATCGACGACCGGTGGAAGCACGGCATCGAGACGGCGGTCGACGTGACGCTGCTCGGCCGGTACTACGAGCGGTTCGCCGACCACGCGGTGTCGGTGGCGAAGCGGGTCGTGTACCTGGTGACGGGTGAGCACGCGGACGAGCTGCAGGCGTCGGACTCGCCGGTCGAGGGCGCGTGACCCTGGCGGGTGCCGTGGGTGCGGGGCGTCGTCCACGGGGCCGGAGGGCCCGGGTGCCCGGGGGCGCGTAGGCGCACGGGCGCGCGCGGGCGCCGATGCGCCGTTGATGCGCCCGCCCGTGTGGGCATGCAATGGGGGGAGGCGACGCACGCCTCGAAAGGGAGGGACCCTCATGGCCGAATCCCCGGTGACGACGAGCGACTCCGGGCCGGAGGCGCCGCGGGAGCCGATGCTCCTGCCCGTACTGGGCGCCTGCGGGTGCGGCTCGGGCTGCGGCTGCGGCTGCCAGTCGGGCGCACCGTGCCAGTGCGGTGGCTGCTCGGGCTGACCGAGGAGGGGGTGGGGCGCGGATTCCGCACCCCACCCCCTCGCCCGTACGTCTCTGTCACACGTCGAGTACGCCGACGGTCTGGCCGCCGCTGACCTCGCCGGTCGTGCGGAAGCCGAGCCGGCGGTAGAACTCGCCGGGCCCGTCCTCGCCGGGCTCCCAGGTCACGTACAGCAGCGGCGTGCCGCGTCGGCGCAGCTCGTCGCGTACGGCTTCGACGGCGAACCGTCCGTACCCCTCGCCCTGGGCGTCGGCGGCGATGTTGAGGCGCCAGAGACCGCTGCGGCGGTCGGTGGGGTCCTTCTCCTCGTTCCACGGGATGTCGAGGAAGGCCATCAGGAACCCGACGAGCCGGTCGCCGTCGAGTATCAGCCGCGGCCAGGCCACCTCCCCGAAGGCGTACGCCTCGGCGAGGGACCGCACCACGGGGGAGACGTTGCGCTCCTGGTGGGGGTGGACGCGCAGGGCGAGGGCGGCGTCGACGTTGGCGGGGGTGACCTTCTCCAGGCGTGGTGACGTGCTCATGGCCTGAAAGGTAGCGGTCCCCACCCGCGCGTCGCCGGTGATTGTTCGGCTAGCCGACGAACGTGACCGAGCGGAGCTTGAGTCGGTCGGTGGCCGGGCGGCCGTGGGGGCGCAGGGTCCAGGAGTCGCCCGTGCAGTCGGGCTCGGTGAAGACGATCGCGTACTCGTCCGTGTCGTTGTGCGGGGCGAAGGCGGGCTCGGAGGAGGCGGGGTCGGCGGCCTCCGGGATCGTGACGCACTCACCGCTGGCCGGGTCGTGCAGCGTGACGGTCTGCGGAGCCCCGTCCAGGCCGACGAACCGGTAGCCGAAGTCGCCGGTGGCGGCGTGGGCGGGGGCGGCCAGGGTGGCGGTGAGGGCCAGGGCGCCGCAAGCGGCGGCGATGGAGTGCCGGAGACGCACGGGGGTTCTCGCTTCACATGAGGAGTGACAGTTCCACCCGCACCTTTAGCCTCCGCCGACGGCGCCCAAGCGGGAATCCTCAGGCGGAAGGTTTCCCCCTCACCCGTACGGTGGCACGGCGCGGGAGACGGCAACCGGCCGGCTAGAGCCGGCCTGGCCACCATCTGGCGTCGGGAGAGTCGGCGTGGATGACCCTGGCTCGGGCCAGGATCTTCGAGTCGAGAGCCCATACGAGTTGTCGCAGCTCGCGGGCCGACTTCTTGGGAAGGGCGTGCAAAACCTCTTCGAGATGGTCGCGATAGAGGAAGGGATCGCAGCCGCATTCACGGATGCCGCATCGGGATTCGGTGCGCGGACCTGCCAGCCGCCTCAGCGGGCCGTGGGCCAGGACAGCCCAGCACCAGAAGGCTCCGGATGTGGCCCCGGGCCAGTAGCGGCTCTGGTCCAGCCGGCGAATGTCGGCTGTGCAGGATCCGGACAGGCGGTCGATCGCCGGATAGCGGCGACGGTGGTCGCGGTTCCGTTCGGGGATGCCGGCCCGCACGTCGGAGGGGCGCCTACGCGGCATTGGCCTTTCGGCTGTGAGTCATGAACCGCAGTCTGGCATGAAGGAGCCCCCTGCCGTCGTGGAAACCTCAGACAGGGGGCTCTTTCGTAAGTCAGGGCTACTTCTTGCCCTGGTTCTTCACGGCCTCGATGGCCGCGGCGGCCGCGTCCGGGTCGAGGTAGGTGCCGCCCGGGTTGAGGGGCTTGAAGTTCTCGTCCAGTTCGTAGGACAGAGGGATGCCGGTCGGGATGTTGAGGCCCGCGATGTCGGCGTCCGAGATGCCGTCCAGGTGCTTCACCAGGGCGCGGAGGCTGTTGCCGTGGGCGGCGACGAGGACCGTGCGGCCGGCGAGGAGGTCCGGGACGATGTTGTCGTACCAGTAGGGGAGCATCCGCTCGACGACGTCCTTGAGGCACTCGGTCTGCGGGCGCAGCTCCGGCGGGATCGTCGCGTAGCGGGCGTCGTGCGCCTGGGAGTACTCGTTGTCGTCGGCGAGCGCCGGCGGCGGGGTGTCGTACGAGCGGCGCCACAGCATGAACTGCTCCTCGCCGAACTCGGCGAGCGTCTGGGCCTTGTCCTTGCCCTGGAGCGCGCCGTAGTGCCGCTCGTTGAGGCGCCAGGAGCGGTTGACCGGGATCCAGTGGCGGTCCGCGGACTCCAGCGCGAGCTGGGCGGTGCGGATGGCGCGCTTCTGGAGGGAGGTGTGCAGCACGTCGGGCAGCAGGCCGGCGTCCTTGAGCAGCTCGCCGCCGCGCGTCGCCTCCTTCTCACCCTTGGCGGTGAGGTTCACGTCCACCCAACCGGTGAACAGATTCTTCTCGTTCCACTCGCTCTCGCCGTGGCGGAGGAGGATCAGCTTGTACGGTGCGTCGGCCATGCGGACGAGCCTAATCGACCACCGACGATTGACGCGCGTCGTCAATTCGCTGGCGTCCGACGTATGAGATGCGTAAGTTACGAGAGCCGGAAGCAGGGCTTACGTACAGCAGGGGGCCGCCACACATGTCCATCGACTCGCTCAGAAGATCAGCGCGCGAGACGGTCTCCGGCCTCCCCCCCGGCTTCTGGTGGCTCTGGCTGTCGACCCTGGTCAACCGGACCGGCGCCTTCGTCCTCACGTTCCTCTCCCTCTACCTGACGGTGGAGCTCGGGCACTCGCCCTGGTTCGCGGGACTCGTCATCGCCCTCCACGGCCTCGGCGGCATCGCCGGGTCGCCGCTCGGCGGCGCGCTCACCGACCGCTGGGGCCGCCGGCCCACCATGGTCACCATGCACCTCGCGGCCGCCGCCAGCGCCGCGGCCCTCGCCTTCGTCACCAGCGCCTGGGCCGTCGCCACGGTCGTCCTCCTGATGGGCGTCGCCATGCAGGCCGTGCGCCCGTCCATCAACGCCACGATCGCCGACATGGTCCCCGCACACGACGTGCGCCGGGCCTACGCCCTCAACTACTGGGCCCTCAACCTCGGCTTCGCCATCGCCTCCATCGGCGGCGGCGCCGCGATCTTCCTCGGCTACCGCACCCTCTTCGTCGTCGACGCCGTCGCCACCACCCTGTGCGCCGTCATCGTCTTCCTCCGGCTGCCCGAGACCCGCCCCGAGGCCCGTACCGACAAGGCGGGCGAGCCGGTCGTCGAGGCCAAGGTCAGCATGTTCACCGTGCTGCGCGACGCCCCCTTCCGGAGCCTCGTGCTGCTCAACCTCCTCGTCTGCCTCGTCTTCACCGCCCCGTGGATCGGTCTGCCGCTCACCATGGCGGACCAGGGCCTCTCCCCGTCCTCGTACGGCGTCGTCATCGCCGTCAACGGCATCGTGATCGTCGGCTTCCAGCTGCTCGTCAACAAGCTGACCGACAAGCGCTCCCCGGTCGTCCTGCTCAGCCTCTCCTCCCTCCTCTTCGCCTTCGGCACCGGCGCGACCGCCCTCGCCGGTTCGCCGGTGGCCTTCGCCGCGACGGTGATCGTCTGGACGGTCGGCGAGATGATCCACGTCCCGACGAACGCCGCCGCCACCGCGCGCCTCGCCCCCGAGCACGCCCGCGGCCGCTACCAGGGCGTGATGGGCATGTCCTGGGCCGTCGCCGGTTTCGTCGCCCCGATCGCCGCCGGTGCGATCGTCGGCGGTCCCGGTCCCGACGTCCTGTGGGCCGCGACGGCCGCCATCGGCGTCCTCGCCGCCGCCGGGTACTTCACCCGGCTGCGCAAGGTCCTCGCCGACGCGGAGGCGGACAGGGACAGGGGCATGGATACGGACATGGACCAGGACAAGGACAGGGGCCAGAGCGGCGACGGTGGTCGTGACGGTGACGTGGCGGACTCTCCCGTCGGCCGTACGGCCAAGGCCTCAGGCGCCGGTCAGGCCTCCGTCGTCGCCTGAGCCCCGGCGCCGTAGGCGGCCCACCGTACGAGCCCGAACCCCGCTCCCTCCCTGCGCACTTCGGCGGCCCCGGCCCCGCCGAAGTGCGCCGGCACGACCAGCTCCCTTTCGTCCGCGGCCCGTTCCAGGACCCGGCGGCGAGTCGCCGCCGCCCGCACCGGATCCAGGCAGAAGCAGCTGTTGCACGAGGGGTCGAGGATCTGTACGGGGCTGTGCAGCAGGTCTCCGACGAAGACCGCCCGGTCTCCCCCGGACGCGAGCCGCAGCACGGCCGAGCCGGGCGTGTGACCGGGTGCGGACTCCAGCGTGAGGTGCTCGTCGATGCGGTGGGTCCCTTCCCACAGCAGGATCCGGCCCTCGCGGTGGACGGGCGCGATGCTGTCCTCGTAGACCAGCCGGTCGTCCTCCTGGACGCCGTCGCCGTACGCGTTCTCCGGGCCGAAGTGGAAGTCGTCGGCGGCCGGAAGCAGGTACTGGGCGTTCGGGAACGTCGGCATCCACTCCCCGTCGGCGTCGCGGGTGTTCCAGCCGACGTGGTCGGCGTGCAGGTGCGTGTTGACCACGATGTCGACGTCCTCGGGGCGGATGCCCGCCCGCTCCAGGCGGCCGGGGAAGTCCCCCTGCCGCCGGTGGAAGTGCGGCGAGTGGGGCCGCTCGCGCCCGTCGCCCGCCCCCGTGTCGATCAGGACGGTCCGTCCGCCGCTGCGCAGCACCCAGCTCTGCAGCGCCATGACCGCGCTGTCGCCGTCCGGCGCCCAGTGGTCCGGCGCGAGCCAGTCCTCGTTGTCCCTCCACACCTCCGCGCCGGCGGCCGGAACGAGGCCGCGCGCGGGACCGAACGGCCCCCGCCACTCGACGATCCGGGTGATCTCGACGTCCCCGAGGACGATGCTCTGCGTGCTCTCGTTCGTCATGTGGCCGAGCCTAGGCAGGGAGGGGTGAGCTTCTCGATGCCTGTACGGCTCCTGTCGATACGCGTACGACTCATCCCTGATCGGCTGTCAGCACTACGCTTCCGGCATGGACGTGGTGAGCGACGCGATCTCGGCCGTCCGCGTCGGACGGCCCTCCTCCGACCGGGTGCGGGTCGGCGGCAGCTGGTGCGCGCGGCTCGATCCGTACGACGGCGCCGGGTTCCACATCGTCCTGAAAGGCGACTGCTGGCTGCTGCCCGACGGCGGCGACCCGGTGGCCCTGGGCGCGGGGGACGCGGTGCTGCTGCCGCACGGCACCGGGCACGTCATCGCCGACTCGCCCGCCGACGCGGCGACGGTCGGGCGGGCCGTGCCGTTCACCCGGTGGGCCGACGGGCCCCTGCCGCGCCCTGCGCTGCCCGCCCTCCGCGAGCACGAGCGCGAGGTGGAGATGCTCTGCGGCAAGTACCGGCTCGACCACAGCCGCGCGCATCCGCTCCTGGCGGAGCTCCCGTCACTCGTGCACCTCCCGCACCGGGGAGGCGGCCACCCCGAACTGCGGGCCGCCATCGGTCTGCTCAGCGGCGAGCTGGACGAGCGGCGGCCCGGCTCGTCCATCGCGCTGCCCAGCCTGCTCGACCTGCTGCTCGTCTACATGATCCGCTCCTGGATGGCCGAGGCCACGGCCGGAGCCTGGCCGGCCGTACTGGGGGACCCGGTGACCGCCGCCGCGCTGCGCGCGCTGCACTCCGACCCGGCCGCCCCGTGGACCGTCGACCGGCTCGCCGCGGAGGCGGGCGTCTCCCGGCCCACCCTGGCCCGCCGCTTCACCGCGCTCGTCGGCCGGCCCCCGATGGCGTACCTGACGTGGTGGCGGCTGACCCGCGCCGCCGCCCTGCTCAGGGACACCCCGGATCCGCTGGCCACGGTCGCCCGCCGCGTCGGCTACGCCACGCCGTACGCCCTCTCGCACGCCTTCCGCCGCGAGTTCGGCACCACGCCGGGCCAGTACCGCGCGGCGGCGGCCGGCCGCGGCGCGGGCGCCGGTGCGGGCGCCGGTGCGGGCGCGACCGCTGGTGCCGGCGTGCGTGCCGGTGTCGTCATCGCCTTCTGAGCGCCCGCTGTGCCTCGTACAGGTTCCGCGGGCGCACCGAGGCCGGGCTTCCGTACGCCTCCACGCGCGCGTGGAGGTCGCCCGTGAAGTCCGGGACGTCGGTCTGGTCGAACTCTCGGACCTCGCTGATGCCGACCGTCGCGCTGTACGGGGCGACGGTGTCGATCTTCACCAGGCCGGCCCTGCCGTTGGTCACCGTCACGTTCCAGTGGGCGAACCGGGCTCCGTAGAGCGGGCCCGCCGAGGCGTCGCCGCCGTGCCGGCCGTTGTTCTCGACGGTGATCTCGGTCCGTACGTTCGCGAAGGGCATGCCGCGGTGGGTGTCGAACGTGCCCATCTCCATCACCCCGCGCGACCAGACGTTGTGGCTGGACAGGCCCTCGACGTTGATGCCGTGGAGCTGGGTTCCGGCCGGGGCGGGGACGGTGCGGGCGGCGATGTGGAAGTCCTCGACCAGGTTGTCGTGCGCGCTCTCCCGGCAGAAGTACGGGTGGTGGGAGCCGCGTCCCTCCACCCGGGTGCGGCGCAGGGTGCAGGCGGAGGCGGCGACGAGCCCGAAGCCGTTGTCGACGTGCCGGACGACCACGTCCTCGGCCCAGCAGTCGTACGCGCACTGGAAGGTGACGCCGTTGTGGCCCTTGTCGAGGAGGTGCGGTGCCTGCGGGGTCTCCACGGCCTCCAGGGTCAGGCCGGTCACCCCTGAGCCGGTGAGCGGCTCGACCCCGGAGACGAGCCGGGGGTCCCACTCGGGGCGCGCGTCGAGCGGCAGCGGCCGTTCGAGGGCCACCGTCCGGCCGCGCACGGCGGTGATCCGTACGGGCCACTCGTAGGGGACGTAGCTGGTCAGCTTCGTCCTGTCGTCCCAGGTGTACGCCTCCGGGCCCGGGCCGCCGCCCGCCATGTGCCGCAGGAGGGTGTGGGCGGGATCGTCGGCGAGGCGGAGGATGACCAGCTGTCCGCGCAGGAGGGCCGAGGGGTCGTCGACCGTGACGGTGTGGTCTCCGCGGCGGGCCGGGCGGACGGCGGTGAGGGTGGTCCACTCGTCGCGCCGGTTGCCGGTCCAGCCCTCGAAGGGCCAGGCCCGGTCCCGTATCGCGGAGACGAGGGAGGCATGCCGGGCGTGCGGGGACAGCCAGATCAGGCCGCCGGCCCAGGACCAGGAGGACTTGTCGCCGCCGTAACGGGAGCCGTACGGGCCGATCAGCTCGGTGAGGTTCCGGGTGGCGAGCAGGGTCGTACGGCCGGAGCCCGCGCCGCGCAGGACCACTCCGCTGTGGCCGATCCGGAGGTAGTCGTCGATCCGGTACGTGCCGGGCGGGAGGAGGACGGTGCCGCCGCCCCGCTCCCCCGCCTCTGCGAGGGCGCGGTTGATCGCGGGCGCCGAGTCCGCCGAGCCGTCGGGGGTGGCCCCGTAGGCGAGGGCGTCGGCCACGACCGGCGGGCGGGGTGAGCGCCGGGCGCCGCCGTGGGCCCCGGCGCGGCCCACGTAGGGGATCTGCGGGTGGGTGTAGGGGGTGGTCTCGAACTCGCGCCAGAGTGCGGCGGAGCGGGTGGGTGGTCCGGCGGAACGGGTGGGTGGGGTGAACCCCGTCGCGCCGAGGCCTGCCGTCGCGGCTCCCGCCACTGCCACCGCGCCGCCGACGAACCGCCTTCTGCTGAGTGCCATGCCCCTGAACCTTTCACGTATATGAACGGTGTTCAGATTTATGCTGGGCGTGAGCATGGCACCGCCCGGCCCTTGCGGGAAGGGGGCGGTAGAGGGAGGTTTCCGCGCGCCTCAGCGCGTCGGCTTCTGGGTCAGGTTCTTGAACGCGTCGAGGTTCCGGGTCGACTCGCCGCGCGAGACCCGCCACTCGTACTCGCGCCGGATCGCCGACGCGAACCCCAGCTCCAGGAGCGTGTTGAAGTCGCCGTCCGCCGCTTCCAGGACCGAGCCGAGCAGCCGGTCCAGTTCCTCGGGCGTGACGGAGGCGAGCGGCAGCTTGCCCGCGAGGTAGACGTCGCCGAGGCCGTCGACCGCGTAACTCACCCCGTACAGCTTGAGGTTGCGTTCGAGCAGCCAGCGGTGGACGCCCGCCTCGTTCTCGTCAGGGTGCCGGATGACGAAGGCGTTGAGCGAGAGCGAGTGGCGTCCGACGCGCAGCGAAAGCGTCGTGAAGAGCTTCCGCGTGCCGGGAAGCTTGACCACGTAAGAGCCCGCCTCGGGGGACTCCCACTCCAGTTCCGCGTCCTTGAAGGTGTCCTCGACGATCCGCCGGACGTCCTCGGTCTCAGCCATGGTGGGAGCGTACGCGACGGCGGTTCTCGCGCAGCCGGTGGTCGTGCATGGCGGCCGTGTACACGTCGGCCGTGCCCGAGGCCGCCGTGTCCCAGCCGAAGGAACCGGCGTGCCGGGCCGCCGCCTCGCCCATCCGGGCCGACAGGGCCGGGTCCGTCACGAACCGGCCGAGCGCGCGGGCGTAGTCCGCCGGGTCGTGCCCCTGCACGAGGAAGCCGGTCACGTCGTCCCGTACGGCGACGGGCAGGCCGCCGACCGCCGCCGCGACGACCGGGGTGCCGGCCGCCTGCGCCTCGATGGCGACCAGACCGAAGGACTCGCTGTACGAGGGCATGACGAGGACGCTCGCCGCGCGGAACCAGTCGGCGAGCCTGTCCTGGCCGACCGGCGGGTGGAAGCGCACGACGTCCGCGATGCCGAGCCGGGCGGCCAGCTTCTGCAGCCCCTCCGGCTTGGCGAGACCGCTGCCGCTCGGGCCGCCGACCACCGGAACGATCATGCGCGAGCGCAGCGACGGGTCCCGGTCGAGGAGCACCGCGGCGGCCTTCAGCAGCACGTCGGGGGCCTTCAGGGGCTGTATGCGGCCCGCGAAGACCGGGATGAAGGCGTCCTGCGGCAGCCCGAGCCGGGCGCGGGCCGCGGCGCGACCGTCGGCGGGGCGGAAGTGGTCGAGGTTCACGCCGGGGTGGACGACCGCGATCTTGCCGGGATCGGCCTCGTAGAAACGGGCGAGCTCGTCGGCCTCCTCGGCCGTGTTCGCGATCAGGCGGTCGGCCGCGGACACGATCTGCGTCTCGCCGATCACCCGGGCCGCGGGTTCGGGCGTGTCGCCCTCGGCGAGCGCCGCGTTCTTGACCTTCGCCATGGTGTGCATGGCGTGGACGAGCGGGACGCCCCAGCGTTCGGCGGCGAGCCAGCCGACGTGCCCGGAGAGCCAGTAGTGGGAGTGGACGAGGTCGTAGTGGCCGGGGCGGTGACCTGCCCACGCCTGCATCACGCCGTGCGTGAAGGCGCAGAGCTGGGCCGGCAGCTCCTCCTTGGCCAGACCCTCGTACGGGCCCGCGTCGACGTGGCGCACGAGGACACCGGGGGTGAGTTCCACGACCGGGGGGAGGCCGCCGGTGGTGGCCCGGGTGAAGATCTCCACCTCGATGTCGATGGCGGCGAGACGTTTCGCCAGCTCGACGATGTAGACGTTCATGCCGCCCGCGTCGCCCGTGCCCGGCTGGTGCAGCGGGGAGGTGTGGACGCTGAGCATGGCCACCCGGCGCGGGCTGCGGTTCCGGCCGGGGAGCCGGAGCCGGGATGGTGCCGGGTGCCGGTGCCGGGTTCCGGCGAACCGGGACACGTACTGGCTCACGTCGGCGGTCCTTCCGCTCGGGGGCCTGGATGGCTGAGCTGGTGGGGCGGTCTGGGGTTGAGCTGGTGGGGCGGGGCTGGGCTGGTGGAGCGGGGCTTAGCTGGTGGAGCGGGGCTGGGCTGGTGGGGCGGGGCTGGGCTGGTGGGGCGGGCAGGATCGGTCTGTCGGGCATGGCTCTCGGAGGGCGCGGACGTCCTCCACCCGGCAGAACACCGGAATGGCCTCCTTCATTTCCGTCGGCGGGGTGCTTTGCCAATTCATTGCCGCCGCGGAGGCGGGGCGCGGGCGTGGCGCCGGGCCCGCGCCCGGGCCGCGAACGGCGGGCCACGACCCTTTACGCTCGTGCCATGGCCCCGCGCACCACCCGCCCCGTCGGCACACCGACCCGCGGGACCACCAATCCCAACCGTCTGCGCCGCATGGACCGCTGGATCGCCGCCGTCCACGGCCCCGCCCTGCGCCGCTCCCCCGAGCCGCCCGTCGCCGTGGACCTCGGTTACGGGGCCGCCCCCTGGACCGCCGTCGAACTCCTCGCCCGGCTGCGCACCGCCGACCCCCGTACCCGCCTCTACGGCATCGAGATCGAACCCGCCCGCGTCGAGGCCGCGAAGCCGTACGAACACGAGGGCCTCTCGTTCCTGCACGGCGGCTTCGAGGTGCCGGTGCCCGGCCAGGTCTCCCTGATCCGGGCGGCCAACGTGCTGCGCCAGTACGACGAGGAGCAGGTCGCGGCCGTCTGGCAGCGGCTGTGCGGGCGGCTCGCGGCCCCGGACCCCGCCGGGGCCGGGCCCGGCGGGTACGTCGGAGGGCTGCTCGTGGAGGGGACCTGCGACGAGATCGGGCGCCGGCACGTGTGGGTGGCGCTCGACCGCGGCGGGCCGCGCACGGTGACCTTCGCGACCCGGCTGGGTTCGCTCGACCGCCCCTCGGACCTGGCGGAGCGGCTGCCGAAGGCGCTGATCCACCGCAACGTGCCGGGCGAGCCGGTGCACGCGTTCCTGCGGG
The DNA here is from genome assembly GCF_044452745.1 of Streptomyces sp. NPDC051822. Lineage (NCBI taxonomy): Bacteria > Bacillati > Actinomycetota > Actinomycetes > Kitasatosporales > Streptomycetaceae > Streptomyces > Streptomyces sp. NPDC051822. The sequence continues at coordinate 69,221 of NZ_JBITBZ010000008.1, read as the reverse complement.
ACTTCGACCGGGCGTGGGCGGCGGCCGCCCCGTACGCCTCGCTCGGCGCCCGGCAGCGCTGGATCCGTGCCGTCCGCGACCTGGCGGCGGACTGGCCGCTTGCGGACGGGCCCCGGCGCTGGCGCCAGGGCGAGGTGACGGTCCGGTGGGAGGCGCTGGCGCCTCGGGGTTGAGGAGGTCCGGACCCCCGTCTTTCCCCAACTCCCGCTGAATTTCCCGTACGCCGGGAACGTCACGCACGCCTCACGCGTCCCCCGTGGGGGAGACGGGTCCGACAAGCCCCGGTTTCCCCTGTCGTTTTGCGGTTTCGCATGGCACTATCGCCAAGGTCACCGCAAGTTACTGACGGTAAATCAGATTGAGACATCAGTCATCAGTCATCGGATTGGTCATTCGAGGGGGAGCTCGTGAACCGACGCCGCCACGCCACCGCAGCGATCACCATGATCTGCGCCCTGACCGTGCTGGCCTCCCCCGCGCTCACCCTCCAGGCCGCCGCCGCGCCGTACCCGCCGCTTCCTCCGAAGAAGACCCTGGAGCAGGTGCGCGAGGAGATAGACACCCTCTATCGGCAGGCCGCCGTCGCGACCGACGCGTACAACCTCGCGGAGGAGCAGACCAAGGAGCAGTCCGCCGAGCTCGTCAAGGTCGCCCGGATGATCGTGGCCGGCCGCGAGAAGATCGAGGACCTCAAGGCCAAGGCGGGCGCCGCCGCCCGTGCCCAGTACCGCAACGGCGGACTCCCCGAAGGCGCGAAGCTCGTCCTCACCGACGACCCGCAGCTCTTCCTCGACGCCGCAGGCCGGCTCAGGGACGGCGCGAAGGCGACCACCGACCTCCTCGGTGAGATGACGCGGACCCAGGCCCAGTTGGACGTGTACGCGAAGGACGCGGGCGCCAACTGGACCAAGCTCGAAGCGCACCGCATCAAGCAGGCCCAGGCGAAGAAGCAGATCAACGACAAGATCGCCGCGGCGAAGAAGCTGGAGTCGGAGCTCGCCGCGGAGGAGCGGGAGCGGCTGCGGCGCCTGGAGGAGCAGGAACGGCAGCGGGCCCAGACGACCTGGCTCGGCACCGGCGTCCTCGCCGGCCTGAGCGCGACCGCGACGCCGGAGGCCAAGAAGGCGATCGCGTTCGCGACGGCCCAGATCGGCAAGCCGTACGTGTGGGGCGCGGAGGGACCGGACTCGTTCGACTGCTCGGGGCTGACCCAGAGCGCCTGGGGCTCGGCGGGCCGGCCGATACCGCGCACCTCGCAGGAGCAGTGGCGACTGCTGCCGCGCGTGGACGTGAAGGACATGCGGCCCGGCGACCTGATCGTCTACTTCAAGGACGCGAGCCACATCGGGATGTACATCGGGAACGGCTCGATGGTGCACGCGCCGCGCCCCGGGCGGGACGTGACGATCGCGGGGGCGGGCTCGATGGAGATCCTTGGGGTCGTGCGGCCGATGTGACGCAGTGCACGGCGCCGCCGGAGCGGGAGGCCGCACCGTGGCGTGACGTTTCTCATTGCCTCCAGGGGGCTCCCGCACAGCACACCCAGGCAAGTACCTCCCTTTCCGCGGCATATGCCAATCCCGCCACGGCCGCTCCCCCGCCGAGCGCCATTCCGCTGCGCACCGCCCTACCGCTATGGTCCGGGACGGGCGGGACGCCACCCGGCGCCCTGCGCACCTTCGGGGGGAGGGAAGGAAACCCGGACCGATGCCCGTATCCGTACCGCGTCAGAGAATCGTCTCTGCTGCTGCGGGACCCGGCGACGCCACCGCTATGGACGCCACCGCTATGACAGGCACAGTCACAGGCACCGACCGCACCGATCTCACTCTCCTGGTCGTCGAGGACGACCCGGCGGGTGTCCTCGCCGTACCCGAACTGCTCGACGAGGCCGACGCCGCCGGCACCCGGGTCCGCATCCGTACCGCCCGCAACCTCACCGAGGCCGAGCGGCTCCTCACCGACGACGTCCACTGCGTCCTCGTCGACCTCTCCCTGCCCGGCCCCAGGGCCGCCGCGGGCGACGACCCGCTCGCCCCGCTCCGGCACATCCTGCGCCTCGCCCCGCGCCACGCCGTCCTCGCGCTCGCGGCCTCCGCCGACGCGGAACTGGCGGCCGAGGCGGTACGCGTCGGGGCCCAGGACCACCTCTTCCGCGAGGAGCTCGACGGGCGGCTGCTGAGCCGGGCCATCCGGTACGCGGTCGAGCGCAAGCGCGCCGACGCCGTCCAGGTGAAGCTCGCCGAGTCCCGCCTGCGCGCCCAGGAGAACGCCCGCCTGGAGCGCGGGCTGCTCCCCACCCCGCTCCTGGAGGGCTCCGACCTGCGGTTCGCGGCCCACTACCGGCCCGGCCGCTCGCGCGCGCTGCTCGGCGGCGACTTCTACGACGTCGTACGTACGCCCGACGGAACCGTCCACGCCATGATCGGCGACGTCTGCGGGCACGGCCCCGACGAGGCCGCGCTCGGCGTCGAGCTGCGGATCGCGTGGCGGGCCCTGACGTTCGCGGGCCTCTGCGGTGACGAGCTGCTCTCGACGATGCAGCAGGTCCTGGAGCACGAGCGGGAGAGCGAGGAGATCTTCGCGACCCTCTGCACCGTCGACATCGCGCCCGACGGCCGCCGGGCGGGCCTCTGCCTGGCCGGCCACCCCTCGCCGCTGATCGCCCGCCAGGGGCGCGCGGCCCGGCTGCTCCCGTACGAGGACGGCGGCCCGGCCCTCGGACTGCTACCGCGCGCCCGATGGCCGCGCCGGCAGGTCGAGCTGGGCGGCGCGTGGAGCCTCCTCATGTACACGGACGGGCTGATCGAGGGACGCTCGGCCGGGCCCGACTCACCCCGGCTCGGTCAGGACGGGATGGTCGACATGATCAACCGGCAGCTGACCGAGGGCCTGCGGGGCGAGGAGCTCCTGCAGGCGGCGGTCACCGAGGTCCGGTCGCTGAACGGCGGCGAGCTGACGGACGACGTGGCGGTCCTGGCCCTGGAACGGGACAGGACCCGGGGGTAGTCCCCGGGCCCTGTCGCTGTCGCTGGTCCTTCGCCGTTCGCGGTCACCGGCCGCCGTTGTAGGGGCCGTACGGTCCGTCGCTGCTGGAGCCGCCGCCCCGGCGCCCGCCACGGCCTCCGCCAGAGACCTGCGCGAGCGCGGGCCGCACGTCCACCATGAAGACGATGGCGGCGATCACGCCGGCGATCTGCAGGAACAGCATCGGCAGCAGCAGGTTCACGACGAGGTTGATGCCCAGGATGATCAGCCAGAACTTCTTCGTCTGCTTCTCGGCGGCACGGTACGCGTCCTCGCGCGCCATGGCGGCGAAGACGAGCGCGGCGACGGCGAAGCCGGTGAAGACGAGGAACATCACCAGAGAGAGAAGGGAGTCGAATCCCATGCGCAACATGCTGAGCACCGCCTAGGAAGAGGGGAAGAGCGCCTCGCGGTCAAGGTACCCGGTGCAACGCACCTCGTACCCGCCATGGTGCCCCGGCCTACTCCTTCTCAGCGGTGACGGCCGTCTTCCTGGCGGGGGCCTTGCGGGCCGCCGGCTTCTTGGCGGGCGCCTTCTCGGACGCGTCGGAATCGCCGGACGCCTCCGCCTGAGCCGCCTTCGTCTCCTCCGCCTTCGTCTCCTCCGGCTCGACGACGACGGCGATCTCGACGATCTCCTCGGCGACCTCGCCACGCCAGGCCTTGACGGCCTCCTCGCCGTGGGCGGCGACCTCCTCGTACTTCTCGCGCGCCTTGACCGCGTACTCAGCGGCGACGCCGACGCCACGCAGCGCGAGGTCCTGGGCCGTCTCGCCGAGCTTCTTGAGGTCCGTGTCGAGACCGCCGACGACATCGGCGAACTTCGACTGCACGGTGGCCTGGGCCTCCTTGGCCTGCGAGGCCACCTTCTCCTGCACGGCCTTGGGGTCGGTCTTCCGTACGGCCTCGATCCGCGCGGGCGCCTCGGCGGCGAGCTGCTCGATCAGGCCGGGGACCTTCTTGGCCTGCTGCACGGCGAGGTCGGCGGTGCCGGCGGCGAAGTAGAGAGGGGTACGCAGTTCGTCGATGATGGCCATGCTGGTGGTCCTCCCGGATGTGACGTACGAGCGAGCTACTTCAGGGGCGTTTCGGCATCGGGCACGGAGGCGGACGAGGTGGGGGCGGACGGGGTGGTGCTCCCGGCCGCGTGCTCCGCGGCGCTCTCGGCCACGGTCCCGGCCGCGTGCTCCGCGGCGTCCTCGGCGGCGTTCTCCGCCGCGTTCTCCTTGCGGAAGGAGTCGTAGATCTGGAGCAGCACCTGCTTCTGCCGCTCGTTGATCGAGGGATCGGCCAGGATGACGGCACGCGTCTCCAGCTCGTCCCGCTCCTTCTCGTCGAGGATCCCGGCCCGTACGTAGAGCGTCTCGGCGGAGATCCGCAGCGCCTTGGCGACCTGCTGCAACACCTCGGCGCTCGGCTTGCGCAGCCCGCGCTCGATCTGACTCAGGTACGGGTTCGACACGCCGGCGGCGTCGGCGAGCTGCCGCAGGGACAACTGCGCGGTCCTCCGCTGTTCGCGGAGGTACTCACCGAGATTGCCGACGTTGAGCGATGCCATGCTCCGACCATGCCACCCTCTGCTAACTATTGCAAGCAGGTGCTTGCAAAAGTCGGCCTCTCGGCTTCGTGGATCACGACTGACGCCGGGGTCGCGCGCATGCGGGTGGGAAGACCTCCACGGACGACCGGCCCGTCATGCTCCCGCCCTGGACCACCTGACCCGGATCGGACGGGAGGCCCTGCCTGCCGCGCACCTCCTGCGCGACATACCCTCCCGGGACCGGCGGCTGCTCAGCGCCTCCGGTTCGTCCGCGTGAGGATCGCGTGAGGGATCGAGTGAGGGACCGCGTGAGAGATCGTTCGCCCGTTCGCGAGCGACCGGTCAGGAACGAAGAAGCGGAAACCGGCGGCCGACCGTAGCGTCGATCACATGAACATCAACCTCTCGCAGTGCTTCATCGCCGTCGACGACCACGACAAGGCGCTCGCCTTCTACCGCGACGCCCTCGGTCTGGAGGTACGCAAGGACGTCGGTTACGAAGGGATGCGCTGGGTGACCGTCGGGTCGCCCGCGCAGCCGGACGTCGACATCGTCCTGGAACCGCCGCTCGCCGACCCCAGCGCCTCCGCCGCCGACCGGCAGGCGATGGCCGAGCTGCTCGCCAAGGGCCTGCTGCGCGCCGTGATCTTCTCCACGGACGACGTCGACGCCACCTTCGAACACATCCGGGCGGCGGGCGGCGACGTCCTCCAGGAGCCGGTCGACCAGCCGTACGGCGTCCGCGACTGCGCGTTCCGCGACCCGGCCGGCAACGTGGTCCGGTTCAGCAAGCCCCGTACCGCGTAGCCCTGCCCGTACCGCGTGACCCACCCGGCTCCGCCTCCCGCGTGTCAGCATGTGTGCGTGCCCAACAGGGAGGCTGAGCATGCCGGTTGAACGCGTCTGGCTGGACGTACCGTACGCCGAGAAGGACGCGGCGAAACGCGGCGGGGCCCGTTGGGATCCCGCCGCCAAGCGGTGGTACGCACCCCGGCCCGGGATGGCCGAACTGGCCCGGTGGGCCGCCGCCGCGGACGTCCCCGACCTGCTGCCCGGCGAGGACCGGACCCTCGGCAACGGCCTCTTCGTCGATCTCGTGCCGCGGACCTGCTGGTTCACCCATGTCCGGTCCTGCGTGGCGCAGACGGACTGGGAGCGGCTGCGCCGGATGGTCACCCGCCGGGCCGGGCAGCGCTGCGAGGCCTGCGGGGCGGGCGAGGACCGCGAGACCCGGCGGTGGCTGGAGGTCCACGAGCGGTGGGCCTTCGACGCGACCACCCGCGTCCAGATCCTCAAGCGGCTCATCTGCCTCTGCACCGACTGCCACACCGTCACCCACTTCGGCCTCGCCCAGGTGCGCGGCGTCGAGGAGCAGGCCTTCGCCCACCTGGTGAAGGTCACCGGGATGAGCGAGCCGCAGGCCCGCGAGCACGTCCGCGCCGCCTTCGCCGTCTGGGAGGACCGCTCCCGGTACGCCTGGGAGCTCGACCTCGGCATCCTGACCGGGGCGGGCGTCGCTCTCGCCCCGCCGCCGGTGGCCGGCGAACGGGCCCGCGCCGCCGCGTCCGTGCCCCGCCAGTCCGCCTCCCCTGACCGGGCGGCCGGTGAGCGGGCATGACGGGCCCCGCCCCGCACCCCCGGCGGCGCCGCGCGGAGGTTCTCGACGAGCCGGGCGGCCTGGCCGAGCCGGGCGTCCCCACCGGGTTCCGCCGCTTCTCCGGTCCCTCGACCGGGGACGAGCGGCGGATGCTCGCCGGGTTCCTCGCGGACCAGCGCGCGACCCTGGTCCTGAAGTGCGCGGGCCTGGAAGGGGCGGCGGAGCTGGCCCGGCGGTCCGTCGAACCGTCCACCCTGTCGCTGCTCGGCCTCGTCCGGCACCTCACCGACGTCGAGCGGCGCTGGTTCCGGCAGGTCCTTGCCGGACAGGACGACGCCGGCCCGCTCTGGTCCTCCGCGGCGGACCCGGACGGCGACTTCGACGGCGCCGCATCCGACCCGGCGACGGCCGCCGCGGCCTGGGAGGCCTGGCGGGCGGCGGTGGACTTCGCCGACCGCTTCACGGCCGAGGCCCCGGACCTCGACGTCTCGGGCCACGACGCCTGGCGCGGCACGGTGTCCCTGCGGTGGGTCCTGGTCCACATGATCGAGGAGTACGCCCGCCACAACGGCCACGCGGACCTCCTGCGGGAGCGGATCGACGGCGCGAGGGGCCTCTGACCGCGGCCGGCCGTCAGGCCGGTCCTGCCGACAGCCCCGCTCACCCCGCCCAGGCCGACAGCCCCGCTCACCCCGCCCAAGCCGTCAGCGTCTCGTAGTCCGTCGCCCTGAGTCCGTGGCAGGGGTCCACCCGGTGGAGCAGCGCCCGGCCCCGGTGATGGGCGGCGACCCACTCGCGGTCGGCGGCGCCGATCTCGTCATCGACCCACGCGAACGGTCGCCCGGCGGCGTACGCCACGAGCGCCGCCGTCTTCCAGTGGAGGCCCGCCGCAGGCGCGGGCTCCTCGTCCGGCCACCCCACCAGAGGCAGAGCGGGCAGCCCGAGACGCGGGGCGACCCAGGTGTTCGCATCCTCCTGCCAGGTCGTCGCCCACACCAGCGCGTACGGCAGTGCCGCGAGCCGCGGTCCCTGCGCGGGGTCGAGCCGTGCGAGGAGCGGGCTCACGGACGCGGGCGGGGCGGGCGGGTACGTGGGGTGGGCCCCGCCGCTCGCCCCGAAGGGGATGAGCGGGCCGTCCACGTCCAGGAAGAGCAGTGGCGCGATCGTCATGCCTCCATCGTGACGAAGCCGGGGCACGAGCAGCGAAGTCCGAGCCCCAGGTCCGACCCCAGGTCCGTCCCCACTCGTCCGCTTCTCGATAATCCGCGACGGATCGACCCTGGTTACCCTGGGAGGCATGACAGCCATGGCACCCACCCGGACCGAGCCCGACCTCTCCTACCTCCTCGACCACACCAGCCACGTGTTGCGGACCCGGATGGCCGCCGAACTCGGCGCCATCGGACTCACCCCCCGCATGCACTGCGTGCTGACCCACGCCCTGAAGGAGGAGCGCACACAGGCGCAGCTCGCGGAGATCGGCGACATGGACAAGACCACCATGGTGGTGACCGTCGACGCCCTGGAGAAGGCCGGGCTCGCCGAGCGCCGGCCGTCGAGCACCGACCGGCGAGCCCGGATCATCGCCGTGACCGAGGCGGGGGCGAAGGTCGCCCAGGAGAGCCAGAAGATCGTCGACGGCGTGCACCAGGGCGCCCTCTCCTCCCTCCCCGACGACGAGCGCACGACCCTGCTGCGCGCCCTGAACCGACTGGCCACGGGCCACCTGGAGACCCCGGCCGAGGGTCCGAAGACGGCCCGCCGCGCACGCCAGCGCGCCTGACCTCGCCCGTCACGGCGCACACCGACCCCGGACACCCCGACATTCGTTCCGTAAAAAATAGTCTGCAACAAAACCTTCTGCTAATGTCACTCCTGTTGCCCCCACCGAACAGGAGTGACCCTCATGCCCACCCCGGCCCGCACTTCCCCCCGCGCCCCCTCCCCCGGACTCGCCCTCGGTGTCCTCTCCACGGGCATGCTCATGACCGTCCTCGACGGCAGCATCGTCACCGTCGCGATGCCCGCCATGCAGAGCGACCTCGGCTTCACCCCCGTCGGACTCAGCTGGATCGTCAACGCCTACCTCATCGCCTTCGGCTCGCTCCTCCTCCTCGCCGGCCGCCTCGGCGACCTGATCGGGCGCAAGCGGATGTTCCTCGCGGGCACCGGGATCTTCACCGCCGCCTCCCTCCTCGCCGGGGTCGCCGCATCGCCCGAGGTCCTCATCGGCGCCCGCTTCCTCCAGGGCGTCGGCAGCGCGATGTCCTCCGCGGTCGGGCTCGGCATCCTCGTCACCCTCTTCACGGCGCCACGCGAACGGGCCCGCGCCATAGCCGTGTTCAGCTTCACCGGCGCCGCGGGCGCCTCCCTCGGCCAGGTCCTCGGCGGCGTCCTCACCGACGCGCTCACCTGGAACTGGATCTTCTTCATCAACCTGCCCATCGGCATCGCCACCCTCCTCGTGGCCCTCCGCGCCCTCCCCTCCGACCGCGGCCTCGGGCTCGGCGCCGGCGCCGACGTCATCGGCGCGCTGCTCGTCACCACGGGTCTGATGACCGGCATCTACGCGGTCGTCAAGATCGAGGAGTACGGGGCCGGTTCGGCGCACACGCTGGGTCTCGGGGCCCTCGCCCTCGCCCTCCTGGCCGGGTTCCTCGTCCGCCAGGCGAAGGCGGCGAACCCGCTGATGCCGCTGCGTATCCTCCGCTCGCGGAGCGTCTCCGGCGCCAACGCCGTCCAGATGCTGATGGTCGCCGCGCTCTTCTCCTTCCAGATCCTCGTCGCGCTCTACCTGCAGAAGGTCCGCGGCTACGGAGCAGCCGAGACCGGCCTCGCGATGCTGCCCGCCGCGCTCGTCATCGGCGCCGTCTCGCTCGGCGTCTCGGCCCGCCTCATCGCCCGCTTCGGCGAGCGGAACATCCTCCTCACCGGCCTCCTCCTGCTCGTCGGCGTCCTCGGCCTGCTGACCCGCCTCCCCGTCCAGGCCGACTACGTCACCGACCTGCTCCCCGTGATGCTGCTCGCCGCCGGCTTCGGCCTCGCGCTCCCCGCCCTCACCTCGCTCGCCATGTCGGGTGCCCAGGAGAAGGACGCGGGTCTGGCCTCCGGCCTCTTCAACACCACCCAGCAGATCGGCATGGCGATCGGCGTCGCGGTCCTCTCCACCCTGGCCGCCTCCCGCACCGAGTCCCTCACAGAGGCGGGCAGCCCCGCCGCCGAGGCCCTGACCAGCGGCTACCACCTGGCGTTCGGCGTCGGCGCCGGTCTCCTCCTCGTCGCCCTGGCCCTCACCTTCACCGTCCTGCGCCGCCCGACCGCTCCCCGCCCGGAAGCACCCGCGGCGCCCCAGGCGCCCGAAGCGACCACCGCACCGAACCCCCCGAAGGCCCTCGCGACCCACTGAGAGGCGCGGTGACGGGCACGGCCCCGAAGGCGGCGACGAGCACGGCGGCGAGCACGGCGACAATGACGCCATGAGAGCCGACCGACTCGTCGCCGCCCTGCTCTTCCTCCAGACCCGGCAACGGGTCACCGCCGCCGAACTCGCCGCCGAACTCGACGTGTCCGAGCGCACCGCACGCCGGGACCTCGAAGCGCTCGCGAGCGCCGGGATCCCGGTGTACTCGCAGGCCGGGCAGGGCGGCGGCTGGTCCCTCGTCGGCGGCGCCCGCACCGATCTGACCGGCCTCACGGCCCCCGAGATCCGCGGACTGTTCCTCCTCACCGGCACCGACGCCCACACGAGCCCGCAGACCAGGACCGCCCTGCGGAAGCTCGTACGGGCCCTCCCCGCGCCCCTCAGGGACGGCGCGGAGGCCGCCGCCCGCGCCGGTGTCTCCGACGGCACGGACTGGGCGGGCACGGAGACGGAGGAGGCCCACCTCGGCCCGCTCCAGCGGGCGGTGGTGGAGGCGAGGCAGGTCGGGATCGGCTATGCCCGCCCCGGCGGGGAGCCGCGCGAACGGACCGTCCACCCGCTGGGAATCGCCTCGAAGTCAGGGGTCCGCTACCTCGTCGCGGACACGGAGCACGGCCTGCGCACCTTCCGGGTCGACCGCGTCACCTCGGTCACGGAGACCGGCGCCCCCGCCGTACGCCCCGAGGGATTCGACCTGCCCACCGCCTGGCGCGCGCTCGCCGCCCGGATGGAGGACCGGATGGTCGCCACGACGGTACGGGGCCGGGCCGCCCCCGGCACGGAAGCGGTCCTGGAAGGGCTGCTCGGCGGGCGCATACGGTACGGGGAACGCGCCCCCGACGGCTGGCGCCCCATGGAGGCGGACGGCCCCTCGCCCGAGGTGATCGCCGCCCAACTGGCGGGCCTGGGCGCCCGCGTGGAACTCCTGGAACCGCCCGAGGCGCGGGCGGCCCTGAGCCGTATCGGCGCCGAACTCACCTCGCTGTACGGGGAGACCGGGGCGTAGAGGCGTCCCCGCCACAGCCCACCGCCCCAGCGCCTCCGCTTCCCCTCACTCCGCCCTCGGCCACCCCGCTCGCGGTTCACTCCGGCCTCAGCCACCCCGCTCGCGGTTCACTCCGCCCTCAGCCACCCAGGAAGCTCCGCCGCGTGCACCAGCGTCAGCCTGGACACCGCCCGGGTGAGGACCACGTACAGCCGGTTCGCCCCGCGCGCCTCGGCCGCCACGATCGCGGCCGGCTCGACCACCACGACGTGGTCGAACTCCAGGCCCTTGACGCCCGTAGCGGGCAGCACCGCCACCCGCTCCCCCGCCCCGCAGGCGCGCACCGCCTCCCCCACCGAATCGGCCAGGCGATCGGCCGTGATCACGCCCACCGAGCCCTCCCGCGCGAGCGCGGTCCGCACGGCCTCGCGGGTCGCGGCGAGGAGGTCCGTCGTCCGCCGGACCTCCACCTCGCCGTCCCTGCGGACGGACCGGCCCGCCGGTACGTCCGCGCCGAGGTGCGGAAGGAGCCGGTTGGCGAGGTCCACGATGGCCGCCGGGACGCGGTAGCCGAGGGTCAGCGGCACCACGGGCGCCTCGGCCTTGCCCAGGTGGGCGAGTTGCTCACGCCAGCTGCGGGCGGCCCACGGGGTGGTGCCCTGGGCGAGGTCCCCGAGGACGGTGAGCGAGCCGAAGGCGGTGCGGCGGGCGATGGCCCTGCACTGCATGGGTGAGAGGTCCTGGGCCTCGTCGACGACGACGTGGCCGTAGCTCTCAGGACGTTCGACGAGGCCGGCCAGCTCGTCGAGGAGGACCAGGTCGGCGGCGGTCCAGCGCGCCGAGCGGTACGAGCGCGGCGGCCGGTCCCAACGGATCGCGGCCCGCTCGGCCTCCGTCAGAACGGGATCGGAAGGGTCGGCGAGCACCCCCGCGAGCACCTCCTCCGGGCTCGTCCTCGGCCAGCACGCGTCGAGGAACGCGGTCACCGCCCGCGCCCGCTCGATCCGCCGCGCCCAGGCCGCGCCCATCGGTCCCGACCGGCGCTCGGCCCGGAGCTGGAGGGCCCGTACGACCCGGGCGCGGACCCGCTCGCGGCCCGTCGCGTAGGGCGGCGCCTCCTCCCGTACGGCCGCGACGACCTCGGCGAGCAGGGCGGCCGGCAGCCGCCAGTGGTACGAGCCGTCGGGGACGGCGAGGTCGGCCGCCGGGGCCGGATCGACCCGGCCGTACAACGCTCGGTGCAGCACCCCGGCCATCCGGGCGTCGTGCTTGACGAGGGCGGCGGCCTCGCCGTCCTCGGCGCGCACCGGATGGCGGGCGATCTCCTCGTCGAGGGTGGCCTGCCGGATGCCGGTCTCGCCGAGCGCGGGCAGCACCTCGGAGATGTACGAGAGGAAGGCGCGGTGCGGACCGAGGACGAGGAGGCCGGAACGGCGGATCCGCTGCGGGTGGGTGTAGAGGAGATACGCGGCCCGGTGCAGGCCAACGGCGGTCTTGCCGGTGCCGGGCGCGCCCTGGACACACAGGGAGGCGGCCGGCTCGGAGCGTACGAGGTCGTCCTGTTCGGGCTGGATCGTGGCGGCGATGTCCCGCATGGGCCCGACCCGTGGGCGCTCGATCTCCCCGGCGAGGAGAACGCTGACCGCCTCGCCGCCGCCGGCCGTATCGCCGCCACCGGCCGTGAGGTGTTCGTCCTCCAGGGCGGTCAGGTCGTCCGAGACGCCCCGGCTCTGCGGGGCCCATCCGAAGCGGCGGCGCCGGAGGACGCCCTGCGGGTCGTGGGCACCGGCCTGGTAGTAGGCGCGGGAGACGGGGGCGCGCCAGTCGACGACGAGCGGCGGGGCGGCGGGGTCCTCGGCGATCCGGCGGCGGCCGATGTGGTGGGTCTGCCCGTCCTCGCGGTCGAGGCGTCCGAAGAACAGGGGTCCCGGCGGCTGCTCCCGCATCTCCGTGGCGCGGCTGCGGAGGTGTCTGCCGAGCGCCTCGGCGTCGGCGCCGGACGCGGCGGTGTCCTCGCCGGTGACGACCTGTTCGGCCACGTCCTCGGTCATGCGGGTCAGGGCGGCGCGGCAGGCGTCGTGGTGGGAGCGTTCGCGCGCGAGCTCAAGGTCCAGTGACGTCATTCCGGCAAGCCTAACGGAAAACGTTACTGAGTTACATTCTTTACTTGTTCACGCGAAGGGCCGCTCGCGAAGGGGCTTGTTCACGCAGAGGGTGCGGTCCGGCGGGAGGCTCAGTAAGGAAGCCCCTCGCGCAGCGCGCGGAACGCGAGCTGCGCTGCCGCCACCGCGTCCGCCTCCACCGCCTCCACCGTCTCCCCGCCCGCGATCCGGGCCGTGTTCTCCTCCGCGAGGATGCGCAGCACGGTCACGATCTGCCCGGCGGCGAGCCGGGCACCGAGAGGATCACCGGCGAGCACGTCCGCGAGGGCCGCCTCCGACCTCAGCTGGTAGGCGTGCATGCGCGCCACAAGGGCCGGCGTGCCGTACAGCAGCCGCAGATACGCCAGAACGGCAGGGTGATCGCAGAGCCCCGTGACGGGATCGCGCCGGGCGAGCCCGTCGAGCAGGTGCGCGTGCAGCGCGTCGAGCGGGGCGGTGCCCGTGCGGCGCCCGGCGGCCACCACCCGGGCCGCCTCGTCCTCGTGATCGGCGAACCGGTGGAGGGCCAGGTCCTCCTTGGCAGGGAAGTACCGGAAGAGGGTCGGCTTCGAGACCTCGGCCGCGGCGGCCACCTCGGCGACCGAGACGGAGTCGAAGCCCCGTTCCAGGAAGAGCGCGACGGCGGCGTCGGACAGGGCCTGCCGGGTGCGCTCCTTCTTCCGCTCGCGCAGCCCGTCACCCCTGCCGCTCTCGCCACCCGCCATAACCCGCCGCCTCCCGGCACCTCGCACACCCGACGTTCGATCCTAGTGACGCGCTGGGCCCGGCACGGAAACGCGTCCCCGATCCCGTGCCGGGATCAGAAGATGTCGGGCGAGAAGGGCCGCAGCGGCGTGCGGAACAGCAGGTCGGCGCGCGTGGCGGCACCTGCCGTCACTTCCTCGACGCGTCCGAGCCGGCAGAGCCGTACCGCCGACTCGTCACCGAAGGCGAGCGTGCCCAACTCGGCGATGTCGAAGGCGAGGTCGGCGGTCTCGTCCGTACGGGCGCAGGAGACGCCGTCCGGGGAGGCGTCGAGCCGGTAGCGGCCGCCCGCGAACCCGTCCCGGTCCCGCACGTCGAGGACGAGGCCGTCCGTCACCGGGTACGTCCGGCCCTCCAGGAGCCGGACGACGTCCAGGACCCTCACCCACAGCATGTCCGCGTACGTCAGCGTCCTCGCCGCGCGCGGGTCCGGCAGCAACAGCGGCAGCGGGTCGTCGGGGGCCCGGTAGCCGGAGCGGACCGTGCTGATCCAGTCGATGGAGCAGAGGAAGTGCCAGAGGGCGCGCTCGGCGGCCGGGGTGCAGGCGATCAGGTCCCGTACCGTCGCGGTGTTCAGCGGCTGCTTGGCGTCGTCCCACTTGTCGTCGGCCGTGTAGGCCGCATAGCCCTCGACCTCGCCGGACTCGGCGCGGTACACCGCGTAGAACCGCTCCCGCCACGGCTCCTCCTGCACCCCGAGGCCGGTGCCCACCTCCCAGTCACGTGTGGTGCGGCGGGTCACCCCGGCCCGGACGCCGGCGAGACGCGCGTGCACCTCCGGGCCGACCTTGCGGATCTCCTCGGCGTCGGTCAGGTCGATCCGGCCGCCGTCGTCCGGGCGGCCCGAACGGCGCGGGTCGAGCCCCGCCCTGCGGACGTCCACGCTCCACTCGGTGATCCAGCTCGCCGTGCCGAAGCCGAACCGCCCGTAGATGGGGTACTCGGCGGCGATCAGCGTCGCGACCGCGTCGCCCCGCTCCTTCGCGGCGGCCAGGTCGGCGGCCATCATCCGGCTGAGCAGGCCGCGCCTGCGGTGCGTCGGGGAGACCGTGACCTGGCTGATCGCGTCGGCGGTGACGCTGCCCCCGCCGACCGTGCTGACCTCCTGCCGGAACGACCGGAAGGTGGCGACGATCCGGCCGCGGTCGAAGGCCCCGAGCGTCCGCGCCAGGCCGACGTGCGCGAGACGGTCGGCGGCCTCCTCGTCGGACACGACGGGCGGGCGGAGGAACCCGGTGCGCAGGGCCCGCTGCCAGTCGGGGAACTCGGACTCCGCCACCGTGCGTACGTCGACAGTCATCCTCCGACCCTACGCACGGCCCTTTCGCGCCCGCACCCGAGTTTCCGCGACCTGGTTCCGGCACCCGACTCTCCGCCCCCGGTTTCGGCACCCGAGTGTCCGCACCCGGGTTCCCGCACGCTCCCGGCCGGGTCAGGCCAGCAGGTCGTCGACCTGGGCCTCGCCCTCCCGGTAGCGGCGGGCGATCTCCGCGCTGCATTCGTCGGCGGTCCGCTGGAGATGCTGCCGGCGCCGGGAGATCTGCTGCTCGTAGCCCGCGAGCCGCCCCATCGCCGTGTGCAGCTCGTCGTCCGTACGGGCCGTCAGGTCCGACAGCTCGACCTCCGACAGCATCTCGGACGCGAGCCGCCGGTACTCCTCGCTCCGCGGCGTCGACAGCGTCACGTGCCGGGCCGAACTGCGATGCCGCGACGGCACGTCGGCGAGGATCTCGGAGAGCCGGTCCAGTACCGGGGACTCGGGATCGGTCCGCCGCGCAAGCTCGGCGCGCAGGATGTCGATCCGCCCCTGGAGCATCCTCCGCACATAGCTCAGGTCGGCCTCGTCGCTCTGCGCCTCCCGGCGCAGCGCCCGCAGCTCGGGCAGCCGCAGCGCCCCGAGGTCCGGCTGTGCCCGGTCCGGCAGGGCCGGTTCGGCGGTCCGCTGCACGGGTGGGCGCGTGGCCGGGCCTCCGCCCGGTCCACCTCCGCCCCTGGTTCCGGCGCGAATCAGCGGTACGGGGCCGAACGGCGTCGGCCCGGTGCCAGGTGCACTCATCAGAATCGTCCCCTCGACCGGTGCGGAGCCGCACCGCCTGACACGCATGGTGCCACTCCTGCACGCGCGCGTGCAGGCGCTCTGCACCCGTTCGGCCCCTCATCCACCGGCCTGCGGGCGACTCGGTAGGTTGGGGCGCATGCGTGCAGTAGTGCAGAGGGTCGACGGCGCGAGTGTCGTCGTCGCAGGGGAGACCGTCGGTGAGATCACCGGCGAGGGGCTGTGTGTACTGGTCGGGGTGACCCACGAGGACACCCCGGAGAAGGCCGCCCAAATGGCCAGAAAGCTCTGGTCCGTCCGGGTACTGGACGACGAGAAGTCCTGCTCGGACGTGAACGCGCCGCTGCTCGTGATCTCTCAGTTCACGCTCTACGGGGACGCCCGCAAGGGCCGCCGGCCCACCTGGAACGCCGCCGCGCCGGGCCCCGTCGCCGAACCCCTCGTGGACGAGGTCGTGCACCGGCTGCGGGAACTGGGCGCGCACGTGGAGACGGGCCGCTTCGGAGCGGACATGCGCGTCTCACTCACGAACCACGGCCCGTTCACGGTACTGATCGAGGTCTGATCGGGCTCTGGTCGAGCTCCGATCGGGCTCTGGTCGAGCTCTGCCCCCCCAAGATCGCGTCCTACGGCTCGACGACGACCTCCTGCGCCGCCGCCGTCGTCCCGACGATCAGCGGCGCGTCCACGGGTACGTTCCGCTTCACCAGGGCGAGGGCGATCGGGCCCAGCTCGTGGTGGCGGGCGGAGGTCGTCACGAAGCCGAGCTGCCGGCCCTCCTCCCCGTCGGCCGCCAGCCGCACCGGGGTGCCGTGCCCCGGCAGGAGCACCTCGCTGCCGTCCAGGTGCAGGAAGACGAGGCGGCGCGGCGGCTTCCCCAGGTTCTGCACCCGGGCGACGGTCTCCTGCCCCCGGTAGCAGCCCTTCTGGAGGTGGACGGCGCTGCCGATGAGACCGACCTCGTGCGGGATCGTCCGGTGGTCGGTCTCGAAGCCGAGCCGGGGCCGGTGCGCCTCGACGCGCAGCGCCTCGTACGCCAGGATCCCGGCGGCCGGCCCGTGGGAGCCGGCGAAGGACTCCAGGTCGGGGCGCGGCAGGAACAGGTCGCGGCCGTACGGGGTCTCCCGTACGACGACACCCTCGGGCACCTCGGCGATGGAACCGGCCGGAAGGTGCACGAGCGCGATCTCGTCCGTACGGTCGGCGACCTCCACCCGGTAGAAGAACTTCATCGACTCCAGGTACGCGACCAGCTCCTCCCGCGTCCCCGGCTCGACGTGCGCCCACAGGGTCTCGCCGTCGTCGACGAGGTACAGGGCGTGCTCGATGTGCCCGTTCGCGGAGAGTACGAGCGCCTCGGTGGCACGGTGGGGCGGCAGGTCCGTCATGTGCTGGGTGACGAGCAGGTGCAGCCAGCTCAGCCGGTCGTCACCGGTGACCGTGACGACACCGCGGTGCGAGAGGTCGACGAAGCCGTGGCCTTCGGCGAGGGTGCGCTGTTCACGGAACAGGTCGCCGTAGTGCGCGGCGACACCTTCGTCGCGGCCTTCGGCGGCGACGGCACCCGGGAGCGACAGCAGAGGGCTCTTCATGAGGGAAAGCCTACGACTCGCCTACGACTCCGCGCCGGTGGCCTTCCTCGCGCAGTCCCCGCATCGCCCGAAGATGGCGAAGTGCTTCATGTCCGTCTCGAAGCCGAAGGTCTCCCGGAGCTTCCCGGTGAACTCGGCGGCCACCTCGACGTCCGCCTCGATCACCCCGGAACAGTCCCGGCAGACCAGGTGCAGATGGTGGTGCCGGTCGGCGAGGTGGTACGTCGGAGCGCCGTGCCCCAGATGGGCGTGGCTCACGAGACCGAGCTCCTCCAGGAGCTCCAGGGTCCGGTAGACGGTGGAGATGTTCACCCCCGACGCGGTCCTGCGGACCTCGACGAGGATGTCGTCGGGCGTCGCGTGCTCCAGCGCGTCGACGGCCTCCAGGACAAGCTGACGCTGCGGCGTCAGCCGATAGCCGCGCTGCCGCAGGTCGCTCTTCCAGTCGGTGCTCACCACGCCCTCCAGTGTAGGAGGGCGCGGCGCGCACCTATAGGTCTCTAGCGGAAGAACGCGATGCCGTCGTCCGGCAGGTCGCCGAGGTTGCGGGCCATGTCGGCGACCTCCTCCGGCGTCACGACCTTCTTCAGGTGCGCCGACATGTACGGCCGCAGCGGGACCTCGGGGGTCGCCTTCTCGCCCACCCACATGAGGTCGCTCTTGACGTAGCCGTAGAGGCGCTTGCCACCGGAGTACGGGCCCGAGGCCGCGGTCCGGGCGACTGCGTCCGTCGCCAGGTCGATCTGCGGCTTCTGGTCGGCGAGCTCGCCGTACCAGATCTCGACGACGCCGTCGTCGCGGACCATGACGACCTCGACCTTGCGGTCCTTGTCGATGCGCCAGTAGCCGCTCTCGCTCTCCAGCGGACGGACCTTGTTGCCCTCGTTGTCCAGGACCCAGGAGTGGGAGTGGTACTCGACGAAGTCCCGGCCGTCGTGGCTGAACGTCACGGACTGGCCGAAGTTGCACTTCTCGGCGCCGGGGAAGTCGGAGACGCCCGCGCCCTCCCACGTGCCGAGCAGGAACGCGAGGGGGACGAGGTCCGGATTGAGGTCGGACGGGATCTCGATCATGAGCAGCTCTGGCGTTCTCTAGAAGTGGTTAGCGCTGGCCCTGGTACAGCTTCTTCACAGCCAGTCCGGTGAAGGCGAGCACGCCGACGGCGACCAGGACCAGCAAGATTTCGAAGAAAATGATCACGGGGTGCTCCTCGACTGAGCGGTGAAGGCGGAACGGGCCGGACCCCAGCTTAGTGGGCTGGGGTCCGGCCCACTCGGTGAGGTGGGTCTCGCGGACGATCAGCCGAGCAACTGCGCCTGCAGGACGACGGTCTGCTGGAAGGGCACGGCGAGCACCCCGCCCTTCCGGGTCTGGCTGACCATGGCGAGCGTGTCACCGGCCGTGACGTAGGCCCAGCGGGTCTGCTCGGGGCCGTAGGGCTTCTTCTCCTGGTACGCGTACGTGGACACCTCCGGCACCCGGACGTCATCCGGTACCTGGTCGAGGATCTCCGCCTCCGCGACCCCCGCGGGCAGTGCCCCCTCCCAGTCGCTGGTGAGGTTCCTGTGCATCAGGTCGACGTAGGCGACGGAGGAGAACCTCAGCAGGAGGACACGGGTCTCCGTACCGTCAGGCATCGTCCAGGCCCGGCCCGTGATGTGGCGAAGGGTCGTGTCGTCCAGGGCCTCCTTCACCCGTGCACGATCCTTCTCCCTGTAACCCGCGAGATAGGCGCCTTCGGACACCCAGCCGCCGTTCGTTTTCGGGTCGACGGTGGCGCCCGCCGGGGCGGGCAGCAGCAGCTTCCGGACGTCGGCGTAGTGAATCTCGCCGTCGTTGCCCTCGGTGAAGGGGCGCGGCCGCTCCGCCGGGAGGGCGGGCAGCCTGAGCTGCGGGTACTCCCAGCGGCCGTCGCTCTCGGTCGCGAGACCGGGCACTTCGTTCCGGTCGAGCGCGGTGATCCCCATGGCGGTCCCGGCGCCCACGCCGCCGCACACGGCGACGGCCGCCGTCCAGCGGGCCACGGCCCACAGGACCCGACGGGTACGACCAGGAGCGGCGGCGACGGGAGCCGGGGCCTCCGGGACCGGCTCCACCGGTTCCACCGTCTCGATCGTCTGCGCGGTCATACGTACTCCCCCGGGGACTCGATGTGATCGAGCTGCTGCTTCACCAGCTCGGCCACGGCCTTCTTGTCGAGCGGAGCGGCACCGTAGGCCGTGACGGTGACCATGACCTCGCCGTCGTACGCCTGGCAGATCATGGACCGCAGCTCGTCCTCCCGCTCCTCCTCGGCGCCCTCTTCGGGCTCGGGTACGAGGAAGCAGGCCGCCTTCTTCTCGTGGTCCTTGATCTTCGGGCCCTTGTCCAGCTTCAGGAACTCGAACATGTCCCTCTGGACACCGGAGAACTCGCGGACCATCTTCTTGTCCTTCATCCGCAGGACCATCACCTCCACCTGGAAGGTGCTGTCCACCGCGGCGTACGAGCGCATCGCCATGCCCTGGACCCCGAGCTTGTCGATCTCCTTCTCGAACTCGCGGCGCTTCTTGCCGTAGAGGTTCTTGTTCGTCTGCTTGAAGAGGGCCACGGCTTCCTTGGCGGCCACCTCGTGGTCGTTGCCGTACCCCTCGACGTCCGCACCCAGCACATAGCCGTCCGGTACGGGCAGGAGGAGCTTGCTCAGCGGGGTGGAGGCCCGGCCCTCGGCGAGACCGGCGGCCGGATCCGCGGGCGTCGCGGTCGTGGTGGGCTCCGCCCACCCCACGGTGGGGGCTGTCCGGTCGGCGCCTTCGACCGTGACGGCGGTGTACGCGACACCTCCGCCGACGGCCCCGAGGACGAGCACGGCCGTCAGTGCGTTCGTCAGGAGCCGGCGCCTGCGGCCCACGGTCTTCTCGGTCACAGGAGCCCCAGCTGCCGCTCGGCCAGAGAACGGATGTCGTTCTCGGCGATCTTCCGCGTGTCCTCGATGTAGATCTCGACCGCGATGTCCCCGCGCCAGATGTACGCACGGGCCTCGTAGTAGTCCAGGTATCCGGCCTCACGCTGCACGGGATAGAGGAAGTACCGGCCGTTGCGAGAACCCTTGACCTCTTCGCCGTTGGAGTCGGACCGGTCCTCATCCCTCGCGTAGCGCTGCTGGTCCTCTATGAGCTCCTTGGCGCCGATCCCCGCGTCGGCCCGGTACTGGACGAGCCTGACCGTGGTGTACCGGTGTTCACCCGTCCGCCACATCCGGGTCGCCACCCGCCGGATGCCCAGGTCGAGCTGGAACTCCAGCGCCCCACCGGGATAGTCGTAGACGGAGGCGTACTCGGCCAGCGACTGCCACCCGTCCACCCCGTGGGCGCGCGCGCCCTTCGGCCGCGGCACGAGCAGCTTCCGCAGGTCGCCGTTCGCCTTCGCCTGCCGGTCCTCCGCCGCGGAGAGCGGCTCGGGCTCCTGGCCCTTCGGGAGCGGCTTCGGGTAGGCGAGGCCCGGCTGGTTGAGCGCGGGCAGCGGGGTCGGTGCGCGTTCGGCCTGGATGCCGTAGCCGGTGGCGGTGCCGCCGACGAGGCCGATGACGGCGGCGACGGCGATCAGGCCGGCGGTCCTGAGGACACGGCGGCGCGGCCGTACGGTCGGCGGTGTGTCCGGAGTCACCTCGGGCGCCTCGTCCTGCAAGGCGACCGGAAGGGCGGCTTCCGACCCGGTCCCGGGCTCCGGCGGCGGTGCCGAATCCGGATTTTGGATATTTTCTTCGATGCTCAAGAGTCCCCCCACGAGACCTGAAGCGCGGATTCCGTCACCACGCACCCACCTGACACGCGAGTGACGCATGAGGTTGCAGTGCCGCGCATTACAGTTCGGTATATGGCGAAGAAGCTCGTGATCAAGGTGACCGCAGGGGCCGACGCCCCCGAACGCTGCTCGCAGGCCTTCACGGTGGCCGCCGTCGCCGCCGCGAGCGGCGTCGAGGTCTCGCTCTGGCTGACCGGCGAGTCCGCCTGGTTCGCCCTCCCGGGCCGGGCCGCCGAATTCGAACTCCCGCACGCGGCGCCGCTGCCGGACCTGATCGACTCGATCCTCGCGGCCGGCGGCCGCATCACGGTCTGCACCCAGTGCGCCGCCCGCCGCGACATGGTGGAGAAGGACCTTCTGGAGGGCTTCCGCATCGCCGGGGCCCAGGTCTTCGTCCAGGAGGCCATGGCCGACGAGACCCAGGCCCTCGTCTACTGATGCCGGGGTGGCGCAGGTTCTTCCGGCCGCGACGTACGGAAGAACTGGCTCTGATCGACGCCGACATCACGGCGTTCGGCGAGGAACTCGCCCGCCATGTGTTCGTCCCGACCGGGCAGGACCCCGACGCACTCGCCCTGGCGGACTACGAACGGGCCCTGAACGCCTACGAGCTGGCCAAGCGCGCCTTCGTCGGCGACCGCGACCGGGACGACGCCGAGGACGTCCTGCGGGCGCTGGAGGAAGGGCGGCACGCGCTCGCGTGCGCGGACGCACGGGCCTCGGGACGGCCGCTGCCCGTACGCCGCCCGCTCTGCTTCTTCGACCCGCGGCACGGCCCGGCGACCACCGCGGTCCGCTGGTCGCCACCCGAGGGGGCGGCGCGGCTCGTCGACGTGTGCGCGGCGGACGGCGTACGGCTCCTGGAGGGGCACCCGCCTATCGCCACCGGCCGGGCCCCGGTCGTGGCACGAACGGTCCCCCGTCCCCGTCCCCCTGCCCACCACGCCGAGCACCCCACGCAAGGCGCCCCCGTGCCGGTGCCCGGGCAGGGGTCGCACCGGCGGCCGTACAGGATCTGGCCCTCGGTCACGCCGGCCGCGCAGCGCGCGGAGGGGCGGGGGGACAGCCGGTTCGAGCTGGTCAGGCCCGACGCCTCGACGCCGGTGATCCTGGTCGTCCGGCTGCTCGACGCGAGCGGCTCGGCCGAGCTCTTCGGCCACGAGAGCCTCCTCGGGCACGAGGGGAGGCGGAACCTCCTCAAGCGCGGCGCCTCCGGGCGGCGGGCCGTCGTCCCGCTGCCTCCGGACGGCCATGAGACGGTGCGGCTCGGCGTCGAGACGCGCGGCTCCTGGCGTGCGTGGCTGCACGCACCCGACCGGGTGCCGGAGATCGGGTCGCAGCTGACCTCGAAGGGCTCGTACGTCTTCCGCCACTCCGGCGGCCCGGCCACGATCCGCGTCGGCCAGCGCGGCGGCGGAACCCTGTGGGTCGGAGAACTCACCGACGGGTTCGACCGGGGTGAGCGGCTGATCGCCGGAAAGGGCACGTGCGGCGCCGAGGGCCGGCTGAACGGCCCCGCCCTGATCCACGTCAGCTCCACCGCCGACTGGCACGTGACGCTCGCGGCGCTCTAGGCCGTGCTTCGGATCCCGGCGCTTCTTGCCGTCCAGTTCGTCCCACCACTCGTCCGACGTCGGGTCGCCCGAGGGGTCGTCCCACCAGCGGACCCCACTCCCGACGCGCCTCTCGCACTGCTCGGCCCCGAGGGGCCTCCCAGGCTTCGAGCCGCTGCGCCGGACTCCGTCCGGCGGGGCCGGCGCCCGGGGTGGGGCGAGGCCCGCGCTCTACTTCCGACGCTTCTTGCCGTCCAGTTCGTCCCACCACTCGTCCGACGTCGGGTCGCCCGAGGGGTCGTCCCACCAGCGGTCCTCGGGGCCCCTGCGGTTCGCGACCATCGCGGCGACCGGGGGGATCAGCATGGCGACCACGCACATGCCGATGGCGACCGGCATCGAGAAGAGCCGCACGACTGCCCAGGCGCCCACGAAGAGGACCAGGCAGGCGCCCATCATCCAGAAGTAGACGTGGCGACGGCGTGCGTACACACCTTCAGCGTACGACCGGGCGCCGGTTTCGGCGGCCGGAGGCCGCCGCGAGAAGGGAAGACCGAAGGGCCGTGCCTCTAGTCCTGGAAATGGCGTCCAACCCCCCAGGAGGCACGGCCCTTCGGCCGGTTCAGCGGTGCGGGATCACACCGCGATGGCGACCTCGGCGAGGCCACCGTGCTGGGCCACGACCTGGCGGTCGGCGGTGCCGCCCGGGACCAGGGCGCGGACGGTCCACGTGCCCTCGGCCGCGTAGAAGCGGAACTGGCCGGTGGCGGAGGTCGGGACCTCGGCCGTGAACTCGCCGGTCGAGTCCAGGAGGCGGACGTAACCGGTGACGGGCTGGCCGTCCTTGGTCACGAAGCCCTGGATGGTGGTCTCACCGGGCTTGATCGTCGAGGCGTCGGGGCCGCCGGGCTGCGCTCCACACATGTCGTTCTGTCCTTACGGTCGAGGGGTC
Organism: Streptomyces sp. NPDC051822; assembly: GCF_044452745.1. Lineage (NCBI taxonomy): Bacteria > Bacillati > Actinomycetota > Actinomycetes > Kitasatosporales > Streptomycetaceae > Streptomyces > Streptomyces sp. NPDC051822. Next base: position 45,809 of record NZ_JBITBZ010000008.1, on the reverse strand, counting down.
CGGAGGAGGGGAGGATCCGGGGAGTTACTTGTTGGCGCCGAGCTCGATCGGCACGCCGACGAGGGAGCCGTACTCGGTCCACGAGCCGTCGTAGTTCTTGACGTTCGAGACCTCGAGCAGCTCGTGCAGGACGAACCACGTGAGCGCGGAGCGCTCACCGATGCGGCAGTAGGCGATGGTGTCCTTCGCCAGGTCGACCTGCTCGGCCTCGTAGAGGGCCTTGAGCTCGTCGTCCGACTTGAAGGTGCCGTCGTCGTTGGCGTTCTTCGACCACGGGATGTTGCGGGCGCTCGGCACGTGGCCGGGGCGCTGCGACTGCTCCTGCGGGAGGTGCGCCGGGGCGAGCAGCTTGCCGGAGAACTCGTCGGGCGAGCGGACGTCGACCAGGTTCTGGGCGCCGATCGCGGCCACGACGTCGTCGCGGAAGGCGCGGATCGAGGAGTCCTGGGCCTTGGCCTTGTACTCGGTGGCCGGGCGGGACGGGATCTCGGAGCCGTCGACCAGGTCGCGGGAGTCGAGCTCCCACTTCTTGCGGCCGCCGTCGAGGAGCTTCACGTCCTGGTGGCCGTAGAGCTTGAAGTACCAGTAGGCGTACGAGGCGAACCAGTTGTTGTTGCCGCCGTAGAGGACGACCGTGGTGTCGTTCGCGATGCCCTTGGCCGAGAGGAGCTTCTCGAAGCCCTCCTGGTCGATGAAGTCGCGGCGGACCGGGTCCTGCAGGTCCTGGGTCCAGTCGATCCGGATGGCGTTGCGGATGTGGTTCTTCTCGTAGGCCGAGGTGTCTTCGTCGACCTCGACGAGGGCGACCTGCGGGTTGTCGAGGTTGGCCTCGACCCAGTCCGCGTCGACCAGGACGTCGCTGCGAGCCATGCTGTTCTCCTCCGGGGCAGTGTGCGGCGGTGTGGTGCGGGTGTGGTGCGGTACGCGTCATCGCGTGCGTACGGACAGCGGACGTGCGTACGGCTACACAGGGCGGCCCTGACCTCGCGGTGGGAGGGCCTGAGGAATACGGGAGCTGGTGGGTCCCGCTCAGACGGAACGACAGAGCATGGCGGCGACGCGGCACAGGTCTACTGCCCGCCGCTTCGTGAGATCCGCCTGTCGCTTCATGCCCTCGATCGTAGGGACGGACAGGCGGCCGTGTCACCGGTGTGTCGTATTTTGAGACGCGATCGTCCGAGATGTGAGACGCGATCACGGCGCAAGGGGCCCCGGGACAGCCTTGGTACCGGGCGTCAGGACGTGTTTCTACTGTTCGGACAGCAGCGTCTCAGCATGTGACCAACGGGTATGGCCGGGTCGGCCGAGCGGCTTCCGGGGACGCACGAGCGGACCGTGCGGGTCGCCCCGCCGCCGGCTCAGCCCGCGAGGACGATGTCTCTGCCGCTGACGGTGACGGCGAGGCCCTCGGGGCGCGGCTCGACCTTCTCCACCTTCATGCCGGCGATGACACCGATCGGGCGCTCGAAGTCGGTCCGCTCGCGGACCATCTCCTCGATGCCGGGGATGCCCTCGCCCGGCACCTCGTCGGCGCGGACCCGGATGGTGTCGCCGTTCACCACGGTCACCGTCGAGATCACCGTGCGGGTCAGGGTGCGGCCCATGACCGTCACTCCGCCGGTCACCTTCACCTTGCCGTTGCCGCCGTAGGCGACGGTGGCCTCCCGGTCCGACGCGGCGGTGAGGTCCGCGTACGAGATGAGGGCGACCCCGCTCGCCGAACCGGCCTTCGCGCCCGCCCAGTCGCCGGTCACGGTGACGTCCCGCAGCGCCACGGTCAGCTCGTCGACCCGGATGCGCTTGCTGCCCGCCGTCGCCGAGACGCCGGTCGCCTTCACGTCGATCTCGTCGAACCGCTGGTCCGCTACCTGGGTGAGGAACGGGAAGCCCTTGATGTCGACCTCTATCGACTCGCTGTCGACGGCCGAGAGCTTCACCCGGCCGGACGCCTCCGACTCGGCGTACGCCACGGCCAGCCGGTCGATCCCGACGAGGACCCCGCCCAGCACGACGGCCACGATCAACAGAATCCGCAGTGCTCGCATGGGCTGTGCGTCCCCCGATTGGAATGGAAGTGGATAAAGGTTCCGGCCCCCCGACACGAAGATCGACGTGTCGAGGGGCCGGTTGGTTCCCGCGCCCTCCCCGGATCAGGGTCCGCTCAGGGCTGGATCAGGGCCCGTTCAGGGCCGGACCGGGGTCAGGCCAGGGCCCGGCCGAGCAGGTAGACGGCGGGCGCGGCGGCCGTCAGCGGCAGTGCCACCCCGGCCGTCATGTGCACGAAGCGCGACGGGTAGTCGTAGCTGGCCACCCGCAGGCCGACGAGGGCGCAGACGCCCGCCCCGAGGCCGAGCAGCGCCCCCGAGGTCCCCAGGTCGGTGAACCCGCCGGCCGCGATCCCCGCGCCCGCGGAGGCGAGCAGCGCGACGACCAGGGACACCGGGCCCGGCAGCGGCAGCGCGCGGGCCACGACGGTGGCCGCGACCGCGATCCCGCCGACGACCACCGCGTCCGGGGCCGCGCCCAGGTGCCCGGTGGCGATGACGGTGAGCGCCGCGGAGGCGACGGTGGCCATCAGGCCGTACATGCGCTCGTCCGGGTCGGCGTGGCTGCGCAGCTGGAGGACCAGACAGAGCAGGACCCACGCGCCGAGCGTGCCGAGGATCGCGGCGGCCGCGTGCTCCCGGCCGGTGGCGAGCAGGGCGGCGTCGGCGGCGAGGCCGCCGGCGAAGGCGAGGGCGATGCCCTGCCGGGCCGGCCACATGCCGTTGAGCCTGAACCAGCCGGCGGCGGTGAGGCCCTGGAGCAGCACGAGCGGGACGAGCAGGCCGTACGTGCCGAGGGCGGCACCGCCGGCGAGCAGCAGTCCGAGGACGGCCGTCAGCAGGGCGGGCTGCATCCCGGGCTCGATCACGGGCGAGCGGCCCTCGGCGCGGGCGCGCTGGGCGTCGGTGATCCGGGTGTTGCCGGAGGTGGTGGGCTGGGAGAACGCGGGGCCCGCCGCCTCGGCCACGGGGGCCTGGAGGGAAGTCTGGACGGGCGCCTGGAGGGGCGCCGAGGCCGGGACCTCCGCCTGACCCCCGTACGACGGGTACTGCTCGTACGACTGCCCGTACCCCTGCTCGTACGGCTGCTGCTCGTACACCTGCCCGTACGACTGCTGCTGGTGCGGCTGCTGGTGCGGCTGCTCGTACGGCTGCTGCTCGTACGGCTGCCGCTCGTGCGGCTGCTGACCGTAGGGCTGTTCGTACGCGCCCCGCGTCCCGTACGCCTCCTGCGCCCGCGCCGCCTGGACCTGGTCGTAGGAGACCGCCGGCTGGTACTGGGTGTCCCAGGTCTGGCCCTCCCACGTCTGCGTGACGTCGTGGCCCTGCCCGTTCGCGTACGGGTCGTACTGCTGCCCGCCGTGCTGCTGGTCGTTGCTCATGTTCCTGGGGTTCACCCTCCTGCGAACGGGGGGAGCACCTCGACCGTGCCGCCCTCGGCAAGCCGTACCGTCTCATGGCTCCTGGTCCCGACGGGGTCGCCGTCGACCAGGAACGAGCACCGCCGGAGGACCTGGACGAGTTCACCCGGGTGCTTCGCGCGGGCCGCGTCGAGCGCGTCCGCGAGGTGCTCGGCGTCGTACGGCTCCTCCGCGACACCGGCGGCGGCCTTGGCCGCGGCCCAGTAGCGGATGGTTCCCGCTGCCATAGCGGCGCTCCCTTCGTTCGTGTGCGCGCCGCCCCCCATGATGGGCTATGCGCGGGTGAGCCAGTCCCCGAGCCGGGTGAGCAGCTCCCCGCCCGCCGCGTTCTCGGCGTGCCCCATGCCCCGCTCCACCCACAGTTCGGCTTCTCCGGCACCGGCCAGCATCCGCGGGTGGTCGAGCGGGAAGTACGGGTCCCGGTCGCCGTGCACGATGAGCAGCGGGGTCGGCGCGATGAGCGGCACCGCCTCCACCGGCGAGAGGGGCACGGGATCCCAGGCGCGTCGGTCGATCCGGGTCCGGAACCCGTACCGCCCGACGAGGCGGCCCGCCGGACGGGTGACCACCCAGTGGAGGCGGCGCATCGGCGCCGTACCCCGGTAGTACCAGCGGGCGGGTGCGGAGACGGCGGCCACCGCGTCGGCGCGCCCGGCCGTCTCCCGGTCGAGGGCCGCGTGCCGCAGGACCACGGAGCCGCCCATGGAGAAGCCGACCGTCGCCACGCGCGCGTGGCCGAGCTCACGGGCCCAGCGGACGGCGGCGGACAGGTCGAGGACCTCCCGGTCCCCGACGGTGGACCGGCCGCCGGAGCCGCCGTGCCCGCGGAAGGAGAAGGTGACGACGGCGGCGCCGCGCTCCGCGAAGGCGCGGGCGGCGCGCCGGACGGCGGGCCGGTCGGCCGACCCGGTGAACCCGTGGGCGACGACGACGGCCGTATCGGTGACACTTGCGATGGAGGGTTCGTAAACCGCCTCGATACGGACACCGTCATCCGTACGCAACATGACCCGGCGGGATCCGGAAGTGATCAGGGAGACATCCACCATGTGAAATCGACCCTCTCCCTCTGAACTCATGTGGGCTATTCTGCTGGGCAGAGGATCCGGGCGACGCAGCCCCCGGGTCCTTTTGCGTTTTCCGACCGTTGTTACGGACGGATGAACAAAAGCTCTCAAGGCGCGAGAGAGCGCAGTGATCTGTACGAAGCAGTGCACGTCCTCGCAGGGACCGAGGAGGAACCGACGTTATGAGCGAGCGTACGAAGCACGACCGAGCGACGACCGAAGAAGGTGCGGCGCGATGAGCTCTCTGCTGCTCCTCACCAACGCACTCCAGCCGTCGACCGAGGTGCTTCCCGCACTCGGCCTGCTGCTGCACAACGTCCGGGTCGCCCCGGCCGAGGGCCCCGCCCTCGTGGACACCCCCGGCGCGGACGTCATCCTCGTCGACGGCCGGCGCGACCTCCCGCAGGTGCGCTCGCTCTGTCAGCTGCTTCGGTCGACGGGGCCCGGCTGTCCGCTGGTCCTCGTCGTCACCGAGGGCGGCCTCGCGGCCGTCACCGCCGACTGGGGCATCGACGACGTCCTCCTCGACACCGCGGGCCCGGCCGAGGTCGAGGCCCGCCTCCGGCTCGCGATGGGCCGGCAGCAGATCGTCGCCGACGACTCCCCCATGGAGATCCGCAACGGCGACCTGTCGGTCGACGAGGCGACGTACAGCGCGAAGCTCAAGGGCCGGGTCCTGGACCTGACCTTCAAGGAGTTCGAGCTGCTCAAGTACCTGGCGCAGCACCCGGGCCGGGTCTTCACGCGTGCCCAGCTCCTCCAGGAGGTGTGGGGGTACGACTACTTCGGCGGCACCCGTACGGTCGACGTCCACGTGCGGCGGCTGCGTGCCAAGCTGGGCCCCGAGCACGAGTCGCTGATCGGCACCGTCCGCAACGTCGGCTACCGCTTCGTCACCCCGGAGAAGGTCGAGCGGGCCGCGGAGGAGGCCCGCGCCAAGGAAGAGGCCCGGACGAGCACGCGCGTCAAGGACGCCACGGGGGATGTCACCCCCGCGGAGGACAGGAACGTGGCGGACGCCACAGTGCGACCTGCCGGTAGGTAGGTCACCCCGCGTAGACTGCCGCGCGTGGCCAAGGTGACGCGGGATGACGTAGCTCGACTGGCAGGTACTTCGACCGCGGTCGTGAGCTACGTCATCAACAACGGACCCAGGCCGGTCGCCCCGGCCACGCGCGAGCGTGTCCTCGCCGCCATCAAGGAGCTGGGCTACCGCCCCGACCGGGTGGCCCAGGCCATGGCGTCCCGGCGCACGGACCTCATAGGCATGATCGTCCCGGACGCGCGGCAGCCGTTCTTCGCGGAGATGGCCCACGCCGTCGAGCAGGCCGCCGCCGAGCGCGGGAAGATGGTCCTCGTCGGCAACTCCGACTACCGCACCGAGCGCGAGGTCCACTACCTGCGCGCCTTCCTCGGCATGCGGGTCTCGGGACTGATCCTGGTCAGCCAGGGCATGAGCGAGCAGGCGGCGAGCGAGATCGAGGCCTGGGACGCGCGCGTGGTGCTGCTGCACGAGCGTCCTGAGGCGATCGACGACGTGGCCGTCGTGACCGACGACATCGGCGGCGCCCAGCTCGCCACCCGTCACCTCCTGGAGCACGGTCACCCGTACGTGGCGTGCCTCGGCGGCGTCCCGAACACCCCGGCCGTCGGCGACCCCGTCGCCGACCACGAGGAGGGCTGGCGGCGGGCCATGCTGGAGGCGGGCCTGTCGATCGAGGGCCGGCTCTTCCAGGCTCCGTACAACCGCTACGACGCCTACCAGGTGGCCCTGAAGCTGCTGGCCGGCCCGGACAGGCCGCCGGCCATCTTCTGCTCCACCGACGACCAGGCCTTCGGCGTGCTCCGGGCGGCCCGCGAGCTGCGCATCGAGGTGCCCACGGAGCTGGCGGTCGCGGGCTTCGACGACGTGAAGGAGGCGGCGCTCACCGACCCGCCGCTGACCACGATCTCCTCGGACCGTCCGGCGATGGCCCGGGCGGCGGTGGACCTCGTCCTGGACGACTCGCTCCGGGTGGCGGGCTCGCGCCGCGAGCGCGTGAAGCTCTTCCCCTCGGCCCTGGTCGTCCGCCGCTCCTGCGGCTGCGGCGAGTAAGCACCCCACAGGACAAGCCCTTACGACAGCCCCGCCCCTTATATGGGGCATACGGGGTTCTGTCGGGCTTCTCAGCCGGTCCTCAGACGCCTCTCATGTACGGCTCCGAGAGTCATAGCCATGACGGACTTCCAGGAGCAGCAGCCGCAGCAGCCCTACTACCCGCCGCAGCCGCCGAGGCCGCCGTACGACCCGAGCCGTTCGCACGACCCGAACGGTTCGTACGACCCGAGCCGTTCGTACGACCCCACGCAGCCGATCGTCACCGAGCCGGGTACGACGGTCTGGCCGTCCGGCGGGCAGGTGCCGCCGCCCGTGGACCCGCCCCTCGTCGCCACCGTCCCCGCCCCCGCTCCCACCCCCCGGCGCCGCGCCAGGCGCGGTGTCGGCCTCATGGCGGCCGTGGCCATCGCGGCCGCGGCGGTCGGCGGCGGCGCGGCGACGCTGGTCCAGGAGCTCACCTCCGACACCCCCGCCGTCGCCTCCTCCTCCGTGAGCGGCACCAACGTCTCCGCGAGCAGCACGGGCACGGTCGCCGGCGTCGCCGAGGCCGTCTCCCCCTCCATCGTCGAGATCTCCGCCGCCTCGAACGCGGGCAAGTCCACCGGCTCGGGCGTGATCATCACCTCCGACGGCGAGATCGTCACCAACAACCACGTGATCTCCGGCGCCTCGGAGATCGCCGTGCGGCTCAGCGACGGCAAGAGCTACCAGGCCGACGTCGTCGGCACCGACCCCGACAAGGACCTGGCCCTCATCAAGCTGAAGGGCGCGTCCGGGCTTCAGGCGGCCACGCTCGGCGACTCCTCCAAGGTCCGGGTCGGCGACCAGGTCGTGGCGATCGGCTCCCCCGAGGGCCTGACCGGCACCGTCACCAGCGGCATCGTCTCCGCGCTCGACCGGGACGTGACCGTCGCCAAGGACGAAGAGAGCCAGGGGCAGCAGTACGACCCCCGGCAGGGCTGGCCGTTCGAGTTCGGCGGACAGCAGTTCAACGGCGACACCGGCTCGTCGAAGACCACGTACAAGGCGATCCAGACCGACGCCTCGCTCAATCCGGGGAATTCCGGCGGCGCGCTGATCAATATGGACGGCGAGATCATCGGGATCAATTCGGCCATGTATTCGCCCAGTTCTTCGAACGGCTCCACGGCCGGAAGCGTCGGCCTCGGATTCGCGATCCCGGTCGACACCCTGAAGGCCGATCTGGACAGCCTCCGCGCGGGCGGCGACAACTGACCGGGGCCGGGGCGGCATGCGACGCTGAGGCCATGACGGGACAGCAGAACGAAGCCGAGCGCATCCTCATCGTCGACGACGAGCCCGCCGTCCGTGAGGCCCTGCGCCGCAGCCTCGCCTTCGAGGGGTACGGGACGCAGGACGCCGTCGACGGCCTCGACGCGCTCTCCCGCATGGAGTCGTACGCCCCCGACCTCGTCGTCCTCGACGTCCAGATGCCCCGCATGGACGGACTGACCGCCGCCCGCCGGATCAGGGCCTCCGGATCCACCGTGCCGATCCTGATGCTCACGGCCCGCGACACCGTCGGCGACCGGGTCACCGGGCTCGACGCGGGCGCCGACGACTACCTGGTGAAGCCCTTCGAGCTGGACGAGCTGTTCGCCCGCATCAGGGCGCTGCTCCGCCGCAGCTCGTACGCCTCCGCCACGGCGGCCGCCCCCGCCGACACCGACGTGCTCGCCTTCGAGGACCTGCGGATGGATCTCGCCACCCGCGAGGTGACCCGCGGCGGCCGGACGGTGGAGCTCACGCGGACCGAGTTCACCCTCCTGGAGATGTTCCTGGCGCACCCGCGGCAGGTCCTCACCCGCGAGCAGATCCTCAAGGCCGTGTGGGGCTTCGACTTCGAGCCCAGTTCGAACTCCCTGGACGTGTACGTGATGTACCTGCGGCGCAAGACGGAGGCCGGCGGCGAGCCGCGCCTCGTGCACACGGTGCGGGGCGTGGGCTACGCGCTGCGCGGAGGAGGCGGGGAGTGAGCAGTCCGCTGGCCTGGTTCCGCTCACGGCCCCTGCGCTCACGGCTCGCGCTGCTCACCGCCTTCGCGGTGGCCGTCGCCGTCGCCGCCGCTTCGCTCGCCTGCTGGTTCGTGACCCGCGAACAGCTGGAGACCGAGATGGACTCCTCGCTGCGCAGCACCCGGCTCGACGCGAACGGGGTGCAGAGCCTCCTCGCCCTCTGCCGGCAGGGAAGCACACCGCCTCCGGTGGCGGGCTCGTACACCGTGCAGGTGATCCTCGCCAACGGCAGCGTCTGCACCTCGGGCAAGGCCGCCATCCCGGCGGGCGAGGGCGACCTCGCGGTGGCGCGGGGGCAGCTGGAGTACGCCCTGCACACGGTGAAGGACGACAGCGGGCGGGAGATGCGGGTCTACACCTACCCGCAGGACGGCCCGATCGGGCTCGCCGTCTCCGTCGCCCGGCCGCTCGACGAGATCGACAACTCGATGTCCACGCTGCGCTGGGTGCTGCTCCTGGTCTCCGGGATCGGCGTCGTCGGCGCGGGCGCGGCCGGCCTGTGGGTGGCGCGGACCGGCCTCGAACCGGTGAACCGGCTGACCGGGGCCGTCGAGCACGTCGCCGCGACCGAGGACCTGACCGTCCGCATCCCGGTCGAGGGCGAGGACGAGATCGCCCGCCTCTCCCGCTCCTTCAACGCGATGACCGCGGCGCTCGCGACCTCCCGTGACCGGCAGGCGCAGCTCATCGCGGACGCGGGCCACGAGCTCCGCACACCGCTCACCTCCCTCCGTACGAACGTCGAACTCCTCGCGCGCAGCGAGGAGACGGGCCGGGCGATCCCGCCGGAGGACCGGCGGGCCCTGATGGCCTCGGTGAAGGCGCAGATGACGGAGCTGGCCGCGCTGATCGGCGACCTCCAGGAACTGGCCCGCCCTGACGCGGCGGAACCGGGCCCCCTCGAAGTGGTCCCGCTGCACACGATCCTGCGGGCGGCCCTGGACCGGGCGCGGCTGCGCGGCCCCGAGCTGACCTTCGTCACGGACCTGGCCCCCTGGTACGTGCGGGCGGAACCGGCGGCCCTGGAGCGGGCCCTGATGAACGTCCTGGACAACGCGGTGAAGTTCTCGCCGCCCCGGGGCACGGTCGAGGTGACCCTGATGCGCGGCGAACTGACCGTCCGCGACCAGGGTCCCGGCATCGCCCCCGACGAGCTCCCGCACGTCTTCGACCGCTTCTGGCGCTCCCCCTCGGCCCGCAGTCTCCCGGGCTCGGGCCTGGGCCTGTCGATCGTGGCCCGCACGGTCCACCACGCGGGCGGCACGGTCGCCCTCACACCGGTGGAGGGCGGCGGGACGGTGGCGACGGTACGGCTGCCGGGGGCGCCGACGCCGCCGCCGGAGGTGTGACACCCGGGCGGGACCGTAAAACCGCTCGTTGATCGGCCGGCGTCCGGGGCAGAGTGGCGCCATGGACGACGGACGCGGACTGGCCCCCGACGGAACGATCCTGCGCGAAGGCGCCCTGGAGCGCGTGCCCCCGGCGTTCGCGCCGGTCGTCGAGGCGGCGCGGGCCGGGATCTCCGGCACGTTCGGGCCGGACCGTCTGCACAGCGCCTACCTGTACGGCAGTCTTCCCCGCGGGACCGCGATCCCGGGCGTCTCCGACCTCGACCTCGAACTGGCCCTGCACGACGAACCCACGGCGGCCGACCAGGCGGACGCCCACGCCCTGGAGGCCGCGCTCGACCGGGACTTCCCCGTGATCGACGGCGTCGGCATCGTGCTCTCCCACACCCGGACGGTGCTCAGCGAAGCCGAGCGCCACGACGGGGGCTTCTTCGTCGCCTGCCTCTGCACCCCGCTCCTGGGGCCCGACCTCGCCGACGAGCTGCCGCGGTACCGTCCCACCTCGCTCCTCGCCCGCGAGACGAACGGCGACCTCGGCCGGCTCGTCCCCGGCTGGCGTACGCGCGCCGCCGAGGGCACCGACCCGCACGTCCTCGGGCGGCGGGTCGGCCGACGGCTCGTCCGTACGGGCTTCACCCTCGTCATGCCCCGGTGGAACGGCTGGACCAGCGACCTCGACCGGCAGGCCGCCGTCTTCGGCGGCTACTACCCGGAGCGCGCCGGGCAGATGCGGCTCGCCGTGACGACGGGCCGCTCGACCGCGCCCGACCCGTCGGTCCTCGGGATGCTCGTCGACGACCTGGCGCCCTGGCTGGCGGCCGAGTACGCGCGCGTACACGGCGAAAAGGCGCCGCGCCCCCTCTAGTTGTGCCGCAGCAGGGCTTCCACGAGCCCCGCGCGGGTGTTCGGGAAGTCCATGGGGACGATACCGAGGCCCGTACGGCCGGACATCGCGGCACCGTCGAGGAAGCCGTGGACGCGCGGGTTCAGCCGGTCGGAGTTCCAGCGGGGCGGCAGGTAGGCGGAGGTGCTGGTGAAGTTCACGTAGAGGCGGCCGGGCTGTTCGACGGCTGCGCGGAAGTGGGCTTCGATCTTGGCGTACTTGGCGTCGGGCAGCGCGTTCCAGTCGTCCTGGACGGCGAAGAGGGAGCCGTCCCCCCACCGCACCCCCGGCAGCCCGCCGTTGTCGGCCAGGAGGACGACCCGGCCGCGGGCCTCGCCGAGGAGCGGCAGCCCGGAGCCGATGCGGAAGAGGGAGCGCCAGCCCCGCCCGTCGAGGTAGTCGTCGAACACCGCGCGGAAGGTGGCGTCGGACTCCTCGGAGTACTCCTGCCGGACCCGCATGAGGACGGTCTCGGAGGGGTGCGCGGCGAGGAAGTCGCGGCAGGCGACGAGGACGTCCCCGAACATCATGTTCTGGTAGGAGGGCCCGTGGTGGATGGCGAAGGACCCGCCGGTCACCCGGCACCGGATGTCCAGGAAGCGGATGCCGCTGTCCAGCTGCTGGGCGATGGTCGTGTTCTGGCACTCGGACCAGAGGCCGCCGAACCGGGCGCCCGAGTCGTGGGTGCCGGGGATGGTGAGCTGCCGCAGGGCCGTCCCGTCGCCGTGTGCGGCCATCCATGCGCGTACGTCCACGGCGGAGGCGCTGGGCGCCCCGACGATCAGCGCGGCTCCGGCCCCCAGGGCCCCGAGAAGTAGGCGTCGTCGCTCCATGACGCGCACTATGACAGGTTCATATCAACAACACCACGGTGCCTCGGTCCGCGAAGTGAGGACGGAAGGCCGGCTCCCGACGGGGAACCGGCCCTCCTCACCACTCAGTGCGACTCACGCGCACAGGCCACAGGCCACAGTTCACGGGGTGACGGTGAACGCGCACCACGGCGTCCAGTCCGAGCCCCGGTTGCCGCCGGCCGCCCGCAGCCGGAACTGGTACTCGCCCGGCTTCAGCTCGCCCGCGCCGAGCGCGAGGTTGAAGACCATGCCGTTCGGCCAGATCCGCTCGGTCTTGGTGATGAGCGCGGCCTCGCCCGGCTCGGCGACCTCGAAGGTGGCCCGCAGGGAGGAGTAACTCCTGTTCTTGCCCGCGTCCTTGCCGAACCTCACCGGCGAGGCGGCGAGCGCGCCGCCCTTCGCGCCGGAGATCACCGGGACCGGGCCGCCCTCGCAGAACTGCGCCTGCTCGTACGGTCCGGCGAAGACCCGGAGAGTGCCTGGCACGCTGGGGTCGGTCTGCGATCCCGAGGCGTTCGCGCCGGCGACCGCGACGGTGACGAGTACGGCGACCACACCGGCGGTCGCGCCGACGTATCGGAGATGCTTTCTGATCACAGGAAGATCATCCTTTCCGGTGCTAGCGCGGGACGTAGTAGAGGTGGGTGCGGCCGTCGTAGCCGTTCGCACAGCCGTAGGAGTTCCAGAGGAGCTGGTGGTAGGAGTTCTCCGCCCCGTACTCGTCACACCAGTACCAGGAGGCGTGCGAGCCGTCGTACTGGTTCCCGACGGTCGTCGCACCCATGGGCTTGATCAGCCATTCCTTGCCCACGGTGCCGAGGCGGGGGCTGGTGTACGAAGGAGTCTGGTCGCTCGCACTCGTCCAGCCGTACGAGTTGGTGATGATCTGGCTTGCGGCCTTCCGGCCGGTCGCGACGCCGAGGTCACCGTCCCACTGGAAGTGCACACCGAGGTAGACCCGGCTCCGGGCGTTCTCGGTGGCCGCCGCGCTGAAGGTGGGGAAGGTGCGGGTGACCCCGACCGCGTGCGGATCGTCGGTGGTGCCGGTGAAGGAGATGTCGTCCGTGCCGAAGAACTGCTTCATCGACTCGGCCCATGCTCCGCCGAAGGTCGCGTGCCCTGAGACGTAGGCGGGGAAGGGCGGGCTGAAGTGGTTCCCGGCCTCGTCGGCCGACAGCGGCTGCCAGGAACTGTTCTGCACGGTGTCCGGGTTGCCGTCCGAACCGGCCAGCCGGACCGCGCTCTCGGGCCGCCACAGATCGATGGCGGTCTGGTACTTCTGGTCCCAGGCGGAGATACCCGCGTCCGCCATCGAGCCCGCGACCAGCGCGAAGAGCTGGACGTTGGCGAGCTGGCCGAGTCCGCGCTGCGCGGAGACGGTCCGGGTGTGGGCGAAGAGCTGGCCCGGCGGCTTGTAGGTGCCGTTCAGGTCGTTGGCCCAGAACCAGGCGATCTCGGTCTGCTCGGCGGTCCGCGTCGTGCTGTCGGCCGCACCGAGCTCCGCCACCTCCTTGAACTGAGCTGTGTAGGCAGGGCTCTTCAGCAGCTCGGGCATCGTCGCGATCCCGCCGGGCGGCTGCGGACGCAGGTCGGCCGCCGTGGTGTCGAAGTGGGCCCACGGGTAGTCGCCGTAGTCGACGAACTTCTTGACCTTGCCCCAGTTCGGAGTCGCCGCCGCGCCGGAGCCCGTCGGCCGCCACTGACCGGGTTCGGTGCTCGGGGTGTACGGCGTCGTGTCGCCGGATCCGTCGTTGGCGCGACGGGCGATCATCGCCGCGGCGGCCTTCTCGCCGACGCTCCGGCCCTCCGCGGTCGTGGCGTCGACCGGCTCGCCCGTGCGCGCCGCCGTGAGGTAGGGGGCGAAGTCGAGCGCCGGGAAGACGGACTCGAGGACGTCGTGGGCCGCGTGGTCCATCGCCGCCTCGACGTTCGGAGCGACGCCGGCCTTCACGCTGATGCCGGGGGTGTAGAGCGCCCCGAGGCAGTTCTCAGGCTTGAAGCCGCCGCTGCTGTGGCAGCGGCTGGCGTTCGCCGCGTCGTACATGGCCAGATGCAGCATGGCCCCGGCCCGCGCCAGCGGTCCGGGAGCGCCGCCCGTGGTCACGTAGGCGTCGATCAGTGCCTGGTTCCAGTAGAGCACTCGGTCGCCTGTGGTGGAACTGGCGTGTGCGGGCGCCGATATGCCCACGGATGCCAGGAGTAGCGCCAGGACGACGGTGATGGACCGTCTGCCAGGATGTTTCACAGTCTCGCCCCCAGAGATCAAGGAAGTTGATCGTTCCGACAAGATCCCGAGGAGCATACGGTCAGCACCCTTCCCGGCGGTGCCGTTCCGGAATGAAATGCGAGTGAACCACGCTGCTCCTGAAGGGAGTTGCTTCCGGCGGACGCGCGGGACCCCGCCCGGCCGTCACGGCCCGGCGGGGTCCCGGTACTGCACCGCAAAGCCTGGTTACGGCTTCGGGGGGTACACCACGTTGATGCGGCCCGTCGCAGGCACCGGCAGCGGCGCGGCGGCCGAGGAGTGGGCCCCCAGGTAGGCGGTGAACATGTCCAGGTCGGACGCGCCGACCAGCTTGTTCTTGTGCTCCTTCAGGACGGTGAAGCCGTCGCCGCCACCAGTCAGGAACTCGTTCATCGCGACCCGGTAGGTCTTCGCCGGGTCGATCGCCTCACCGTTGAGCCGCACCGAGTCGACCACGATCCGGTCGGCGCCGGTCTTCGTCATGTCCAGGGTGTACGTGAAGCCCTTCGACACCTGGAGGATCTTCGGAGCCCCCAGGTTGGCGCCGCTGACCTGCTGCTGGAGCGTGGTGATGAGCTGCGCGCCGGTCAGGTCGACCGCCGTCATCATGTTGGCGAACGGCTGGACGTTGTACGCCTCTTCGTAGGTCACGACGCCCTCGCCCTCGGCGCCGGACGGCTTGTGGACCAGCGGCATGCGGATGCCGCCCGGGTTCATCAGCGCGAGCTGCGCGCCGCCCTTGTCGGCCGGGGCCATGCCCTCCAGCTGCGCGTCCGCGATGAGGTTGCCCAGCGGCTTCTCGTACACCTTGTCGGAGTTGTCGATGTCGGCGGAGATGTGGCCGACGGGACGGGTGGCGACCGGCGCGGACAGGACCTTCCAGCGCTTGATCAGCTCACTCATGTCGCCGGCCGGGTCCACGGTACGGGTGACGACGTGGTTCGCGGAGGCGACGGCGGTGCGGACGATGTCCTTCGTACGACGGTCGTAGGTGAGCGTCGTGTCGGTGTAGAGCCGGCCGAAGGAGGCCGCCGAGGTGACCGTGCGCGGCTTGCCCGCCGGGTCCGCGATGGTGCACGCGTACGCCTGGTGGGTGTGCCCGGTGACCAGGGCGTCGACCTGCGGGCTGACGTTCTTGGCGATGTCGACGATCGGGCCGGAGATGCCGTCGCCGGGACCCGGGCTGTCGCAGTCGTAGTTGTACGCGCCCGAGGCCGGCGCGCCGCCCTCGTGGAGCAGGGCGACGATCGACTTCACGCCCTTGCGCTCGAGCACCTTGGTGTACTTGTTGATCGTCTCGACCTCGTCGCCGAACTTCAGGCCCTTGACGCCATCGGCGGAGACGATGTTCGCCGTGCCTTCGAGGGTGACGCCGATGAAGCCGATCTTGACGCCGTCCTTCTCCCAGACGAAGTACGGGTCGAGCAGCGGCTTGCCGCTCTTCTCGTCCGTCACGTTGGCCGCGAGGTAGGGGAAGTCCGCCCCCTCGAAGGTCTTGCCCTCCTCGAAGCAGCCCTCGGTCGGGTGGCAGCCGCCGTTCTGTATCCGGGCCAGCTCGCGCGCGCCCTCGTCGAACTCGTGGTTGCCGACCGAGCTCACGTCGAGCTTCAGCTTGTTCAGCGCCTCGATGGTCGGCTCGTCGTGGAACAGCCCGGAGACCAGCGGCGAGGCGCCGATCATGTCGCCCGCGGCGGCGGTGACGGAGTAGCGGTTGCCCTCGCGGGCCTGCCGCAGGTGCGTGGCGAGGTACTCGACGCCGCCGACGCCGTTGATGGTCTCGGTCGAGCCGTCCTCCTTGAGGCGGGTGAGCCGGCCCGCCGAGCCCGTCGGCGGCTCCAGGTTGCCGTGCAGGTCGTTGAACGACAGCAGCTGGACGTCGACCATCCGGCCCCATCCCTTGCCGTTCCCGTACCCGGCGGCGAACTCGTCCCCGGACGCCCCGGCCGACGGCATCGTGGCGACGAGCGCCCCGACCGTCGCAAGCCCCGCCCCGGTGGCGAGAATCCGCCGCACGGTCTTGTTCTTCCTCGCTGCCACTGCCATCTCTCCCACTCGTCCCCTTGCCCCGTTTCGTCGGGCATTGATCTGCTCCCCGTTGCGCGTGCAGCCTAGAGTCAACGCGCGTAGCGCAACAGGGGGTGGCCGGTTACAAGACAGTTGCCGCTGGCTGACGAAGTGTCGCCGTAGGCTCGTGTCATGACTTCCGACGCGGCACCGGCCCTCGAACCCGGACGGCAGATCCACACCTACGACGAGCTCACCCCCGAGCAGATCCAGGACGTACTGGACCTGCTCGAAGCCGCCGACCACACCGACGGCGTGCACGCGGTGTCCGAGCAGGGCCGGCTCTACCTGCGCCACGGCCGCCGCGAGGGCGTGCGCCACTTCCTCCTCACCGTCGGCCCCCGCCTCTACGGCTACGCCCAGCTGGAGGAGACCGACCCCATCGAGGCCCCGGCCGCAGAACTCGTCGTCCACCCGTCGCACCGGGGCCGCGGCCACGGCCGGGCGCTCGGCACCGCCCTGCTCGCCGCCTCCGGAAAGCGGCTGCGCGTCTGGGCGCACGGCGGCAAGTCCGCCGCCCGGCACCTCGCCCAGGTCCTCGGCCTGACGCTCTTCCGCGAACTGCGCCAGCTCCGGCGCGCGCTGGCCCCGCTCGACATCCCGGAGCCGGTGTACCCCGAGGGCGTGACCGTCCGCACCTTCGTAGCCGGCCAGGACGACGAGGCCTGGCTCGCGGTCAACGCGGCCGCCTTCGCCCACCACCCGGAGCAGGGCTCGCTCACCCAGCGGGACCTGGACGACCGGATGGCCGAGCCGTGGTTCGACCCGAAGGGCTTCTTCCTCGCCGAGAAGGACGGCCGGCTGATCGGCTTCCACTGGACGAAGACGCACGCCGAGGAGCAGCTCGGCGAGGTGTACGTGGTCGGCATCCTGCCCGACGCGCAGGGCGGCGGCCTCGGCAAGGCGCTCACCGCGACCGGCCTGCGGCACCTGGCGGCGCAGGGGATGCCGACGGCGATGCTGTACGTGGACGCGGACAACACCTCGGCGGTACGGGTCTACGAGGGCCTGGGCTTCGCCACCCACGAGGTGGACCTGATGTACCGCACGGAGTCGTAAGTCCTGCACTTCAGGGGGCGGTTGAGGCCGCCCGGCCGGAGGGGGCGGTTGACACCGCCCCCTTCTTTGCACCACCCTTTCACTACTTGATTAGTGAAAGGGTGGTGAAAGGGATCGTGCTCGAGTACCGCATCGACCGCCGCAGCGGCGTCGCCACCTACCTCCAGATCGTCCAGCAGACGAAACAGGCCCTCCGGATGGGCCTCCTGGAACCCGGCGACCGGCTGCCCACCGCGCGCGAGGTCGTCGAAGCGACGGCCATCAACCCCAACACGGTCCTCAAGGCCTACCGCGAACTCGAACGCGAAGGCCTCGTCGAAGCCCGCCGCGGCCTCGGCACCTTCGTCCGCGCCACCCTAGGCACCGGCCCGGCCGACTCGCCCCTGCGCGGCGAGCTCGACGCCTGGGCCCGCCGGGCCCGCGCCGCCGGCCTGGACCGCGAGGACGTGGCCGCGCTCTTCACATCCGTACTGAAGGAACACTTCGAGGGGGACGACACATGACCGAGGACCCGGCCCTGACGGCCGAAGGCCTGGGCAAGAAATACGGGGGAAGAGGCCGCGGCTGGGCCCTCAGGGAGTGCGACTTCGCCCTCCCCGCCGGACGGATCTGCGCCCTCGTCGGCCCCAACGGCGCCGGCAAGTCCACCCTCCTCGCCCTCGCCGCCGGCCTCCTGCGCCCCACCGAGGGAACGATCCAGGCACCGCCCCGCGAACGACTCGCGTACGTCGCCCAGGACAAGCCGCTCCACCCCCGGCTCAGCGTCGCCGACACCCTCCGCATGGGCCGCGAACTCAACCCAGGCCGGTGGGACTCCGCTCTCGCCGAGCGGATCGTCGAGGGCGGCGGCTTCTCCTCCGACACCCTCGTGCACCACCTCTCCGGCGGCCAGCGCACCCGCGTCGCCCTCGCGCTCGCCCTCGGCAAGCGGCCCGGACTGCTGCTCCTCGACGAGCCGATGGCCGACCTCGACCCGCTCGCCCGCCACCAGCTGATGGGCGTGCTCATGGCCGACGCCGCCGAACACGGCACCACCGTCGTCATGTCCTCGCACATCCTCACCGAGCTGGAGGGCGCCTGCGACCACCTCCTCCTGCTCCACGGCGGCCGGGTCCGCCTCGACGGCGCCGTCGACGAACTCCTCGCCGCGCACACCCTGCTCACGGGCCCGATCGCCGACCTCGACCCGCACACGGTCGTCGAGTCACGGACGACAGGCCGTCAGCTCACCGCGCTGATACGCCACCAGGGCCCGGTCGAAGGCCCCTGGGACACCTCGGCCCCTTCCCTGGAGGACCTCCTCCTCGCCCACCTCCGCACCACCGAAGGAGCCCCGGCATGAGCACCCTCGCCCTGAAGGGCCCCTACTGGGTGACGGTCCGCCAGTACCGGCGGACGCTGTGGCTGACGGGGGCGCTGGTGCTCCTGACGCTCGCGGTGATCGGCGGACTGCGGATCTGGGACCTGCAGACACCGGACGTGCCCGTCCAAGACGGCTATGCGGCACCCTCGGACGAGAACAGGGGGTTCAGGACGCTCACGTTCGCCATGGACTACCTCGGGCTGGGCATCCTCTTCCTCCCGCTCCTGGCCGGCACCTTCGTCGCGGGTCCGCTCGTCGCCCGCGAGTTCGAGTCGGGCACCTACAAGGTCTCCCTCACCCAGTCGCTGAGCCCTGCCGCCTGGCTCCGCGCGAAGCTCCTCACCGCGACCGCCGTGGCCCTGGTCACCACGGTCGCCCTCATGGGCGCCTTCCGGATCGGCTGGAGCCGCATGGCGCCCGCCTGGTACCCGAGCTGGGACCCGCACCCCTACGCGGCCACCGGCGTCGCCCACTTCGCGTACGTCCTCGCCGCCGTCGCCGTCGGCGCCCTCGTCGGCCAGCTGATCCGCCGAACCCTCGTCGCCATGTCGGCCACCGGCCTGGTCATGGGTGTGGTCATGCTCGTCATGGGCGCCTACCGCTGGTCCATCCTGCCGGTGAAGACGGTCACCGGCCCGGCGGGCCCCTCCCTCTGGGCACCGGGGCACGGCCTCGTCATGGACACGGGTCTCCTCACCTCCTCCGGCGTCCGCTTCGACCGGTCGTTCTGCTGGGAGGAGGCGTCCCGGACCCCGGGCACGGACGCCGCCGGGAACCTCTGGGCGAAGATCGAGGCGCAGTGCCGGGCCAGCCACGACCTCACCGGCCAGTACGTCGACTACCACCCCGAGTCCCATTTCTGGCCCACCCAGCTCATCGAGACCGGCATCCTCCTCGCCCTCGCCGCCCTCGCGCTCTTCGCCGCCTTCCGCGTGCTCCGCGCCCGTCACCCGTAGGGGCACGGCGCCCGTCACCCGTAGGGGCACGGCGCCCGTCACCCGTAAGGAGGAATCGGGGGCGGGGTCCTGACAAGGGCCCCGCCCCCGATTCCCGCACGACATGTCGTCGTTACCGGCCATTCAGACGCGCTTGCGACGCTCACGCAATGAAGCGCTCCGTGTCCGTGCCCGCCCGGGCTCTCCCCAAGGGGAGACTTCCCTCCCCCACGGCCCGCTCCGACGCGCCCGACGACCCCTTCGCGCGGAAGAATGGGGCCATGAGCCAGCAGCCCGCCGAGGTCCCGGTCCAGACCTCCGCCACGCCGTCCGCCCCGTCGTCCGCCGCTTCGTCCCTCGGTTCCATAGCCGCGCACCGCGCGCAGGTGGTGAACGGCACCGTCGTGACCGATCTCGCCCCCGATCTGGACACCGATCCCGACACCTACGAGGGCGACGGGACGCTCGGCGACGAGCTGCCGCAGGGCCGCTTCCTCGACCGGGAACGCAGCTGGCTCGCGTTCAACGAGCGCGTCCTCGAACTCGCCGAGGACCCGACCACACCCCTCCTCGAACGAGCGAACTTCCTCGCGATCTTCGCCTCGAACCTCGACGAGTTCTTCATGGTCCGGGTCGCCGGCCTCAAGCGCCGCATCGCGACCGGCGTCGCCACCCGCTCCGCCTCCGGGCTCCAGCCCCGCGAGGTCCTCGACCTGATCTGGACGCGGTCGCGCGAGCTGATGGCCCGGCACGCCGCCTGCTTCCAGCAGGACGTCGCCCCGGCCCTGGCCGACGAGGGCATCCACCTCATCCGCTGGCCCGAGCTCACGGAGAAGGAGCAGGCGCGGCTCTTCACCCTGTTCCGGCAGCAGATCTTCCCGGTCCTCACCCCGCTGGCCGTCGACCCCGCGCACCCCTTCCCGTACATCTCCGGCCTGAGCCTCAACCTCGCCGTGGTCGTACGCAATCCGGTGAGCGGCCACCGCCACTTCGCGCGCGTGAAGGTGCCGCCGCTGCTGACCCGCTTCCTGGAGGCCTCCCCGCAGCGGTACGTCCCCCTGGAGGACGTGATCGCGGCGCACCTGGAGGAGCTGTTCCCCGGCATGGAGGTGCTGGCGCACCACATGTTCCGGGTGACCAGGAACGAGGACCTGGAGGTCGAGGAGGACGACGCCGAGAACCTGCTCCAGGCCCTGGAGAAGGAGCTCATGCGGCGCCGCTTCGGGCCGCCGGTGCGCCTGGAGGTCGAGGAGTCCATCGACCCGTACGTCCTCGACCTGCTCGTACGCGAGCTGAAGGTGTCCGACGCCGAGGTGTACCCGCTGCCCGGCCCGCTGGACCTGACCGGGCTCTTCGGGATCGCCGGGCAGGACAGGCCCGAGCTGAAGTACCCGAAGTTCATAGCGGGCACCCACCGGGACCTCGCCGAGGTGGAGTCGGCGTCCGCGCCGGACGTCTTCGCGGCGCTGCGCGAGCGGGACGTGCTCCTGCATCACCCGTACGACTCGTTCTCGACGTCCGTGCAGGCCTTCCTGGAGCAGGCGGCGGCCGACCCGGACGTCCTCGCGATCAAGCAGACGCTGTACCGGACGTCGGGCGACTCCCCGATAGTCGACGCCCTCATCGACGCCGCCGAGTCCGGCAAGCAGGTCCTCGTCCTCGTCGAGATCAAGGCCCGCTTCGACGAGCAGGCCAACATCAAGTGGGCGCGCAAGCTGGAGGAGTCCGGCTGCCACGTCGTGTACGGCCTCGTCGGCCTGAAGACCCACTGCAAGCTGTCGCTCGTCGTACGGCAGGAGGGCGAGCTGCTCCGCCGCTACTCGCACGTCGGCACCGGCAACTACCACCCGAAGACGGCCCGGCTGTACGAGGACCTCGGCCTGCTCACCGCCGACCCGCAGGTCGGCGCGGACCTCTCCGACCTGTTCAACCGGCTCTCCGGCTACTCACGGCGCGAGACGTACCGGCGTCTGCTCACCGCCCCGAAGTCGCTGCGCGACGGCCTGGTCTCCCGGATCACCAAGGAGATCGTCCACCACCGCGCCGGACGGCCCGCGTACGTACGGATCAAGGTCAACTCCCTGGTCGACGAGGCGATCATCGACGCCTGCTACCAGGCCTCGCGCGCCGGCGTCCCCGTCGACATCTGGGTCCGCGGCATCTGCGCCGTACGCCCCGGGGTCACCGGCCTCTCGGAGAACATCCGGGTCCGTTCGATCCTCGGCCGCTTCCTGGAGCACTCCCGGGTCTTCGCCTTCGGCAACGGCGGCGAACCCGAGGTGTGGTTCGGCAGCGCCGACATGATGCACCGCAACCTGGACCGCCGGATCGAGGCCCTCGTACGGGTCTCCGACCCGGCCCACCGGGCCGCGCTCACCCGGCTCCTGGAGACCGGGATGTCCGACACCACCTCCTCCTGGCACCTCGGACCCGACGGGAACTGGACGCGCCACGCGACCGACCCCGACGGCCGTCCCCTGCGGCACGTCCAGGAGATGCTCATCGACGCGCGGAGGCGCCGGCGTGCACAACCCTGACCACTCTGACCACGGACGGGACGTCTCGGCCGGCGAGGTCCTGGCCCCCTACCTGCACGCCCGGGCCGCGGACTTCCTCCGCGGCCTCCGGCTGCACGCCGAGAGCGGCTCGGACACGGCCGGATCCGAGGAGGCGGCCCGCACCCTGCGCGGCGCCGCCCGCCGGATCGGCGGCACGCTCCACACCTTCCGGCCGCTGCTCGACACGGCCTGGGCGGACCAGCTGCGCACCGAGCTGGCCTGGCTCTCCGGCACCCTGGCCCTGGAGCAGGCCTGCACGTCCCGGCTCGTCCGCCTGGTGGACGCACTGTCCCGCCTGTCGAGCGGTACGGGCACGGGGCACGGCGGCGGCGGCCCCGTACCCGCCGCCCGGGGCAGCGAGGCGGCCGGCCTCACCGTGGGAGCCGCCCGGGCCGGCGCCCTCCTCGAACGCCAGCTGACCCTGGCCCGTACCCGAGCCCACTCGGCATCCCTGCAGGCCCTGGGCTCGGCCCGCTTCCACGCCATCGCCGACGCCGTCGCCCTCCTCGCCTCCGAGGTGCCGCTCGGCCCCGTCGGCGCGGCCCCCGCCATCGAGGTCCTCGACGGCCCCGCCGAGATCGCCGAACGGCGCCTCCTGGACGCGGTGGCCGCCCTGCCCCTGACCAGGGCCGCCCACCCGTACAACGCGGACGCCCTCGCGCTCGCCGCCGGGGAGGGTCAGGACGCGCCCTGGCACCAGACCCGGCTCCTGCTGCGCCTGCACCGCTACGCCTGCGAAGCCCTGCACACCGGCGGCGAACCGCACTCCGTCCTGTACGAGGCGGCCCGCGCCCTGGACCGGCACCGGGACGCCGCCGAAGCCGCGACGGCCGCCGCCACCGCCGCCCGCACCCCGCGCATCGCCCCGGCGACCGCGTACGCCCTGGGGGTGCTCCACGCCGACCAGCGCCACGAGGTCGAGGCGGCCCGCTTCGCCTTCCAGCGCGCATGGCGCAGAACGACGGCCCCGGTCCCATGACCGACGACCGAGGCCCGATCCTGGCGGCGGGCTGCGTCCTGTGGCGCCCGGCGGTTTCCGGCCACGGCATCGAGGTGGCGCTCGTCCACCGGCCGAAGTGGAACGACTGGTCGCACCCGAAGGGCAAGCGCAAGCGCGGCGAGACGGCGGAGGCGTGCGCGCTGCGCGAGGTCCTGGAGGAGACGGGCCGGCACTGCGAACTCGGCCCCCGCCTGCCCACGGTCCGCTACACGGTGGCCGGGCGCCCCAAGGAGGTCGTCTACTGGGCGGCCCGCGCCCTGGACGGCGCCTTCACCCCCACGAGAGAGATCGACGCGCTGCTCTGGCTGTCCCCCGCAGCGGCGAGATCCCGCCTCACCCAGCCCCGGGACCGGGAGCTCCTGGACGCCGCCGTGGCGACCCGGCACTGAGCCGGTCACACCCGGGCTTACGGCACGGTTCACTTCCCGTTCACCCTCTTCGGCCGACCGCTTCACCTGTTCTGCCTAATTTCGGACGTACACGGTGCAGAGAGCACAGCGATGCACCTCCAACCGACACACGCCGCCGTAGAACGTTCAGGACACTCGGTCCACGACTGGCGGCTTCTGGAAGGAACACCCGAAAGTGAAGCTTTCGCGCAAGAACGGGCTTCGCGCCTCCGCGATCGGTGCCCTCGTCGTCTCCGGTGCGCTCGTCCTCTCGGCGTGTGGCTCGGACAACAACACGGAGACGCCGACCAAGGACGGCGGCACCAAGACCTCCGCCGCCGCGTCGGACATCGACTGTGCCGGAGCGAAGGGCCAGCTCCTCGCCGCCGGCTCCAGCGCGCAGAAGAACGCGATGGACCTGTGGGTCAAGAACTTCCAGGCCGCGTGTGAAGGCGTCGAGATCAACTACCAGGGCATCGGCTCCGGTGGTGGCATCACCAAGTTCAACCAGGGCCAGGTCGCCTTCGCGGGCTCCGACTCCGCCCTGAAGGAAGAGGAAGTCGCCGAGTCGCAGAAGATCTGCAAGGGCGGCAAGGGCGTCAACCTGCCCATGGTCGGCGGCCCCATCGCCATCGGCTACAAGCTGGAGGGCGTGGACAACCTGGTCCTGGACGCCTCCACCATCGCCAAGATCTTCGACAACAAGATCACCAAGTGGAACGACCCGGCGATCGCCAAGCTGAACCCGGGCGCCAAGCTCCCCGACAGCACGATCCAGGCCTTCCACCGCTCGGACGAGTCGGGCACCACCCAGAACCTCGGCAAGTACCTCTCCACCGCCGCCGCGGCAGACTGGAAGCACGACCCGAAGTCGAAGTCGTGGCCCGCCCAGGGCGGCCAGGCCGCGAACGGCTCCTCCGGTGTCGCGACCGCCGTCAAGGACGCCGAGGGCTCCATCGGCTACTTCGAGCTCTCGTACGCCACCTCGAACAAGATCTCCACCGTCAGCATCGCCACCGGCGCGGCCGCCCCGGTCGCCGCCACCTCGGAGAACGCCTCCAAGGCCATCGCCGCCGCCAAGGTCAAGGGCACCGGCAACGACGTCGCCCTCTCCCTGGACTACGCGACGAAGGCCGAGGGCGCCTACCCGATCGTCCTCGTCACCTACGAGATCGCCTGCGACAAGGGCAACAAGGCGGAGACCCTGCCGACCCTGAAGGCGTTCCTCAACTACACCGTGAGCGAGGAGGGCCAGAAGGTCCTCGCCGACGCCGGCTACGCCCCGCTCCCGGCCGAGATCGCGGCCAAGGTCCGCGCGATCGTCCCCACCCTGTCCTGACCCCCGGCCGGGTCCGGCCCCCGCCCAGGGGGCCGGCCCGGCATCCGGTGCACCGCCGCCAGGAGCCCGTACACCCGTAGGGGCCCCGCAGACCGGAGAAGCAGATGGCTACCACCACACCAGACATACAGAGGAGCCGGCGCGCCAAGAGCGCGGCCCGCCCCGGAGACCGCATCTTCAGCGGCCTCTCCCGAGGCTCCGGCATCACCCTCCTCGTGATCATGGCCGCGATCGCCGGCTTCCTCACCTACCGCGCCGTTCTCGCGATCTCGAAGGACAGCACGAACTTCTTCACCACCTTCGAGTGGAACCCGGCGGGCGACCCGCCGGTCTTCGGCATCGCCGTCCTCGCCTTCGGCACGGTCGTCTCGTCGGTCATCGCCATGGCCATCGCCGTGCCCGTCGCGATCGGCATCGCGCTCTTCATCTCGCACTACGCGCCGCGCAAGCTGGCCAAGCCGCTCGCGTACGTGGTCGACCTGCTCGCCGCCGTGCCCAGCATCATCTACGGCCTCTGGGGCGCGATCTTCCTCGTGCCGTACCTGGACGGCCTGAACCTCTGGCTCGACGAGTACATGGGCTGGACGTACATCTTCGACAAGGCCAACGAGGGCCCCGCCCGCTCGCTCTTCACCGTGGGCATCCTGCTGGCGATCATGATCCTGCCGATCATCACCAACGTCACCCGCGAGGTCTTCCTCCAGGCCCCGAAGATGATCGAGGAAGCCGCCCTCGCCCTCGGCGCCACGCGCTGGGAGGTCATCCGCATGTCGGTGCTGCCCTTCGGCCGCTCCGGCATCATCTCCGCCTCCATGCTGGGCCTCGGCCGCGCACTCGGCGAGACCATGGCCGTCGCCGTGGTCCTCTCCCCCAGCTTCCTGATCTCGGGCCACCTGCTCGACCCGGGCGGTGGCACCTTCGCGCAGAACATCGCCGCCAAGTTCAACGAGGCCAACGAGTACGGCCGGGACGCGCTGATCGCCTCCGGCCTCGTCCTCTTCGCCATCACCCTGCTGGTCAACGGCGCCGCCCGCTGGATCATCGGCCGCCGCAAGGAGTACTCGGGGGCAGCGGCATGAGCCACGCCATTCAGGATCGTCCGGTCACCGTGGCCTCCCGCCCCGGCTCGCTCTCCCACGCCCGCCTCCCCCGCTGGACGCCGGCCGCCATCGCCGCCGGCTCGATCGCCGCGGGCATCGGCATCGGCCTCGCCGCGGGATGGCACAGCAAGATCCAGTGGGGCATGATCGCCGCACTGCTCTTCGTCCTCGTCACGTACGTCGTGACGACCAAGGTCGAGGGCAGCCGCCAGGCCAAGGACCGCGTCGCCACCAGCCTCGTCTGGGTCTGCTTCGTCCTCGCCGTCGTCCCGCTGCTCTCCCTCGCCTGGGTCACCATCAGCAAGGGCATGAGCGTCCTCGACGGCTACTTCCTGACCCACTCGATGAACGGCGTCCTCGACGCCGAAGCCGGCGGCGGCGTCTACCACGCCCTCCTCGGCACCATCGAGCAGGTCGGCATCGCGACCCTGATCGCGGCCCCGATCGGCCTCCTCACCGCCGTCTACCTCGTCGAGTACGGCGGCGGCAAGCTCGCCCAGGCCGTCACCTTCTTCGTCGACGTCATGACGGGCATCCCGTCGATCGTCGCCGGCCTCTTCGTCCTCGCCACCTGGAACCTGATGCTGGGCTTCGGGCCCTCCGGTTTCGCCGGCGCGATGGCCCTGTCCATCCTGATGATGCCGGTCGTGGTCCGCTCCACGGAGGAGATGCTCAAGCTCGTCCCGAACGAGCTCCGCGAGGCCTCCCTCGCCCTCGGCATCCCCAAGTGGCGCACCATCCTGAAGGTGGTCCTGCCCACCGCGATCGGCGGCATCACCACGGGCGTCATGCTCGCGGTCGCCCGCATCACCGGTGAGACGGCCCCGGTCCTGCTCCTCGTGTTCGGTACGAAGCTCATCAACCCGAACCCCTTCGAAGGCGCGCAGTCCTCCCTGCCGCTCTACGTGTACGAGCAGTTCGCGGTCGGCACCGACGCCGCGATGGCCCGTGCCTGGGGCGCCGCGCTCGTCCTGATCGCCTTCGTCATGATCCTCAATCTGGTGGCCCGCGGCATCGCCCGCTGGAAGGCCCCGAAGACCGGCCGCTGACGCGGCAAATTGGAAGTGATCCCCATGGCCAAGCGAATCGACGTCAGCGGCCTCTCCGCCTACTACGGCGCCCACAAGGCGATCGACGACATCTCCATGACCGTCGAGCCCCGCTCCGTGACGGCCTTCATCGGCCCGTCCGGCTGCGGCAAGTCCACCTTCCTGCGCACCCTGAACCGCATGCACGAGGTCACCCCCGGCGGCCGCGTCGAGGGCAAGGTGATGCTGGACGACGAGAACCTGTACGGGTCGCACGTCGACCCCGTCGCCGTGCGCCGCACGGTCGGCATGGTCTTCCAGCGCCCCAACCCCTTCCCCACCATGTCGATCTTCGACAACGTGGCGGCGGGCCTGCGCCTCAACGGCAAGTACAAGAAGGCCGAGCTCAACGACATCGTCGAGCGGTCCCTCAAGGGCGCCAACCTCTGGAACGAGGTCAAGGACCGCCTCAACAAGCCCGGCTCCGGCCTCTCCGGCGGCCAGCAGCAGCGCCTGTGCATCGCCCGCGCCATCGCCGTCGAGCCCGACGTCCTGCTCATGGACGAGCCCTGCTCGGCCCTGGACCCGATCTCGACCCTGGCGATCGAGGACCTCATCGGCGAGCTGAAGGAGCGCTTCACGATCGTCATCGTGACGCACAACATGCAGCAGGCCGCCCGCGTCTCGGACCGTACGGCGTTCTTCAACCTGGCGGCCGTCGGCCAGCCCGGCAAGCTGATCGAGCTGGACGACACCGAGCGCATCTTCTCCAACCCGAGCGTCCAGGCGACCGAGGACTACATCTCCGGCCGCTTCGGATAAGACGTCTACGGTGCTGCATGGCGGTGCCACCGTATGACGAAGGGCCCGGCTCCCCACAGGGGAGCCGGGCCCGACCATTTGTAGGGCTACGTTGTGGGCATGCGTTCCGCCGGGGCGGAACGGGTGGGCACAACGCCACCGGGGCGGCGCCCCCTCAAGCCCGTCCACCCCATGGGCCCGAGCCTGAACGATCAGCCGAAGAACAGCTGCACCAAATAGAAGCTCGTCGCAGCGACGAGCGCCGCCGCCGGCACGGTGATACTGCATCCCCCCGGGGGATAACCCCCGGACCCCCAGCGACACCCGGCGGCACCGGCTGTCAGCCGAAGAAGAGCTGCACCACATAGAAACTCGTCGCAGCGACGAGCGCCGCCGCCGGCACGGTGATACCGCATCCCCCGGGGGATAACCCCCGGACCCCCAGCGACACCCGGCGGCACCGGCTGTCAGCCGAAGAACAGCTGCACCACATAGAAACTCGTCGCAGCGACGAGCGCCGCCGCCGGCATGGTAATGAACCAGCCGAGGATGATGTTCTTGGCGACACCCCACCGCACCGCGTTGACCCGCTTCGTCGCACCCACGCCCATGATCGCGGAGGTGATGACGTGGGTCGTCGAGATCGGCGCGTGGAAGAGGAACGCGGAGCCGAACATGATCGACGCGCCGGTGGTCTCCGCCGCGAAGCCCTGCGGCGGGTCCAGCTCGATGATCTTCCGGCCGAGCGTGCGCATGATGCGCCAGCCGCCCGCGTACGTACCGAGCGAGAGCATCACGGCACAGGCGATCTTCACCCACACCGGGATGTCGTCGCCGGCCTGCTGCACGTCGGCGATGACCAGGGCCATCACCACGATGCCCATGGTCTTCTGCGCGTCCTGCAGACCGTGACCGAGCGCCATGCCGGCCGCGGACACCGTCTGCGCGATACGGAAGCCGCGCTTGGCCTTGTGCGGGTTGGCCTTGCGGAACATCCACATGATCGCGCACATGACCAGGTAACCGGCGAGGAGACCCACCACCGGCGAGATGAACATCGGGATGACGACCTTGTCGAGGACGCCGCCCCAGAGCACCTCGGTACCACCGGCGAGCGCCGCACCCACCATGCCGCCGAACAGGGCGTGCGAGGAGGACGACGGCAGGCCGAAGTACCAGGTGATCAGGTTCCAGATGATCGCGCCGACGAGCGCGGCGAAGAGGATTCCCATCCCCTTGTCGCCGGTCGGGGTCTCGATGAGCCCCTCACTGACCGTCTTGGCGACCCCGCTGCCCATGAAGGCACCGGCGAGGTTCATGACGGCCGCCATCGCGAGCGCCGCCCGGGGCGTCAGCGCCCGGGTCGACACCGAGGTCGCGATGGCGTTGGCCGAGTCGTGGAAGCCGTTCGTATACGTGAAGCCGAGCGCGACACCGATGGTCACGATCAGAGCGAAGGTGTCCACGAAGCTCAGGACTCCTTGACCGCGATGGTCTCCACCGTGTTGGCCACGTGCTCGAAGGCGTCGGCCGCCTCTTCCAGCACATCGACGACCTGCTTGAGCTTCAGCACCTCGATGGCGTCGTACTTGCCGTTGAAGAGCTGGGCGAGCAGCTTGCGGTGGATCTGGTCCGCCTGGTTCTCGAGCCGGTTGACCTCGATCCAGTACTCGGTGAGGTCCTTCATCGTCCGCAGGTTCGGCATGGCCTCGGCGGTCAGCTCGGCCGCCCGCGCCAGGACCTCGATCTGCTGCTCGACGCCCTTGGGGAGCTCTTCGATGTTGTAGAGGACGACGAGGTCGACGGCCTCTTCCATGAAGTCCATGATGTCGTCGAGGGACGACGCGAGGTTGTAGATGTCCTCGCGGTCGAAGGGGGTGATGAAGGAGGAGTTCAGCTGGTGGAAGATCGCGTGGGTCGCGTCGTCGCCGGCGTGCTCCGCTGCCCGCATCCGCTCCGCGATCTCGGCCCGGGCGGAAGGCTCCGCTCCGAGCAGTTCCATCAGGAGCTTGGAGCCCGTGACGATGTTGTCCGCGGAAGCGGCGAACATGTCGTAGAAGCTCGTCTCCCTGGGGGTCAGACGAAATCGCACGTGGGGTCCTCGGGGTGCTGGGTTTCGGTCAGGCTGATGCTAGGCGCATCATCCGGCCACGGCTAACCGGCGTCCTCTCAGTGTCGCCCATCAGGCACAGTGAACAGCACGGACCCCCGCCCGGATCGGCGGGGATCGGTACCATATACCCACGAGGGGTATACACCCCCTTAATGGACAACGGGAGGACGCGATGACGACCACCGAGGCGGACCAGGTTCCCGAGGCCGTCGGGGCCGTCGTGCCGGCCGACCACGACCACGGCGTGCACGGCTACCACAAGCAGAAGGACGAGCACCTCAAGCGACTCCGCCGGATCGAGGGCCAGATCCGCGGTCTGCAGCGGATGGTCGACGAGGACGTCTACTGCATCGACATACTCACCCAGGTCTCCGCCTCGACGAAGGCACTCCAGTCCTTCGCGCTGCAGCTCCTCGAGGAGCACCTGCGCCACTGCGTCGCGGACGCGGCGGCGACCGGCGAGGGCATCGACGCCAAGGTCGAGGAGGCCACGAAGGCCATCGCCCGCATGCTGCGCACCTGAGCCCGGACCACACCCGGGGGCGGGACGCCCATCCGAGGCGTTCCCGCCCGTACGAGGCTCCGCCCGACCGTCGGGCGACAGCGGCCCGACCGCCGACATCGTCAGCGGCCCTTCGACCGGCAGCGTCAGCGGTCCCTCGACCGGCGTCGTCAGCGATCCTTCGACCCCGCCACCCGCAGCACCTCGTCGATCCTGTCGGCGCTGAGCCGCTCCCCGTCCGCGGCCGAGGCCGCGATGATCAGTTCGCCGCAGAGTTCGATCTCGGCGAGGGCGACGCAGTCGGGATCTGCGGGCACGGTTGCTGTACCGGGCGGGGCCACGCGCATCCACCTCTTCCTGCCGGCGGGGGTCTCCCAGCGGTCTGCCAGCGGTCTCCCAGCGTAGGGACGGCGACACGCACCGCGCATGACACGTCCGGACCATTTGCCGATGGCCCCTGCCCGCACCGGCCCTGGCTCAGGCCTCGATCTTCCCGGCGTACAGGTCCCGGCGGTCCGGGAGCGTGACCTCGACAGGAACCCCGAAGCCGTACAGCAGTGTCGTGGACGCGACCGCGACCGTACGGCCCTGGTTGCTGAAGCTGAACTGGTGGCGAACCTTCCGCAGCCGCCCCTCGCCGTCGAGGTACGCGTCGAAGGGCACCGAGTCGTCGGCGAACCCTTTCGCCGCGGCGGCGAGCGCCCCCCGCAGCTGTGGAGAGGCGGCCCGCGCGGCCAGGGCGATGTCGGTGACCCCCTGGTAGTGGCTGACTTTCACCCCTGCCAGCTCGACCTCGCCGAGGTACGTGACCTTCCGAACGCCCCGGAGCAGCTCCGCCGCGGCGGCCGGGTCGGTGGCGCCGCCCGTGACCAGGTTGCCGTCGTCGAGGGTGGTGGTGTCGACACGGACCCACTTGTCGGCGGGCACCCCGGCCCCCCGGTTCTTCATGTAGAGGGCGCCGGGGGTGAGGAGCTCGGTGATGGGCCGGTGCGCGCTGGACCCGGCCGGGTCCTTCGGCAGCACCACCTGGAGCCGGCCGGTGCGCCGCCGGAAGTCGTAGCCGCCCTCGCCCCGGATGGTGACCCGGGTGCCGCCCGCGGCCATCTCCATGGAGGTGCTCGCCTTGGCGGTGCCGGCCTTCGTCAGGGCGTCGGCGGCGTTCCGTACGGTGAGCATGGGGTCGGCCGTGGGCTTCGGGTCCTCCGGGGCGCCGCATCCCGTGACCGCCGTGGTCCCGACGAGGGAGCCGACCAGGACGGCGGTGACGGCGAACGCCCCGCTCCCGCGACCGTGCGGACGCCCGCACCGCTGCACCACCATCGCCTGCCAACCCCCAACGCCTCACCGCTGTTTGCCCGGGACCCCGGCCCTTCCCGGGGCCCGCGGGCCCGGGGACACCCGATCCGCATAACGACGGCCGGGGCGTGCCGTCACGCGCAGTACGGTGGTGGGGTGCACGCGCAGTCCTCTTCACACGCCACCACGATGACGGAGCGCGGCTCGTTCGCGCTGGCACGCTGCAGCTGCGGCTGGACGGGCCCGGCCCGCAGGTCCCGCGACCGCGCCCGTACGGACGCGGCGGACCACCTGCGCTCGGCGGGCGTCTCCGCCCCCTGAAGCCCGACTTCCGGATCGCTCCCCGACGGGATCGCACCCCGACGGGGTCTGTCCCCGACGGGGTCGCTCCCCGACGGGTCAGGCCGCGAGGTCGTTCCGGCCGGAGTCCGAGCCGGTGGCCGGGCCGCCGACGCGGGGCTCGGGGATGTCGACCGCCTCGGGGCGCCGCGGCACCGCTGCCCGGCGGGAGCGGACGAGCCGGACACCGAGTCCCGAGCGGGCGACGGCGGACATCAGCGGGGTGAGCAGCGCGAGGGCCGGCGGGGCGAGGAGCAGGGCGATCGCGGTGCCGAGGGCGAAGCCGCCGATCACGTCGGTCGGGTAGTGGACGCCCATGTAGACGCGGGCGAAGCCCTCGGCGAGGGCGAGGCCGATGGCGGCGAGGCCGAACCCGCGGTGGGCGACGAAGAGTCCGACGCCGAGGGCCATCGCCAGGGTGGCGTGGTCGCTGACGAAGGAGAAGTCGGTCTTCCCGGCGATGAGGACTTCAAGGCCCTGGTGGTCCTTGAAGGGCCGGGGTCTCTCGACGAAGCCGCGGATGGGGATGTTCACCAGGAGAGCCACACCGGCGGCCAGGGGGGCCCAGGCGAGGCCCGCGACGGCCGAGACGGAGTCGGCGAGGGTGCCGCGGCGGCGGACGCTCCACCAGCACCACAGCACGACGAGAGCCATCGCGAGCATGATCCCGTACTCGCCGACGAACTCCATGACGCGGTCGAACCACGGCGGGGCGGCCTTGGCCAGCCCGTTGATGTCGTAGAGCAGGCTGACATCGGGGTTCGAGCCGTCCGATGCGAGTCCAGGCATCTGCTGCGGCCCCTTGCTCTCGTGTCTGGTTTTCCAACCCCCGTGGTCAGAGTGGTCGGATCAGGGAACGAACCGCCTGAGGCGCACGTTCCGCTCTCTCCGGTGGATCATGCCGACGTTATCGAAGAGTGACGGTCCGGCGCAGCTCAGGGCCTGTACATGACGGAGAGTTCCGGCCATGTCCGATACGACCTGAGGACCCGCGGGGCCGACGGACCGTCTGCTCGGCTCAGGTCTGCGGGAGATGGGTCGGCAGCGCCGCCGCGCCCGCCTCGGTGACCCGGGTCGCACCGAAGTAGTCCGGGGTGTCGATCCGGCTGAAGCGGATCACCGCCCCGGTGCGCGGCGCGTCGATCATGTACCCGCCGCCCACGTAGATGCCGACGTGCCGGATCGCCCGCGAGTTGGTCAGGTCGTCCGAGAAGAACACGAGGTCGCCCGGGAGCAGCTCGTCCCTGCTCGGGTGCGGCCCGGCGTTGTACTGGTCGTTGGCGACGCGCGGCAGCTGGACGCCGACGCTGTCGTACGCGGCCTGGGTGAGCCCGGAGCAGTCGAACCGGCCGTTCTGCGCGGCCGTTCCCGTACCGCCCCACAGATACGGGGTGCCGAGCTTCTGCTGCGCGTAGTGGATCGCGCCGGCCGCCTGCCGGGAGGGGTCGACGCGGCCCGCGGGCCGGGCGAAGCTCTTCTCGAGGGACCGGATGATCCGCACGTAGTTCTGCGTCTCGCTGATGGGCGGCACCCCGCCGTGCTTGATCACCCGGTACGCGCCCGCGTTGTACGCCGCCAGCATGTTGTTCGTCCGGTCGCCGGGCACGTTCTTCACGTAGCCGGCGAGCTCGCAGTCGTACGAGGCGGCGGACGGGATCGCGTCCTTGGGGTCCCAGATGTCCCGGTCGCCGTCCCCGTCGCCGTCCACTCCGTGACCGGCCCAGGTGCCGGGGATGAACTGGGCGATGCCGCGGGCGTCGGCGTGGGAGACGGCCCGCGGGTTCCAGCCGCTCTCCTGGTAGAGCTGGGCGGCGAGCAGCGCGGGGTTGATGGCGGGGCAGAGGTTCCCCCACTTCTGCACGAGCCCCTGGTAGAGGGCGGGGACAGCACCCTTGGCCAAGGCCACGGTGCCGTTCTTGGAGCTGCCCGCGCCGCCGACGAGACCGGCCGCCGCCGAGTACGTACCGATGACGAGCAGTGCGACGAAGCCGAGACAGACCCCGAAGGTCCCGCCGGCCACCAGCCATGCCTTGCCGGCCCTACGCACCGTCAACCACCCCTCGGCTCATGGCAGTACGCCCCGGGCCCAGTCTAGGCGGACACCGACGCCGCCCCAAGAGTGCAACAACGACAATCATTGCCCGGAGTCACTCTCCGTGATACACAGAGTGACCATACGCTTCTTCGCATAGAAACCGGCCACACCACCGCAGGTCAAGACGGTCACATCGGTCAAGTGTGCGGGGATCGGGTAAAGAGTGCCGCCAAGCCGTCACACGCGGGCGGTTTCATCAGCGAAGATAGGGCGATGACCCATGCCATCCGGCAGGGGCGACAACTACCCCATACGGGCGGTGAGTTACATGTACCTGGCGGCTGAAAAAGGCGACATCACCACCATCATCGGTGGAATCGCCCCGAACTGGGGCCCTTTCGGGAGCCTGGGCGCCGAAGCGAAGATCATGATCGAGGTCGTGATGGCCGTGGCCATCCTGCTCTGCCTCGGCATCGCCATCTGGGGAGCGGCCAAACAGCGCATCGGCGCGACCGCCCTCCGCGACACGTTCAGCGCCGAACAGGGCAAGGGCCTGATCGTGGCCGGTCTGACCGGCGTCTTCATCATCGGCTCCCTGGGGACGCTCTTCACCATCGTGTACGGGATGGCCGTCTGATTCCCCGTCGGAACCGGCCCTCCTGAGATTGCGTTCCCTGATGTCCAGTCATGTTGCAGCACTGCCCGTACCGCGAACCAGTGAGGGGGCGTACCCGGCATGAGTCCCGGTGACGAGCACGACAGCTTCGGCGGCGTGGGCGGCTCGGGCCAGACCCGGACCCGCCTGCCCGAGGGCAACAGCGGCGACGTCTACGGCGGCGCCCGCCGCCCCGTCCGCAGCCCCCGCTCCCTCATCACGGTCGTGGGCGTGGTGGTCCTCCTCATCGCGGCCATCGCCTTCGCCAACCGCGGCGGCGCCGACCCGGCGGACGCGGCGGACCCCACCTCCGGCACCCCGGGCAAGACGGCCCCCACGGCGGCGACGGGCGTCCGCCCCGTCACGGGCAAGAACGGCACGATCCCCACAGGCCACGCCCACGACGAGCAGGGCGCCCAGAGCGCGGCGACGAACTACGCGGTGGCACTGGGCTCGACGGGGATGTTCACCCCCGCAGGACGCGACGAGATCATCGCGACGGTCTACGCGCCCGACGCCGCGGCGGCCCGTACGGACGAGCTCGACAGGGCCTACAGCGACAAGCAGTTCCTGAGTGGCATCGGCCTCCAGGAGGACGGCACGGCGCCACAGGGCACGACGTTCATCTCCCGCGTCGTTCCGGTGGGTTCCAAAGTCGAGAGCTACACCGAGGACCGGGCCACGGTGTCGGTCTGGTACTCGTCCCTGTTCGGCATCACGGGCGAGACATCGAAGAACCCCGTCTCCGAGGCCTGGTACACCGAGACGTACGAGCTGCGCTGGGTCGACGGCGACTGGAAGGTCGTCACCTCCAACCAGAAGGACGGCCCCGTGCCCGTCGCCCGTGACCAGAGGGCGTCCAGCTCCCAGGACATGGAAGACGCGGTCGGTCAGTTCGGAGGCTTCACGTATGCCCGGTAAGCCCCTCGTCCGCGGCACCGGACTCGCCGCCGCGCTCGTCGCGGCCCAGACGGCCGTCGTACTTCTCGCCGGCCGGGCCGCCGCGGCCCCGACACCCACGCCGACCCCCTCGCCCAGCGCGAGCGCGAGCAACAAGGGTTGCGACCTGCTCACCGGGCAGGCCAGGGAGCACTGCGAGCGGGGTCAGTCCGGCGGCGGCTCCACGCCGTCCCTGAACGACCCCACCACGGCCCTGGACCCCCTGGCCTCCCTCGCCCGCGGCTGCGCCGACGCCGCCATCGCCACCATCGACTACCTCTCCAAGGCCGTCAAAGAGACCGCCGACGTCGACTTCACCAACACGGAGTTCCTCGGCCGGTACGCGATCGTCTTCGCCGCCTCCACCTTCCTCACCCTCCTCCTCTGGCTCCTCGCCGTCGCCAAGCGGGCCATCCGCGGCGTCCCCCTCACCACCGCGCTCTCCGAGGCCATCGGCTTCCTCTGGCTGACCGTCCTGGCCTCCGCCTTCACGCCCCTGATCCTCTACACCGTCGTCAACGCCACCGACGCCGTCACCGAGGTCATCGCCTCCGGCACCGGCCAGCAGACCGACGTCTTCTTCGGCAGCTTCAAGCAGGCCCTCCAGAAGGGCGACAGCATCGGTGGCGGCCCCATCATGCTGATCATCGTGTCCCTGGTGACCGTCGTCGCCGCAGGCGTGCTCTACCTGGAGCTGTTCCTCCGCGCCGTGATGCTCTACGTCGGCGCCCTCCTCGGCGTCGTCGTCTACTCCGGCCTCGTCGACAAGAACATGTGGGGCCACGTCCGCCGCTGGGCCGGCATCATGATCGCGATCATTCTCGTCAAGCCGGTCATCGTCATCGTCCTCGGCCTGGCGGGCGCGCTCTCCTCCGGCACCGGTCCCGACGCGTTCTCCGCCGTCGTGTCCGGCCTCGCGATCATCCTGCTCGCGATCTTCGCCTCCGCGATGATCTACCGCTTCGTCCCCGGCTTCGGCGACGAGATCGCCGCCTCCCGGAACAACCGCCTCCACCGCGCGGGCGAGAACACCGCCGCCGCCGTCATGACCTCCCCCGCCTCCCTCGTCTCCCAGGGAATCAAGACCCACAGCTCCCGCGGCGACGGCGGCCAGTCCTCCCAAGGCTCCGCCCCCCGCCCCGCCAACCCCGTGTCCGGCGGCATGGCCGCCCACAGCAGCCGCGGCGGAAGCGGCGGCGGGAGCGGCGGCGCCACTCCCCCACCCGCACCCCGTAGCAGCAGCCCCACCGCGGGCACCCCGCACAGCAACCGCAAGAACTCTGGAGGTGGAGGGCGTTGACGACCCAGTCCCAGCCGGTCGCGCCCCGCCGCACGTATCTCGTGGGCCGCGCCCGGCCCAACGCGATCGTCGGCAAGAACCGCGAGACCGGCGAGATCGCCCTGATCATCGTCGGCGCCTTCCTCGGCATGATGAGCGGACTCCTCGTCCCCCTCCTCCCCCTGCGGATCGCGCTCCTCGCCGGCCTGCCCATGCTCGCGATCGCCGCCGTGTACCTCCCGTACAAGCACCGCACCTTCTACAAGTGGTTCGAGATCAACCGCAGCTACAAGCGGATGCTCAAGCGCGGCACGGCCTACCGCTCCGTCGTCTCCGAGGCCGGCACCCGTCTCGACGGCCGCGAGGTCGAGGTCGGCCCGCCGCCCGGCATCGGCCGCGTCGGCTGGCTCGCCGCCCCCTTCGGCCCCGACGAGATCGCCGTCCTCCTGCACGCCGACCGCCGCACCGTCACCGCCGCCATCGAGATCGAGGGCCCCGGCGTCGGCCTGCGCGACAGCGAGGACCAGGAGGCCCTGGTCGACCGCTTCGGCACCCTCCTCAAGCACGTCGCCAACGGCGACGGCTTCGTCACCCGCCTCCAGATGCTCGCCCGCACCCTCCCCGCCGACCCCGACGCCCACGCCAAGGACGTCGGCCAGCGCGGCGACCCGCACGCGCCCGCGTGGCTCATGGAGTCGTACGACCAGCTCCAGTCGATGGTCTCCACCTCCAGCGAGCAGCACCGCGCCTACCTCGTCGCCTGCATGCACTACACGCGCGAACTCGCCGCCGAGGCCAACGCCATGGCCCGCGCCGCCCGGCACGCCTCCGGCGCCCGCCGCCTCGACCGCGACGCCGGCCTCGCCGTCGTCATGGCCCGCGAGCTCACCGACATCTGCGCCCGCCTCGCCGAGGCCGACATCCGGGTCCGCCAGCCCCTCGGACAGTCCCGGCTCGCCTCCCTCGTCCACTCCATGTACGACCCGGACCACCCCATCGACCACATCCAGGCCATGACGAAACGAAACGCTTGGCCCGCCGAACTCGACGCGATGGAACCGACCTACCTCCAGGCCAAGACCCGCGAGTCCTCCACCCGCGCCCCCTGGTGCCACGCCACGGCCTGGGTGAAGGAGTGGCCGATGACCCCGGTCGGCGTCAACTTCCTCGCCCCCCTCCTCGTCCACACCCCCGACGTCATCCGCACGGTCGCCGTCACCATGGACCTGGAACCGACCGAGGTCGCCATCGAGCGCATGCTCACGGAGAAGACCAACGACGAGGCCGACGCCAGCCGCGCCGCCAAGATGAACCGCACGGTCGACCCCCGCGACATCGCCGCCCACGGCCGGCTCGACCAGCGGGGTGAAGATCTCGCCAGCGGGGCTGCCGGAGTGAACCTGGTCGGGTACATCACGGTGTCGTCGCGTTCCCCCGAGGCCCTGGCCCGGGACAAGCGCACGATCAGGGCCTCCGCCGGCAAGTCGTATCTGAAGCTGGAGTGGTGCGACCGCGAGCACCACCGGGCCTTTGTGAACACCTTGCCGTTCGCGACCGGCATCCGCCGCTAAGGCCGAAGGGGCACCGACCGATGCGAGATCCGCTGTCCGTCCTCACCGACGCCTTCACCTCCTTCGTCTTCGGAAAGGTGGAGACGACCCGCCTGCCCGTCCGCACCTCCACAGGACAGGCCCAGGCCGTCTACCTGCCGACCGCCGCCCCCGGCCTCGGCGACTCCGGCGTCATCATCGGCCGCGAGGTCTACAGCGGGAAGGGGTACATCTACGACCCCTTCCAGCTGTACGGGCAGCAGCTCCCCGCCCCGCACTGGCTGGTCCTCGGCGAGTCCGGCAACGGCAAGTCGGCGCTGGAGAAGACGTACGTGCTCCGCCAGCTCCGCTTCCGCGACCGGCAGGTCGTCGTCCTCGACGCCCAGGGCGAGGACGGCGTCGGCGAGTGGAACCTCATCGCCCAGGAGCTGGGGATAACCCCCATCCGCCTGGACCCTATGGTCGCCAACGACTCCGGGATCCGCCTCAACCCGCTCGACCCGTCGATCACCACGACCGGACAGCTCGCCCTGCTCCGTACGATCATCGAGGTGGCGATGGGCCACGGCCTCGACGAGCGCGCCGGCTTCGCGCTCAAGGTCGCCCACGCCTACGTCACTGAGCACAAGACGGACCGTCAGCCGATCCTCACGGACATCGTCGAGCAGCTCCGCCACCCCAAGGCCGAATCGGCCGAGGCGATGAACGTCGACATAGACGACGTCCGCGCCTGGGGCCTGGACGTCGCCCTCGTCCTCGACCGGCTCGTCGACGGCGACCTGCGCGGCATGTTCGACGGCCCGACGACCGTCGGCATCGACCTCGACGCGCCCCTGATCGTCTTCGACCTCTCCCACATCGACCGCAACTCCATCGCCATGCCCATCCTCATGGCGATCGTCGGCGTCTGGCTGGAACACACCTGGATCCGCCCCGACCGGAAGAAGCGCATCTTCCTCGTCGAGGAGGCCTGGCACATCATCAACAGCCCGTTCGTCGCCCAACTCTTCCAGCGGCTGCTCAAGTTCGGCCGCCGCCTCGGCCTGTCGTTCGTCGCCGTCGTCCACCACCTCTCCGACGTCGTCGACGGAGCGGCCGCCAAGGAAGCGGCGGCGATCCTCAAGATGGCCTCCACCCGGACCATCTACGCCCAGAAGGCCGACGAGGCACGCATGACGGGCCGGGTCCTCGGCCTGCCCCGCTGGGCGGTCGAGATCATCCCGACCCTCACCCCCGGCATCGCGGTCTGGGACGTCAACGGAAACGTCCAGGTCGTCAAGCACCTCATCACCGAGAAGGAACGCCCGCTCGTCTACACGGACCGTGCCATGACCGAGTCCTCGGTCACCGACCCCGAACTGGAGTGGGAGACGGAACAGCGGGCGATCCTCATCGAGCAGCAGCTGAACGGCACTTCGCAGTCGACGGTGGCATAGACGCATGGAAACGGCACGGAAGGGAGGCGGCGGAGGCATCTCCGACGGGCTGCTGCTCAGCCTCTTCGGGCTCCTCCTCTGCCTCACGGTCCTGGTGTGGACGGCGACCGGCCTGGCCGGTCTCCTCTCCCACGGCGCCTGGCCGGAAGGCATCACCCTCACGGGCACGCCGTCGGCCCTCCGCTCCCTGGTGACCGCCCCGACGGACCTCCCGGCCGCCTGGCCGGCCACCCCACCGGGACAGCTCTCGGGGTACGGCCTCTTCTGGGGCCTGCTGATCGGCGAGGCGATGATCCTGCTGGTCCTCGCCATCTTCGCGCTGGGCACGCTGGCCCGCTGGAGAGCGGTCAGGACGAACAGGAAGGCGGGAGCGTACGGCCACACCCACCCGGCTCCCCTACGGGACGACCTGACCGCGCCCGCACCGCCCGAGCCCGTACGGGTCACCCCACCGCGCACGGAAACACCCCCGGCACCGGCACCGGCCGAGCCGACACCGACGCCCGTCGTTCCCGCACCGCCCGCCTCACCCGACCCAGTCGTCGCGCCCGACCCCGTCGTCGCGCCCGACCCAGTCGCCGCCCCCGCCCCGGCAGCATCACCCCGTACCGTCTACGGCCCCCGGGAAACCCGTCACCCCGCCGCCGTGCAGGCGGTCCGGGACGCAGAGGGCCCCGTCCTCGTCGTCACCTCCGACCCCACCGTCTGGTCGGCGACGAAGGACGCGCGCGGCAAGCTCGGCCCGGTCCTGGTCCACGACCCCGGCCACCTGTGCGACACCCCCGCCCGGCTCCACTGGTCCCCGTCCGAGCACTGCGAGGACGCGGACGTGGCCGCGCAGCGGGCCGTGGCCCTGCTCGCCCCCGTCCGCCCGCACTCCCGACTGGACGCGGCCACCGCCGACACCGCGGAAACGCTCCTGCGCTGCTGGCTGCACGCGGCCGCCGTCGACGGGCGCCCCTTCCGCCAGGTCCACCGCTGGGCGCAGGGCGCCGGCGCCCACGAGCCGGTACGCATCCTCCGCAGCCACCCCAAGGCGGCGTCGGGCCACGCCGGCCTCCTGGAATCGGCCCTGACGGCACACCCCGAAAGCCGCCGGCTCGCCCAGGAACTGACGGCCCGTGCGCTGGCGGCACTCTCCTCGATCCACATCAGGGAGGCCTGCACCCCGAACCGAACGGATTCGCTGGCGCTGGCATCTTTCGTCCCCGAAGGGGGCACGCTGTACGTGGTGGGGGAACCGATCGAGGATCCCCGCACCCACCCCGGCGCGATGCCGCTCCTGACGGCGCTCGCCGCAAGCGTGGTCGAGCACGGCCGCCGCGTGGCCGCACGGTCATCCGACGGTCGGCTCGACCCACCACTGACGCTCGTCCTCGACGACGTCGCCGCCGTGGCCCCGCTCCCGCAGCTCCCGCAGCTCCTCGCCACCGGCCACGGGCAGGGCCTCCCGACCCTGGCCCTGATGCGCTCCGCCGAACAGGCCCGCTCGCGCTGGCCGGAGGACTCCCTCAGCCGCTGAGGACCCGCCGGCTCAACCGCTGAGGACCCGCCGCTCAGACCGGCCGCAGCAGCTCGTGCTCCAGCTCGTTCGCCACCTCGCTCCCGCGCAGGGCGACCGGCGCCCCGGTCGGCACGTATCCGAGTCTCCGGTACACCGCCTGGGCCCGGACGTTCTCGGCGTGCACGTACAGCCGCGCCCGCTCGATCCGCGGCTCCGTCAGCGACCACGACCACTCGGCCGCCGCCTCGAACAGCGCGTCGATCACCCCGGTGCCGCGCGCCTCGTCCCGTACGAACACCCCGACGACATGCGTCTGCTCGACCTCGGGGACGTCGTCGAAGAACGACACCGTCCCTGCCCGCTCCACCAGCACCGACACCGTGCCCACCCAGCGCCCGTCCGGCGCCTCCGCGACGAACTGGCGCACGGCGCCCGGCCCGTCCTCGGCGGCCCCCGCGGCCCGCTCCTGCCAGAAGGAGTCCGGGCGCTCGGCCGCGACCTCGTACGTCTCGAGGAAGGCGAGGTGCGCGACGGGGTCCTGGAGGGCCGCGAGCCGGAGCTCGCGGATCCGCTGCCACTCGTCGGCGCGGACGGCACGTACTGAATAGTCCATGAGGCAGATCCTCCCCACGGCCGCACCACCTGACAACGCCTTTTGTGCGTCGTCGTACCCCGGTACTACACGGCAGCCGACGTTCCCTCCCCCGGTCGGACGTCCGGCCGCCGCCCGCTCCCTAACGTCGGAAGCATGATCCGAGCAGAGAACCTCACCAAGCGGTACGGCGACACCACCGTCGTCCAGGACCTCGGTTTCACCGTCCGCCCCGGCGCCGTCACCGGCTTCCTCGGCCCCAACGGAGCCGGCAAGTCGACCACCCTCCGCATGATCCTCGGCCTCGACGCCCCCACCCGCGGCCACGCCACGATCGACGGCCTCCCGTACGCCGCCCACACCGCCCCGCTGACCCGCGTCGGCGCCCTCCTCGAAGCCCGTTCCGTGCACCCGGGCCGCTCGGCGTACCACCACCTGATGGCCCTCGCCCACACCCACGGCATCCCCCACGCGCGCGTGGAGCGGGTTCTGGCCCTCGCCGGCCTCACCGCCGTCGCCCGCAAGCGCGTCAAAGGGTTCTCCCTCGGCATGGGCCAGCGCCTCGGCATCGCCGCCGCACTCCTCGGCGACCCGGCCACCGTCATCCTCGACGAGCCGGTCAACGGCCTCGACCCGGAGGGAGTGCTCTGGATCCGCACCCTCCTCAGGTCCCTGGCCGCCGAGGGCCGAACCGTCCTCGTCTCCTCCCACCTCATGAGCGAGATGGCGCTCACCGCCGACCACCTGATCGTCATCGGCAAGGGCCGGCTCCTCGCCGACACCACGGTCGACGAGCTCGTACGCACCTCCGGCGGCGCCTCCGTCAAGGTCGTCTCCCCCGAGGCGAACCGGCTGCGGACCCTGCTGCCGGGCGCCGGGTTCACCGTGGAGGCCCCCGACACCCTCCTCGTCACCGGCCCGGACGCTCCGGAGATCGGCCGCGCGGCCGCCGCCCACGGCGTCCCCCTCCACGAACTCACCCCCCAGGCACCCTCCCTGGAGCAGGCGTTCATGGCCCTCACCCACGACTCCGTCGAATACCAGGGAGCCCCCGCATGACGATGCCGGCCCTCACCCACGCGCGCGTACTCCGCTCCGAGTGGCACAAACTGTGGACCGTCCGCTCCACCTGGACCACCGTCCTCACCTCTGC
Organism: Streptomyces sp. NPDC051822; assembly: GCF_044452745.1. Classification (NCBI taxonomy): domain Bacteria; kingdom Bacillati; phylum Actinomycetota; class Actinomycetes; order Kitasatosporales; family Streptomycetaceae; genus Streptomyces; species Streptomyces sp. NPDC051822. The sequence continues at coordinate 2,782 of NZ_JBITBZ010000008.1, read as the reverse complement.
GGCCCTCCTCCTCGGCGTCGGCATCCTCATGGGCGCCACGTACACCTCGGACGGCGGCGACTCCGACGTCGACACCGTCGTCCTCAGCCTCTACGGTTCCCAGCTCGGCGGGATCGCCCTGGCCGTCCTCGGCATCCTCGTCACGGCGGGCGAGTACGCGACGGGCATGATCCGCGCCTCGCTGACCGCCGTCCCGCGCCGCGCCCCCGTCCTGTGGGCCAAGGCCGCGGTCTTCACCACCACCGTCTTCACCCTCTCGTTCCTCACCGCCCTGTTGACCTTCCTCACCGCCCAGGTCTTCCTCTCCGACACCGACCAGGCGGCCTCCCTCACCGACGACGGGGTCCTCACCGCCATCGCGGGCAACGCCGCCGGCGTCACCCTCCTCGGCGTCCTCGCCCTCGGCCTCGGAGCCACCCTCCGCTCGGTGCCGGGCGCGATCGGCGCCTTCGTCGGCGGAGTCCTGATCGTGCCCGAGATCCTCGGGATGCTCCCGTACGAGGCGATGGACACGGCCATGCGGTACTTCCCCACCCAGGCGGCCGGCGCCCTCGGCTCCGCGACCCCCCTGCCGGGCGCGGCCTCCCCCGGCGCCGCCCTGCTCGCCCTGCTCTGCTGGGCGGCCGCGAGCCTCCTCCTCCCGGCCTGGCTGCTCAAGCGCCGCGACGTATGAGGATGATGACGGGGTGACCACGAAGGAGACACCGCATCCGACCGAGCCGGCGGGGCCGACAAGTCCGACCGGCCTCAGCAGGCACGTCCAACGCCTCCTCGCCCGGCTCCGCGCCTTCGACAGCGGGCGCCCCTGGGTGTGGGACACCACGCTGACCGTCCTGTGGACGACGGCGGCGCTCGTGGACGCGTCCGGTGGCTGGCGCAACATCGCCCGCGTCCCGACCGTTCCGGTCTGGCTGGTGGTCGTCCTCAGCCTGGCCTTCGCCCTGCCGCTCTACTGGCGCCGCCGCCATCCCGTGGCCGTCCTCGCCGTCATGGCCTGCGCGGCGCTCGTCAGCGACGTCTCCGGAGCCTTCCTCCAGGCCGGCTACCTCCAGATGATCCCGGTCTTCCACATCGCGCTCACCCGCCCGCCCCGCGCACTCCTGTGGACCCTCGTCCTGATCCTTCCGCCGCTCGTGACGGGCGCGGTCCGCTATCCCCAGGAGAGCTGGGACCAGCGCGTCGTCCCCACCCTGTGGGCGTACGCCCTCGTCACCCTCCTCGGCATCGCGGTCCGCTCCCGGAAGGACTACACGGCGGGCCTCGTCGACCGGGCCCGCCGCCTGGAGATCGAGCGGGACCAGGAGGTCCGGCTCGCCGCGGCGGCGGAACGCACCCGTATCTCCCGCGAGATGCACGACATCATCGGCCACAACCTGTCGGTCATCACCGGCCTCGCCGACGGCGGCCGTTACGCGGCTGCCAAGCACCCCGAACGCGCCGCCCAGGCACTCGACGCCATCGGTACGACGAGCCGCGAGGCCCTCGGCGAGCTCCGCCGCCTTCTCGGCGTCCTCCGCGACGACGAACCGGAGGCCGCCCGCACCCCCCAGCCGACCCTGGCCGACCTGACCACCCTGATCACCGGCGTCAGGAAGGCAGGCCTGCCGATCCGATTCGATGTCGACGACGAACCGACCGCCCAACCCCTGCCCGCGGGCGCCCAGCTGACGGTCTACCGGGTCGTGCAGGAAGCCCTGACCAACACCCTGAAGCACGCGGGCGCGCGCGCACAGGCGCGCGTACTCCTCACGTACACGCCGAAGGACGTACGGGTGGAGATCACCGACACGGGCAGGGCAGCCGCCGACGGGGGACAGGGCCATGGTCAGGGACTCACGGGAATGCGCGAACGCGCGGCCCTCTACGACGGCACACTCGAAACCGGCCCGCTGCCGACCGGCGGCTGGCGCGTCATGCTCCGACTCCCCCGGGAGGACTCCCCCTCGTGACGACCGTTCTCATCGCGGACGACCAGCCGATGCAGCGCTTCGGCTTCCGCATGCTGCTCGAAAGCCAGGACGACATGACGGTCGTCGGAGAGGCGACGAACGGCACCGAGGCGATCCGCCTGGTCGACCGCCACCACCCTGACGTCGTCCTGATGGACATCAGGATGCCCGGCCTGGACGGCATAGAGGCGACCCGCCGCATCATCGCCACCGGCGCCCGCACCCGGATCCTGATCGTCACGACCTTCGACCTGGACGAGTACGCGTACGACGGCCTGCGCGCCGGCGCCAGCGGCTTCCTGGTGAAGGACGCCCAGCCGGAGGAACTCCTCGCGGGCGTCCGCGCGGTCGCGAGCGGGGACGCCGTCGTCGCCCCGAGCCTCACCCGCCGACTCCTGGACGCGTACATCCAACACCTGCCACCGTCCCCCACGGCGGCCCCGCGCCCCGAGGACCCGCGCCTCGCGCCCCTCACGGAGCGGGAACGGGAGATCCTCACGGTCATCGGTCAGGGCTGGACGAACACGGAGATCGCCGAGCGTCTTCATCTCGCGGAGTCGACGGTGAAGACCCACGTCGGCCGCATCCTGTCGAAGACGGGCACGCGCGACCGCGTCCAGGCGGTGATCCTGGCGTACGACACCCAACTGGTCACGCCGGCCTGAAAGCCCATACCGACTTCCTGGTCGTGAACGCAGAAAAGCCCCGCACCATAAGGTGCGGGGCTTTCCCACAATGATTGTTCGGCGGCGTCCTACTCTCCCACAGGGTCCCCCCTGCAGTACCATCGGCGCTGAAAGGCTTAGCTTCCGGGTTCGGAATGTAACCGGGCG
>NZ_JBITBZ010000007.1:0-397404 GCF_044452745.1 Streptomyces sp. NPDC051822 | reverse complement strand
AGGCCATCGACGGGTGAACGGCGGCAGAACCGGACCGGATTCGTCGAGGTCGCGCGGGGAAGCGGGAACATCGGCCGAGGCGGGAAAGTGGGCTTTGACCATGGATTGCCATGCAGGTCAGGGGGCCGACCAACGGTAACGGCGCCAGGGGCGGAGAGGGCGGGAAGTCTCCTTCGTCCGTCGGCGCGGATGTTACCAGCGGGTCTCTTGACAGGCCACCGTTGTGCTCACAGACTCTCTCAACACCCCGCATTAACGCAAACATTAAAGGCGACACGCAGCCGTAACACGGCAGCCACCTCCCTCCGCACACGGGCTGCGTTGCCCCGACCGCCACTTCCGCACACGCCGGGCCGGTCGGCCGTCGCCTTTCGCGTACGCCTCCTCTGTACGCATCCACACCCCCACCCCGCACGGGCCCGTCTGGGTCGCCGCGACAGTGCGACCCAGACGCGCCGGTTCCGCACAGCACGAGGTAAGTGATCATGGCGCGTAGAAGAAATGGCGCAACGGCGGTCATCGCCGGTCTGTCCGCCCTCCTCCTGTCCCTCGGGGCCACGGGCACTGCCCACGCGGCCTCGGTGAGCGTCAACAACGCCACCCAGTTCACCGACCCGGCGGGCAACCCCGTCCACGCCCACGGCGGCGGGGTCGTCAAGGTCGGCGCGTACTACTACTGGTTCGGCGAGGACCGCAACGCCGACAACAGCTTCCGGTACGTCTCCGTATACCGTTCGACGGACCTGAAGACGTGGGAGTTCCGCAACCACGTCCTCAAGCAGGAGACCGACCCGGAGCTCCAGGGCGCCAACATCGAGCGGCCCAAGGTCATGTACAACGCCTCGACCGGCCAGTTCGTGATGTGGATGCACAAGGAGGGCAGCGCCACCGACTACAGCGAGGCCCGCGCCGCCGTCGCCGTGTCGGACACCGTGGACGGCGACTACACCTGGAAGGGCAGCTTCCGTCCGCTCGGCCACATGTCCCGTGACATCACGACCTTCGTGGACACCGACGGCACCGGCTACATGATCTCGGCGGCCAACGAGAACGCCGACCTGCACGTCTACCGCCTCACCGCCGACTACACCGGCATCGACACCCAGGTGAAGAAGCTGTGGGCCGGCTCGATGCGAGAAGCCCCCGCGATGTTCAAGCGCAACGGCATCTACTTCCTGCTCACCTCCGGCGCCACGGGCTGGGCCCCCAACCAGCAGAAGTACGCCACCGCCACCAGCATCGCCGGCGCGTGGAGCGGTCTGAAGGACATCGGCAACTGGAACACTTACCGCACCCAGACGGCCTACGTCCTCCCGGTGCAGGGCACCAACGCGACGAGCTACATGTACATGGGTGACCGGTGGGGCAACTCCATGGGCGGCATGGTCCAGGACTCCCAGTACGTCTGGCTTCCGCTGAAGTTCCCCACCAAGACCACCATGACCATGGACTACTCGCCCAACGTCACGATCGACGCCGCGGCCGGCAAGGTCACCGGCATGAACGTGATGTGGGAGACGCTGTCGGTCCGCAGCAGCGGCAAGTGTGCCGACGTCTCCAACTTCGACTCCGCCAGCGGGGCTCCGATCGTCCAGTGGGGCTGCAGTGGAGACATCAACCAGCAGTACTACTTCAAGAAGCTGGGAACCAGCGGCTATGTCCAGATCATGGCCCGCAACAGCGGCAAGTGCCTTGAGGTAAGCGGAGCTTCTACCGAGGACGGTGCCAAGATCGTCCAGAACGCCTGCGGCACCGCGAAGTCGCAGCAGTGGAAGATCGAGCCGACGGGCGATGCCGGCTACAACCAGCTGGTCGCCCGGCACAGCGGCAGGTGCCTCGACGTCGCCGACTACTCGTACTCCGACGGTGCCGTGCTCGACCAGTGGACCTGCAACAGCGGCCAGAACCAGCAGTGGGAGCAGGCCATCGCCTGATGGCGATGCCTCCCTCCGGGTGCCCCTCCATCCTCGTGGTGGAGGGGCACCGCCGCGTTCGGGCCGCCTCGTCGCATCACGAGCGCATAACGGGTCTGAACCAGCCGTCGCCCTCTGTTCACCGGCGGGGACTTCTGTGTAAATCTGTTGCTCCTTGGTCGGGTTCAGGCTCATCGACATCCGGCCATGACGGCCGTGCGCCAACCCACCGGTCCTCCCAAGGAGCTGCCGTGCACCTGTCCCGTTCCCTTCGCGCCGCCATCGCGGTACCCGTGGCGGCAGCCGTGCTCCCGCTCGCCGCGGCGGCCCACGCCGACGCCGCGGGCAAGAAGGAGGAGTCGTCCTCCGCCACCGCCGCCGCCGCCGTCAAGCGACCCAAGTCGCTGGTGATCGGCATCGACGGCGCGACCTTCGCCAAGTTCGAGAAGGCGAAGATGCCGAGGGTCAAGGGCCTCATGGCTGGTGGCATGACCGCCACCAGCAACCTCTACGCGAACCCGATGGCGCCCACCTCCTCGGGCCCGGGCTGGTCGACCATCGCCACCGGCACCTGGCCCGACAAGCACAAGGTCATCGACAACGGCTTCAGCGGCGCCCGGTACGACCTGTACCCCGACTACGTCACCCGCCTGGAGGGCGCCAACTCCGCGCTCAACACCGTGGTCGTAGGCACTTGGAGCCCGATCCGTGACACCGTCTTCGGCCCCGCCGCCGACACCCGCCTCGGAGGCGTCAACGACGTCGACACCACGACGACCGCCGTCTCCAAGCTCAAGACCACCGACGCAGACGCCTCCTTCGTCCACCTCGACGAGGTCGACGGTGCCGGCCACTACTACGGCACCGAGCACCGGGCCTACCTGACGGCCCTCGCCACCGCCGACTCCCAGATCGGCCAGATCCTGGACGCCGTCACCTCCCGCTCCACGTACGCCGACGAGGACTGGCAGATCGTCGTCACCGCCGACCACGGCCACCTGCCCGGCGGCGGCCACGGCGGCAACTCCGCGAGCGAGCGCCAGACGTTCGTCATCGCCAAGGGCACCGGCTTCAACCCGGGTTCGGTCCGCAACGACGTCGAGATCACCGACATCGCCCCGACTGTCCTCTCCCACTTCGGGGTCAGCGCCGACCCGGCGTGGCAGCTCGACGGCAAGTCGATCGGCACCATCACGCCCGACGCCTTCGACGTCCTCCGCCCCTCCCTGAACACCCGGGTCGACGAACTTGCCCTGCCCTCCACCCTCAAGGGCTGGACGACCACCGCGCCCACCGGCTGGACCATCGACAACTCGGCTATGCCCACCGGCGGTGTGACCGAGTGGCGCGGCTGGTCCTTCGCGACCGACGAGTTCTGGACCAACACCGACCTGGGCCAAGGCCGCGAGACCAGCGTCCGGGCGCGCAACGTCTTCGCCGTCGCCGACTCCGACGAGTGGGACGACAAGGCCCACGGCGCGGGGCAGTTCGACTCCACCCTCGTCAGCCCGGCCTTCGCCGTGACCGGCGGCGCGACGGCGACCGTCTCGTACGCGACGAACTACCGGGTGGACGGCCCGCAGACCGGCGACGTCTACATCTCCTTCGACGGCGGCGCCCCGCAGCTCCTGCAGTCCTACCGCGCGGACCGCAACGCCTTCGAGAAGCTCACCGTCGCGGTCCCGGCCGGCGCCACCACCGCCAAGTTGTCCTTCCGTTGCACGGGCACCAACAGCTCCTTCTGGACGATCGACCAGGTCGCCCTCACCTCCTGATACGGCGGAAGCCGGGAGTGAGCCACGGCCGCTCCCAGCCCCGTCCGAGTAGGGAGCTCCCCAGGGGGGGGAGGAGCATTCCCCGGCAGGGGTGAGGGGACGATCAGTGTCTCGGCCCCTCACCCCTGCCGCTCGTTCATGCGGCTAAGACTTGTCCCGTAACGATCTTCGAGTCAGTGGGGCCGTGATCGGCTGCTGTGCGCTCTGGTCGCCTTTCGGCCGAGGACGAGGTTGTGTAGGCGGGCGCGTTGCGGTTGCTGGGCAGCGGTCGCCGCATCGTCAAGTTGGTGCGCCAGCACGGGCACTCGCTCTTCGGCTCCACCCGCCGACCGCACGCTCAGGTAACCCACCATCAGCACCCGCACACAGAACAAGGCTCAGCTGGCTAGTGTCTCGAAGCCGGCGTCTGCGCAGTACTTGAAGGCGCGAATCTCCGCCTCGGTGCCCGTCCTTGATCACCAGACGCTCTGACAGCCAAGCGCTTCACTCCACCGCACCACGAAGAAAAGGACCGGCGGCTTCTCGCTCAGAAGCTGCCGGTGAATCTCCCTGAGTGGCCCGTGCGCCGAGCCCAGGCCACTCGACGGGCCGACGGCCGGTGAGGGCGGATCGTCGTCAGGCGGTCACGCTCCCTCCGGGGCTCCTCCGATCTCCTTGGGCTCTGGCCACCGTCGCGACGCAACAGGAAAGTAGCGGGCGGAACGTCATCGCAGACTGTTCAGTAATGCGGGATTCCGGGTAGATCTGGCTCAGGCTCAGGCTCCAAGGTCTGTCGAGGCATTACCGCGACGCTTCACGAGATCGACGACAGGGACTACTCATGACGGACACGCCTGCAAGGATCGGACTCGTCGGCTAGGGCTTCGGCGGCAGGTACTTCCACGCGCCGCTGCTCGCCTCGACCCCGGACCGTGACTTTCTCGGGGTGGTCACCACCTTCCCGAGCGTCGCAATCAGATCGCCGACGAGCTCGACCGGCCGGCCGACGTACGACTCCTTGGAGGAACTACCCCGGGCCGGAGCCGAGGCGGGCGCGATCTCCAGCCCCGGGCCCGGCTTTGCGCTGTGCGACGGTGTCTTCCTCTTCATCGGGCAGGAGGGCTTGTCCTGGGCGTTTGCGGTGTGGGACGACAAGCCCGGTGTTGATGTAGGCCCCGTCGGCCAGCACGGTCACGTTGCCGCACGTCTGGGTCAGGCCGGGGTCCCGCCACGCCTCCGCGTCCGCGGCGCTGCCGGGCACCGGGCGGGCCACGGCGATCACCAGTTGACGTGCATGGGGTCAGCGAGTGACCGCGAGCTGGTCGACGGTCCAGAAGGCGCTGTTGGTGCCTGTGTAGTGGAATCGCAGTCGGGCGGAGGTCGACCCCGCCGGGACGTCTACGGTGAGTCTCTCGACGGTGTTGAGGTCTTCACGGTAGGAGGTGAGCAGTTGGGGGGTGCCGTCATCGAAGGAGATGTAGACGTCTCCGGTCTGAGGGCCGTCGGTCTTGTAGTTCGTGGCGTAGGAGACGGTCGCCTGCGCGCCACCGATCACGGGGAAGGCGGGGCTGATGAGGGTGGAGTCGAACTGTCCGTCGCCATGTGCGTTGTCGTCCCACTCGTCGGAGTCGGCGACGGCGAAGACGTTACGGGCGCGTACGTTGGTCTCGCGGCTCTGGCCGAGGTCGGTGCTGGTCCAGAACTCGTCGGTGGCGAAGGACCAGCCGCGCCATTCGGTGACCCCTCCGGCGGGCATGGCGGAGTTGTCGATGCTCCAGCCGGCCGGTGTGGTGGTCCTCCATCCCTTGAGGGTCGACGGCAGACCGGTTTCGTCGATCGCGGTCTGCAGGGAGGGACGCAGTGCGTCGAAGGCGTCAGGGACGAGAGTCTTGATCGGCTTGCCGTCCAGTTGCCAGGTCGGGTCGTTGGCGATGCCGAAGTGGGAGAGGACGGTAGGAGCGATGTCGGTGATCTTGACGTCGTAGCGGACCGATCCCGGTGTGAAGCCGGTGCCCTTGGCGATGACGAACGTCTGGCGTTCGGCGGGGGTGTTTCCGCCGTGGCCTCCGCTGGGCGTGTGGCCGTGGTCGGCGGTAATGATGATCTGCCAGTCCTCGTTGGCGTAGCTTGTCCTGGATTTCACCGCCTGGATGATCTGTCCCACCCTGGCGTCGGCGGCCTTCAGGGCGTTGAGGTATTCCGTGCTGTCGGTGCCATGGGCGTGGCCGGCCTCGTCGACGTTGTCGAGGTGGACGAAGGTGGCGTCGGCATCGGTGCTGGAGAGCTTGGCGACGGCCGTCGTGGTGGTGTCCGTGTCGCTGACACCGCCGAGACGAAGGTCTGTGGCCGAGCCGAAGACCGTGGTGGGGATGGCGGACCAGGTGCCGACGACCAGCGTGTTCAGCGATGAGTCGGCAGTCTCCAGGCGGGTGACGTAGTCGGGATGGAGGTCGAAGCGGGCGCCGTTGAAGCTGTTGTCGACGACCTTGTGCTTGTCGGGCCAGGTGCCGGTGGCGATCGTGGACCATCCCGGTCCCGAGTAGGTCGGAGCCATCGGAGAAGCGTAGAGGTTGCTGGTGGCGGTCATACCACCGGTCATCAGACTTTTGACGTTGGGCATTCTCGCCTTGCTGAATTTGGCGAACGTCGCGCCGTCGATGCCGATCACCAAGGACTTGGGGCGCTTGGTGGCAGCGGCCGTCTGGGCGGTGGCGCTCTTGCTTGAGGCGTCGGCATGAGTGGCTGCGGCGAGCGGGAGCGCCGCGGCAGCGGCGAGCGTGACGGCGACAGCCGTCCGCAGGGAACGGGACAGATGCATGGAATCTCCTTGGAAGCCCTGGGCGCAGGCCACGAGCAGGGGGCAGTGCGAGTTGTGGTGCGCAGATGCCGCTGCGGCGGCCGGGACATGGCCGTGCGGATGACAATCCCTGCCCCGCCGACGGCCACCCTGCCAGGACGGCGCCCGGTCGCATCGGTCGCGGTCGGCAGGAAGAGGAATGCGCTCGGCTGTTCTCTCCACCCGGCCTGTGCGCAGACCTGGTGATCACCGAGGACTGGCGCCAGGCCCTCACCGTGGTTGCGTTAACAAGTGCGGTGAGGTGAGTCTGAGAGCAGCCTCCGAGCGTGTCAAGAGATCTCGCACGAGAATGTGTCGGCCATCAGCAGGGAGAGTTCGTCCGAGGCGATGGTCCACGTCCAGCGGGTGCAGCGGGAACGGAAATCGGATGGCGAGGACCTGAGCCGTCGGTTCGACGCCCTCTGCGCGCGGAGAGTCCCGCCGCCGCCCGGTGTTGTTCCCGACGAGATCCAGCTCGGCCGCAGACAGGGTCCGGGGTGGTCACGCGGGATGCCTCCGGCGCGTCGATCAGCTTCCTACGGCGCGCCGCCAGAGGCCAACGGTCATCCGTTCCTGGCGGCCCGAGCCATTGGCCCGCACCTGGGCGATCCTGGCTCCATCGCTCGTGGAGCCGTTCTGCACCACCGCGTACGTCTCGCCCGGGCCGCCCGCTTGCGCTGGGTGACGCGCCTGCCGTCGCCCGTCGTGGATGTGCAATCGTTTGCGGCATGCGTAGGCTGTAACGCCGCCGCGGCGTCCGGCGGGGGCCTGTGGTGTCCGGCCCACAGAGGGAGAAGGTCGAAGATGCAGCACCAGCCTGTGACGATGAGCGATGTCGCCCGTGCCGCAGGGGTGTCGGTGACCACCGTCTCCTACGTGCTGAGCGGCAAGCGCCCGGTGGCTCCCGAGAAGCGAGAAGCGGTGCAGGCGGCCATCGCCGAGCTGGGGTTCCGGCTGAACACCGTGGCGCAGAGCCTGCGCACGGGGCGGTCCCGCACCGTGGCGCTGGTCATCCCGGACATCGCCAACCCGTTCTACGCCCAGCTGGCCCGCGGGCTGCAGGACACCTTGCGCCCGGGGCAGTACCACGTCGTCGTCTGCAACACGAACGCGGAGCGCGCGGAAGAGCTGCACTACCTCGACGACGTGGTCAAGCGCTGCCTCGACGGAGTCGTGATCACCCCGTCGTGGCTGACCCCGGAGGACTTCGACGCCATCCGGACAGCGGGCATTCCGGTCGTCATCAGCTCCGACAGCGAGTGGAGCGGCCTGGACCATGTGCGCGCCGATTCCCGCGAGGCCGTCGACGAGGCGGTCGAGCGACTCGCCCGGCAGGGGCACGAGCGACTGGGCATGCTGGTCGGGCCGGCGGGCACACCGGGCGGCGACCCTCGCCTCGAGCTGTTCCGCGCCGCCGCCCGGCGTCACGGGCTGGATCTGCCGGCCGGTCTGGTCGTGCGCGGGAAGCACACCCGTGAAGCCGGCGCCGAGGGCATGCGCCGACTGATGAGCCGCAAGAAGCCGCCGACCGCGGTCGCCTGCGTCAACGACCGCACCGCCATCGGAGCCCTTGAAGCGGCGGAGCAGCTGGGCCTCGCGGTCCCGTCCGACGTGGCGCTGATCGGCCACGACGACATCGAGCTCGCCTCCCTCGTACGCCCCCGGCTCTCCACGATCCGCTACCCCGCCTACGAGGTGGGAGCGACCTGCGGGCGCCTGCTTCTGGAACGTCTGGAAGGCCGCGTCAGCCCGTCTCAGGTCGCTCTGCGCACGCGGTTCGTCCTGCGCGAGTCCGTCTGATCCTCTTCGGGACCGCGCCCCCCGGCACTCGGCCGTCGGGCTTGACAGCCTGCGGCGCTCCCGACGTATCGTTGCGCAATCGATTGCGCGAGATGATGTACCAGCTACCCCGGCTACCTCCCCAGACCGCCTCCCCCCCGACGACGAAGCAAGGCCGCCCCCACTGCTGCACGCCGTTTGCTCAGCGTTCCGCTGTGGCGGACGCCGGGTTTCCGCCCCAGGTAGCACGAGGACAGGCGCGCTGCGAGACCCGGGCAGCGTCGCCGTTCCCACGTGTACCGCATTCGTACCAGAGCCGAGAAGGAACCCCATGACGCAGGACCAGCCAGGCAACATCCACGAGGCGGCACGCATGGCGCTGCCCGCACCCCGGACGCCTTCTCCTCGTGACGCACCGGCTCTGAACTGGGGGGTGATAGCCCCGGGCTGGATCGCGGCCTACTTCGTCGAGGCGCTGCAGACGTACACCGAGCAGAAGGTGGTGGCGGTCGGCTCGCGTGACGCCGGGCGGGCCCGCGCGTTCGCCGACCGGTTCGGCATCCCGGCGGCTTACGGCAGTTACGCCGAACTCGTCGCGGACGACGCGGTGGACATCGTCTACGTCGCGTCGCCGCACTCGGGCCATTTCGAGCAGGCCCTGCAGGCGATCGAGGCCGGCCGACACGTCCTCGTGGAGAAGGCGTTCACCCGCAACGCCCGTGAGGCCGAGCAGCTGATCGAAGCGGCCCGGGAGCGGGAAGTGTTCCTCATGGAGGCGATGTGGATGCGCTTCCTGCCCCACATCGACGTGGTCCGCCAGGTGCTCGATGCCGGGCTGCTCGGCGAGGTGCACACCGTGATCGCCGATCACGGCCAGCCGATGACTCCCGAGGTGCAGCACCGTCACTTCGCACCCGAACTGGCGGGCGGAGCCCTCCTGGACCTCGGCATCTACCCGGTTTCCTTCGCCTCGATGGTGCTGGGGCCGTTCACCTCGGTCAAGGCGGTGGGCACGAAGACGTCCACCGGTGTCGACGGCCAGGCGTCGATCCTCGTCACCGCCGAGTCCGGAGCCCACGGCATCCTGAACACGACCCTCTTCGGCCGCACTCCGACCACGGCCTCGATCGCCGGAACCCAGGGACGCCTGGAGATCGACGGCTCCTTCTACGGACCCGCCGCGGTCCGGCTCATCGGCCGGGACAACGAGCTGCTCGACACCTTCGTCTCCCCGCAACTCGACGGTGGGCTGTGCTACGAGGCCGCCGAAGCGGCCCGCTGCATCAGCGCCGGGCGGCTGGAATCCGACCTGATGCCGCTCGCCGAGACACTGAGCATCATGCACGTCCTGGACGGCATCCGTCGCGACATCGACGTCGCTTTCCCCGGAGAGTGACCGACCCCCTGGGGTACCCGATCAGTGCCCCAGGGGCACTCCCAGTAGATCACGGAGGATGCCGACGGTTGCGGGCCGAACGGGGCCGACCTGCTCACGGCCGCCGAGGCCGTCCGTGCATGGGCGCAGGATGCGGCATAGTGCCAGACCACCCGACTGATCCCATTCGGCACGCGCGAGTCGAGGCCATGCCTCCGGTCCACACCGGAAGCGCAGCCGAAGCATGGATCAATGGGAAAGCGGCCACCGCGAAGCCGCCTCGACCCGCTGAACAAGACACGCCCGGCCGGCCCGGCTCCACGAATCGCGACCAGCCCTTCCTCGAGCTCTGAAGCCCTACGTCCCTGATGTGGCACTCACGCGGGACCCCATCGAATGGCACGGAAGACCAGCACCGGTATGCGAGTGAGCGGAGTCGGCGACTCGGTTGCTGATCCCCGCCCCTTCAGGACGCTCGCCTCCACGCGAATGAGCGCTCCGCGCGGCGTCGACTAGTGTCGTGCGGCGGCTGTCCGGCAACCAGCACCTGGTTCACCGCCGGAGTAGTCACGAGCCGTCGCACAATCGCCATGCACGGGGAAGGATCACTTCCGCCGAGGGTGGCCCGGATGGAACCTGGCAGGGCGCAGCCGGATCCCGTTCTTGAGGAGGGCAAGGCGCACGGTGGCGAGGCTGGTTCGTTCGCGATCGGCGATGTCCTGGAGCGACATATGGTCCTGTTCGTACCAGGGCCGCCACTGTTCCAGGCGGGTGGCGGTGTGCTGGGTACGCCGGAATCGGAGCGGGCTCCAGTCGACAGGGTGCTGAGACAGCAGGCAGATGACGTGGGCAGGGGTGGTGTTCAGGGTGCGGGCGAGCTGGGCGATGGAGAAGTCGCCGTCGGGCACGGCCTGATGGAGCCGGGCGACTGGTGGCCGCGTTGATCGGAGGGGCATTGATGGAGGCGGCTGTCTTCACGACGCTCTCCTGCCTGCACTTCAGGTTCCCGGCGGCGGTGCAGTGGAGCTAATGGACCGCGGAGTTGATGAGCACGTTCGGCAACTACCCCTTGAAGGTGCTGTCGACAGCGGTCGCCCAGGCGTTCACGTCCTTCCTGCCGCTGGCCTTCATCGCGTACTTCCCGACGGCCGTACTGACGGGCAACACCGAGGGTCTGGGCGTCCCGATCGCCCTCGCGGACGCCGCACCCGCGCTCGGCGGACCGGCCTACCTCTGCTCGCGGCTTCTGTGGAACAGGGCCGCGCGCGGATACACCGGCGTCAACGGATGAGGCTGACTGAACGCGGCTTGTCACCGCATCAGGAGGTCGTGCAGGGAGAGCGGACGTGTGGCTCCGCTCGGAAGCCAAGGTCACTGTCCGTGATCGACGACGGGGGCGGCAAGGGCGACCGGCGAGATGTCGAGTCGGGATAGGGATGGGGCGAAGCCGCAGCCGCAGGAGCTGTGTCGTCAGTCAATTCTCCCCAGCGCCCGCAGAGGCGGCAAAAGCCCTGTTCAGGGCCCTGCGGGAGAGGGCGAGGAGACCTTCAAGGACACCTCGGGCGGCGCCTACTTCTACCTCGACCACCGCGACCGGGTCGTCCTCGCCGACTCCCGGCAGCACATCCAGCGCATCGCCCACCACCAGAAGAGCGACGGCACCTGGGAGTTCACCGTCGAGAACGACTGGGACCTCACCCCCCTCGTCCCGCACGACTGCGTCACCTGGACCAACCTCTTCCCCAGCGGCGTCTGCGACCCCGTCACCTCGGTCATGCCCGACTGGGACGGCCGCATCTGGTGGGTGACCCGCCTCGGCCGCGTCGGCACCGTCGATCCCGCGACGGGCACGCTGCGCGCGATCCGCCTCGAAGGGGAGGAGATCCAGAACTCCTTCTCCGTCGCCGAGGACGGCGTCTCCCTCGTCACGGACCACGCCCTGTACAGCTTCCACGCCGACGCCGACGGCGTCCCCCGGGTACGGTGGCGCGAGGCGTACGACCGGGGCACCGGCACCAAGCCCGGCTCCGTGAACCAGGGTTCGGGCACCACCCCCGACCTCTTCGGCGCCCGGGACGAGTACGTCGCCATCACCGACAACGCCGACGACCGCATGAACGTCCTCGTCTACCGCAGGGGCGCCGACGTCCCCGCCGCCGAACGCCTCGTCTGCAAGGTGCCGGTCTTCGGGTCCGGGGCCTCCACCACCGACAACTCCCTGATCAACTGGGGCGACAGCCTCGTCGTCGAGAACAACTACGGCTACGAGAACCCCAGTACGCTCACCTTCGGCCGCAGCGTCGTCGGCGGTGCGACCCGGATCGACGTCCGCGCCGACGGCAGCGGCTGCGACACCGTCTGGGAGAGCGACGTCCGCTCGCCCTCGACCGTCCCGAAGCTGTCCACCGCCAACGGACTGCTCTACTTCTACGAGAAGCGCCCCCACGCCTGGGGCATCGATGCCTGGTACCTCACCGCCGTCGACTTCCGCACCGGCCAGCGGGCCTTCAGCCGCTTCACCGGCACCGGCCTCACGTACGACAACAACTGGGCGCCGATCACCCTCGGCCCCGACGGCACCGCGTACGTCGGCGTCTTCAACGGCATCGTCGCCGTCCGCGACAGCGCCTGACAGACGCCGAACCGCCCCGGGACAGGTTCCGGGGCGGTTCCGGGGCGGTCTTCCGTAACGGTCAGCTCATCTCGGGCATCTCGCCGACGGCGGTCCTGACGTCGATCACGGTGAAGGCGGCACCCTGCGGGTCCATGATCGCGGCGAAGCGCCCGAAGGGGCTGTCCATCGGCCCGAACACCTTCTGCCCGCGCAGCCGTTGGGCCGCCTCGACGGCCTTGTCGCAGTTGTCCACGGCGAAGTAGACCTGGATGTACGAGGGGATCTCCGGCGGGAACTGGTCCGCCGTCATCACCATCCGTCCGAGCAGGGGGTCCCCACCGAGGTCGAAGACCCGGTAGTCCATCTCCCCGTCCGGCATCGTCTTGGAGTTGTAGCCGAAGACGGCGGTGAAGAAGTCGTCGGACTTCGCGGGCTCCCGGGTGAACACCTCGGCCCACACGAACGAGCCGCTCTCGCCCTCCAGCTCGAAGCCCTCGTGGACGCCGGCCTGCCAGACGCCGAACGTCACACCCGAGGGGTCCTGCGCGAGGCACATCGAGCCGAAGTCACCGACCTGCATCGGCTCCATCAGGACCGTGCCGCCCGCACTGCGGATCCTCTCCGCCGTGGCGGCGACGTCCGGGGAGGCGAAGTACAGACACCAGGCCGACGGCTGATCCCCGTCCTGCCCCGGCATCGGCGGGACGACGGCCGCGACCGCCTTCCCGTTCTTGTACGCCTGCGTGTAGTTGCCGAATTCCGAGGAAGACTCTCCGAAGGTCCAGCCGAGCACATCGCCGTAGAACGTCTTGGCGCCCTCGACGTCGGTGAACATCGCGTCGGTCCAGACCGGCGTGCCTTCAGGTCGTACGGCCATGACGGTGACTCTCGCTTCCGATTCGATGACGTGTTCCTGTGAGCCACGCTAGTCACGCTCGCCCCGCCCCGCTCGGTGACGCGGCGTGACCGTCCCCCGCCGGACACGGGGGCTATCGGCCCGTCGGTGGAACCACCGCGACCGGGCAGTGCGCGTGGTGGAGGACCGCGTGGGCGACCGAGCCGACGAGCAGCGATCCGAGGCGATGACGGTGGTGGCGGCCCACCACCAGCAGACCCGCGTCCCGCGAACCCTCCACCAGCAGGCCCGCCGCGTCCCCCGGCATCACCACGGGAACGAGCTCGACCCCGGGCCTGCGCTCGGCGAAGGGCCGCAGCCGCTCCTCCTGCTCCCGCCTCCCCTCCCGTACGAGCTGCTCCTCCATGTCGTCCGCGAGCGGCAGCGGCGGCGGCACCTGGAGCGCCGGGGACGGCGCGACGACGAGCGCGCCGGGCTGGGGAGGCAGCCGGAACGCCGTCATGACCTCCAGCGGTACGCCCCGGTGCAGCGCCGCCTCGAACGCGAAGTCCAGCACCTCGTCCGGAGTCTCCTCCGGGTGCAGGCCGAGCAGCACCCGGCCCGCCCCGGCACCGCCCTCCAGGGCAGCCGTACGCGCCTCGTGCGGGACGACGACGAGCGGGCAGGGAGCCGTCGCGGCGAGCGTGCGGCTGGTCGATCCGAGGAGCAGGCTCGCGAAGCCGCCGTGCCCACGGGAGCCGGTCACCAGGAGCCGCGCGCCCCGCGCGGCGGCCGGGAGGGCGTCGGTCACGGACCCGTCGAGGGACGCGTACCGCACGGGAAGGGTGTGGCCGCGCGCCTCGACGACGTTCCGCACGGCCGTCATCACCGTGTCGGGCAGCTCGGGCGACGGGCCGAGGGAGGCGATGCGGGCGGCGCCGAGCTGGAGGGCGTCGGAACGCACATGTGCCACGACCAGCGGTGATCCCAGGTGCTCCGCGGCGCCCAGCGCCCATTCGAGGGCGCGGAGACTGTGCTCCGAGCCGTCCACGCCGACGACGACCGGCGGCTCGGACGCGATGCTGAGGTCACTGGTGGGGGAAGCGCTCATGGGGGAATGACTCCCGCGCACGGCGCCGCGCCACACCCGTCGGGGTGCGGCGCGGTGGAAGTGGAGACGATCAGGCGTGGCGGAGAACGATCAGGCCTCGTCGTCGCGGCGCGCACGCTCCGCGTCGCGCTCCTTGATGCGGACGGTCTCCTTGCGGACCTCCGCCTGGGTGGCCCGCTCCTTCTGGAGCCACTCGGGCAGCTCCTGCTTGATCGCCTCGATCTGCTCGGTGGTGAGCGGCTCGGTGATGCCGCCGCGCGCGAGACCGGCGATGGAGACGCCGAGCTTCTGGGCGACCACCGGGCGGGGGTGCGGGCCGTTCTTCCGGAGCTCCTGGAGCCAGGCGGGCGGGTTCGACTGGAGCTCGTTCAGTTCGGTGCGCGAGACGACACCCTCCTGGAACTCTGCGGGGGTGGCCTCGAGGTACACACCCAGCTTCTTCGCCGCGGTGGCGGGCTTCATCGTCTGGGTGCTCTGGTGCGACGTCATGGTGTCAAGAGTATCGAGCGTGCGGGCGAGTTCCGACCACGGCAGCTACCGGTAACCTGGCGGAGTGACAGGCTCGGACGCTTCCCCCTCGGACACCACGGCGGATTCCCCCGCGGTGTCCCCCTCTGACCTCCCCTCCGGCACCCCCGCCTTCCGGCTGGCGTACGTGCCCGGAGTGACGCCCTCGAAGTGGGTCGGGGTCTGGAAGGAGCGCCTGCCCGACGTTCCCCTGACCCTCCTCGCCGTGACGCCCGCCGAGGCCTTCGGCGCGCTCCGGGAGGGTACGGCCGACGCCGGTCTGGTCCGGCTGCCCGTCGACCGGGACGACCTGAGCGCCATCCCGCTCTACACGGAGACGACGGTCGTCGTCGTCCCCAAGGACCACCTGTTCGCGGCGGCCGAGGAGGTGTCGGCCGAGGACCTCGCCGAGGAGCTCGTCCTGCACCCGCTCGACGACACCCTCGGCTGGGAACGGCCGCCGGGCCGCGCGGCGGACGAGCGCCCGGAGACGACCGCCGACGCGATCGAGCTGGTCGCGGCGGGCGTCGGCGTGCTCGCCGTGCCGCAGTCCCTCGCCCGGCTGCACCACCGCAAGGACCTCACCTACCGGACCCTGACCGACGTCCCGCAGTCGCGCGTCGCCCTGTCGTGGCAGGCGGCCGACGAGGCCCCCGACCTGGTGGAGGAGTTCATCGGCATCGTGCGCGGGCGCACGGTGAACAGCACCCGGGGCCGGCGCGCGGAGGCCCAGAAGGGCCAGAAGCAGCCGAAGAAGGAGCAGAAGCTCTCCAGGTCCGCCAAGCCGGGCGGCGGCTCCCGTACGTCGGGGAAGCCGGCGGCCCGCAAGGGAGCCGGCGGCTCCGGCCGTGGCCGTACAAGCGGAAAGCCCCGCAAGAGGTCCTGAGCGGCTCCCCGTCCGTACGGCGGACTCGCCCGCCGCCCCGGGCGGACGCTCGACATACTGACGCCTCCTGATCATCGAGAGCACACGAGATCACACAGGAGGAGCTTTGGCCGCCAGTTTCAGGACCGTCGTCGAGGTGGGACCGGACCATCTCGAACGGGCCCGGTCGATCGACCGGGTGTTCCAGGAGGCGATCGCGCCCGCGACCGTCGACTTCGACTTCGAGGCGATACGGGCGGCGGCCGCGGCCGTCCCCGGCACCACCGTCGTGCGGATGGTCCGGGGCTGGGGGCTCCAGGAGCACGCCCCCGTCCTGGTGATGGTGCTCTCCCTGAAGGAGGCCGTCCGGCAGGCCCTTCCGCCCGAGTACACGGAGGCGGCGTTCTGGGGGACCGTCGAGCGGGAGCTCGTCGAGGCCTTCACCGGGCTCGCAGGGCAGGAGGGACGGCCCGGACTCTCCTTCTACGAGGAGTCCGAGCACCGCACCCGCTTCTACCGGGACCTGTTCTTCGCCCTCCAGGACGAGGAAACGGGGCAGGACATCTACGCCCTCGCCTTCTGCGCCGACGTGACCGTCGAGCTGCCGAAGGCGAAGGCCACCACCCTGGAACTGACGGACGTCGTCCCCTTCGCCGTCCGGCTCAACGCGATCGTGGTCCGCCAGACGGCCGCCGTGGACGCCGCTGTCTGAGTCGTACCGGCCCGCCGTCCCGGGCCGGACATCCCCTGACGATCACCCCTTCCGGCGCGATCACCCCTGTCGGCGCCACCGGCCGCCCTTGGCCGCCGCGACGAGCTCCGGCACCGTGGCCAGCTTGACCCGGGGACGCCCCGAGTCCCTGCCCCTGGCCCGCTCGGTCCGGTCGATGGCCGCGAGACCGCGCGCGTCGACGAGGTGCCGGCTGCGGCTCCTGGCCAGCCGGCGGAAGTCCTGGGCCGTGCCCGTCGGAGCCGGCAGCGAACCGGCGACCGCGTCCGCGAGCAGGGTCCCGACCGTCTCCTCGGCGCAGGCCCGGTTGGCGCCGATGCCCCCGGAGGGCCCGCGCTTGATCCAGCCGACGACGTACCCGCCGGGCAGCCCCGTCACCCGACCCGCCTCGTGCGGCACCGTGCCGGTGGCCTCGTCGAAGGGCAGCCCCGCCAGCGGAACGCCCCGGTAGCCGATCGCCCGGACGAGGAGCCCCGCCCCGATCTCCGTACCGGCGGGTGATCCCTCCTCCGTCACCCGGACCGCCCGTACGCCGTCGGTGCCGAGCGCCTCGACGGGGGCGGAGTGGAAGCGGAGCACGATCCGGCGCCGGTCCGACGGGGGAGGCGCCGTCCAGTCCACCGTCTCCCGGGGAACGTCCCGCAGCAGCGCGGCCTTCTCCCCGGCCGCCGCCGAGTCGACGGCCGCGCCGGTACGCGGATCCCGGTCGTCGACGACCAGGTCCACGCCCGGCAGGTGCTTCAGGGCGAGCAGTTCCGAGGCCGTGTACGCCGCGTCCTCGGGGCCCCGGCGGCCGAGCAGCACCACCTCGCGGACCCCGCTGTCGCGCAGGGCCGCGAGGGCGTGGTCGGCGATGTCCGTGCCGGCGAGTTCGGCCGGGTCCATGGCGAGGACGCGGGCGACGTCGAGGGCGACGTTGCCGTTGCCGACGACGACGACCCGTTCGGCGGAGAGCCGGACGGCGTCCGCGCCGGTCTCGGGATGCGCGTTGTACCAGGAGACGACCGAGGTCGCCGAGACGCTGCCGGGCAGTTCCTCGCCGGGGATGCCGAGCCGCCGGTCGGCGGGCGCGCCCACGGCGTAGATCACCGCGTCGTGGTGCGCGGCGAGTTCCCCGACGGTGACGTCCTCGCCGATCTCCACGCCGAGCCGCATGCGGACCCGGGGGTGGGAGTGGAAGCGCGCGAAGGTCTCGCCGGCGCCCTTGGTCGCGGGGTGGTCGGGTGCCACGCCGTACCGGAGGAGCCCGCCGGCCACCGGCAGCCGGTCGATCAGCGTCACCTCGGCGCCGGTGTGCAGGAGCAGGTCCTCGGCGGCGTACATCCCGGCGGGTCCTGTGCCGACGACCGCGATCCGCAGCGGCGCGAAGTCGGCGGGCAGCGAACGGGGGAACGAAGGCTCGCCCCACGGGTGGAAGTTGGGCGAGGCCAGGACCGGTGCCGGGGCGCGGTCGGCGTAGTACTCCGCGTTGATCGCCTCGTACTCCCGCAGCCGCCCGGTGAGGCGGTCGGCGGGGAAGATCGCGTCGACGGGGCAGGCGTCGGCGCAGGCGCCGCAGTCGATACAGGTCTTCGGGTCGATGTACAGCATCTCCGTGGTCCCGAAGTCCGGTTCACCGGGCGCCGGGTGGATGCAGTTGACCGGACAGACGGCGACGCAGGTGGCGTCGTTGCAGCAGGTCTGGGTGATCGCGTAGGTCATGTCGTCGGCTCTGCTCTGCTCTTCTCGGAGGGGCTCTTCTCGGAGGGGCTCGGCCCGGAGGGGTCAGACGAGGTGGGCGCGCTGGTAGAAGAAGAGCGCGGGCCGGGTCAGCATCCCGACGTCCGCCAGGAACTCCATGAGCCCGGAGCAACTCGCCCGCAGCTGTGCCTTGTAGTGCTCGTTGGCGGCGGCCTCGCGGCGGGCGCGCTCGGGGTCGAGCCCGGCCCGGACGTACACCTCGGGGTTCACCAGACTGGTGATGATGTAGTACGCGGCGATGGCGACCACGAGGGCCTGGAAGTGACGGCGGGGCCTGCTCGCGCGGGCGAGGTGGCGGCGCGTCTCGTCCCGGGCGAACTTCATGTGCCGCGATTCCTCGACGACATGGATGTTGTTGATGGTGCGCACGAAGGGGGCCACCCGCTCGTCGCGCATCCAGTCGCGCTGCATGACGTCGAGGACCTCCTCGGCGACGAGGATGCCGGCGTACGCGGCCTCGCCGAAGCCGACGGTCTTCATGAAGCGCCCGAGTTCGAGGACGGCCCGCTTGGGCCGGTACGCGGGCGCGCCGAGCTTCTGGGAGCCGCGGGCGAACATGATCGAGTGCCGGCACTCGTCGGCGATCTCGGTGAGGGCCCACTGGAACCGGGGATCGGTGTGGTCCATGAGGTAGATGTCGCGGAGCACCATCTGCTGGAGGATCATCTCGAACCAGATGCCGGTGCTGGCGACCGAAGCGGACTCCTGCCGGGTCAGCTCCTTGCGCTGCTCCTCGGTCATCTCGTTCCAGTACGCCGTGCCGTAGAGGGAGTTCCACTCGGGGCTCTGCCCGTGGAAGTCCTTGTCGAGGGGGGTGTCCCAGTCGACCTCGACGGCGGGGTCGTACGACAGCTTGGCGGCCGACCGGAGCAGCCGCTCGGCGACGTCTCCGTCTTCGTGGTCCCGGCGAACGGTGCGTGCCATGGTGCGGCTCCTTGGGTCGCGATCGGCTCGTGAGCTTGTGGACGCGGTGTCTAACAAGCTTGTTAGACGGAACGTATAGCAAGGGGGCGGGGTGGGCCTACCCCTTGGCAGGGACTTTCTTCCCCTGGAGTTACCGCGGGTACGCGAACGGGGCCGGAGCCATGTCGGCTCCGGCCCCGCCCTCGGGTCGGTCGGTGGGTCAGGTGGTGCTAGAAGGTCAGGCTCCAGGCGTCGATCCGGCCCGTGTCCTGGCTGGCGTTGTCGTTCACGCGAAGCTTCCAGACGCCGTTCGCGACCTCCGCCGAAGCGTTGACCGTGAACGTCTGCGCGATGTTGTCCGTGCCGCTGCCGGTCCGGTTGTGGACCGTGTACACGGTGCCGTCCGGGGCCACCAGGTCGACCTTCAGGTCACCGATGTAGGTGTGCTTGATGTCCACGCCCACCTTCAGCGTCGCCGGGGCGTTGCCCGTCACGCCGCTGACCGTGATCGGGCTCTCGACCGTGGCGTTGTCGGCGATCGCGACGTCCGCGACGTTCTCGAAGTACGCGCCGGGCGGCGGGGTGGTGCCCCCGACGGCCTTCAGGGCGTCGACCGCGCCCTCACCGAAGAAGCCGTTCTTGGTCGTGGTGCCCGTGCAGCGGGTGTCCGAGGGGCAGGCCCTGTCGGTGGCCTGGACGCCGAGCTGGTCGCGGATCTGCGCGGGGGTGAACGCCGGGTTGACGCTCGCGATCAGCGCCGCGACGCCCGCCACGTGCGGGGAGGCCATCGACGTGCCGTTCATGTTGCCGTACTTGCCGCCCGGGAGCGTCGAGTAGACACCGGAGGCGCCGTCGCCGCCGGGGGCCGCGATGTCGATGACGCCGTTGCCGAAGTTCGAGTACGAGGCCTTGGCGCCGCCGTTGCCCTGCGCGGCGACCGTCACGACGCCCGGAAGCTCCGTCGGGATGTCGATGCAGGCGTTGGTGATCGTCCGGGTGACCGGGGTCGAGTCGTTGGGGGACTCGGAGTCGGTCGTCTTGTTCGCCAGGTCGTAGTTGGAGTTGCCGGCGGCGGCCACCTGGAGCGAACCCTTGCCCTCGGCGTACGCCTGCGCCCTGCGGACACCCTCGATGATGGCGGCCTGGTCCACGTTGTCCGGGCAGTTGAACGCCCACGGGTCCGTGTAGTAGCTGTTGTTGGTGACCTTGAAGCCGTGGTCACCGGCCCACATGAAGCCGCAGATCGTGTTCTCCGCGAAGAACAGGCTGCTGGTCGGCTCCGCGATGCGGACGGAGGAGATCTTCACGCTCGGCGCGACGCCGATGACGCCCTTGCCGTTCTTGGCGGCCGCGATCGTGCCGGCGACGTGCGTGCCGTGCGTGCCGACGTCACGCCAGGCACCCGCGCGCGTGTCCGCCTTGCCGTAGGCGCAGGAGGCCGAGTCGGCGGCGTTGAAGTTGGGCGCGATGTCCTGGTGCTGGTCGTCCACGCCGGTGTCGAGGACGCCGACCTTCACCGTCGCGGAACCGGTGGTGACCGCCCAGGCCTGGTCGGCCTTGATCTGCGTCATGTCCCAGCGGTTCGACTCCGTCAGCGTCGTCGCCGACTGCGACGGGTTCGCCGGGAGCTTGGGGTTGTAGGCGTCGGCGGGGACGTCGGAGGTACGGGTCGCCCCGACCTGTTGGACACCGCTGACCGTACGCATCGACGAGGCGAACGACGCGGACGCCGAGTGCGCCACGATCACGCCGATCGCGTCGTAAGTGGCGAAGACCGAACCGCCGTTCGTCGCCACGGCACCGCTCACGGCCGAGGTGCCGCCGGGGGCCGTGATCACCAGGTACGCGCGGGTGCCCGCGGCCCAGGCCGCCGACGTCGCCGCGGCCGTGGCGGCCGTCGTCGCCCCCGCCGAACGGGCCGCGACGGGCGCGGTGTCCGACGGTGCTGCCTGGGCGAATCCGGCGGGAGCGGCGAGCGCCACGGTGGTACCGAGGGCCGCGACGGCGATGGCCGACGTTCTCAACCGGCTGGATATGAGGGAAAACAATGCGTCCTCCGATAACCCGGTGGCGCGGGTGGCGCCTGCCGGGCTTTGTGATGTGTGGGGTGGACGCAAGATCCCAGACTCGTGCGGCGGAGGGAAGTGTTCTGTCCGAGAAGTGTGTTCGCGTTACGCACTGTTGACCGAACGGCGCCGGGAAGGTGTCGGTATGGGCGTCTTCGAGCCCTTGGTTCTCCCTCTCGGGGTGGCAGGCAGTTCTTGGACAGGTGTCCAGGTATGCTGGACATCTATCCAAGAAGTGCGACGGTGGGAGAAGACCTGATGGAGACGACGGCGAACGTCCTGGTGGCCCTGGTGGCCGCCCTGCACGCGTACATCCTGGTGCTCGAGATGTTCCTGTGGGAGCGGAAGCCGGGCCGCTCGCTCTCCGGCTTCGACGCCGCCATGGCCCGCGCGACAGCGCCGCTCGCCGCGAACCAGGGCCTCTACAACGGCTTCCTGGCCGCCGGCCTCGTGTGGGGTCTGATCGCCGACGACCCGACGGGGTACCGGGTCACCCTCTTCTTCCTCGGCTGCGTGGTCGTCGCGGGCCTGTACGGCGGTGCCACCGCCAATCGCCGCATCCTCGTGGCCCAGGCGCTGCCCGGCGCGCTGGCCCTCGCCGCCGTGCTCCTGAGCCGTTGACCACGCCGCAGGGAGCGCCGCCCGCCGACCCCCGGGCGGCCAGGACACGGGCCAGGCTGCGCGCGGCCCTCCTCGACGAGTGCGCGCAGCGCCCGCTGGCGGAGGTCACCATCGCCGCCCTCGTCCGCAGGGCCGGGGTCGGGCGGGCCACCTTCTACGTGCACTACGCCGACCTGGAGGCGCTGGCCGTCGACGCCTGCGCCGACGTGGTCCGTGACGCGGTGGACGCGCTGCACGCCTGGCGGGGCGTCCCCGACCCGGCGTCCCCGCCGCCCGCGCTCGTCGACTTCTTCGACGGACTCGCCCCGCACGCCCCGCTCTACCGGACGCTGTTGAGCCCCGGGGGCGGCGGTCCGCTCGGCCACGTCCTCCACCGGGACCTGCGCGCCCGCAGCCTCGCCGAACGCAGCCTGGTCGGCGCCCCGGAGCCCGAGCTGATCGCCTCCGCCGTCGCGGCCACCTTCGCGGGAGTGCTGGCCGACTGGCTGCACGGCCTGGTGGAGGGGACGCCCGCCCACGTCTCGGCGCGGATCTGGCTCCTTCTCGTCACCCTGCACCGCACACCGCTGCGGGACGCCCCGTAAGACCTGTCGGCGGGACGCGTACGGGGCGGGGTGTGACCCCCGCCCCGTACGCCGGCCGCTACTTCAGGTACGGGCCGGAGGCGCCGATCTTGCCCGGGCCGTTCAGGACGTACACCCGCAGGTTTCCCTTGCCGGGTGCGGCGACCGACAGGGTGCCGTTGGTGACGGTCCGCACGTCGCCGGTGACGGCGTCGGTGTACGTGCCGTTCGGGATGCCCGAGTAGGTCGCGCCGCCCGAGACCGTGACGAGCGCGAAGCTGTCCGTACCGCCGCCGGTGTAGCGGCGCTTGAACGCCATGCCGCCCGAGATGCCCTCGGTGGAGTACTGCCCCATCTGCAGCGCGGGGATCGCGCGGCGGATCTGGTTGAGCCGCTGCACGTGCTGCACCAGGGGCTGCTGGAGCGTGGTGGCGACCGCCCCGGAGGCCGCGGAGACCCGGGAGAAGTCGGACGCCGTGACGGAGCCGGCGACGTGGTCGCCGAAGTAGGCGCGACCGGTCGTGGCGAGCGGGCAGGTCGGCCCGCAGTCGATCTTCTGCCCCTTCTGGAACTCGATCTCGGATCCGTAGTACAGCGTCGGGATGCCGCGGAACGTCCACATCAGGGACATGTTCTCCGCCCAGGCGTCGGTGCCGCCCGTGTACCGCTCGCTCGACTTGTTCGGACCGTAGTCGTGGCTGTCGACGTAGACGACGTTGTACGTGGCGTCGTTGTAACTGTCGTCCGAGTCCTTGCCGTTGGAGAAGGCGTTGTACGCGTCACCGAAGTTCATGTGCATGCGCATGTCGATGACGTTCATGCCGGAGAAGCGGCTGTGGTCGGGCGTGTGGTAGCTGTTGCCGTTCAGGAAGGCGTTGGTGGAGGTGGGCTGGCTGCCCGTGCCCTGCTGCTGCTCGTAGTCGTACATCTCCAGGGCGGCCTTGGCGTCGTCGGCGTCGTACTCCTTGCGCTCCTTCCAGGTGAAGAACTGCGCCGAGTGGTTCACCGAGCCGCGGTTCCACTTGTCGTTGACGAAGGCGGCCACCTCACCGAAGACGAAGAAGTTCTTCGCCGCCTCGGCCCCGTGGCTCTGTGTCACCCGCTCCTGGATGGCGGGCAGGAAGCGGCGGTTCCAGGTGGTGCGCGGAATGTGTACGGCCGTGTCGACGCGGAAGCCGTCGACGCCCATGTCGATGTACTTGTTGTAGGCGCCGATCAGGTAGTTCTGCACGGCCGGGTTCTCGGTGTCGAAGTCGGCCAGGTCCTCGTGCAGCCAGCAGGAACGCGAGTCCTCACCCTCCCAGTTGCCGATCCAGCACTGGTGGAACAGCGCCTTCGGGAACATGCCGGACGTCGGGCTCGGCCACTGGCAGTTGTAGACGGTGTAGCCCTCGGCGCTCTTGCCTCCCGTCGGCTTCCCCCAGTTGAGGCAGGTGTTGCCGGTCGGCTCCGCCGTCGACCACTGGTCGCCGTTGTAGTACGACTTCCCGGTCTTCGGGTCGATCGTCAGGCCGTCGTACTCGAAGCCCGGCTGCTTCTCGTCGTAGTACCAGCTCCACTGGCTGTCCCGCACGCCGTACACGGTGGGCGTGAACAGGCCCTTGGCGCCCCAGCGGGAGGAGTGGTTGTAGACGACGTCCTGGTAGATCTTCATGCCCTTGGCGTGGGCCGCGTCGATCAGGTCCTGGTAGGAGGCGCCGGCCGACTCCAGGCGCGGGTCGACCTTGTAGAAGTCCCAGCCGTGGTAGCCGTGGTGGTCGTAGTCGGATCGGTTGAGGACCACCGGCGTGACCCATATCGCCGAGAATCCGAGGCCCTTGACGTAGTCCAGCTTCTGGATGAGGCCCTTGAAGTCGCCCCGGAACATGGGGTCGTCGTTGGCCGCGTTGCCGGACTTGACGTGCTGGCTGCCGCCCCGGTTGTTCGACGGGTCGCCGTCGTTGAAGCGGGCGGTGAGGACGAAGTAGATCGGGTCCTTGCGCGGGTCGGTGCCGAGCGGCTTCCCGGTGGCCGGGTTCGCCGGCCTGTCGCCGGTGGTGGCGGTCGCGGCGGCCGAGGCGGCGGAGACGTTGCCCGCGGCGTCGACGGCCTTCACCGTGTAGGTGTAGGCGGTCCGTTCGGCGAGCCCGGTGTCGGAGAAGACCGTGGAGCCGACGTCGGTCACGACCGTGCCGCCGCTGCCGCCGGTCCGTGTGACCTGGTACTTCGTCACGCCCCTGTCGTCCGTGGCGGGGTCCCAGGTGAGCAGCACCGAGACTCCGTCGGCGGCGGCGGTGACCCGGCCGGGGGCCGTCGGCGTCTGGGTGTCGGGGGTCGCGGCGGCGCACGGATCGGTCGCGTTCGCCGTCACCACGTTGTTCCGTACGGTGCTGACGCCGGTCCCGAGCGTGTAGTCGGAGCCCCGGTTGTTGTCCCAGGTGCCGTTGCCGTTGTTGAAGGCCGCCTTGAGGGAGGAGGCCGTCCCGAGGTCGACCTCCCGCTTCCACCAGCCGGCGCAGGCGGCCTGCATGCCGACACCGGGAGCGGCGGTCCAGGCGCCACCGGCCGGCTGGTAGTGCAGGTTGACGGTGGACCAGCCGAGCGCCTCGGTCGAGTAGTAGACGGTGGCCTTGGCGCCCGGGGTCGGGGTGGTGCCCGCGCAGGGGTCGGAGTGGGCGACGACCCCGTCCTTGACGGTGATGGCACCGGTGCCGAGGGCGTAGTTCTTGCCGCCGTTGTTGTCCCAGGTGCCGCTGCCGTTGTTGAAGGTGGCCTGGAGCCCGGTGGCCGCGCCGAGGGGGACGGTCTTCTTGACCCAGTCGGTACAGGCGGCCTCCATGGCCACCCCCGGAACGGTGGTCCAGGAACCGCCGTCGGGCGCGTAATGCAGGTTGTAGGAAGCCCAGTTCTTCGTCTTGGTCCAGTAGAAGACCGTCGCCGTGCTGTCCGCGACGGCCGCGACCGGGGTGGTACGGGGCGAGGGGCCCTCGGGCGGGGCGGTGAGCAGGCCGAGCAGGCCGGCGGCGACGGCCAGGACGGCCACCGCTCGTCCTGGCGGCCGCAGGGGGGTGCGGGTCATCTCAACTCCAGGCGGGGAGCGCGGTTCCGTACGGGCTGGCTGGAGCGGGGATCGGCACCGTTGGAAACGCTGTCGGAAACTTTCTGAAACATCTTGCGTCGGCGGGAAGTTACCGCCGCCGGGACCGGAGGTAAAGACTTCTGTCAGAAGTGGCGTCTAGGCTCGGGCGGCCCGCACGCGTGATCGCCGTTCGAGAGGCTCCGATGAAACTGCCCACGCCACTGCACGTGTTCAACGAAGGCCTGGCGTTCCTGCTGGAGCTCGCGGCCCTGGCCGTGCTGGCCTGGTGGGGATGGGAGAGTGCGGAGAACCTGGCTCTCCGGTGGGTCCTCGCGGTCGCCGCGCCCGCCGTCGCGGCCGTCGTGTGGGGCCTGTTCGCCGCGCCCAAGGCCCGGATACGGCTGCCGATCGCGGGCGTCCTGGTCGTGAAGGCCCTGGTGTTCGGGGCGGCGGCGGTCGCGCTGCACGACCTCGGCCGGCCGGTGTGGGCCGTCGTCTTCGCTTCCGTGACGCTCGTCAACACCGCCCTGGCGACGGCGGACCGGCGGGCCGCGATGCGACGGGCCGACGTCTGAGCGGGGGCGGTGCGGAGCCGTGCGGAGTCGCGCCTCAGGGGCGCGGCCAGGGGCGGCCCTCCAGACGCTCGATGTCCCGGTTGAAGCGTTCGAGGTAGGCCGCGAAGCGGGCCACGTCCTCGGGTGACCAGTGCTCCATCACGCGCTCGAGGCCGTCGATGTTCGAGGCCCGGTCGGCCTCCAGGCGCCGCTCGCCCTCCTCCGTGATGCGGAACTTGCGGGCGATCCCGCCGTCCGGGTCGGGGATGCGTTCCACCACGCCGGCGCGCAGCATCGCGGCGGTCTGCCGGTTGAGGGTGGAGGCGTCGAGGCCGAAGGCCTCGCTGAGCTGGCCGATGGACATGGGTCCGTGCATCCGGATGCGGCTCAGGACGACGTAAGCGCTGCGGTCGAGCTGTCCGCCGGAGGCCCGGGAGCGCGGCGCGTACAGCAGGGAGTGCCGGCCGAGCAGCATGGTCTCGAACTCGACCAGGTGAGTGGGCTTGTCCACGGGCTTGTCCATGGGCTCATTCTCTCCTGAGCGAATCGGATATGCATCCTACATAATTTGTGTATCAAGCAAGTGATGTGCATGATGCACACTCGACCCTCGGACCGGCTGGGGGAGACCGAGGGAGAACATCACGTGGACGGCTCCACGCCCGACACCCGGCCCGGACGCGTCGTCGGCGTACTCGCGCTCGCCGGAATCGTCGCCGCACTCATGCAGACCCTGGTGGTGCCGCTCATCGGCGACCTCCCGGAACTCCTCGACACCAGCGCGTCCAACGCCTCCTGGGTGATCACCGCCACCCTGCTCGCCGGCGCCGTCGCCACCCCCGTCGCGGGCCGGCTCGGCGACACCCTCGGCAAGCGGCGGGTCCTGCTCGTCTCCGTGATCCCCCTGATCGTCGGCTCGGTCGTCTGCGCGCTCGCCTCCTCCGTCGTCCCGATGATCGTCGGACGCGGCCTCCAGGGCCTCGGCATGGGTGTCGTCCCGCTCGGCATCAGCCTGCTCCGCGACATCCTCCCGGCCGAGAAGCTCGGCGGCTCCATCGCCCTGATGAGCGCCTCCATGGGCGTCGGCGGCGCCCTCGGCCTGCCGTTCTCCGCCGCCGTCGCCGAGAACGCCAGCTGGCGCGTGCTCTTCTGGGTCGCCGCCGCCCTGAGCGTCGTCGTGGGCGTCCTGATCTGGCGCGTCGCCCCCGCCGGCCGCCGCGCCACCGGCCCCGGACGCTTCGACGTGCCCGGCGCGCTGGGACTCGGCGTCGGCCTCGTCGCCCTGCTGCTCGCCGTCTCCAAGGGCGCCACCTGGGGCTGGGGCAGCGGCACCACCCTCGGCCTCTTCGCCGTCGCGGCCGTCGTCCTGCTCGCCTGGGGCCGGTGGGAGCTGCGTACCCCCGACCCCCTCGTCGACCTGCGGGTCACCGCCCGCCCCGTCGTCCTGCTGACCAACGCGGCGTCGATCCTCGTCGGCTTCGCCATGTACGCGCAGTCCCTCGTCGTCCCGCAGCTGTTCCAGCTCCCCGAGGCCACCGGCTACGGACTCGGCCAGTCGATGATGGCGATGGGCCTGTGGATGGCCCCGGCGGGCCTGATGATGATGATCCTGGCGCCCCTCGGCGCCAAGCTGTCGGCCGCCCGCGGCCCCAAGGTCACGCTCTCCGTCGGCGCCCTGGTCATCGCCGCCGGATACGGCTCCTCGCTCGCCCTGATGGGCTCCACCTGGGGCCTGCTCGTCGTGACGCTCATCTGCAACACCGGCGTCGGACTCGCCTACGGGGCCATGCCCGCCCTCATCATGGGCGCCGTCCCGCAGGAGGAGACCGCCTCGGCCAACAGCTTCAACACCCTGATGCGCTCCATCGGCACCTCCGTCTCGGCCGCCGTGATCGGCGTCGTCCTGGCCCAGATGACCACCACCCTGGGCGGCCACGCGCTGCCGTCCGAGGAGGGCTTCCGCGTCGCGATGCTCATCGGCTGCGGCGTCGGCCTGGTGGCCGCTGTCGTCGCCGCCTTCATCCCCGCCCGGGCCGCGGCAGCCCCCTCCGGGGACCCGGCGGGCACCGAGCCGGACGCCGTACCGCGCGCCCCCTCCGGGGTCACCGCCTAGGTCGACCCAGGCCGAGAGCCCGCGTCGCCCGGGTGTCGGCCGGTGCGGGCACGGGGACGACCCGCGCCCGCGCCGGCCGACGCTCAGCTCTTGCCCTCCTCGGCGCCCTCAAGCGTGAAGAGCGCCCCGTCAGGGTCCCGTACCACCACCGCCCTGCGCCCCTCGGCCTCCTCGGGGCCGCGTACCCCGCCCCAGTCCCCGCCCGGCACCACCGAGCCGCCGTGCGCCAGGACCGCCGCCGTCGCCGCCTCCGGATCGGGCACCCGGAAGCGCACCAGCCAGCGCGGACGCAGCTGCGGCCGGGCTGAACCGGACTCGACGGGGCCGCTGTTCAGCCGGGCCACCGCCTCGCCCTCGCGCCGCAGCACCACCTTGTCCTGCTCGTACGACACCTCGTAGCGGCCCGTGCCCTCGTCCGCCCAGCGGAGTACCTCGCCGTAGAACACCGCCGCCTCGAACGCGTCCCGCGTGTGCAGTTCGAGCCAGGCGGGCGCCGAGTGCTCGCCGATGTGCCACTGCGACTCCGTCCGCCCCTGCCACACGCCGAACGCCGCACCCTCCAGATCGGTCGCGAGCGCCGCACGACCCTCGGGCGGGTAGGCGACCGGCCCCACCCCCACGGTGCCGCCCCGCTCCCTGATCCGGGCCACCGCCGCGTCGGCGTCGTCCACGGCGAAGAACGCCGTCCAGGACACCGGTACGGACAGCTCGGCCGCGACCGCCGCGATCCCGGCCACGGGCACCTCGCCCAGCTCACCCACCGCGTACTTGCGCTCCTCGCCGCCCCGCCGGAACGTCCAGCCCAGCACGGCCCCGTAGAAGCGCTCCGCCGCGTCCAGATCGCGCGCGTTCAGACTCAGCCAGCACGGTGCTCCCACCTCCTCTCCGGTTGTCGGCCCCGACACCGGCACCACCTCCTCGTCGTCCTGCGTGCAGCGCACGTCGTGCGCCCCTTCCCCGCTCCGCCGCACCACATGCGCGCGTTCACCCACGTGCCGCCGATCACCACCCGCCCGGGTGCGTCGGCGGCGGAACGACGGCCTCCTCCCCGACCTGCCGGCCGAGCGCGACCGAGAGGTGGTGGTGGAGGGCGCCCGGGACCGGCTCCCCGGGCGCGAACAGGCCGGCGGCGAGCTTCCAGTAGCGGATGATCACCGGGCCCGCGCTCCCGGCGAGCAGCGGGACGAGCCCGCGCCGGAACTCCGGCGAGTCCACCGCCCCGCGCGCGCGTGCGTAGGCGCCGACGAAGCAGTCCAGGGCGCCGCCGTCCTGCGGGGCGCGCCCGGCCCGCACCTCTGCCGCGGCCAGCGCGTACGCCTCCGCGAGACCTTCGTACAGCACCGCGGGACGGTACTCCCCGGCGGGCAGCGGCGGCGCCGGCCGGGACCCCGGACGGTCGAGGCGCGGATCGGACACGAGCGCGTGCAGTCTGGCGAAGTCGAGGACCTGAGCGGGCGTCGGCTCCTCGGGGAGCGCCGGCACCACCGAGTCGAGGACCGTCGCCACCACCCGGCCCGGCAGCCGGACCGGCAGGATCCGCCGCCAGAACCGGGCGAGGGCGTCCGTGTCCGGCGGTACGGACACCGCGCCGAGCAGCCGCAGCCGGTCGGCACGCTCCCCGGCCGGGCAGTCCTTGAGCAGGAGCAGCGAGGCCTCGCGCCAGCGCAGTGCGGCCAGTCGGGTACCCAGCTCGCGCAACTGGCCCGCCACGACCTCCTCCAGGGCCTCGTCCCGTGCGAGCACCCGCTCCACCTCGGGGACGGGCAGGTCGAGGGCGCGCAGCGAGCGGATCAGCCGGAGCCGGCCGAGCGCCTCCTGCCCGTACCGCCGATGCCCTCCCGCGCTGCGACCGGCCTCGGGCAGCAGCCCGCGGTCGGTGTAGTAGCGCACCGTCTTCACGGTGGCACCCGCCCGCGCGGCGAGCTCCCCGATGCTCCACAGTCCCTCGGACACCACGGTGTGAGCCTCCCTCCGGCCGACTCCAGTGTGGTGTACGGCCCGTGCGCGATGGCTTTCGGCCCGTCGCCGTCCTTGAACCTCCCGCAGGGGGAGTTCCTAGCGTGGCGGCGGGAGTTCACCCGACGGGCGAGGAGACGATCATGACGGCGTTCGTACTGGTTCCGGGCGCGTTCACCGGCGGCTGGGTGTGGGAGGAGGTGGCCGCACGACTGCGGGACGCGGGAGCGGAGGCGTATCCGGCGACCCTGACCGGCATGGGGGAGCGGCGGGACGAGGCGGGACCCGGCACCGGCCTGGAGACCCATGTCGAGGACCTGCTGCGGCTGATCGACGGCATCCGTACGCCCCGGGTGGTGCTCGTCGGACACGGGTACGGGCTCCACCCCGTCCTCGCCGCCGCCGACCGGCGACCGGGACGCGTCACCCGGATCGTCTCCCTGGACACGGCCCTGCCCCAGGACGGCGAGACCGCGCTGGGGTCCGTACCCGATCCCGGGGTACGGGCGCGGGCGACGGACGGCGACCCGCACGCCGAGGACGACGGGTGGATCCCGCCGCCGCGGCCGGGCACCTGGTCCCGCTGGGGCAGCACCGACGGGGTGCCCGCCGAGGCTCTGGAGCGCCTCGAACGTCTGGCCGCGCCGCAGCCGGCGGGCACCTTCACCGAGCCGCTCCGGCTCTCCGGCGCGGCCGCCGCACCGCCGACCACGGGCGTGCTCTGCACCGCCAACGGCTCCAGCGTCGACCTGGTGCGGATGCTGGTGGAATCGGGTCCACCGCAGTTCCGCGCGCTCGCCGACGACCGGTTCCGCTTCCTCGACCTCGGCACAGGACACTGGCCGATGCTCTCCGCGCCCGGTGAACTGGCCGAGGTGCTGCTCAAGGCGGCGGCCGGTGAAGGTCACCGCGTCACCGCGCCCGAGCGCGACCCGGAGCACGAACGGCCGCCGCATCTCCAGCCCTTCCTCCTCGACGTACCCGAGGTGCCGCGCGAGCGGCGCGGGCGCGTCGACCTCCACCTGCCGGAGACCGGTCGGCCGAGGCCCGCGATCGTGTTCGTCCACGGCGGCCCTGTCTCCGCGGACCAGCGCCCCACCCCGAGGGACACGCCGTTCCTCCTCGGGTACGGCAGGTACGCGGCGGGCCTCGGCGCCGTCGGCGTCACCCTGGACCACCGGCTGCACGGCATCGCCGACTACCCGCGCGCCGCGGACGACCTCGCCGAGGCCGTCGCGCTCGTCCGCGCCGACCCCCGCGTCGACGAGGACCGGATCGCACTCTGGTTCTTCTCCACCGGCGGACTCCTGACGGCTGACTGGCTCGCCGCACCCCCGCCCTGGCTGCGGTGCGTGGCAGCCAACTACCCGGCCCTGGCACCGCTGCCCGGCTGGCGGTCCGTGGACTCCCGCTTCCGCCCCGTCGCCGCTGTCGGGACGGCGGACGGGCCGCCGATCGTGCTCACCCGGGCGGGGCGCGAGCATCCGGCCTTCGCGGCGACGGTCGAGGAGTTCCTGACCGCCGCGGAAAGGAGGGGCGCCGACGTCGAGGTCGTCGACGTTCCGGACGGCCGCCACAGCTTCGAACTGGTCGACCCCACCGACGAGTCGCGCGCGGCGGTGGAACGGGCCATGCGTTCCGTCCTCACACATCTGAGGAGCTGAGGCCGTCCCCGGGAGAGGGGCCGCTCAGCGTTAGCGGAACGTGAGTGAGACGTGAGTGGCGGGAGGGACAGTGGTGACCGCCGCACAGACCGGACTCGGGGCGGGCCGTGGGGGCCCGCCCCGAATCCTTTCAGCCGTCGGCCGGCCGGATCAGCCGTCGACGTCGCTCATCCTCCAGACGGTCATGGACTTGACGACACTGCCGTCTCCGAAGAGGCGCAGGCCGAGGCTGTCCTGCCGGAAGGGGTAGGCGCGGGTGGTGATCGACTTGTGCGCGTTCGCGTACGCCTCGATCATCGAGCGGTCGAGGAACACGTCGAGTGTCAGGTCGCCGCCGGAGAGCGCCAGCGGTCCCTTGTGGATGCCGAAGTTCGGCTCGGCGCTGGAGTTGTTCCCGGACCGTGTCCTGTCGACGCCCAGCTGTCCCGCGGGAGCGTCGTAGAACAGGCGGGTCCGCTCCTCGTCGCCGGGGCTGCGCAGCACGTCGAGTCCGAACGTGCCGGCGCTGCCTCGCTCCATCGTCAGCTTGATGTGGAGCATGTCTCCCTTGATGCCGGCCAGTCGGTCGTTGGCGTCGGCGAGGGAGGTGGGGGCGGTGATGTCCAGGAGCGGTGCGCCGGTGTGGAGGCGGGAGACCTCCTCCACGGGACGGAATCCGAGGTCTCCGTCGGGCCGCATGGACAGTTCGACGGGGAGCCCGGCGTTGTGGGCCCAGCCCGCGTCGTAGTGGGCGCGCTCGGTGCGCCGGTCCTGCGCGATGGTGAAGACGAGGGAGCGTCCCTTGTCGTCCACCGTGCCGCTGGGGCCGGTGAAGTGGTCGCCGTAGTCCATGAGCCGGGGTTCGGTGGTGTCGGGGGTCCAGCGGCGGGCCTGGGAGTCCCAGGTGCCGACCCAGTAGTAGACGAACTTGCTGCTGTACTCGCCGGGGCCGGCCGGGAAGGCCGGGTTGATGAGCAGCGCCCGGCGCGCCTCCTGGCAGTGGGCGATGAGCTCCACCTGCTCGGACAAGGCCGGCGCACAGGAGTGGCTCAAGTTCTCCCGCCAGACCAAGTACTTCGTCGACTACGCCAAGGCCACCAGCACGATCCCCGCCACCGACGCAGCCGCCGTGCAGATCGCGGACTACCACCCGGGCGGCAAGTTCGAGGTGCTCGTGGGCTTCGCCCGCACGTACGCGACGGTGCGTCCGGTCACCCCGGCCTACCCCTACATCTCCACCGAGTTCCAGAAGACGGCCCAGGACATGCTGGCCGGTGCCGACCCCAAGGGCGCACTCGGGCAGGCCGCGAAGAACATCGACAACAACCTGAAGACGAACAACGACTACTCAGGCTGACCTGACCGCCCCGGTCCGGTTCGGGCCCCGCCCGCGCCGCCCGAACCGGACCGGCTCCCTGGAGATACCGTGACCACCAAGATCGCAGCCCCCGAAGGGCTGCGCCCGCGGCGGCGGCCTCTTCGCCGTGGCCGCGACGGGCCGGCCGGCGACGGCCTCGACGGGCCGGCCGGTAACGGCCCCGACGGGTCAGCCGGCGACGGTCGCGATGGTGGCGGCCGTGACCACGACCATCGCGGCCTGCATGTCCCGGATCGCCCGGCGCACGCCCTCCGCCGCCCACTCACCGGCCGTGATCTCCTCCAGACGCGCCGCGATCTCCTTGCGCGGCGTGTCGGGGAAGGCGAGGCGGTGCAGCTTGGCGCCGTGGATCAGGGCGAGGAGGCCCGTGGTGCGGGCATGGTGGGTGGCGCCCTCGACGACCACCGCGCCCAGCCTGGCCCGCAGCTCCCGCTCGACCGAACCGTCCGCCTCCGGATAGCGGGAGACGGGGAAGAGCCCCAGCACCCGGTGCTTCTCCTCGTGCACCAGGCCCCGCTCGCACAGGCTGGCGACCGTGGCCTTCACGGCCTTGGCCTGGTCCTTCGTCAGCCACTCGGTGACCTTCGGGGCCCTGCTCTTCTTCCCGCACCAGGCGGCGAGCTGCCCGAGGCGCTCGTCGAGAAGCGGCACCTCGGTGGGCGTCGTGTCCAGCACCCTCAGCCGCCCGTCGTCGACCGACATGCGTCCGGCCAGGACGAGATCGAGCAGGATTCCTCCCGCGACGGCCCACGCGGCGGACTGCCGTTCCTTCGCCGCCCCGGACTCGTCGTCCAGCGACAGCAGCATGATCTCCTCCGCGAGCGTGACCGCCACCCGACATCCCTTGCCTTCCGCACGAACGCGTCCCCGGGGCCGGACGGCTTCCGGCGCCCCTCGCCCCTGAGGACGACCGGAGCGCGCCGTCGGTTCCCTCGCCGGCGACGTCGCCCCTCGTGACCTGGGGCGTTCCGTCCGGCCGGGGAACGCCGAAGGAGGCGTGACGGCTTTGGTCTGGACCGCTGGGGGCAGGGGCGTCAAGCTCTCGGTATGGACTTGGAGTTGAGGCACCTGAAGACGATCCGGGCCATCGCGGACGCGGGGAGCCTCACGCGTGCCGCGACCGCGCTCGGCCTCGCGCAGCCCGCGCTCAGTGCACAGCTCAAACGGATCGAACGAGCCCTGGGCGGCGCCCTGTTCGAGCGCGGACGGGAGGGCGTGCGGGCCACGGCCCTCGGCGACCTGGTCCTCGACCGGGCCCGGGTGGTGCTTCCCGCCGTCTGCGAGCTGCAGGAGGAGGCGGTGCGCTTCGCGCGCGACGGAGCGGAGGGCTACCGGCTCGGAGGGACGCACGGACCGCTGCTCGGCGGCCTGGTCGACCGGATCGCGCGCACCGACCCCGGGGCGCCGGTGACCACGTACACCTCGTGGTCGGAGCGGGACGTCGCCGGCGGGGTCGCCGACGGGCGGCTCGACTTCGCCCTGGTCGGCGTCTGCGGGGAGAGCGGTCCGCCCGAGGCGGGACGGCTCGCGTGGACGGAGGTCGCCCGCGACCCGGTGTACGTGATGCTGGCCGCCGACCATCCGCTGGCGCCCCGTACCGAGATCGACCTCGCCGAACTGGCGGCGGAGGCCTGGACCGACGTGCCGGGCGACGGCTGCTTCGGCGACTGCTTCGCCGCCGCCTGCGTGCGCGCGGGGTTCACCCCGGCCTGCGTGTACGAGACGGACACCGCGTCCTGTGTGCACCTGGTGCGGGTGGGGCGGGCCGTCGGCCTCTGCCGGGCCACCTTCCCCGCCACCCCCGGGCTCGTCACCCGCCCCCTCGCCGGCGCCCCGCTCGTGTGGCGGCACCTCCTCGGCTGGCATCCCGAGGGGCGGGCGGCCGGGCGGGCCGCCGCCGTGCTCGGTCACACCAGAGCCGCCCACGCGGAGGCGCTCACGACCAGCGCCGGCCGGACACCGGCTCAGGGGCCGCGGGAGGGGAGCCCGCGGTGACGCGACATCAGCCCCCCGGCATAACGCGATGACAGGGGCCGGCTGACAGCTGCCGCCCGCATCCCGTCCTCCCTACGGTTCCAGCAGATCCCCACCCATGAACCGAGGAGACACCCCATGCTCCGACGACACGCCCGTACGGCGTGTACCGCCCTCGTCGCCGCCGGACTGGCGCTGGCCGGGCTCCAGGCAGGTTCCGCCGCCGCGGCCCCGCACGCCCCCGACCCGCACCGCGCGCCGACCGCCAGGACCGCCGCCCAGGCCCTGGGCGCCGACTCCGCCGCCCCCGAGCTGCTCGACGCCATGCGGCGCGACCTGGGGCTCACCCGCTCCCAGGCGCTGACCCGGCTCGCCAACGAGGCCGAGGCGGGCGCCACCGCCGCCCGCCTCCGCCAGGGTCTGGGCGGTGCCTTCGCCGGCGCGTGGCTGGACGGCGCCGAGGCCGGGACCCTGACCGTCGCCACCACCCGGGCCGCCGACACGGCCGCGATACGGGCCTCGGGAGCGTCCGCCCGGCTCGTGACGCGCAGTCTGACCAGCCTGGAGCGGGCCAAGGAGACCCTGGACCGGTCCGCCTCCGTCGACGTACCCGTCCGTTACGTCGACGTACGCGCCAACGTCCTGGTCGTCGAGGAGACCAGGGCCGGTGCGGGGGAGCGGCTCGTGGCGGCCGCCGGAGTCCCGCGCGAGCTGGTACGCGTGGTCCGCACCGCGCAGGCACCCCGCCCGCTCTACGACATCCGGGGCGGCGACGCCTACTACATGGGCGGCGGCGGCCGCTGCTCGGTCGGCTTCGCGGTCACCCGGGGCACCACGCAGGGCTTCGCGACCGCGGGCCACTGCGGGCGTGCGGGCACCACCACCAGCGGGTTCAACCAGGTCGCCCAGGGCACCTTCCAGGGCTCCGTCTTCCCCGGCAACGACATGGCCTGGGTCGCCGCCAACACCAACTGGACCTCGACCCCGTACGTCAAGGGCGCCGGCGGTGCGAACGTCCAGGTCACCGGCTCCGTCCTGCAGCCCGTCGGCTCCTCCGTATGCCGCTCGGGATCGACGACCGGCTGGCACTGCGGCACCGTGCAGCAGCACAACACGAGCGTCACCTACCCCGAGGGCACCATCTCCGGGGTGACCCGTACGACCGTCTGCGCCGAGCCCGGCGACTCGGGCGGCTCGTACATCTCCGGCAGCCAGGCCCAGGGCGTGACCTCCGGCGGTTCCGGCAACTGCTCCACCGGCGGCACGACGTTCTTCCAGCCGCTGAACCCGTTGCTGCAGACCTACGGCCTGACCCTGAGGACCACCGGCGTCGACCCGGGCCCCGGCCCCGGCGAGCCGCAGCCGGGCGGCACCTGGGCCGCGGGCAAGGTCTACGCGGCCGGTGACGTCGTCACCTACGGCGGCGCGAGCTACCGCTGTCTCCAGGGCCACCAGGCCCAGACCGGCTGGGAGCCGCCGAACGTCCCGGCCCTGTGGCAGCGCCTGTGACGACCGTGCCCCGGCGGCGCTGAAACGGAAGGCGCTGAACGGGGGGCGCCGGACCGGACGGGGGCGCCGCGACCGCGCGAGGGGGCGTCGCGGCGCCCCTTCGCGCGGTCAGGCGTTCTCGGGGAGTTCGCGGAGGTACGCCTCCAGCTCCGCCGCCCCGGCCAGCATCGCCCGTCCTCGGGCGGACAGGCGCCCGTGCCAGTCGGACAGCGCGGCCGCCAGCGGCTCGAGGCCGCCGGCCGCCCGCACATGGGCGATCAGCTGCGCGATCTGCTCCAACGGATAGCCGCCCCTGCGGAGTTGACGGGCCAGGCGGGCGTCCCGTACGTCCGCCTCGTCGTAGACGCGGTATCCGGTCCGGGGGTCGCGGCGCGGGCTCACAAGGCCGGCCTGCTCCCACTTGCGCAGCGTCGCGGGCCGGATGCCGAGCCGCCGCGCCAGCGGCCCGATGAACGTATCGCCCGGCCCGGAGGCGACGGCGGTTCGGGACTCCCCGCCCGGATCGAGGTCCCGGAGGGCGCTCTCCACGGCCTGAAGGGTCCGCCGGTCTTCGAGGAGCCCGGCATGGCTCTCGTCGATGAGGCGGAACGCCTCCTCCACCGCCCCCTCGTTCACGGCTCGCATGACCGACGTCGCGGTCCGGTGACCGTGACCCGGCACCAGGGCGAGAAACGCGCGCAGAGCCGCCGCGTGCAGCGAGGTGTAAGTGCGGTAGCCGTGGGGTGTGCGGCCGGCGGCCGGAAGGATCCCGGCCTCCTCGTAGTTCCTGACCGCCTGCGTGGACAGACCGTGCCCGCGCGCCAGATCGACCGGCCTGAGCCTGACAGCGCTTTGAAGGTTTTGCCCCATGGCCCCGACGGTATCGCGTAAAAGTCTCAACCGAGGGTTCAAAGATACCGTTGATGGCATGGCGACTGACATCAAGACCACTGACATCCAGACCGTCGACATCCAGACCGCCGACATCGAGAGCGCCGCCCACGCCGTCGACGCTTCCGCCGTCATGGGCGTGCTCCCGGCCCGGCCCCGGATGCTCGCCCTCGGCGAGCCCACCCACGGCGAGGAGACCCTGCTCGAACTGCGCAACGACCTGTTCCGGCAACTGGTCGAGCAGGAGGGCTACCGGACGATCGCGATCGAGAGCGACTGCGTCAGGGGACTGCTCGTCGACGACCACGTCACCTCGGGCAAGGGCACCCTCGACGAGGTCATGGAGCACGGCTTCAGCCACGGCTGGGGCACCTCTCCGGCCAACCGCGCACTCGTGCGCTGGATGCGCGCCCACAACGAGACCCGGCCCGCGACCGACCGGCTCCGCTTCGCCGGATTCGACGGCCCGCTGGAGATCACCGCAGCCGAGAGCCCCCGGCAAGCCCTCACCGCACTCCACGGCTACCTCGCGGCCCGGCTGGAAGCGGACCTGCTCCCCTGCACCGCCGAGAGGCTCGACCACCTGCTCGGCACCGACGACCGGTGGACCGAACCCGCCGCGATGAGGGACCCTTCCCGGTCCGTGGGCAGGTCGGCCGATGCGGGTGAACTGCGGCTGCTCGCCGACGAACTGGCGGCGCTGCTCGACGCGTGGACACCGCAGCTGATCGCGGCGACCTCGCGCGACGCCTGGGACCGGGCGCGACTGCACGGGCGCACCGCCCTCGGACTGCTGCGCTACCACCACTGGATGGCCGACACCTCACCGGCCCGCCTGATCCGGCTCGTCGGCGTACGGGACCAGATGATGGCCCACAACCTCCTCGCCGCCGCCGCACGGGGTCCGGTCCTCGTGTACGCCCACAACTCCCATCTCCAGCGGGAGAAGAGCACGATGCGGATGGGCGGGGCGCCCCTGGAGTGGTGGAGCGCCGGCTCCCTGGTGAGTGCCGAACTGGGCGCGGAATACGCCTTCATCAGCACGGCCCTGGGCACGATCAGGCACCAGGGGGTCGGCGTGCCGGAGCCGGGCACGATCGAAGGGCTCCTGTACGCCCTCCCGGAGGAGCGCAGCCTCGTCGACGCCCGGCGCCTGGCCGCCGTCCTCGGCGACGACCACCCCGCACCCCGTGTGTCCCCCTGGTTCGGCTACGCCCCGTTCGACCCGGAGCACCTGGGGGACAGCGACGGCATCGTGTTCGTCAAGGACGCCAAGAACTAAGGGGTCTCCGTGAGGCCCCCTCGGGCGATGACCTCCGCGTACCAGCGGGCGCTGTCCTTGAGGGTCCGGCGCTGCGTCGCGAAGTCCACGTGCACGATGCCGAACCGCTTGCTGTAGCCGTACGCCCACTCGAAGTTGTCCAGGAGCGACCACAGGAAGTACCCGCGCACGTCGGCGCCGTCGGCGAGGGCCCGGTGCACCGCCGCCAGGTGCCCGTGGAGATAGGCCACCCGCTCCGGGTCCTTCACGTTCCCGGAGGGGTCGGCGTAGTCGTCGTACGCCGCGCCGTTCTCGGTGATCACCAGGGGGACGCCCGGCAGTTCGTCCCGGAGCCTGACGAGGAGTTCGTGCAGCCCGTCCGCGTCCACCGGCCAGTCCATCGCGGTGCGCGGACCGGCCGCGGGCTCGAACCTGACGTGCTGCTCCGCGCCCGCCCACGCCGACGGCGACCCGGAGGCGCCCGCCCCGACGACGGAGGGCGAGTAGTAGTTGATGCCGAGGAAGTCGAGCGGCGCGGCCGCCGTCGCCAGGTCGCCGTCCCGCACGAAGGACCAGTCCGTGACCTGCGCCGTGTCGCGGACCAGATCCTCCGGCAGCCGGCCGTGGAAGACGGGGTCGAGGAAGATCCGGTTGGCGACCGCGTCGATGCGGCGGGCCGCGTCCACGTCCTCGGGGGCCTGCGAAAGGGCCCGTACCGCATGGAGGTTGAGGGTGAGGGACACCTCCGCCGCAGCGGGCAGCGCGCCCCGGAGCGTACGGGCCGCGAGCCCGTGCGCGAGATTGAGGTGGTGGGCGGCGCGCAGCGACCCGAGGGCGCTGGTGTGCCCCGGCGCGTGCTCGCCGCTGCCGTAGCCGAGGAAGGCCGCGCACCAGGGCTCGTTGAGCGTGGTCCAGGTCGCCACCCGGTCGCCGAGCGCGTCCGCCATGATGGCCGCGTACTCGGCGAAACGGTACGCGGTCTCCCGGTGCGGCCAGCCGCCCGCGTCCTCCAGTTCCTGAGGCAGGTCCCAGTGGTAGAGCGTCGCCACCGGGCGGATGCCGGCCTCCAGAAGCCGGTCGGCGAGGCGCCGGTAGAAGTCCAGGCCCTTGCGGACGGCGGGTCCGCGTCCGGTGGGCTGGACCCGGGGCCAGGCGATCGAGAAGCGGTAGTCGGTGACCCCGAGGCGCCGCATCAGGGCGACGTCCTCGTCGACCCGGTGGTAGTGGTCGGCGGCGATGTCACCGGTGTCGCCGTTGCGGACCTTGCCGGGCGTGCGGCTGAAGGTGTCCCAGATGGAGGGCGTGCGGCCGTCCTCCGCCGCGGCCCCCTCGATCTGGTAGGCGGCCGTGGCGGTGCCCCAGCGGAAGCCCTCGGGGAAGCGGAGGACTGTCGTGGTGTCGGTGCGGGCGTCGAGCGCGGTCATGGCGTGGGAACTCCCTGGAGTGAGAGACGTCTGAGGATGGGGCGGGCGGAGTGCCGGTCGAACCGGAGTGGCGGTTGTCCCGTCGGTCAGCCCTTGACCGCGCCCTGCATGATGCCGCCGACGATCTGCCGGCCGAGGAGGCCGAAGACCAGCAGCACCGGCAGGGTGCCGAGCAGCGTGCCCGCCATGATCACGGACTGGTCGTGGACGTAGCCGCCGCCGAGCTGGCGCAGGGCGACCTGGACGGTGGGCTCGGACGAGGTGAGGGCGACGACCGGCCAGAAGAAGTCGTTCCACGCGGCCATGAAGGTCAGCAGGCCGAGGACGGCCATGCCGGGCCGCGCGATCGGCACCACGATC
The DNA here is from genome assembly GCF_044452745.1 of Streptomyces sp. NPDC051822. Classification (NCBI taxonomy): domain Bacteria; kingdom Bacillati; phylum Actinomycetota; class Actinomycetes; order Kitasatosporales; family Streptomycetaceae; genus Streptomyces; species Streptomyces sp. NPDC051822. The sequence goes on along the minus strand of NZ_JBITBZ010000007.1, from coordinate 357,092 downwards.
GACCAGAAGATCCGGGCCGTGGAGGCGCCGTCGACGCGGGCGGCCTCGATCAGCTCGTCCGGCAGCGCCTGCGTCAGGTACTGGCGCATGAAGAACACCCCGAACGCCGACACCAGGCCCGGCAGGATCACCGCCTGGAGCTGGTTCACCCAGCCGAGCTCGGCGATCAGCATGAACAGCGGGATCACGCCCAGCTGCGGCGGAATCATCATGGTGCCGACGGTGATCGCGAGCAGCGCGCCGCGGCCCCGGAACCTCAGCTTGGCGAAGGCGAAACCGGCGAGCGTGCAGCACAGCACGGTGCCGAGGGTGATCGACCCGGAGACGATGAACGAGTTGAGGAGGGCCTTGCCGATGTCCGCCTCTTCGAGGACGGCCTCGAAGTTCTTGATCAGGTTCGGACCGGGCAGCAGGGCCGGCGGGACCTTCGCCAGGTCGGCGTTGGAGCGGCTCGCGGCGACGATCGTCCAGTAGAAGGGGAAGGCGGAGAAGAGCACGGCGACGATCAGGATCGCGTAGGCGAGCGGACCGGCGTGCAGGGTGCGGCCGGCCCTGCGGGCCCCGCGGCGGGGCACGCGCGCGCGTACGGGGGCCGGGGGAGTGGTCGCCGGGTCGGCGGGCCCGGTCGGGGCCGGGGTGGCCGCCGGGGCGGTCGGCGCGGTCATCGGCCGGCCTCCTTGCGGGAACGGCGGCGCGCGATCAGGGCGTTGGCCCCGACGAGCACCACGATGAGCAGGAACATCACCCAGGCGATGGCGGCGGCCCTGCCCAGGTGGAAGAAGCCCCAGCCCTGCTCGTACATGTACAGGCCGAGCGTCTGGTACTGGTGCGAGATGCCGCCGGAGATCGACCCTTCGAGGAGCAGCGGCTCGCCGAACAGCTGGGTCGCGCCGATCGTCGAGACGATGACGGTGAACACGATCGTGGGCCGCAGGCCCGGCAGCGTGACGTGGAAGAACTGGCGCCACCGCGAGGCCCCGTCCATCGCGGCCGCCTCGTACAGCTCGTGGGGGATCGACTGCATGCCTGCCAGGTAGATCAGCGCGTTGTAGCCGGTCCAGCGCCAGATGACGACCGTGGACACGGCGATCTGCGAGGCGACCGTGCCGTTCTGCCAGTCGACGGGGTCGATGCCGACCAGGCCGAGGGCGTAGTTGATCAGCCCGAAGTCGCGCCCGAAGAGCTGGGCGAAGACGAGGGTGGCCGCGGCCACCGAGGTCGCGTACGGCAGGAGGACCGCGGTCCGCAGGAACGTGCGGCCGCGCATGCGGTAGTTCAGCAGATGCGCGAGGCCCAGGGCCATGACGAGCTGCGGCACGGTGGACAGCACACCGATGGTGAAGGTGTTGCGCAGGGAGGTCCAGAAGTACTCGTCGCCGAAGAGGGCGGTGTAGTTGCCGAGACCGCGCCACTCCATCTCGCCGGGCGTCTGGAGTTCCACCCGGTAGAGCGAGACGAAGGCCGTGTAGATCAGCGGGAAGAGGCCGAAGGCCGCGAACAGGGTGAAGAACGGGGCGAGGTAGGCGTACGGCGAGAACGTCTGCCAGGCCCGCCGGGCGGATCCCCGCCGCGCGGGCGGCGGAACCGGCCTCGGCGGCGCCGGGCTCTCGGATGCGATGAGGGTCACGGGGCGGGCCCTTCGGAGGGGAGCGGGGAGAAGGCCTGCGGGAGGAGGCGTGGAGGCGTTCCGGAGCAGGCTTGCCTGAGGAGGCGTGGGGGGGCAGGCGTACGGGAGGAGGCCTGCCTGAGGAGGCGTCGAGGAGGGGCAGGTAGGCCGGCGCGCGTCCGCCGGCCCGTCGCCGCCGGTCAGCCGATCGTGTTCGCGACGCCCTTCTTGGCGTTCGACCAGGCCTTCTCGGGCGAGGTCCCCTTCCGCTCCACCTCGCTCAGCGCGTTCGTGATCTGCTGCGCGATGTTCTGGTCGTGCACGCCGAGCACCTGGACGGGGGCCGCCTTCGCCGCCTCGCCGAAGATCCGGCCGATCGGGGCGTCGGAGAAGAACGGGTCCTTCGCGTCGGCGACCTTCGCGATGGCGCCCGTGGCGGAGGGGAAGTTGCCCTGCTTCTCGAAGAGCCGGGCCTGCTGCTCGGGGGCGGTCAGCCACTTCACCAGCTCGTACGCCTCCTTCTTGTGCTTGGCGGCCCTGGGCACCGCCAGGTAGGAGCCGCCCCAGTTGCCCGCACCGCCGGGCAGCGCGGCGACGTCCCACTTGCCCTTGCCGGCATCACCGGCCTGGCCCTTGATGTAGCCGAGCATCCACGCGGGGCACGGGATCGTGGCGAAGGAGCCGGCCGCGAAGGCCTGGTTCCACTGCGGGGACCACTGGTCGAGCTTGGCGCTCAGACCGTCCTGGGCCGCTTGGACGGAGTGGTCCCAGGCGGTGCGCAGGGCGGGGTTGTCCTCCCAGATCAGCTTCCCCGAGGCGTCGTAGTACCGCTCCTTCTCCTGCCCGATCATGATCGAGTAGAGGCTGCCGACGCTGTCGAGCCAGGCGCTCTTTCCGGGGGCCTTCGCCTTGTACTGCTTCCCGAGCGCCAGGTAGCCGTCCCAGGTGGCCCACTTCCGGGCGAGTTCCTCGCGGTCGGTCGGCAGTCCGGCGGTCTTGAAGAGGTCGGTGCGGTAGCACATGGCCTCGGGGCCGACGTCCGTGCCGAGTCCGAGGATCTCGCCGCCCTTCCCGGTGGCGGCGGCCCACTTGGCGGGGGCGAACTGGTCCTTGAGCCCGTCCGCGCCGTACTTGCGCAGGTCCTCGAACCGTTCGGCCTGCTGTTGGGCGACGGACGCGATCCGGCCGACCTCGATGCCCTGGACGTCGGCGAGGCCGGCGCCGCCGGCAAGGCGGGTCTGGAGGGACTTCCAGTAGTCGGCCTCGTCCTCCGTGTCCGTCTGCTTGATGGTGACGCCGGGGTGGAGCTTCTCGTACTCGGCGTACAGCCCGGCCTCCTTGTATCCGAAGGAGCCGAACAGATCCACGGTGAGGGTCACCTTGCCGCCCGCACCGTCGGCGGAGGTGTCGTCCGAGGCGCCTCCGCAGGCGGCGAGCAGGGCTCCGGTGAGCGCGACCGCTCCCAGGCGGACGGCGGCTCTTCTCGTGGTGGTGATCGCGGCTCGGGCGATGGGCATGGGAAGCCTCCCTTGGCTCCGGAACGAGCGAGAGGCTCTGAGAGCGCTCTCAAGCGTGCGGGGGGAGCGTGCCCGTGAAGGAGTCCATCCGTCAAGGCTCGAAGGCGTAACGGACGGGACGCACCTACAACTCCCCGCTGTGTTCAACCTCTTGACACAGTTGTTTCGGCGGTTTTACGTTTCCGGCGATCTGAGAGCGCTCTCTGACGACATGAGGTGCCGTTCATGCCAGCCCCCCGCACAAGGCCGGCCGCCGCGCTGGTCCTGGTCTCCGCCCTCGCCGCCCTGGGACTCGGCCCCGCCGCGGCCCCGGCCGCCGCCGCCACCGTCCCCACAGGTGCCGGAAGCTACTCCGACACCCGTCCGGCCGGAACCTCCGGCCCCACCACCAATACCGGTGCACCCGTCACCCCGAAGGTCACCCCCGCCGCCCAGGGCAAACCGGTCCCCACGAACGACTGGTGGTCCTCCCTCGCCTACCAGCGGTACGGGGACAACCCCTACTCCACCCCCATGTACGGGCATCCGCTCACCTATCAGGCCGTTTCCGGAGGCCTGGAGATCGGCTATCCGACCATCCCCGCCGTGGTCGGCGAGGGGCGGCAGTACGAGTTCGCCCACAAACGCGACCTCACCCTCGGCCTCACCGGCCTGAACTCGCCCGACACCAAGGCCGACGCCTGGTCCGACTGGACCGTCACCCCCTACTGGTCCGACGGCGCCCGCACCCTGCGGACCACCATCGGCCACGGCATGCCCTTCGTGTACGCCAAGGGCACCGGCGGCGACGCCCGGATCACCACCGCCACCGCGCCCGCCGTCTTCGCCGACCAGGGCAACGTCCTCGGCATCACCGTCGCCGGACACCACTACGCCCTCTTCGCGCCCGGCGGCACCGACTGGAACGTCTCCGGCTCCACCATCACCGCGGGCCTCGGTGGCAAGGACTACTTCTCCGTCGCCGTCCTTCCCTCCACCGACGCCCTCGCGACCTACCGGAAGTACGCCTACAGCTTCGTCACCGGCTCCACCGTGAACTGGAGCTACGAAGCGGGCACCGTCCGCGCCGCCTACACCCTCACCACCGAGGCCAAGGAGGGCACCGAGCGCGGCGCCCTCCAGGCGCTCTACCGCCACCAGTGGCTGCACACCACCGACCCGCTCACGCCGTACACGTACGTCTCGCCCCGCGGCACCATGAAGGTCCGGGAGGCGGCCACCTTCACCACCACCCAGAAGGCCGCCGCCACCCTGCCCGGACTGCCGGGCGGCACCGGAGCCGACCCCGCCCGGCTGCGCGGCTACCTCAACGAGGTCGCCAACTCCGCCGACCCGTTCTCCGGAGCCGTCGACACCTACTGGACCGGCAAGGCGCTCGGAAAGCTCGCCCAACTGGTGCCGCTCGCCGAGCAGATCGGTGAGACCGCGCTCCGCGACAAGCTCCTCGGCCAGATCAAGGGCCGGCTCCAGGACTGGTTCACGGCCGGCGGGGCGAGCGAGTTCTCGTACGACGCGACCTGGAAGACCCTCACCGGCTACCCGGCCTCCTACGGCAGCGACACCGAACTCAACGACCACCACTTCCACTACGGCTACTACGTGTACGCCGCCGCGATCGTCGCCCAGTACGACGCGGCCTGGGCGGCCGACTCCGCCTGGGGCGCCATGGTCAAGACCCTGGTCAGGGACACTGCCAACCCCAGCCGCACCGACGGCGCCTACCCCTTCCTCCGTGGCTTCGACGTCTACGCGGGACACAGCTGGGCCAGCGGACACCAGGGCTTCGCCGCCGGGAACAACCAGGAGTCGTCCTCCGAGTCGACCAACCTCAGCGCCGCCCTCGTCCTGTGGGGCTCGGCCACCGGAAACACCCAGCTCCGCGACCTGGGCACGTACCTGCTGACCACCGAGGGCGAAGCCATCGCCCAGTACTGGTTCGACGCCGACCAGCAGGTCTTCCCCGGCGCCTTCCAGCACGACACCGCCGGCATGGTGTGGGGCAGCGGCGCCGCCTACTCCACCTGGTGGACCGCCAACCCCGAGGAGATCCACGGCATCAACGTCCTTCCCGTGACCGGCGGTTCGCTCCACCTCGGCGGACACAAGGACGCCGTCCGGCGCAACATCGCCGAGCTGGAACGCGAGAACGGCGGACCCGCCGTCGAATGGCGCGACATCCTCTGGGAGTTCCAGTCCTTCGCCGACCCGGGGGCCGCCAAGGCCAAGTGGGACGCGGGCCACGCCGGCTACACCCCGGAGGCGGGCGAGTCCAAGGCCCACACCTACCACTGGCTCACGGCGCTCGACACCCTCGGCGCCCCCGACGCGACGGTCACCGGATCCATCCCCACCTCCGCCGTCTTCGCCAAGGGGACCGCCCGGACGTACGTGGCCCACAACCACGGCTCCACCGCCCGGACGGTCACCTTCTCCGACGGCAAGTCCCTGTCCGTACCGGCGCGTTCCACCGCGACCGGCACCGGCACGGGCGGCCCGGGACCCGACCCCGAGCCGGAGCCGTCCACCGGAAACACCTTCCAGCTCCGTACCGGCGGCGCGCTCACCACGGCCACCGGGGCCACGGCCGGAAGCGACACCATCGCCTCGGCGCAGGGCGGCAACCACGACGGGACGCCGAACCGGCCGCTCGTCTACGAGGCCAGGGGAGTCAACGGCACCCTCAAGGCGGGCGGCTCCACCGCCTTCCGCCTCCAGGTCGACGCCGGAACGGCCGTCGGACTCGGCCAGCAGGCCCGGATCAGCTACGACCTCACCGGTGACGGCACCTTCGAACGGACGGAGACCTACCACTACTTCGCGACCGACCCGGTGACGGGCTGGGAGGAGTACGCCCAGTCCCGCGGACTGAAGTCCGCCACCGGCACGCTCGGCAACCTCAGCGGCGGGACGGTCCGCCTGGAGGTCTGGAGCGCCATCGGCAACGGTGACGCACGGCTGCAGACGGGCACGGACCGCTCCGTGGTCGTCATCCCCTACGGCTGACGGGAGACCCCCACGGGAACGACGGCGGGTCCGGGTGACACACCCGGACCCGCCGTCGTTCCCGTACCCGGTCAGGCGGAGGTGCGGTCAGGCGGATGCGCGGCGGACCAGGGAGGTCGGGGTGATCACGGAGTCCGGGATCTCGGCCCCGGTGCCGTCGAGCCGCCGCATGAGCAGCTTCACCATGAGCCGGCCCATCCCCTCGATGTCCTGGTGCACGGTGGTCAGGGCGGGCGAGGTCCTGCCGACCACCGACGCCATGTCGTCGAAGCCGACGACCGCCACGTCCTCCGGCACCCGTACGCCGCGCGCCCGCAGGGTCAGCAGCGCACCCGACGCCATCAAATCGTTGGCGACGAAGACCCCGTCCACGTCCGGCCGGTGGTCGAGCAGCTCGGCCATGGCGCGGGCGCCGCTCTCCTCCGTGAAGTCGCCCACGCGCAGCAGCGCGGGATCGGCGTCGATGAGGACGTCCCGGTAGCCGTGCAGCCGGTCGACGGCCGATGTCTGGTCGGCGGGCCCCGAGATGTGGGCGATGTTCCGGCACCCGCGCTCCACCAGGTGCCGCACCGCCTCGCGGGCACCCCCGCGGTTGTCGCAGTCGACGAAGGGCACGGCCGGGTCGATGCCGGGCGCGGGCCGTCCGCCGAGGACCACCGGGATCCGCGCGCCCTCGATCACGGCCGGCAGCGCGTCGTCACTGTGCAGCGAGAAGGCGAGCGCCCCGTCGACGTGGCCGCCGCCGAGATAGCGGGCGATCCGCTCGTGGTCCCCCGGGCCCTCCACCCACAGCAGTACCAGCTGGGCGTCGTGCGCCGTGAGTTCCCGGCTGATGCCGCGTACCTGCTGTTCGAAGAACGGGTCGGAGAAGATCCGGAACTCGGGCTCCGCGATGATCACCGCCACCGCGCCGTTGCGCCGGGTGACCAGCGTGCGAGCGGCGTGATTGGGCACGTAACCCAGCTCGTCGACGGCCCTGCGCACCTTCTCGACCAGCGGAGGGCGTACGCCCGCGCCCCCGTTGACGACCCGGGAGGCCGTGGCGCGGGACACGCCGGCGCGAGCGGCGACGGCTTCCAGCGTGGGGCGGGGCCCCGTGGTCTGCTCGGGCAAGGCGGGCGCTCCTCGACTGCGGGGTACGGGCTGGGTGGAACGGGCTGCGGGGTACGGACTGCGATCTGTGCGGGTCTTGTCGGTTCTGTGGGTCCGCGTGGATCAGGATATCCGGAGCGGCCACCGTTCTGAGAGCGCTCCCAGAATGCAGCGGGCCGGGCGCCCCGACCACCGCCGCTCCCGCGACCGGGACCGGACCACCACCGCGGACTGCGGTGTCGGTGACGCGTGCGACGATCCGGAGCATGATCGCCTCGCTCGCATCCCTCCTGCCCGCCGACGGCAAGACGCACGTCTCGACCACGTACGCCGAATGGGTCGCCGCCCACGACCCGGACGCGACCGCGGCGGCGCGCGACCTGATCCAGTACATGGGTACGGAGCTCAGCCGGACCTGGACCAAGCCCGGCGCGTTCGTCGACACGATGGCGTGGCGGGCGCGGCAGTTGCCGCCCGCCCACCTGCCGTGGTTCTGGGACACCGTGGGGCACCGGCTCATCGGCTACGGGAGCCGGCCCGGCGGCCGGGCGTACGTGGCGGCGCGGGCCGCGGAGGCCGAGCACGGACTCCCGGTGGACCCCGCCTACCGCCGGGCCAACGGCCTGCTGTTCGCCAAGGGCGGGGCCATGCCCGCCAAGGAGTTCGGGGCCCATCAGCGGTTCCTCGCCGAGACCCTGGAGCCCGCCGGGGCGTACGCGGCCCTGGGCGCGTTCCTGACGGCGTGGTCGGCATCGAAGGCGGACCTGCCTGCGGATCTCGTGCGCCGGGTCCGGGCCGCCGCCAGGACGGCGGGCCACGGGGACGACGAGGTCGCGCGGGTGGTGGGCGCGATCGTGTCGGTGGCCCGGAAGAAGTCCGTACCGGACGCGCTGCTCACCGCCGCCGAACCGGTCCTGGCGGCCCATCCGCCGACCGACGAGGTGGCGGCCGGACTCGTCGAGGTCTTCCCGGAAGGCGTCACCGACGGCGGTGCGTGGCTGCGGACGCTGATCGGCTGCGGTGCCACGGAGGCGATGGAGGCCGGACGGGTGGTGCCGGAGGGCGGACTGCACCGCTGGGTCGGGCACTTCGTCCACATGTACCAGTACGCGAAGCAGTCCGGCGGCGGAGTCGGACGGCAGCAACTGCCCCCGGAGTTCCTCGACCTCGTCGTGCGCCTCGGACCGCGCCTGCGGGCGGCGGGCGAGGCCGTGACGGTGCACACGACCCGCCACTACTACCAGGGCTTCGACGCGGACGTGCTCGACGCCTGCCTGGCGGCCGGGGTCGCCGTCGTCGACCCGGGGCCGGAGATCCGGATGCGCTTCTGGGGCGAGCGGTCCCGGCGGGACCTCGCCGCGCTCGCCGCCGACCCGGTGTTCGGGCCCCGCCTGGAAGGGACCGTGCACGCCGGCCTCACGCCGCGCGGGTTCAGGCAGCGCTCCCGCAGGGCCGGGTCGGCGGTCACGCTGCTCCCGGGCAACGAGGGCATCGCGCAGGAGGTGGCGGCCCGGGTCGGCAGACTCGTCGACACCGTCGGGGGCGGCGGCATGGCGGGGGCAGAGGAGGCCGTCGCCGAGCTGGAGACCCTGCTCGACCGGCCGACGGTGACGGCCCTCGGGGGAGTCGGAGACGCCCTCGCGGAGGTGTCCGCGGCGGGCGCGCTGCGCCGCTCGCTCACAGCCGGGCTGCCGGAGGAACTGGCGTGGCCCGCCCTGGAGTCCGTGTACGAGGAGTTCGCGGCGGCCTTCCTCCGGGAGGCGACGGAGGGTGCGCTCGCCGGCGGCCCGGTGACCGACGACGCGCCGGCCGAGGATCCGGGCGCCGCCGAAGCCCCTGGCGGCGGCTCCGAGCCCGGCAGTGCCGCCGGTGCCGCGGGCGTGGCCGGTGCCGCCGGTCCCTCCGGTGTCTCCGAGGCCGCCGGTGTCGCCGGGCTGATCGGTGTGGCCGGTCTGCCGGGAGTGATCGGTGTGACCTCCACCTGGCCGGTCCTGACGGTGTTCGGACGCGACCGGGCCGTCGCCGTCGCGCCCGACGGGGTCCGTGGCTCCTGCCGGTTCACCGTGCCGGAGGACGCGACCATGGTCGCCGTCCACTACGTGGGCGGCTCCTTCCTGGTGAGCTGGAGCCTCAAGCCGAGCCCGTACTACTGCGACACCGCGATCTGGGCCGACCGCCCCGGGGCCCCGTTCACCCCCGACGACTGGGGTGGTCTGGTGCCGTTCGGCGGCAGCCTGGACGGGGCCTACGGCTTCCAGTTCGAGACCGCCGACGGAAGCGGCCGGCACGGGGGCTTCCGGGTGACGCGCCCGGGCGGCACGGAAGGAATCGACCGGGACGAGCTGCAACTCGGCGACGGCACCCGTATCTGGACCAACGCCGTCTACCGCAGAAAGCCATGGGAGGTCGTCGACCCCGTCACGGGCGAGCGGCTCGGCGCGACGCCGCTGCCGGACTTCCCCGGCCGCGCCCCGAGCGCCGATCCGGCCGTCGAACCGTCCGAGGAGGGCATGTCCCTGGCCCGCGAGGCCCTCCAGCTCGCGCCGCTGCCCGCCGGACTGACCGGCTCCCCGCTGGGCAGCCGCGACGGACTCGTCGGAACGCGTGTGCTGTTCCGCACCCGGCACCGCGACCCCGCACCCGACCACTACCTCCTTGAGAGCATCGACGGACGCAAGGCCCGCTTCGGCATCGACCGGCAGGGCCAGGAGCCCTGGGGACTGTGGGCGCCGCCGGAGGGCGCGGTGGAGGACGTGGTCCTCGCCGAGGCGCAGACCCGGACGGGCGTGCGCGCGTACGCCGCCGACGGCAGCCTGCTGTGGGAGCTGGACGGGCACCACTCGCCCCGTAACGGCCGGACGAAGCGGAACCGCCGGGTCACCGTGTCCCGTGGTGTGGCCCTGCCCCCGGCCTTCTGGTACCTGCTGCGGACGCGGGACACGGAGGGCTCCCGGGCCCTGCGGAGCGTGGCGGAGCCGACGGCCGACATGCTCCTGGCCGCGGCCCTCGAAGGCACCGCAGCGCTGCGCGCCGCCGTGGCACGCCACCTTCCGCAGGTCACCGAGCCGGAACTCGTCGAGGCCGTCGTGGCGGTGGCGGGGCGCGCCGCCCGGGTGGAGGAGCGGCGGCGCGCCCTGCACCGGCGGGTCACCCTGCTGGCCGAGGCGCCGCCCGCCACGCCGCGCCGGACCGCGCCGGACACCGAGCTGATGCCCGCGCTGTCCGGGCTCGTCGTCGACGGGCAGCCGGAGGCCTGGCGCAGGAGCCCGGACGCGGCCCTGCCGGCGACGCTGAGCGCGCTGGCCGCCGACGGCGCCTGCCTGGCCGGGACGATCGGGGAGGAGGTGCGGCGGCTGTCGCCGCCGGCGGCGCCGCACGACTGGTCGCAGCTGCTCGGCGCGATCGAGGCCGTCGCCTGGCGGGCGGTGGCCGCGCCGACCCCGGAACCGGCACGGGCCGCACTGCTCGCGCTCCTGGACACCTGGGCCGAGCAGCCGTTCGCCCGTGCGGGCAGCCGGTGGTGGGTGGGCCGCACGTCCGGGGCCGCGCCCCTCGACGGCCTGCGGGAGGCCGGGACGGCCGTGGCGTCCGCCGCGGTGTGGGACGCAGGGCCGGACTGCTGGTTCGTCGCGCCCGCCGCCGAGGACACCGAAGGCGACCCCGTGCCGGCGGCCGTCCCGGAGGCCCGCCTCGTGCGGGTGGAGCGGGACGACGCCGTCCGGCTGCGGGCCCTGCTCGCCGGGATCGAGGCGCACGGACCCGTTCCGGTTCCGGAGTCGGCGGCGGCCCGGTTCGCCGAACTGACAGGTGTGCGCAGGTCGGTGGCCCGGCTCGTGGTCGCGGGTCTGGTCGGCGGCTCCGACCGGGACACGGACCGCGCCCTGGCCCGCAAGGCCCCGTACAAGGCGAGCCCGAAGACGGTCGAGGCCTACGAGGAGCTGTGGGAACGGCTCGGAGTCGACGGCCGCAGCGCCGTCCTGTCCGCCGCCGTCCCCGAGGACCCGGCGGACCTGTGGCGGCCCGGCGGGGTCGAGGCGGCCGTGGAGCGGATGGCCGGGGTGTGGCGCGGTCTTGTCGGAGAGCTGCCCGCCGTCCACGACGAGGCCGCCGACGCCCTGGAGGCGGACCTGGGACTCTCCGAGGTGTGGGCACGACGTCTCGCCGGGGGCTACGAGGCCGCGGAGGACACGACCGTGCCCGCGGCCGGCTGGGACCTCGCGGCGCCCTCGTACGGCCTGGGCGTGGAGGTACGCGCCCTGCCGCCGGCGGGCAGCGAACCGCGCTACGGCACCCCGGTGGGCCTCCCGGTCCGCCGGATCGCGAGCGCGCTCGTGTGGGCGTGGACCGAACGGCCCGTCGGAGACCCCGCGACGGCCGGTGCCACGGCCCTGTACGAGCGGCTGCGGTCCGAACTGGCGCGGCCGGAAATGCTCCTGGAGCTGCTCGGTGCCAAGGTCGAGGACACCCCGGAGGCGATCGCCGAGCGGTTCGGCCCCGCACGGCTGCCCGTCTCGCTGGACCGCAGGAAGGAGGAGGGAGAGCTGCCCGCCATCACCGCGTACGACTCCGGACCACTGGTCGTGTGCGTACCCGGCGGTCACGCCTTCCTGCGGCCCGCCGAGGTGGCGGACCCCGAGGCGTGGCGGCGGGTCCGCGAGGTGACCGGCCTCGCCGACGAGCTGGACCGGGCGGCGCCGCTCCTCGCCGGCGGCGGCCTCGAACGGATCATGCGCCGGGCGGTCTCCGGGGCGGTCCCGGTCGGCGCGTACGAGGCGGATCCCCGCCGGTCCTGCCCGGACCTGGTGGCACGCGCGGCGGAGGAACTCGGCGTCGGCACGGCGGCGGCCGCGCTGTACCTCCAGCTGGCGACGCTCGCCGCGCCCACCGACCGGAACGTGCGCCGGTGGAACGGCTGGACGACAAAGGCGCACGCGGAGGCCAGGGCGGAACTCCTCGCGACCGGTGCGGTCCTGGAGGCCAAGCGGGCCCGGGCCGGGCGGACGCTGTTCCTGCCCGGCGAGTGGACCGAACTGAAGGCCCCGCACCTGCCGCTGGAGACCGTGAAGCTGGCCGCCTACCGGGTGCGGCCGCTGTGGGGCAACCAGACCCGCGCGCCGTTCGAACGGCTGCTGCCGACGGCCCCCCTCCACGAGATGTTCGCCGAGGCGTGGGAGCGCGACCGGTGAGACACGAGACGCCCGGCGGTGCCGGACGGCACCGCCGGGCGTCTCGTCGGCCGCCTCGCCGCGATCGCACGGCGGACGAGGAGGCATCGGGGGTCAGACGGGGCGCTTCCACTCGCGGAGCAGCAGATAGCCCAGGTAGGCGCCGCCGACGGCCATCGTGTACAGGCCGACCGGCAGGTCGTCGAAGAGCGGCAGCTGCTGCGCCGTCAGATCGGCCAGGACCAGGAGCAGAGCACCGAGGAGGGTCGACATGACCAGGTGCGGGCCGCCGCTGCGGGTGACCCGCTTGGCGATCTGCGGCGCCGTCAGGGAGACGAACGCGATGGGACCGGCCACGCTCACCGCCCCCGCCGAGAGGACGATCGACAGCACGACCGCCGCGGTCGCCGTCCGCCCGGGACGGGCGCCCAGGCCGGTGGAGAGGTCGTCGCCCATCTCACCGATGCTCAGGGGCCTGGCCAGAAGGGCCGCGAACGGCAGCGCGAGGATCAGCACCGTCCAGATGGTCGTCGCGTCCTCCCAGGAGCGGGCGGAGAGACTGCCGTTGATGTAGGCGGTCAGGGCGCTGGCCTTGTCGCGCTCGACCGCGTACACCACGTACTGCGTCAGCGCCGTCGCCATCGCGGCCACGCCGATGCCGGCCACCACGAGCCGGCCCGGGCTGCGGAAGCCGGTGCCGGTGGCGAGGAACACGACGGCCATCGCGACGACCGCTCCGAGCAGGGCGCCGACGGCCACCGGCAGGACGTCGGGCAGGAACAGGGCCGCGGCCGCTGCGCCCGCCCCCGCGCCGGCGCCGAGCCCGATCACGTCGGGACTGCCCAGCGGATTGCGGGTGACGGACTGGAACAGGGCCCCCGAGAGGCCGAAGGCCGCGCCGGTGGCGATGGCCACCACGAGCCTCGGGCCGCGCAGCCGGTTCAGGACGAAGGCGTTCTTGCCCGTGGCGTCGCCGGCGAGGGCCGACGGCAGGTCGGGCAGGGCGATGCCGAGCCTGCCCATCGACAGGGTGGCCACGGCGGCCCCGCAGAGCAGCAGCAGCGTCACGACGGCCGCGATCACTGACGCGCGGCGGACGGGCACGGCGACCCAGGGGCCGATCCGCAGGACCCCACGGCCCGCGCGCCGTGCCCCGCGCCTCGGCGCCACGGGGCCGTCCGCGCCGTCGGCGCTGGTCGTGGTGGCGGTCCGGTCGGCGGTCTTCATGCCGCTCCCCTCATACGACGAACGGCGAAGAGCAGGGCCGGGGCTCCGACGAAGGCGGTGACCACGCCGACCATGAGCTCCTGCGGGCGCAGCAGGACCCGGCCGATGACATCGGCGAAGAGCAGCAGCGCGGGACCCGCGAGCGCGGTGAACAGGATCTGGGCCCGGAAGTCGGCGCCCACGAGCGCCCGCACCACGTGCGGGACGGCGAGGCCGACGAAGGCGATGGGTCCGACGGCCGCCGTGGCGGCGGCGGCCAGCAGGGTCGCGGCGAGCAGTCCCGCCCCCTTGACGCGGGCCGGGCTGATGCCGAGGGAGGCCGCCTTGTCGTCGCCCATCGCCATGGCGTTGAGCCCGGGCGCGAGCAGCAGGGCGAGGAGCAGACCCGCCGCGGCGAACGGCGCGACCGCCCAGAAGGCGTCGAAGCCGCGCCCGCCGAGCGCGCCCACCACCCAGTAGCGGTAGGTGTCGAAGACCCGGGGGTTGGACAGCGCGACGGCCTGGATGAACGCGGCGAGGACGGCGGAGAGCACCGCACCGGCGAGCACCAGGCGCACCGGTCCGCCGCCGCCGCCCGCGGTGCCGACGACATGCACGACGACTCCGGTCGCGAGGGCGCCGAGGAGTGCCCACCAGATGGTCTGCTGCTGCCCCGCGGCACCGAGGAACGCGGTGGCGGCGACGATGCTCGCGGACGCGCCCGCGTTGATGCCGAGGAGTCCCGGCTCGGCGAGCGGATTGCGCGTGATGCCCTGCATCAGAGTTCCGGCGACACCGAGACAGAGGCCCGCGAGGACGCCGAGGGCGGTGCGCGGGTAGCGGCTCTCGACGACGGTACGGGTGTAGCTGTCGCCGTCACCGGTGATCACCCGCAGGACGTCGCCGAGGGACGTCGGCTTGCTGCCGAACATCACGCTGGCGAGCAGCGCGAGAGCGAGCAGGACGAGACACAGGACGGCGGCCATGACATGCCGGGCAAGGCCCCGCCGTACGACGGCGGGGCCTTGGCCGATCCGGGAGAGAGTGGTCACGCTGGGGACCCGTTGTTACTTCCCGGCCTTGGCGACGGCCTTGTCGATCATCGGGAGGTAGCGCTCGATGCTGTACGGCACCGTCAGCGGGTTGATCATCGACGAGGCGGTGACGAACGGCTGGTCGTTGCTGTAGACGAGCGCGCCCTTCTTCACGGCCGGGATCGCCGCGTACAGGGGCTGCGCCTCGATCTCCTTGCGGGACTTGTCGTCCATGTAGAAGGTGAAGGCGATGTCGCTCTTGGCGAGCTTGTTGGCGTTCTCCAGGCCGATGAGCGCCGAGTCGGTGCCGTCGGTCTCCTTGAACGTGTTCACGATCGGGTCGACCTTGAGGCCCAGCTTCGAGACCATGGACACGCGCTGCTCCTCGGGCTTGAAGATGCCGAGGGTGCCGGGGCCGGTGTTGTAGATGTACGAGAACGTGACGTTCTTGTAGTTCGGACGGGTCGCGGCGGCGTCCGCGAGCTGCTTGTCGATCTTCGACGTCAGCTCCTTGGCCTTCTCCGGCTGGCCCAGCGCCTTCGAGATGATCTCGATCTGCTGGTCCCAGTTGGTGCTCCACGCCTTGTCGGGGTAGGCGACGGTCGGCGCGATGTCCCTGAGGATGTCGTACTGCTTCTGCGTGATGCCGGACCACGGGGCGAGGATGACGTCGGGCTCGAGCTCGGTGATGGCCTCGATGTCGAGCTCCTCACCACCGTTGAACTGCTTCGGCAGCGTGGCGCCGGACTTCTTCACGGCGTCGTGGATCCAGGGCAGGTAGCCCGTCTTGTCGCTGCCCCACGGGTAGCTCTCGATGCCGACCGGGACGTTGCCGAGGGCGATGGCGGTCTCGGCGGAGCCCTGACCGAGGGTCACCACGCGCTTGGGCTTGTCCTTGATGACGGCTTCACCGAGGGCGCTCTTGATGGTGACGGGGAAAGCGCCTGCCGGGGCCTTGGTCTCCGAGCCTGCCGCGTCGTCTTTCTTCTCGTCCGAGCCGCAACCGGTCACCATCAGGCCGAGCGAGACCGCGGCGGCGCCCGCCACGAGGACGCGACGACGAAGGGGGGTGAACACAGAAGGCATGGTGGATCCTTGTCTCCGGGCAGGGATGTACTGAGGCCCCGACCGGCCCGCCCCGAACAGGGGCAGCGGCCATCGCGGCTCTTGTTAGGTGAGCCTAACCTATTAATTCCCGGGTTCGATCACCGGGAGGTCACGGTTGTGATCAGGGGCGCCGGCGCGCCTGCCCGGACGGCGCCCTTTCCAGGTGGCCGTGCACGCGACGCAGCAACGAGGCCAGTTGCTCGCGCTCCCCGGTGTCGAGCGGGGCCAGGATCTCGTCGTCCGTGGACGCGATCTCCGCGCTGAGGCTGCGGAGGGCCGCCTCGCCCTCCGGGGTGAGCCGCACGACGACACGGCGCCGGTCCGCCCGGTCGCGGACGCAGTGCGCGTGGCCGAGACGCACCAGATCGTCGACGATCTTCACCAGGTCGCTGGGGTTGATGGCGAGCCTGGTCGCGAGGGCCGTCTTCATCTGCGGGCCGAGCTCCGCGAGCAGCGTCATCACGGTGAGGTGCCAGAGGCGTAACCCCCGGGCCTCCAGCTTCTCCGCCAGTCTGCGGCGCGCGGCCCTGCCGACCGTGTACATGAGGTAGGCGTTGAGATCCAGCACGCTGGGAGGCGTCGTGCCGGGGGAGGGCGTCACGCCGGGGGAGGACGGCGTGACGCCCCGGGCGGGCGGGGCCGGCGGGGCCGCGCCCGTGAGCGGGTCGAGTGTCAGGCCGGCGTTCGCGAGCGACCGGAATACCTGCGCCCAGTCGGTCGGCATGGTCGAGATGCCGACGACGGCGAGCGTCGCCCCCGAGAGGTCGTGCGCGACACCGGAGACGACGGGCCGGTCCATCGGCTGTTCCTCGCTCACGCGGTCGTCAGGGACGGCTGGTGAGGTAGCCGCCCATGGAGGTGAAGTACTCGGTGGCCGGCAACTCGCGGCCGTCCTCCGTCCGGACGCGGGTGAGGGCGAGGCCGTGGTTGCGGCCGGTGCGGGCGTCGGCCCCGGCGACGATCACGACGCCGTCCCCCTCACGGTAGAAGACGCGCCCCGGGGTGCCGCCGTAGCGTCCCTCGGAGACCACGGCGGAGAGGACTTCGAGGCGCTTGCCCCGGTGGAAGGTGAAGGCGCTCGGGTACGGCGCGGACTGGGCACGGACGAGGCGCTCCAGGACCTCGGCGGGCCAGGTCCAGTCGATGCGGATGTCCTCCTCGGCCCGCTTGTGGAAGAAGCTGGCCTGCGACCGGTCCTGGCGGGTGAACTCGGCCTTCCCTGAGGCGATCTGGTCGAGTGCGCCGATCGTGACCGGGGCGATGAGGTCGACCGTCTTGTGGAACAGGTCGGTCGCCGTGTCCTTCGGTCCGACGGGCACCGCGCGCTGCTGGACGATGTCGCCGGCGTCGAGGACCTCGTCCATCATGTGGGCCGTGACGCCGACTTCCTGCTCGCCGTTGATGAGGGCCCAGATCAGCGGGGAGAAGCCGGCGTACTTGGGCAGCAGCGAGTCGTGGATGTTCAGCGTCCCGTGGCGCGGCAGGGTGTAGACGTGCGGCGGGATCCACGTGCGCCAGTTGTTCGCCACGATGATGTCCGCGTCCGCCTCCTTGAGGCGGGCGAACAGCTCCTCGTCGTCGGGCCTGTTGCGGATGACGACGGGGACGCCGTGCTCCGCCGCGAGGTCGGCGACCGAGTCGCTCCAGATCTTCTCGTACGCGTGCTCGCTCTTGGGGTGCGTCACGACGAGCACCACGTCGTGTTCGGAGTCCAGGAGCGCTTGGAGGGTGCGATGGCCCCAGGTCTGATAACCGAACATGACGACCCGCATCGGGTTTCCTCCTCGGAAGGCGACTGACCGTCAGCAAGTAAAGCAAGCCTTACCTAACAGTGCAACTACCTTGATTCATTTGGCTGTTGCAACTCCCTACACTTCGTCAGGTCCGTTTTGTCCGGTCGACAGCGCCGTCAGATCAGGTTAGCTTTACCTAAGTTCTGCGCGGCTGCCGCGACGTCGGCGTGCCCGATGCCCGTTCCCCCTCAGCCTCTTTCCCGCACGATGGGAGTGACATGTCGCAGGTTCTTCCTGGTGACGCACCTCTGGTCCACGACCTCATAGGCATCGGCTTCGGGCCGTCCAATGTGGCCATGGCGATAGCGCTCAGCGAGCACAACGCCCGCGTCGGAAGGCAGGAAGCGGTCACCGCCCACTTCTTCGAGCGCCAGCCCCGGTTCGGCTGGCACCGCGGCATGCTGATCGACGACGCGACCATGCAGGTGTCCTTCCTCAAGGACCTGGTGACGCTGCGCAACCCGACCAGCGAATACAGCTTCCTCTGCTACCTGCAGAGCAAGGGCCGGCTGATCGACTTCGTCAACCACAAGAACCTCTTCCCGCTCCGCGTCGAGTTCCACGACTACTTCGAGTGGGCCGCGTCCAAGGTCGACGACATGGTCTCCTACGGACACGAGATCATCTCCGTCGAACCGGTCGAGCGCGACGGCGTCGTGGAGTACCTCGACGTCACCGCCCGGTCCGGCTCCGAGACCGTGGTGCACCGCGCCCGGAACCTCGTCCTCGGTACGGGACTTCGCCCGCGCATGCCGGAAGGCGTCGAGCGCAGCGACCGGGTCTGGCACAACTCCGACCTGCTCGCCAAGGTGGAGGGCCTCGAAGGCACCTCTCCCGAGCGCTTCGTCGTCGTCGGCGCCGGACAGAGCGCCGCCGAGAACGTGGCCTACCTGCACCGCAGGTTCCCCGGGGCCGAGATCTGCGCCGTCTTCTCCCGCTACGGCTACAGCCCCGCCGACGACAGCGCCTTCGCCAACCGGATCTTCGACCCGGACGCCGTCGACGAGTACTTCACGGCCCCCGACGACACCAAGCGCAAGCTGATGGAGTACCACGGGAACACCAACTACTCCGTGGTGGACATCGACCTCATCGACGACCTGTACCGGCAGGCGTACCAGGAGAAGGTCCTCGGCACCGAGCGGCTGCGTTTCATCAACATCTCCCGGCTCACCGGCGTCGAGGACGGCCCGGACAAGGTCCGCGCCTTCGTCACCTCGCTCGTCACCGGAGAGGAGAGCACGCTCGACGCCGACGTCGTCGTCTACGCCACCGGATACGACCCCGCCGAACCGCTCGGCCTCCTCGGCCCGGTCGCCGACCGCTGCCACCGCGACGACCAGGGACGGGTCCGCGTCGAGCGGGACTACCGGCTCGCCACCGACCCCGAACTGCGGTGTGGCATCTACCTCCAGGGCGGCACCGAGCACACCCACGGCATCACCTCGTCCCTGCTCTCCAACACCGCGATCAGGGTCGGCGAGATCCTCGCCTCGGTCCTCGACCGGGCCCCGGCCACCCCCGCCGAGGCCTCCACGGCCGCCGGAGCGGTGCGGCCGATGGCCGACGGCGTCGGCACGGCGCGATAGCGCCTCTCCGCCCCACCCCCCCCCACGTACGAATGCCATTCCCGCCGGCCGGCCCTGTCGTCCCGGCGGGCGTGGCACGCACTGTGAATCCCCCGAAAGGAACGTCCGTGTCCGCTGGTGCACGTCCCGCTCTGGCGCGGTTCGCCAGATCTGCCCCCCGTGTGGCCGTCGTCGCGGTGGCGGCACTCGCCCTCGCCGCCTGCGGCGCCGGGTCGGAGAAGTCCGAGTCGCCCTCCGCCGCCACCCCGACGGCATCGGCCGACGGCGGCGGCAAGCCCGCCGCGTTCCCCGTCACGGTCGAGCACAAGTACGGCTCCACGACGATCGACAAGGAGCCGAAGATCGTCGTCACCCTGGGCCTCTCCGACCAGGACGCGGTGCTCGCGCTCGGCGTCAAGCCGGCCGGCGCGGTCGACTGGTTCAAGGAGAAGCCGTACGGCAAGTGGCCCTGGGCCAAGGAGAAGTGGGGCTCCACCCAGCCGCAGATCGTGGGTGAGCGCGACGAGTACAACATCGAGAAGATCGCGGCGCTCAAGCCCGACCTCGTCATCGCCCAGTACTCGGGGATGAAGAAGGAGCAGTACGACACGCTCTCCAAGTTCACCGAGGTGGTCGCCCAGCCCAAGGACCACCCCGACTACGGGGCTCCCTGGCAGCTGATGACCCAGCAGATCGGCAAGGCGCTGGGCAAGGACGCCGAGGCCGGGAAGCTGATCACGGACATCGACGCCCGCTTCAAGGCCGTCCGCGACAAGCACCCCGAGTTCGCCACCAAGACCCTGGCGGTCGCCGACAGCTTCGAGGCCGGCAAGTACTCGCCGTTCACGAAGACCGACCCCAAGTCGATCTTCTTCGCCGGACTGGGCTTCAAGCTGAAGCCGGAGATCGACACCCTGGCCAAGCCGGGCTGGAACGTCGCCGAACTCAGTGCCGAGAAGCTGAACGTCCTCGACGTCGACCGGCTGGTCTGGGTCACCTCCAGCACCGAGGCCGACGACCGCATCAAGGGCGAGCCGCTCTACAAGAAGCTGAAGGTCCACCAGGAGAAGCGCGACCTGTTCGTGCCCTACCAGGACCCGGACATCGGCGCCGCGTTCTCCTTCAACACCGTTCTCTCGATCCCGTACGCCATCGACGAGATCGAGCCCCTGCTCGCAGCCATCAAGTGACGACCGTCGGCTGACGTGCCATCAGCCCGGAGCCGACCCGACCGACGGCGTGGCGGAACCTCGCCACGCCGTCGGCGTCATCCGGGCCGCCCCGCCACGCATCCCCAGGGAAAGGCCACTTCGTACGATGTTTGACGTCGAGTCGGACCGGGACACCTCCGGCCTCCCCGTCACCGGCGGGCAATCCGGCATCTGGCTCGCCCAGCAGATCGAACCGGACAGCTCCGCCTACAACATCGTCTTCGCGCTCCACCTCCGCGGCGCCGTCGACCTCGACCGGCTCACCGCCGCCGTCCGCCGGGCCCTGGAAGAGGCCGAGTGCCTGCACGTCGGCGTCACCCCCGGCCAGGACGGGCCGCGCCAGACCCCCCGTACCGTCCCCTTCGACCTTCCCGTCGTGGACCTGCGCACCGCCGCCGACCCCGACGAGGCCGCCGCCGCGTGGATGGCCGCCGACCGCGAGCGGCCCGTCGACCTGGCCCGCGACCCGCTCTTCGGCCACGCCCTGCTGCGGCTCGCCGACGACCGCGTCCTGTGGTGCCAGCGGTACCACCACATCGTGACGGACGGCATGGGCGTCGCTCTGATCACCCGACGCGCCGGCGAGCTCTACACGGCCGCCGCCGACGGGGAAGGGATCCCCGCACCCCTCGACCGGTCCCTGTCCCGTCTCGTCGCCGCCGACCGCGCGTACCGCGCCTCGGAGCGGCACGCCGCCGACCGGACCTGGTGGCTGGAGCGGATGGCTGGCAGGACCGAGCCGGTCCGGCTCGTCGACCGGGCCCCGGCCCCCATGACCCGACGGCTCCGGCGCACCACCGAACTGCCCCCGGCGACCGTCGAGCGGCTGACCGCCGCGGCCCACAGCGCCGGCGTACGGCCCTCCCGCGTCCTTCTCGCGGCCGTCGCCGCCCATCTGCACCGCGCGAGCGGCGAACAGGACCTCGTCCTCGGCCTGCCCGTCGCCGCCCGCGACGACGAGACCTCCGCGCGCGTCCCCGGCATGGTCTCCAACATCGTCCCGCTGCGCCTCACCGTCAGCCCCGGCACCACCGGCCGCGCCCTCGTGACACAGGTGCGCGACACGGTCGCCGACGCCGTCGCCCACGGGCGGTACCGCGCCGAGGACCTGGCCAGGGAACTGGGCCTGGTCGACGGCGTACCGGAACTCGTCGGCCCGACCGTCAACATCCTGCCCCGCTCCGGGGACCTGCGGTTCGCGGACCACGAGGCCGAACTGCGCCCCGAGTGGCTCGGACCGGTCAGCGACCTGGCGTTCAGCTTCGCCGAGGGCCCGGCGGGCCAGGGCGTCACCCTCCACCTCGACGCCGACGCCGACGTCTGCGACGCGGCCACCCTCGCGGACCGCGAACGCCGCTTCCTCGGCCTGCTCCACACCTTCACCGAGGACCTCGACCGCCCCCTGGGCCGCATCGAGCTGACCTCGGACGCCGAACGCGACCTCCTGCTCGACCGGTACGGCACCGCGCCCCGCGAGGTGCCCGAGCTGTCCTGGCCCGCCGCCTTCGAGCGCCAGGTCCGTCGGACCCCCGAGGCCGTCGCGCTCGTCTGCGAGGACCGGGAACTGACGTACGCCGCACTCGACGACGCCGCCGACCGGCTCGCCCGCCTGCTCCGTTCCCGTGGCGTCGGCGCCGAGGACGTCGTGGGCGTCGCCCTGCCCCGCTCACCGGAACTCGTCGTCGCCCTCCTCGCCGTGATGAAGGCCGGCGCGGCCTATCTGCCGCTGGACGCCGACCACCCCCGGGACCGCATCGCCTACATGCTGACCGACGCCGGGGCGCGCACCGTCGTCACCGTGACCGGACTCGCCGGCGAACTCCCCGCCACCGGGGGCGTCACCCTGCTGCGGCTCGACGTCCCGGACACCGTGGACGCCCTCGCCGCCCCCGCCGACCCCGAGCCGTTGCCGCCGGTCTCCCTCGACCAGGCCGCGTACGTCATCTACACCTCCGGCTCGACCGGCCGCCCGAAGGGCGTCGTCGTCCCGCACGACGGCGTCGGGAGCCTCATCGCCACGGCCACCGACCGGATCGGCGTCACCGCCGAGAGCCGCGTCGTGCAGTTCGCCTCCGTCGGCTTCGACGTGACGGTGTGGGACCTGATCATGTCGCTCTGCGTCGGCGGACGGATCATCGTCGTCCCCGCCGAGCGCCGCGTCGCGGGCCCCGCGCTCACCGAGTACATCGCGCGCCACCGCGCCACCCATATGATCCTGCCGCCCTCGCTCGTCTCCGCCCTGCCCCAGGAGTGCGAACTCCCGCCGGGCGCGGTGCTGGTCGTCGGCACCGAGGCCGTCCCCGGCGAACTGATCGCCCGCTGGGACGGACGCCTCCGGGTCGTCGTCGCGTACGGCCTCACCGAGGCGAGCGTCAACTCCACGCTCTGGCTCGCCGACCCCGACCGGCCGGGCCCGGCGCCCATCGGACGCCCCGACCCCAACACCCGCGCCTACGTGCTCGACACGGCGCTCCGGCCCGTCCCCGTCGGCGCGGAGGGCGAGCTGTACGTCGCCGGGCGCGGCCTCGCCCGCGGCTACCTCGGCCGTCAGGGGCTGACCTCGGAACGGTTCGTCGCCGACCCGTACGGCGCCCCCGGCACCCGGATGTACCGCACCGGCGACCGGGTCCGCTGGGGCGCCGACGGCAACCTGGAGTTCCTCGGACGCGCCGACGGCCAGATCAAGATCCGCGGCCACCGCGTCGAGCCGGGCGAGATCGAGAGCGCCTTCATGGCCTGCCCGGGCATCGCCCAGGCCGCCGTCCTCGCCCGCGAGGACCACCGGGGCGTCAAGCGTCTCGTCGCGTACCTCGTCCCGGAGGCGACGGAGACCCACGCCGACGCGGGCACGGGAACGAACACGAGCGCGGGCGCCGTCACCGCCGCACGCGCGCGCGTGGCGGACACCCTGCCCGACCCCATGGTGCCCTCGGCCGTCGTCGTCCTCGACGGCCCACTGCCGCTCACCCCCAACGGCAAGCTCGACGCCAAGGCGCTTCCCGAGCCCCGCTGGACGTCGATGACCGGCACCGACGCCCCGGGCACCCCCGTCGAGACCGCGCTCGCCGCCCTGTTCGCCGAGGTCCTCGGCCTGCCGGCGGTCGGCGTCCACGACAGCTTCTTCGAGCTGGGCGGTGACAGCATCGTCGCCATCCAGCTGGTCAACCGCGCCCGCGAGGCCGGACTCGCGATCACCCCGCGCGAGGTGTTCCGGAACCGGACCGTGGCGGCGCTCGCCAGGACCGCCCGCGAGGAGGTCGCCGCCCCGGCGCGACGGGTCGCCCTCGACCCGGACGCGCTGCTCGTCTCCCCGCTCCAGGAAGGTTTCTTCTTCCACGCGGAGTACGACGACCGGTCCGCCGACCTCTACCTCGTCCAGGAGCTCCTCGACCTCGCGGGACCCGTCGATCCGGACCGTCTCCGCGGCGCCCTCCAGCTGCTCCTCGACCGGCACCCGCTGCTGCGCGCCTCGTTCCGCCAGCTCCCCGGCGGCGAGGTCGTCCAGCGGCTCGCCGACCAGGCGACCCTCCCGTGGCGGGAGGCCGACACCGCCACGACCGGCCTGGACGACATCCTCCGCGCCGACCGTGCCGAAACGTTCGACCTCGCTCGTCCGCCCCTGCTGCGCGCCACCCTCATCAGGGACGGCCGACGGCACCGGCTGCTGCTCACCCTGCACCACATCGTCGCCGACGGCTGGTCCGTCGCCGTCCTGCTGCGCGAACTGACCGCCGCCCTCCGGGGCGCCGAACTGCCCGCGCCCCCGACTCCCGAGCCGTACCTCTCCTGGCTGGCGGGCCGTGACCTGGACGCCGCCCGCGAGGCCTGGCGCCGGGCGCTCGACGGCCTCGCGGGCCCCACCCGGCTTCCCGCGCTCTCCACCGGGGACGGCGCCCCCCAGGCAGCCGCCCGCCCCGAGCACGTCGACACACGGCTGCCGCGGGACCTCGCCGACGCGCTGACCGGCTACGCCAGGAACCACGGGCTGACCCTGAGCAGCGTCTTCCACGGTCTGTGGGGCCTCCTGCTCGGCGGTCTGACCGGCCGTCACGACGTCGTCTTCGGCACCACCGTGTCCGGCCGGACGACGGAGGTCGCGGGGCTCGACTCGGCCGTGGGCCTGTTCATCAACACCGTGCCCGCCCGGGTGACCCTCCGTCCGGAAGAGACGCTCACCGAACTCCTCCGCCGCGTCCAGGACGAGCACTCCGCGCTCCTCGACCACCAGCACCTCGGACTCGCCGACATCCAGCGCATCGCGGGCGGCGGCGAACTCTTCGACACGCTGGTCGTGTTCGAGAACTACCCGACCGACGACACCAAGGCGGGGCAGGGGGCCGACGAGCCGCTCATCACCGGCGCCGAGGTGTTCGACGCCGTCCACTACCCGCTCGCGCTCGTCGTCGAGCCCGCCGACGCCGGTCTGCTGCTGCGGTTCAAGCACGACGCGGCCCGCCTCGACCAGGTGGCGGTGGCCGTCCTCGCCAACCGCTTCACGGCCCTCCTGCGGACCGTCGTCGCCCACCCCGGCCGCGCTGTCGCCCGGACCGATCTGCTCTCCCCCCGCGAGCGGGCGCACCTCGACGAGCTCAACGCCACCGCGCACCCTGTCCCCGACGCGACCCTCGCCGGCCTCTTCGCCACGTGGGCGGACCGCACCCCGGACGCGCCCGCCGTCGTCTTCGAGGACACCACCCTCAGCTACGCCGAACTCGACCGGCGGGCCGAGGCACTGGCCCGGCGGCTCAGGGCACACGGCGCGGGCCCCGAGCGGTACGTCGCCGTCGCCGTCCCGCGCTCGGCCGAACTGATGGTCGCGCTGCTCGGAGTCCTCAAGGCGGGCGCCGCCTACCTGCCCGTCGACCTGGACTACCCCGCAGAACGGGTGGCGTTCATGCTCGCCGACTCTGGGACGCGCCTCGTCGTGACGAGCGCCGAAGCGGCCGGGCGCCTGCCCCGCGTACCGGATCTGGAGCACCTCGTCATCGGCGCGGAGGAGCCGGGCGACACCGCTCCCGGCACCCCGGTCGACGCGGCGGAGCCCGGGAACACCACTCCCGGCGGTCCCGACAGGGGTGAGGCGGCGGCGCTCCACACCCCGCTCAGGCAGGCGGCGCCCGACCACCCGGCGTACCTCATCTACACCTCGGGCTCCACCGGCCGCCCCAAGGGCGTCGCCGTCACCCACCGGGCCGTCGTGAACCGGCTCGCCTGGATGCAGAGCGCGTACGGGCTGACCGCGGACGACCGCGTCCTGCAGAAGACGCCGTCCAGCTTCGACGTGTCGGTGTGGGAGTTCTTCTGGGCCCTCACCGAGGGCGCGACCGTCGTCCTCGCCCGCCCCGACGGCCACCGCGACCCGGCCTACCTGGCCCGTCTGATCGCCGACCGGCGCGTCACCACGACCCACTTCGTGCCGTCGATGCTGGCGGCCTTCGTCCAGGTCATGGAGGCCGACGCCGGTGCGGGGCCCGACTGGGCGGCGAGCCTGCGCCGGGTGTTCTGCAGCGGCGAGGCGCTCACCGGCGCCGACGCCCGCCGCTGGTGGGAGCTGACCTCCCGCCAGGGGCACGCCCCCGTGCCGCTGCACAACCTGTACGGCCCCACCGAGGCGGCCGTCGACGTCACCTTCTTCCCGTACGAGGGCGGCACCGAGCCGGCCGTCCCGATCGGCCGTCCCGTCTGGAACACCCGCCTGTACGTCCTGGACCCGTTCCTCCGCCCGGTCCCGGAAGGCGTGCCGGGCGAGCTGTACCTCGCGGGCGTCCAGCTGGCCCGCGCCTACCACGACCGGCCCGGCCTCACCGCCGAACGGTTCGTGGCCGATCCGTTCGCGGGAGCGGGAGCGGGGGCGCGCATGTACCGCACCGGCGACCTGGTGCGCCGTCGCGCCGACGGGGCCGTCGAGTACCTCGGCCGCACCGACCGCCAGGTCAAGATCCGCGGCAACCGGATCGAGCTCGGCGAGATCGAGACCGCCCTCGCCGCACTGCCCGGCGTGGCCCGCGCGGCCGTCGTCGTCCGCGAAGGCGCCCTCGTCGGCTACGCCGTCCCGGCCCCCGGCGCCGCGCCCGCCGCTGACGACCTGCACGCGGCGCTCGGCGGGGCGCTGCCCGCCGCGATGGTGCCGAGCGCCGTCGTCGTCCTCGACGAACTGCCGCTGACCCCCAGCGGCAAACTCGACCAGAACGCCCTGCCCGCCCCCGGGCCCGCGCCCCGCGCGGGCGGCCGCGCACCCCGCGACGCACGCGAGCAGGCCCTGTGCGAGATCTTCGACGAGGTCCTCGGTGTACCCGGGACGGGCGTCGACGACGACTTCTTCGTGCTCGGCGGCGACAGCCTCAGCTCGATCACCGTCGCCACGCGCGCGCGTGTCCGGGGGCTGACGCTCAGCCCCCGCGACGTGTTCGAGTGCCGCACGCCCGCCGCCCTCGCCGCCGCCGCGACCGTCCCCGGGGACGCCGGTACACCCCCGGCCCCCGACTCGCCCCAGACACCCGAGGTACCCGTGCACCCAGACGGAGTGACCGTCTCCGCCTCCGACGCCGGGCAGGCCGCCGCCGCCCTCCAGGCCGTCCTGGCGCTCCAGCAGCAGTCCGGCGCCGCCGTCGACCCCGCCCTCAAGGCGCTGCTCGACCAGCTGACCGCCGCCGCGCCGCCCGAGCCCCCCGCGCCGGAGCCCCCGGCGCCGCTGGGCGGGCTCGACCTCACCCCCGAGGAGACCGCGCGCGTCCACGCCGCCGCCGGGCTTCCCGTCGCGGACGTCTGGCCGCTCTCCCCGCTCCAGGAGGGCATGTACTTCCACGCCACCTACGACGCCGGCGACGCACTCGACGTCTACCAGTCCCAGGAGACCCTGGACCTCGACCGACGGGTCGACGCCGACCGGCTCCGCGCCGCCTGCCGGACCCTCCTCGACCGCAACACCGGGCTCCGCGCCGGGTTCACCAGTGACGGCCTGCCCCGCCCCGTGCAGTTCATCGCGGACGGCGCCGAGATCCCCCTCGTCGAGGCCGACCTGTCCGACCTGCCCGCCGAGGAACAGCGGACCAGGACGGAGGAGCTGCTCGCCGCCGACCGCAGGCAGCGCTTCGACCTGTCCGCGGCGCCGCTCTGCCGGCTGCTCCTCATCCGGCTCGGCGACGGCCGTGACCGGCTCGTCGTCACCCACCACCTCATCCTCTGGGACGGCTGGTCCGCCTGGCTGTTCCTGGAGGAGCTGTTCACGCTGTACGAGCGGGCCGGTGACCCCACGGGCCTGCCGCTGCCCGGCTCCTACCGCGACCACCTCGCCTGGCTCGACGCCCAGGACACCACGGTCGCCCTCGACGCCTGGCGCCGGGCGCTCGCCGGCTTCGACGAGCCGACGCTGCTCGCCCCCTCGGGACGCGACACCGGTCCGGTCATCCCGGTGGACCTCGACGCCCTCCTCACCCAGGAGACCGGCGAGCGGCTGCGGGCCGCAGCCCGCCGGCACGGGCTCACCCTCAACACCGTCCTCAACGCGGCCTGGGCGCTGGTGCTCTCGGCGATGACCGGCCGCAGCGACATCGCCTTCGGCACGGCGGTCGCCGGCCGACCGGCGGACGTCCCGAACGTGGCCGGCATCATCGGCATGTTCCTCAACACGATCCCCGCCCGCATCACCTTCACCCCGGACGAGCCCGTGCTCGACCTGCTCCGCCGCGTGCAGTCCGAGCGCGCCGCCGTCATGCCGTACGAGTACGTGGGCCTCGGCGCCCTCCAGCAGGAGTCCGGACACCGCCGCCTCTTCGACACCCTCTTCGTGCTCCGCTCGGCCGACGGCGAGGACCGGGCCGCGGCGCTCCGCGAACGCCACGGCATCACCGCCGTGGCGAACGTCGACGGCACCCACTTCCCGCTCACGCTCATCGTGACGCCCGGAGCCCGGCTGCGGATCACCCTCGCCGCCAGGCCAGACCTCTTCGACGCCGAGGCAGCCGCCACGATCCTGGCCCGGTTCACCACGGTCCTCGACCGGCTCGGCACGGCCCTCGACGGGCCCGCCGCCGGGGCCGCCCGGACCGTCGGCGTGGACCTGCTGCTCCCCGCCGAGCGCACCGCCCTGACCGACGGCCGGGAGGCCACCCGCGAGCCGGTGCCGGACGAGACCGTCGCCGACATGCTCACCGCCCAGGTCGCCCGTACCCCTGACGCCGTCGCCCTCGTCTTCGGCGACCGCGCCCTCACCTACGCGGAACTCGACGCGCAGGTCAACCGGCTCGCCCGGCTGCTGCTCGCCCGGGGCGCGGGCCCCGAGAAGGTCGTGGCGCTCGCGCTGCCCCGCTCCATCGAGATGGTCGCCGCGCTGTTCGCCGTCCTGCGGACCGGCGCCGCCTACCTGCCGCTCGACCTCGACCACCCCGCCGACCGGCTGCGCCTCATGGCCGAGGACACCGGCCCGCTCTGCCTGGTGTCCACGACCGCCGTCGCCCCGACGCTGCGGCGCGCCGACGGCCCCGTCGCCCCCGAACTCCTCCTCGACGACCCGGCCGTGACCGCGGAACTGGCCGCCCTGTCCGGCGACGAGGTCACCGACGCCGAACGGCCCGCGTTCGCCCACGGACTGGCGGACCGCCTGGACCACCCGGCGTACGTCATCTACACCTCCGGCTCCACCGGCCGCCCCAAGGGCGTCGTCACCCCCTACAGGGGACTGACGAACATGCAGCTCAACCACCAGAAGGAGATCTTCGACCCGGCCATCGCCTCGGCCGGCGGCCGACGCCTGCGCATCGCGCACACCGTCTCCTTCGCCTTCGACATGTCGTGGGAGGAACTCCTCTGGCTCGTCGAGGGCCACGAGGTCCACGTCTGCGACGAGGAACTCCGCCGCGACGCCGAGGCACTGGTCGCCTACTGTGACGAGCACCGCGTCGACGTCGTCAACGTGACGCCCACCTACGCCCAGCTCCTCATCGAGGAAGGCCTCCTCGACCAGGACGACACCACGGGCAGGCACCGGCCCGCGCTCGTCCTGCTCGGCGGCGAGGCCGTGTCCGACACCGTCTGGACCCAGCTGCGCCGCACCGACGGCACCTACGGCTACAACCTCTACGGCCCCACCGAGTACACGATCAACACCCTCGGCGGCTCCACCGCCGAGAGCGCCACGCCCACCGTCGGCAGGCCCATCCGCAACACCCGCGCCCACGTCCTCGACGCCATGCTGCGCCCCGCGCCGCCCGGCTGCCCCGGCGAGCTGTACATCGCCGGAACCGGCCTGGCCCGCGGCTACCACGACCGCGCCGCGCTGACCGCCGAACGCTTCGTCGCCGACCCGTTCGGCGCACCCGGCGAGCGCATGTACCGCACCGGGGACCTCGTACGACAGCGCCCCGACGGCCTGCTCGACTTCCTCGGCCGCACGGACGACCAGGTCAAGATCCGCGGCTACCGCGTCGAACTCGGAGAGATCTCCACCGCCCTGACCACACACCCCGAGGTGGCCCACGCCGCCGTCGTCGTCCACGAGACCGCCGGGACCAAGCGCCTGGTCGGCTACGTCGTACGGGAGGAGGGCGCCCCGGCCGACGACGCGCTGCCCCAGCGGCTCCGCGACCACCTCAAGCCCCTGCTGCCCGACTACATGGTCCCGTCCGCCCTGGTCACCGTCGCGACCCTGCCGCTGACCGTCAACGGCAAGCTCGACGTCAAGGCCCTGCCCGCCCCCGACCTCACCGGCACGGGAACGAGCCGCGCCCCGCGCACACCCCACGAGGAGACCCTGTGCGGGCTCTTCGCCGAGGTCCTCGGCCTCCCCGAGGGAAGCGTCGGCATCGACAGCGACTTCTTCGACCTCGGCGGGCACTCGCTCCTCGCGACCCGGCTCGTCAGCCGCGCCCGCACCGCCCTCGACGCCGAACTGGCGATCCGCGACCTGTTCGAGGCACCCACCGTCGCCGAACTCGTCGCCCGCGCGACCGCCTCGCACGGCACCGACCGCCCGGCGCTCGTCGCCGCGGAGCGCCCCGCCGAGCTGCCGCTCTCCCACGCCCAGCAGCGCCTGTGGGTCATCCAGCAGATCGAGTGCACCTCGGCCGCGTACAACTTCCCGCTGGTCATGCGGCTGCACGGCCCCTTCGACCGGGAGGCGTGGCGCGCCGCCCTCGCCGACGTGACCGACCGCCACGAGGCCCTGCGCACCCTCTTCGCCGAGCGGGACGGCCAGGCGTACCAGCGGATCCTGCCCGCCGGATCGGCCGCGCCCGTCGTGGAGCACCTGCGGGCCACCGAGGACGAGGTCCCCGGCATCGTGGACACCGCCGTCCACCGGCCGTTCGACCTCGCCGCCGAACTGCCGCTGCGCGCCACCGTCGTGGAGCTGGCACCCGAAGAGCACGTCGTCGTGCTGCTGCTCCACCACATCACCACCGACGAGTGGTCCGACCGCCCGTTCCTCCAGGACCTCACCACCGCCTACGCGGCCCGCCTCGAAGGCGCCGCACCCGACTGGGAGCCGCTGCCCGTCCAGTACGCCGACTACGCCCTCTGGCAACAGCGGCTCCTCGGCGACCCGGCCGACCCGGACAGCCTCGCCGCCCGGCAGCTGGAGCACTGGCGGACCGCCCTGGCCGATGCCCCCGAGGAACTCGACCTGCCCACCGACCGGGCGCGTCCCGCCCGCCCCACGTTCAGCGGCGCCGAACTCGACATCACCTTCGACCGCACGGTCCACGAGGGCCTCAGGCGCCTCGCCCGGGACTCCGGCGCCAGCATGTTCATGGTCGTGCACGCGGCCGTGGCCGCTCTGCTCCACCGCCTTGGCGCCGGCACCGACATCCCCCTCGGCGCGCCCATCGCGGGACGCGGCGACGAGGCCCTCGACGACCTGGTCGGCTTCTTCGTGAACACGCTCGTGCTCCGCACCGACCTCGCGGGCGACCCCACCTTCACCGAACTCCTCGCCCGGGTCCGCGAGACCGACCTCGCCGCCTTCTCCCACGCAGACGTGCCCTTCGAGGCCGTCGTCGAGAAGCTCAACCCGACCCGCTCCCTCTCCCGGAACCCGCTGTTCCAGGTGATGGTCGGCCACCACGTCCGCACGGAAGGATCACTGAGCCTGCCGGGGCTCCGGGCCGACTACCTGCCGCACCGGATCGGCACCGCCAAGTTCGACCTCGTGTTCAGCTTCACCGAGCACACCACCGCCGACGGCGCGGGCGACTCCCTCGGCTGCCGCCTGGAGTTCTCCACCGAACTCTTCGACCGGGAGACCGCCGAGCGCGTCGGCGACCGCCTCCGCAGGCTCGTCGGAGCCCTCGTCGAGGCCCCTGACCAGCCGCTTTCCGGTGCCGCTATCCTCACCGAGGAGGAACACCGCCTCGTCCTCGAAGGCTTCAACGGCCGGCCCCGCGAGGTCGACGAGGATACCCTGCCCGCGCTCTTCGCCCGCCGCGTCGCCGAGCGCCCCGACGCGGTCGCCGTCGTCGACCGCTCCCGTCCGATGACGTACGCCCAGCTCGACGCCCGCGCCAACCGCCTCGCCCGGCTGCTCGCCGCCCACGGGGTCGGGGCCGAGAGCGTCGTCGGCGTGGCCGTGCCGCGCTCGGCGGACATGGTCGCCGCCGTCCTCGCCACCCTGAAGCTGGGCGCCGCCTTCCTGCCGCTCGACCTGGTCCACCCCGGCGACCGCCTCAGCTACATGATCGAGAACTCGGGCGCGGCCGTCGTGGTCGGAACCGAGCCCGTCGCCGGCAAGATCCCGGACGTCCCCGGCGTCACCGTGCTGCTCCTCGACGCCCCCGACACCGCCGCCGCACTCGCCACGCTGCCCGGCACACCGCCGCCCGGCGGACCGGCCGCGCTCGACGGGGCCGCGTACGTGATCTACACCTCCGGCTCGACCGGCCGCCCCAAGGGCGTCGTCGTCCCGCACGAGGGCATCGCCAGTCTCGTCGCCACCGCCGTCGACCGGATGGGCCTCCGGCACGACAGCCACGTCCTGCAGTTCGCGTCCATCGGCTTCGACGTCTTCGTCTTCGAACTCGCCATGGCGCTCTGCCACGGCGGACGGCTCGTCCTCGTCACCGACGAGGCCCGCGTCGCGGGACCCGCCCTCACCGACTTCCTCGCGGACCAGCGGATCACCCACATGATCCTGCCGCCGTCCCTGGTGTCGGCCCTCCCCGCCGAGTGCCGGCTGCCCGAGGGATCGACCGTCCTGGTCGGCACCGAGACCGTGCCCCCGGACCTCTTCGAACGCTTCGGCGCCACCGCCGACCTGATCTGCGCGTACGGACTCACCGAGGCCACCGTCAACTCCACCCTGTGGCCCGCCCGCGAACACGGCGGACGCGCCACCGGCCGGGTCCCGATCGGCCGCCCGGACCCCAACACCCGCTGCTACGTCCTCGACGAGCACCTGCGCCCCGTGCCGCCCGGCGTCGTCGGGGAGCTGTACGTGGCCGGGCGCGGCCTCGCCCGCGGCTACCTCGGACAGCCCGCGCTCAGCTCGGAACGGTTCGTCGCCGACCCGTACGGCACACCCGGCAGCCGCATGTACCGCACCGGCGACCGTGCCCGCTGGCGCACCGACGGGAACCTCGACTTCCTCGGCCGGGTCGACACCCAGGTCAAGATCCGCGGCTTCCGCATCGAACTGGGCGAGATCGAGGCCGCCCTCGCCGGGCACCCGTCGGTCGCCCAGGCCGCCGTCCTGCCCGACCGCGCAGGCGACATCGTCCGCCTCGTGGGCTACGCCGTACCCGAGCCGGGCACCGGCACGGCAGGGGAACTCGACCCGCAGGCGCTGCGCGCCCACGTCGCCGCGCTGCTCCCCGAGTACATGGTCCCCGCCCTCGTCGTCCCGCTCGACGGCCCGCTGCCGCTCACCCCCAACGGCAAGCTCGACCACAAGGCGCTGCCCGCGCCCGACTGGTCGGCGATGACCGGCGACGCCCGTCCCGCGACGGAGACGCAGGCCCGAATCGCCGCGCTGTTCCGCGAGATCCTCAGGCTCGACACGGTCGGCGTGCACGACAGCTTCTTCGCCCTCGGCGGCCACTCCATGGCCTCCATGCGGCTCCTCGGCCGCATCCGCGCCGAGTTCGGCGTCGAGCTGAGCATCCGCGACGTCTTCGACGCGCTGACCGTCGCCGGAATCGCCGGCAAGCTGGACGGCGCCTCCGCCGCACGGCCGCCGCTGCGCGCCGCCGAGGGCCCGGCCGCCGCAGGCACCGAGCCGCCGGCGGCCCCGGTACAGCGGTGGCAGTGGCAGGCGTACCGCCGGAGCCCCGGCTTCGACCACGCCCTGGTCCTGCGCTCGCCCGGCGGCCTCGACGCGGACGCCCTCACCGCCGCCCTCGCCGACGTCACCGCCCGACACGAACCCCTGCGCACGGCCTTCGCCGAACGGACGGGAGACCTGGTCCGCCGGGCCGTCGCGGCCCCGGCCCTGGCCGTGGAGCAGTGCGCGGACCTGGACGCCCGGCTCGCCGAACTCGCCCGCGCCGCGCCGGACCTGGAGCGGGAGGCCCCGCTGCGGGCCCACCTGCTCACCGGCCCCGACGGGGACCAGGCGGTCCTGCTCACCCCGCACTACCTGGCCGTCGACGAGTGGTCGGTGGTCCCACTGCTCCGCGACCTCACGACGGCGTACGGCGCGCGTACGGCCGGCCTTGCGCCCGACTGGCGGCCGCTCCCCGTCACCTACGGCGACTACGCCCGCTGGGCGCGCGAGGTCCTCGGCGACCTCGCCGATCCCGACAGCAGGGGCGGCCGGCAGCTGGCGTACTGGCGCCGGACGCTGGAGGGCGCGCCGCGTGAGCTCGCCCTGCCGACGGAGCCGGGAGCGATCACCGGCGAGGGCGGCCGCCAGGCGGCGGGAGTCGTCGAGTTCGTCCTCGACGAGCGGCTCCACACGGACGTGGACCGGCTGGCGAGGGCCACCGGCACCAGCATGTTCATGGTGCTGCACGCGGCCCTCGCGACTCTGCTCACCGCCCACGGATCCGGCACCGACCTGCCCATCGGCACCATGGTCGCGGGACGCGACGACGACCAGCTCGCCGACCTCGTCGGATGCTTCCTCAACACGGTCGTGCTGCGCACCGACACCGCGGGCGACCCCGTCTTCACGGAGCTCCTGACCCGTGTACGGGAGACCACTCTGAGCGCCCTCGACCGGCAGGACGTCCCCTTCGACGAGGTGGTCCGCGCGGCCGGGCTGCGGCCGGAGGGCCCTCAGGTGATGGTGGTCCACCACGAACAGGCGGACCTCGAACGCCTCGAGGGCGGCATGGGCACGCTCCTGACCGTCCCGACCGGTGCGACCCGGGCCGACCTGACGCTCGGCTTCCACGAGCCCCGGGGCGAAGGGCCCGTGCACTGCGGCCTGATCCACGCGACGGACCGGCTCGGACCGGCGAAGGCCCGGGCACTCGCAGAGGAGTTCCGGACCCTGCTGCGCGCCGTGACGGCCGACCCCGAACAGCCCCTGTCCCAGCTGTCCCGCGGGACACACAGGTGACAACCCACTGCGGACGACGCAGCATTGTCGAACGCCGGCACATGACGAACGAGAACGCATGAGGAGTGAGAACGCATGAGCACCAACCCGTTCGAGGACCCGCAGGGCCGCTTCCTGGTTCTGGTCAACGACGAGAACCAGCACTCGCTGTGGCCCTCCTTCGCCGAGGTCCCCGCCGGATGGCGGACCGTGTTCGGCGAGGACACCCGTGAGGGCTGCCTGGCCTACGTGGAGAGTCACTGGACCGACCTGCGCCCGGCGAGCCTCATCGCCCGCCAGGACTGACCCACCGGCAGCGGTAGGGGGCGGCACGACGTGATGTCGTGCCGCCCCCTACGTGCGCGCGGGAGCCTTCCTACACGGTCGGCGCGACCGGCGCGTCCGCGTCCGCGTCGAAGCCCGAGTCCGCATCCGGGGCCGGGTGAGGCACCTTCTCGCCGGGCTCCCTGCGGCTGGCGGACCAGGCCGCCCACAGGTCGGCGTACCGGCCGCCCGCCGCCACCAGCTCCTCATGGGTACCGGTCTCCACGACCCGGCCCTGGTCGAGGACCACGATCCGGTCGGCCGCGGCGGCCTGCGGCAGCCGGTGCGCGACGAGCAGCCCCGTACGGCCCTCCAGGGCGCGGGCGGCAGCCTCCTCCAGGACCCGCGCGCCGGCGCTCCCCGCGTCGGCGGTGGCCTCGTCGAGGATCGCGATGGGCGGATCCGCGAGCACGAGCCGGGCCAGGGCGAGATGCTGCGCCTGGGTGACCGTCAGCCGGTGACCGCCCTCCCCGACGACCGTGTCCAGGCCCTCGGGCAGCGCCCGCGCCCATTCGAGCGCCCCGACCCGGTCGAGCGCCGCACGCAGGGCCTCGTGGTCGGCCTCCGGCCGGGCCAGGCGCAGGTCGTCGGCGAGGGTCCCGGCGAAGACGTGCACCTCCTGGCTGATGAGGGCGACCGCGCGCCGGACCCCGGCCGGGCCGAGTTCCCCGGCATCCACCCCGCCCAGCCTGATCGAGCCGCCGGTGGGGCTGTGGACGCCCGCGACGAGCTTGGCGAGGGTGGTCTTGCCGGCCCCGCTCGCGCCCACGAGGGCGACCCGTTCCCCGCTCCGCACCCGGAGGTCGACCTCGTGCAGCACGGGGGCCCCTGAGCCGTACGCGTGGCTGAGCGCGGACACCTCGACCGAGCCGTCCGCGAGCGTGTGGTGGTCGGCGGCCGCCCGCTCCGCCGGCAGGTTCGAGACCCCGACCAGGCGGGCGAAGCTGGCCCCCGCCGACTGGGCGTCGTCCAGGAGGAACAGGGTCGCGTTGATCGGGTTGAAGAGGCTGTGGAAGTACAGCGCTGCGGCCGTGGCCGTACCGATGCTGACCGCACCCCGGTCGACCAGGACGAACCCGGTGCCGAGCATCGCGGCGAGCCCGATGAACTCGGCCAGGTTGAGCCGCGAGAAGAAGCCGGTGACGATGTGGATGCCCCGCAGTCCCAGGTCGCGCGCCGCCTCGGAGCGCCGCTCCAGGAGGTCGGTGTGCGTCCCGTTCAGGCGGAACGCCCGTACGGTCCGCACCCCGCCGACGCTGTCGAGCAGCTGGTGCTGCAACGCGCCCGTGGCGACCCGGTGTTCGCCGTACACGGGGGCCGCCCGACGCAGGTACCAGCGGACCGACAGCACCTGGACCGGCGCGGCGAGCAGCGCCGCGAGCAGGAAGCGCCAGTCGAGGACGGCGAGTCCGACGAGGGTGAGCACGATCGTGAGGGCGGAGCGGCTGAACTCCGGCAGTGCCTGCCGCACCGACTTCCCGATCATCGACACGTCGCTGGTGACGCGGGAGACGAGGTCGCCCGAACCGGCCGCCTCGACGCGGTCCAGCGGCAGCCGGAGCGCCCGCTCGATGAACTGCTCGCGCAGGGCGGCGAGCACGGTCTCGCCGAGCCGCGCCACGAGGGTGCTGCCGACGGTCGCGGCGGCGCCCCGCGCCACCGCGACCACGACGAGCAGGACCAGCGGCAGCGTCAGGGCGGGCGCGCCCGTGCGGTCCACCACGAGGTCGACGATGTGCCCGAGGAGGGGAGCGGTGAGGAGTCCGACCCCCGTTCCGGCGACCAGGACGGTGATCGCCCCCACGGCGAGGAGCCGGTGGCCGTGCAGCATGGCGCGCAGCGCCGCGAGGGACTCGGCGCCGGTGGCCGTCGGCAGGAGCACACGGTCGGGGCGGGTACCGCTCATGGACTGTTCCGTCCCTTTCGTGTCCGTCTCTCGCGTACGGCCTTCGGACTCTCGCGTACGGCCTTCGGACTCTCGCGTACGGCCTTCGGACTCTCGCGTACGGACTTCGGAGGCCCGCTCCGGGCCCTCGGGACTCGTCACGTCGGCGGTCGTCATGCCAGCACCGCCGCACGGTACGCCGCGTCGGCGGCGAGGAGTTCGGTGTGGTGCCCTGCGGCCCGTACGGCCCCGTCCTCCAGGACCACCACCCGGTCGGTCACCGCGAGGAGCGCGGGGCTCGTGGTCACCAGGACCGTGGTGCGGTCCCGGCGGATCTCGCGCAGCCGGTCGGCGATCCGTGACTCGGTCACGGTGTCCACGGCGGTCGTCGGGTCGTGCAGCACCAGGACCGGCCGGTCGGCGGCGAGCGCGCGGGCGAGCGCGACGCGCTGGCGCTGGCCGCCCGAGAGCGACCGTCCGCGTTCGGCGAGCAGGGTGTCGCCGCCGTCCGGCAGGAGCCGGGCGACGTCGTCGGCCGCCGACGCCCTGAGGGCCCGCTCGACCGACGTGGTGCCGCCGTCCGCCCCGGCCCGGACGTTGTCGAGCAGTGTGCTCTCGAACAGGTCCGCGTCGTGGTGGGCGACAAGCACGACCCGGCGCAGCGCGTCGGGATCGAGCGAGGTCAGCGGTGTGCCGTCGAGTTCGATCGCGCCCTCGGCGGGGTCCGCCTCCCGGGCCAGACAGAGGAGGAGGTCACGGGCGGCCGCCGGGTCCTGGGCGACGATCCCGGTCAGGCTGCCGGCCGGGAGGTCGAGGTCGACGCCCCGCAGCGCGCCGAGCGTCACCCCGCGCAGGGCCAGCCCTCCGGCGGCCCGGTCGGCGGGCACCTCGTGCCCGGCCTCGACGGTGACGGGCGCCGCGAGCACCTCGGCGATCCGCCGGGCCGAAGCACGTCCCTGGGCGAGTTCGGCGTTGACGTAGGTGAGGAGCTGGAAGGGACCGAGGAGGAACTGCGCGAGGCCCACCGCGGCCACCAGGTCACCGACGCTGATGCTGCCGTCCATGGCGAGGTACGCGCCCACCACGGCGATCACGGCGATGAAGACGCCGGTGAGCGCGAGGACCGCGCCCTCGTGCCCGGCCCGGCTGCGGGCGGCCCGCAGCGCGGCGGCCAGCGACTCCTGACTGGTGGTCCGGTAGCGGGCCACGGCCGCCGACTCCGCGCCCATGCCCTTGAGGACGCGCAGCCCCGAGACGAGGTCGGCGGCGACGCCCGAGGCGTGGGCGGCCCGCTCCTGCTCGGTCTCGCTGCGCCGTTCGAGCGGTCGGCTGATGCGGTGCCCGAGCCAGAGGAGCGGGGGGATGCCGAGCAGGACGAGCAGCCCGAGCGGGACGGAGATCCTGAGGAGCGCGACGGCGCTGATCACGAGGGCGGCGACCGCCGACACCCCGTACGAGATGACGGTGGCCACCGAACCGACGCGGCGGGCGTCGTTGGTGGCGATGCTGGTCAGCGCGCCGGGGAGCCGGTCGGCGTCGGCGCCGCCCCGGGGGTCGAGCACCCGCGCGGCCAGATCGAGCCGCAGCCGGTGCGCGGCGATCTCGCCGGTGCCCTCGGTGATGCGGGCGCTGGTGCGGTAGCAGGTCGACAGGAGCAGGAAGAGCACCGCGAGCACGAGCAGCAGGCGCAGCAGCTGCTCGGAGGAGCCGGTCGCCACCGCCGTGTCGATGGCGGCGCCGATGACCACCGGCACCAGGGCCTCGCAGCCCTGATGGGTCATGCCGAGCAGGGATGCCGCGATGACGCGGCGGCGTTGTCCTCTGATCGCTCGGCGGAGGACAAGTCCCCCCGTCGGTCCGCCCGTTGGCATGTGACTCCTTCACGGAGGTGAGCGAATGGTTAGGTAAGCCTACTCTGACCGGAGGGCTCGGGGTGAGGTCCGCGACGAGTCGTCCGCGAGGGCGTGCGGGGGGTCTCGTCCGGGCCCTGCCGGGCGCGTTGACCGCTCGATTCGGTTCGGTTAGCCTCGCCTAAGTAGCGATCCGTCGGTCCGTGTGCAGTGGGGCTCTCGTCGTACATCTGAACCGCCGCCAGGGGGAGTTGTCGTTGTCCGTCGAATCCCGGGTGGTGTCGGGACAGCAGCCCCGTCCGGCGGAAGGGGCCCCCGATCCGGCCGCACCGCCTCCGACGGGCCGCACCGGCGCCGCGTTCCGCGGCTTAGGCCTGGTCCTCGCCCTCGCCGCACTGGTCCTGGTCGGGCTCCTCAGCATCTGGGTGGGCACGCGGGGCATCCCCTTCACCGCCACCTGGAACGTCCTGTGGAGCCCCGACGGTTCGGAGACCTCGGTGATCATCCACGACTACCGCATCCCCCGGACGGTCCTCGGCCTGCTCGTCGGCACCGCGCTCGGCCTGGCGGGGGCCCTGATGCAGGCCCTGACGCGCAACCCGCTCGCCGACCCCGGCATGCTCGGCGTCAACCTGGGCGCCTCCGCCGGAGTGGTGGTGGCCATCGCCTTCTTCGGCATCGCGGCCCCCCTCGGCTACGTCTGGTTCGCCCTCGCGGGCGCCGCCGCCGCGTCCGTCGGCGTCTTCCTCCTCGGCTCCTCCGGCCGGAAACTGGCCTCCCCCGAACGGCTCGTCGTCGCGGGCGCCGCCGTCACCGCCGTCCTGTACGCCTTCAACTGGGCAGTACTGCTGCTCAACCCGAGGGCCTTCGACCAGTTCCGCTTCTGGACCGTGGGCTCCCTCGCGGGCCGCTATCACGACATCGTCCTGATGTCCCTGCCGTTCATCGCCGTCGGCCTCGTCGTCGCCCTCGTCCTCGCCCCGTCGCTCAACGCCCTGGCCATGGGCGACCAGATGGGCCGGGCGCTCGGGGTGAACGTCGGCCGGACCCGCGCCCTCGGCGCCGTCGCCGTGATGCTCCTGTGCGGGGCCGCCACCGCCGCGGCGGGACCCATCGGCTTCGTGGGCCTGGCCGTACCGCACATCGCCCGGTTCGTCGTCGGCCCCGACCAGCGCTGGGTGTTCGCGTACTCGATGCTGATCGCCCCCGTCCTGCTCATCGGCTCGGACGTCCTGGGCCGGGTGCTCGGGGCCCCCGGCGAGGTGCAGGTCGGCATCGTCACCGCCTTCATCGGCGCCCCCCTCTTCATCGCCCTGTGCCGCCGCCGAAAGCTGGTCATGCTGTGACTGCCGTACGGGAGGCGAAGGCCTCCGCGCCCGAACCGTCGCCCGGCTCCCGGCCCGGGCCCGCGACCGCCCAGGACCCCCCCCGCGTCGTCACCGGCCGGGTCGTCCGCACCCGCTCCGGCGGCGTCTCGCTGCTCGTACGGGGCCGTACGGTCGCCGCCACCGCGGCCCTCCTCGTCGCGCTCGTCGCCGTCATGGGCGTCACCCTGACCACCGGCGACTTCGACCTGACCATCGGGGAGGTCCTCCAGGCCCTCACCGGCGACGGCACCGGAATCGCCGACTTCGTCGTCAACACCCTGCGCATGCCCCGGCTCGTGACCGCGCTCTGCGTCGGCGCGGCCCTCGCCGTGAGCGGCGCCATCCTGCAGAGCATCACGGGCAACCCGCTGGGCAGCCCCGACATCATCGGCTTCACCAACGGCTCCGCCGTGGGCGCCCTCGTCGTCATCGTCGTGCTGCACGGCAGCATGACCCAGATCGCCCTCGGCGCGCTGGTCGGTGGCCTCGCCACGGCCCTCGCCGTCCACCTGCTCATGATCGGCCGGGGCATCCAGGGCTTCCGCCTCGTCGTCGTCGGCATCGGCGTCAGTGCCCTGCTCCTCGCCGTCAACTCGTACCTGATCACCAGGGCCACCTTCCAGGAGGCCCTCGAAGCGCAGGCCTGGCTGATCGGCAGCCTCGGGAACCGGCTCTGGACGCACGCCCACGCCATCGGCATCGCCGTCGCCGTCCTCCTGCCCCTCGCGTTCCTCCTCTCCCGCCGCCTCTCCATGGTCGAGATGGGCGACACCACCGCCATGGCCCTCGGCGTCGACGTGACCCGCACCCGCACGGTGCTCCTCGTCATCAGCGTCGCCCTGGCCGCGTTCGCCACCGCCGTGACCGGCCCCATCTGGTTCATCGCCCTGGCCGCGCCCCAGGTCGCCCGCAGGATCACCGGATCGTCCGGGCCCGCGCTGCTGCCGTCCGCCCTCATGGGCGCCGTCATGCTCGCCCTGAGCGACCTCGCCGTACAACGCCTCTTCGCCCCCGCACTGCTCCCGGTGGGCACGGCGACCGGCTGCGTCGGCGGCCTCTACCTCATCTGGCTACTGGTCACCGAGTCGCGAAAGAGCCGCGCATGACAGCAACGAACCGTCCGGCCCCCCGCCCCGCCACCCGCCTGCGCGCCGAGAACCTCACCCTCTCCTACGACCAGCGGACCGTGGCGACCGGCCTCGGCGTCGACATCCCCGACCACTCCTTCACCGTGATCATCGGGCCGAACGCCTGTGGCAAGTCCACGCTGCTCACCGCCCTCGCCCGGATGCTCAAGCCGCGCGCCGGTCAGGTCTACCTCGACGGCGCGGCCATCGCCTCGTACCGCTCCCGCGAGGTAGCCCGCCGGCTCGGACTGCTCCCACAGTCCTCGACCGCGCCCGGCGGCATCACGGTGGGCGATCTGGTCGCCCGCGGCCGCTACCCCCACCAGGGCCTCCTGAAGCAGTGGTCCGCCGACGACGAGGCCGCCGTGGTCGAGGCGATGCGCCAGACCGGCGTACTCGAACTGGCCGACCGGCCGGTCGACGACCTGTCCGGCGGCCAGCGCCAGCGCGTCTGGCTCTCCATGGTCCTCGCCCAGCAGACCCCGATCCTGCTCCTCGACGAACCGACCACGTTCCTCGACATCGCGCACCAGGTCGAGGTCCTCGACCTGTGCGCCGAACTCCACGCACGCAAGGGCCACACGATCGTGGCGGTCCTGCACGACCTCAACCAGGCCTGCCGCTACGCCACCCACCTCATCGTGATGCGGCCCGGGGGAGTGATCGCGGCCGAGGGCGACCCGTCGACCGTCATGACCGCCGAGCTGGTCGAGGACGTCTTCGGCCTGCCCTGCCGGATCATCGACGACCCGGAGACGGGAACGCCGCTGATGGTGCCCGCGGCACCCAAGCGGTACCCGCCGGCCGATGCCGACTCCTCGGACATCGTGATGGCCAAGACCTCCTGACCACGGCGACAGCGACCGACGACAGCGACAGCGACCCGGGAACGGACTGCCCATGCTCTGTACGAGGCTGACGAACGCGCGCTTTCTCACCATGGACCCGGACCACCCGGTCGCCCACGACCTCGGCATCTGGCGGGGACGCGTCGTGGGCCTGGACGAGGCCGTCACCTCACTGCCCGCCCGCGAGGTCGTCGACCTCCAGGGAGCCACCGTGCTGCCCGGCTTCATCGACAGCCATGTCCACCTGGCCTGGGCGGGCCTCAAGGCGAACACCGCGAGCATCGCGCCGTGCGAGCGCGTCGAGGACGTCCTCGCCGTCGTCGCGGACGCCGTCTCCCGGCAGGCCGCGCCCGGCGCCTGGGTGGACATCGCGGGCTACGACCAGCGTGCCCTGGGCCGCCATCTCACCGCCGCCGAACTCGACCGGGTCAGCCGGGGCCGCAAGATCTTCCTCATGCACGACTCCGGGCACGCCTGCGTCGTCAACAGCGCCGTCCTCGACCTGCTCCCGGCCGAAGTCCCCCACGAGAACGGCTTCCTCGCCGAGAGCGCCATGACCGCCGTCCGGCGACTCCGGCTGCCGTACTCCCAGGACGAACTGGCCGACGCCATCGAGCGCGCCGGCCGCACCTGCCTCGCCGAAGGGATCACCGCCTGCGCCGAGGCGGGCATCGGCGGCGGCCTCCTCGGCCACAGCCCCGTGGAACTCGGCGCGTACCAACTCCTCAGGGACCGGGGCCGACTGCCCCTGCGCGTCCAGCTCATGGCCGCGGGCGACACACTCCGGCCGCGCGCCGCCCACCGCGACGACGGTATCCCGCGCGCCCTCGACCTCGGACTGCGCACCGGCTTCGGCGACGACTGGCTCTCCCTCGGCGCCCTGAAGATCTACACCGACGGCGGCATGATGGCGCGTACGGCGGCGCTCACCGACCCGTACGAGGGCATGTCCCACACCGGACAGTTCCAGGACGACCCCGAGCGGATCGCCGAGCTCGTCGTCGACGGCCACCTCGCCGGATGGCAGCTCGCGGTCCACGCCATCGGGGACCGGGCAGCCGACCTCGCCCTGGACGCCCTGGAGCGGGCCCAGGAGCGCCGGCCCCGCCCCGACGCCCGGCACCGCGTGGAGCACGCCGGCCTGATCCGCCCGGACCAGCTGCCGCGCTTCGCCCGGCTCGGCGTCAGCGCCGTGGTCCAGCCCAACTTCCTCCGCTACTTCGGCGACGACTACGCCGACGTCATGGGGGAGCGGCGGGCGCCGTGGATGTACCGGGGCCGGGGGTTCCTCGACCACGGCGTCACGCTGGTCGGCAGCTCGGACCGGCCGGTGACGGACGGCTCGCCGCTGCGGGCGATCCAGTTCATGGTCGAACGCGCCTCCACGTCCGGCCGGCTGATCGGACCGGACGAGGGGGTCACGGTCGACGAGGCCCTGTACGCATACACCGTCGCCGGCGCCCACGCCTGCCACTGGGACGACAGCGCGGGCAGCCTCACCCCGGGCAGGCGTGCCGACCTCGTGGTCCTCGGGGACGATCCCCGGCGGGTCGACACCGCACGGATCGGGGACATCGAGGTCGTGGCGACGTACGTCGACGGCCGCACCGAGAAGGGAACCCCGTGAGTACGGGAGAAGAGAAGGAACTCACACCGTTCGCTGCCCTGTGGGACACCCCGGAGTCGCCGCCCCGGTGGGTGATCTGGCACCCGGACGCGGACACCATGGTCTTCGACACGGAGTCCAACGTGCCCGTGGACGTCGACGACGCGTCCCTGGACGAGGTCCTGCGCCGGATGCGCGAGGCCGGCGTGCCGGAGAGCGCCGACTACCCGGGACGGGCGTGCGGATAGCGGCGCGGCCGCGGGCGGCCGCGGTGTGCCCGCCGCCCGCGCCCCGGGACTCCCCTCCCTACGTCTGGGCGGCGTCGAGGACCGCCGGGAGCGCTTCGACCAGCTCCCCGACCTGACGCGCCGAGACCGTGAGCGCCGGAGCCAGCCGTACGGTTCCGGGGCCCGCGGCGTTGACGAGGAACCCGGCCTCCTGCGCCGCCCCCTGGACCCGGGCGGCGACGGGCTCGGTCAGCACGACGCCGAGCAGCAGCCCCGCACCCCGTACCTCGTCCACCAGAGGGTGCTTCAGCGCCGCCACGCCGTCCCGCAGGAGCTCACCCATGCGCGCGGCGTGCCCGAGGAGCCCCTCCGACGCGAGGGTGTCGAGGACGGCCGAACCGGCCGCGCAGGCCACCGGATTGCCGCCGAAGGTCGTCCCGTGGTGCCCGGGGCCGAGCAGCTCCGCCGCCGCGCCGAACGCCACCGTGGCACCGATCGGGAGGCCGCCTCCCAGGCCCTTGGCCAGGGTCACCAGGTCCGGGTCCACGCCCGCCTCCGCCTGGTGCGCGAACCAGTGCCCGGTGCGGCCGATCCCGGTCTGCACCTCGTCGAGGACGAGGAGGCTTCCCGTCGCGCGGGTGATCGCGCGGGCGGCCCGCAGGTAGCCGTCGGGAGCGGGGATCACGCCCGCCTCCCCCTGTACGGGCTCGACGAACACCGCCGCGGTGTCCCGCGACACGGCCGCGCGCAGGGCCTCGA
Source organism: Streptomyces sp. NPDC051822 (assembly GCF_044452745.1). NCBI lineage: Bacteria > Bacillati > Actinomycetota > Actinomycetes > Kitasatosporales > Streptomycetaceae > Streptomyces > Streptomyces sp. NPDC051822. The sequence continues at coordinate 312,327 of NZ_JBITBZ010000007.1, read as the reverse complement.
CGTCCCCGAACGGCACGTGGGTCACCACCCCGGGCAGCGGCAGGAACGGCTCGCGCTTCGCGGGCTGCCCGGTGAGCGCCAGGGCTCCCATGGTGCGGCCGTGGAAGGCGCCCTCCATCGCGACGACATGGGTCCTTCCGGTGCGGCGGGCGGCCTTGAAGGCCGCCTCGGCCGCCTCCGCACCGGAGTTGGAGAAGAACACCCGCCCCGTTCTGCCGAAGAGCCCGAGGAGCCGTTCGGCCAGCGCGACCGGCGGTTCGGCGGCGAACAGGTTCGAGACGTGTCCGAGCCGTGCGACCTGGTCGGTGACGGCGGCGACCACGGCCGGATGGGCGTGCCCGAGGGTGTTGACCGCGATGCCGCCGGTGAAGTCTGTGTACGCGCGACCGGTCTCGTCCCAGACCGTGCAGCCCTCGCCGCGGACCAGGGCCAGCGGGGGAGTGCCGTACGTGTCCATCATGACCGCCCGCCAGCGGTCCCTGAGCGGTGGAGCGGGCAGCGGGGCGGTCATGCGCGGATCTCCTGGTCGTTCGGGGCGCGGTCCGCCGAGTCGTCGGTAGCGCCGTCCGTCGCGCAGTCGGGCAGGACCGTGGTGCCGGGGTTCTCCTCGGTGAGGACGCCCCGCAGGACGGCGTGCGGCGTCCGCCCGTCGAGGACGTGGACGCGCCCGACCCCGGACCTGACCGCGCGCAGACAGCCCTCCATCTTCGGCAGCATCCCGCCCGTGAGGCCGGGGAGCAGCGCGTCCAGTTCGTCGGCCGTCAGACGGGGGATCACCTCGGTGCGGCGCGGCCAGTCCGCACAGAGCCCGGGAACGTCCGTGAGCATCACGAGCCGGTCGGCGCCGAGGGCGACGGCGAGCGCCGAGGCCGCGAGATCGGCGTTCACGTTGTAGATCTGCCCGTCCGTGCCGCGCGCGACGGGCGAGACGACCGGGATACGGCCCCCGGCCAGGAGGTCCCGTACGGTCCCGGGGGCCACGGCCACGATGTCGCCGACGAGGCCGATGTCGACGGCCCGGCCGTCCACCCACGCAGGGCGCCGCTCGGCGGTCAGCGTGTGGGCGTCCTCGCCGGACATGCCGACGGCGAAGGGCCCGTGGGCGTTGATGGCCCCGACCAGCTCGCGCTGCACGCGACCGGTGAGCACCATACGGACCACGTCCATGGCCTCCGGAGTGGTCACCCGCATCCCCGCCTCGAACCTGACCTCCAGGGCGAGGCGGTCGAGCATCTCGCTGATCTGGGGGCCGCCGCCGTGCACGACGACCGGGTGCAGCCCGGCGTGCCACAGCTCGACGACGTCCTGCGCGAACGACCGCCGGAGCGCGGGGTCGATCAGGGTGCTGCCGCCGCACTTGAGGACGACGGTCCGGCCCTGCAGCTCCTCCGACCAGGGGACGTCCCTGGCCGGCAGGTCCACGGCGGCCACGGCGGTCGCGCCCTCCACGCCGTCGGTGACGGTCGTCCTCATCCCCGTTCCTCCTCCGCTCATGAGCTGTAGGCGCTGTTCTCGTGCACGTACGCGGCCGTCAGGTCGTTGGTCCAGATCTCGGCCGACGCCTCTCCGGCGCGCAGGTCGACCGTGATCGTGACGTGGCGGCCCGTCAGGTCGGCCTTCTCCCTCGGCTCCCCGGCCGCGCCGTCCCGGCAGACCCAGATCCCGTTGACGGCGACGTCCAGGCGGTCGGGGTCGAAGACCGCGTCGGTCGTGCCGATCGCCGAGAGCACCCGGCCCCAGTTCGGGTCCTCGCCGTGCAGGGCGCACTTGAGGAGGTTGTTCCTGGCAACCGAGCGGCCCACGGTCACGGCGTCCTCCTCGGAGGCGGCGCCGACGACCGCGATCTCGATCTCCTTCGACGCGCCCTCGGCGTCCGCGATCAGCTGCCGGGCCAGGTCGAGGCAGACGGCGTGCACGGCCTCGGTGAGGTCCGCGGCCGAAGGGGTGACACCGGACGCGCCCGAGGCGAGCAGGAGAACGGTGTCGTTCGTGGATATGCAGCCGTCGGAGTCGACCCGGTCGAACGTGGTGCGGACGGCCGCGCGCAGCGCGGTGTCGAGCAGCGGTTCGCCGGCCACGGCGTCGGTGGTGAGGACCACGAGCATGGTGGCGAGGCCGGGCGCGAGCATGCCGGCGCCCTTCGCCATACCGCCGACGGTCCAGCCGGACCGGGACACGGCCGCCGTCTTGTGCACGGAGTCGGTCGTCCTGATGGCCACGGCCGCGTCCCGGCCCCCGTCGGACGTCAGCCGCGACGCCGCGAGCGCGATGCCCGCCGTGACGCGGTCCATGGGCAGCGGGACACCGATGAGCCCGGTCGAGCAGACGGCCACGTCCTCCGCGGCGATCCCGACGGCCAGCGCGGTCTGTCCGGCCATCGTCCGTGCGTCGTCGGCTCCGGCCTGGCCCGTGCACGCGTTGGCGCCGCCGGAGTTCAGGACCACCGCGGAGACGGTTCCGCGCGCGAGGGCCTGCCGAGACCAGCGGACGGGCGCGGCCTGGATCCGGTTGGAGGTGAAGACTCCCGCGGCGGCCGGTGCGGGTCCCCGGTTCACCACCAGGGCGAGATCGGGATCGCCGGACGTCTTGATGCCGGCGGCCACCCCGCTGGCGAGGAATCCCCGGACGGCGGTCACGGTCACGGAGCCACTCCATTCATGGGCAGGCCGAGCCCTTCGGGCAGGCCGAGGGCGACGTTCATGCTCTGCACCGCACCACCGGCGGTGCCCTTCGTCAGGTTGTCGATCGCGCTCACGCAGACGAGACGGCGGGCGGCCGGATCGACGGCCACCTGCACCTGCACCGTGTTGGATCCGAGCACCGAGGCCGTGGACGGCCACTGACCAGCCGGTAGCAGCCGGACGAACGGTTCGTCGGCGTAGGCGGCCTCGAACACCTCGCGGACCTCGTCCACTCCGCCGTCGGCGGCCACGTGCGGGCGGAGCCGGGCGGAGCAGGTGGCGAGGATGCCCCGGGCCATGGGGGCGAGGGTGGGCGTGAAGGAGACGGTCACGGGCTCGCCGGCCACGAGGGAGAGGTTCTGTGTCAGCTCGGGGGTGTGCCGGTGGCCGCCACCGACCCCGTACGGGCTCATGGAGCCCATCAGCTCCGAGCCGAGCAGGTGCGGTCTCACGGCCCGCCCCGCCCCCGACGACCCGCTGGCCGCGACGACCACGACCTCGGGCTCCACCAGCCGGGCGGCGTGCGCGGGCCAGAGCGCCAGGGTGACCGCGGTCGGGTAGCAGCCGGGTACGGCGATCCGGGTGGTTCCCTTCAACTCGTCGCGCGCCCCGGGTAGTTCGGGGAGCCCGTAGGGCCAGGTGCCGGCGTGGTCGCTGCCGTAGAAGCGCCGCCACGCGGCCGGGTCCCGTAAGCGGAAGTCCGCACCGCAGTCCACGACCAGCACGTCGTGGCCCAGCTGCCGGGCCAAGGCGGCCGACTGCCCGTGCGGCAGGGCGAGGAACACCACGTCGTGCCCGCCGAGCGCCTCCGCCGACGTCTCCGTCAGTACGCGGTCGGCCAGTGAGGCCAGCTGGGGATGGGACCGTCCGAGGGTGCTTCCGGCGCTGCTGTGCGCGGTGAGCACACCCACTTCGGCGCCGGGATGGTTGGTCAGCAGGCGCAGGATCTCCCCGCCGGCATAGCCACTGGCTCCGGCCACCGCGACCCGTAAGGTCATGTTCTTCCGTCTCTCCTGATGAGTGGGGACGTGGCGCACACCCGGGTCGGCACACCCCAGGTCGGCACAGTGGAACTTAACTTAGCCTAACCTAAGTATCAAGAGGGCGGGATCGCCGAACAGTCGCTACGCCGCCGGGGCGAGCGACCGCAACTGCTCATCAGAGAAGTCGAGTTGAGGAAGCCGGCTCAGGCCTGCGAACCCCAGGCCGCCGTCAGGCCGTCCAGCCAGGCGGGCGGAAGCTCGGCGGCGTCCCACTCCTCGTGCAGGGCCGAAGGCGCCGCGGCGAGGCGTTCCAGAACGGCGACGCTGGTGGGGGAGTGGACCAGGGAGTACCGCCCGTGGACGGCGATCGGGGCACCGGGCCCGTACGCCGCGAACAACCGCTCCAGCTGTGCGCGGTGGGCCGTGGCGAACTCCGCGAGACGGCCCGGGTATCCGGCCCGCTCCCGGGGGCTCATCGTGCGCAGCACGGCGCCGAGCACCTGGTCGGTGACCTCCGGATCCAGGTCGGAGACCTCGGAGAACGAGAGGTGCAGCGGTGTGACCGCCACCTTGGCCCGCTCCATCTCCGCCCTCCGGACGGGGGAGCGCTCGTCGGGTGCCGAGGCCGAAGGGCCGGCGGTGACGGCACGGACCAGGGCCTCCTCCGCGAGAGCGCCCAGTGCGTCCACGGCGTCCCGGGCGCCGTCGGACCAGCCGGACGCGTAGAGCGGCCCCTTCTCCTGAGGGGCGTCCCGTGGGCTGTCGCCGATCTCCGCGTGCGCCAGGGCGAGGGCTCCGGCCTCGACGAGTCCGATCAGCTCCTCGGCGTCACCGGTGTAGACCCCCGCGCGGGCGAGCAGCTGCAGCAGTGTGCTCTTCGCGTTGAGCACACTGGCCGCGTCGAGCCGCTGCCGTCCCTCGTCGGCGGTGTTCATGGGAGGTCCTCCTCGTCGTACGGACTCGCGGTGCGGGCGTGCGGAACGCTCCGTCGGAGCCTACGCAACGCCCGTTCCCCGAGAGGCCGCCTCCCCCTCGTGTTCCCGATCCGGGCCGGGTGCCGCGGCCCGGCCGCACCGCGCGAGGGGTCAGGACCGGTACACGCGCAACTCCGCCACCTCGTACGACATCTCCGACGTGTCGGGATCGGGCGCCGGGTGGTAGCGGCCCGCGCACACCGACAGGTTGACGATGAGATGGGCCCGCCAGGAACGCCCCACCCCGCGCCGGTCGTCGAAGACCTGTGCGCCGTTGACCCACCACACCACACCGCGCGCGCCGAACTCGACCCGGAGGTCGACCCACGCCCCGGGCTGGATCGCGGGGTCCCGGAAGTACAGGTGACGTCCCCGGACGCGGTTCGACAGTTCGAGGAGGTCAGGGTTGTCGGGGTGGTACTCGAAGACGTCGATCTCCTGTCCGCCGTCGAGCCAGGTCCAGATCGCCGGCCAGGCGCCCGCCTCCACCGGCAACCGCACCCGCGCCTCCAGGACGTCGCCCGCCCGCACGAGGAAGCCCTCGGGGCTGCCCTCCGTCGTGAGCAGCCCCGCGTCCCAGTCGCCGTCCGCCCGGCGGGTCGCCCGGAACACGCCCGTCCTGCTGTACGACGGGTCCGCCGTCAGGTGGTCGAGCTTGTTGTCGCCGGGATTGGTCGGGCCGCCATCGGGATACGCCCAGGACCGGCCAGCGGTCCACTGCTCGGCGGAGGAGAAGTCGGCGTCGAGGACGAGCGTCCCCGGCGGCCGCGTGGGCGCGCTCCGGCCCGCTCCACCACGTCTCAGCAGCCGTTCGAAGAAGTCGGACAGCATGGCACGCTCCTTTCTCGCGGGACGAAGGACCGGCCCGCGAGCGATGCTGCCCACCCCGCACCGCCCGTACGCGGCAGATCGCCCATTGGCGACAAGTCGTCATGTGTGCCGCGCAGCCGGCGCCGAGGGGGGAGGGGCGAGGCGCGGCGTGAGCACGGGCAGGCATGTCCCGGTGGCGCACGCGACGATCACCGGCCGGGCTCGTTGATCGTTCCGTGAACCACGACACCAGTCCCCGGCCGCGTCGGCTCCTCGCCGCCGGCGTCACCGCCCTCCTGCTCGCGATCACGGGCGCCCAGAGCACCCACGCGAGCCCGCCCGATCCCGGCTGCCCGGCGGCGGAGATCTTCGCGACCGACAACACCTCGGTCATCACCGACCCGGACGACCCCCGTCTCGAGACCCGCCTGACCCGGTTCGACCACGAGGTACGCGCGATCATCCGCGCCCACGGTGCCCGGCCGGCTGCCTCCACCCTCCTCGACGGCGTCTTCTGGTCCGCCGACCTGCGCCAGGCCACGTACGAGCGGTCGCGCGCGTTCGACGTCGACAGAGTGGGCCGCGACGGGCTCCACCACATCGCGGGCGTGATCGCCAAGGAGTACGGCCAGGAGGCCGTGCTCACCTTCCGCTGTCTGCCCCGCACGTCACCGGAGACCGACGCGGTCGAGATCGAGGTGCCCGGAGTGGAGGCGAGTGGCCTCCGCGAGGCGCTCGTCGCCGACCCCGAGGCCCGCGAGAAGCTCGGCGGCGGCTCGGTGACCCTCGACGGCAGGCTCGTTCTCGTCGCCCCGCTCGCTGACCTGCCGCTGGCGCGGAGGTTCACGGTGGCACTGGGCGCCGACTGGGAGGAAGCGCAGGTGCGCTACGGCGACCGCGAGTTCGTGAGCTGAACCGGCGGTACGCGCGTGTGAACGGCGACGGTCCGGTCCCGGCCCCGAGGGGAGCCGGAACCGGACCGGGGCTGCCGGAGCTATCCGGCGTAGGTCTCGAACTCGGCGACCCGGGGGGTGCCGGACGAGCTGACGATCTGGAACGTGAGCTTCTGGAGGGTGGTGCGGGGGATGGTGATGACGCCGGCACCGCTGCCCGACGTCAGCACGGCCCCGGTGTCGCCGTTGAGGACCTTCCAGGACCCGATGGCGCCCGTCGCCCCCGCCGCCTCACGGATCGCGAGGGAGGAGACGGTGGTGGCGGAGCCCCACTTGATCGACACCGATCCGGTCGTACCGGCCGGCGACCAGTAGGTGCTCAGGTTGCCGTCCCGGACGTTGCCGTAGCTCGTCCCGTCGGCCTTGCTCGAACCGTCGGAACCCGCGCCGATGCTGAGGTTCGTCCCGCCCGGCTGCGTCGGTCCGGGGGTGGGCGTGGTGGGACCCGGGGTCGGGGTGGTCTGCGTCGGGGTGGGGGTCGGGGTCGTCTGCGTCGGCGTGGGGCTGGGCGTCTGCGGCGTGCAGCTGCCGTCCGACACCAGAAGTCCCTTGGCGGCGCCCGCCGTCCGGGCGATGACATCCGGCACGCAGCTCGCGGAGTCGAGGGTGAAGGCGTACGGGATGGAGACCGTGGTGTTGGACTGCGGGTTCGGCCCCGCCGGGTTGTTGTCGGAGGTGCGCGCGGACCAGGTCACGTTGTCGAAGACGTTGCCGCCGACCTGCCAGTAGCCGGCCGCGGTCGTGTAGAAGGTGCCGAGGACGTCCTTGGAGTCCTCGAAGTAGTTGTTGTCGACCTTGGCGCGGGCCCCCGCACGGGAGTTGATGCCGGACTCGTTGATCTTCCGGTAGTGGTTGTTGTACATGTGGGCGATGCCGCCGCGCAGCAGCGGTGCGCGGGAGTCGATGTTGTCGTACAGGTTGTGGTGGTACGTGATGAAGCCGTTCGAGAGCTCGGTCTCGCTGGAGCCGACGAGGCCGCCACGGCCGGAGTTGCGCAGGATGCTGTAGGACAGCGTCACGTACTTGGTGTCGTCCTTCATGTCGAAGAGGCCGTCGTAGCCCTCCGATTCGCCGCCCGACGCCTCCAGGGTGACGTGGTCGACCCAGACGTTGCGGACGCCGCTCTCCATGCCGATGGCGTCGCCGCCGTTGGAGACGGGCGAGCCCGACTTCTTGACGTTCTTGACGGTGACGTTCTGGATGATGATGTTGCTGGACTCGCGTATGTGGATGCCGAGTTGGTCGAAGACGGCGCCGGCGCCGACTCCGACGAGGGTGATGTTGCTGATCTGCTTGAGCTCGATCACGCCGTCGGCGGTGTTGCAGCTGGTGCCCGACACCTTGGCGGTGTTGGCGTGGTTGACGGTCCCCTCGACCTGGATGATGAGGGGAGTGCTGCTGGTGGCGCGTCCGCACAGGGCCGCGTGGATCTGGGTTCCGGTGGTGGCCCGTACGGTCTGGCCGCCCGCGCCGCCGGTGGTCCCGCCGTTCTGTGTCGCGTAACCGGTGGCGCCGCCGGTCGCCGCCGATGCCTGGGGCATCGACAGGACCACGCCGGTCCCGGCCGCCAGGGCCATGGCTGCCGCTGCCGCGTGGAGTCGGAATGCGACTGGTCGCTTCATGCTCGCCGTCCTTCTTGTCTTCGAACGATGGGGGGGGTGGGGATTGCCGGTCAGTGCCGGTCAGTGCCGTTCAGTCCAGAAGAAACCGCCCGTGGGCAGCCCTCGTTAAGGCCGACCGCAGACGGATGGAAAGCGCTTTCTGCCCGGGACAATAGGGTGGCCCCAGGGGCGTGGCAATACTTCGCGCAGGGACTTCCCGAGGTGGCGGCGGAGGCGGAAGGGAGCGCTCCCACCCCCCTTGCCGTCCGGCTCTTGATCACGTACTGTCCTTCGACGTGAACACCGGACCGGCGACTCGACGCCACACACAGACGGGCCATCCGGTGGACGACTGACCGCTCGGCGGGTGCCCACGCGGCACCCCCGCGGTTCGGCGCGCGGACCTCCCCAGTGCTCGAGCACTGCGAGTCCACTCCCGTGTCGAATCAACAGAGCGAGGTTATCCACATGGCAGTCACGTTCAACCACACCATCATCGCCGCCAAGGACCGCCACGAATCGGCGAGGTTCTTCCGGGAGTTGCTGGAACTCCCCGAGGCGCCGTCCTGGGGCCCCTTCGTCAACGTCCAGCTCGCCGACGGCGTGCTGATCCAGTTCGCCGAACCCCCGGTCGAGATCCAGATGCAGCACTACGCGTTCCTCGTCGACGAGGAGCTGTTCGACCGCGCGTACGGGCGGCTCCGTGACAAGGGCGTCGAGCACTGGGCCGACCCGCAGATGCGGCGCCCCGGCGAGACCAACACCGAGCACGGCGGGCGCGGGGTCTACTTCAAGGACCCCGCCGGCCACGCGTTCGAGCTGATCACGCGGCCGTACCTCTAGAGATGGCGGGCCGGGCACCCGAGAGGGGTGCCCGGCCGGTCGTCGGCGAACCTTGAGGGGGATGACGGGCGGTCAGGGTCTGTACGGTCAGGGTCGGTCAGTCGAGGAACTCGCCGTCCCTGGCCACCACCGCGCCCCCGTGCACCACCAGGTCCCGGCGAGGCATGTCCACCACCACCTGCGGCAGGCATTCGCCCCGTACGAGGACGAAGTCGGCCGGGGCGCCGGCGGTGAAGTCGGCGCGCGCCAGGCCCATCACGTCCGAACCCCCGTGGGCGGCCACGTCGTAACAGTCCGTCAGCTCCTCGTCCAGGCGCACGTCCCGCACCCACCCGAGGATGTGCGCGCGGTGCATCATGTCGGCGTTGCCGAACGGGCTCCAGGAGTCGCGCACGCCGTCCGAGCCGAGCCCGACCCGCACCCCGTGCTCGCGCAGCCGGGCGATCGGCAGGACCAGGGAGTCGGACGGCGCGACCGTCGTGAGGGCGATGTCCTGGTCCCCCAGATCCGCTGCGATGGAACCGAGTTCACGGTCCGCCAGGCCCGGCAGGCAGAAGACATGGCTGACCGTGACCTTCCCGGCGAGGGAGAGCGCACGCGTACGGTCGACGATGCCACGCATGGCCCGCATGCCCTTCTCGCCCCGGTCGTGCAGATGGATGTCCACACCGACACCGTGGCGGTCCGCGATGCCGAAGACGATGTCCAGCTGCTCGTCGAGCGCCTGGTCGAAGCCGATCGGGTCGATGCCGCCGATCATGTCGATGAGGCCCTCGCGCGCCGCCTCCTCCAGCAGCTCCGCCGTACCCGGTGTGCGGATGACGCCGTGCTGGGGAAAGGCGACGATCTGCACGTCGAGCGCGTGGCGCAGCCGCTCACGGGCCTCGGCCACGCCCTCCACCCCGGCCAGGCCGTAGGCGGGCGCCACGTCGGCGTGGGCGCGCATCGCCCGGGTGCCCCGGGAGACGGCGTGGGACATCAGTCCGTACGCGCGCTCGCCGACGGGCCGGCGCTGGCTGCGGAACAGCTCCACGTCCTGGGCGACGTAGTCGGCGATGCCGCTCGCGGGCCTGCGCGACACCCAGGGGCCGCCCCAGGTCGTCTTGTCGGGGTGGATGTGGGCGTCCACCAGCGACGGCAGCGCGATCCGGCCGTCACCGTCGACGACCTCGGCACCCCGGGGCGCCGGACCGCCCGAGATCCGACCGTCGACGACGACGAGGTCCGTGGCCTTCGCCGCGCCGAACGGACGCACGTCGCGGAAGACCACGGTCCGCGCGCGACGCCGCGCGGCGGCCCCGGACCCGGCGGCGGCCCCGGACCCGGCGGCGGCCCCGGACCCGGCGGCGGCCCCGGACCCGGCGGCGGACGCGGTTCCGGCGGCGGACCCGGACCCGGCGGCTGAGGTCGCGGCCTGGGCGGGTACGCCCGTCGCGGCCGCCGTCGCCGTCGTACCGGCCAGCGCGGCGGCACCGGCCAGCATCGTGCGGCGGGAGAGCGCACCGGGGGAGGACGCGGACGGCTGCATGGAGTCTCCTTCGAGGGGACGGGGGTGTGCCAACGACGTCCTCGTTTTGTATACCAATCTTGATGCAGTGAACAAGGATGCGGATTGAAGGATTCCCAGAAAGTCGCCCACGTACTGAAATCAGTGGCGGGAGGTGTGGGTCGACCACCTTGGTATACCAAGTCGCCTCAGGTGTCGCCGAAGAGCGAGCGCAGCGCGACGGCCCTGCTGTCCCGTACGTGCAGCAGGGTGCTCGCCGCGGCGGCCTCCGCGTCCCCGGCCGCGATGTGCCGGTACATCTCGGCGTGCTGCGCCCGCATGTGCGCGGGCTCCTCGCGCAGGCCGAACACGAGCCGCAGCTGCCAGCTCAGCTGTTCCAGGGTGCGGGCGAGCAGCGGGTTGCCCGACATGGCCACGACGCACTCGTGGAACGCCGTGTGCGCCGCCACCTCACGGGTCGCCTCGTCCGCCGCCGCGGCCGACTCGGCCTGATGGAGCGTCGCTTCGAGGGCGTCGACGCCCCGGCAGTCGCCCGCCGCGCACGCCCGCGCCGCGAGCCGGGAGGCCTGTACCGCCAGCGGTTCCCACACCTCGTAGAGATGCTCCACGTCGGCGCGTTCGAGGCGGCGCACCCGTACACCGCTGTGCGGGAGCAGTTCGAGCAGCCCCTCGGTGACCAGCGCGCGGAGAGCCTCCCGTACCGGCACGCGGGACATGCCGAGCTCCTCGGCGACCTCCCGTTCGACGAGCCGGGCGCCCTGCGGGTACCGCCGGTCGACGATCCGCTGGAGCACGGCCTCCCGCGCGCGCGTACCGAGGGGGAGGTCCGGGCCCGGGGCCGCGTCCGGGTCCGGCACCGCCGCGGCGGACCTCCTCGTGCCGCGCGCCAGGGCGCCTCCGCCCCCGGTCGTCGAGCCGGTCCCGCGTCCGTCCGTCACCTGTGCCGACCTCTTCCGTCCTCTTCCGCCCCGCGTTCGGGGTGCCCCGGGGGCCGAGGATACGTCGGCCCGTCGCAGGGCATCGGTCCGGCCGTGGAGGTCTGTTGGTCCCCGAAGTCCGGCCCTGTCTGTGGTACTGCCTTACCAGGACATCGTCACATGTGCCATGAAAAGCCGATTTCAAATGGTTTCAGACGGTCGTACCACCGTGAAAGGTGTCATCTTTTGCAGGAAGACCAGAGGCCGGACGTCCCCGGGGCGGGCGGCGCGCAGGGTGGCGGCAGAGAGGGGCGGGTGGTGACGGCCGACCTGCCCGGCCGCCCCGACCAGCACCGCCGCGCCCGTACCGACCGGATCGTGTTCGGGGTCACCGCCGTCCTCACCGTGGCCTTCGTCGTCTGGGGCGCCACGGCCACGGAGAGCCTGGAGAGCACGTCGAGCAGGCTCCTCGAAGGGCTGATCCGGGACGGCGGCTGGGCGTTCATGCTGGCCGCGTCCGGCTTCGTCGTCTTCGCCCTCTGGCTGGCCGTCAGCCGCTACGGCCGGATCACCCTCGGCCAGGAGAGCGAGGGCCCGGAGTTCCGGACGGTGTCGTGGATCGCCATGATGTTCAGCGCGGGCATGGGCATCGGCCTGATGTTCTACGGCGTGAGCGAACCCCTCGCCCATTACGGCGCCCCGCCGCCCGGCACCCACCCCGTCGACTCGGCGGAGCGGATGCAGACCGCCATGGCCACCACGCTGTTCCACTGGACGCTTCACCCGTGGGCGATCTACGCCGTCGTGGGGCTCGCCATCGCGTACTCCACGTTCCGCAGGCGGCGCCGCCAGACCATCAGCGCCGTCTTCGTCCCGCTGATGGGCGAGCGGCGGGCCTACGGCGGGCCCGGCCGCGTCATCGACATCCTGGCCATCTTCGCCACGCTGTTCGGCTCCGCCGCCTCGCTGGGCCTCGGCGCGCTCCAGATCGGCAGCGGCGTCGAGGAACTGGGCTGGCTGGAGAAGACCGGCACCGGGCTGCTCGTCGCGATCATCGCGATCCTGACGGTGGCCTTCGTCTTCTCCGCCGTGTCGGGTGTGGCGAAGGGCATCCAGTGGCTCTCGAACATCAACATGGTGCTGGCCGGGGTGCTGGCCCTCTTCGTGTTCGTGGCGGGCCCCACCATCATCGTCCTCGATCTGCTGCCCACCTCGATCGCCGCGTACATCGGCGACCTGCCCCAGCTGGCCGGCCGTACCGAGGCGACCAGCGGCGCGAACATCCATGAGTGGCTCGGCGGCTGGACCGTCTTCTACTGGGCCTGGTGGATCTCGTGGACGCCCTTCGTCGGGATGTTCATCGCGAGGATCAGTCGGGGCCGGACCATCCGCCAGTTCGTCGGCGGGGTCATCCTGGTGCCCAGCACCGTCAGCCTGGTGTGGTTCGCGATCTTCGGCGGCACGGCGATGAAACTGAGCGAGCAGGGCGATCTGGCGGGGGAGACGACCCCCGAGGGGCAGCTCTTCGCCGTGCTCCAGGAGTTCCCGATCTCCGGCGCCATGAGCCTCCTGGTGATGATCCTCGTGGGGATCTTCTTCGTGTCGGGCGCGGACGCGGCCTCGATCGTCATGGGCACGCTGTCCCAGCGCGGCGCCTTCGAACCCACCCGGCCCGTCGTCGTGTTCTGGGGCGTGCTGACCGGAGCGGTCGCCGCCATCATGCTCCTCATCGGGGACGGCCAGGGCGACGCCCTCGCGGGCCTGCAGAACCTCACGATCCTGGTCGCGGCGCCGTTCGTCCTGGTGATGATCGGCATGTGCGTGGCGCTGATGCGGGACCTGCGGAAGGACCCGCTCATCGTCCGGGGCGAGGTGGGCGTGGAGGTCGTCGAACTCGCCGTGATCGCGGGCCACGAGAAGTACGACGGCGATTTCGAGTTGAGGATCGGCCCCGGCTCCCCGGACTCGGGAGGCTGAGCGCCGGGTCCCGCTCACGCCCTTCCGGCGGCCTTCTGGCTCCGGCGGGACAGGGAGTCGACGACGACGGCGGCCAGCAGCACCGAGCCCGTGATCATGAACTGGACGGCGTTGCTGACGCCCATGATGTTCATGCCCGACTGGATGGAGCCGATCACCAGAGCGCCGAGCAGGGCGGACCAGACCGAGCCGCGTCCGCCGAAGAGGCTGGTGCCGCCGATGACGGCGGCGGCGATGACGTTCATCAGGAGGTTGCCGCCGCCGGAGGTCTGGCTCGCGGACTGGATCTGGCCCGCCAGGAAGATGCCGCCGATCGCCGCCATGGTCCCGGCGATCGAGAAGACGGACATCCGGACGAACGGCACGCTGATGCCGGCCCGTCGCGCGCCCTCGATGTTGCCGCCGACCGCGAAGATCCGCCGGCCGTACGTGGTGCGCCGCAGCACGAAGTCCAGGAGCACCAGGAGGATCAGGAAGATCAGGAGCGCGAGCGGCAGCCCCTGGTACTGGTTGAGGATGTACGCGGCGGCGAAGGCGAGCGCGGCGATGACGACCGTACGCAGCACGATCTCGGCCACCGGACGGGACGGCACCCGGGCGGCCCTGCGGCGCCTGGCGTCCAGGAGCGAGGCCGCGAGGAACAGCGCGACCCCGGCGGCCGCCGTCCCGTAGGCGGCGGCCGGACTGTGGTAGATCGTCGAGTAGAGCCTGGAGACGATGCTCTCGCTCGGGATGTTGACCGTGCCGCTGGTGCCGAGCACCTGGAGCATCAGGCCGTTCCAGGCGAGATTGCCCGCGAGGGTGACCACGAACGCAGGGACGCCGACCTTCGCGAAGAAGAACCCCTGGATCAGGCCGACGACCGCGCCTCCCGCGATGGCGACCAGGAGCGCCAGCCACTCGTTCATGCCGTTCAGGACGTTGAGGACGGCGAAGATCGCGGCGCACAGACCGCTCACCGATCCGACCGAGAGGTCGATCTCCCCGAGCAGCAGGACGAAGACGATCCCGACGGCGATCATGCCGGTACCGACGATCTGCTGGCTGAGGTCGGAGAGGTTCTGGGCCGAGAGGAACGTGCTGTTCAGACTGCCGAACACCGTCCAGATGATGATCACGGCGAGCACGACGGGCAGCGATCCGAGTTCTCCGCTGCGCAGCTTGCGCCGGAACTCGCCCACGTAGCCCCTGATGCCCTCCTCGCGGACGAGGAGGCGGGTGTCGACGGCGGGCATGGCGCCCCGTGCCGGCTCCTGGCCGGTGCTGCCGTCGCCCGTCCCGCCGCCGGTGCCGGCGGGGTCGGCCGGAGGGTCGGCGCGGCCTGGGTCGTGGCTCATCGCTCCTCCTCCTCGCGCCTGCGGGCCTGACGGCGGGTGACGGCGCTGTCGGTGGCCCCGGTGATGGCGGAGATGATCTCCTCGGTGGTCGTGGAGCGCCTGTCGAAGAAGCCGTTGTTCCGGCCGAGCCGCATCACGGCGATCCGGTCGGCGACCGCCATCACGTCCACCATGTTGTGGCTGATCAGGATGGTCCCGAGACCCTGCTCGCGGAGCCGCTCGACCAGGTCGAGGACCTGCGCGGTCTGCTCCACGCCGAGCGCGGCGGTCGGCTCGTCCAGGATCACGACCTTCGGCGCGCCGATCAGGGAGCGGGCGATGGCCACCGTCTGCCGCTGACCGCCGGAGAGCGAGGCGACGGGGATGCGGACGCTCGGGATGCGGATGGACAGCGTGTCGAGGAGCTCGTGGGCCCGCTGGTCCATGCGGACCTCGTCGAGCACGCCGAAGCGGCGCAGCTCCCGTCCGAGGAACAGGTTGGCGACCACGTCGAGGTTGTCGCACAGGGCCAGGTCCTGGTAGACGGTGGCGATGCCGAGGTTCTGGGCGTCGTGCGGACGGTTGATGGAGACCGGCCTGCCCTCCCACGTGATGACGCCCTCGTCGGGCGGGTTCACCCCGGCGATCGCCTTGACGGCGGTGGACTTGCCGGCGCCGTTGTCGCCGACGAGCGCGACCACCTCACCGGGGTGTACGTCCAGGTCGAACCCCTGGAGCGCCTGGACCGCGCCGAACCGTTTGGAGACGCCCCTCAGGGTGAGTACGGGTGACTCCGACACAGGAACCGCCTCCTCGCCACCGGGATGGAAGACCGCGCGGCTACTCGAGTCCGGCCTCCTTGCAGGCCGCGGCGTACGTCGGGGTGCAGATCTCCTGGACCGTGTAGAGGCCGTCCTTCACGACGGTGTCCTTGATGTTGGTCTTGTCGACCACGACCGGCGTCAGCAGGTTGGCCGGGACCTTCTCGCCGCTGCCGCTGGTGACGGTGGTGGGCGTCAGGTCGGCCGGGAGCTCCTTGCCCTCGGCGAGGTTGACGGCCATCGTGGCCGCTATGTCGGCCTCCGGCTTGTACGGCTTCTCGACCGTGATCGTCTGGGTGCCGAGCAGGATCCGCTGGATCGCGTCGAGCTGGGCGTCCTGGCCGGTCAGGGGCACGTTCATGCCCGCGGCCTTGAGGGCGGTGGAGATGCCGGCGGCCAGTCCGTCGTTGGCCGAGTAGACACCGACGATCTTGTCCTTGCCGAGGGCGCTGATGGCACCGGACATCTGCTGGTTGGCGTTGTTCGGGTCCCAGTTCGGCGTGTCGTACTCCTTGCCGATCTTCACCTTGCCGTCCAGGACCGAGTGCGCCCCGGCCTTGAACTCGGCCGCGTTCGGGTCGGTCGGCGAGCCGTTGTGCATCACGATCTGACCGCTCCCGGCCTTGTCGCCGAGCGCGTCGAGGAGCGCCTTGCCCTGCAGCTCACCCACCTTGCGGTTGTCGTACGAGACGTACGCGTCGACCGGGCCTTGCGCGAGGCGGTCGTACGCGACGACCTTCACGCCCGCGTCCCGGGCCTTCTCCACGGACGACTGGATCGACTTCGCGTCCACGGCGTCGAGGATGAGGACCTTGTCGCCCTTGGCGAGCGCCGTGTTCACCTGCTGTTGCTGGGTGGTGGCGCTTTCGGCGGCGTTGTAGTAGTCGATCTGGGCGTCCGGGGCCAGTTCCTTGATCTTGGCCTCGATGTACGGCCGGTCGAACTTCTCGTACCGCGTGGTCTTGCTCTCCGGGAGCAGGAGGCCGATCCTCACCTCGCCCTGAGCCGCCGACGCCGGCTGGGTCGCCCCGCTGGTCGCCACCGCTCCCAGGCAGAGGGCCGTCGCTCCGGCCAGGGCTATCGCGCCGCGCAATGTACGGGTCATGGGAGGCTCCTTCCGTACGCTCCCGTCCCGCCGCCTCCGCGAGCCGCTGGGATCGAGGGCGTGCATGTGGCCATATATCGACATTAGCGTCAACCTGAGCACCGGCAAGCGGGTGACGCGGCCCCGGCCACGTGGTGCTCAGTACACGTCCCGGACGTACCGCCTGTCAGCGGCCAGCTGCTTGACGTACACGCCCGCCGACTCCTCGTCCAGACCGCCGTGGGCGACGGCGACGTCGCGCAGCGCCCGGTCCACGTCCTTCGCCATCCGGGCCGCGTCCCCGCACACGTAGAAGTGCGCACCGTCCCTGAGCCAGGCCCACAGCTGCGGTCCGTGCTCCCGCATCCGGTCCTGTACGTAGACCTTGGCGCGCTGGTCGCGGGAGAAGGCCGTGTCGAGGCGGTCCAGGGTGCCGTCGGCGAGGAGGGCCGTGAACTCCTCCTCGTAGTAGAAGTCGGTGGCGCGGTGCTGCTCGCCGAAGAACAGCCAGTTGGGCGCCCGGTGGCCGAGCGCCCGGCGCTCTTCGAGGAAGCCGAGGAAGGGCGCCACGCCCGTGCCGGGGCCGACCATCACCATCGGCGTCGTGGGGTCCGCCGGGGGCCGGAACCGCGGGGCGCGCTGAACGAACACCGGTACCTCGGCGCCGGGTTCGGCATCGGCGAGGAACGGCGAGCAGACGCCCTTGCGGGGACGGCCATGACGGTTCTCGTAGCGGACGACGGAGACGGTGAGGGACACCAGGTGCGGGTCGGTGAGCGGGCTGGAGGAGATCGAGTACAGGCGCGGCTTGAGCCGGCCCAGGACGTCCGCCCACTCCTGCGCAGCGGCACGGACCGGGTGCTCGGCGACGACGTCCACGGCCTGCCGGCCCCAGGTCCACTGGGCGAGACCGTCCCTGTTGTCGGGCCGCAGGAGCCTCTTCAGGTCCCGGTCGCCGGTCTGCTCGGTGACGAAGTCGAGGAGGCCGGAGGAGACCCGGGTGATGTCGAGGTGACGGTGCAGCGCCTCGCCGAAGGGAACCCGGCCGAGACCGGGGAGTTCGACATCCGCGCCCGCGTCGAGACCGGTGACGGCCAGCCACTCGGCCACGAGCTCCGGGCAGTTCACCGGCCGCACGCCGAGAGCGTCCCCGCTCTCGTAGCCGAGCGGCGTCCCGGTCCCGCTGGTGTCGAAGGTGAACCGGCGGACCTCCTTGCCCGCGCCCGGCAGGCTGAGCAACCGGTTCCCGACGAGCCGTGCGGGCGTGGCGGTGGGCGCGGAGCGCCGTACGGGGGCCGGGGAGACAGGGGTGGGCGCCGCCGCGGAAGCCGGTGGCGCGTCGGACAGACCGGCGACGACCTGGTCGAGCCAGGCGAGGGCGGACGTCTCGAAGTCGGGTTCGCAGTCGGCACGGGGAGCGAGCCGGACGCCCCCGAGTTCGTCGAGGCGACGGTCGAGACGCCGTCCGTGCCCGCAGAAGTCGCCGTACGAGGAGTCCCCGAGCGCGAGCACGGCATAGCGGCGCCCGTCCAGGCGGGGGGTGTCGGGCGCGGCGAGCGCGTCCCAGAACCCGGAGCCGTTGTCGGGGGCGTCCCCGTCCCCGAACGTACTGGTGATCAGCAGCAGGTCGGCCCCGGGCGGCAGCGCCCCGAGGTCGGTCTCGTCCATGCCCGCGAGCGCCGCCCGGTGGCCGGCCGAGAGCAGCCGCTCGGCGGTGGCGGCGGCGAAGTCCTCGGCGTTGCCGGTCTGCGAGGCCCACAGCACGACGACCTCGCGGCCGGTCGCGCCGATGCCACCGGTCGCGGGGGCCTGGGGCGCGCGGGAGTACAGGCCGGCCAGGACCCCGTTCACCCAGCGGGCGTGATCATCGCGGAACGGCGCTCCGGACGGCAGGACGGGCACTCCCGGCGCGCCGGTCTCCAGGCCGGCGAGGAAGCCGACGAGGTACTGCCGCTCCTCGGCGGTCAGGACGGGCGGCGGGGCCGGTTCGAGCCCGAAGGCGGCGGCGTGCCCGGCCGTCGGGCCGCCGCTCGGGATGACCACCCCGGTCGTCAGGGGGGTGGCCTGTGCGGGTGCCGCGGAGGCAGGGACGAGAGCCGCCGGGACCGCCGACTTCGTCAGGGCCACCGCGCACACCTTGAGCTCGGGCTGGAAGGAGAGGGGATCGACGGCGTCGTTGGTGACGGCGTTGACGCACAGCTCCGCGCCGAACAGGTCGTTCCAGTGGAAGGGGGCGAAGCAGCCGCCCGGCGCGACCCGGTCGGTGACCACAGCGGGGAGTACGGCCCTGCCGCGCCGCGAGGCGATCTCCACGGGGTCGCCCTCCGCGACGCCGAGCCGCAGGGCGTCCTCGGGATGCAGTTCGACGAACGGCGCCGGGTTCAGCTTGTTGAGCTTGGCGACCTTCCCCGTCTTGGTGAGGGTGTGCCACTGATGTTGCAGACGCCCGGTGTTGAGGAGGAACGGATAGGCGTCGTCGGGCATCTCGGCGGGGTCGATGTGCGGCCGGGCATGGAAGACGGCCCGGCCGCTCGCCGTGGGGAAGACGGGCCCCGTGCCGTCGCCTGTCACGTACCGGATCGGGTTGCGGGCGGGGCCTCCGGCCGCCGCGGGCCACTGGACGGGGGTGTCCCGCAGCCGCTCGTACGACACCCCGCCGAGGTCGTAGCCGGTCTTCGGGTTCCCCGCGCGCCTGATCTCCTCGAAGACCTCCTCGGCGCTGTCGTACGTGAACGCCTTCTCGTACCCCATCGCGCAGGCGATCCGGGCGATGATCCGCCAGTCGGCGAGGGCCTCGCCGGGCGGGTCGACGGCCGGCCGGGTGAGGGTGAGGCCGCGTTCGCTGTTGATGAGGACGCCCTCGGTCTCGGTCCAGAGGGCGGCGGGCAGGACGACGTCCGCGTACGCGTTGGTCTCGGTGTCGGCGAACGCGTCCTGGGTGATGACGAGTTCGGCGGCCCGCAGGCCCTCGACGACGGTGGCCCGGTTGCCGACCGAGGCGACCGGGTTGGTGCAGATGATCCAGCAGGCCTTGATCTCCCCGTCCGCCATGCGCCGGAAGAGGTCGACGGTGCCCTGTCCGGAGCCGTCCGCGCGGAGCGTGCCGGGCGGCAGGTCCCAGAGTTCCTCGGTGAAGGCCCGGTCCTCGGCGACCAGGACCGAGCGCTGTCCGGGGAGGCCGGGTCCCATGTAGCCCATCTCGCGTCCGCCCATGGCGTTGGGCTGGCCGGTCAGGGAGAAGGGGCCCGATCCGGGGCGGCAGATCGCGCCGGTCGCCAGGTGCAGGTTGACCAGGGCGTTGGTGTTCCAGGTGCCGTGGGTGGACTGGTTGAGGCCCATGGTCCAGCAGCTGGTCCACTCGGCCGCCGTGCCGATCCACTCGGCGGCGGTACGGATGTCGTCCTCGGGTATGCCGGTGATACGGGCGACCTCGGCCGGCGGGTAGTCGGCGAGGAAGGCCGGCATCGCCTCCCAGCCCTCCGTGTGCGCGGCCATGAAGCCGGGATCCGTGTGCCCGTTCTCGTGCAGCAGGTGAAGGAGTCCGTTGAGGAGCGCGAGGTCCGTGCCGGGCCTGATCCGCAGGAAGAGGTCGGCCTTGTCGGCGGTGGCGGTACGCCGGGGGTCGACGACGATCAGCTTCGCCCCGGCCTTGACCCGCTCCATCATGCGGAGGAACAGGATGGGGTGGCAGTCGGCCATGTTCGAGCCGATGACGAGGAAGACGTCGGCCTTGTCGAGGTCGTCGTAGGAGCCGGGCGGGCCGTCGGCACCGAGGGACAGTTTGTAGCCGGTGCCGGCGCTCGCCATGCAGAGCCGCGAGTTGGACTCGATCTGGTTGGTGCCGATGAAGCCCTTGGCCAGCTTGTTGGCGAGGTACTGCGCCTCCAGGCTCATCTGGCCGGAGACGTACAGCGCGACGGCGTCGGGCCCGTGCTCGTCGACGATCGCCCGCAGCCGGCGGGCGGTCTCCGCGACGGCCCGGTCGGTGTCCGTGGCGACGGGGGCCGCGCCGCGCTCCTCGCGGAGGAGCGCGGTGGCCAGGCGGCCCGGGGCGGCGAGCAGGTCGGCGGTGGTGGCGCCCTTGGTGCAGAGCCGCCCCCGGTTGGCGGGGTGGTCCTTGTCGCCCGTCGCCCTGAGGACCGTACGGCGTCCGTCGGGCCCCGCGCCGATGTCGAGGAGCAGCCCGCAGCCCACACCGCAGTACGAGCAGACGGTCCGCACCTGATCGGCCGTACCGCCCCGGGGGTCCGCCGTGTCCTGTGGGGTCACCGGGGCGCCTCTCTGTGGAACCGTTCGAGCCCCGACCGTACGAAACGCCCGTTACACCCGTGTCAACCAGGCCGATCATGGTCCGTAACACCGGTCACACAGCGGCCCCCGGCACCCTGTGAGGCCCCTGCCCGCGCGTCAGGAGATCGCCAGCGGGGCCTCCGGGGCGAGCGCGGCGGCGATGCGCTCGGCGACCTCCTCGGCCGTGTTGCCGTCGGGCGTGGTCGCCGTCTTGGTCGTGGAGACCGCGAGGGCGAGACGCCTGGACGGAAGGTACGCCTGGATGGCCGCGTACCCGGAGAACGACGGGTTCTGCAGGACCCACCCGTTGATCACGATGACGCCGAGACCGAAGTGCTTGGCCTCGGTCTGCTTCAGGCAGATCGTGGCGGGACACCTCGCGGTCCCGCCCCCGAGCCCGACCGTGCCGGGGTCGAGCAGCGTGCGGTACGAGCGGGGGGAGAGCAGCTCGCCGCTCCCGATGGCCCGCGCCGAACGGGCCAGGTCACAGATGTGGGTGGTGA
The DNA here is from genome assembly GCF_044452745.1 of Streptomyces sp. NPDC051822. Taxonomy (NCBI): domain Bacteria; kingdom Bacillati; phylum Actinomycetota; class Actinomycetes; order Kitasatosporales; family Streptomycetaceae; genus Streptomyces; species Streptomyces sp. NPDC051822. The sequence continues at coordinate 291,067 of NZ_JBITBZ010000007.1, read as the reverse complement.
TGACCGCGCCGGGGGCGGTGGTCCACGACGGGTTCCAGAAGGTGGACTCCTCGTAGAGGCCGCGGTCGGAGGTGAAGGCGTGCAGCGTCGGACGCGGGATGTCGGGGGTGAGGTCGCTCCGGGTGTTCCGCAGCTCCAGCGGACCCGTGACCTGCTCCTTCATGAGCGCGTCGATCCGCATGCCGGTGATCTTCTCGAGCGCGGCGATCAGGAGCAGGTAGTTGCCGTGGGAGTAGCTCCAGCTGGTGCCCGGCTCGTACCAGAACGAGTGGCGGAGCGGGTACGCGAGCAGCTGCCGGGGGGTCCATGCGCGGAAGGGGCTCGCCTCCAGTTCCTTCCCGAACGCGGGATCCGTGACGTAGTCGTGCAGGCCGGAGGTGTTGCTCGCCAGCATGCGCAGGGTGATCCTGTCGGCCTTGGGCAGGTCGGGCAACCAGCGCTCGACGGTGTCGTCGAGCCGGACCCGCCGCTGTTCGACGAGCCGGAGCAGGGCCGTGCCGATGTGCGCGAAGGCCACCGATCCCGCGCGGAAGTGCATGTCGGGCTCGGCCGGTACGCCGGTCATCGACTCGCCGAGCGCGTCGGTGACGACCTCGCGTCCGTCGACGGTGACCCGCAGCTGTACGGCCTTCAGCCGGAGGTCCTTCTTGGCCTTGCGGGTGATGTCCAGGATCCGGCGGGCCTCGCCGGTGGGCGGACCCTCGGTCCGTACGCAGTCGGATCCACCGTGGCCGCCGGGCCCGTCGGCGAGCGCCGGTGCGACGGCTGCCGTCTGGACGGTGAGTGCGAGGAGCGCGGCGCAGAGGAGGGCCCTGCGGGAGCGCGCACGCGTACGCGTGCGCGCGGTGAGGGGGGTGTGTGCCATGCCCGCACTATGTCCGGGGCGCCGCCGTCCGCCCGGCGGAACACTCCGCGGCCCGCCGCCGACCGCCCGTGCGGGCCAGTCGCCGGGACCTCTCTGCACGCCCGTCCGTTGAGGGTGCCATCGAGTCGCGATGGTGCACATATCGGGACAAGATTGCATTTTGTGACCCTGGAGAGGTCGTACGGGTCTCTCCCCCAGAGGGCCGAAACGAACGTCCGGCGCGCCGCCGCCGCGACAGGAGGCGGGAATGTCCGAGCTCATCGTCATCGGATACGACGACCCTGCGGTGGCCGGGCAGGCCTTCGCCACGGTCCAGGATCTGCAACGGGACTACGTGGTGCACCTGAACGGCCTCGCCGTCGTCTCCGTGGACGCCGAAGGCGGGACCCACGTCGACACCAGCAGCCGGATCGTCGGCGTCTCCGCCGCCTCCGGGGCCCTGTGGGGAGCGATCTTCGGCATCCTCTTCCTGCTGCCTGGCGTGGGGCTCCTCACCGGAGCCGCCCTCGGCGGACTCGTCGGCAAGCTGAGCAAGTCCGGAGTCGACGAACAGTTCCGCCGGCAGGTGGAGGACCTCCTCAAGCCCGGATCGGCCGCCGTCGTGATCATGGCCTCGAAGATCACCGACGACAAGTTCACCGTGGCCATGCGGCCGCACGGGGGCACCGTCCTCAAGACCTCGCTCAGCGACGAGGACGAGAAGGAACTGACCGACCAGCTCGCCGGTCCCCGGTGACCGGCCGCGCTGCTGAACCGCCCCGTGAACCCCGCCGGAACCCGCAAGGAAGGCTCCCCCATGGACCCCGTCCTCAGCAGTGACGTGCTCGCGAAGCTGCGACAGCCCCGCCCCTATCCCGCCGTGTCCCTCCTCATGCCCACGCACCGCCGCGAACCGGAGAACGCCCAGGACCCCGTACGCCTGCGCAACCTCGTGGCCGCGGCCGAGAAGGCGATCCACGACGATCCGGCGGTGACCCGCGAGCGGCGCGCCGACGTCCTGGACCAGCTGCGCCGGGCGGTGGCCGAGATCGACCTCGCGCACGCCGAGGACGGCCTGGTGATCTTCGTCGCCCCGGGGGAGCACCACGTGTGGTCGGTGGCGAGAACCGTGCCCGAACGCGTCGTCCTCGCCGACACCTTCCTCACCCGGAACCTCGTCGCCGCCCGCGCTGCCGAACAGCCCTCCTGGACCCTCACGGTGGCGGCCGACCGGGTCTCCCTGTGGAGCGGCGGCCCCGAGCGGGTCACCGAACACACCGGAGACGGCTTCCCGTTCACCCGCGACCTCGACGACCCGGACGCCGAACGCGAGGAACGCGTCGGAGACCTCCCCAGCACCTATCAGGACGAGGCCACCCGCCGTTTCCTGCGCGAGGCGCACCAGGCGCTGCGCGCGGTCCTCGCCTCCCGGCCACGGCCGCTGTACGTGGTCGGGGCACCCGCGGCCCTCGCGCTCCTCGAAGACACGGGACCGCTCCTGCCCGGCACGACACCCGTCCGCCGCGGCGGGCTCGCGCGGGGACCCGCGCCTGCGGTGTGGGAGGCCGTCGAGCCCGCCCGTACCGCCCGTGAGGCCGCGGCGGCGACCACGGTCGTGGCCGAGCTCGACGCCGCCCGCGGCCGGCGCGAGTTCGCCGGCGGGATCGACGAGGTGTGGCAGGCCGTGAAGGAGGGCCGGATCCGGCTGCTCGCCGTCGAGGACCACTACCGGACCGTCGTACGCGACCACGGCGGCCATCTCGAACCCGCGGAGCCCTCCGAGGCCGAGGCACGGGACGACATGGTCGACGAGATCGTCGAGCGGGCCCTCGACACCGGGGCCGAGGTCCAGTTCGTACGGGACGACACCCTGCTCGACATGGACCGCATCGCCGGCGTCCTGCGCTACTGAGCCACCGCGGCCGGAAAGACGAGAAGACGACGAGAAGACGACGAGAAGAAGACGAGAAGAGGACGCATCCTGTGAACTCCACATCGGTGGGCGCGCGGCGGTCGGCCCGCGCCCGGGCGATGAGCGCGGCGGCCGCCGTCGTCGTCACCGCCCTCGGCGCGGTCGGCCTCGTGTCCTGTGACACCGGGAACGACGACACCGGCGCCCCCGCCCTCAGCCCACGTCCCACGGCCCCCGACACGGCCGGCTTCTCGGGCGAACCGCCCTCCGCGCTCGCCTCGTCGGCCGCGGCGGCCGTCGAGTCCGCGCGCGCGTCCGCCTCGTCGGCTGCGGCCTCCGCGTCCGCCAGGGAGGCGTCCCGCAAGGCGTCCATCGGGACCGAGATCGAGCGTTCGCGCCAGGCGGCCGAGGATGCCCTGAAGGGCGTCGAGGGCCGCGGCAACGCGCTGGGCGAGGTCGCGATGACCGGCAAGCCCAGGGCGGACACGGCAGGCTTCCTGACCGTCCTCCTCACCATCACCAACAAGACGGACGAGGAGGCCTCCTACGCCGCGCAGGTCGACTTCCTCGACTCGTCGGGCAAGGTCGTCGAGACCCAGTTCGCCGGTGCCGAGGACCTCGAACCGGGCGAGCGCGCACAGCCGTTGGTCATCAGCAGACAGCCCACCGAGCCGGTTCTCACCGCCAAGCTCGTCAAGGCGCAGCGGTACTGACACAGGAGGAGAGCGAGATGTCCGAACTCATCGTGCTCGGATACGACGACCGCGCCGTCGCGAACCGGGCCTTCGCCACGGTCCAGGAGCTCGAACGAAGCCATGTGGTCGAACTGACCGGCATCGCCGTCGTCACCGTGGACGCCGACGGCGAGACGCACGTGGACACCCCGGCCAGGAGAGAGGGACAGGTGGCCCTCTCGGCCACCGCCGGAGCCCTCTGGGGGATGGTCTTCGGCATGATCGTCCTCACGCCGGGGATCGGCGTCGTGGGTGCCGCCGTCGGAGGGCTCATCGGCAAGCTGAACCAGATGGGCGTCGACAACAAGTTCCGGGACAAGGTCCGTTCGCTGCTGGAACCGGGCTCGTCGGCGGTCGTGATCATGGCTTCGAAGGTCACCGAGGACAAGTTCGCCGCGGCTCTGGAGCCGTTCGGCGGGACCGTGCTCACGACCTCGCTCTCCGAGGAGAGCGAACGGGAACTCGCCGAACAGCTCGCGGGCCCCGGCGCCACGGACTGATCCGGCCGACCGCGACGCCGAACCGGCCACCCCTCCCAGGGGGTGGCCGGTTCCGTAGGCGCGAGAGACGTGCGAGAGACGTGCGAGAGGCGTCGCTCAGAACGCGACCGCGTCGCGGATCAGCGGGCAGGTCATGCAGTGGCCGCCGCCGCGCCCCCGGCCGAGTTCGGCACCGACGATGGTGATGACCTCGACACCGGCCTCGCGCAGCAGCGTGTTGGTCTGGGTGTTGCGGTCGTACGTGAAGACGACGGCGGGTTCGAGGGCCACGGCGTTGTTGCCGCTGTCCCACTGCTGCCGTTCGGAGGCGTACACGTCCCCGCCGGTCTCGATCACCCGGAGCTGGGGAAGCCCGAGGCCCTTGGCGACCACGTCGACGAAGCGGGTGTCGCCCTCGTCGGTGATCTCGACACCGGGTGCCTTGTCGCCGGGGCGCAGGGAGAAGGTGTGGACCGCGTCCATGATCTTCGGGTAGAGCGTGACGATGTCGCGGTCGGCGAAGGTGAAGACCGTGTCCAGGTGCATGGCGGAGCGCAGCTTCGGCATGCCGGCGACGATGACGTGTTCGGCGGCACCGCTGCGGAAGAGTGAGGCCGCGACCTGGGTGATGGCCTGGCGGGAGGTGCGCTCGCTCATGCCCATGAGGACGACGCCGTTGCCCACGGGCATGATGTCGCCGCCCTCGAAGGTGGCCTGGCCCCAGTCCTGTTCGGGGTCGCCCCACCAGACGGTGGCGTCCTTGTAGTCGGGGTGGAAGGTGTAGACGGCCTTCATGAGCAGGGTCTCGCCGTGCCGGGCGGGCCAGTACAGCGGATTGAGGGTCACCCCGCCGTACAGCCAGCAGGTGGTGTCGCGGGTGTAGAGCGTGTTCGGCAGCGGCGGCATCAGGTACTCGCGGGCCCCGGTGGCCTCGCGTGCGAGGGAGACGTAGCCGGAGCGGAACGCGTCGGGCAGGTCGGCCGTGGACAGGCCGCCGACGAGGTACTCGGCCAGCTCGCGCGGCGCGAGGGAGTCGAGGAAGGCACGGGTGTCGTCGATCAGCCCCAGGCCGACCTCGTTGGCGACGATCTTGCGGTCGAGGAGCCAGGCTTTGGCCTCTGGGATCGCCATGGTCTCGGCGAGCAGCCGGTGGAGCTCCACGACCTCGACGCCCCGCCGGGTCAGCTCGTCGACGAAGTCGGCGTGGTCGCGCTGGGCGTTCTCCACCCACATCACGTCGTCGAAGAGCAGGTCGTCCGAGTTCGTCGGGGTCAGCCGCCGGTGGGCGAGCCCCGGCGAGCAGACGAGGACCTTGCGGAGCCGTCCGACCTCGGAGTACACGCCGAGCGCCGGCGTGGCGGAAGCGTCGTTGCTGGTCATGCGGGGCCTTTCGGTACGGGGGAGCGGGGGAGGCGGCCGGGAGTGGCGCAGGTGGCTCAGAGGCTGATCCAGCCGGCCGCGAGGGCCGCGATCCCCAGGACGGCGCCGGCGACCGAGACGGCGAGGATCACCAGTTCGCGCGGGGAGAAGAGCTGTCTGCCCTGCTCGCGCCTGGCCTTGACGAAGAGGTAGGTCGCGGGGGCGTAGACGATGAAGGAGACGAGGACGAACTTGAACCCGGCCGCGAACAGCAGGAACGCCGTGTACACCGTGGCGAGGACGCCCACGACCAGCTCCCGCCGGGTACTGGTCCCCGTCACCCCCTCCTGCCGGGGTCTCAGAGCGATCTTCACGGCGAACGCGGCGGCCAGGAGGAACGGGATCAGGCTGAGCGAGCTGGTCAGGTCCAGGGCGAAGTTGAACGCGTCGTCCGAGAAGGCGGTGACGACCAGGACGACCTGACTCAGGGACGTCGTCATCAGCAGGGCGGGGACGGGCACGTCGTCACCGCTGGAGCGCCCCAGGAAGCGGGGCATGTCCTTGTCCTTGGCCGCCACGAAGAGCACCTCGGCGGCCATGAGGGTCCAGGCGAGATAGGCGCCGAGGACGGAGACGATGAGGCCGACGCTGACGAAGACCTGGCCCCAGGTGCCGACGGCGGCCTCCAGGACGCCCGCCATGGAGGGCTGGCGCAGCTCCGCGATCTCGCTCATCGGCATGATGCCGTACGACACGATGGTCACCGAGGCGAAGACGGAGAACACGCTGAGGAAGCCGAGCACGGTCGCCCGGCCCACGTCCTCGCGGCGCTTGGCGTGTCGTGAGTACACGCTGGCGCCCTCGACGCCGAGGAAGACGAAGACGGTGGCGAGCATGGTGCCGCGGACCTGGTCGAAGAGCGAGCCCGCGTAGTCCGCGCCGCCGAAGTTGTCGGCGAAGACGGACGGCTCGAAGTAGAACAGCGCGATGATGACGAAGACGATGATGGGGACGACCTTGGCCACGGTCACGATCCGGTTGATCGCGGCGGCCTCCTTCACCCCCCGCCGGATGAGCAGGAAGAACCCCCACAGTCCGGCCGAGGACAGGATGATGGCGAGGGCGGTGTCGCCCTCGCCGAGCGCCGGTGCGATGGCGCCGATCGTCGACATGATGAGCACCCAGTAGGTCACGTTGCCCACGCAGGCGCTGGCCCAGTAGCCGAAGGCCGAGAAGAAGCCCAGGTACTCGCCGAAACCGGCCTTCGCGTACGCGTAGACGCCGGCGTCCAGGTCGGGCCGGCGCATCGCGAGCGTCTGGAAGACGAACGCGAGCATCAGCATGCCGCACCCGGCGATGGCCCAGGCGATCAGCGCGCCCGCGACACCGGTCTCCTGGGCGAAGCGCCGGGGGAGCGAGAAGACGCCGGCTCCCACCATGGACCCGACGACCATCGCGGTCAGTGTGACGAGCGTCAGCTTGGCCGTGGGCGGGGATCCCGTGGCGGAGGTGTCCGTACGGGTGTCGGCGTTCGGCATGTCCTGCCTCTCGGTGGGCTGGAAGCCGAATCTATCCCGATTAGTAATATATCTCGCAGGATTGACCGTTTTACCCTCTATGGGGTCAACTGAAGTGGCGCCCCGGTGGTGCGGACCCGAGCATGGCGCCGCAGGGCGCGGCCCGTCGGCCACGGCGTCCGAATGTCGCCGTTCGCATGGTTAAACCTCACCTGCAGCAAGATCGCCGTTTCGAGCTAATGCCCCCGATCTGATGCGGCATGCCCGGCGGACCGGCCATTACTGTTCCCCCCGGATCCGGACGGATCCCAGAGGGTGATCCCTCCACCTCCTTTCGTTCCCTCCCTTTCTCCTCTTCACTGACCGGCGCACCCGTGCGTCGCCGGTCACCACCCCCCTGCGAAGGTGAGCAAGACCCATGACCGTCGACATCAGCCCCGACGTACAGCCCGATACGCCGAAGCAGTCCAGCCTCAGCACCGCCGCCGCCCGGAACCTCGCCACCACGACCAAGTCCGCCCCGCAGATGCAGGAGATCAGCTCCCGCTGGCTGCTGCGGATGCTCCCCTGGGTGGAGACCAAGGGCGGCGCCTACCGCGTCAACCGCCGGCTGAGCTACACCGTCGGTGACGGGCACATCGAGTTCGTCCAGGACGGTGCACACGTCCGGGTGATCCCGCGCGAGCTCGGCGAACTCGCCCTGCTGCGCGGCTTCGAGGACGAGGAGGTGCTGAACGCCCTCGCCGGGCGATGCGTCCAGCGCGACTTCAGCGCCGGCGAGGTCCTGGTCGTGCGAGGCGAGCCCGCCGAGCAGATCCACCTGATCGCGCACGGCCGGATCAACCAGACCTCCGTGGGCAAGTACGGGGACGAGGTGGCCGTGGCGGTGCTCGCCGACGGCGACCGGTTCGGTGAGAACGCCCTTCTGGACGCCGACGCCCGATGGGACTACACCGCCACCGCCGAGACCTCGGGCACGCTGCTCACCCTCTCCCGCGCCGAGTTCGCCGCCGTCATGAACTCGGCACCGGCCCTCCAGGCCCACATCCACGAGTTCAGCGCGCTCCCGCTGCAGCGGCAGAACCGGCACGGCGAGGCTGAGATCGCGATGTCGGCCGGCCACACCGGCGAGGTCGAGCTGCCCGGCGCCTTCGTCGACTACGAACTCAAGCCGCGCGAGTACGAACTCTCCGTCGCGCAGACCGTGCTGCGGGTCCACACCAGGGTCGCCGACCTCTACAACGGCCCGATGAACCAGACCGAGGAGCAGCTCAGGCTGACGATCGAGGCGCTCCGCGAGCGCCAGGAGCACGAGCTCATCAACAACCGGGAGTTCGGCCTGCTCCACAACGCCGACTTCAAGCAGCGCATCCAGACGCATTCCGGCCCGCCCACCCCGGACGACCTCGACGAGCTCCTCTGCCGCCGCCGCGGCACCAAGCTCTTCCTCGCCCACCCGCGGACGATCGCGGCGATCGGGCGCGAGTGGAACGCCCACGGGCTCTACCCGGACACCGTCGAGCTCGACGGGCACCGCGTGCTGGGCTGGCGGGGCGTCCCGATCCTGCCCTGCAACAAGATCCCCATCAGCAAGGAGAACACCAGCTCGATCCTCGCCATGCGTCTCGGCGAGGACAACCAGGGCGTCATCGGCCTGCGCCAGACCGGGCTGCCCGAGGAGTACGAGCCGGGCCTCTCGGTGCGCTTCATGGGCATCAGCGAGCAGGCGATCATGTCGTACCTCGTCACCACGTACTACTCCGCCGCCATCCTCGTGCCCAACGCGCTCGGCGTCCTGGAGAACGTGCAGATCGCCCGCAGGCGCGACTAGGGCCTGTCCGGCGCCCAGTCCATCCCTCACCAAGGAGTCACGGATGCCCGAACCCGGGCCTTCCCCTCTGCAGTCGAGCCTGCCCGCAGCCGCCGGTCACTCCGACCCGGGGTGGATCCTGGGCGGCCCCAGCGGACTCGGCACGACCAGCCTGTCCCTGGCACCGCGCCCGGAGGCGCCGGAGCCTCCGGCCCCCGAGGCGCCGGTGCGGGGGCGACCGATTCCCGGCCTCTACTTCCACCCCGTACCGGAACCCGACCCGGTACGGGTGGACGAGGTCAGCCGCCGGATCAAGTCCTGGGCCCTGGACGAGGTCCAGCTCTACCCCGACGACTGGGAGGGCGAGTTCGACGGCTTCTCCGTCGGGCGCTACATGGTCGCCTGCCACCCGGACGCCCCGAGCATCGAGCACCTGATGGTCGCCACCCGCCTGATGGTCGCCGAGAACGCCGTCGACGACTGCTACTGCGAGGACCACGGCGGTTCGCCCATCGGACTCGGCGGCCGCCTGCTCCTCGCGCACACCGCGCTCGACCCCCTGCACACGACGAGGGAGTACCAGCCGGCGTGGGCGGAGTCGCTGTCCGCGGACGCCCCGCGGCGCGCCTACCGCTCCGCCATGGACTACTTCGTCCGGCAGTCCACCCCCTCCCAGGCCGACCGGTTCCGGCACGACATGGCCCGACTGCACCTGGGGTACCTCGCCGAGGCCGCCTGGTCGGAGACGGACCACGTCCCGGAGGTCTGGGAGTACCTGGCGATGCGGCAGTTCAACAACTTCCGCCCCTGCCCCACCATCACGGACACCGTCGGCGGCTACGAGCTCCCGGCGGACCTGCACGCCCAGCCGGCCATGCAGCGGGTCCTCGCACTCGCCGGGAACGCCACCACCATCGTGAACGACCTCTACTCGTACACGAAGGAACTCGCCAGTCCCGGCAAGCACCTGAACCTCCCCGTGGTGATCGCCGAACGCGAGGGCGTCTCCGACAAGGAGGGCTATCTGAAGGCCGTCGAGGTCCACAACGACCTCATGCGCGACTTCGAAGCCGCCGCCGCCGACCTCGCCGCCGCCTGCCCCGTACCGACCGTGCTGCGCTTCCTGCGCGGAGTGGCCGTATGGGTCGACGGCAACCACTACTGGCACCAGACCAACACCTATCGCTACAGCCTGCCCGATTTCTGGTAAGAAATGGATTTATCTGTGACCAGCACCGAGTACACCACCGTCAACGACACCTCCGCCTTCGTCCCCTCGCCGGCGACCCCGTACCAGGGGGACATCGCCCGCTACTGGAACGCCGAGGCCAGGCCGGTGAACCTGCGCCTGGGTGATGTCGACGGGCTCTACCACCACCACTACGGGATCGGCGACGTCGACCACGCGGCCCTCGGGGACACCGAGGACAGCGAGTACGAGAAGAAGCTGATCGCCGAGCTGCACCGCCTGGAGTCCGCGCAGGCCGAGGTCCTCCTGGACCACCTGGGGACCATCGGGCGTGACGACACCCTCGTGGACGCCGGCTGCGGCCGCGGCGGTTCGATGGTCATGGCCCACCAGCGCTTCGGCTGCAAGGTCGAGGGCGTCACCCTCTCCGCCAAGCAGGCCGACTTCGGCAACCAGCGCGCCAAGGACCTCGGCATCGACGCCCACGTCCACTCCCAGGTATGCAACATGCTCGACATGCCGTTCGAGACGGGTCAGGCCGCGGGCTCGTGGAACAACGAGTCGAGCATGTACGTCGACCTGCACGACCTGTTCGCCGAGCACTCCCGCGTCCTCGCGGTCGGCGGCCGTTACGTGACCATCACCGGCTGCTGGAACCCCCGTTACGGCCAGCCCTCGAAGTGGGTCTCGCAGATCAACGCCCACTTCGAGTGCAACATCCACTCCCGCCGCGAGTACCTGCGGGCGATGGCCGACAACCGCCTCGTGCCCCAGGCCGTCATCGACCTGACGCCGGACACCCTGCCGTACTGGGAGCTGCGCGCCACCTCGTCGCTGGTCACCGGCATCGAGGAGGCGTTCATCAACTCCTACAAGGACGGCTCCTTCCAGTACGTCCTGATCGCGGCCGACCGCGTCTGAGCCGTCACCGACCGCACTCCGCGGGGGCCGGGTCCTTCAGCCGACGGACCCGGCCCCTTCGGCGCTCCCGTCGAGGCCCGCGCGCGGTTCAGGCGCGGCAGCGCAGCATCTCCAGCGGCGGGTTGGCGAGGGCGTCCGCCCAGAAGTCCGCGCCCAGGGCCTCCACGCCGGCCTCGGACACCTCCACCGGAACCCAGCTCAGCTCACGGAAGCCGGCCCCCTCCAGACACTTCTCGTAGACCTCGCGGCGCGGGAGGGTGCTGACGATCGTGACCGGCGGGTCGAGCAGCGCGGTGGTCCGCACCCGGGGCCCCGCCTCCGCCTCCTCCCCGGTCAGCTCGGTGACGAAGCCGTACCTGGCCAGGGACGGCCCTTCGAAGTCGTAGTCGGGCGACTGGACGAACAGGAAGAACCCGGCGCCGGGCGCCATGTTGCGGTGCGCGTTGCGGCACATCCGCTCCATGGCGGCGATGTCCTGCGCGTAGTTGAGCAGCTGGACCGCCACGGCGACGTCGAAACGCTTGCCGAGCGGCCGCAGTTCGGCCGCGTCGCCCACCTCGTAGCGCACGCCCAGCGGATCGCGCTCCTCCAGCCTCCGTGCCACGGACACCATCTCACCGGAGATCTCGACCCCGAGCACGTCGGCGGCGCCGCGCCGCCGGAACTCCCTGCTGTAGAAGCCCGTGCCGGAGGCCAGGTCGAGCACGGACTTCCCGCGCACGTCCCCGACCATGCCCAGGAAGCTGGGCACCTCCCCGTACCGCACCATCGGCAGGGCCTTGAACCCCTCGAACGCCTCGCCGATCTCGTCGTACTGCTGCGTGCCCATCGCCGCTGCCCCTCCCGTGTACCGCGTCATGACCTCGGTCATGGCCCCATCTCCCATGCGGGGGGCGGTTTCTGACGGGCAGTCTTGCCGTACGGGGGCGGGCCGTCGCACTGGCGGAAGCCACGAAGATCCGGACCACCTCACGGGCTGCCGTACGGGCGGGCCCCGCCCACCTGCCCCGAAGCGCGCTCCTCGCGGCAGACCCTAGGTCAGTTTCGCGAGCCTGCGGCGGGCCGCGGTGAGGGAGCGGCCACGGCGGGGTGCCTCCCGCCAGGGGTCGCCCTCCGCGAGGCGGTCACCGATCGTGGCGAGGGTCCACCGGCGGGCGGTGAGGCGCGGATCGTCGAGTTCGGCCCAGGTCACGGGGGTCGCGACGGGGGCGCCCGGCAGGGCCCGTACGGCGTAGGGGGCGACGGCGGTCTGGCCGTAGCCGTTGCGCTGGACGTCGAGGTACAGACGGTCTCCGCGAGCCTGCTTGCGCGCCTCCGTGGTGAGCCGGTCGGGGTGCCGGTCGGCGAGGAGCCCGGCGACGTCGCGGGCGAACGCGCGGACCTCGTCGAAGCCGGCGCGGCGGTCGAGGGCGACCACGACGTGCAGGCCGCGCGAGCCCGTCGTCATCAGGACCGTCGGGAGCTCCAGCTCGTCGAGCAGCTCGTGCACGAGTGCCGCCGCCTCCCTGACCTGGTCGAAGTCGTCCCCCGGCGGGTCGAGGTCGAAGACCAGCCGGTCGGGACGGTCCGGCCGGTCGGCCCTGGAGAGCCACCGGTGCGGGGTGACGCACGCCTGGTCGGCGAGGTAGAGCAGGGTGGCCACGTCGTCGCAGACCGGGTACGTGACGGTGCCGCCCTCCTTGGGCAGTTCGGCGCGGTGGATCCACTCCGGGAAGTGGTCGGGCGTGTCCTTCTGCATGAAGCGGGGGCCGCCCACCCCGTCCGGATGCCGTTCGAGCATCAGCGGGCGACCGCGCAGGTGGGGCAGCATGCGCCGGGCGACGCTGCGGTAGTACTCGGCCAGATCCTTCTTCGTGATGCCGTCGCCGGGGAAGATCTCCTTGTCGGCCCGTTTGACCACCACGGTCCGTCCGCTCGCCCCGAAGGTCTCCGTCGTCGTCATCGCCTGTCGTGGCCTTCCGTCGTCGGGGTACCGGTCCCAGGACCTTCCGTCTCCCGCCGCCGGCTCCGCATAGACCTCTCCCTTCGTCGCCTCGGGCCACTGCCCGGAGCGCGCGCGCTCAATCCGACGGTTCTTCCCCGGAGTCCTCGCCGGGGCGGATCACGTCGAGCAGTTCCAGCAGGTACAGGAAGGCGGCGGCCATCGGCCTGTCCCCGGTCTCCTCGCGTACCCGGTCCCAGGCGACGCGCTCGCGCAGCCCACGGGCGACCGGCAGGAGCTTCCCGTAGTCGCAGTGGTGCTCGGACAGCGCGGCGAGCCGCCCCACCATGAGGTCGGTCGGGTCGATGACCGGCATGTGCACCGAGTCCACGGGCAGGGTCCACGCCCGTTCGAGCAGCTCGGAGGTGACCGGCCGCCCCGCGAGGGCGAAGATCAGGTCGATCTGCTCCCCGCCCCGGCGCGCCTTCACCAGCCAGTCCTCCGGCGGATCGACGATCTCGATCCCGTGGTCGCGGAGCAGCCCCACGACGGTGTCGGCGTCCTCGCGCCGGACCGCGAAGTCGGTGTCGTGCTGGAGCCGGACCGGGATTCCGTAGGCGTAGGCCGCGACGCTGCCGACCAGGGCGAACGGGCAGTCCGATGCCTTCAGGATACCGGCGACCTTCTTGGTGACCTCCAGAATGGCCTGGGTGTGGTCCAGGGGCAGGTCCTGTGCCACGGGATCGTCCGCCGTCCCCGGTGCGTCGGGGGCGCTCGGGGCGCTCGGCGTGTGCGGTGCGCGCGCGGCGTCCGGGCCTTCGGACCGGTCCGGCGCGCTACCTCCCGTACTCGCCGCGAGCCCCGTGAACCGTACGGGGAGCGGGCCCGCCGGCGTCGCGCGGGCACCCGCGTGGCGGCCTTCGACGAGGTTCATTGAGCTTCCTCCTCACACATGCCGCCACGGATGCCGCCGCTGTTCCGGCGAGGGGCGGGGACCTGCCGACTACCCCGTACGCGGGGAAGAACGCGCGCGCCGGACCACGACGTTCCCCGCGATTGCCCACCACGTTCCCGGGCAGAAGCCACGGGCCCGTCCCCTCCAGCGAAGGCGGTCCCCACGTGACCCCCGACAACACAGCCGCACTCCTCCTGAAGGGCTACACCTGGCTTCCCGACCTGCGCCGCCGCCACGACGGGGCTCCCGTGCGGGCGCGTCTGCTCGGCCGGCCGGTACGGATCCTGCACGGCCCCGAAGACGTGGACTTCTTCTACGACGAGCGGCACGTCCGCAGGACCGGAGCCCTGCCCGGCTTCGTCCTGGACACCCTCTTCGGCCGCGGCGCCGTCCACACCCTGGACGGAACGGCCCACCACGTACGCAAGAAGCTGTTCCTCGACACCCTGACCGATCCGGGCGGCGTCCGCGCGCTCGCCGATCTGGCGGGCGAGGAGTGGCGTACGGCGATGGCGCGGTGCCGGGGCCGCGAGACGGTCCTCTTCGACGAGGCCGCGTACGTCCTCGCGCGCGCCGTGAGCGCCTGGGCCGGGCTGCCCCCGGCGGACGAGGCGACGGAGCGCGAGCTCGCGCGGGACTGCGTCGCGATGGTCGACGGCTTCGCGGGGCCCGGACCCAGGCACCTACGGGCCCGCCGCGCGCGGGCCCGCCAGGAGCGGCGGCTCGCGCGCGCCGTCGAGGAGGCGCGGGCGCACCCGGCGGAGCCGTCGCCCCCGACCCCGTTCCAGGCGGTCGTCCGGCACCGGGACGCCGACGGCACGCTCCTCGACGCGCCGACCGCGGCCGTGGAACTGCTGAACATCGTGCGCCCCACGGTCGCCGTCGCCTGGTTCGTCATCTTCGCCGCCCAGGCCCTGCACGGGGCGACGCGGGCGGCCGCGGACGGCGGTCCCGACCTGGTCGCCCGCCTCGCGGACGACTCGTCGAACGGATACGCCTGGGCCTTCGCCCAGGAGGTGCGCCGCTTCTATCCCTTCGTGCCGTTCGTCGGCGGCCTCACCGCCGACGGACGCGGACCCGACGGCGAACGGCTGCCGGACGGCACCATGCTGCTGCTCGACGTGTACGGGCAGGACCACGACCCCGACCTGTGGGACGAGCCCTACCGCTTCCAGCCGGAACGGTTCCTCGGCGCGTCCGCCCACCACCAAGGGCTGATGATCCCCCAGGGCGGCGGCCCACGGGACGGACACCGCTGCCCCGGCGAGGACATCACCGTGGCCGTGCTCGGCGCCCTGGTGCGCGAGCTGGCGCGGACCGGTTTCACCGTGCCCGAGCAGGACCTGCGGATCCCGATCCACCGGATCCCGACCCGGCCGCGCAGCGGATTCCGCGTGCGCGTCGGCGAGCGTCACTCGTCCAGGAGGTCGAGCACGGCCCGCTCCACGGCACCCTGAGTCGCCGGATGCCCGAACACGCCGTGCTCACCGAGACGTTCGAGGACCTCGGCGACGGTGACTCCCTCGGCGTACCGTTCCAGGACGCGGGGCGCGATGTACGAGCCCCGGCAGACGGCCGGCGTGTTGCCCAGGTAGTCGCTCACCTCGCGCACCGCCCGCCGCACCGCCCTCCGGCGCGCCGTCGCTGACTCGCCCGCCGCCTCCTCGGACACGGCGAGCGCGACGGCGGCGAGGACGGTCGCGTGCCAGGTGCGGAAGTCCTTGGCGCTGATGTCGACGCCCGACCGGTCCCGCAGATAGGCGTTGAGGGCGTCGGCGTGCACCTCGTGCCACGCCCCGCCCTGCCAGTAGGCGAAGAGCTGCGGGCCGCCGCCGCCCCGGTGCAGCAGGGACCGGACCACCCGGTGGACCGACGGGTCGACCAGGGCGGTGGTCACCTGCCGGCCCGACTTGGCCGGGTAGTCGAAGTGGACCCGGCCGCGCGAGCAGCGGACCTGGGACCGCAGGAGGGTCGTCAGACCGTACGAGCCGTTGCCGCGCCGGTAGCGTTCCCCGCCGACGCGGAAGAAGCCCAGGTCGAGCAGGCGCGCCGCGCAGGCGAGGACCCGTTCCTCGCAGAGCCCGCGCCGAGCGAGATCGCGCTCGACGGCCCGGCGCAGCGCGGGCAGCGCGGCGGCCACCTCCTGTACGTGCGCGTGCTTGGCGCGCTCCTGGCGGGCGCGGAACTCCTCGTGGTACAGGTACTGCCTGCGGCCCGCGTCGTCGGTGCCGACGGCCTGGATGTGTCCGTTGGGCCAGGGGCAGATCCACACGTCGCGCCAGGCGGGCGGAATCACCAGGGCCCGCACGCGTTCCCGGTCGGCCGGCGGGAGGGGCCGGTCCCGCTCGTCCAGGTAGCGGAATCCACGGCCGTGACGGACACGCCGCCACCCCGGGCGTACCGGATCACTCGTCCTCAGTCGCACGCCTTCCGTGTGCCCCGGATCGGTGGGGGACACGCGGGGCGACCGCGTACGACCGCACGATTGGGCGCGCGGCCGACGGGCAGCGGCTGGGAGAGACGAGAACGACACACCCCTGCCGGGGAGGCACAGGATGCCAGGCAGCAGCGCAGGCCGATCGGCGCCCGAGGCGTCCGCCACGAGGCCGCCCGCCGCGACGCCGACGGACACGCGTCGGACCGATGCGGACCCCTCCGACGCGCCACCGCCGTACGACGCCACGCCCTATCTGCCCGCGCGCGGCGGTCTGCCCGCGCACCGGCGGGCCGCCGCGGGCTGCCGGGGTTGTCCCCTCTACCGGGACGCGACCGGAACGGTCTTCGGGGCGGGCGGCACGGACGCGCGCGTGATGCTGGTCGGCGAGCAGCCCGGCGACCAGGAGGACCGCGAGGGCGTGCCCTTCGTCGGGCCCGCCGGACGACTGCTCTCCCGGGCCCTGCGGGACGCGGGGATCGACGAGGACGGCCTGTACGTCACCAACGCGGTCAAGCACTTCAAGTTCACCCGCGACGAGACCCGCAAGCGCCGCATCCACAAAGCGCCCAGCCTGCGCGAGACCCTCGCCTGCCGGCCCTGGCTGATGGCCGAACTGCGGCTCGTCTCGCCCGAGTTGGTGATCGTCCTCGGAGCGACGGCCGGCCGCTCCCTGCTCGGTCCCTCCTTCCGCGTGGGCACCGACCGCGGAGTGCCCCGGCCGATGCCCGACGCCGAGGACGGACCACGGGTGCTCGCGACCGTGCACCCCTCCGCGGTCCTGCGCGCCACCGACAGGAAGTCCGCGTACGAGGGCCTCGTCGCCGACCTCCGCACGGCGGCCGGGACCCTGTCGACGACCGGAGGCGACCGGTCATGACGCAGGCGACCGTCGGCGACCATCTGCTCGACCGGCTCAGGGCCTGGGGCGTCAGCCATGTCTTCGGCCACCCCGGCGAAGGCGCAGGAACTGCTGCCGCGCGGTCCCGGCGGGCGGTGAAAGGACGGGGCGCGGCAACGGTTGAACCGGATCCGCCGGGGCAGCGGCGGGACAGGACAGGAGCCGGTCGGAGAACGGCGGGAGGTGTCCGCGATGGAAGAGGCCCGGCTCTCGGAACGAGAGCGACGCATCCTGGCGGAGATCGAGGAGCAGCTTGACCAGGACGAGACCCTCGCCCACCGGCTGCGCACGATGCGGCGCGGCCCCCGGCTTCCCCTCCGCCAGCCCTCCGCCGCCCGCCGCCGGATGACCGCCCTCGGTGTCGCCGCCCTCGGCGCCCTCAGCCTCACCCTGCTCGTGCTCGCCGTGGCCACCGAGGCGCCCCCGCTCATCTGGGCCTTCGCCGCCACCTGGGTGCTGACCCTCGTCACGCTGCTGCGCCTCGTCGTCCGCTGGTCGAAACGCGTGGCCGCGTCCCGCAAGGCGCCCGACGGCTGAGGCGGGGCCGCGACGCGGGATTACGAAGTCCCCCGGACGGGTAGCCGCGCAGCCGTCCGGTACTCCGGCTATCGAGGGAGATGACCGCGATGGTGCACGACACGATCAGGGTGGACGCGCCACTGCGCGAGGTCTACGACCAGTGGACGCAGTTCGAGGAGTTCCCCCGCTTCATGGGCGGCGTCGAGGAGGTCCGGCAGCTCGACGACCGGCACTGCCACTGGCGGACGCGCGTCGCCGGTGTGACCCGCGAGTTCGACACCGAGATCGTCGACCAGCTCCCCGACGAGCGGATCTCCTGGCGCACCGTCGGCGGAGACGTGAAGCAGAAGGGCGTCGTGACCTTCCAGCGCCTCGACGAGGCGCACACCGAGGTGACGCTGGCGATGGAACTCGAACCGGAGGGCATCGCCGAGAAGGCGGCGTCCGTCGTGGGCATGGTCGACAGTCGCGTCGGCAGCGACCTGCTCCGGTTCAAGGAGTTCATCGAGGAGCGTGACAGGGCGACCGGCGCCTGGCGCGGCCGGCTGCGGCCCGCCGGCGCGGAGGGCGCCCCGGAGGGCATGGACGCCACCGGCACCGCGGAGGCGACGGAGGGTTCCGCCATGCCGCCGTCCGACGGCCCGCCCGCTCCTCCGATCCGTCCGATGCCCCCCGTGGACCCGGGGCACCTGTGAGGCGTAAGGAGGCACGTGACCCATGCAGGGTGACAACGGAAGGGCGTATTTCGCGACGGAGAGCACCGGAACCGCATCTCACGTGACCGAACCGGAGGTGGCGGATCCGCTCACCGTACTCGTCCGGCTGGGCACCCCCTCGGGCACGGTCGTCCTCGTCCTCCAGGGAGAACTCGACTACGGCACTGCGGCGCCCCTGCGCGACGCCCTGGAGGGCCACGCGGGGGCCGACCGCGTCGTCGTCGACTGTTCGGGCCTGCGGTTCTGCGACTCGACCGGCCTCAACCTGCTGCTCAGGACCCGGCAGCGGATGCTGGACCACGGAGGGCGGCTCGACCTCGCCGGGCTGAGGCCATCGGTGGACCGGATGCTGGAGATCACCGGGGCCCGGACGGTCTTCCGCGTGTACGGGGACGCGGGCGAGGCCCTCGCGGCGGACGACTAGGGCCTCTCGTTCGGATCCAGCGAAAGACCCTAGGACCCGTCCTCACGGTTCCCCGGACGCGGGCCTGCGGAGGTCCACCGTCCGGTCCGGTCCTAGAGTGGACTCGTAGGGCACGACCGGGGGCGACGGCATGCCGGTCCCCGGCCCCAGGCGCGCACAGCCCCGTACGCGAGGTCATCCATGGCAGAGCGCAGAATGGTGCATCCCGGTGGTGAGACACCGCGGGTCCGGCAGTCCCCCCGCCTCCGGACCGGTCACGAGGGCGAAAGCGGGGGTGGTGAGAGCGGCGACGACGGGCTCCAGCGGCTGCTCTCCGGGCTGACCGCCGTACGGGACGGGGAACTGTCCGTACGCCTTCCCGAAGGCGCCGACGGCGTCATCGGCGAGATCGCCGCCGTCTACAACGACATGGTCGACCGGCTGTCCCTGCTCACCTCGGAGGTCACCCGCGTCGCCGGAGAGGTCGGCGGCCAGGGCCTCCTCGGCAGCCGGGTGCGCGAGGCGAGGGCCCGCGGCGTCTGGCAGGAGGTCACCACCGGCGTCAACACGATGGCCGACAACCTCACGTCCCAGGTGCGCGCCATCGCGCAGGTCGCCACCGCCGTCGCGCGCGGCGACCTCACGCAGAAGATCCGGGTGGACGCCCGCGGCGAGGTCCTGGAGCTCAAGGAGACCATCAACACCATGGTCGACCGGCTGTCCTCCTTCGCCGAGGAGGTCACCCGGGTGGCCCGCGAGGTCGGCACGGAGGGCAAGCTCGGCGGCCAGGCCACCGTCCGCGGTGTGTCCGGCACCTGGAAGGACCTCACCGACAACGTCAACTCCATGGCCGACAACCTGACCAACCAGGTGCGCAACATCGCCGAGGTCACCACCGCCGTCGCCCAGGGCGATCTGACCAGCCGGATCGACGTGTCCGCGCGCGGCGAGATCCTGCAGCTGAAGACCACCATCAACACCATGGTCGACCAGCTGTCGTCGTTCGCCGCAGAGGTGACCAGGGTGGCCCGCGAGGTGGGCACCGAGGGCAAGCTCGGAGGACAGGCCGAGGTCGAGGGCGTCTCCGGCACCTGGATGCGCCTCACCGAGAACGTCAACGAACTCGCCGGGAACCTCACCCGTCAGGTCCGGGCCATCGCCGAGGTCACCAGCGCCGTCGCCGAGGGCGACCTCACCCGCTCCATCACCGTCGACGCCCCCGGCGAGGTCGGCGACCTCCGAGACAACATCAACGCCATGGTGGAGTCCCTGCGCGCCACGACCCGGGCCAACGAGGAACAGGACTGGCTGCAGACCAACCTCGCCCGGATCACCGGCCTCCTCCAGGGAACCCGCGGCCTGCCCGAGCTGGCCGAGCTGGTCATGGCCGAGGTACCGCCGCTCGTCTCCGCCCAGTACGGCGCCTTCTTCGCAGCCGAGGAGGACGAACGCGGACCTGGCCTGGTCATGGCCGCCTCGTACGGGCTTCCCGACGCGACGGGGGACGGCGCACCACGCCGCTTCCGTCCCGGCGAGGGACTCGTGGGTCAGGCGGCGCGCGGCCGGTGCCCCCTGGTCGTCGACCCGGTGCCGCCCGGATACGTGACGGTCTCCTCCGGCGTCGGCTCCGCGGAGCCCCGGGCGCTGATCGTCCTCCCGGTCGTCGTCGAGGGTCAGGTCCTCGGCGCCGTCGAACTCGCCTCCCTGCAGCCCTTCACGAGCCTGCACCGCGACTTCCTCGACCGGTTCGTGGACAGCGCGGGGGCGGTCCTCAACTCCCTGGTCGCCAACCTGCGCACCGACGCGCTGCTCGGCCAGTCCCGCACCCTCGCCGACGAACTCCGCTCCCGTACAGAGGAGTTGCAGGCCCGACAGCGCGAACTCCAGCGCTCCAACGCCGAACTGCAGGAGAAGGCCGCACTCCTCGCCGACCGCAACAAGGACATCGAGTCCAAGAACCGGGTCATCGAACAGGCCCGGCAGGAGCTGGAGACCCGGGCCCAGCAGCTCTCGCGCACCTCCATGTACAAGTCCGAGTTCCTCGCCAACATGAGCCACGAACTCCGCACCCCGCTCAACAGCCTGCTCATCCTGGCCCGGCTGCTCACCCAGAACCCCGAAGGCAACCTGACACAGAAGCAGGTCGACTACGCCGAGGTCATCCACTCCGCCGGATCGGACCTGCTCCAGCTCATCGACGACATCCTGGACCTGTCCAAGGTCGAAGCCGGAAAGATGGAGGTCCGGCACGAGCCGTTCGCCATGTCCCAGCTCCTGGAGTACCTGGAGTCGACCTTCGGCCCGGTCGCGGACGAACGCGGTCTCGACTTCTCCGTGACCGTGGCGCCGGACGTGCCCCACCACCTCACCACCGACGAGGGAAGGCTTCGCCAGGTACTCCGCAACCTCCTCTCCAACGCGCTGAAGTTCACCGACACGGGCCGGGTCGACCTGACCGTCGCCCACACGCCGCCCGACGAGACCCCGGCCGCCCTGCGGGACGGCCCGCCCGTCCTCGCCTTCCGGGTCACCGACACCGGGGTCGGCATCGCCGCCGACCGCCTCCGCCACATCTTCGACGCCTTCCAGCAGGGCGACGGCACCACCGCCCGCCAGTACGGCGGAACCGGCCTCGGGCTCTCCATCAGCCGGGAGGTCGCCACCCTCCTCGGCGGCACGATCGAGGTCGAGAGCACGCCCGGCCGGGGCAGCACCTTCACCTTCCACCTTCCTGAGCGCGCGGGTCCCCGCACGCAGACCGCCAGCGCACCGCAGAACGGGCCGCAGGACCGCGGCGACGGCCTCGCTGACCCGGCCGCGGGCACCGACAGCCCGTACCCCCGGGGGAGCACCGTGCTCGTGGTCGACGACGACACCCGCAACGTGTACGCGCTCACCGAGGTCCTGGAGGCGCAGGGACTGCGGGTGCTGACCGCGGACGGAGGACGCCGGGGCATCGACCTGGTGGCCGCACACGAAGAGATCCGGCTGGTCCTGATGGACGTCATGATGGCCGGGACGGACGGCTACCGGGCGATCGAGGAGATCCGGCGGCTCCCGGGCCGGGCCGGCCTCCCGATCATCGTCGTCACCGCGAAGGCCATGCCGGGCGACCGCGCCGACGCCCTGGCGGCGGGCGCCGACGACTACCTCGCCAAGCCCGTCGACCAGGCGGACCTGCTCGTCAAGATCCGACAGCGCCTGACGAACCGCCCCCTCACCTGACGGCGGCCCCCGCTCACGCGTCCGTACCGGCCCCCGCTCACGCGTCCGTGCCCCGCAGCCGTACCGCCACCACGCTCGTGTCGTCGTCGGTGTCGCCGGTCACCATGCCGAGCAGGCCGTCCACCAGTTGCTCCGGGTTCTCCACGGCGGCCAGCTCCTCCGCCGCCGCGACCAGCCGCCCGAGCCCCGAGCCCAGGCCGTCGTGACGCCGCTCCACCAGGCCGTCGGTGTACAGCAGCAGGGTGTCCCCGGGCCGCAGCGCGGTCCTGCGCTCCTGGTACCTCGACGAGGGCACGGCGCCCAGGAGGATGTCCTGCGGCGGGTCGAGCAGCGTCGCCCGGCCGTCCCTGATCAGCAGCAGGGGCAGGTGCCCCGCGCTCGACCACACGAGATCGCCGTCCCCGGGGTCGTACAGCGCGCACAGTGCCGTCGCCGTGCTCCCGCCGCCCGTCCGCAGCGTGACCTCGTTGAGCCATCCGAGAAGCTGCCCGGGGCCGCGACCGGTGAACGCGAGCGCCCGCTGCGCGTTCCGCAGGGCGACCATGCCGGTGACGGAGTCGATCCCGTGCCCGGCGATGTCACCGACGGCCACCAGGACCTTGCCGCTAGGCAGCGGCAGCACGTCGTACCAGTCGCCGCCCACCTGGTACTCCTCGGCCGCCGGCCGGTACCGGACGGCCACCACGAGGCCGCCCGGCAGCTCCTGGACGGCGGGGACCTCGGGGACGATCGCCTGCTGGAGCTGGAGGGCCAGCTGATGACGCACGTCCGCCTGGTCCCGGACGGCGGTGAGGTGGTCGAAGGTCGCCGTCAGGGCCAGTTCGGTGCGTCGGCTCGCCGACACGTCCTGGTACACCCCGACACAGCCGGTGACCGTCTCCCCTTCGAGCAGCGGCTCCGCCGCCACCCGGACATGCCGCACCGACCCGTCGGGAAGCAGCACCCTCAGCACCGTCTGGGCGCCGGCCCTGCGTTCCGTCAGCGTCGAGAGCAGCCGGGTGAGCGCTTCCCCGTCGTCCTTGTGGAGCCGCCCGCGCAGCGCCAGGATCGGCACCGGCGGGTCGCTCCGCCTCATCCCGAAGATCCCGTACGCCTGCTCGGACCACACCGTCTCGCCCCCGTCCAGGCTGTCCTGGAACGTGGCGACGGTCTGCAGCCTCGCGACCGCCCGGCCCATCGCGAGCCGCGGGTCGCCCGTGGTGTGCCAGAGGACCGTGGACAGGCCCGCGCCGACGGGCAGCACCCGCACGTCCAGGAGCGGTGGGGGCGGCTCTCCGGGCCCGGCGTGGGCGGCCACCGGCAGCCGGGGGGCGTGCTGGGGACGCCGGGAGTGGGTGGCCCTCCGTACCAGTCGGGCCAGCTCCCGGTGGCCCAGCGGGAAGGCACGGGGCAGGGACCGGTTGTCGGTGGGAAGGGGACCGCCGATCGCGGCGACGGCCTCCTCGTTGAGGTGTTCCACCACCGGCTCCCCGGTGGTGGCGTCGGTCCGCAGGAGTGCCGCCGGGTGACTCAGGGCGTCGAGGATGTCCACGAGGACCGGGGGTCCGGGCTCGGGGGAGTCCGGGCCGTCGAGGACCGTGCTCGCGACCGTCATCAGCCGGGTGACGGCCCGCCGCGTCCGGGTGTCGAACTCCGTGGGCCCGGGCCAGCCGACCAGGGCGAGGCCGCTCGTCACGCCCCGCCGCCGCAGCGGCACCAGCGCGCGGGCCGCGTCGGCCGAGGCTCCCGGCAGCGCGACGGGGTCGGCCGGACCCGTGTCCAGCCACAGGGGCGCGTTCTCGGCGAGGACGGTACGGATGGGGCTCGGGGCCGCGGGAGGGATTCCGCGCCAGGCCGCAGCCTCCGTCGCGGAGACGCCCGCGTACCCGGCGAGCCGCAGATGCCCGGCCTCGCAGCACCGCCACAGCCACAGACTGTCCGCGCCGAGGGGGGCGAGGCCGCCCTCCAGGAGCGTGCGGGCCGCCTCGCCGACGCTGTCCGCCGTCTCGGCGGCGGCGGCCGTGCGGCGGAGCCGGCGGGCGGGGAGAGGCGTGGACCCGACGGGGGCGACGCGCGGCTCGCGGGGCAGGGCGACGGCGTTCACGATGTCGGCGGCGAGGTCCTCGGGCGAGGTGCCCGTGGCGCGGGCGAGCTCCGCCAGATGGTCGGCCGCGTCGGTGGTGGACTGCCTCAGCTGGGCGGAGAGCATCCCGGTGGCGAGATCGATCAGATGGTGGCGCGCCATGGCCTGGCGAAGGCGCCTGTTCTCCGCGGCGAGCCCGGCGAAGCCGGACGCCGTACCGGCGGTGTACGCCCCTGGGTGACCCCCGGAAACCGTCACGGCGACCTCCGATCCGCCCTGGCGTGGACCGACGTCTGGAGTAGGCGCGCGCACGCGTTCCGGTGCACGCACGCGCATTCGTAGTCTACGTGCGGATCGTCCGGGAAGCGGGGGAGACGCCCGGCCGGACACGGCCTGGACGGGCGTCCCCCGGACCGCGGGCTCAGGCCAGGTCGAACCGGTCGAGGTTCATGACCTTGTCCCACGCCGCCACGAAGTCCCGTACGAACTTCTCGTCCGCGTCCCGGGACGCGTAGACCTCCGCGAGGGCACGGAGCTGGGAGTGCGAACCGAAGACGAGGTCGACGGCGGTGGCGGTCCACCTGACCTCACCCGTGGCCCGGTCCCTGCCCTCGAACACGTTCTCCGTGGCGGCCGACGGCTTCCACTCCGTGCCCATGTCCAGCAGGTGCACGAAGAAGTCGTTCGTCAGCGTCCCCGGCCGGTCGGTGAACACGCCCTCCCGGGAACCGCCGAAGCCGGCGTCCAGCGCCCGCATGCCGCCGACCAGCACGGTCATCTCGGGAGCGGTCAGCGTGAGCAGGTTGGCCCGGTCGAGCAGGAGCGTCTCGGGCGACAGCTTCTCGCCCGCCCTGAGGTAGTTGCGGAACCCGTCCGCCCTCGGTTCGAGGACGGCGAACGACTCCACGTCGGTCTGCTCCTGCGAGGCGTCCGTGCGCCCCGGCGAGAACGGCACCGTGATGTCGTGCCCGGCGTTCCGCGCGGCCTGCTCGACGGCCGCGCAGCCGCCGAGCACGATCAGGTCGGCGAGCGAGACCCTCACCCCGTCGGTGCGGGAGCCGTCGAACTCCTGCCGGAGCCCGTCGAGGACCCGCACGGTCTCGGTCACCTCGGGCAGGTCGTTGACCTCCCAGTCCTTCTGCGGCGCGAGCCGGATCCGTGCCCCGTTGGCGCCGCCGCGCTTGTCGGTGCCGCGGAAGCTCGCCGCCGACGCCCACGCGGTGGTCACCAGCCGGGTGGCGGAGAGCCCGGAGGCGAGGATCCTGCCCTTGAGGTCGGCGACGTCCGCGTCCGAGACCAGCGCGTGGTCGACGGCGGGGACCGGGTCCTGCCACAGCTGCGGCTCGGGGATCCACGGGCCGAGGTACCGCGAGATCGGCCCCATGTCGCGGTGCAGCAGCTTGTACCAGGCCTTGGCGAACGCCTCCGCGAGCCTGTCCGGGTTCTCGTGGAAGCTCTTCGCGATCGGACCGTAGACGGGATCCAGCTTCAGCGCGAGGTCCGTCGTCAGCATCATCGGAGCGTGCCGCCTCGACGGATCGTGGGCGTCGGGCACGGTGTCCCGCGCCGACGGGTCCGTCGGGGTCCACTGCTTCGCCCCGGCCGGGCTCGTCGTCAGCTCCCAGTCGTACCGGAACAGGTTGTCCAGGTACCCGTTGTCCCACTTCGTCGGCTCGGAGGTCCACGCCCCTTCGAGGCCGCTGGTGAGGGCGTCCCCGCCGGTGCCGGCGCCGCACGTGTTCCGCCAGCCGATGCCCTGCGCCTCGATCGGCGCCGCCTCCGGCTCGGGACCGATGCAGGAGGCGTCGACCGCGCCGTGGCACTTGCCGAACGTGTGGCCGCCGATGATGAGAGCGGCCGTCTCCTCGTCGTTCATCGCCATGCGGCCGAACGTCTCGCGAATGTCCCGGGCGGCCGCGAGCGGATCCGGATTGCCGTTGGGGCCCTCCGGATTGACGTAGATCAGGCCCATCTGCACGGCGCCGAAAGGACCGGTGAGTTCCCGGTCGCCGCTGTAGCGCTCGTCTCCGAGCCAGGTGTCCTCGGGACCCCAGAAAACCTCCTCGGGTTCCCAGATGTCCTCGCGTCCGAAACCGAATCCGAACGTCTTGAATCCCATGGATTCCATGGCGCAGTTTCCGGCGAACACCAGGAGATCGGCCCAGGAGACCTTCCGGCCGTACTTCTGCTTGACCGGCCAGAGGAGCCGGCGTGCCTTGTCGAGGCTCGCGTTGTCCGGCCAGCTGTTGAGCGGGGCGAAACGCTGGGCTCCCGAGCCGCCGCCGCCCCGGCCGTCCTCGATGCGGTACGTGCCCGCCGCGTGCCAGCTCATCCGGATGAAGAGCGGCCCGTAGTGACCGTAGTCGGCCGGCCACCAGTCCTGGGACGCCGTCATCACATCGAAGACGTCCCGCTTCAGCGCGTCGACGTCGAGGGTCGCGAACTCCGCCGCGTAGTCGAAGTCCTCGTCCATGGGATCGGCCTGGGGCGAATGCTGGTGGAGGACCTGGAGGTCCAGCTGATTCGGCCACCAGTCACGATTCGTCCTGGGGCGACTCGGCGTGGGGGTGGGGGAGGGGATTGCCGGGTTCTCGCTTTCGCTGCCGGACACGTCCGTCCTTCTTTCCTGTCGCGGTGTTTCCGTCCGCCGGCCGCCCGATTCTCGACGTCGTCCGCGTTTCCGGGTCGAGAAACAGGCGAGTCGGCGTCCGTATGGTCGCGCACCGCACACCGCACCACGGAGAGAACACGCAGGGCACCCTCCGCGTAAAGAGAACACCGGGGGCGCCGCCGCCCGGATCAGAGCCCGGTGACCTTGCCGCTCGCCGACAGCTCGTAGACCAGGGTGACCGTGCGGCGACCGCCGGGCGGAAGGGCGACGTCCCAGCGGACGACACCGTCGGCGTCCACCGCGTCGGGCACCGGGGAGCAGGCCTCCTTGCGAAGACGCACCTCCACCGCCGACACCTCGGACACCGGGATCCGCTCCCGCAGGACGACCACCCGTTCGCCGCGCTCCCCCGGGGCGGAGAACCGGGACACGTGCAGCCGCACCGTGCGGGTGACCACCGTCCGCTGGGTGATCCCGGCGGACTCCCGGGACTCCTCGGTCTCCCGGACGACCCGGTGGTCGTCCCGGCTGCCGAAGGCCAGCTCGACCGGGGTGCCGGGAGGGGCGAACTCCAGCGTGCCGCGGCCGCTGAAGCCGCTGCCGCGGACCAGGTCCACGGGCCCGGCGAGCAGCACATGGCCGGACAGGTTGTCGAACCGCACCACCTGGGTGACCAGCGCGGACACCTCGGGCGAGCAGGCGTACTCGCTGCTCGCGACCGTCGTGAACGCGGAGAGCGGCACCCGGTGGGCGCGCCCGTCCGAAGGCACGGAGACCGGTGCCGGCGCGTGCAGCACCCGCGTCTCGCCGCCGTCGTCCACCCCCGGAAGCCCGAGTACCGGGGCGGGGCCGAGGTCCCCGATCGCCTCCTCGCGCAGCTGGACGTCGACCGTGCGCCGCTCCTCGCCCGTGCGTTCCTTGAGCGTCAGCCGGTCCTCGGCGAGCCGCGGCGGATCGGTGGCGAGCGCCGACCGGGCCGTCGACAGCGCCAGCCGTACGCCCGACCAGTCCTCGCCCGTCCGCTGCCAGACCATCGCGTCGGTCTCCAGGGACAGCGCGTCGCCGTCCAGCACGGCCCGGTAGGCGGGCCGCCACAGCGCACACGGGACGAGGTGCCTCAGGCGCAGCCCGACCGGCCCGGCGACCGGGGACTCCACGGTCAGCTCGATGTGGCCGAGCAGTTCGGCGGGCTCCTCCTCGGTGAGCTCCATGGCCCGCTGGACCGCGCCGAGTTCGGCGGCCAGCGTGGTCAGCCGTGCGTCCACGGTACGGAGCCGCTCGCCGTACGTGTCGCGTTCGGCGTCCACCCGGTCCAGTTCACGGGCCCAGCGGGGCCCCTCGGTCTCCCCGTGGCCGGCGCCCTCGCCGATCTCCCGCAGCACGTCGGCGGCGAGACGGCCGAGAAGGTCCAGGCGGGCCCGCAGCCGGTCGCGCCGCTGCTCCAGGACGAGCCGTTCCTCCTCCAGGGCGTGCGCCCGGTGGCGCAGGGCGGAGTCGTCGTCGGCCGGCGGCCGGGGCCCCCGCGGCGTCCAGCCGCGGACGACGCGCACGTCGAGCACGGTGGCCGGGTGGTCGGAGTCCAGCTCGGCATGGAGGGTGCGGTCGACGGTCAGTGCGCTGACCGGTCCGAGGCGCAGCCGCCGGACCCCAGCCTCCAGATCGAGGACGACGGCACGCTCGACGTGGGCGCGGTCCTCCAGACAGGTGACGGCGGTGACGGGGACGGCGATGACGGGGGCGGCGATCGTCTTCGAGGCCGTGGACATTATGGGTCTCAGCTCCTGCGGTTGCCGCCGACCAGGGCTTTGCCGGCCGGGATGCGGATCTCGTAGCCGCCGTCGAGGGCGACGGTGCCGCCTGCGGGCAGTTCCACCCGCCAGACGCGGGTGCCAGGGGCGTGCCGCTCGGCCCCCGCGCCCTCCGCGGGTGCCGTCCAGTCCGACCGCTCCTCGATGCGGACGTCGGGCTCGGAGGCGACGGGAACCCGCTCGCGGACCTCGACGGTGGCGGGCCGCGCGAGACGGTTCGCCAGTTCGACGTGGACGCGTTGGTCGAGCACGGTGATGTGGTTGCGCAGGCCCGCGGTCGACTCGCGCAGGTTCGTACGGCGGGTGACCCGGATGCCCTCCGCGGGCCCGAGCCCC
Source organism: Streptomyces sp. NPDC051822 (assembly GCF_044452745.1). Classification (NCBI taxonomy): domain Bacteria; kingdom Bacillati; phylum Actinomycetota; class Actinomycetes; order Kitasatosporales; family Streptomycetaceae; genus Streptomyces; species Streptomyces sp. NPDC051822. Next base: position 262,411 of record NZ_JBITBZ010000007.1, on the reverse strand, counting down.
ACCCGGCGGACGCCGCCGGGCGCGAGCGTGGGCAGCGCGGCGGTCAGCAGGAAGTCGTCGTCGACGGTGACCTCCACCGGGCCGGCGAGCAGGGCCTGGTCGGTGGCGTTGGAGAGGACGAGCGTCGCGTAGACCGTCTCCTCGACGGACGGCACACAGAGGTACTCGGTGCGCAGGCCGACGGGGATCTCGGTGACGGTGACGGTGTGCCAGGTGCCGTCCGAGGGAACGTCGGCGCGGGCGGCGGCGTCGAAACGGTGGTCGAAAGACCCCGCCGACTCACGGGGCCGCACGGCGTGCCCCGGCAGCGGCAGCGTGGCCACCGTCTCCGCGCGACGCCGGTACTCGGCCGCCACCGCGTCGAGGGACGACGCGGGGAACAGACGGCCCCTGCGGCCGGCCTGCTCGTCGGGGCCGCTGAGGACCAGCGAGCCGTAGTCGAGTTCGGCGCCGCTCGGCCGCGGCGGACAGGCTGCCGGAGGCGGTGACGGCGGTGCGGGCGGTGCCACGGCGGAGCCGGGAGGGGCGGGGGCCATGGGGGCGGGCGCCGCCGCCCGCGAGCGCGGCGCGGCACCGGCCGCGGAACCCGGCCGGCCGGGCGCTCGCGGTGCGACGCCGGTGGGCGGAGGCGGCGCGCCGTAACTCGGCGCGGGCGGCGGGGGCCCGCCGTAGCCGGCCGGAGGCGGCGGGGGAACCTGGCCGTACGCGATGCCCTCCGGTACGGCCCCGGCGGCGGCGCCCGGGGCAGCGGGGCGTACGGGGCGGGGACCGGCCGACGCGTACCCGGTGAACAGGTCGGCGAGCCCCGCCGGGGGCTCGCGCCAGCCGGACGGCGCGGGGGCGGCCTGGCGCCGTCCGATCCGGAGCGAGCGGAGCCTCGGCAGATCGGTGCGGCGTTCGAGATCGGCGGTGGCCAGGGCGACGCGTACGCCGGTCCAGTCCTCGCCGGTGCGCTGGGCGACCGAGGCGCGCAGCACCAGACGGCCGCTGTCTTCGCCCTGACGGTGGGTGAGACGGTAGGCCGGGACCCACACGGCGCCCGGCACCCCGTACTCAAGCTCCACCTCGACCTCCGCGTCAGCGGTGCCGGTGGGAGTGCCGGTGAGGGTCAGGAGCGCGGACACCGTGGTGTCCACGTGTGCCGAGGGCGCGTCGGTGGAGGCGCGGGCGAGCCTGTCCGCGGCGACGGACAGTTCGTGCTCCGCGTGCCGCAGCTCCTCCTCCAGTTCGACGAGACGCGTGTGCAGTACGGCAAGCCGCTCGTCGACGAAGTCGGCGAGCGCGAGCCAGGCGTCGACCGGGGTGCGGCGGTGCGGGTCCTCGCGCTTGCGGTTCGGCGGCACGGGGTGCAGCCCGCTGATCTCGGCGATCAGACCCAGCTGCCGGTCCCGGCGGCCCCGGGCCGCCTCGGACACGTCGCGCAGCCGCCGGACCTCACGTGCGTCCGGCACGCCGGCGGCGGCCCTGTCGGTACCGGCGGTGGTGGCGAGCGGCTCCGCCTCGGCTTCCACCCGGGCCTCGGTGACCCGGACCCCTGACGCGCCCAGGACACGGGCCCGCAGTGAGCCCGGATCGAGCGAGCGGGGCAGCCCCGTCACCCGCACGCGGCCGTCCCGCGGCACAGTGCCCCGTGCCAGCCGGTGGCAGACCGCGCCCCGCGCGTACACCACGACCGCGTCGAGGGTCGATCCCCACCTCTGCGCCGTCTCAGCCGTCATCCGTTCCGCCCCCGCCCCGCCGGCCCTTCTGATCCTTGCCGGGCGAAGCCTACGCCCGAGCGGCCGCGCGGCGGCAGGTCCGGGGTGCGGGGCAGGTGTACGGGCCCGGGACACGGGCTGGGGCACGAGCCCGGACACGCGCTGGGATACGGGCCGGGATACGGGGCGGGTGAGCGCTTCGGTGGTTCAGGCGCCCCAGGAGTGGGACGCTGAAGGCAGAGGGGTCCGTGCCGACGAGCTGCGGGAGGGACCGATGGGACGTGACGTCCCGGCGCTGGAGTTCACCCGTGACGACCGCCGCCGGTTCCGCGACAAGGTACGCACGTGCCTCGACGTGTTCGCGCGGATGCTGCGGGAGTCCCGGTTCGACTTCGAGCGGCCCCAGGTCGGTCTGGAGATCGAACTGAACCTCGTGGACGCGGACGCCGAGCCCGCCATGCGCAGCACGGACGTCCTGGAGGCGATCGCCGATCCGTCCTGGGCCACCGAGCTCGGCCGGTTCAACCTGGAGATCAACGTCGAGCCCAGGCTCCTCTCGGCGGGCGGTCCCGACTCCTGGGAGCAGGAGATCCGCGCCGCGCTCAACCACGCCGAGGAGAAGGCCGCGGCGATCGGCGCCCACCTGGTGATGATCGGCATCCTGCCGACCCTTGAACTGAAGGACGTGGGGCCGGAGTCGCTCTCCGAGAACCCCCGCTACCACCTGCTGAACGAGCAGATCTTCGCCGCACGGGGAGAGGACCTGCTGATCGCGGTGGACGGCGTGGAGCGACTGCGGACCTACGCGGAGACGATCACGCCGGAGGCGGCGTGCACCAGCACCCAGTTCCATCTGCAGGTGGCGCCCGAGGAGTTCGCCGACTACTGGAACGCCGCGCAGGCCGTCGCCGGGGTACAGGTGGCCCTGGCGGCGAACTCCCCGTTCCTGTTCGGCAAGGAACTGTGGCGGGAGACGCGCATCCCGCTGTTCGAACAGGCCACCGACACCCGGCCGGACGAGATCAAGGTGCAGGGCGTACGGCCGCGGGTGTGGTTCGGCGAGCGGTGGATCACCTCCGTCTTCGACCTCTTCGAGGAGAACGCGCGCTACTTCCCCGCGCTGCTGCCCGTCTGCGACGACGAGGACCCGGTGCAGACGCTCGCTGCCGGCGGGATCCCCGGCCTCGCCGAACTCACCTTGCACAACGGGACGGTGTACCGCTGGAACCGCCCCGTGTACGCCGTCGTCGACGGCGTCCCGCATCTGCGGGTGGAGAACCGGGTGCTGCCCGCCGGCCCCACGGTGGCCGACGTGCTCGCGAACGGTGCCTTCTACTACGGACTCGTCCGCGCCCTGGTCGACGAGGACCGGCCCGTCTGGTCCCGGATGTCGTTCGCCGCGGCGGAGGAGAACCTGCACACCGCCGCACGGCACGGAATCGACGCGCATCTGTACTGGCCGGGCATGGGCGAGGTCCCGGTGACCGAACTGGTGCTGCGGCGCCTGCTGCCCCTGGCGGACCGCGGCCTCGAACGGATGGGCCTGGACGCGGGCCGGCGGGAGCCGCTGCTCGGCGTCATCGAGCAGCGGTGCGTCAGCGGCCGCAACGGCGCGGTGTGGCAGTCCGAGATGTTCCACCACCTGCACGACGTCGTCCACGCGGACCGGCACCAGGCGCTGCGCCGGATGACCCGGCAGTACATCGAGTACATGCACCTGAACGCTCCGGCGCACACCTGGCCGGTCGACTGAACCGCCGGTTCCGCCGGTTCCGCCGGTCCCGCCGGTTCCGCCGGTCCCGGCAGTGCCCGGCGGTGCCTGGTGGTGCCAACACCAGGACCCGTTCCCGCTCCCCAGCGGGCCGGCGCCCCGGCCAGGATGGCCGGCATGAACGCACGTACGGCACAGACCGTCCTGATCACCGGCGCGACCCAGGGACTCGGGCGCGGCATCGCGCTGGACCTCGCCGCACGGGGCCGCACCGTCCTGCTGCACGGCAGGGACCCCGACCGCCTCGGAGCGACCGCGGAGGAGGTACGGGCACGGGCCCCGCACACCGAGGTCAGGACCTACCTCGCCGACCTCGGTGACCTGGACCAGGTCCGCGCGATGGCCGACCGGCTGCGCGCGACCGAGACCCGGCTCGACGCGCTCGTGAACAACGCGGTGGCCGGCGGCGGAGCCGAACCGCTCAGGCGGGAACGGAGCGCCCAAGGGTACGAACTGCGCTTCGCCGTGAACCACTTGGCGCCCTACGTCCTCACCCGGGCGCTCCTGCCCCTGCTCACGGCCTCGGCGCCCGCCCGCGTCGTCAACGTCGCCTCCATCGGGCAGGAGCGCATCGACTTCGACGACGTCATGCTGGAGGAGGGGTACGAGGGGCTGCGGGCCTACTGTCGCAGCAAACTGGCGATGATCATGACGAGCTTCGAGCTCGCGGCCGAACTCGACGGCACGGGAGTCACCGTCAACACCCTTCATCCCGCCCATCTGATGGACACCCGTGGAGTGCGCGAGTACGGGCTCACCCCGGTCGTGGCGATCGAGGAGGGGGTGCGGCCGACCGTGCGCCTCGTGACGGACCCCGACCTGGCGCGGACCACCGGCCGGTACTTCGACCGGTTCACGGACGCCCGCGCGCACGAGCAGGCCTATGACGCGGAGGCCCGCAGGCGGCTCATGGAACTGACGGACAGGCTCGTCGGCGTCGGCGCGAGCGCCTGACGCACGGCGTGCGACGACAGGGCTGGCGGCCCCCGAGGGGGACCGCCGGCCTGTCTGTGGCTCCGGGGGAAAGGACTGGAGCCGGAAGGGCTAGAAGACGCTCACGCCGTACGCGCTCAGGGCCTCGGTCACCGGCTGGAAGAACGTGGTCCCGCCGCTGGAGCAGTTGCCGCTGCCGCCGGAGGTGAGGCCGAGCGCGGTGGTGCCGGAGAAGAGCGCGCCGCCGCTGTCGCCGGGCTCGGCGCAGACGTTGGTCTGGATCATGCCGTAGACGATGTCGCCACCGCCGTAGTTGACGGTCGCGTTGAGCCCGGTGACCGTTCCGCTCCGCAGACCGGTGGTGCTGCCGCTGCGCTGCACGGACTGGCCCACGGAGGCGTTGGCCGCGCCGGTGATGTCGCGGTAGCTGCCGTTGTAGAGGTAGACCCGGCCGTCCGCCGCCGAGGCGTTGGAGTGGCGGATGATGCCGTAGTCGTTGGTCGGGAAGCTGGTACCGGCGCGGGTGCCGAGCACCGTGGTGTTGGCCGAGTTGGTGTACCAGGTGCTGCCGATGTTGGTGCAGTGACCCGCGGTCAGGGCGTAGTACGTCGTGCCGCTGCGGACGTTGAAGCCGAGCGAGCAGCGCCCGCCGCCCGCGTAGATGGCCTGGCCGCCCGCGATGAGCTTGTTGAACGTGCCGGGCGTGCGCTTGATCTCCAGGGCGGAGGCGCGGTCGCCGGCCGCCTTCTTGATCTTGGCGATCTCGGCGGCGGAGACGGTGGAGTCGGCGGTGAGGACGATCTTCCCGGTCGCCTGGTCGGTGTACCACGCGGTGCCGGGCACATCGGCTCCGCGTACGGCCTGGTCGGCGGCGGCGAGTTGGGCGGTGGTGGCCCGGCCGTCCGCCGCGCTGGCCGCGGACGAACTGGGGACGGCAAGCGCTGAGGCGGCGAGCAGCGCGGACGCCACGGCCACGAGCCGTGCGCCCTTGGCCGCGCCGCCGAGGGGGGACAGACGCTTGAGGTTCACTGGATCCTCCGGTGGGGGAGCGGGGGAATCGCTGGGTGGGCGATCCCTTCGGTGCGGAGCGGACAGGTGCGGGACGGAGGGGTAGTCCGCCATGGACCTGTCAAACCCGACAGGGGGAATCCTCGGACCCCGGCGACCTCCGCGGCAAGAACGCCTTTCGGCCGCTCTACGCGCGTTCAGATGGCCTGTCGTCGGCGGCGTGCGGATCGCTCTCGTCGCGCGGGCCGTGTCCCGCGCGAGGAGACGCCCTCGCGCAAACGCTTACGGGAATTTGCTGACGCCCTTTCAGAGGCCTTGCGGTGCTGGCGGGCGACCCGGCGGACGGAGCCCCGAAGCACTCTCCGGGGAGTAGCGGGCGCACAGTTCCGGGCGTCGGCCCCAGGGCTGAGGATGCCCCCGCCGTGACCGGAGGCGAGGTCGTCCGGAGACGGCGGCGGAAGCGGGGGCACCCCCTCAATGCCGGAATCGTGCCCTCCGTCCCCGTCGGCCGGGTGTCCGGTTCCCGTCGGTCAGAGCGCCGCGTACACGGCGTCGACGAGAGCCTTCTTGCGGGGATCGTCCGCGATGCCGGGACCCATCCGGTTCATCACGTACCCCAGGGAAAGGCCTGACTCAGGGTCCGCGAGGCCGCAGGAGCCGCCGAAGCCGTCATGACCGAAGGCGCGCGGATTCGGGCCGTACGAGGCGTTGGGCCCGCTGAGCCAGAGGCCGAGGGCGCACTCGGTGTCGTGGGCGAAACCCGCGCCCAGGACCAGGTCCCGGCCGGACCCCTGCCCCTCGCGGGCCCGTTCCACGGCCGCCTCGGACAGGATCCGGTGCTCGCCCGACCGGCCGCGCCCGGCGAATACGCCGTACAGCCGGGCGACCGCGCGCGCCGTTCCGTGACCGTTGGCCGCCGGCAGCTCCGCCGCGCGCCACTCGGGGCTGTTGGCCTGCGCGGCGCCCACGAGCGGATTGGCCAGCGCGGCCTGTGCCGCGGGCTCCAGCTGGGCGAAGGCCGCGGCCCGCGCACTCGTCGACGAGGCGCGGGGGTGGACGAGTTCCGCCGCCCGGCCCGCCTCCTCCTCCGGGAGCCCGATGGTGAAGTCGATGCCGAGGGGGCCGGTGATCTCGTCGCGGAGGAAGGCGCCGGGCAGCCGTCCCGTGATGCGCCGGATCACCTCGCCGACCAGGAAGCCGTACGTCATGGCGTGGTAGCCCGAGCGGGTGCCGGGCTCCCACCACGGCTCCGTCGCCGCGAGCCGGGCGGTCGTCACCCCCCAGTCGTAGAACTCCGCGAGCGAGAGCGGCTCGCGCAGGCCGGCGAGGCCGGCGCGGTGGGACAGCAGATGGCGTACGGGCAGCGTCTCCTTGCCCGCCGCGGCGAACTCCGGCCAGTACGAGGCGACCGGCGCGTCCAGGTCGAGCAGCCCGCGGTCCGCGAGCAGGTGCGCGCAGAGGGCGGTCACGCCCTTGGTCGTGGACCAGACGTTGACCACGGTGTCGCGCTCCCAGCGGCGCGTACGGGCGGCGTCCGCCCAGCCGCCCCACAGGTCGACCACGGTCTCGCCGTGCAGCTCGACGGTGACGGCGGCCCCCAGCTCCGCGAGCGTACGGAAGTTGGCCTCGAAGGCCTCCCGTACGGCGGTGAAGCGAGGGTCGCAGTGGCCGTCGATCACGGCCTCGGGCTCGGGCATGTGGTCCTCCGGATGCTCAGCGGTCGCGAGCAACATACCGACTGGTCGGATCGGAGGGAAGGGAGGGGAGGGGGCGTCGACCGCGCGGTCCGTGGCGGCCGCCCTCCGGCGGCGGCGTCACAGGCTCGCGAAGAGTTCGTCCAGCGGCGCCGGGACCTGGCCGGGCGCTAGAGCCTCCACCAGCAGCAGGCCGTAGCGGATCTTGCGGCCCTTCTTCGTCCCCAGGAAGCGACGCAGCTGCTGGTGCCGGGGGCGATCGTGCTGCGCGGGCTGGCGCAGGAAGGTCTGCCAGGCCCGCAGGTCCCCCTCCGCCCGGATGATCTCCTCGACCCGCGCCGTGCCCAGCGCGCGGATGAGCTCGTCCTCCAGGTCCGCCACGCACACGAAGAACCCACCGGACGACGCCCCGGCCCGGCGCAGCGCACGGTCGTAGTAGCGCTGCTCGCGCTCGTCGCACAGACCCGTCAGGCGCAGGCCGAGACCGGACGTCCCGAGCAGATCGGCGTAGCGGCCCACGCTCATCGCCCCGCCCATCGACAGCACGCCCACGCCCTCGGCGGCCAGGTCCCGGCCGCGCAGCGCCGCCAGGGCCTCGACGGCCGCGAGGTCACTGCGCCCCTCCAGGAGCACCGCCGTCCGCAGCCCCAGCCGCACCGCCGACTCGTCCGCCGGACCGCCGGGGCCGCCGGCCGCCCAGCGGTCGACCGCGTCCCGGAACGCCCACATGTCCACCATGGGGCGAGTCTCCACGTCAACGGAGCGCGCCACCACGGAATAACCGGGGGACCGGTCGCCGACACCAGGGCGGGACGCGTCACGCGCGCGGAAGTGGGCATACGCGTGACGTCCCTGTCCCGACCCGCGCGCGGCCTCCCCCCGGAGCGCCGAACGGCGGGGCGGGGCGCCCGATGTCGTACAGGAGCGTCCATGCGCATGCCAGGAGTCCGCACGGTAGGAGTCGAGGAGGAGCTCATACTCGTCGACGCCCGGACGGGCGAACCCATCGCCGTTTCGTCGGCGGTACTGGCCTCCGCGGCGCTGCGCGGGGAGGAGGCGGGGGAGGTCTTCGAGAAGGAGCTGCACCAGGAGCAGCTGGAGTTCGCCACCCGGCCGATGACGGACATGGGCGAACTCCGGCAGGAGATCGTCCGCTGGCGGGGCGAGGCGCAGCGGTACGCCCGGGAGGCCGGCGCGCTCGTCGCCGCCCTCGCCACCTCGCCGCTCCCCGTGGAGCCGTCCCGCCACCTGGGCGTCAGGTACCGGTGGATGGCCGAGCAGTTCGCCCTCACCACCCGGGAACAGCTCACATGCGGGTGCCACGTCCACGTGGCCGTGGAATCCGACGACGAAGGCATCGCCGTCCTCGACCGGATCCGTCCCTGGCTGTACCTCCTGAACGCGCTCAGCGGGAACTCGCCGTTCTGGCAGGGGCAGGACAGCGGCTACAGCAGCTACCGCAGCCGGGTGTGGAACCGATGGCCCTCCGCGGGCCCCTACGAGCTCTTCGGCAGCGCGGAGCGGTACCACGAACAGGTGGAGGCGATGCTCGCCACCGGCGTCCTGCGCGACCCCGGGATGATCTACTTCGACGCCCGTCTGTCCTCCAGCTATCCGACGGTCGAGATCCGGGTCGCCGACGTCTGCCTCGAACCGGACACGACCGTGCTCGTCGCCACCCTCGCACGCGGCCTCGTGGAGACCGCCGCCCGCGCCTGGCGGAGCGGCGGGACACCGGCCCGCGTCTCCGCCGGCCTCCTGCGGCTGGCCTCCTGGCGCGCCGCCCGGTCAGGGCTCCGGGGGCCGCTCGTCCACCCGGTCACCCTGCGGGAGACCTCCCCCGAGGAGGCGTTCGACGCCCTCGTCCGGCACACCGAGGAGGCGCTGCGGGACTCCGGTGACCTCGACGGGGTACGGCGGGGAATCGCCACCCACCTGACCCGCGGCGGCGGGGCGGACCGCCAGCGCGCGCTGCGGGCGGAGGGCCTCAGCCTCGGCGAGGTGGTGCGGACGTGCGCCCACATCACCACGGCCGCCCGGTGAGGCGGGCCGCAGGGCGACAGAGGGGTGCCGGCCAGGGATGAAGCGCGTGCGCCGGGGAAGTCGCCGACGTGTGCCCCCCGATCAGGAACAGGTGGTTCGATCATGATGACGACACACCGTGCGGGGCTCGCGCGGACGCCGGTGCAGTCGGCCGCACTGCTGGTCGGGGCCGTCTTCCTGCTGGTGGGCGTCCTGGGATTCATACCCGGTGTCACCACGGACTACGACAGCATGGAGTTCGCCGAGCACCACTCCGGAGCCGAGCTGTTCGGCGTCTTCCAGGTGTCGGTCCTGCACAACCTCGTGCATCTCCTCTTCGGCGTCGCGGGCATCGCCATGTCCCGTGCCGCGTCCACGGCCCGGGCCTTCCTCATCGGAGGCGGCGTGGTGTACCTGGCGCTCTGGCTGTACGGCCTGATCATCGACCAGGACAGCGGGGCCAACTTCATACCGGTCAACACCGCGGACAACTGGCTGCACCTGGCACTGGGCCTGGGCATGGTCGCGCTCGGCCTCCTGCTCGGCCGACGCCGCGGGTGACGGTCCGATCCCCCGGCCCGCGTCCGGGGGATCGCCGCCCCTACGCCACGGGCACGCCGGGCCCTGCGAGGCCCGCGAGGACCAGGGCCCGCCCGATGGCCGGCGGGTCCAGCGGCTCGTCGTCGGGATCGGTGGAACACAACCGCCCAAGCAGCAGCGCCGGGTCCAGCCGCTGCGCCTCGGCGTCGGCGAGCAGTGCGTCCGCGCCCGGCCCGTCGACCGTGTCGTCGACGTACTCCGACAGCTCCCCCAGGACCCTGCCCCGGTCGACGAAGCCGCTCATGCCGCAGTCGAGACCGTCGTCGTGGAGGTCGTCGGGGTACGGCGCGCGGGCCCAGGTCCCGTTCTCGTACCAGTAGACGCAGCCGAGCTCGTACCCTTCGAGCCGGTCGCGCAGCTCGTCGTACGGAAGCCAGTCGGGGCCGCCCGCCAGCATGTCGATCGGCGTCTCGTGCCACTTCACGCCGCTCGACTCGTCCTCGCCGTACAGCACGAACCGGCCCTCGCCCATCCGGGACATGGTCCACCAGGTGCAGCCGCTGTCGTCGTAGTGCAGCCCCGAACCGTCGACCCAACGCCCGGTCCGGTACCCGCTCTTGCGCTGCTCCTCCTCGGTGGTCGCCGAGAGGGCGGCGAGCAGCGCCCAGCGCGCCCACAGCGCCTCGCCCGACGGAAGGTCATCCGGAAGTCCCGGACGGTGAATGGTCATGTGGTCGCCCCGTGTGTGGTCGTGTGTTCGGTGATCGCGGGACACACTAAGACATCGCGGTGCGCGCGCCGTCAAAGGTCGGCGAGGGCGGCGAGGTGTTCCCGGGCTTCGGTGAGGCGACCGGGGTCGGCTGCCGCGCCGAGGTCCACGCACCGGGTGAAGACGTCCCCGGCCTCGTCGCGGTGCCCGGCGGCCGGCAGGAGCGGGCGGACCTGGGCCTCGTCGCGGGCGTTGTCCAGCACCAGCAGGCAGCGCCGTTGGGCCGGCACCATTCGGGAGTTCCTTCGGTCGGCCCGGTGTCCGTGGTCGACGCCATGGTTCCCCGCCATGGGGTTCTCGGGGTCTTTCATCGTGGCGCGAGCCGGTCGGCCGCTGACGGAGTCGGTGGCGATGGGGGGCGCGGACTGCGTGCCGCTCGGGTGGGCGTGTGAGGGCGGGTGGCAGGCCCTGCGGCTGTATCCCCTCGCGGATCCGGACCCTTCGATCGTCCGTGAGACGGGTGGTTCCGTCCTGGTCTCTCATGTGGTCGACAGCGGCTTCGCGACGGTTCAGGCGGCGGGTGCCGACGGCCGTTCGTGGCAGTGTGCTCTGTCGCCGGAGATGGCGCGGGACCACGGACTGCCCGCTGAGTGGATCGGCGACGCGGCCGAAGTGGCCGGGCGAGCCGCGGCCTGGGCTCGGGAGGCCGGTCTCCGGCCGGATCCGGTGGCGCTCCGGGCCGCCCTGGTGGCCGAGTGCGATCCGCTGGCGGAGGACCTGGTCCTCGCGCTCCTGCATGCCCTGGGGTTCCGGTTCCGGTTCAGCGAGGAGGCCGATGGAGCCGACACGGCCGGCCTCGAAAGGCCGGCCGTGTGACAACCGCCGACGCTTCCGGCGGGACGCGGTCTCAGGCGCCGGTCGTGCCGTCCAGCAACTCCCGCAGGATGTCCAGGTGGCCGTTGTGGCGGGCCGTCTCCTCGGTGAGGTGGAGGAGGATCCAGCGCAGGTCGACGTGGCGGCCCTCGCGGCCGGCCCTCTTGGCCTGGGTGTCCAGGCCGTTCCCGGCGACGAGTTCGCGGTAGCGGGCGCTCTGTTCCGCGTATTCGTCGAGGAGCTGCGGGAGCGGGAAGTCGACGGCGACGCGCATCTCGCGGTCGGGGTCCTCATCGGTCCAGGGTCCCTCGTCCTCCTCGCCGAGGAAGACCACCTGGAACCAGTAGTACTCGACCCAGCGGAGGTGGTTGATCAATCCGCTCATGGTCATCAGGGGCGAGCCCGGAAGGACCGCCTTGCGGGCGTTCTCCGCGGAGACGCCCTCGCACTTCACGCGGGCGGTGTCACGTGCGTAGTCGAGGAACGTGGTGAGCTGGGTGCGCTCGTCCCACGCGGTCGGTGTGTCATCGATTCTGGTCATCGCGTGCACCCTCCCTGATCACCGCGACCGGTGTCGACACATTTATCGACGAGCTCGGGACGAATCCCGGGCGGGACGTCGGACGCCCGCCCGGGGTTCGGTCGACCGGCGAGTCAGTCCCTGGTGCTCGCCCCGCTCACCCCGCGTGCCTCACTCTTCCCGCTCTCCTCGTTCGTCTCCTTCCGGAGCCGGTCGACCGTGACCGCCAGTTCCGCGACCGTGCGCGAGGTGAACACCTCCCGGAGGCCGATCGCGACCTGGAACCGGTCGCGCAGCCGGGCGACCAGCCGGGTAGCGGCCAGCGAGTTCCCGCCGCGTTCGAAGAAGTTGTCGTGGACGCCCACCCGGGGCAGGCCGAGGACTTCGCACCAGAGGGCGGCGAGCCGTTCCTCCGTCGGTGTGCGCGGCGCGACGAACCCGGCGGCTTCCCCGTCCCCCCTGGGGGCCGGCAGGGCCCTCCGGTCGATCTTGCCGTTGGCGCTCAACGGCCAGCGGTCCAGGCTCAGCACATGGTCGGGGACCATGTGCGCGGGCAGCCGGTCGCCGAGCCATCCCCTGAGCCGCTCGGTGAGCGGCCCGGTCGGCGTCGCGGGCCCGGTCGCCCCGGCGGGCCGGGCGGCGGCGCCACGGTCCACCCGGCCACCGAGCATCGAGTGCACGAGCACGTGGTTCTCGCCCAGCGCGAGCAGCGGCCTGACCGGGGCGAAGTCGAGCGCGCCGACCGGACAGAGACCGATGTCGCCGTCCGCGGCCCGTTCCATCATGAGCTGCCCCATGTACCCGGCCTCCAGCAGGCACAGGTCGCGGGCGAGCGAGCCGTACAGGGGCTCGATCGCGTCGAGGTCGGCGACCAGGAACAGGCTGAAGCCGGCGGCCTCGAAGACGGCGCGGTTGTGCGCCGCATGGACGCCGGCCCCGACGGTCGCGCCCTCGTGGAGGGTGACCAGGGCGTTGTCCCGCGGGTCGAGGTAGTACGTACCTCCCGGCAGGCCGGAGACCGCACCGGCCTTCACGTACAGGTACGTCTGGACCGGGTAGAGGCCGCCCCCTGACGGGTAGCGGCACCTGGCGAGACCGTCCACCTCGCCCTGGTGCAGGACGCCCAGGCAGCCCGCCAGTTCGGCGAGGCCGACCGGACCGGGGAGGAAGTCCCGCTCGCTGCGCCGCCGTGACGGCTCCTCCCGTACCGGCGGCGGGAGGACGACCCGGGGCCGGTCGGGTTCCCGGCGCAGGCCGTGCCGGGCGAGTTTGAACGCGGCCCGGGCCACCGGGTCGAGCACGGTGACACCGTTGCGCCGCGCCTCCTCCGCGTCGGCCGCGTCCGGCCGAGCCGCGCCGGTGCCCGGCTCGGGGACGACATAGGCGACCAGACCGTCGTGGCCGGGCCGGTCGGCGCGGCCGGTGGCGGTGACGACGGCCGAGGCGACGGCGGGGTGCGCGAGCAGCGCCGCCTCGATCTCGCCGAGTTCGACGCGCTGGCCGCGGATCTTCACCTGGAAGTCGGCCCGGCCCATGAACTCGATGGTGCCGTCCGGCCGCCACCTTCCCAGGTCACCGGTGCGGTACATCCGCTCGCCGGTCTCGGGGTGCGCGGTGAACACGGCCTCCGTGCGCTCGGGGTCGCGCCAGTAGCCGTCGGCCAGACATGTCCCGGAGACGTACATCTCGCCGGTCACCCACTCCGGGCACTCGCGCAGCCGCTCGTCGAGCACGCGGTAGCGGACGTTGGCGAGGGGCGTGCCGTACGGGATGCTGCGCCAGGCCGGATCGACCTCGGCGACGCGGTGCCAGATGCTCCACACGGTCGTCTCGGTCGGACCGCCGACGGAGACCACCTCGACGCCCGGCGCCCACTCCGCGAGGCGGCGCGGTACGGCCAGGGGGATCCAGTCGCCGCCGAGCAGGGCCAGCCGGAGCGAGCCGAGCCTGCCGTCCTCGCCGGCGCTCTCCAGGAGCATCTCCATCATCGCGGGCACCGAGTTCCACACCGTGACCCGGTGCGCGGCGATCAGCTCCGCCCAGTGCGCCGGGTCGCGGCGGTCGGCGGCGGCGGGCATGACCAGCGCGCCGCCCGCGGCGAGCACGCCGAAGAGGTCGAAGACCGACAGGTCGTGGTGGAGCGCGGTCACCGCGAGGCAGCGGTCGTCCTCCGTGATCCGCAACGTCTCGACGGTCTCCAGCAGGCAGTTGACGACGGCCCGGTGGTTGACCATCACACCCTTCGGCTCGCCCGTCGAGCCGGAGGTGAACATGGTGTACGCGAGGTCGGCCGGGCTGCCGTGCGAGGGAAGCGGCGAGCCGGTGTCGGCGGGCAGCGGCCGGTCCAGGCAGAGCCGCAGCGGTCCGGCCGGCCAATCCAGGGCGTTGTCGAGCCGTGAGCGCGTCAGGACGAGCCCGACCTCGCCCTTGTCGAGCAGACGGCGGATCCGCGGCCCTGGCAGGCCGGGGTCGATCGGCAGGTACGCGGCGCCCGAGAACAGCACCGCGTACGCGGCGACGGCCTGCTCCCAGCCCTTGTCCATGACGACGGCGACCAGTTGTCCGGGCCGGGCGCCGTGAGCGCGCAGCCAGCGGGCGACCCGCCGGGCGGCGGTGTCGAGCTGCGCGTAGCTCAGGGTCCGGTCCGGGGCGATCACGGCGGGGGCGTCGGGCCGGATCGCCACCTGCCGCTCGAACAGGTGCTGCACCTGGACGTCCGGAACCGTACGGGTCGGGCCCGTGCCCGCCACGCGCCGTTCCGCCTGCGCGGCCGGCAGGGCGATCGGTGTCTCGCGCGACCAGGTCTCCTCGTCGGTCGCGAGCCGGTGAAGGAGATCCGTGTGGGCGGCGAACATGTCGCCGACGAGACCGGCGGGGAACAGCTCGTCGACCGAGTCCCAGTTCAGGAGCAGCGCGCCCTCGACCTCCTGCACCTGCTCGTCGAGGGACACCTGCGGGGTCTGCGAGACGGCGAACACCGGGGACAGCAGCTTTTCGAGCGGTGTCCTCCCCGCTGTGGCGAAGGCCAGGTTGCTGGTCATCACCACCGGCATGAGCGCCTGGTCGAATCCGCCCTGGAGCCGCATCAGCTCCCGGAGCACCTCGACGCCGCTGACGTCCTGGTGCCGCAGGTCGGACCGCAGCCGCCGCTGGAGCTCACGCGCCCGGTCACGGAAGCCGGCGCCGGTACGGAAGTCGACCTCAAGGAGGTTGAAGGACGCGAACTGGCCGATCACCTCGTGGTACGCGGGGTCCTGCACGGGCCGGGTGAGGCGCGGCACGTTGAGGGTGAAGTGCCGGCTGGTGCTCCAGGTGGCCAGGACCTCGGCGTACGCGGCGAGCAGCAGCCCGGTCGGCGTCAGCCCGGCCCGGCGCGCCCGCTCCTTGAGGCCCTGCCACAGCTCGGCGGGAAGGGCGGTCTCGCGCCGGGTGAACCGCGGCCGGTCGATCGACCCGGCGCGGGCGGCGGCGGGCAGCTGAGGCGCCGGGGGCAGCTCGGGCAGCCTGCTCCACCAGTAGTCGCGCGAACGCCGGTACGCGGCGGTGTCGCGGCGGTCCGCCTCCGCCTGTACGTGCTCGCGGAAGGACCTCTCCGGCACGGGCGGCTTGGCGTGCGGCTCGGCGTAGAAGCGGGACAGGTCGTCGAACAGGACCCGGCCGGAGGAGAAGTCCGCGATCAGCGAGTCCACGCTGAGGTGGACCCGCAGGCCGTCGTCCAGCCGGGTCGCGGCGACCTCGAACAGCGGCCACTCGTCGGCCGGACGCACCTCGTGCGACAGCCGCTCCCGTACGGCGGCCAGCTCCGCCTCGGCCTCCTCCCGGTCACGGCCGCGCAGGTCGGTCACCCGGATCTCGTACAGGGGTACGTCGGGGAGGATCCGCTGCTCGTTGGTGGCCGGCACCATGACGGCACGCAGCATCTCGTGCCGGTCGATCACACGCCGCCAGGCGTGCTCGAACCGGGTCAGGTCGAGCCCGGGGGCGTCGAACTCCAGGTACACGTGGGTGGAGACGTTCCCCAGCTCGAAGGCGCCCGTGCGGCCGAGGGAGTAGGCCTGCTGGGTGTCGGTCTGCGGGAAGGGCGCGTGCGGGGCGGTGGGTACGGCGACCGTCGAAGGGGGACCGGTCGTCGTGTTCAGCAGGCCCTCGTCGGTGAGGGGGAGTCCCGACGGGCGCCGCTCGACGACCACGGCCGCGAGCGTGGCGACGGTCGGATCGCCGTCGAACACGACGTCGGAGACGTCCACGCCCAGGTCGCGTTCGATCCGGCCGGCGAGCCGGAGCATGGTCAGGGAGTCCATGCCCAGGTCGAGCAGCGGGCGCTCCCGGTGGAGGGCGTCCGGGCCGTCCGGGACCAGCGTCGTCAGCAGGGCGCCGAGATAGGCCTCGACGGCACCGCTGCCGCTGCCGCCGGCGGCCGGAGGTGCCGGGGCGGTGTCCGCGCCGGCCGTCCAGTCGCCCACGACGGTGAGCGTGCCGTCGAGGAGGGCCTGCAGGGTGGCCCGCCGCCGGATCTTGCCGCTGGAGGTCTTGGGAACGGTGCCGGCCCGGACGAGGACGAGCCGGTGGAGCCGTACGTCGAACTCCGAGGCGACGGCCCTGCCGAGCTGCCGTGCGACCTCGGCCACGGGCGGGAGTTCCGCCCCGCGCCGGACCTCGGCCACGAGCACCAGCCGCTCCGCCCCGCCGTCCTCGACGGCCACGGCGGCCGAGGAGTTGGCCTGGAGGGCCGGATGGCCCCGCTCCGCACAGCGCTCGATGTCCTGCGGGTAGAGGTTGCGGCCCCGGACGATGATCAGGTCCTTGCTGCGACCGGTGACGAACAGCTCGCCGTCCCGCAGGAACCCCAGGTCACCGGTCCGCAGGAACGGTCCTTCCCCGTCGGCGAGCTCCGCCTCGAAGGCCGCCTCGCTCTCGTCGGGCCGCCCCCAGTACCCGTGGGCGACGTTCGGGCCGCCCACCCAGATCTCACCGACCCGGTCGGGGCCGCAGACGGCGGCGGTCGCCGGATCGACGACGAGCAGCCGCTGCCCGTCGACGGCGGAGCCGCAGCCCACGACCTCGCGGCTCCGGCCGCTCCCGGCGTCGGCGGAGGCGGGCACGACGCGGTGCGCCTCCAGGGCCGCGGTGTCGACCGTGACGGCGGTCGAGCGCGTGAGGTGCTCCCCACAGGACACCATCAGCGTGCTCTCGGCGAGGCCGTAGCTGGGCCGCAGCACCTCCCGGCGCAGCCCCCAGGGGGCGAAGCGGTCGGCGAAGCGGTCGAGCGTCGCGGCCCGTACGGGCTCCGCGCCGACGACGATCGTCTCCAGGGTGCTCAGGTCCAGCGGGGTGTCGTGGCCGGCGGGGTCGACCCGCTCGACGCAGAGGTCGAGCGCGAACGGCGGGGACGGGGAGACCGTCGCGCCGTAGGCGGAGATCGCGCGCAGCCACTGGACGGGGTCCAGGACGAAGGTGCCCGGCGCCATCAGGATCCCGGGGCACCCGGCGGTGAGGGGCTGCAGGATGCCGCCGATGAGCCCCATGTCGTGGTACGGCGGCAGCCAGCTCACGCAGACCGAGTCCTCCGCGGTCCGCGAACGCCGCTGGATCTGGAAGGAGTTGTGCAGCAGGTTGCCGTGCGAGACCATCACGCCCTTCGGCGCGGCGGTGCTGCCCGAGGTGTACTGCAGGAACGCGAGGGTGTCGGTGCCGACGAGCGGATCGGCCCACTGCCCGGCGTCGGCGGTGAGCGCCCCGGTCGGCAGCCAGGTGACGGCCGCGAGCTCGGGTGCGTCGAGGAGCCTCTCGCGGACGGCGGCCGGGACACGGTCACCGGTCAGCGCCGCGGTCGGAGCCGCGTCCGCGGCGACGGCGAGGAGCCGGGGGAGGTTGCGGGAGTGCGGCGGATAGCAGGGCACGGCCACCGTCCCCGCGTACAGGCAGCCGAAGTACGCGCTCACGTAGTCCGCGCCCGGCGGCAACAGGATCAGCACCCGGTCGCCGGTCTTGGTCTCCGCCTGCAGGCTCGCCGCCACCTCCCGTGCGCGCCGGTCGAGTCCGGCGTACGTGAGGCGGGACTCCTCCTCGCCGTGGCTGTCGAGGTGGAGGTAGGCGAGCCGGTCGGGCTGCCGGGCGGCCAGTGACCGCAGCAGGTCGACGAGGCTGCCCGGCCGCACGCCGTTCACCTGCGGGAAGGGGGTGGAGACGCTCATGACCGGCGCTCCTCTTCCAGGTCGTCGAGGTCTTCGCCGTCGCCGTCCAGGGCGGCCGGCTTCTCGGCGCTCACCAGGAGGGTCCGGACCCATGGGCCGCTCCACCACATCCGGGGACCCGCATCCTTACACGTCACGCCGACGGCACCCACCGCGCGCAGGATCTCCTGGTAGCGGCGGGCGTGGAAGATGTCCGCGATGAGCAGCCGTCCGCCGGGCCTGAGGACCCGGTAGGCCTCGCGGACGGCCTCCTCGCGCCCTCGCGCACTGCCGATGTTGTGGATCGCCATGCTGGACACCACGAGGTCGAACGTGTCGTCGGCGAGCGGGATCCGCCTCATGTCCGCGGTGACCAGGTCGACCCGGTCGGCGACCTGGGCGCGCTCGGCGTTCTCGGTGGTGGTCCGCTCGTCATTGCCCGACTGGTCGACCGAGCGCCAGATGTCGACCCCGGTGACATGGCCCTTCGGCACCCGGTCCGCCACCGCGGTGAGGACCGCTCCGCGCCCGCAGCCCAGGTCCAGCACCCGCTCGTCGCCGCGCAGGTCGAGCGCGTCCAACTGCTCCTCCCACACGAGGAACTTGCCCCGTACGGTCGCGTGCAGGTACAGCCCCGCCGGAACCGCCACCACGGGCGCGACCCGCAGCAGCCAGCGGGGCGCGCCCGCGGCGACCGCCGCCAGCGGTGCCACGACCCCGCCGCCGAGGGCGAGGAGCCAGCCCGGACCGTCGACGCCGTAACGCCCTTGTCGTACAGCTTTGTTGCTCACGAAAAACATTCCTTGATTCGCCATGAAGCAGAAAAAACGGAAGGTCTGAACGGATCAGTGAGGGCCGCAGAGCGCGGACACCAGATCGAGGACCCGGTCGCTCGACGAGAAGGGGAAGAAGTGGTCGCCGGGGAGGATACGGACCGTCACATCGGTGCCCAGCTCGCGCCAGCGCTCCACCTCGGCGGGCGGGGCCGCCGGGTCGTCGGCGCCGCCGAGGGCGACCAGCCGTACACCGCCCGACAGCGTCCTGCCGGTCCGGTACGTCTCGGCCGCCTCGAAGTCGGCCCGCAGCAGCGGCAGGAAGAGTTCGAGCCACTCCTCCTCGGCGAGCAGCTCAGGGGGAATCCCGCCGAGCACGCCGAGACGGGTGCGGAACTCCTCGTCAGGGAGCAGGTGCATCGCCGCCGTGCCGCGCGGCACGTGCGGAGGGACGGTGCCGGAGACCACCACCGCCGCCGGCGGGCGGGGGCCGTCCTGGAGGGCGAGACCCAGCTCGTACGCGACAAGGGCCCCCATGCTGTGCCCGAACAGCACGTAGGGGAGTCCCTCGGCGCGGTCGGCGAGCGGGCCGGCGAGCCGCTCGGCGAGCCGGACGACCGACGTCTCGGGAGGCTCCGCCATCCGGACGCCCCGTCCCGGCAGCTGGACGGGGACGACCTCGATCGCCGGCCCCAGCACGCTCTGCCAGGGCCGGAACACCGACCCGTCCGCCCCGCCGTGCGGGACGCAGAAGAGCCGGGCGCCGACGGGGGACGCCACGGGCCGGTCGGGGGGAAACCACAGGTCCTCGAAGGTGACACTCACGTGGGACACGTTCTTTCGGTTCGACGGTGACTCTTCGTCACCCCAATGGATCTTTGGGTGCAACGACCACTTCGAACGAAGGAAACGGTGATCTTCGGTCGTCGGAGACGTCTTCGCCGATCCGCCCGCCGAGCTGAGACGATCAAGACATGGCGCGAACGTTCGAGGATCTGGTCAGGGAGGCCGAGTCGGCCCCGACGGAGGGCTGGGACTTCTCCTGGCTCCAGGGACGGGCCACCGAGCAGCGCCCGTCATGGGGCTACCAGCGCATGATGGGCGAACGGATGGCGGCGGCCACGGCCGCCCTCGACATCCAGACCGGCGGCGGGGAGGTGCTCGCCGGGGTGCCGAAGCTGCCGGACCTGGTGGCGGCCACCGAGTCCTGGCCGCCGAACGTGGCCAAGGCCACCAGGCTGCTGCACCCACGCGGCGTGGTGGTCGTGGCGGACGAGGACGAGCCGCCGCTGCCGTTCGCCGACGAGGCGTTCGACCTCGTGGTCAGCCGGCACCCGGTGACCGTCTGGTGGGACGAGATCGCGCGGGTGCTGCGGCCGGCGGGCACGTACCTCTCCCAGCAGGTCGGACCGTCCAGCGTCTTCGAGCTGGTCGAGTACTTCCTCGGCCCGCAGACCGAGGAGGTGCGCCGCGCGCGCCACCCCGACGACGCGCGGCGGGACGCGGAGGCGGCCGGACTGGAGGTCGTGGACCTGCGCTCGGAGTCCCTGCGCACGGAGTTCCTCGACGTCGGCGCGGTGATCTACTTCCTGCGGAAGGTGATCTGGATGGTGCCCGGGTTCACCGTCGACCAGTACCGCGACCGGCTGCGGGAACTGCACGTGCGGCTGGAGACCGAGGGCCCGTTCGTCGCCCACACCACGCGCTTCCTGATCGAGGCCCGCCGGCCGGCCTGACCGCGGACCTCATCCGCCGGCCTCATCCGCCGGCCTCATCCGAGCGTCATCCGCGTCTCACCGGGGTTCCACCCGTGCCTCCGCGCACGGGTGGAGAACATGGGGGTCCATTCCCCATGTCGCCGGGGCCCGTCCGTACCAGGATCGGGTGAGGCACCGAGAGGCGCACCGGACGGCGGGGGAGGGACGATGGCGGCGGGGACGGGACAGGGGCGGGCCGAGGCTTCGCTGTCGGCGGTCGAGCGCTGGTGGGAGGCAGGGCAGGTCTCCGGCGGCTACGACGGCGGCGACGCGCACGGACCCGTGGGGGGAGCCGGGGACGGACCCGTCGGGGAATCCGCGGGCGGATCCGGCGGCGGGCCCGGGGCCGGAGGGCGCCCCGACTGGGCCGCGCTGGCCGAGGAGGTGGCGGCCACCGCTCCCGAGGAGGCCGTGGCGCCCGACGTGGAGTATCCGGGCCTGAGCGGCTTCGCGTGGGTCCTGCGGCCGTTCACCGCCCGCGCGGGGGAGCGGCTCGACCGGGGCGTGTCGGAGCGGGTCCGGGAGCTCGTCGACATGACCGCCGTACGGGAGGACCTGGAGCGGCAGCTCAGCGGCAGGCTCGCCCGGGCGGCGGCGCGCACGCTGGTCCTCGAACTGCACGAGGCCCGGACCGCTGGGCGCCTGGACGGAGAGGACTCCCGGGCCAGGTTCCGTGACTTCCTCGGGCGTACGGCGTCCCGGCGCGGCCTGGCGGCACTGCTGGCCGGACGGCCGGTCCTCGCGCGGATCCTGGGACGGGCCGCGCTCGACGCCGCGGACGCGGTCGTGGAGGCGCTGGAACGGCTCGCGGCCGACCACACCGATCTGACCGCCGGTCTCCTGGGTGGCCCCGACGGTGACCCGGGGCTGCTCGTGGGAGTCGAGACCGCGGCCGGCGACGGACACCGGGGCGGCCGGAGCGTGATGCTGCTGCGGTTCGCCGACGGGACCCGGCTGGTCTACAAGCCCCGTCCCCTCGCCGTGCACCGCCACTTCAACGACCTCGTCGCCTGGTTCGACCGGCTGCCCGACGCCGTCGACCTCCGCACCCTGCGACTGCTCGACCGGGGCGGCTACGGATGGGTGGAGTTCGTCGCCGCGCGACCCTGCGCCGATGTCGGGGAGGTCGAGACGTTCTACCGGCGCCAGGGCGCCCTGCTCGCGCTCCTGCACCTCCTCGACGGGACGGATCTGCACCACGAGAACCTGATCGCCGTCGGCGCCCATCCGGTGCTCGTCGACGTGGAGACCCTGTTCCACCCGCCGGTGCAGGGCGCCGCCGCCACGGAGGACCCGGCGGCCCGCGCCCTCCACGACTCGGTGTACCGGGTCGGGCTGCTGCCCCAGCTGCTCGTCGGCGACCACAGCGCCCTGGACGTGTCCGCCGTCGGCGGCGGGCACGAGGCGCTGTCGCCGGTGGCCAGGGCGGACTGGGCCGATCCGGGCACCGACCGGATGCGCCTGGTGCGCCGGGCGGGCAGGTTCGGCGAGTCCGCCAACCGGCCACGCCTCGCGGACGGCGGGCCCGTCGAGCCCGGAGCCCACGTCGAGGCACTCTGCGCCGGGTTCCGCGCCGGATACACGGCGATCAGCACGGCCAGGGAGGAACTCCTCCACGAGACGGGCCCGCTGACCGCGTTCGCCGAGGACGAGATACGCGTGGTGGTACGCCCCACCTGGATCTACAGCACCCTGCTCGACGAGTCGACACACCCCGATCTGCTGAAGGACGCGGACACCAGGCAGCAGGTTTTCGAGACCCTGCGGACCGACGTGTTCGGCCCGGTCCTCGAACCCGGTCTCGTCGCCGAGGAGATCGCGCAACTCTGGGCCGGAGACGTGCCCTTGTTCACCGCCCGGCCGGGCGGCGACCGCCTGTGGGGCGCGCCCCGGCGGCCGGCGGCGGGCCGCTTGGAACAGGCGGGAATCACCCGCGTCGCCGCGAAACTCGCCGCGCTGGACACCGTCGACCGGCAGGACCAGGAACGGATCGTGCGGGCCGCTATGGCCACGACCTCCCGCACGCCGGCCCACCGCCCCGCCGGGGGCCGCCGCACCCGCACGGCGGACCGCGCCCCCGAACCGGAGCGGCTCCTCTCGGCGGCCCGGTCCGTCGGCGACCAGCTGGTCTCCCTCGCGTACCGCGACGGCTCGCGCGGCAACTGGATCGGCCTGGAACTCCTCGACGACCGGTACTGGCGGATCGGCCCGATGCCGGCCGACCTGGCAGGCGGCTACACGGGACCTGCTCTCTTCCTCGCCCAGCTGGCGGCGCTCACCGGGGTCGCGCACTACGCCGAGGCCGCCCGCACCGCCC
Organism: Streptomyces sp. NPDC051822; assembly: GCF_044452745.1. Lineage (NCBI taxonomy): Bacteria > Bacillati > Actinomycetota > Actinomycetes > Kitasatosporales > Streptomycetaceae > Streptomyces > Streptomyces sp. NPDC051822. Next base: position 239,624 of record NZ_JBITBZ010000007.1, on the reverse strand, counting down.
TCGCGCCGGTGCCCCGACTGCTCGACGCGCTCGCCGCGCGGCCCGGGGACCTCGCAGCGGTCGGCTCGGGGGCCTTCTCGGGCCTCGGTGGCATCGCGTACGCGCTCGCCGAGACAGGACGACTCCTCGACGACCCGGAGGTCGCCGCGTGGGCGTCCGCCACGCTGCGGCTGGTCGGACCGGCGGCGGGGGCCGAGCGGGAGTACGGGGTGGGGGCGGGCGTCGCCGGGGGGCTCGCGGCGCTCCTCGCGGCGCGGGAGGCGGCCGTTGGGTGTTCCGGCTTCGGCTCCCGTTCTGGTTCTGGCTCCGGCTCCGGCTCCGGTTCCGGTGATGCGGCGCGGGAGATCCGGCGGGACGCGCGGGCCTGCGCCGACCGGCTGGCCGCCGCCGATCGCACGGCCGCCGGGCGGGGCTTCGCGACGGGCGCCGCCGGGATCGGCTGGGCCCTGCTGCGGTTCGCCGAGGCGGAAGCGGCCGACGGCGGCGGTGACAGCGCCGCCGGTGACAGGGCCCGGGCCGCGGGACTCGCCGCGCTCCGCGCGGCGGTCGGCGGTGAGCAGGACGGGGGCCACGGGGGAGTCCCCGTCCGCTCGCCGGCCGGTGGATCCGCGGAGGACGCCCGGGCGTCGGCCTGGTGCCGTGGGCGCGCCGGCATCGCACTCGCGGTGCTCGACGCTCCGGGCGCCCTGGACGACCCCTTCCTCGCGGCATGGTCCCGAGCGGCCGTCGAGGAGCTGGGCCGGGACCGGCCGGCGCCCGACGACAGCCTCTGCCACGGGGAGGCCGGACTGTGCGAACTCCTGGGCCACAGCACCCTCCCGGAAGCACGGCCGCACTGGGTACGGCGGGCCGGAGCGCTGCTCGCGTCCGTCGAGGAGACCGGTGCCCTGAGCGGCGCCCCGGACGGGGTCGCCCACCCGGGGCTGCTGACCGGCCTCTCGGGGATCGGACACGGACTCCTCCGGGCGGGCTTCCCTGACCGGGTGCCGTCCCTGCTGCTCCTGCGGACGTCCGGCTCGGATGCCGTCGCGACGGAGGGCCCCTAGCACCGACCGTACGACCCCACCGACCACTCCTACCACTCCGACAGCACGACCGGCACACCGCACCACCAGCACCACCGGCACACGGCACCACCAGTTCATCGCACCACCGCACACACCAGCACGACCACCACTCCTGCGGACCAAGGACGAGTGAGGACCCATGCAGATCAGTGACTCGGTGACGTACGTCGACGGCGGTACCGGCGCGGAGACCGCGGCGCAGGACCACCCGGTGGGCGAGGTGACGTTCGGGGCCGGCGGGGCGTTGGGGCTGCGCAGCAGGCTGCTCGGCACGGGGGGCCTCGGCGCCGCCGCCTCCCTGGACACGCCGTACACCACCTGCACCGTCCCCCTGTCCCTCTAGGTGTGTCGGGGCTGGGGCCGGGGGATCCCCCGGCCCCTCCCCATGCCCCCTGCCGTGAGCGGAGGGGAGCAAGTAGCCTGCGGCCATGCGCGCGACGTCGTCGGTCATCGTGGGGCGGAAAGCCGAGATCGGGCTGTTGGGCGATGCCCTGGGGAGCGTCAGGAGGGGCGCGGGACAAGCCGTGTTCCTCGTCGGCGAGGCGGGGATCGGCAAGTCCCGGCTGGCCGGTGAGTGCGCCCTCCGCGCGTACGACCTGGACATGCCGGTACTGCGTGGCCGCGCCACGTCCACCGGGCTCGTCGTGCCCTTCCGGCCGCTGATCGAGGCGCTGTCCTCCCGGTTCCGGGCGGCGGGTGCCCCGGACGACCCCGAACTCCTGCCCTACCGGCCCGCGTTGGCCGCGCTCATACCGGAATGGCGGTCCGGCGCCGCGGCGCCCGGATATGCGATCTCGCTGGTCGAGATGGCCGAGGCGTTACTGAGACTGCTCGCGGTGCTCGGCCGGGAGCGGGGCTGCGCGGTCCTCCTGGAGGACCTGCACGACTCCGACACCGAGACGATCGCCGTCGTCGAGTACGTCGCCGACAACGTGGCGGACCTCCCGGTCCTGCTGGTCGGGACGCTCCGGCCCGACCCCGGCCCCGCGCTCGACCTCGCGCTCGCCGCTGAGCTGCGCAACACCGCCGCGCTGCGGGAGTTGGGGCCGCTGGACGACGCGGCCGTACGGGACATGGTGGACGCGTGTCTGGACGCGGGACCGGGGCAGGTTCCCCCGGCCGCGTACCGCACCCTCTCGGAGCGCGCGGGCGGGAACCCGTATCTCCTGGAGGTGCTCCTGGCCGACCTGCTGGACACGGGACGGCTGAGCAGGGCCGACGGCCGGTGGCAGCTGGCGGACCAGGGCGAGGCGACCGTGCCCACCGGTGCGGTGCGCAGCTGGGCGCGCCGGCTCGACCGGCTCGACGAACCGGTGCGCGACCTGCTGCTCATCGCGGCGACCCTCGGCGGCCGGTTCTCCGTAGGGGTGCTCAGGGCGGTGACGGGGCTCGACGACCGGGCGCTGTTCGCCCACCTCCGCTCGGCATCGGAGGCGGGGATCATCGCCCCGGACGGGGCCGCCCACGACGACTACACCTTCCGCCACGTCCTGACCGCGGACGCGCTCAGGGCCTCGCTGCCGCCCGCCGAGCAGGCCGCGCTGGCCCGGCGGGCGGCCTCGGCCATCGAGGAGTCCGTCGGCCCGCTCTCCGGCGAGGAGCGGCAGTTGGTGGCGACCCTGTGGCTGGCGGCGGGCGACAAGGCCACGGCCTCCCGGCAGTTCGCCCAGGTGGGGCGGCAGATGCTGGACGCCGGAGCGTCGGGTTCGGCCGCCGTCCTGCTCGAGCGGGCCCGAGGGCTCGCGGCCGACGAGGAGCGGGACGAGGTCGCCGTACAACTCGCCATCGCACAGGCCGAGTCCGGGCGGCTCGACGAGGCGTCGGCGCTGCTCGACGACCTTCCCCCGGTGGCCGCCGGGTCGCGCCTGGCGGAGGACAGGGCCCAGGCGCACACGCAGGTCGCGTGGGTGGCGGCCATGGCGGAGCGGCAGGAGGACGCGCGCCGCCGGATCCGGGCGGCCCGCGTCCTGTTCGGGGGCGCGCCGCATCCGGAGCAGGAGGCGGCGCTCGTCGTGGTCGAGGGCCATCTCGCGCTGCTGCCTGAGCACGGCGGCCGGGGCGACGGACAGGGCGGGGAAGGACGGAGCGGTCGCGAGCGACTCGAACTGGCGGAACGTTCCGCCAGACGTGCCGCGCTCACCGCGGAGCAGCGCGGCCGGCCCGTGGTGGCCTGCCGGGCCTGGCAGTTGCTCGCGCTGCTGTCGCGGGAGCGCGGGTTCGACGAGGCCGACGCCTGCCTGGTGCGGATGCTGGAGGTCGCGGAGAAGCACCGGCTCGCGGTGTGCCGGGCCGAGGCGCTCGTACGGCTCGGCACCAACGCGTTCATGCGGACCGGAGAGGCGACCCGGCTGGAGACCGCCCGCGCGGCGGCCCACGAACTCGGCTCCCTGGCCCTGCTCCAGACCGTCGACGGGTCACTCGCCATGCAGAGCGTGCTGGCCGGGCGATGGGACAGGGCAGGGGAGATCGTCGCGCGGTCGGTGGAGGCGAGCGCGCGTCTCCAGAACCTGTCGGCGCACCGCTATCTGCTCCTCGTCGACGCGATGCTCGCCGCGCACCAGGGGCGGGCCCGCGAGCAGGACCGGGCCCTGGTCCGGTTCCGGCGGGCGGGCGGCGAGGAGTCCATGCTCGTACCGCTGCAGCGGGGACTGTGCCAGGCCGTCGGCGCGCTGATGGCGGAGGACCGGAAGCGGGCGACGGCCGAACTCGACGCGGCGGCCGCCTGGGAGCGCGAGCACCCGAGCTTCTTCTACCTCAGCGGCCGGTACGGGCTCCGCCCGCTGCTGTGGATCCTCGACGGCGACCGTGGTGGCCCCGGGGCTGATGATGGCCGAGAGGTGCTTCGGGAGGCGCTGGCCTCGCCCGGCGGGCAGCTGGCCTGGAACCGGATGTTCCTCGGCATGGCCGACGCGGTCCTGCGCGGCCGGGACGGCGACCCCGACGGCGCTCGGCGTGCCGTGGAGGAGGCCGGCCGCGCCGCGACGGTGTTCCCGCAGGCCTGGCACCTCGCCCTGCGCCTCGTCGCCGAGGCGGCGCTCGACGATGCCTGGGGCGAGCCGGTCGCCTGGCTGCGCACGGCGGAGGAGTACTTCCACGAGGCGGGCGTGCCGCCGGTGGCCGGGGCCTGCCGGGCCGTCCTGCGGCGGGCGGGGATCAGCGTGCGGCAGCGCAGGGGCGGCCGGGAGCGCATTCCCGCGGAGCTGCGGACGGCGGGTGTCACCCCGCGCGAGTACGAGGTGTTCGCCCTGCTCGGCGAACGGCCCGGCAACCAGCAGATCGCCCAGCGCCTCTGCATCTCGCCCCGCACGGTGGAGAAGCACATGGCGAGCCTGATGACCAAGACCGGCTGCGTGGACCGCTCGGCGCTCTGCGCCCTGTCGGCGGAGCGGGCGGACGAACAGGCGCCGCCCGGTGCGGGGGCACGGGGACGGCCGGCCTGAGCGTCAGCCCGAGCCTGAGCCCCGGCGTCAGTGTGCGGCGTCGAACCATGGGGACAGGTTCTCGGGAGTTCGTGGGGGGCGGCGGGCTCGGGATGGGGGTGGGGGCGGTCCGTATGGGGGTGCGGTCCCCCATGCCGTAGCCGCCGACGGTGCGACTCTGCGGGTCCGGCACCGATGTGCGGCGGATCCGGGCGGTGGATCATCGAACCGACCGACCAACTCCCGTCCCCCTACGGAGGTTCGCTCGATGTCGCGTCCGTCCGCGCAGCCCGTGGCGCCACCCGGCACACTCCGGTTCTCCGTCCTCGGCCCCCTCACGGTCCACCGCGACGACCGGGCGCTGTCCCTCGGCCCGTTGAAACAGCGCGTCGTGCTCGCGACGCTGCTCGGAACCGCCAACTCCCCGGTGTCCATCGACACGTTGACCGACGCGGTCTGGCCGGAGGAACCCCCTCGTACCGCCCGCAAGAACCTCCAGGTGTACGTCAGCGCCCTGCGCGCGCTGCTCGGCGAGGACGACCCCGACCGGCCGCGGCTCACCCACACCTGCGGTGGATACGCCCTGCGCGTCGCCGATGAGGAACTCGACCTCCTCCGGTTCCGCTCCCTGGTGAGGGCCGCAGAGGGACAGGCACCCGAGCCCGCCGCCCGACTGCTGCGGCAGGCCCTCGGCCTGTGGCAGGGGCCGCCGTTCGGCGACGACCTGCGGCAGTCGCCCCGGCTGGCCGACGAGGCCGAGCGGCTTGAGCTGCGCCACCTGACGGCGTACGAGAGCTGGGCGGAGGCCGAACTGGCCGTCGGCGGCGCCTCGGTGGTCGTCGAGGGGCTGCGCGACCTGGTGGAGCGCCACCCGCTGCGGGAGCGGCTCCGCTGTGCCTGGATGCGTGCGCTGAGCGAGGCGGGCCGGCAGGCCGAGGCGCTCGCGGTCCACGACGACTACCGGCAGCTCCTCGCCCGGGAGCTGGGCCTGGAGCCCGGCGGGGCCATGGCGGCCAGCTACCGGGCGATCCTCACGGGCGGCTCCGGCGGCTCCGACAGTCCTGGCGGCTCCGGCGGCTCTGACAGTCCCGGCTCTGGCGGCTCCGGCGGGGCAGGGGCGGACGCGCGTGCCGGGCGGCAGGGCGTGCCCGCCCCGACCCGCCGCGTGCCCGCCCTCTTGCCGCCCGACCTCGTCGACTTCACGGGACACGGAGAGGAACTGCGCCGTCTCGCCGACGGGTTGGAGGACGCCGACGGCAGCGGCGTCGTGCTGCTGTCCGGCCCCGCCGGGGCCGGGAAGACCACCCTCGCGGTGCGGGCCGCCCACCGGCTCGGCGAACGCTTCGCCGACGGGCGTATCTGCGTCTCCCTGCGGGCGGCCGACGGGGCCACCCGCACGCTGCCCGCGGTCCTGGCGGAGATCGGCCGTGGGGCGGGCGTCACCGGGCTCTCGGGGCCCGAGGCCTTCCGCACGTGGCTCGCGGAACACCGCGCACTGGTCGTCCTCGACGACGTGCCCGACGAGCGCGCCGTCCGGCCCCTGCTCCCGTACGGCGGACGCGGCAGGGTGCTGCTCACCGCACGCGGCCAACTGGGCGGTCTTGCGCCCGTGCACCGCATTCCCGTGCCGCCCCTCGGCACCGCCGAGGCGCTGCAACTGCTCGCCGGGCTCGTCGGGCAGAGCCGGGTACGGGCCGACCGGGAGGCGGCCCTGCGCATCGTGCGGGCGTGCGGCGGGTCGCCGCTGGCGGTGCGGGTCAGCGGCATGCGGCTCGCGGTGCTCCGCCACGTACCTCTGCGGGAGTTCGCGGACCGGCTCACCGACCCGGCCGGGGCGCTCGACGAACTGACCTCGGGGGACGTGTCCGTACGGCGGTGGCTGGCCCAGGGGTGGGAGGCGCTGCCCGGGGACTGCGGCCGGAACGCGGGACGGCTGGCGACGGGCACCGGCGACGGTCCTTTCGGCCTGAGCGAGGCGGCCGAGGCCCTCGGCTGCGACGAGCGGCATGCCGTACGGGTGGTGGAGGCGCTCATCGACGCCGGAATGGTCACCTCCCCGTGCGGCGAGGTGACCGCGCACGCGGCCCAGTACGAACTGCCACATCTGGTAAGGCTGTACGCGCGCGGAGGCGGGCAGGGCGCCCCGGTGCCGATGCCGGGCTGAGGGGTGGCCGCGTGCGACCTGCGCGTCCTTTCTACCGAGCCACGATCGGCGGCAGCGGTTCCAGGGCCGTGTGCCAGGCGGGAGGCAGGGCGGCGACACCCGTGCGCGCGGCGATCACCCCGCCCGCGATGGCGCACGTGGTGTCGATGTCACCGCGCCCTGCCACCGTGCACCACAGGCCCTCCTGGAGGTCGTCGAGGTGGCCCGCCGCGCACCACAGGGCGTAGGGCACGGTGTCGGGCCCGGACATCCGGTATCCCGAGCCCAGGACCTCCGCCGCGTGCCGCACCGAGGTGCGCTCCGGCATCCGGGCCGCGATCCGGATCCCCGACCGGACGTCGCCGTCGGGAAGCAGATCCGCGACCGCCCGCAGGAAGTCCGGCCGGGCCGGGGCGGGACCGCCCCGGCCGCGGGTGGCGAGCGCCGCGGCGAGGGCGACCGCCACCGCCCCGGCGACCGCCTCCGGGTGGTGGTGCGAGACGGCGCCCTGCCGGGCGGCCTGCTCGGCGACGGCGTCCAGGTCGCCGGCGTGCCAGGCGCCGAGGGGCGCGACGCGCATGGCCGCGCCGTTGCCCCAGGAACCCTGGCCCTCGAACTGCCCGGCGACGACCTCCCGCCAGGGCTCGCCGTCGCCGATGCGGCGCAGTACGTCGTGCATCGACGCCCCGTAGCCCCGGTGCGTGTCGTCGGCGTAGGCCGTCGCGAAGCGCAGGGCGAGGCGGTCCTGATCGACCGCGCCGCGGCCTTCGGCGAGTTCCCGTACGAGGACGACCGCCTGCGCGGTGTCGTCGCTCCACCGCCACAGCGGCTCCGGGGGCAGCGCCCGCTCGTCGAGGGCTGCCGCGCCGTCCCTGCGCAGGATGCCGAACCAGCGGTCACCGAAGGCGTCACCGAAGGCCAGTCCCTGCAAGGAGTCGAGTGCGGCGGGAGGCGGAGTCGTCATCGGGGCAGTATCACAGCGCGACGCCGCACCGGCACGGTGTTTTCGCCGCGGGCACGGGCATGCCTCCCGGCCGGCGGTCACGCGGAGTCAGGCGTGGCCGTCTCCGTCTCCCTCCGCCTCGGGACCGGGCCGCGGCCTCGGCGCCGGGAGGCCCACGTGGTGGGCCAGGAACGCGAGGCACTCGGCCTGCAGCGCCACCGCGCGGGACGCGGCGCGGTCGCCGTGGCCCACGCCGTGTTCCAGACGCAGCAGGACCGGCCCCGTGCCGGACGTGGCGTGCTGGAGCGCCGCGCACATCTTGCGCGCGTGCAGCGGATCGGTCCTGGTGTCGCCGTCGGCGGCGGTGAGCAGCACCGCCGGATACGCGGTTCCCGGCGTGACGCGGTGATAGGGGGAGTAGCCGAGCAGCGTCCGCAGCCCGCCCGGGTCCCGCGCGCTGCCGTACTCGGGCGTCCAGCTCGGCCCGAGCCCCGACAGCTCGTACCGGACCATGTCCAGGAGCGGGGCCATGCACACCACGGCGGCGTACGTCCCGGGGCGCTGCGTGAGGGCAGCGCCGACGAGCAGTCCGCCGTTGGAGCCGCCCATGATCGCGAGCCGGCCCGGCGCCGCCCACCCCGCCGTGGTCAACAGGTCGGCCGCGGCGGCGAAGTCGTCGAAGGTGTTCTGCTTGTTCTCCCCGCTGCCGGCCCGGTGCCACGCCTCGCCCTCCTCGCCGCCGCCGCGCAGCCCCGCCCACGCGAACACCCCGCCGGCCCTCACCCAGGCCAGGACCTGGGCGCGGTACCGGGGCGACATCGTGCGGCCGAAGCCGCCGTACCCGGTGAGCAGCGCCGGACGCGGCACGTCCGGGCGCCCGGTCGGGGAGATCACGAACATCCGTACCGTCGTCCCGTCGGGCGAGGGGAACGAGACCTGACGCGTGACCGCACCGCCGACCGCCGGGGCGTCCGGCGCGTCGCGCTCCCAGCGCGTCACGCGGCACGTCCGCGCGTCGAAGCGGAGCACCCGTGGCGGCGTCACGAAGTCGGTGTACGCGAACCAGGCCTCGTGACTCCCGGGCGGCCCGGCCGAGAAGTCGCCGACCGCGCCGGTCCCGGGGAGCGGGACGGCCGCCACCTGCCGGCCCTCGGCCAGGTCGTGCACGGTGACCTCGGCCACCGTGTCCCGGGTCCAGGCGGCGAGGCCGAGCGGGTGCGCCGGGTCCGGTCCTGTGAGTACGACGAGGTGGGTCAGTACCGCGTCGGGCCGTTCCGGGATCACCTCGTGCCACGCCTCGGGACCCAGGTGGAGTTCGGCCGGCCGGCAGGCGACGACGCGACCGCGGGCCGCGCCGCGGTCGGTGCGCAGCCACACCCGGTCCAGGGGACCGGTGCCGGGCACGGCGTGCAGCCGGGTGGCCGCCTCCCTGCCCTCCTGGACCGGTCGCAGCAGCGGGCGCTCCAGCGGTCCCGCCGTCAGGTCGGCGAGGTAGAGGTCGGTGTTGCGGCCGGTGCCGAGGGTGGCGGTGACGCCGAGCCAGCGGCCGTCCGCCGTCACCGAGACGCTGTAGAACTGCGTCCTGTCCCGCCCCTCGCCGAAGACGACGGCGTCCGCCTCGGGCGCCGTCCCGATCCGGTGCAGACAGACCCGGCGGTGGTAGCGCTCCTCGCCGGGGTTCAGCCGCGGGTCCAGGCGCCGGACGTAGTAGAACGCCCCACCCCCGGGAAGCCAGCCGACCGAGGACTTCCGCACCCGGTCCACCGGCCCGTCGACGAGCTTCCCGGTGGCCACGTCGATCACGTGGAGCACGGAGTCCTCCGTGCCGTCCCGCGACACCTGGAAGGCCAGCAGCTCGCCCTCGACCGACGGTTCCCAGGCGTCGAGCACGGTCCGCCCCGACGGGTCGAGGACGAGGGGGTCCAACAGCACCCGCTCGGCCGCGCCTTCGCCGCCCTCCGCCACCACGAGCACCGGGTGTTCCTGGCCCGCTTCCTGCCGCAGCCAGAAGACCCGGCCACCGCGGACCTCGGGCGACCTGGCGCGATCGACGGCGTCGAGCGCCGCCACCTCCGCCGCCCACCGTTCCAGACCGGGCAGGGCCGACCGCTCCGCCGCGTAGAGGACCTCCTGCTCCGCGCTCCAGCGGAGCGTCGCGGCGGACCCGGCGTCCTCCAGCCAGCGGTACGGGTCGGCGACGCGCACCCCGTGCAGTTCCTCGACGACGTCCTGCCGCTCCGCGTGGGGGTACCGGCGCCGTGTCGCTCGCACCTCGTCGGCGGTCACTCACTGCTCCCTCGTTCGTGGTGGGGCGGATGGGCGGCCTTCTGCGTGCCCGGCAGCGCGATCCACGCGTAGACGCCGGACAGCACGACGATCAGGCCGGACACCGCGAAGATCGTGTCGATCGGGCCGAACCGGACGCCCCCGACCGAGCCGGCGAGATCGTGCAGCACGGAGCCGGCGAGCCATCCGGACAGGACCGCCGACAGCATCGACGCCAGCTTCGTCACCGGATAGAACACGGCCATCACCCGGCCCCGGTACTCCGGCGGCGCAGCCGCGAGCAGCAGCGGCGCCATCGCGGTGTTCAGCACGGTGAGCGGGACGGTGAAGACGAACAGCAGGGCGATGCCGCCGAGGAAGGAACTCTGACGGGAGTACGCGACGAGCAGCACACCGCTCACCAGGAGGCTGATCCAGGTGCTCCGCCGCGCCCCGAACCACTGCACGACCCGGCCCGCGCACAGCGCGCCGGTGATGCCGCCCACGCCCATGGCCATGCCGATGTATCCGTACAGATGGGCGTCGGCGTGGAGGTTGTCGGTGGTGAAGAAGACGTTCAGGGTGCTCAGCGCGCCGATCCCGAACTGGCCGATGACGGCGAGCAGGAGCAGCGCGACCAGGAACCTGCTGCGCGCGAAGAAGCGCAGGCCGTCCATGAACTCCCGCCGCAGCGCGCCCTTCTGGCGCCCGGCGGGCTTGGGCTTGGGCGTGGAGTCCTCGCCGTCGGCCGGGGCCGGGGTGGGCGTACGCACCCCGATGGAGCGGATCGCGACGTACGACACCGCGTACGAGAGCGCGTTGAAGAGCAGGGCCCACTGCAGGCCGGCGGTGAACAGCAGCGGCGCCGCGAGGGGCGGCCCGATGATCCAGGCCGTCTCGCCGGTGGCCTGCGCGATGCCGGCGGCCCGGGCGCGGTCGGCGTCCCCGGTCACCAGGTCCGCGAGGATCGCGAAGCGGGCCGGCGAGAAGAACTGGCCGGCCGCGTGCAGCAGGAGCACCGTCGCGTAGACCAGGCCGAGCCAGACCCCAGCGGGCAGGGCGTCGACCGGCAGGAGGGAGACGACCGTCAGCAGGGCCACGAGCCCGCCGCGGACCGCCTCGCTCAGCAGCATCGTGCCGCGCTTGTCCCAGCGGTCGACGAACACGCCCGCGAGCGGACCGATGACCAGGACGGCGGCGCTCGACGCCATCAGGACACCGCTCACCGCCACCGGCGCCCATGTCTCGTCCTTCGCGAGGACGGTGGCCACCCACAGCACCAGGGTGGTGCTGAAGACGGCGTCGCCGACGGACGAGACGGCCTGCCCGAACCACAGCCGGGTGTAGTCGCGGTTGATCAGCGTCAGACGCGGTGTCATGAGGGCCTCGGCGACAGGACGGTCAGCGCCGTCAGGGCGGTCACCAGGGTCGTGTGGTAGGCCTTCCGGAAGAACTCCCCGGCCGGGGCCGACGGGGACGCCGCGAGCGCCGCCGACCGCCCCGGGATCGCGCCGTCGGACCGCTGGGCCCGCACCAGGCACTCCACGGCGGCGGCCCCGGAGGGCGTGTCCAGCGGATCGCTCCCCAGGATGAACTGGGTGAGGACGAGTTCCGCGGCCAGGTCCCACCGCTCGTGCCCGACACAGTGCCGCAGCATCCGGTCGACCAGATCCCGCGCGTGCGCCAGAGCGACGCCGGTGAGGCCGGTGGTGGTCCGGCCGAAGTCGCCGAGATAGAAGCCGGTATGCGTCAGGGCGTACGCCTCCGGGGTGGTCAGCGGCGCCGTGTCCACGGAGGCCGTCGGGAGGGGGGTGGCCGGTCGGAGCGCGACGAGCGGGCTCCGTGGGAGGAGCTCGGCGTACGGCTCGACGGCGTGCCGGACACCGGCCTTGTCCGCGTAGTAGCGGATCTCGATGCGGCGGTACGGCGACTTCCCGCGCGGCGAGAGGAACGCGGGGTCCAGCAGGCCGAGCGCGGCCCTGCACTGCGTGTCGTCGATCCCGTCGGGCGCAAGCGCGGCGTAGACGAGCCGGTAGGTGGAGGCGTACGGGGGGACGTCGTCGAAGAGCCGAGGGAACTCCGGGTCCTGCCAGAGCTTCCGGACGAGGGCCGTCGCCCCGCCGAGCGCGCTCGGGGCGTCGGAGGGGGAGCCACCCCTTTCGCCGGGCACCACCTCGCCCGGTGCGACGGGGCGGGACGCGCAGTGGCAGAGCAGGGCCAGTTCCAGTGCGGCCTTCGCCTTTCCGTGCGTCGCCGACCTGCCGCTCGCCGAGAACGGGTCGAAGTGGTCCAGCCGCGTGCCCAGCCAGTCGAGCGCGCCAGCGGAGAGCTGCTCCAGGGGTGACGGCATGGCTACAGGCGCCCCGTCTCGTGCAGATGGTCGAGCAGCGCGGTGTCGACCGTGTCCCGGAACCTCGCCAGCGTCCGCGCGTTCTCGTCGTAGCGGTAGAGGTCCTGGCAGGCGATCCACCGGTCGCGGGTCTCCGCTGCGGGCAGATACCCGTCGGCGACGGTGCCGACCTCCCAGTCGGGCTTGCCCGCGGTCTCCCAGCAGCTGGCGAGGGTCCCGTCCGCGCTCACCACCGCGCCGTAGCGTCCGTCGGCGTGGCCGCAGGTGACGCAGGTCTTGCGGGCACCGGGGCGGCTCACGGTGAAGCCGAGGTCGAGTGCCCGGCGCTGCCACCGTGTGAAGGCGGCCGACAGGTCGCCGTTGTGCAGCAGGCTGTTGGCGTATCCGACGCCGACGTCACCGACCCGCGCGAAGTACAGGGTGCACCGCGCCGGGTCGACCGCGTCCACGAGCCTGTCGATGAGCGCGTCGACCCCGTGGAAGGTCTCCTGGGAGACGTTCACGCGCAGCGTCCACTGGATCGGCGAGACCTCGGAGGCCTTGACGATGTTGCGGACGATCTTGTCGAAGGTCCCGCTGCCGTCCGCCCTGCCGACCCGGATCCGGTCGTGATCGTCACGGTCGCCGTCGAACGTGACCTGGATGGACGTCAGACCGCGGTCGGCGAGCCGCCGGGCCAGCGGCGGGGTGAGCAGCGTCGCGTTGGAGATCATCCAGGCCGACGTCGGCGCGATGCCCGCGGCGCGTTCCAGGAGTTCGAGACAGCCGCGGGGGTTGAGCAGCGGCTCGCCGCCGAAGAGCAGGATCCTGAGCTTCTCAAGGCCGACGGCGGCCATCTGCCGCTCGGTGAAGCCGAGGATCGACGTGATCGTCTCCGAGGTGAGGCGGGTCCGGGCGATCCGGGGCGGCCGGGTGCCGCCGGCCTGGTCCTGCGCGGTGTTCTGGAAGCAGTATCCGCAGCCCAGGTTGCAGTGGGTGCTGGTGAGGACGGTCAGGGCGTAGGCGCGGACCCGGGCGGGGGCGAACATGCCGCTCTCGCGCAGCCGGTGTTCCGCCTCGGGGTACAGGGCCCCGTCGGCGGTGACGTGCCGGTCGCCGAGGCGGGCCACCCCTCCCGGGCCGAGGAACCACCAGTTCCGCCGGCCCTGGAGGAGGCGCGCGCCGGACGGGAGGGGGGCGGGGGCGGGGGTGGGGACGGGGGCGCCCACGGCGTGACCGGTGCTCGTCGTTCCTCCGGTGCTCATCGCCTGGTCCGTGCTCATCGGGCCTCCCTCGCCGTCGATGTCGATGCGGATGCCGATGTACGTGCCGATGCTGATGCCGCTGCTCCGGCCGAGGACGGTGCGCCGGTCCGGCCGCTCGTGACGATCAGCGTCGCAAGGGCCGTGACGAGGGTCGCCTGGTACGACTTCCGGAAGAACTCCACGGGCGTCGCGTCCCCCGGGGCGCGCTTGCTGACGGACCGTCCCGGAATCGCGCCGCCCGGTGACTGCGCCTCGGCGAGCATCCGCACGCCGGCCGCACCGGAGGAGGTGGTCAGCGGATCCGCGCCCAGGCAGTACTGGGCGAGGACGAGCTTGCCGACGAGATCCCACTCGCCGAGGCCCACACAGTGGTCCGTGAGCCGTTCCACGACACGGAGCGCCTGCCCCCTGGCCTCCTCCGTCAGACCGGGATCGCGCAGGCCGAAGCCGCTGAGGTAGAAGACGGTGTGCGTGACCACGCACACGTCGAGGTCGGCCACGGGCAGGGTTCCGGCGCGGGCCGGCAGGCTCGACGCGTACAGCTCCCGGTAGGAGGCGAACCGGTGGTCCGCCCCCGCGAGATCGGCGTAGAACCTGGCCTCCAGGTGGAGGTACGGAGGCTTCCGGCGCGGCTCCAGGTAGCCGTCGGCCGTCAGCCGGGCCAGTACGGCGCGGGGCGCGCCGGTGACGGCCCCGGCCGGGGCCAGCGCCGCGTACATCAGCTCGAACTGCCGCGCGTACCTCCGGTCGAGGGTGAGGAGGCGCGGGAAGTCCGGCCGTTCCCAGGCGCTCTCGACCACTCCGGACACCTCGTCCAGGGCCGGGTCCCCGGGGGCGATCCGTGCCCAGTGGCGGCGGAGCAGCGCGAGCTGCAGCAGGGCCTTCACGCGCGGGGTCACCGGCAGCTCGGCGTGACCGGCCGGGGAGTCGAGGTATCCGGCGTGCCGTCCGATCCACTGCCGCACACCCGCGGACAGACTCGTCACGGCCTCATCGAGGCCGGCTGATCGCGTACTCATGGTCCTCCTTCGGGGTGGTGGATGCGGATGGCCAGGCCGCCCGCTCGACGACGTCCGCCGCGAGGGACGCGCCGTCCGGCGCGGCCAGCCGGTCGCCGAGCGCGCGGGCGCGCCTGCGCAGACCGTCGTCGTGCCACGCCTCTTCGAGGAGCGGCGACAGGCCCACGGACGGGGTGTTCGGTACGCGCACGGCCACGCCGGCCCGTACACAGGCGCCGGTCAGCAGCGGCTGCTCGGAGCCGTTGGGTGAGAGCGCGAGGGGCCGGCCGCGCAGCAGGGCGGCGAGCACGGGGGCGGAGGTGCCGTTCGCGAGGACGAGGCCCGCCTGGTCGACGAGCGGCCCCATCCACGGCTTGCGGACCAGCAGGATGTCGGCGCCCGGGGCGGGCCGCGGCTCGGTGGACCGGCCCTGCTCCACCACGGCCTGGAAACGGCCGCCGGTGAACGCCTCGTTGAGCCGGGGCCACAGGCTGTCGCCCCCGAAGAAGCGGCCCAGGTGGACATAGACGACGGGCTTGCCCGACCGCGCCAGGTGCTCCGCGACCGCCTCGGTCTCCGCCCGCCCGGGCGTCGGTTCCCAGGCCAGCGGGCCCACGTGCCGCACCCGTTCGGGGAGGCGCGCGCCCGGGTACTCCAGCGCGGGATCCCCGCGGAGCAGCAGCGCGTCACCGAGGAGCGGGTCGTCCTCCCACCGCGGGGCGCGCCCCCCGAGGCCGACCTCCTCCCGCGTGGCGGCGTGGATCCCCCGGCAGTCGAGGGTGCGGCTCCTCCGGGTCCTGCCCAGGTGCGGTTCGTCCTCGCCGCCCGACCGGTAGTCCCACAGATGGGCCGCGAGACCGATCACCACGACCGGAACGTCCAGGGTCTCGGCGGCGAGCAGGGGGCCGTTGCACAGCACGGACGTGACGAGCAGGTCGGCCCCCGTCTCCCGGGCCGCGCGCAGCGTCGACCGGTACTGCGCAGGACCGGTCGGCCCCCACCACGTGGCGGAGAACGCCCGGCGGCCGCCCAGCTCCTCGGCCGTCACCAGCGGCAGTCCCGCCTCGGCCACGACGGACGCGGCGGAGGCCCGGCCCAGCACGCTGACCTGATGGCCGCGCCGGCGGAGCTCCCGTCCGGTCGCGAGGGCGGGATAGAGATAACCGCCGTCGCTGAGCGGGCAGAGCAGGATCTTCACGACGACGTGCTCCCTCGGGCGGTGGATGGTCGATACGGGCCTCGGGCGGGCACCGGATGTCCGGCGATCGGATGTCCGGCGACGGGGTGTCCGGCGATCGGCGCCCGAGGTGGCCGCGGGCCACCCGGTCCCTGGCACGATCTGCCGAGAACCGGATGGCCCGCGCGGTGCTTCAGAACTCGACGACCTCGGTCAGGAGAGGTCGCTGGAGTTGTTGACGATGCAGCCGGCCTCGGCCTCCTCGTCCTCGCTGTGGGCGACGACCTCGATGTCCTCGTCCTCGGTCGGCTTCGGGTTCGTGTTCTCGGGCATGTTCGTCCTCCTCTGTCGGCGGCGTCGCTGCGCCGGCTGGGAATGAACGTACGGACGCCCGGTATGGGAACGCCTGATCGATGGTTCGACGCCGGTAAACGGCGACCCCAGGGACGCGGAACGACCACGGAACCCATGCCGCGCGCCCCACCACGCGCCCCCGCCCGCCCCTCGTACCGGCGCCCACACCGCCCGGACCAGGGATTCAACCGATAACCAGGCGTTCCCGAACCGGAAGTCTGCCGCCCGGGTCGACGATCCGTGCGACGCACCGCGCGGCGTACGAGCGGCGTAGGAGCACGAAGGAGGAGCCATGGATCTGGCGGAGCTCATCGGCCTGCGGCCGGTGCCCTGCGGCGGCCTCCTGATGACGCTCACCCGTCGCTGCCCCCTCAGCTGCGCGCACTGCTCCACCGACTCCTCCATGGCGGCGTACGAACGGCCCGACCCGGAGCATCTGCTGCGTTTCGTCGGCTCGTTCGGGACGGAGGACCGCCCGGAGGTCGTCATGCTCACCGGCGGCGAACCGCTGCTGCTGCCTGAGCTGGTCGTCCGCCTGGCCGGACGCGCGCGTGAGGCGGGTTCCCGGGTGGCGCTGCTCAGCGGGATGTTCTTCGCCCGCGACGAGCGCGTCCCCGACCGGATCATGCGGGCCGTCACGGCCCTCGACCACTTCTCGGCGAGCCTCGACGTCCACCACGAGCGCGAGGTCCCCCGCGCGGCGGTGCTGCGTACCCTCCGGACCGTGCTCGACGCCGGCGTTCCCGCCAGCATCCACCTCACCGGCACGGGCCCCGACGACCCGTACCTGGCGGACGCGGTCGCGGACGTCCGCCGCGCCTTCGCCGGGGAGGTACCCATGCTGGTCAACGAGGTCCGGCCGCTCGGCCGCGCCGTGGGCCTCGTCAGGCCGACACCGCCCGGACCCGACGGCGACGTGGCGACGCCGTGCGCCCTCGCCGCCTGGCCGGTGGTCGCCTTCGACGGGACCGTGGCCGCCTGCTGCAACCAGTGGACGGTGGACCGCCGGCCCGTTCCCCCGCACCTGCGGCTCGGACACATCGCCGACGACGACTGGCCGGCCGTCCGCGAGCGTTCCCTCGGCTCCCCGGTCCTGCGGATGCTGCGCGCCGTCGGCCCCCGGCGGCTGCACGCCCGCCACGGGACCGCGCCCGCCCCGGCCGGCTACTGCGGCAGCTGTCACGCGCTCGCCGACCGCCCGGAGGTCCTCGCCGGCGCGGCCCGCGACGCCTCGGGCCGGGTCGGCGAACTCCTCGACCGGCTCGGCGCCGAGCAGCAGCGCGCCGCGGGACCCGCCGCCCTGGTACGCCGTCTGGGCTGCGCCTCCTACGCGCACCTGGTCGAGTCGCCTTCCGCAGAGGAGCAGTGCCGCCGATGAACCCGCCCGCGTCCCTCGCGCTCAGGACCACGCTCACGCCCACCACCCCCGTTCTGCGGGCCGCCGTCGCGTCCCTCTGGCGACCGGACGGACTGCGGGGGAGGTATCCCCGCTACCTGGCGGCGATGCACACGCTCGTACGGGCATCGGTGCCGCTCCTCGAAAGGACCGCCGCCCGGTGCGCCGAGCTGGAGGGTCCTGCGGCGCGGCGCCTCGCGGCGTACTGCGTCGGTCACGCCGAGGAGGAGCGCGGCCACGACCTCTGGCTGCTCGACGACCTGGCCGCCGCCGGTGCCCGGCCGGACGCGGTGCCGCACCCCGTCGCCGTCGAACTCACGGGGGCGCAGTACTACCGGACCGAGCACGAGCACCCCGTCACGCTGCTCGGCTACATCGCCGTCCTGGAGGGCAACGCCCCCGGGCCTCGGCTCGCCGACCGCCTCGCGGCGGCCACCGGGCTTCCCGAGGACGCGTTCCGCACCCTCAGGGCGCACGCGGATCTCGACGGCGGCCACCTCGACGACCTCTATCGCGTGCTCGACGAACTCCCGCTGACCCCGGTCCTGCGGACCGCCGTCTCCGTCAGCGCGCTGCACACGACGAATCTGCTCGCCCGGCTCTTCCTCTCCCTCGCCGCCGCCGACCCCGGAGGACAACCGTGACCGACGACCCCGCTCCGTACGGCGCCCCCGCCCCCGGGGGCGACACCCCGTCCCCCGGTTCCGCGTCGGAGCCCACGCTCGACGCGCTCGTCGCCGCGGGCTTCGACGTGGACGCGCTCACCGAGGAGCAGCACGAGGTCCTGCGCACGCTGACCCCCGGGGAACTGGCCCTGCTCGTCGACATCAGGGGCCGCCTCGACGCGGCGGCCCCCGAGGTACAGGCCCATGCCGACGTGGCGGGCGGCGCCCTCTTCTGACCCCGGCCGCCCCACCGTCCCGCGCCCACCGGAGGAACCCATGACCTGCGCCTCGTGCCGGAGCGCACTGCCGCCCGGCGCCCGGTTCTGCCCCTCCTGCGGCAGCCCGAGCGCCCCGGGGCCGGTCATGGCCAGACCGACCGGCCGCAAGGTGGTGACCGTCCTCTTCTGCGACCTGGTGGGCTCCACGGCCCTCTCGGGCGCGCTGGACGCGGAGACCCTGCGCTCGGTGACCCTCCGCTGGTTCGACCTGATGCGGCTGCGGATCGAGGAGCAGGGCGGCACCGTGGAGAAGTTCATCGGGGACGCCGTCATGGCCGTCTTCGGCGTGCCCACCGTCCGGGAGGACGACGCCCGCCGGGCGCTCGCCGCCGCCCTCGCCATGCGGGAGGCCCTCGCCGGGCTCAACGCCCGCCTGGAGCAGGCCGTCGGCGTCCACCTGGAGATGCGCATCGGCGTCAACACCGGCCAGGCGGTCACCGGCTCGGCCAACGTGCGGCAGGCGATGGTCTCGGGCGAGGTCGTCAACGTCGCAGCGC
This sequence comes from Streptomyces sp. NPDC051822, assembly GCF_044452745.1. NCBI lineage: Bacteria > Bacillati > Actinomycetota > Actinomycetes > Kitasatosporales > Streptomycetaceae > Streptomyces > Streptomyces sp. NPDC051822. The sequence continues at coordinate 220,828 of NZ_JBITBZ010000007.1, read as the reverse complement.
GCCTCGAACAGAACGCCGCCGCCGGGGAGATCCTCATCGGCCCCGACACCCTCGCGGCCGCAGGTCCCGGCGTGCGGACCACGGAGACCGGCCCGCTGCTCCTGAAGGGCAAGAGCGACAGGGTCGCCGCCCATCGGCTGCTGGGCCTCGACGAGGAGGACGGTCCGGAGGCGCTCCGCCGCTTCGATCTGGGATTCGTCGGCCGTTCCCGCGAACTGGCCCTGATCGACCGGGTGTTGGAAGGCGTGGTACGCAGCCGTCGGGCCGGACGTCTGGTGGTCGGCGGAGAGGCGGGCCAGGGCAAGACCCGGCTCGTACGCGAATGGCTCCACCGGACGGTGGCCGCGCCCGCACCGGCGGAATCCGGGAGTGACTCCGTTCCCGTGGAATACGGGCGTGACCCCGCGATCTCGATCGCGGTCCCGGCCGCCCGCCCGCGGCACGGCGTGGGCCGCTGCAGGGCCCGTGGCGAGCAGCCCAGCCTCGGACCGCTCGCCGACGCCGTCGCGGACCTCCTCAGGACGGGCGGACCGGTCGCTCCCTCGCCCGAACTGGACCTGCTCCACCGGGGTCTGCTCCTCGACGGGACGCCCAATCCGTCACCGGCCGACACCTTCGCGGCGCTCGCCAAGGTCCTCGCCGAACTGTCCGGCGCGTGTCCCGTCGTGCTGGTCGTCGACGACTGCCAATGGGCCGCCCAGCCGTTCTTCGACGCCCTCGACCGGCTGATGCGCGCCCTCTCCGACGCGGCCGTCCTGGTCGTCCTCCTCGGCCGCCCCCAACTGTTCGACCTGCGCCCCGAACTGCTCGCGGACGCCGTGCCGCTCGGCGGGCTCACCGACGCCGAGGCACAACTCCTCGCGGCCGAACTCACCGGCGGCACGGCGGACGGCGGACCGCTCGGCCCCGCCGTACTGGCCCGGGTGGGCGGAAACCCGCTGCACCTGGAACAGCTGCTCGTCGCCGGGTACCCGGTGGACGCGGACAGCGTCCCGCTCCCGCTCCAGGCCCTGATCGGCGCCCGTATCGACGCCCTCGACCCGCCGGAACAGCTCGCCCTGGGACTGGCGTCCGTACTGGGCGGCGACTTCACCGCCGACGAACTCGCGGCGCTCGCCGGACCTCCGGGGGAGACGTGGCACGGGGCCGAGGTCCGGTCGACGCTGCGCCGGCTGGTCCGGCACCGTCTGCTCAGGCCGGACGGCGAGGCGTTCCGCTTCGCCGGAGGCCTGATCCAGGAGGTCGTCCACGCCAGCCAGTCCAAGCAGGACCGGGCCGACCGGCACGAACGCGCCGCCCGGCTCGACTCGGTCCGCGCCCGGGGCGGTGCGGCGGTCGGCGCCCACCTGGAACAGGCGTACCGCTACCGGGTCGAGCTGGGTGCCCAGGACCCGCACACCGACGGGCTGCGCCGACGGGCCGCCGACGCGCTCGCCGAGGCCGGTCGTCTCGCACTGGCCCACGCCGACCCCGTCTGGGCGGCGGACCTGCTGGCCCGGGCCACGGCCCGGTACGCGCCGGGCGAGCCGGGCAGCATGGCGGCCCGTCGGCGGCTCGGTCAGACGCTCCTCGACCTGGGGCGCGGCGAGGAAGGCAGGGCGCTGCTCGAAGAGGTCCTCGGGGAGGCCCCCTCGGACGCCGGGGGCGTCCTGGAGGCCGCACACGCCCGCCTGGCCCTGGCCTCGGTCGGCCGGACGGCGGGGACGGCGGGATACGGGTCGGCCGGCAAGGGAGCCTCCGGAGCAGCCGGACCCCTGCGAGCCCCCGGAGGCCCGCAGGCAGCCGGAGCGGCCCCGCGGGCGTCCGCCGCCGGAGCGGGGCTCCAGGGGGCCGACGAGACGCCTGCCGAGGCCGCCGGCGCGACCCTGCCGGTCTTCGCGGCGGCCGGGGACGACCTCGGCCAGGCCAGGGCCTGCCTGCGGCTCGCCCAGCGAGCCCAGGAACAGGGCCGGCACCGGGCGGCGGAGCGGCTGCTCGACCGCGCGCTCGACCACGCGGTCCGCGCGGACGCCGAGCCCGAGCGGGCCGCGGCCCTCGGCGCGATAGGGGTCTCACTATGGCGCGGCCCCCAGCCCGTCCCGGACGCCGTCGCCCGCTGTCGTGAACTCCTCGCCGACCAGGGCGCGGGCCGCCGGGCGGTCCGCCTGACGCTGAACTGCCCGCTGGCCGTGCTGCTCGCCCTCCACGACGACCGCGACGGTGCCCTGGCCTGCCTCGCGGAGGCGGAGCACCTCGCGAAGCGGCTCGGCTATGCCGAGGCCGACGCCTTCGTGCCGCTCTTCGCCGCGACAGTGGCCGACGTGGGCGGCCGTCACGAGGAGGCGCTCCTGAACCTGGACCTGGCCGCCGCCGCCGCGCGGAGACTCGGCGCCACGGCGCTGTTGCGCAGCGCCCGGCTGGACGCCGCCCGCATCCGGCTGGACCTCGGCGACGGGCGTACCGCCCACGACGTCCTCGCCGAACTGCACGGACCCGGAGGCGAACCGGTCCCACCGCGAGAGGCCCCTGACCTGCCGCACCCCGAACCGGCCCCTGCCCGCCCCGAACCGGCCCGCGCCGAATCCGCCGACCTCGACGGGCTGTGCGCGCGGCTGGCCGCGGCGCGGGGGCACGACACGGCCGCCACCCGGCTGGCCGCGCGGGCGCTCGGCACGGCCGCCCGCACCGACTCGCCGATCGTCCAGGGCCTCGCCGCCCTCGACGCTGCCCGCGCGGCTCTTCTGCTGGGTCACCCGGCCGAGGCGGCCGACGCGGCGGCGCGTGCCCGCCGCCACTTCGCGGCCAAGGGCCATCTGCCCGCCGTACGGCAGGCGGAGGCCACGGCCGCACAGTGCCGGCGCCCGCCGGGACAGGGACCCGCCGCCGGACGGGCAGCCGGAGCCGGAGAGGAGGCACCGCGATGACCACCGTGCGGCGACCCGCGCCCGGACTCACCTGGGGCCTGCGAGGGCGCGGCCCCGACGACGTACCCGTGGACGCGGACGGTCCGCCGTCGCCGCCCGAGGGGGGCCTTCTCGGCGGTACGGGACACGGCGTCCGGGTCTGCGTGGTCGACTCGGGCGTCGAACGCGACCACCCCATGGTCGGCCCGGTCGCCCGGTCGTGGCGCGTCGTCAAGGACGAGGACGGGGTGCGCGTGGAGGAGACGGAGGAGGGGGACGCCTGCGGTCACGGCACCGCCTGCGCGGGCATCATCCGCCGGACCGCGCCCGACTGCGAACTGTCCAGCGTCCGGGTCCTCGGCGAGCGGTTCTCCGGCAGCGGGGACGTCCTGCTCGAAGGGATCCGGTGGGCCGTCCGCCAGCGGTTCGACGTGATCAACCTGAGCCTGTCCACCAGCAGCGACCGCTTTGTGGAGCAGTTGCGCCGACTGGCCGACGAGGCCTACTTCCAGCAGACCGTGATCGTCGCCTCGGCCCACAACACGCACGTGGAGAGCTTCCCCTGGCGCTTCTCCTCGGTGATCTCGGTGGGCAGCCACCAGGAGGACGACCCGGACCTCCACCTGTACAACCCCGAGCCGCCGGTGGAGTTCTTCGCCCCCGGCCAGCGGGTCCGGGTCGCGTGGCTCGGCGGCACGTCGATCCGCAGCTCGGGCAACAGCTTCGCCACCCCGTTCATCGCGGGGCTGTGCGCCCGGATCCTGTCGAGCCACCCCCGGCTGACGCCGTTCCAGCTGAAGAACGCCCTGTACCTGTCCGCAGCCAACGTCCGTGTCCACGGAAGCCGGTAACGCCGGCGCCGGAAGGGAACCCTTATGGCTCAGCCGATCGCCCCCTTCGCGTCAGCGGCACCCCAGCCGGATCCGGCCATGGAGGAGCTCCTGCAGTCGGTGGTCGACACCGCGCGCGCCATCTTCGGCGCACAGGCGAGCTCCATCCTGCTCCTGGAGACCGAGAAGGACGAACTCGTCTTCGAGGCCGTCTCCGGGCAGGGACAGGACTTCCTGGTCGGCCGGCGGTTCCCGGCCGGCCGGGGCATCGCGGGCTGGGTCGCCGCCTCGGGGGAGCCGATGGTGGTGGACGACCTGCACGACAGCACGTCCTTCGACCGGGACATCGCCCGGTCCACCGGCTACGTGCCGGACGCGCTGATGGCCGCCCCCCTCGTCCACGGGGACCGGGTCCTCGGGGTCCTGGAGGTGCTGGACCCCTCCCCGCAGGCCAGGTCCAGTCTGACGGAGCTGGACCTGCTGTGCCTCTTCGCCCGCCAGGCCGCCGTCGCCCTGCACGTCCTCACCACCCGCACGCGGCGCGCGCCGGCCCCCGACACCCCCGCCGACCCCTCGCGCACGGAACTCCTCCGGCTCCTCTCCGAAGCCCGCCGCCTCCTCGGGGAGTGAGCGGCGGGCAGGGGTTCAGGTCGGCAGGTTCTGTTCCGCCCAGACCACCTTGCCGGTCACCGTGCGGCAGGAGCCCCATCTGCGGCACAGCATGTTGATGAGCTGGAGCCCGCGACCGCCCTCGTCGCTGAGGTCCGCGTGCTGGATCTGGGGCAGGTCCGGGCCCGTGTCCGAGACCTCCACGACGAGGCGCTCGCCGCGCAGCAGCCGGAGCTCGCCGGGACCGTTTCCGTAGCGCAGGGCGTTGCCGACGAGTTCCGATACGACGAGTTCGCACACGTCGGCGAGCTCGGCCAGATCCCACGCGGCGAGCTGCTCCGTGACCAGGCCACGGGCGACGGACGCGGCGCGCCCCTCCTGCGGCAGCTGCCACACCCGGAGGTCGGCCGGCGTGCCGGAGGCGGTCGTCGCGGTGAGGAGCACCGCCTCGTCGAAGCGGGCGGCGCCTGCCGGGGCGCGGTCGACCAGGCCGCCCCCTTCGAGGGTCCCCGGCCCCAGATCGCGCGCCGCCGTGCGCAGCAGGTCCAGCTGGTGGTCCAGGTCCGCGTGCCGCGACTTGATGAGGCCGTCCGTGTACATGACCAGGTGGCCGCCCGTGGGAACCCTGAGCCGGACCGGGTCGTACGGGATGACTCCCGCGCCGAGCGGCGCGCCGGTCGGTACGTCCACGAAGTCGGCGGAGCCCCGCCCGTCGAGCAGGAGCGGGGGCAGGTGCCCGGCGCTGGCCAGCGTGTACGTGGAGTCGACCGGGTCGTAGACGGCGCAGAGGCAGGTCGCGACCTGTTCGTCCTCCAGGTCGCGGGTGGCCAGGTCGAGCCGGGCGAGCACCCGCTCGGGGGCCATGTCGAGGGTCATCAGGGTACGGGCGACCGCGCGCAGGCGCCCCATGGTCGCGGCGGCGGGCAGACCGTGCCCCATCACGTCGCCCACCATCAGGGCCGTACGACCGCTGGGCAGGGCCATGACGTCGTACCAGTCGCCGCCCACGCCGTGGTGGGCGGTGGCGGGCGCGTACTCGGGGTGCACGCTCAGCCCGGGCGTCACCGGGGTGGCGCGCGGCAGCAGACTGCGCTGCAACGAGACCACGTGCGCGCGCTCGCGCCCGTACAGCCGGGCGTTGTCGAGGAAGACGGCGGCCTGAGAGGCCAGCTGTTCCGCGAGCGCGAGGTCGGTGGAGGAGAACGGCGGGCTTCCCGCACCACGGACGAAGTCGGCGCTGCCGAGCAGCAGCCCGCGGGCGATCAGCGGCACCGCGAGGTAGCTGTGCACCCCGGCGGCCCGCATCTTCGCCGCGGCGCTCTCCGTAGGCGCCACCTTGATGAAGTCGTCGTCGTGGATCCTGCTGACCAGGACCGGCCTGCCCTGCCGGAGGCAGTACTGGTGGAGGAGCGTCTCGTGCTGCTGCTCGCCGCGGACGAACGTCTCGCCCAGTGGGGTGGGCTCCAGGGAGGACAGCGACTCGACGGCGCTCAGCGCGGCCGCCCGCATCGGGGGGACGCCCGTGCCGGTCCAGCGGGCGCCCTCCTCGCCCCGCAGGACGCTCTCCAGGATGTCCACGGCGGCTCCGTCGGCGAAGCCGGGCACGGTGAACTCGGCCAGCTCCTGAGCGGTGCGTTCCAGGTCCAGGCTCGTGCCGATCCTGGAGCCGGCGGAACTCAGCCAGGCGAGCCGGCCCCGGGCGGAGAGCCGGTCGAGGAGGACCCCGCCGGTACTCCGCCCGAGCCGGCCGCGGTTTCCGGCCGACCGTTGCGCCGCGACGCTCCGGCCGGCGGAGGCCCGGCTGGTCAGACGCCGCCTCCGGCTGCCGCCGTTCACTCTTTCGGCCTCCAGACAGGAACTCGACGCTTTGGTGGACAGCATGCACCGGAAGCGGCCGCAGCGCACGGGGCATGCGGAAGACGAGCCGCCGCTCGCGCGCCTCCAGGGGGGCCGGATCCCCGTCGGCAGTGCCGCGGAACGCCCGGGACAGCAGGCCCGCAGGCCACGGCGTCACGGTGAGTAGCAGGGTGGGTGCGCAGACGAGGTCTCAACGGAGGCGGAACACCGGGCCGCGGGGCGTGAACGGCAGTGATGCGCCCTCCGGGATGAGGTAAGCGTGCTCGGGCCGTACGCGGAGCGTGTCGCAGGCGCCGTCCGTGATGATCAGCACCGGCGCCGTCGCCGGGAAGTCGTCCGCACGGCGCAGCAGGTCCAGGCCCGGCTGGAGGACCGTACCGCCACGGCCGTGCACCCGGACCCTCCCGGCGATCTCCGTCGGCGGAAGGTAGCCGGCGTCGTACGCGGCGGCGTCGCAGAACACCACCCGCGCGGCCGGGACGTCGCGGGCCTCGGCGTACGAGGCGATGGCGCCGAGCGCCTTGCCGAGCAGCGCCGCGTTCATGGAGCCCGAGGTGTCCAGGACGACGCCGAAGGTGCACCGGGCGACCTCCTGGGGCGGGAAGTACCGTCCGGCGCGCGGGATGTCGGGGGTGGACGCCTGGCGGCGGGCCGGGCGTGCGTAGCTCCGCACCGGCTCGGGGCGGGGCACGAACTCGTCGAACCAGCGGGCCAGCCGGGCGTCCCAGGGCACCGGCGGGTGGGCGAGCGCCCTGATCTCCTGGACGAGCCCGGCGGGCAGCAGCCCGCGCTCGCCGCTGACATGCAGGTCGAGACCCTGCGCCAGGCCACGCCGGTAGAACTCGTCGAGGTCGACCGGGTCACGCGGGACGCCGCCGAGCGGCTCGCCGAGGATGTCGCCGGTCCCCTTGCCCCTCAGGGTGGCCAGGCGCCGCATGCGGCGGGCGTCGGTGGCGATCCGGTCGTACACCTCCTCCGTCGACAGACCCGTCAGCCCGGGGTCGTACAGGAGCCCTTCGGGCATGGTGCCCACCCGCATCTCGACCAGCCAGCCGTTGACGACGTAGTCGGCGGCGACGTTGAAGAGGTACGGGTCGCGGGCGCCCCGCCGGTCGCCGTGGCGCAGTGCGGCGTGCAGCATCTCGTGGGCGAGGACGAACCGCCATTCCTCGTCCTCGTAGCGGCGCAGCGGGTTGAGGTAGATCTCGCCGAGCGTCGCGTCGACGGCGGCGACGGATATGCCGTGCGCACGGGCGAGTTCCGCGTCGGCGACGAGCTTCAGACCGGCCGCGATGCCGCCGAGCAGGGGGTACGAGGAGACGAACCAGCTCAGTGCCCGGTCCCAGGGCTGCCGGGGGCGCCGTTCACCGGTGAGGGTCTCGCGCCGGCCGCCCGCGACGTCCATGGCGGCGGACATGGTGCGCGTCAGCGCGTGCGCGAAGGCGAGCTGCCAGTCGGGCGGGGTGTGCCAGGTCGACCACGGCACGAGGATCTGGTCGGGGGCGTCGCCTCCCGTGCCGAGGTGCTCGTACGCGGGCGGGATGCCGTCCCGGCGCCAGCGGCCGGCGAGCTGCTCCTCGTCGCCGTCGGGGTAGGAGACGGGCAGGCCGTCCGGGGCGCGGCCCACGGGGAACGTGAGCAGGAAGCGGTCGACGACGGTGCAGCGGGCGGCGAGGTCGAACCGGTCGGGCTGCGGTCGGGTCTCCTTGTGGGCCGGGACGTGGCCGAAGCCGAGGTGGATCAGGCAGTGGGCGAGTGCCCGGGCCCAGTCGGCGGGCTCGGCGCGGCGGTCGGGGTGGACGTGGACCTTGCCGTCGGAGTCGACGACGGCCAGGCCGTGGCGCGGGTTGCGTGCGCAGTCGCGGGTACGGCAGATGTCGGCGTCGAGCGCGGCGAGGGCCGGATTGCGCTGGACGATGGCCAGTCCGGCGAGGAACGCCTCGGTGGCCGCGTCGGCGCCCGCCGCCTTCCCGCGACGCGACGACGCGGCGCTCACCGGCGGGCCTCCACGAGGCGCGGCATGTCGCGGGCGGCCTCGAGGAGGAACCAGGCGGGCAGCACGGGCTGACCGTCCTCGTCGTCGCGGATGACGGTCTGGGCGACCTCGACGGAGATCTCCGCGAGCTGCACGAGCAGGGACTTGGCGCGGTGGGCGGTCTGCCGCAGGGCGGGCGAGATCTGGTCCTTGCCGACGGGGAGTTCCTTGACGAGCCGGCCCCGGAAGGCGTCGGCGAGGTAGTAGAGCAGATCGCGGTCCTCGACGCGGCGGGGCCAGGACGCGTCGCCCTTGATGATGGCGTCGAGTCCGTACGCGTGCCGCACGATCTTGGCGTATCCGCAGAAGGAGACGGCGTGCCGCGGGGTGAGGGTGCCGTGCGCGACGATCTTGAGCGTCTCCTCGTCGAGCGTCGCCCCGAAGGAGTGCAGAGCGTCGGAGAGCATGTGCCAGGAGCGCGGCGTCGAGAACGGCTCCTCGGTCTTGGGCGGCTGGGACCACAGGTGGTCGGGCCGGTCGGTGACGTAGTCGACGACCCACGGGTGGATGCCGTTCTCGCCCGCCCACACGAGCCAGTCCGTGGTGGAGGCGCGCAGATGGACATGGGTGAGCCGGTTGACCAGTGCGGAGGCGATGGGGCGGGCGAGCGCGTTGTCGGTGGCCCGGTTGCCCGCACCGATGACGATGGAGCCGGCGGGCAGCTCGTACGACCCGATGCGGCGGTCGAGGATAAGCGAGTAGAAGGCCTTCTGCACGTCGGCGGTCGCCGCGTTGAGTTCGTCGAGGAAGAGGCAGTACGGCTCGTCGCGGGCGATGGCCTCCGGCGGGCAGAACACGGACCTGCCGTCACGGATCTGCGGCACGCCGATGAGGTCCTCGGGCGCGAGCTGGGTGCCGAGCAGACTGACGCACTCCAGGCCGAGGGACTCGGCGAAGTTCCGTACGAGGGACGACTTGCCGATCCCGGGCGCGCCCCACAGGAACACGGGCCGGACGGTGGCGAGACCGAGCAGCAGCTCGGGGACGCGGGACGGCGTGACGGTGACGGCTGCCTGCAAGCGGAGAACTCCTGAGAACGGGCGACGCACCGGGACGGCACGCCCCGGCTGTTCGACGTGCTCGAACAGTGTGGAGGGGGCGGACGGGACGGCGCAGCCCAATTAACCGCCGCGGGGCGACCGGTGCCGGTCCGGTCCCGCACGGTCCGGTCCGGCACGGCGTCGTCGGCCCCGGGGACGCTCCCCGAGGCCGACGCGGTGGTTCAGCCCGTGTGGCTCCGGGTGCCTACCAGGTGACCGTCCGGCCGCCGAAGGCCGTGACGAGGCGGCCGTCCGAGGCGTAGGACCAGCTCAGGGCTCCGGCGTACGAGGAGCAGCGGGAGCCGTTCGAGCCGGACCAGAACTGGTTCGTGGCGTCGACGTCGCCGATGGTCCGGTCGTTGGTGCCGCTGGAGCTGCGGCAGGAGGTGTTGCTCCGGAACACCGAAGTGCCTGCGTCGAACGAGAAGTTGCGCTGCGCGTTGTCGATGCTGATGTTGTCGGAGATCGTCATCGAGCCCGGGTTGCTGTTGTACGTGAACCCGTGCTTGCCGTTGTGGAAGGCGATCGTACGCCGGACCGTGTGGTTGACCTTGATGTCCTCGCCGCCGAGCTTGAAGCCGTTGCGGTCGCCGGCGCCGGCCTGGGACCCGTCGCTGAGGGTGCCGTTGTCGTACGCGAGGGAGTCCTCGATGGTCACGGTCCCGATGGGGCCGGTGTCCGTCTTGGTGTAGAGGTCCCAGCCGTCGTCGATGTTGTGGTGGGCCACGGCGTAGCGGAAGACGTTCCCCGAGCCGACCGTGAGCTTCGCGGCGAAGCCGTCGGCGTCCTCACCGTCGGAGTCGGCGTTGTCGTGCGACTCGGCGCTCAGGACGAGGTTGTTGGAAGGCCACTGCTCGCGGGGCGTGGTGGAGGCCGCGCGGGAGAGCTGCAGCCCGGTGTCGCGGTTGAAGCGCGTCACGGTGCGCTCGATGATGTTGTTGCTTCCGCCGACGAAGATCCCGTTGTCGCCGGCGCGCTCGACGACGACCCCGTTGACGTGCCAGTACGAGCCGTTGAGGGCGAGGCCGCGGTTGGCCGGGTCCTCGACCATGGCCGAGAAGTTCAGGACCGGGGTCTCGCCGGGGTAGGCGGACAGCTTCTTCAGGGCCCCGGCCGTGCCGTTGTTGCCGGTGGGGACGGTGACCGTCGTGGAGTGGCGGTAGGTGCCGCCGCGGAGGTAGATCGTGCCGCCGGCCGCGACGCGGCCGATCGCCGAGGTGAGCGTCGTGGGGTCGGACTGGGTTCCGGAGGCGCTGTCCGTGCCGTTCGGCGCGACGTACAGCGCGCTGCTCGTCGGCGGGGGCGTGGTGCCGCCCGTCGTGACGTTCAGGGAGTCGACGTTGGGCAGGCCGGCGGAGGTGGTGGGGTTCAGCCGGATCGTGTTGCTGCCCGCGTTGAGCGCGACGGTCAGGGTCTTGGTGCTCCAGGTGGACCAGGCGCCCGTGGTCTCGAACGAGGGCGTCTGCACGGTGGATCCGTTGACGACGAGGCCGGCGGGCCGCGCGGCGGTGCCGCCGTTGGCGAACCGGACGGCGAGCGTCGCCGTACCGGCGGCGGAGGCGTTCACCGTGAACTGCGCGTAGGCCCCGGTGGCGTTGGTGGCGTTGCAGAAGCCGCTGCCGGTGTAGCCGGACCAGTCGGACTCGATGACGCCGCTGCAGACGGCGGGGGAGGACTCGGCCTCGTACAGCGTGGACGCGGCGTGGGCCGTGTTCACGGACAGGGCGACGAGCGTGCCTGCCAGCAGGCTCACGCAGGCTGTGGCGGATCGCAGGTGCATCTGGGGGCTCCGGGGTGAGGGGAAGACGGTCCTGGGACTGGACGAGAAAGCGCTTTCACCGGACGCTAGGGGTGTTGCCGTGGACGCGTCAATGGTTGTGTACTCGACTGATGTTCAGATATCTGAACGATTCGAGGGTGGGGGAACGGGGTACGCGGGGGCGGGTGTTGAGTGCTCAACCGGTCAGGAATCAAAGCAATTGGCGCCGTGTGCAGGCGTTTTCATCAACAGGGGGCGGAAAGTCGCGTGGTTACCGCGACAGAGACAGGAGGGCCATCATGATTGCCCAGGAACAGATCGCCGCGATCATGGACCACCCCGTCCATGACGCCCAGGGCAAGAAGATCGGCGACGCCAAGCACGTGTTCGTGGACGACGTCACCGGCCGTCCCGAATGGGTCACCGTCAAGACCGGGCTGTTCGGCACCAGTGAGTCGTTCGTGCCGATCAAGGACGCGTCCCTGGTCGACGACCACCTGGAGGTTCCGTACCCGAAGGACCGGATCAAGGACGCCCCGCACGTCGACGTGGACGGCGGGGGTCACCTGTCCACCCACGAGGAGCGGCGGCTGTATGAGCACTACGGCCTCGCCTGGGACGAGGCCTGGCTGCGGGCGAACCAGCCCGACGAAGGCGGCTGGGCCCACGGCACCGCCGCCGGGGACGGCGACGGCGAAGGCCGACGCGGACAGGGCCTGAGCGACACGAGTGGCATCGGCGCCGCCGGTGCGCAGCCCGGAGCCGGCATGGCGGACGAGGGTATGGGCATGTCGCACGGCGGGCTCGGTGAGTCGCGTACCGGCGACGACGCCATGACCCGCTCCGAGGAGCGGATGCACGTCGGCACGGAGCAGGTCGAGACCGGCCGTGTCCGGCTGCGCAAGTACGTCGTGACCGAAGACGTCCAGCAGACCGTCCCCGTCAGGCACGAGGAAGTCCGCGTGGAGCGCGAGCCCATCACGGAGGTGAACCGGGACCAGGCCCTGTCCGGACCCGAGATCTCCGAGGCCGAACACGAGGTCACCCTCCACGAGGAACGCCCCGTCGTCGAGACCAGGGCCGTACCCGTCGAGCGGGTCAGCCTGCGGACGGACGAGGTCACGGAGGAGGAGACCGTCGCCGGGCGGATCCGCAAGGAGCGGATCGACGTCGAGACGGAGGCGGTCGAGGGGGACGGTGACCTCACGGAGGGCCGGGGCGGCGAAGAGGGTCGCATCTGACCGCCCATCCGCCCCAGGGGGGGCCTCCCGGGTAGGCCCATTGCAACCCTGGCCCTGATGGCCCATTGCATTCAGTTCCATTCTCATTGCAACGATAGGTGTTATCTGCTCTTATCCGCAGTTCAGTTGACCTCATTCGTCGTTGACGGACCAGTGAACGCAATGTAGCGTCACTGGCGTTCAGCGGTTCTCGAACATCGACGAACGGGGAGACTCATGACGGGAAAGAGCAGCGGCGGCTTCTCCGGGGCGGGCCTGCGCAAGGTGCGCGACGTGCTGGAGCGGTACGTCGCGTCGGGGAAGATCCCGGGGGTCGTCGCACTGGTCGGCCGGGGCGACGAGACGCACGTCGAGGCGATAGGGACGATGCGTCATGACGGCGGTGCGCCGATGCGCCGCGACACCATCTTCCGGATGGCGTCGACCTCCAAGCCGGTCTCGGTCGCGGCGGCGATGATCCTCCTCGACGAGTGCAGGCTGCGGCTCGACGACACGGTGGACGCCTGGCTCCCCGAACTCGCCGACCGGCAGGTGCTGAAGCGGGTCGACGGGCCGCTGGACGACACCGTGCCGGCGCGGCGGCCGATCACCGTGCGGGACGTGCTGACCTCCACGTTCGGGCTCGGCATGGATATGACCGCGCTGGGCACCCCGATCATGAACGCGGTCTTCGAGCAGGGCCTCACCCCCAATCTCCCCACTCCGATGCCCGAGCCGGACGAGTGGATGCGCCGGCTCGGCGCGCTGCCGCTGATGCACCAGCCCGGCGAGCGCTGGCAGTACCACCTCAGCAACGACCTCATCGGTGTGCTCGTCGCCAGGGTCACGGGCCAGTCCTTCGAGACGTTCCTGCGGGAGCGCGTCTTCGAGCCGCTGGGCATGAAGGACACCGGATTCCACGTGCCCGCCGAGAAGATGGACCGGCTGCCGCCGCTCTACGCCCCCGACCCGCAGACCGGGGAGTTCCATGTGTGGGACGAGGCCGAGGGCGGCCGCCACAGCGCGCCTCCGGCGTTCCAGGGCGGCGGCGGAGGGCTGGTCTCCACCGTCGACGACTACCACGCCTACTTCCGGATGCTGCTGAACCACGGAACGCACGGCGACCAGCGGATCCTGTCCAGGCCCGCCGTCGAGCTCATGACCACCAACCGGCTCGCGCCCGAGCAGCAGGCCGCCCGGCACGCCATGGCCGTCGACAACGTCCACATCTCCTTCGGCCAGGGCCAGCACGGCGGTTGGGGCTTCGGGATGGCGGTCCGCACCTACCGCGGCGACTACGCGCCCCTCGGCCAGTTCGGCTGGGACGGCGGAAGCGGGACCTCCACCTACGCCGACCCCGAGAACCAGCTCACCGGCATCCTGCTCACCCAGGTCGGGACGTCCGTCCCCGACCCGGCGCGCCTCTTCCACGACTTCTGGACCACGGTCTACCAGTCGCTCGACGACTGACGACTGACGACTGACGACTGACGACTGACGACTGGCGCCGGGCAGCGGGCCCCGCGCGCTCAGAAGATCCTGTGCTCCGTCCAGAACGGGCCGAGGTCCTCCGTCGTCGCCGCCTGCGCCGCGCGCGCGAAGTCCGCGGTGGTGGCGACGCCCAGCCAGTGGCCGCGCACGTACCCCCGCAGCATGGCCCTCATCGCCGGGCCGCCCAGGACGCGTTCCAGGTCGTGCAGGGCGCAGGCGCCCCGCATGTAGACGACGCGGACGTACTCCGAACGGTGACCGTCCGCGTAGTAGGCCAGGGAGTGGGTCAGGGCCGCCGTGGCGCTGGGCCATTCCCCCTGGTCCTCCCAGCAGGTGGCGGTGGGCTCCCCGTAGTACAGCTGGTTCGCGTACTGGGCGAACGACTCGTCCAGCCAGGGCGAGGCGAACTGGTCGTTGCCCACGATGCCGTAGAACCACTGGTGGGCCACCTCGTGGACCACGGCCGACCCCTCCGCTTCGGTCCACAGCAGGACGAGGCCGGGGAACTCCATGCTGCCGAAGTCGTCGAGGGTGTCGCTCATGACGAGGTCGAGTTCGCCGTACGGGTATCGCCCGAACCGCTTCCCGAAGTCGTCGACCGAGCCGGCGGCGTCCTTCAGGGTGACGGCGACGGCCTCGGGGGACGTGGAGGCGGTCCAGTACGCGTTCAGCCGGATCCCGTCGGGCGTGGTCGCCGTCCGCGACCGGAACGGGCCCGCCGCCCACGCGAAGTCGCGCACCCCGCGGGCGACGCTGGTGCTCACCGTGCGGCCGGGCGCGCCCGCGCGCCGGGTGGTGACGCCCGTCGCGGGCACGACCAGCGCGTCCGGATGGTCGAGGACGACCCGGAAGTCACCGGCCAGGGTGTGGAAGCTCTCGCCGAAGCCCACGTCGGGGTCGAGGTGCGCGCCCTGCGCGTCGCGTACGGACAGCAGGGGCAGCGCGTTGCCGAGGTAGCGGTGCGCGCCGTCCCTGCCGAAGCGGTGGACGCGGTCGGGGACGGTGATCGCGAGGTCGAAGGAGACGCTCGCGCGCTCCCCGTGCGCCAGCGGCGCGGGCAGGTCGATCCGCAGCGCGGTGCAGCCGACGGTGAGCGCTCGCGCGGTGCCTCCGGTGACCCCGCTCACCCGGACCGGGGACGGGCTGTCCGGGGCGCCGCAGCCGTCGGTGCCGTTGCCCCACAGCCGTACGTCCACCGAACGCAGCGGAGTGCGGGTGGCGTTGCGGAAGGAGACCGTCTGGCGGCCGGTCCAGCGCGAGCCTTCGGCGTCGCCGCGCAGCGTCACGTCGTAGGAGGGGCGGTCCGGTGTCGCCGCCGCCCGTACGGGGGCGGCGGCGACGGCGGGGTCCTGCGCCGCGGCCGTCGGGGGGACGAGCAGCAGGACGGCTAGGAGGGAGAGCCACGTCGCACGCCAGTATCTGAGCGAGGTCACGACAAGCACGCTAGAGCGCCGGTGCGTCCGGACGGGCTCGTTCCGGGGCCCTCGCCTCAGGACCCGGTCCCCCTCTCCACGCTGTCGCGGGCCTGGTAGCCACCGGCCTGGAGCGTGAACATGTCCGCGTAGAGGCCGCCGAGGGCCATGAGTTCGGTGTGCGATCCCGACTCCACGATCCGGCCCCTGTCGAAGACGTAGACACGGTCGCAGTCGACGACGCTGGCGAGCCGGTGCGAGATGAGCACCGTGATCTGGTCCTCCCGCAGCCGGCCGCGGAGCACCGCCTCGTAGACGGCGTGCTCCGACGGCGGGTCCATGCTCGCGGTCGGCTCGTCGAGGAGGAGGAGCGAGGCGTTCTTGTAGAGGCCGCGGGCCACCGCGACCTTCGCCCACTGCCCGCCGGAGAGCTCCTGGCCGCCGCGGAAGCGCTTGGACAGCAGCGCCTCCCACTGCCCGGGGAGTCCGGCGAGGACCTGGTCGGCGCCGGCGGCCCGGACGGCCGCCATCGCCCGCTCCGGGTCGGCCTCCGTCAGGCTGCCGGTGGACACGGTCACGTTGGACAGGGCGCTGAACGGGAAACGGACGGGATCCTGGAGGACGCAGGCGACCTGTCGCTGCAGGGACCGGCTGTCCATGGTCCGGACGTCGACGCCGTCCCAGCACATCCGCCCTTCCTGCACGTCGTGCAGGCCGGCCAGGACCTTGGCGCAGGTGCTCTTGCCCCCGCCGTTGAGACCGACGAAGGCGACGGTCTCGCCCGCGGTGAGCGTCATCGACACCCCGTCGAGCGCGGGGGTGTCCTTCCCGGCGTAGGTGAAGGACACGTCCTCCAGGGTGACCGTCCTCACCCGCTCCGGGGCGTGCAGGTCCGAGGTCCGCTGCTGGAGGCCGCGGCAGCGCTGCTGCACGGCGAGGAGGTCGTCGACCCACATCGCGTGCTCGTACACGAGGTGCGCGGTCTCGACGAGCCGGGTGAGGGCCGCCTGTCCGGCCTGGATCGCGAGCACCGCCCCGGCCCCGGCGGCCAGCGGGAGCCAGCCCGCGATCAGCATGGCGCCCAGGGCGAAGTACGTGACGCCGGTGCCGATCCCGCCGATCCCGCGGCCCGCCAGGTTGAGCACGGCGGCCTGCACCCCGAGCCGGGTGTCCTCCTCGGAGATCCGGGTGATCAGACGCCGGTGCTCGTCCAGGAGCGCGGCCTGCGCGGTGTCGGAGCGGAGCTCGGCGGCGGCGTCCTGGTCGAGGAGCAGCCACGAGAAGACGCGGACGCGGCGCTGGAGCGCGTTCCACCGCTTGAAGGAGTGGAAGCGCGCCCGCGCGCTGCGGACGGCCGCCATGCCGACGGGCAGCACGGACAGGAGGAGCAGCGGCAGCAGAGCGGGGTGGAGGATGCCGAGGACGCCGACGGTGCCCGCGAGGCCGAGGGTGGAGGAGGCGAGGGAGACGACCTGTCCGACGATCTGCCGGGCGTAGAACAGCCCCCGGTCGTTGGCGCGGTAGACCTCGTCGTGCCAGTCGGCGTCCTCGACCGCCTCCAGCCTCACGTGCGCGGTGAGACGGAAGAACTCGGTCTCCAGGGCGGTGCGGATCTTGGGCGTCACCCGGGCCTGCGCCACCGCGACCGCCGCCTCCAGGAGGGCCCGTCCGGCGATGAACCCGACCACGAGCAGGATCTGCGGGACGGCGGCGCGCACCCGGTCCGGGGTCGGCCCCTGGGCGAACAGCTCCCGCAGCACCGCGACGGAGGCGATGAGACCGAACGCGCTCATGGCCGCCGATCCCAGCTGGCACGCGACGACGGCCGCCGTCGCCCGCCGGTCGGCGCGCCAGGCGAGCCGACCGATCCTCGCCGTGATCCGCGGCAGCCGCACCAGGACCTGCCGGACGGTCGCCCGCGCGGCGGCACCGTCATGGACGGACCAGTACGCCTCCTCCATCTCCTCGGTCATGTCCCCGTCCTGCGCACCGACGGGAAGGGTCCGGGGCGGCGGGGCGAGCGGGGCGGCCCGCGGGCCGGGAACGGTGCTTCCGGGAGCCGGGCCTTCGGCGTACTCGCTCATGCCGCCCACCCCCTGCCGAGGGCGGTGGACAGGGGTCGGCGCGGCTGCCGCCGTTCGAATCCGGAGACGTACGAGAAGGGAAGGGGCACGGGATGCACGGAGGCCTCCGAAGCAGCTCGATGGGTACGTGTGTGCTCTCAAACGGGCCTCGCCTTCACCCGTTACGGGGCGTCGGGGAGCAGATCCGGGGTGAATGTTCGAATGTGCGCCGCAGGGCAGACGTGCCTTGAGGAGTGGCGCCGGAGGTCCTCTCGAACGCCTCTCTCACCCTTCAGGGGACTTGCGGGCGGTGTGGCCGACGGTTGTGAGGGGCGGCGCGCGGCCGACGGTGTCGAATCGTTCACATGTTCGGTTTATCGTCTACGCTGGAACCATGACCGCAGTACGACCGGACGTTCCCGGCTTCCAGGGCTCCCTCTTCGACCAGGGCTCCGACATCGGACCCGGCCCCCTGGACGGCGTGCGGCGCACCGAGCTGGGCCGCGGCGCCTGGGTCGACCACCTGCCCGGCTGGTTCCACGGCGCCGACGCCCTCTTCGAGGAGCTCGTCGCGGGGGTCCCCTGGCGGGCCGAGGAGCGCACGATGTACGAGAACGTCGTGGCCGTGCCGCGGCTCCTCGCGTACTACGGGGAAGGCGCCCCGCTCCCGCACCCCTCGCTCGACGAGGCCCGTGACGCCCTCGGCGCGCACTACGCCGCCGAGCTCGGCGAGCCCTTCGCCACCGCGGGGCTCTGTCTCTACCGGGACGGACGCGACAGCGTCGCGTGGCACGGCGACCGGACCGGCCGCTCGGCCACCCGTGACACGATGGTCGCGATCCTCGCCCTGGGCGACCCGCGCGACCTCGTCTTCCGCCCGCGCGGCGGCGGTCCCGTGGCCCTCCGTCTTCCCTCCGGCCACGGCGATCTCCTCGTCATGGGCGGCTCCTGCCAGCGCACCTGGGAGCACGCCGTCCCGAAGTCGGCCCGCGCCGTCGGTCCGCGCGTCAGCGTGCAGTTCCGCCCGCGCGGGGTGCGCTGAACCGCCGGGCGGTCACGACAGGGAACGCCAGGCCTCGTTCAGGGCCGTCCGGAACGCGGCCGTCTCCCCGGCGTCCATGCCGGAGGTCATGCGTTCCTCGATGCGGCGGGCCGGTTCGGCGTACGCGGCGAGCAGCCGCCGTCCGGGGTCGGCGAGCAGGATGAGGCGCTCGCGGCGGTTGGCGGGGTTGGGCTCGCGGCGGATCAGGCCACGGCTCTCCAGGGCGCGGACCATGTCGGCCATCGACTGGGCGGTGACGAAGGAGTCGCGGGCGAGCTGGGCCGCCGAGACGCCGTCGTGGCGTTCGAGCACCGTCAGGGCGGTGTACTGCAGCGCCGTGACCCCGGCGGGCTTGAGCAGCTCCTCCAGGCGTGCGCGGACCACCAGTTCCGTTCTCTTGATCAGGTAGAGCAGTGACGTGCCCACTTCGTCCTCCCGTCGTGACCGCCCGCGCGGGCGGCGGCCGTCCCACCCTAGGTCATTGACAGGAATCCTGGCGATTGCCCAGACTGGCGTTCATCAGGATTCCTGTCGATCCCGGCCGTGGCCGGAGTCTTCGGCGTCCTCTCCTCCACTCCCTCACGAGAGGCACCCCTCATGGACCTTCAGGGCAAGGTCGCCGTCGTCACCGGCAGCGGCCGCGGTCTCGGACTGGCGTACGCCCAGGCCCTCGCCGCCGCGGGCGCCGCCGTCGTCGTCAACGACGTCGACAGGGACACGGTCGACGCCGCCGTCACCTCGATCACCACCCGGGGCGGCACGGCGACCGGCGTCGTCGCGGCCGTGGGCGACAGCGAGGCGGCCCAGCGGCTCGTCGACGCGGCCGTCGCCGAGTTCGGGCGCCTGGACGTACTCGTCACCAACGCCGGCATCCTGCGCGACCGCGTGCTGTGGAAGATGACCGACGACGACTTCGACGACGTCGTCCGGGTCCACCTGCGCGGCACGTTCACCTGCGCCCGAGCCGCCGCCGTCCGCATGCGCGAGCAGGGCACCGGCGGCCGGCTCGTCCTGATCTCCTCGCCCGCCGGCCAGCGCGGCAACTTCGGCCAGACCAACTACGCCGCCGCCAAGGCCGGCATCGTCGCCATGGCCCGCACCTGGGCGATGGAACTGGGCCGCGCCGGCATCACCGTCAACGCCGTCGTACCGGTCGCCGCCACCGAGATGACCAAGAGCATCCCGGCGTTCGCCCCGCTCATCGAGGAGTCCGAGCGCACCGGCGAACCCCTGCCCGACAGGCTGCGCAAGGACGAGGGCCTCGGCACCGTCGAGGACGTCGCCGGCCTGATCACCTTCCTGGCCTCGGACGCCTCCGCCGGAGTGACCGGGCAGGCCATCGGCATCGGCGGCGACCGGCTTGCCCTGTGGGCGCACCCCAAGGAGAAGGCGGTCGCCTTCGCCGACGGCGGCTGGAGCGCCGACGCGATCACCGCCGCATGGCCGGACGGCGTCGGTGCCGAGCCCGAGACCTACGGCATCCCCGCGCCGCAGGCCCTGGAGGCGTGAGATGGCCGACCGCGCCCACCGCGGCGCGCTCGACCTCGACGCGCTGACCGCCATCGACATGCACACCCACGCCGAGATCTCCAAGGACGGCCACGGGGCCCTCAGCCCCGAGCTGCTCGGCGCCTCCGAGGCGTACTTCAAGGCCCACGGCCACCGGCAGCCGACCATCGACGAGACGGCCGCGCACTACCGTGAACGCCGCATGGCGGCCGTCGTCTTCACCGTCGACGCCGAACACGCCACCGGCCACCCGCGGATCCCCAACGAGGAGATCGCCGAGAGCTGCGCCGCCCACGCCGACGTCCTGATCCCGTTCGCGAGCGTCGACCCGCACAAGGGCCGGGCGGGGGTCCGCGAGGCCCGGCGCCTCGTGGAGGAGTACGGGGTGCGCGGTTTCAAGTTCCACCCCAGCATCCAGGCCTTCTCCCCGGACGACCGCCTCGCCTACCCGCTGTACGAGGCCATCGAGGAACTCGGCGTGCCCGCCCTCTTCCACACCGGCCAGACCGGCATCGGCGCCGGCGTCCCGGGCGGCGGCGGCATCCGGCTGAAGTACTCGAACCCCATGGCGGTCGACGACGTCGCCGTCGACTTCCCCGAACTGAGGATCGTCCTCGCCCACCCGTCCTTCCCCTGGCAGGACGAGGCCCTCGCGGTCGCCACCCACAAACCGCACGTGTACATCGACCTGTCCGGCTGGTCGCCCACGTACTTCCCGCCGCAACTCGTGCGCTACGCGAACACCCTGCTCAAGGACAAGGTCCTCTTCGGCTCCGACTACCCGGTCATCACCCCCGACCGGTGGCTCACCGACTTCGCCGCGCTCGACATCAGGCCCGAGGTCCGGCCGAAGATCCTCAAGGAGAACGCCGCCCGCCTCCTCGGTCTGTCCGGCGACGCGGGGAACACCCCGTGCTGAACCAGGGCATCGGCTCCTGGCCGGCCCGCCGGGCCCGCAGGACACCCGACCGGACCGCCGTCGTCCACGAGGACCGCGCCCTCACCTACCGCGAACTCCACCGGCGCGTCCTGCGGCTCGCCCACGCCCTGCGCGCCCTCGGCGTGACGAGCGGTGACCGGATCGCCTACCTGGGACCCAACCACCCGGCCTTCCTGGAGACGCTGTTCGCCGCCGGAGCGCTCGGTGCCGTCTTCGTCCCGCTCAACACCCGCCTCGCCGCCCCCGAGCTGGCGTACAACCTCGCCGACTCCGGCAGCGTCGTCCTCGTCCACGCCCCCGAACAGGACGGGGGCGCCCGCGCCGCGGCCGACCAGGCCGGGGTGCGCCACCGGATCGCGCTCGAAGGACCCGGAGACGGCACTCTCGGCTACGAGGAGCTGCTCGCGGGTGCCCCCGACGAGCCCCTGGACGTGGCCGTGGCCCCCGAGGACCCGTGCATGATCATGTACACCTCCGGGACCACGGGCCGCCCCAAGGGAGCCGTCCTCTCCCACGCCAACATCGTGTGGAACAGCGTCAACGTCCTCGTCGACACCGACCTCACCGCCGACGAGGTCACCCTCGTCGTGGCCCCGCTGTTCCACACCGCCGGCCTCAACATGACCTGCCTGCCCACCCTCCTCAAGGGCGGCCGAGTGATCCTGCTCGCCGCCTTCGACGCCGACCGGGTCCTCGACCTCGTCGAGCGCCGCCGCGTCACGTACATGTTCGGCGTCCCCACCATGTACGACGCGATGGCGTCCCGGCCCCGCTGGGCGGGCACCGACCTCTCCAGCCTCCGCACCCTCAACTGCGGCGGCGCTCCGGTCCCGGCCCGCACCATCGCCGCGTACGTCGACCGCGGCCTCGCCTTCAGCCAGGGCTACGGCATGACCGAGGCGTCCCCCGGCATCCTCTTCCTCGACCGGGAGCAGACAGCGGCCAAGGCCGGCTCCGCCGGCGTCCCACACTTCTTCACGGACACCCGCGTCGTCCTGCCCGACGGCGCCGACGCCGCACCCGGCTCACGCGGCGAGGTCCTCGTCCACGGCCCACACGTCATGGCCGGCTACTGGAACCGGCCCGAGGACACCACGGCCGCCTTCACCGACGACGGCTGGCTGCGCACCGGGGACATCGCCAGGACCGACGCCGACGGATACGCCTACCTCGTCGACCGGGTCAAGGACATGTACGTCTCCGGCGGTGAGAACGTCTACCCGGCCGAGGTCGAGGACGCGCTCCTCGACCACCCCGCCGTCGCCGAATGCGCGGTCATCGGCGTCCCCGACCCCGTGTGGGGCGAGGTCGGCCGCGCCGTCGTCGTCCTCGAACCCGGCGCCCCGGCGACCCAGGACGACCTCCTCGGCCATCTGCGGGGGCGGCTCGCCAAGTACAAGATCCCCAGGTCCGTCGTCCTCACGGACCGACTGCCCCGCACGGCCACCGGAAAGATCATCAAACCCGCCGTGCGCGAGGCGTTCGCGACAGAGCCGACCGAACACTCCCGGCCGTGAAGGCGTTCGAGCGGCACCCTCCCTCAGCCCGCGCCATCGAAAGGAACCCCATGCCCACCCTCGCCGACAGCCTCGCCGCCCTCACATCCCTCGCCGGAGCCGACCTCGGCCGCACCGAGTGGAGGGAGATCACCCAGGACCGGGTGAACACCTTCGCCGACGCCACCGACGACCACCAGTGGATCCACACGGACCCGGAGAGGGCCAAGGACGGGCCCTTCGGCGGCCCCATCGCCCACGGCTACCTCACCCTCTCCCTGATCATCCCGCTCTTCGGCGAGCTGCTCACCATCACCGGCACCCGGATGAGCGTCAACTACGGCCTGGACAAGGTCCGTTTCCCCAGCCCCGTCCCCGTCGGCGCGAGGATCCGACTCCACGGTGTCGTCGGCACCGTGGAGGAGGTCAAGGGCAACGGCGTGCAGATGCCGATCACGTTCACCGTCGAGGTCGAGGGCAGCTCCAAGCCGGCCTGCGTCGCCGAGGCCGTCTACCGCCACTACGCCTGACCGACCCACGACACACATGCCGGAGTGCCGGTCGCCCCATGAGGTGGCGACCGGCACTCCGTCGTGAAATCTCAGAAGGCCGGGGCGGCGGTGAGCTGCTCCTCCAGGGCAGCGAGGGTCCGGTAGCAGGACATGACCTGGGCGATCGAGGAGTTCGGCTCGCGGCCCTCGCGGATCGCCGCGACGAACTCACGGTCCTGCAGCTCGATGCCGTCCATCGACACGGCGACCCCGCTGACGTCGATCGGCTCGTCCTTGCCGGTGAACAGGTCGTCGTAGCGCGCGAGATAGGTGCCGCTGTCGCCGATGTAGCGGAAGAACGTGCCGAGCGGCCCGTCGTTGTTGAACGACAGCGACAGTGTGCAGAGCGCGCCGTTCGCCGCGCGCAACTGGATCGACATGTCCATCGCGATGCCGAGCCCGGGGTGGACCGGACCCTGGATCGCGTTGGCCTGCACGATCGGCGATCCGGTCTGGTACGCGAAGAGATCGACGGTGTGCGCCGCGTGGTGCCACAGCAGGTGGTCCGTCCACGAGCGCGGCTCGCCGAGCGCGTTGAGGTTCGTGCGGCGGAAGAAGTACGTCTGCACGTCCATCTGCTGGATGCCGAACTCGCCGGCCCGGATCCGCTGCCGCAGCCACTGGTGGCTCGGGTTGAAGCGCCGGGTGTGGCCCACCATGGCGACGAGACCGGTCCGCTCCTGCGCCGCCAGGCACGCCTCGGCGTCGCCGAGGGAGTCGGCGAGCGGGATCTCGACCTGGACGTGCTTGCCGGCTTCGAGACAGGCCAGGGTCTGCCCGGCGTGCAGCGGGGTGGGGGTGGCGAGCACGACGGCGTCGACGTCGTCCATCGCGAGCACCTCGTCCAGGGACGCCACGGCGCGGCCGACCCCCTGATCCGCGGCGAACTTCCGTGCACTCTCCAGGCTGCTGCTCACCACGGCGGCCACCTCGACGCCCTCGATGCGCCGGAGCGCGGCCGCGTGCTTGGCGCCGAAGGCGCCGCCTCCGGCCAGGGCGATCCTGAGGGTTCGGTCGTCGGTCATGTCAGTTCACTCCTTCGGCGGGCTCCTGGGCCCGGGGACGGTTCTCGAGGATCAGGTGGCCGACGGCGGTGTTGGACGCCGGCACATGGTAGAAGCGGTGCTTGACGTCGACCCGTCCGGTTCCGTCCACGTCGCTCAACGCCCCCCGGGCGATCAGCCACATGACGAGCTCGATGCCCTCCGAGCCGGCTTCCTGGACGTACTCCAGGTGCGGCACCCGCGACAGGCCGGCCGGGTCCTCGATCAGCCGGTCGAGGAACGCGTTGTCCCACTCCCGGTTGATCAGTCCTGCCCGTGGACCCTGCAGCTGGTGGCTCATGCCACCGGTGCCCCACACCTGGACCTTCAGCGGTCTGTCGTACGACTCGATGGCCCGGCGCAGCGCCTGGCCGAGCCGGAAGCAGCGGGCGCCCGAGGGCACGGGGTACTGCACCACGTTCACGTGGAACGGGATCACCTTGCACGGCCACTTCTCGACGTCCCCGAACATCAGGGACAGCGGGACGGTCAGGCCGTGGTCGACGGTCATCTCGTTGGCGAGCGTGAGGTCGAAGTCGTCCCGCACCAGCGAGTGCGCGATGTGCGCGGCCAGGTCGGGATCGCCCTCGACGCCGGGGACGGGGCGGGGCCCGTACCCCTCGTCGGCGGTGGCGTAGGCCGCGCCCGTACCGAGGACGAACGTCGGGATCAACGACAGGTCGAATGCGGACGCGTGGTCGTTGTAGACCAGGAAGATCACATCGGGGAGGTTCTCCCTCTCCCACTCCTTGGAGAAGTCGTACCCCTCGAAGACCGGCTTCCAGTAGGGCTCGTGGGTCTTGCCGTGGTCCATCGCCGCGCCGATCGCCGGCACGTGCGAGGTGAAGACCGCGCCCGTGATCGTGGCGTGCTCGGCGGGGGGCGCCGCATCGGCGTGCGCCGCTTCGAGGACGGCGTGGTCGATGCGGTTGCCCTCGACGGAGCGGCCGCCGCCGGCCATCATCGCCCGGTACTCCTCCTCCGTCATGCCGGTCATCGACCCCGCCATCTGCTGGAACGAGAGCCCCAGCGTGGCGCCCCACTTGGCGAGGAAGTAGATGTTGCCGCCCTCGTCCATGGCCGCGTTCAGGTCGCGGTCGAGCAGGGCCCGCTTCTGCTCCTCCCGCAGCGGCCACGCGTCCAGGTAGGCACGCTCGTCGGCGAGGTAGCGCTCGCGGTTCTCCGCGGTCATCAGCGACATGCAGAACTGGTTGAGGTGATAGCCCCTGGCGGACTGCTCGGCGTCGAAGACGATGGTCCCCGGCACCAGTTTGTACGTCTTGTCCAGTGACATGTTCGGACTCCGATCGTGAGGCGGGTCAGCCGGCGTCCGGCCAGTACAGGCGCGTCGGGTTGTCGACGAGGAGCTTGCGCCGCAGCTCCGGCGTGGGGGCGATGTGCGGGACGAAGTCGACGAGCAGGCCGTCGTCGGGCATGTGGGAGACGAGGTTCGGGTGCGGCCAGTCCGTGCCCCACAGCACCCGGTCGGGGAACTCCTCGACCACCCGGCGGGCGAAGGGGACGACGTCGCGGTACGCCGACCGCTCGCCGTCCAGGGCGGGCGGACCGTTCACGGACAGCCGCTCCGGGCACGTCACCTTGCACCAGATGTCCGGCCGGGCCCGCATGAGGTCGAGGAACGCCCCGAACTCCGGACCGTCCGGGTCCTTGGTGACATCGGGCCGGCCCATGTGGTCGATCACGACCGGGACCGGGACCGACAGGAGGAAGTCACGCAGGTCCGGCAGGTCGCCCGCCTCGAAGTAGACGACGACGTGCCAGCCGTACGGGGCGATCCGCAGGGCGACGTCCCGCAGGTCCTGCCGCGGCGCCGCGTCGACGAGCCGCTTGACGAAGTTGAACCGCACGCCGCGCACACCCGCCTCGTGCAGTTCCCGCAGCTCGGTGTCGGAGACGTCCGGCCGCACCGTCGCCACGCCCCGGGCCAGCCCTCCGGAGGCCCGCAGGGCATCGACCATGGCGCTGTTGTCGGCGCCGTGGCAGGTCGCCTGGACCACCACGGAACGGGCGAAGCCCAGGTGGTCGCGCAGGGCGAAGAGCTGGTCCCTGGACGCGTCGCACGGCGTGTACTTCCGTTCGGGCGCGAACGGGAACACGGCCCCCGGCCCGAACACATGGCAGTGCGCGTCGACGGCGCCCTCGGGCAGCCGGTAGTGCGGCCGGCTCGGACCGGCGTACCAGTCCAGCCAGCCGGGAGTCTTCGTGAAGCTCGTCGTCATCCTCACTCCTCGTAACGCAGGCCGAGATCGGCCAGCGGGCCGCGCATCCCGTACATGTCCAGGCCGAGTTCGCCCGCGCGGAACCGCGCACGCTTGCCCTCCTCGGCCGCCTCGCGCAGTGCCGCCGCCTCGGCGACCTCGGCGGCGCGCTCGCGCGGCACGACCACGACGCCGTCGCCGTCCGCCACGACGACGTCGCCGGGGTTGACCAGGGCGTTGGCGCAGACCACCGGCACGTTGACCGAACCGAGGGTGGCCTTGACCGTGCCCTTGGCGTTGACCGCGCGGGCGAACACCGGGAAGTCCATCCGCTCCAGGTCGGCCACGTCGCGCACGCCGCCGTCGATGACCAGGCCCTGGCCACCGCGGGCGCGGAACGAGGTGGCGAGCAGCTCGCCGAAGAATCCGTCCTCGCTCTCGGTCGTGCAGGCCGCGACCACCACGTCGCCCTCCCTGATCTGCTCGGCGGCGACGTGCAGCATCCAGTTGTCGCCGGGCTGCAGCAGCACGGTCACCGCCGTGCCGCACAGCCGGGCTCGGGGGTAGACGGGCCGCAGGTAGGGGCGCATCAGGCCCACCCGGCCCATGGCCTCGTGGATCGTCGCGACGCCGTACGCCGACAGGGCGGCGACCTCCTCGGGGTCGGTGCGGCTGATCGAGGTGTGGACGACACCTGTCCGGGTGTGTTCCATGGGGCGTTCTCCTGGGTCAGAGGTCGGCGACGGCGAGCCGGGCGGCGAGCCGGGGGTGGACGCGCAGGGCGTTGCCGGAGTAGACGGCGGCCCGCTCCTCGTCGTCGAGGTTCGGGCAGGCCTCGACGTACCGCCGCGTGTCGTCGAAGTGGTGGCCGGTGAGCGGGTCGACGTCGCGGACCGCGCCGATCATCTCGCTGGCGAAGAGCAGGGAACGGCTGGGTATGACTTGGGTGAGCAGGTCGATGCCGGCCTGGTGGTACACGCAGGTGTCGAAGAAGACGTTGTCGAGCAGCGTCTCGGGATCCGGCCGGCCGAGCGCCATCGCCAGACCGCGGAACCGGCCCCAGTGATAGGGCACCGCGCCCCCGCCGTGCGGGATCACGAAGCGCAGCGACGGGAAGTCGGCGAAGAGGTCGCCCTGCAGCAGCTGCATGAACGCCGTGGTGTCGGCGTTCAGGTAGTGGGCGCCCGTGGTGTGGAAGGCCGGGTTGCACGACGTGCTGACGTGGATCATCGCGGGGATGTCGTACTCGGCCATCGCCTCGTACAGCGGGTACCAGGAGCGGTCCGTGAGCGGCGGCGCGGTCCAGCCGCCGCCCGACGGATCGGGGTTGAGGTTGACCGTCACCGCACCGAGTTCCTCGACCGCCCGGCGCAGCTCGGGCACACAGGTGGCCGGGTCGACGCCGGGCGACTGGGGCAGCATCGCGCCCATCGCGAAGCGGTCGGGGTAGAGCCCGCTGACACGGTGGACCAGGTCGTTGCAGATCCGCGCCCAGGTCGAGGAGACGCGGAAGTCGCCGATGTGGTGGGCCATGAAGCTGGCCCGCGGGGAGAAGATCGTCAGATCGCTGCCCCGCTCGTCCATGAGCCGCAGCTGGTTGTTCTCGATCGCCTCGCGCAGGTCGTCGTCGGTGATGACGAGGTCGCCGGGGTCGGGCGCGTCCGCGGGGGAGCCGGCCGCCGCCACCTGCCGTTCGCGCCAGCGCGCGAGCTGGGGCGGCGCCGTGGTGAAGTGACCGTGACAGTCGATGATCAAGGCGTGTCTCCTGGGTTCGTCGGGGTCGGCCCTGGGGTTCGTCCGGGTCAGCCCCGGGAGCCGGCGGGCCAGCCGGTGTACTGCTCGGCGAGGTAGGCGCGGCCGGCGCGCGTGGCCACCACGTTGTCGAGCTCGCCGATTCGGCGCCGCAGGTCGAACGGCGAGTCGCCGGGCGCGGTGTGCAGCAGCTGCGTCATCCAGTGGGAGAAGTTCTGCGCCCGCCAGACCCGCCGCATCGCGCGCGGCTGGTAGTCGTCGAGCGCGGCCTCTCCGGCCGTGCCGAGCGCCCGCGGCAGGACCTCGGCCAGGATCTTCACGTCGTGCAGCGCGAGGTTGAGCCCACGGGCGCCGGTCGGCGGCACGGTGTGCGCGGCGTCGCCGGCGAGCAGCATCGAGCCCCAGCGCATCGGCTCCTGCACGAACGAACGGAACCGCAGGACCGCCTTGTCCAGGACCGGGCCCTCGTTCAGGCGGAAGCCGTCCTCGCCGGCCACCCGGGCCTGGAGCGTCTCCCAGACGCGGTCGTCCGGCCAGGCGTCGACGGACTCGCCGGGGGAGCACTGGAAGTACATCCGCTGCACGGTCTCGGTCCGTCGGCTGATCAGCGCGAACCCGTGCTCGGAGTGGGCGTAGACCAGCTCGGACGCGCTCGGCGGGGCCTCGGCGAGGATGCCGAACCACGCGAAGGGGTACTCCTTGCCGTACCGCACCCGCCGGTCCTCGGGGACGAGATCGCGGCACATGCTCCGGGAGCCGTCCGCGCCGACCACGTACCGCGCGCGGATCTCGTGCCGGGATCCGTCGGCCGCGGTGTAGCGGACCCGGGGAGCGCCGGTGGTGACGTCGAGTACTTCGGTGTCCTTGACACCGAAGTGGACCGTGCCGCCGTCGCGCTCCCGCGCGTCGGCCAGGTCGACGAACACGTCGGTCTGCGGGTAGAGCCACACCGACGCGCCGACCAGCGCCTTGAAGTGGATGCGGTGCGCCCGGCCGCCGAAGCGCAGCTCGGTGCCCTCGTGTTCGTGGCCGTCGCGCAGGATCCGGTCGGAGACGCCGGTCTCCACCAGGTCCCGGGCCGCGTCGGCCTCCAGGATGCCGGCCCGCTGCGTCGTCTCGATCTCACGCCGGGTGCGGGTGTCGACCACGATCGTCTCGACTCCGGCGCGGGCGAGGCGGTGAGCCAGCATCAGACCGGCGGGGCCTGCCCCGATGACTGCGACGGGAACCGAGGCAACGGTGTCGACGGCGGCGTCGGCCATGGCATCTCCTGAGCGAGGGTGAACGTCCGGGACAGGTCGAACGTTGACACCCGGGAGTGCGGCCGGTCTCCGGCGTTTCCGTCAGGCGGAAGCCCACCCGGTCTCAGGCGGTCGGGCGGATGCGCCGATGCTCAGGTGGTCGGGCGAGTGCGCTGACGGTCTCAGGCGATCGGCCGGGCCCGCCGGCCGAGTTCGTCGGAGATTCCGTACGCGGCCCTCAGCAGCGGCTCACGCAGCCCGCGGGCACGGCTCGCGCCACGCGCCGTGAACACGATCCCCAGGGCCGCGCCGACCGGCCCGTTGCGCCCGGTCCGCACGGGCGTGGCCACCGCGACCGTGCTCTCGGAGAGCTGCCGGTCGCTCACGAAGACCTGCTCGCGCCGGATGCGGTCCAGCTGCGCGCGCAGCGTCGTCGGGTCCGTGACGGTGTGCGGGGTCCAGGCCCGCAGCGGCGAGGCGAGGACCTCCTCCTGGAGGTCCGCCGGGGCGTGGGCAAGCAGGACCCGCCCCATCCCGGTGGAGCCGATCGGGAACCGGCTCCCCACCATCGTCAGCAGCTCCACCGACCGGTGCCCGGCGATCCGCTCGACGAAGACCAGCTCCGTCCCCTCGCGGACCGCGAGCTGGATGTTCTCGTGGGTCGCCTCGTAGAGGTCCTGCATGAAGGGCAGGGCGACATCGCGCAGGATCTGGGTGCGCGGGCAGCCCGAGGCGATCTCCCAGAGCCGGAGGCCGACGTGCCACGACCCGTCCTCCGCGCGCTCCAGCGCCCCCCATCCCGCCAGCTCGGAGACGACCCGGTGCGTCGTGCTCAGGGCCATGCCGGTGCGCTGGGCGATCTCCGACAGCGTCTGCGACGGGTGCTCCCGGTCGAAGACCGCGAGGACGTCGAGGACTTTTCCAGCCGCTGTGCTCCGGGTCGCGCTCACCCGGCCAGTCTCGCAGACCGGCGTTGATCGCCCCGGAGGGGCGTCGTAGCATCTGCCGGACACCAAGGAGGCGACGTGAACCGAGAGATCTCCGGGCTGTCCTCGATGGCGACACGACCGCTGCTCGCCGAGCTGTCCGCACACCTTCGGCTCGCGCACGGACTGACCGTGCGCTTCGAGTCCGCGGGCGGCGTCGAGATCGCACGGCGGGTGCGCGAGGGCGCGGAGGCCGACCTGCTCGTGCTCGCCGACGGAGCGCTGGCCGCCCTGGAGAAGGAGGGCCACGTCCTGGCGGGCACGGCGCGACCGCTGTGGATCTCCCAGGTCGTCGCCGCCGTACCGGAGGGATCACCTGTTCCGGCGCTCGACTCG
The DNA here is from genome assembly GCF_044452745.1 of Streptomyces sp. NPDC051822. Classification (NCBI taxonomy): domain Bacteria; kingdom Bacillati; phylum Actinomycetota; class Actinomycetes; order Kitasatosporales; family Streptomycetaceae; genus Streptomyces; species Streptomyces sp. NPDC051822. Next base: position 190,515 of record NZ_JBITBZ010000007.1, on the reverse strand, counting down.
GAGGCCGACCTGCGGGCCGTGCTGCGGTCCGCACCGAGGATCGCGTACTCCACCGGCCCCAGCGGGACGCAACTGACCGGTCTCATCGCCCGGCTGGGGCTCGCCGACGTGCTCGCAGGACGGCTCGTCCAGGCGCCCCCGGGGGTGCCGGCCGGCAGTCTGCTCTCCTCGGGCCGCGCCGAGCTGGCGTTCCAGCAGCACAGCGAGCTGATGGACCTGCCGGGCGTCACCGTCGTCGGCCCGCTGCCGGGCGACACCGCCCTCACCTCCACCTTCGGCGGAGGCGTCCTGGCCTCGGCCTCCCGGCCGGACCTCGCCCGGGAGGTCCTCGACCGCTTCGGCTCCGACACGGCCGCGCACACCGCGCGTGCCAGGGGCATGCGGGCGGCCTCACGCGCGTGAACGCGACGTCCCGGCGCCCCCACTAGAGGTGGTGACGCCGGGACAGGAGACAACGCTCAGCGGGACAGGGTCACTTGCCGAGCCACGCGTTGTGGATCTTCAGCGTCGACGTGTTGCCCTGCTTGTCCGTGACCACGGCGGAGAACGAGATCCCGCTGTCCTTCGCCGGACTCGTCACGGAGATCACGCCGTCGCGGACCTGCGCGGGACGCCAGGTCTTCCCGTCGTCGTAACTCACCGAGACAGTCATCGACTTGAGATTGCCCCCGGCCGCCGAGCCCTGTACGGTCACCGGGACCCGGACCTGCCGGCCCGCCGGGACGCGCGAGGCGAGGTCCACGGGGGCCGCGAAACGGACCGTCGACACCGGAAGCGCAGTGGTGGCCGCGACCTGCCCCGAGCGGAACGTGAAGGCGGCGTCGATCCGGGTGGAGACCGCGGCGAGCCCCGCCGGACGCTCCACCGAGGTCTCCAGGCGGTACGCGGCGTCGGCCCCGTCCACCGTGAAGGGCTGCCACCCGGTCAGCGGATCGTCGTTCGCGCCGACCTCGACACCGTCGCGGTACAGCTTCGTCGTGGCGGAGACGTTCACCGGGACACCGACATGGCCCTTGCCGTCCGCGAACAGGGGCAGGGAGCCGTAGAGCCGCTGCTCGCCCGTCTCCGGGTCGGGCGCGGTACGGAAGACACCCATGCCCTCGCCCAGGACCGGCCCGAAGACGCCCGTGTTGAACGTCTCCCGGTACGTCCCGCCCGCCGCGTAACGCTTCGGCCGGACCATCTCGTAGCCGCCCTCGAAGGCCGGGTAACCCCACTCGTCGACCGCGCCCAGCTGGTTGAACCTGGTCAGCCACTTCACGCCGTCGGCGGTGGAGACATGGAAGGTACGGGTTCCGGGGGCCGCCTGCGGGGCGGAGAAGCCGTTGCCCTCCGGCGCGCCCGGCAGATGGGCGTACGGGGAGGTGAGCGTCGACTTCCCGGGGGCCGAGGCGCCGAGACGGACCTTGAGCGTGGCCAGTTCGTCCGCCTTCACGTGCCGGGTGTAGCCGGTCGCGACCGTGTTCGCCTTGCCGCCGAAGGCCACCGAGTACTGGCTGCCGGCGTCCTTGAGGAAGTGCGCGTCCCAGGTCTGCAGGAGCGTGCCGTCGGTGACGGCGGGACCCAGGTGGGCGGTGCGGAAGCCCGTGAAGCCCCGCAGGACCCAGCCGTTGCCGACGCGGCCGCTCCCGGTGCCGACCTCGTAGTACGTCCCCGCGTAGTCCGCCCGGTCGATGCCGGGCACGGTGAGGTCCACCGGCTTCGTGGTGCGGGCGTCGGCGGTGACCGTCGTGTCACCGGACACGTCCAGCTTCGGCTGGGCGATCCAGTCGGTGCCCTTCGCGTAGTCCGAAGGGTCCTGGTAGACGGCCGTGTTGAACGTGTACGAGCCCTTGGGCACGCGGATCGTGTGGCTGCCCGGCTCGTCGTCGACACGGGCCTGGAAGCCGGTGGCGGCTCCGGCGACGCCCGTCAGGGTGCTGGAGAAGTTCTCGGCGTCCGTACCGTCACGGTCCACCGCCCTCACGGTCACGTCGTACGACTCCGCCTCCCGGGTGGCCACCGCGGCCGTGCGCACGGACTGGCCCGCGCCGGTGGCGGTGACATGGCCCGAGTAGGTGCCGTCGGCGTCACCGATCCTGGTGTCGGCGACGAGGTCGACCTCGGCCGTGCCGCCCGCGGGCACGGTCACCTTGGAGGCGCCGAGCGAGAAGAACCCGGCCGGGGCCGGCTTTCCCGACGGATCGAGCGTCGACACCGCCAGGTCGAGGGTGACGTCACCGGTCCCCAGGTTGCGGTAGACGACCTTCCTGGTGAGGAGCCGGTCGTCGGCGTGCGGCCACCGCGCCGTGCCGAAGTTCAGCGAGACCGGATCGGCGATCACGCTCTGGGTCAGCGCCTTGTCGACCTGGACACGGCCCGAGCCCTGCTGGAAGGCGGTGTGGGCGCCCCCCTTCGTGGACGCGGTCAGCGCGCCCTTCAGCTCGGTGGACTTCCAGTCCGGGTGCCGCTGCTTCAGGATCGCCGCCGCGCCCGCGACGTGCGGGGTCGCCATCGACGTACCGTCGAGCTGGAGGTAGCCCGGCGCCGGGTGCGGCGTGCCCGGGCGCGTGTCGAGGGCGCTGCCGGGGGCGGCGGCCGCGGTGACGGCGACACCGGGCGCGGTCACGTCCGGCTTGACGGCGCCGTCGTCGACGCGCGGGCCGGTGCTGGAGAAGGGCGCGAGTCTGTCGTCCTTGTCCACGGCGCCGACGGTCAGCGCGGCGTCCGCGCTGCCCGGGGAGCCGATCGTCGACGCGCCGGACTCGCCGTCGTTGCCCGCCGCCACGGCGAACAGGATCCCCTTCTGGGCGGACAGCCTGTCGACCGTGGCCTCAAGGGGGTCGACACCGGGGCTGTCGGGGCTGCCCAGGCTGAGGTTGACCACGTCCGCGCCTTCGGCGGCGGCCCACTCGATGCCCGCGATGACGGCGGAGTCGTCCCCGTAACCCTCGTCGTCGAGGACCTTCCCGCTGATCACCTCGGCGCCGGGGGCGACGCCCTTGTACCGGCCGCCGGACCTGGCGCCGGTGCCCGCGGCGATCGACGCGACGTGCGTGCCGTGCCCGACGCGGTCCACGGCGTCGGGGGAGGCGGAGAAGTTCTTCTCGCCGACGACGCGGGTCCTGAGGTCCTCGTGGGTCTTGTCGACGCCGGTGTCGAGGACGGCGATCCTGACGCCCGTACCGTCGAACCCGGACTCCCACGCCTTGTCGGCGCCGATCTGCCGGACGCCGCGGTCCAGGCTCGCCCCGCGCACCCCGTCCAGCCACACCGAGCCGATGCCGGAGGCGGCGGCGCGCGCCCCGCCGCTCCGCCGGTTCGTCAGGGCCTCCCACACCTCGGCCACGTCGTCCGGCGACGTGCGGATGGCGTCGGCGTCGATGGTCGGGAACGTGCGCCGCAGCTGGGTGTCGCCCGCCGTACGCACCTCGGCCCGTGCGGCGCCGGCACCCCCCTCGTACCGCACGATCAGCTTGAGTCCGGTGCGGTGGCTCTCGCGGAGCCGCGGGTCGGTGAGGACGTCGAGGTCGAAGAGCCGCTGGTCGAGCCTGCCCGTGGCGATCAGGCGCTGGGCGTCGGCGGGCACCACCAGGGTGTGGCCCGGGGTGCGCTGTACCTGTACGGGTATGTGCTCACGGCCCACGGCGGACTCGAAGCCCACCATCCGGCCCTTCGCGTCCACCACCACACGGTCGCCCGTGATGAGCGGGATCCGTTGGCCGCCGTCGGCGCGTGCGGTGTCCGGTGCGGCCTTCGCGTACGCGGCGATCGCCGTCGCGGGGCCGGTCATGCCTGCTACGAGGGCCACCGATGTGGCCGCCGCGATGGTGAAGGCGCGTGCTCGCTTCACTTGTGCGCGCAAGTCTCCCCCAGGAGCTTGGGATGAGGTCGAGTGGTCGAACCGGCGCGGGACGCGAGAGCGCGCCCGCCGCCGGTCAGCGCAGTATGTGAGGTGATCGACGACGCCGCGGGAGCGCGGCGTCGAACCGCATGCTTTCAAGCCACCTCGCGGCGACGCTGTGCGATGGGACGACGATGGGGGTGTGACGAACGTGTGACACCGGAGCGATGGTTGCGCGACACCGGCCCCCGCGGACCCGCCGGAAACACGGGCAGGGCCGGGCCCCGAGCGGCTTTCGAGGGCCGGCGCCCTCGCGGTCGGAGCCCGCCCTTCCTCTTGGCCGTATCAGCCCCCCTCGGTCTCGAAGGCGCGCAGCAGGTCGGCGGCGACACTGACGGCGATGGTGGCGGGCTCCTTGCCGGTGATGCCGGCGAGCCCGATCGGGGTCTTGATCCGGTCGACGGCGGCCTCGTCGTGACCGCCCTCCGTGAGGAGGCGTCCGCGGAACCGCGACCACTTGGCCGCCGACCCGATGAGCCCGACGGAGCCGAGATGGTCGGTCCGCAGGGCGGCGTCGCACAGCGCGGCGTCCTCGGCGTGATCGTGGGTCATGATCAGGACGTGGGTGCCGGGCGGCAGCTCGTCGAGGACCTCCTCCGGCAGCAGTGGCGTGTGGTGCACCCGCACCCGCGCCACCGCGTCCCCGAGGACGGCGAGCCGCTCCTCGGCGAGGAGGTCGGCGCGGCTGTCGACCAGATGGAGGTCGAGGTCCTGGCGCGCCAGGACGCGCGCCAGTTCCATCCCGACGTGCCCGACGCCGAAGATCGCCACCGCCCGTACCACCGGCAGCGGTTCGAGCAGCACCGAGACCGTTCCACCGCAGCACTGGACGCCGTGCCGGTTTGTCACCTTGTCGTTGAGGGCGAAGTCGATCAGCTCCGGCTCGGGCCCGGCGGCGAGGAACATCTCCCGGGCCCGGTCGATCGCGACGGCCTCGACGTTGCCGCCGCCGATCGAGCCCCACGTCTCGCTCCGCCCCACGACGAGTTTCGCGCCGGCGTTGCGCGGGGCGTGGCCGCGCACGGTCGCGACGGTCACGAGCACGCCGAACTCCCGGCGTGCCCGCAGCCCCGCGACCGCGGCGACCCACGTCATGTCAGGCACTGCCGACCACTTCTGAAGCTCCGACAGCCGCTTCCTCAGCTCCGACGGCCGTTTCCTCAGCCCCGGCGACCGCTCCCTCCGCCCCGGCGGCCCGGCGGGCCGCCTGGACCGCCCAGTACACGGCCTCCGGCGTCGCGGGCGACGCCAGCTCGACGGCGACCCCGGCGGGCCCGAACGCGGCGGCGGCCTGCCGCAACGCCTCCCGCACCGAGAACGCGAGCATCACCGGAGGCTCGCCCACCGCCTTCGACCCGTACACCGCGCCCTCTTCGGTGGCGTTCTCGAGCAGCGTGACGTTGAACTCCTCGGGCATCTCCGAGAAGCTCGGCAGCTTGTACGTGCTCGCCGCCTGCGTGAGCAGCCGCCCGCGGCCCGGTCCGTCACCGGCGTCCCACCGCAGGTCCTCAAGGGTCAGCCAGCCCGCGCCCTGCACGAAACCGCCCTCGACCTGACCGATGTCGATCATCGGGGACAGGCTGTCGCCGACGTCGTGCACGATGTCCACCCGCCGGAGGCGGTACGCGCCGGTGAAGCCGTCCACCTCGACCTCGGCCGCGGCGGCGCCGTGGGAGAAGTACTTGAACGGGGAGCCCTGGAACCCCTTGGCGTCCCAGTGCAGGCCCTCCGTACGGTAGAAACCGGCCGCGGACAGCTGGACCCGCTGGAGGTACGCGGTCCGCACGAGGTCGTCCCAGGCCAGCTCCCGGTCGCTGCCCGGAGTACGCGCGACCCCGTCGACGATGCGTACGTCCGAGGCGTTCGCCCCGAGCTGCGTGGCGGCGACCTGGAGCAGTCGCGCGCGCAACTGCTCGCAGGCGTTCTTCACCGCCGCGCCGTTGAGGTCCGTTCCGGCGCTGGCGGCGGTGGCGGAGGTGTTGGGCACCTTGTCGGTACGCGTCGGGGCGAGCCGCACCTTGTGGAGGGGGATGCCGAGCGCGGTCGCGGCCACCTGCAGCATCTTGGTGTGCAGGCCCTGGCCCATCTCGGTGCCGCCGTGGTTGATCAGGACCGAGCCGTCCTTGTAGATCAGCACCAGCGCGCCGCCCTGGTTGAAGGCGGTGAGGTTGAACGAGATCCCGAACTTGACGCCGGTGAGGGCGAGCGCCCGCTTGGTGTGCGGGTGCGCGGCGTTGAAGGCGGCGATCTCGCGTTCGCGCTCGGCGAGGCGGGCGTCGGCCTTGACCTGCTCCCAGACGGCGGAGATCCGCTCGGGCCTGACGACCGGCTGCCCGTACGGCGTGGACTGACCGGAGCGGTAGAAGTTCCGCTCCCGCAGCTCCCTCGGGTCCAGGCCGAGCAGCGGTGCGCACCGGCCCATGATGTCCTCGATCACCAGCATGCCCTGGGGCCCGCCGAAGCCGCGGAAGGCGGTGTTGGAGACCTTGTTGGTCCTGGCGATGCGGCCGGTGACGCGCGCGTGGGGGATCCAGTAGGTGTTGTCGATGTGGCACAGCGCCCGCGCCACCACCGGCTCCGACAGGTCCAGGCTCCAGCCGCCGTCCGCCGTCAGGGTGGCCTCCAGGGCCTGGATGCGGCCGTCGGCGTCGAAGCCGATGCGCCACTCGGCGTGGAACCCGTGCCGCTTGCCGGACATCGTCAGGTCCTGGGTCCTGTTGAGCCGTACCCGGACCGGCCGGCCGGTCAGCCTGGCGCCGAGCGCGGCGACCGCCGCGAACCCGTGCGGCTGCATCTCCTTGCCGCCGAAGCCGCCGCCCATGCGCAGGCACTGCACGGTCACCTCGTGGCTGTGCAGGCCGAGGACGTGGGCGACGATCTCCTGGGTCTCCGAGGGATGCTGGGTGCTGCTCTGTACGAACACCTGCCCGCCCTCGTCGATGTGGGCGAGCGCCGCGTGCGTCTCCAGGTAGAAGTGCTCCTGGTCGGAGAAGAGGAGTTCGCCGGTGAACACGTGCGCGGAGTCCGCGAAGCCGGCGTCGACGTCACCGGTCGTCATCACGGGCCGGGCTCCGTGGAAGCTGCCGGCCGCGATCGCCTCGGGAAGCGTGACCACGGAGGGCAGTTCGTCGAGGTCCACCTCGACGGCCGCCGCTCCGAGCCGGGCCGCCTCCAGGGTCTCGCCGAGCACCCAGGCGACCGCGTGGCCGTGGAACATGACCTCGTCAGGGAACAGCGGTTCGTCGTGCTTCATCCCGGCGTCGTTGACACCGGGCACGTCGGCGCCGGTCAGCACGCGGACCACACCGGGCACGGCGAGCGCCGGCGCCGTGCGCAGCGCCGTGATCCTGCCGTGGGCCCTCATGACCTGGACCGGGTGGGCGTGCAGCACGTCCTTGGTGCGGTGCACCAGGTCGTCGGTGTAGAGCGCGGCGCCGGTGACGTGCAGCGCGGCACTCTCGTGCGGCATCGACACGCCGACGACGGACTTCTCGGGCCGCTCGGACAGATGACTCATGACGACACCGCCTCGGTGGTTCGCGCGTACAGCTTCAGCAGGCTCTGGCCGAGCATCGCGGAGCGGTAGAGGGAGCTGGCCCGATGGTCGTCCATCGGCGTGCCCTCGCCCCGCAGCACCGCGGCCGCGGCCGCGACGGTCTCCGCCGCCCACGGCTCGCCCTCCAGGGCGGCCTCGGTGGCGCGGGCGCGGATCGGGGTGGCGGCCACACCGCCCAGGCCGATGCGTGCCGTACGGACGATCCCGCCCTCGATGTCGAGCGCGAAGGCGACCGCCACGCTGGAGATGTCGTCGAAACGCCGCTTGGCGATCTTGTGGAAGGCCGTGACCGGCGACAGCGGCAGCGGGACCCGCACCGCGCGGATCAGCTCGCCGGGACGGCGCACGCTCTGCCGGTAGCCGGTGAAGTACGCGGAGAGGGGTACCTCGCGCTCTCCGTCGGGGCCTGCGAGCACCACCGACGCGTCCAGCGCGAGCAGCACCGGCGGGCTGTCACCGATGGGGGAGCCCGTTCCCAGGTTGCCGCCGAGGGTCGCGCTGTTGCGGATGAGCCGGGAAGCGAACTGCGGGAAGAGTTCCGCGAGCAGAGGGACGGCGCCGTCGAGGCGGCGTTCGATCTCGGTGAGCGTCAGCGACGCCCCGATCTCGACGTGGTCGGAAGCGACGCGCAGTTCGCGCAGCTCGGGCAGTCTGTCGACGGCGACGACACAATCCGCCCGCCGGGCACGGATGTTGACCTCCACACCCCAGTCGGTGGAGCCGGCGACCACCACCGCCCCGGGCCGCTCCCGCAGCAGCCTCAGCGTGTCGGCGAGGGTGTCCCTCCGCAGGAACGCGCGGTCGTCCCGGGCGTATTCGGTGGCGACCGGAGCGGGCGGGTTCTGCTCACGGCGCCGCGCCAGCGGGTCGTCGTCGGCGGGTGCGCCCACGGCGAACGCGGCGTCGCGGATAGGGCGGTAGCCGGTGCAGCGGCACAGGTTGCCGCTCAGCGCGTGCAGGTCGAAACCGTTCGGACCGTGCTCGGCGTCGGTCGTGCCGTCCGCCGGGTCCGGATGCGCACAGCGGTCGGGCCGGTAGTACTCGGCGGCCATGCTGCAGACGAACCCCGGCGTGCAGTAGCCGCATTGGGACCCGCCACGAACCGCCAACTCCTCCTGCACCGGGTGCAGGACGGGCCGGCTGCCGGGTTCTCCGGCGGTGGAGAGGCCCTCGGAGGTGACGATCTCCTGACCGTCGAGCGCCGCGGCCGGAACCAGGCAGGCGTTGACCGCCACCCAGTCGGTGGGCTTGTCCACGCCCGGCCGGGCCACCAGGACCGAACAGGCGCCGCACTCACCCTCGGCGCAGCCCTCCTTGGTGCCCGTGAGGCCGCGCTCGCGCAGGAAGTCGAGCACGGTGGTGTGGGGCGCGGCGGGAGCGAGGGGTGTCTCTCGCCCGTTGACGGTGATCCGGGCCGCTACCACGACGGGCCTCCGCATCGGCGCGCGGTCGGTCGGTTCTTCATGTTCGCCAAGGTCAGGCAGCTTTCTGTGCTCGGAGGCGCCACGTGACGGAGACGGGCGCGAGACGGCACGCGACAGCGGCGTGCCAGGAGAAGGTGAGGGGGAGTGCGGGATCGCGCCACGGAAGGGCGCGGCGGAACGGCGTGTCAGCAGCCGTGCGCGATGCGACCCGGAACCCAGGCCGTGGTGCGGGCGAGGCGACTCAGGTCGGAGCTGGTGTACATCCGCCGGTCGCCTCCCCTCGGTCGTTCAGGTCTACGTCGAGCGAAAGCTAGTGGCTGACCGCACCGAGGTCAAGGGGTGCCCTTGCCGAGGCCCAGGGAGGCCGCCAGGCGGGCCCGGTGCCAGGACGGTGGGCCGAAGAGCTGGGACGAGCCGTGGGCGCGCTTGAAGTAGCGGTGGGCGTCGTGCTCCCAGGTGATCCCGATGCCGCCGTGCAGCTGGATCATCTCGCCCGCGACCACCGAGAACGCCTCCGAGCAGGCGGACTTGGCGGCGGCCGCGCAGCGGGACAGCTCCGGTGAGCCCATCGCCGTCGGCGTGGCGGCCTCCGCCGCCGTCTCAGCCTGCGCCGCCGCGAAGGCGGCGCCGAGTGCGGCCGAGCGGGCCGACTCCACCAGGACGTACGCGTCCGCGAGGCGGTGCTTGACCGCCTGGAAGGAGCCGATGGGCCGGCCGAACTGGACCCGCTCCCGGGCGTGGGCGAGCGTGAGTTCCAGGCAGCGCGAGGCGGCGCCGACCTGTTCGGCGGCGAGTGCCACGCAGGCCAGGTCGAGGACGTGCGGCAGTACCCGCTCGGCCGCGCCCTCCGCTCCGACGAGGCGGCCCACGGCCCCGGTGAGCACCACGCGCGACTGCGTCCGGGTGGCGTCCATCGTCACCGCCGCCCCGCGGTCCACACCCAGGCCGTCCCCCGGCACCTCGAAGAGCGAGACCCCCGCTCCCGTGCGGGCCGCCACGAGCAGCACATCCGCTCCGGCGCCGTCGAGCACGTGCTCCTTGGTCCCGGTGATCCGCCAACCGTCCCCGTCCCCCGGAGCAGCCTCGGCCCGTACGGCCGAGGGATCCCAGGAACCGTCCTCAGCCCACGCCAGGGCACCCACCACGGAACCCGAGGCCAGCCCCGGCAGCAGCCGCGCGCACGCCGTCCTGTCGTCCGAGGCGAGCAGCGCCCGCGTCACGAGCACCGCGGACCCGAGGTAGGGCACGGGGCTCAGCTCGCGTCCCAGCTCCTCCATCACCACATGGACCTCCAGTGCTCCGCATCCGGCGCCGCCGTACTCCTCGGGAACCGCGAGCCCCGCGACGCCGATCTGTTCCGTCAGCGGCCGCCAGGCCGCGTGCCCCGGACGGCGGCCGAGCACGGCCCGCACGGCGGACCGCAGCTCCTCCTGTTCCTCCGTCAGCCTCATGACCCTGCTCCCTTCGGTGCGGTAGCGAGGACGCGGGCGCGGCAGGCGGCCGGGGTGCCCCAGGCGTCGCGCAGGGGACGGGCCTTGCGGATCCACAGGGCGAGGTCCAGCTCCTCGGTGTAGCCGACGGCGCCGTGCAGCTGGAGGGCGGTGCGGGCGGCGGCGTACGCGGCCTCGCCGGCCGTGACCTTGGCCGCCGCGATCTCGGCGGAGGCGTGGTCCGCCCCTGCCGCCAGGGCGAGGGCGGCCGAGTGGAGCAGGGGCTGTGCGAACTCCAGGGCGATGAGCGTGTCGGCCAGGCGGTGCTTCACCGCCTGGAACGAGCCGATGGCGACCCCGAACTGGGTGCGCTGCCCGACGTGGCCGACGGTCCGGTCGAGGAGCGCGCGGCCGAGGCCGAGGGACTGGGCGGCGGTGGCCAGGGCCGCGACCTCGGCGGCGTGCGAGGCCGCGGCGGCCACCGCGGGGCCCCGGGCCAGGACGGTTCCGCCGAGCGGGCGCGCCAGTCGCCGCACGGGGTCGGCGGAGGGCTGGAGGGGGCCGTTGGTCTCCGCCAGGCGCGCGGTGTCGCCGTCGACGACGAGCACGGCGTCGGCGGCGTCCGGATCCAGGGCGTACGGGCCGCTCGCGGCCGGCACGCAGAGGGAGACGAGCGCCTTCCCGCCGGCGATCCGCGGCAGCCACTCCGCCGCGGCCGGTTCGTCGCCCAGCCGGTCGAGGAACGCGGCCGCTGCCACCGTCTCCACCAGCGGACCGGGCACGACATGACGTCCCAACTCCGCGAAGGAAATGGCGAGCTCGAGCGGCAGGGGGCCCAGCCCTTCGTGCCTCTCCGGTACGGCGAGGGCGAGGACGCCCGCCTCCGCGAGCCGTCCCCAGAGCGCGCGGCCGGGCGCGGTGTCCCCGGCCGCCCAGGCCCGAGCGGCCCCGGGGGTGTCGGCCGCCGTGAGCATGCCGTCGAGCGAGCGGGCGAACTCCCGCTGCTCGTCGTCGAGGAGGAACCGCATCACCGGCGTCCCTTCGGGAGGCCGAGCAGTCGCTCGGCGATGATGTCGCGCTGGATCTCGTTGGTGCCCGCGTAGATGGGTCCGGCGAGGGAGAAGGTGTGCCCTTCGGCCCAACCGCCGTGCGCCGGCGCCTCCGTGGCCTCGTCGGACAGCTCGCCGTACGGGCCGAGCAGATCGAGGGCGGTCTCGTGCAGGGCGATGTCGAGTTCGGACCAGAAGACCTTGTTGAGGCTGGACTCGGCGCCGATCGAGCCTCCGGCCGCGATGCGCGAGGCGCCGGCGTAGGCGGACAGGCGGTAGGCGCGGGCGCCGATGACGGCGTCGGCGACCCGGTCGCGCAGGGCGGTGTCGGAGGGGTCGGCGTTCTCCCGCCACAGCGCGGTGAGCCGCTCGGCCGCGGCCGTGAACCGGCCGGGACTGCGCAGGGTGAGCCCCCGCTCGTTGCCCGCGGTGCTCATGGCGACCCGCCAGCCCTGTCCCGGGGCGCCGATCACGTCCTCGTCGGGCACGAACACGTCGTCGAGGAAGAGTTCGGCGAAGGCGGGCTTGCCGTCGAGCCGCCCGATGGGCCGTACGGTCACGCCGTCGGCGTCCAGCGGGAACATCAGGTACGTCAGGCCCTGGTGCCGTCTTCCGGCGGCGGGATCGCTGCGGAACAGGCCGAACGCGCGGTCGGCGAAGGCCGCCCGTGACGACCAGGTCTTCTGGCCGCTCAGGAGCCAGCCGCCTTCGGTCCGCTCGGCCGTGGAGCGGAGCGAGGCCAGGTCGGATCCGGACTCCGGCTCGGACCAGGCCTGGGCCCAGACGACGTCGCCGCGGGCCATGGAGGGCAGGACGCGGGCGCGCTGTTCGTCCGTGCCGTGGTCGAAGAGGGTGGGGGCGAGCAGGTTGATGCCGTTCTGGCTGACCCTGCCGGGCGCCCCGGCCGCGTAGTACTCCTCCTCGAAGATCAGCCACCGGAGGATCGAGGCGCCCCGGCCGCCGTACTCCTCCGGCCAGGAGACGACCGACCAGCGGTCCGCGCACAGGGTCCGCTCCCACTCCCGGTGGGCGGCGAAGCCCTCTTCCGTCTCCAGGGAGGGCAGGGGGGTCCCGGGCACGTGGGCGGTGAGCCAGGCGCGGGCCTCGGCCCGGAAGGCGTCCTCCGCCGCGGAGAAGTCGAGGTCCATCAGGCGCCCCCCGCCTTCATGGCGCGTACGTCCATGCCGCCGAGGGCGTCGGGGCCGGTCTCGGCGTTGTGCGCGTGCGCGAGGTGGTGCAGTCCGAACACCGAGTCCATGCCGCTGTGCAGCCCCTGGAGGTCCTCGGCCTGGTTGACGGCGCGCTTGGCCAGGGCCAGGCCCATGCGGGGCATCTCGGCGATCCGTTCCGCCAACTCCATGGTGCGCGCGGCCAGTTCCCCTTCCGGGACGACGCGGTTGACCATGCCGACCTCGTACGCGCGCCGGGCGTTCATCCGGTCGCCGGTGAAGAGGAACTCCTTGGCGACGCGCGGCGGCATCACCCACGGATGGGCGAAGTACTCGACGCCGGGGATGCCCATGCGGACCACCGGGTCGGCGAAGAACGCGTCCTCGGAGGCGACGATGAGGTCGCACACCCAGGCGAGCATCAGGCCGCCCGCGACGCAGGCGCCCTGCACCGACGCGACCATGGGCTTGGGCAGTTCGCGCCAGCGCCGGCACATGCCCAGGTAGACCTCGGACTCGCGGGCGAAGCGGCTCTCCGCGCCCACCTTGTCCGAGTGGTCCCACCAGAGTCCGGCCCTGCGGTCGAACGGCACATGGGCGTCCCGTTCGGGGGTGTCGATGTCGTGGCCGGCGGAGAAGTGCCTCCCCGCCCCGGCGAGCACGACGACCTTGACCCCGTCGTCGTCGGCCGCGCGGTAGAAGGCGCGGTCCAGGGCGTACGTCATCGCGGAGTTCTGGGCGTTGCGGTACGCGGGCCGGTCCATCGTGACCACGGCCACCGGGCCGAGGCGTTCGTAGCGGACAGGGGTCGTGGACGTGGTGCGGGCAGCGGACATCCGCCCTCCTTCCCTAACAAGTGTTTGGTAGGTTAACGTACGGCCACGAGCAACGTCGAGGAGTTCCCATGAGCAACGTCGAGGAGTTCCGCAGAGAGGTCCGCGGCTGGCTGCGGACCCACCTCACGGGCGAGTTCGCCGCCCTGCGCGGGCGAGGCGGACCGGGACGCGAGCACGAGGCCCATGCCGAACGGCGCGCCTGGGAGCGGCACATGGCGGCCTCGGGATGGACCTGCGTCGGCTGGCCCGAGGAGTACGGCGGACGGGGTGCGACCCTCGAACAGCAGGTCGCCTTCCACGAGGAGTACGCCCTCGCCGACGCCCCAGCCCGCGTGGGCCACATCGGAGAGCAGCTCCTCGGCCCCACCCTCATCGCCTTCGGCACACCGGAGCAGCGCGACCGCTTCCTGCCGCCCATCGCCGCCGCCGAGGAGCTGTGGTGCCAGGGCTACTCGGAGCCGGACGCCGGCTCGGACCTGGCGAACGTGCGGACCCGCGCCGAGCGCGACGGGAACGACTGGACGGTCACCGGGCAGAAGATCTGGACCTCACTGGCCCACGAGGCCGACTGGTGCTTCGTCGTCGCCCGCACCGAACCGGGATCGGCCCGCCACCGCGGCCTTTCCTACCTGCTTGTCCCCCTGGACCAGCCCGGTGTGGAGATCCGGCCGATCGTCCAGCTCACCGGGACGTCGGAGTTCAACGAGGTGTTCTTCGACGGCGCCCGCACCCACGCCTCGCACGTCGTCGGCGCCCCCGGCGACGGCTGGCGGGTGGCCATGGCCACCCTCGGATTCGAGCGGGGCGTGTCCACCCTCGGACAGCAGGTCGGCTTCCGCCGCGAACTGGAGGCCGTCATCGCGCTGGCCAAGCGCAACGGCGCCGCCGCCGACCCGCTGATCCGCGACCGCGTCGCCCGCGCCTGGACCGGCCTGGAGACCATCCGCTGCAACGCCCTGCGCATGCTCGGCGCGGTGGCGGCCGGAGCCCCGGGCCCCGAGGCGTCCATCGGGAAGATCTTCTGGGCCACCTGGCACCGGGAGCTCGGCGAACTCGCCATGGACGTCTGCGGCGCCGGCGGCATGCTGGCCGACGGCGAACCGTACGACCTCACCGACTGGCAGCGGCTGTACCTCTTCTCCCGCTCCGACACCATCTACGCCGGCTCGAACGAGATCCAGCGGAACATCATCGCCGAGCGCGTCCTCGGCCTGCCCAAGGAGGTCCGCCCGTGACCCGCACCCCACCGGACTACGTTCCCGGGCACGGTCTGCTCACCGGACGCGGTGCCGTCGTCACCGCCGCCGCGGGCGCCGGAATCGGCGGCGCGACCGCCAGGCGGCTCCTGGAGGAGGGCGCCCGCGTCCTCATCAGCGACGCCCACGCCCGCAGACTGAAGGAGTCCGAGGCCGAACTGGCCGCGGAGTTCGGTCCGGACCGCGTCGCCGCGCTGCCCTGCGACGTCACCGACGAGACCCAGGTCGCCGCGCTCTTCGACCTCGCCGTGGAGCGTCACGGGCGCCTCGACATCGTCGTCAACAACGCGGGCCTCGGCGGCACCGCCGACCTGGTCGACATGACCGACGAGCAGTGGGACAAGGTCCTCGACGTCACCCTCAACGGCACCTTCCGCTGCACCCGCGCCGCCCTGCGCCGTATGAAGGCCGCGGGCGCCGGCGGCGTCGTCGTCAACAACGCCTCCGTGATCGGCTGGCGCGCCCAGCAGGGCCAGGCCCACTACGCCGCCGCCAAGGCCGGCGTGATGGCGCTCACCCGCTGCGCCTCCCTGGAGGCGGCCGCGTACGGGGTACGGGTCAACGCCGTCTCCCCGAGCCTCGCCATGCACCCGCACCTGGTGAAGGTCACCACCCCCGAACTCCTGGCGGAGCTGACCTCCCGCGAGGCGTTCGGGCGCTACGCCGAGCCGTGGGAGGTGGCCAACGTGATCGTCTTCCTCGCCAGCGGCTACTCCTCGTACATGACGGGGGAGGTCCTCTCCGTCAGCAGCCGGCATCCGTGAGACCCGCGCCCGAACGGCGCCGGGAACTCCTGGACACGGCGGCCGAGGTGTTCGCCGCCCAGGGATACGACGCCACCACCGTCCGCCGGATCGCGGACGCCTCCGGCCTGCTCGCGGGCAGCCTCTACCACCACTTCGACTCCAAGGAGTCGATGCTCGACGAGATCCTCTCCGCCTTCCTGGACGAGCTCCTTGCCGGGTACGCCACCGTGCTCGCCGCAGGACACGGTCCCCGGGAGACGATCGAGGCCCTCGTCACCGAGTCCTTCCGCGAGATCGACCGGCACCGCGCCGCCGTCGCCATCTACCAGAAGGAGTCCCGCCACCTCCAGGACCAGCCGCGCTTCGGCTACCTCGCCGACGCGCGCCGCCGGTTCGAGACGGCCTGGCTCGGGACCCTGGAGCGCGGGGTCACGGCCGGGGACTTCCGCGCCGACCTCGACGTCCGCCTCACCTACCGCTTCGTGCGCGACACCGTCTGGGTCGCCGCGTCCTGGTACCGGCCCGGCGGACAGCACAGCCCCGAGGAGATCGCCCGCCAGTACCTCTCCATGGTCCTCGAGGGCATCGCTTCCCGTACCCGTACATGACCTGACATCGTGGACATCGAAGAAGGAGTGGCCATGGCCGAGGCATACATCGTGGACGCCGTCCGCACCCCGGTCGGCAGGCGCGGCGGCGGTCTTTCCGCCGTCCACCCGGCCGACCTCGGGGCGCACGTCCTGAAGGCGCTGATGGAGCGCCCGGGGGTCGACCCGGCCGCCGTCGAGGACGTCGTCTTCGGCTGCCTGGACACCGTCGGCCCCCAGGCCGGCGACATAGCCCGCACCTGCTGGCTGGCCGCGGGACTGCCCGAGGAGGTGCCGGGCGTGACCGTGGACCGGCAGTGCGGCTCCTCCCAGCAGGCCCTGCACTTCGCCGCCCAGGGCGTCCTGTCCGGCACCCAGGACCTGGTGGTCGCGGGCGGCACGCAGAACATGTCGCAGATCCCCATCGCCTTCGCCAGCCGCCAGGCCGCCGTGCCGCTCGGACTGACCGAGGGCCCGTACGCGGGCTCCGAGGGCTGGCGCGCCCGCTACGGTGACCAGCCGGTCAACCAGTTCCACGGCGCCGAACTCATCGCGACCAAGTGGGACGTCTCCCGCCGGGACATGGAGGAGTTCGCCCTCCGCTCGCACCGGCGGGCGCTCCGGGCGATCGACGAGGGCCGCTTCGACCGCGAGATCGTCCCGTACGGGCAGGTGACCACCGACGAGGGCCCGCGCCGCGACACCACCCTGGAGAAGATGGCGGGCCTGCGGCCACTGGTCGAGGGCGGCCGGCTGACCGCCGCCGCCTCCTCGCAGGTCTCCGACGGAGCCTCGGCGATCCTGCTCGCCTCGGAACGCGCCGTACGGGAGCACGGCCTGACACCGCGCGCCCGCGTCCACCACCTGTCCGTACGGGGCGAGGACCCGATCCGCATGCTGTCGGCCCCGATCCCCGCGACGGCGTACGCCCTGAAGAAGGCCGGGATGACGCTCGACGACATCGACCTCGTGGAGATCAACGAGGCCTTCGCCCCGGTCGTCCTGGCCTGGCTGAAGGAGACCGGCGCCGACCCGGACAAGGTCAACGTCAACGGCGGCGCCATCGCCCTCGGCCACCCGCTCGGCGCGACCGGCACCAAGCTGACGACGACCCTGCTGCACGAACTGGAGCGGACCGGAGGCCGCTTCGGCCTCCAGACGATGTGCGAGGGCGGCGGCCAGGCGAACGTGACGATCATCGAACGGCTGTGACGGACCCGGCATGTCGGAGGGCGCACAGCGGAAGGCCGCCGGGGGCGACGTCACCCCGGCGGCCTTCCGCCGTCCGGCTCCTTACCGCAGCAGCCGGGCGTGGAGCTTCGCCACGGTACGGACGTCCAGGCCGAGGCCCTCGAAGAGGTAGCCGTGGAAGCCGTCGTACTCCTCCGTGACGGCGTCCAGGGCCGCGTCCAGGTACGCGGCACGCACCTCCTGGAGCGGGATGAGCAGGTCCGGGTCCTCCATGGAGCCGGCCTGCTTCAGCCCCGCGCGGAGTCTGCGGTCCGCCTCCGCGCGGAAGGCGTTGGACAGCAGGAAGTCGCGTTCGGCGGCCCCGGATGGGACGCCGACGGTACGCAGCAGCAGATAGCCCGTCCAGCCGGTGCGGTCCTTGCCGGAGGTGCAGTGGAAGAGCAGTGCGCCCCGCCCGCCGTCCGCGATGTCCCGGAGCGTCGCCGCGAGACCCGCGGGGAGCCGGTCGGCGCCGTCCCGCTCGACCTCCTCGGGCGTGCGGAAGTCGAGGACGGTGCGCAGGCCCAGCGCGGACAGGGCCGAGAGGTCCTGGTCGGTGAGCCGGGCGTCGGCCCGGCACACCTGCCCGTAGCGCACCTGGCGGCCCGAGTCCGTACGGTATCCGCCGAGGTCGCGGACGTTGATCGCGCCCTGGAGCGGGATCTGGCGGACGGAGCCCGGCTCCGAGCGGTCCGTGGCCGCGGTGACGGATCTCGCCGGGGCGTCGGCCAGGGCGAGGGCGGGCAGACCGGCCAGGACGAGGGTGGCGGTGACCACGGCGGTCGCACGCCGGACGGGGAAGGCGCGCATGGATCGGCTCCAAGGGGTGGGAGGGGGCGTTCCCTGAGGTGAGCGGGTCGAGGGGGTCAGCGGGGTGAGCGGGGTGATCAGAGGTGACCGGAGCTGAGCGGAGCTGAACGGCGCGGTGGTTCAGCCCGTGGCGGGCAGGGCGCGGAGCGTCGCCAGCGCCTCGGTCATGACCCTGTCGACGAGTTCGGCGCAGGACGGCAGGTCGTCGATGAGGCCCGCGACCTGCCCGGAGGCCATCACCCCGAGGTCGGTACGGCCGTCCACCATGGACGCCTTGAGCAGCATCGGGGTGTTCGCGGCCAGCAGGACCTGGCTCCAGGTCAGGTCCTTGCCGTGCTTCATCGCCAGTCCGTCACGGACCATCCGCGACCAGCCCATGCCGGACTCACGGCGGAAGGCACGGGCGTGCCGCACCGCCCGCAGCAGCGAGACGGTCCTGCCCGAGCGCTCGAGGGCGTCGACAAGGTCCGTGCGCAGCATCCGGTGCGGCAGTCCGTCCACCTTCGTCGTGACGGTGACATCGCTGACCGCAGCGGCGAGGTAGCGGGCCTTCACCGCGTCGGGGACCGTGCTGTCGGACGTGAGCAGGAAACGCGTGCCCATCGCGACCCCGGCCGCGCCGTAGGCCAGCGCAGCGACCAGGCCGCGTCCGTCGTGGAAGCCGCCGGCGGCGACGACCGGGATGTCCACGGCGTCCACGACCTGCGGGAGCAGGACGGTCGTCGCGACACCGCCGGTGTGGCCGCCGCCCTCCCCGCCCTGCACGATCACCGCGTCGGCGCCCCACGCGGCGACCTTCTCGGCGTGCCGCCTGGCCCCGATGGAGGGGATGACGACGACGCCGGCGTCCTTCAGCCGCGCGATCAGCTCGCGGGACGGGGCGAGCGCGAACGAAGCGACCCTTACGCCCTCGTCGACGATGATCCGCGCGCGCTCGGCCGCGTCCCCCGCGTCGGCCCGCAGGTTCACCCCGAAGGGCGCGTCGGTACGGGACTTGACCTCGCGCACCGCGGAGCGGAGCTGCTCGACGGTCATCGTCGCCGAGGCGAGGATCCCGAGCGCACCCGCGTTCGCGGTGGCCGATACGAGCCGGGGACCGGCCACCCAGCCCATACCGGTCTGCACGACGGGGTACCGCACGCCGACGAGCTCGGTGAGCGGAGTCGCGAGGGTGACGTCGCTCATGCCCGCACCTCGCGGTCGCGGAGCCCCTTCGGGTCGATCTCCTCACGGATCAGGCGCAGTTCCTCGGCCGTTGGCTCCCGGGTGTACGGCACCTCGTCGGGGACGGCCAGAGCGAAGCCGGTGGACTCCACCACCTGCTCGACCGTGACGCCCGGGTGCAGGGAGCGCAACCGCATCGTGCGGTCGGGGGTCTCGAAGTCGAAGACGCCCAGGTCGCTGATCACGTCGGGGATGCGGTGGTAGCGGGTCGCGGAGGGGCCGGCCGCGGCGGCCCGGTCGTAGCCGACCCCGCAGACCATGTCGACCCGCTCGACGAACACCCGCGTCGAGTGCTTCGGCACCCAGTAACTGGTCCGGTTGTTGAGGGTGTTGACGGGTGCGCCGCGCACGCCGAGGAGCTGTCGCCGGGGCCGCTCCCAGTCGCCGACGCAGCTGATGTTCTGGTTGCCGTACCGGTCGAGCTGGCTCGCGCCCATCATCACGTGCCGCCGCCCGGTGGCGACCAGGGCCAGATGCTGCCGGTACGGCAGCCAGCCCTCCACCACCCCGGGCGCGGCGCCGACCGCCGGCACGTCGCCGATGAGCAGCGCCTCGCCGTCGGTGAGCAGCAGGTCGGGGGAGAAGGTGAGTCTGGCGAGGCGGGCTCCGATCGTCGGGACGGTGCCCATCGGACTTGCCAGGACCTCTCCCGCGCCCCGCCACGCCTCGGCGCAGGCGACGACGCAGTACTCGGCCCGCGTCGCCGGCGCGGCCTCCGTCGTCGTACCGGTGCCGCTCATGCTTCCTCCTCGTGGAACGCCGCGACCGCGGCCTGGTAGGCGTCCTCGTCGCCGGACAGGAAGCGGGCGGTGAAGGCCCGCCACTCCTCCGGGTCGCGCGCGGCCCGGACGTACGCGCGCTGGAACGCCTCGTCCCGGTCGTGATCGGGGGCGCAGGAGGTGAAGTGCGCGCCGTTCGGCGTCTCGACGACGCCGTCGACGAACGCCCGCTTGAGCAGCAGCGACTGCGGCCCCGCGTCCTTGAGCAGCTCCGAGGTCTCCACGATCCGCTCGCAGGAGACGTACGCGGTGTCGGCGGCCTCGCAGAACAGGTCGTCGAAGTACGGGTCGGGTCCCAGGTACTGGCCGTTGCCGTGCGCGTCGGCGCGGTTGAGGTGGACGAGCGCGGCGTCGAGGCGGAGGGCGGGGACGGCGACCAGCTCCTCGCGGTCGTCGTACGGGGACCTCACCGTCCGCAGCGACGGGTTGACGCTCATCACGTCCGAGCCGAGCCCGGCCCTGATGGGCATGAAGGGCAGCCGGTGCACGGCGGCGGTCAGCCCCCACATGACCATGGCCTCGTCCAGCTCCACGAGCTCGAACGCGCCGCGCTGCCGGGCCGCGCCGAAGTGCGGTTCCAGCGGGACGGAGTCGAGCGTGGCGAAGGCCGCGACCAGCTTGCGGATCTTCCCGGCGGCGGCGAGGAGGCCCACGTCCGGGCCGCCGTACGAGACCACGGTCAGGTCCGTGAGATCGGACCGCAGCAGCGCCCGTACGAGGGCCATCGGCTTGCGCCGGGAGCCCCAGCCGCCGATGCCGATCGTCATCCCGCTCCTGAGCCGCCCCACGACCTCCTCGGCGGTCATCGTCTTGTCCTTGCTCACGACTGCTCCTCCTCACTCTTGTCGGCGGCGCCGTCCTCGCCGAACGTGTCGCGGACCCGGTCGGCGACGCCGCTGAGGTTGGCCTCGAAGGTGAAGCCCTGCTCGAAGCGGTAGCTGCGGCGGACGTCCACCGGGTCGATGCCGTTGATCGCGGCCTTGGCGAGCCGGATCAGCTGTCCGTCCTTGGCGGCGATCTCCCGCGCCAGGTCGAGCGCCGCGTCGAGCAGGCGCTCGCGCGGGACGACCCGCCACACCGAGCCGTGCCGGTGCAGCTCCTCCGCGGTGACCGTGCGCGAGGTGTAGTACAGGGCCCGCATCAGCTGCTGGGGGACGAGCCGGGCCAGGTGGGTGGCCGCGCCGAGCGCGCCCCGGTCCAACTCGGGCAGGCCGAAGGTGGCGTCCTCGGAGGCGACGATCGCGTCGGCGTTGCCGGCCAGGCCGATGCCGCCGCCGAGGCAGAAGCCGTGCACGGCGGCGACCACCGGCACCTCGCAGTCGTAGACCGCGGCGAACGCCTCGTAGCAGCCGCGGTTGGCGCCCAGGAGGGCGTCGTGGCCGGCCGTGCGCTGGATCTCCTTGATGTCGACCCCGGCGTTGAAGCCCCGTCCCCCGGCGGTGAGCACCACGCAGCGCACCCGGGGATCGGCGCCCGCGGCGCGCACCGCGGCGGCCAGGTCGTACCAGCCGTGTACGGGGACGGCGTTGACCGGTGGGAAGTCGACGGTCACGAGGGCGATGCCTTCGTCGGGGGCTGAGGTGGAGACACCCATGAGCAGATCAGCTACCTTTCTGCCAAACGTTTGTTAGGCGGAAGATAGCAGCGGTTCGCCCGCTGCGGGAGGTGTCCATTGGCAGTCATCACCGATCTGTCGGGATCCGTCGCCGTCGTCACCGGCGGCACGCGCGGCGTCGGCGCCGGAATCACCAGGGCTCTGCTCGAGGCCGGTGCGGAGGTCGTGACCTGCGCCCGGCGGCCCCCCGACACACCCGTCGAAGCGGCCGGGCACACGGCCCGCTTCCTCCCCGTCGACCTACGCGACCCGGCGGGCGTCGGGAACCTCTTCGCCCGGGTGCGCGACGACCACGGAAGGCTGGACCTCCTCGTCAACAACGCCGGGGGAACCCCGTACCGGATGCTCGGCGACGGGGGAGCCGAGCGGCAGGCCCGGGTCGTCGAGTTGAACCTCCTCGCCCCGCTGACCGCCTCCCTCGCCGCGTACGAGGTGATGCGGCATCAGAGCGGGGGAGGGGCCATCGTCATGATCGGCAGTGTCAGCGGCACCCGCCCCTCACCGGGCACCGCCGCGTACGGAGCCGCCAAGGCGGGCCTGGACAGCCTCGCCCGGTCCATGGCGGTGGAATGGGCGCCCCGGATCCGGGTGAACACCCTCGTCCTCGGCATGGTGCGCACCGAGCTTTCCCACCTGCACTACGGGGACGAGGACGGCCTCGCCGCCGTCGGCCGCACCGTGCCGCTCGGCCGGCTCGCAGAACCCGCCGACATCGGGGCCGCCTGCGTCTTCCTCGCCTCCGACCGCGCCGCCTACATCAGCGGCGCCAGCCTGTCCGTACACGGCGGCGGGGAACGTCCGGCGTTCCTGGACGCGTCCACCGCCCCCCACTGACCCACCCACCGCACATCGGAAGGACCCCACCATGACAGGACTGTGCAGCGGACGCGTCGTGATCGTCACCGGAGCCGGGCGCGGGCTCGGCCGGGCGCACGCGCTCGCCTTCGCCGCCGAGGGCGCCAAGGTCGTCGTCAACGACCTCGGAGTCGCCCCGGACGGCAGCGGAGGGGAGAGCGGACCCGCCCAGCGGGTCGTCGACGAGATCACGGCATCCGGCGGAGAGGCCGTCGCCCACGGCGGCGACATCGCCACCTCCGACGGCGCGGCCTCGCTGATCACCACCGCCCTGGCGGCCTTCGGCCGCGTCGACACCCTCGTCAACAACGCCGGCTTCCTGCGCGACCGCATGCTCGTCAACCTCGACGAGGACGAGTGGGACGCCGTCGTGCGCGTCCACCTCAAAGGCCACTTCCTGCCGCTCAAGTACGCCACCGCGCACTGGCGCGCCGAGACCAAGGCCGGCCGGACGCCCGAGGCGCGGGTGATCCACACCAGCTCCGGAGCGGGCCTCCTCGGCAGCGTCGGCCAGGGCAACTACGCCGCCGCCAAGGCCGGCATCGTCGGCCTGACCCTCGTCGCGGCGGCGGAGGCGGGGCGTTACGGGGTCCAGGTCAACGCGATCGCCCCCGCCGCCCGCACCCGGATGACCGAGCGGACCTTCGCCGAGACGATGGCCGCCCCCGAGGGAGGCGCCTTCGACGCGATGGCCCCGGAGAACGTCTCCCCGCTCGTCGTCTGGCTGGGCTCCGCCGCCTCGGCCGGAGTGACGGGCCGGGTCTTCGAGACCGAGGGCGGCCGGATCACCGTCATGGAGGGCTGGCGCCCGGGCCCGACGGCCGACAAGGGCGCGCGCTGGACACCGGCGGAGGCGGGTGAGGCGACCCTGAAACTCCTGTCGTCCTCGGAACCCCCACAGCCGGTGTACGGCACCCGCTGACGCCGGGGGCGTGCCTCCACCCACCCCCGTGCGGACGTCCACCCACCCCCGCCTGGGCGTTCGCCCACCCCGTGCGGGCGCTCGCTCATCGCCGTCCGGGCTTCGCCCCCCCCTGTGAGCGCCCCCTCCGGGCCTTCGCCCACCCCCGTGTGGGCAGTCGTCCCGCTGGGCGGGACGGGTGGGCACACGGGACGGCGCCCTTGGCGGCGCCACCGCCCCTTGTACCGGCCCGCACCACAAGGGAGCCGTAACCCGGGTGCGGGTTCAGGCGCGAAAGCCTAGGCCCGGCAAAGGCCGCCGTCCCGTTGTGCCCACCCTCCCCCAAGCTCTCGGCTTCGCTCGAGCAGGGGGGACCCCCATCGCCCCGGCGGAACGACTGCCCACAACGGGGGTGGCGACGGCCAGGGCAGGGTGGGCGCCGCCCCGGCGGAACGACTGACCGCAACGAGCGCGGTTCCGGACTCAGGCTGTGGGAGCCGCCCCGGCGGGCGGATCACCGCCGTCGAGGAGGTCCAGGGCGGCACGGGCGTCGGCGTCTCCCGCACGGGCGGGGCCGCTGAGCCAGTCGGCCACCGCGGCGAGGTCCGGGCCCTCCGGATCCGCCGCTGTGACGGGAGCGGGATCGGCGGCCGCCACGACGGACCGCGCCCAGCGTTCGGCCTCCTCCGCGCGTCCGGTGCGCATCAGGGCCTCCACGAGATTGACCTTCGCGGCGGCATGGCCCTCCCCGGCGGCGCGGCGCCACAGCCGCTCCGCCTCGCCCCAGTCGCCCCGTTGGGCCAGGACGGCGCCGCAGCTGACGAGGGCGTCGGTGCTCCCGGCGTCGGCCGCCTCACGCCACCACCGCTCGGCCCCGGCCATGTCGCCGCGCTGGCGCAGCAGGTTCCCGAGGTTGTTCATGCCGGCGGCGTCCCCCGCCTCGGTCGCCTTGCGGTAGTACGTCTCCGCGCCGTCGAGGTCCCCGCGCTGACGCAACAGGACGCCGAGGTTGACACAGGAGTCCACGTGCCCGGAGTCGGCGGCGAGCCGGTGGTACCGCTCCGCCCGCGCCGCTTCACCGGCCCGGGCGAGCAGCACGCCCATGGTGTGCTGGGCATCCGGGTGCCCGGCGTCGGCCGCCCGCCGCACGTGCTCCCGCGCTCCTTCGAGGCCGTCCTCGACCACGT
Source organism: Streptomyces sp. NPDC051822 (assembly GCF_044452745.1). NCBI lineage: Bacteria > Bacillati > Actinomycetota > Actinomycetes > Kitasatosporales > Streptomycetaceae > Streptomyces > Streptomyces sp. NPDC051822. The sequence goes on along the minus strand of NZ_JBITBZ010000007.1, from coordinate 165,978 downwards.
GCATCTGGGCGACCCAGAACAGGACTTCGGGGTCGCCTGAGTCCAGCGCGGCGGCGAAGTGGGCCCTGGCGGCGGCCCAGCGTCCCTCGTCGGCCTGGAGTACGGCCATGGCCATGTGGACGTGCGGGTGGTCGTGGTCCGTGTGGAGGACCAGCTGCCGGGCCGCCCACTCCTTGGCGGACGGCGGCGTGGGTGTCGGGGCGGGCGCGCGGACCGGCTCGGAGGGTCGGGTCGGGTCCGAGGGGCGGGCCGGCCCCGTCGTGCCGGCCTGCTCCGGGAGGCCGGTGCGGACCTTGGCGGCGCGGAGGGCCCGTACCTCGTCCAGGGCCTGGTGGGCCATGGCGTTGCCGGTCTCGGCGACCGGCCGGAAGTACGCCTCCGCCTCGTCGAGGTCACCCCGGTCCATGCGTATCGTGCCCAGCGCCATGGACGCCATGAGGTCTCCCGCCGCCCGGGCCCGTTGGAGCCAGCGTTCCGCCTCGGCCATCGCACCCCGGTTGCCGAGCCCGATGCCGTACACGGTCATCGCCTCGACGTTGCCGGCCTCCGCCTCAAGGCGGGCCAGCTCCTCCGGGATCGGCGCCCCCTGGTGGTAGGCCGCGCTGACGAGGTCCCTCCGGCGGGGGTCCGCCCGCCCGGACACCGCCCGCCCGGACACCGCCCGCCCGGACACCTCCCGGCCGGACATTTCCCGGCCGGACACCTCCCGGTCCGGCGTCCTGCCGCGGCCCTCTCTCCGTCTCCGCCACCAACCGCTCATGGGACCTCCCCCGCCCGAAGCCGTGCTGTCATTGTGGCTTCCGTGCCGCCCGGCGCCAGGCCTCCACCGCGTTTGGCCCGAACATGCTCACGGCCCGGCGTGCAGGTGCGCCGCCCACAGGGAAGGCGTCGCCGGATACCGGTCGCGCATCTCCCGTACGGCCCCCCGCACGGCGTGCGAGGCACGGTCGGCCACAGGACGGGGCGCGCCCAGGCCCTCGTACACCCGCTCGGCGATCCGCAGGGCCACCGTGTCGTCGATGGCCCACAGCGTGCCCACGACATGACGGAACCCCGCGAGTTGCAGGGCGCCGACGAGGTGGAGCGCCTCGTCCGCGAGGCCGAGACCGGTCCGGGCCGTGGTGCACGCGGACAGATAGGCCAACTCGGCCCCGGGCAGGTCGAGTCGGGAGATCCCGGCGACGGTGAGCGGATGGTCGAGGTGGTCGTGGACGAGCAGCCGGCTGCCCGAGGGCGTGACCGGCTCCGCGGTGCCGTGGCCGCAGAAGTGCAGCCAGGTGTGGTCGACGAGCCCGGCGACGACCGCGTCCCGGGTGGCCGCCTCGCCCGTGAGCTGGAGCGCCCCGGGCAGCATCCGGGCGAGGACGGCGGCCTCCTCGGCGGCTCCGGGCAACGGCCGGGCTCCGGGGGCCTCCGGCACGGCCGCTACCAGGAAGGAGGGCGCAGGACCGGCCGCCCGGCGGCGGGCCCGCGCGAGAGCGCGCACGGTGGGGGCGTAGGACGACACCGTCCGGTCGAGCACCGTGCGCCCGGCTCCCTCCCTGTGATGTCCCGCGGCGTGCAGCGGAAGGACCGCCAGCGGTCCGGTGGGGATCCACCACACGCGGGGAGGCGCCTTGCCGGGCGCGCCGGTGATACCCAGGGCGTCGAGGACCGGACCGGTGACCGTGTCCCACAGCCACCGCAGATGCCCGTCGATCGCGTTCTCGTCGGAGATCCGGGCCATGAGGCCGGAGCCGCCGTCCGTGTCCTGGAGCCGGTCGAGAGCGCCGAGGAACGCCGTCGTACGGGCGACCGCCTCGGCCAGTGTCAGTTGGGGCAGCGGTACGACGCGGGGCCCCGCGGTGTCGAGCACCAGCGCGTCGCAGCGGTAGCGGCTGACGTTGACGAGGACGACGGGCCCGTGCGCGCCGTGCGGCAGCAGCTCGGCGGGGCGCGGCGGCAGCAGGAAGTCCTCGAAACCCTCCATGGCCCGAACGTCGGCGAGCAGCCGGTCCCACTCGGCCGCCACCGCATACCGTTCGTCCGACGTCCCCGCCCCGTCCTCGGCATCGAGGCGGGCCCGCAGCCGTACGAGCCGGTCGGCCTTCTCCGGTGCGTGGGCCCGCAGCCGGGCCGGCTCGTCGTGGTTCTTCATGCCCTGGCCGAGCAGCACGCCGCGGCCCAGTTCCAGGAGACCGAGCGCCCCCACGGCATCCCCGGCGGCGAGCGCGCAGGCCGCCGCGTCACCGGCGAGACCCGGGGTCTCCGAGAGCGCCCGCTCGGCGTCGGCGGCGGCCAGATGGCGGGGGACGAGGGCGGGCAGTCGGCCGATCGCCTGGGTGTACGCGGTGACCGCCTCCTGAGGACGGCCCGCCTCCATCGCCCCGCGACCCCAGGCGTAGGCCGCCCGCAGCCGCAGCCGGGGCGCGGCGGCGGGATGGAACGCCGCGTCCCGCAGGCGGGCCCCCGCCTCGTCCCGGCCGAGGGCGCCCAGCACCCGGCCGAGCTGGTACTGGATCGCGGCATGGAGCGGATGCCGGTCCGGCACCGCGCCCTCCGCGGCGCGCAGCAGCCGCTCGGCGCGGACCAGGTCGCCGTCCCGGCCGGTCGTCTCGTACCGCTCGGTCAGCGCGGCGGCCAGGTTGAGCACGGCGCCGAACCGCGGCACCACGGTGTCGGCGCCCGTCCCGCCGGAGCCCCGCGCCGCGTCCACCGCCCCGCCCACCGCCGCTTCCACCGCCGCTTCCACCGCCGCTTCCAGCGCGTCGACGCGTGCCTGTAAGTCCGCCCTGTCGCCGCCGAGTTCGTAGCGTGCCCGCAGAGCGTTGGCGAGGCCCTGCTGGAGGAGGGCGTGGTCCCGGTGCCCCGGCGGGGTGAGCCGCACGGCCTCCCGGTGCACGTCGACGGCCTCCGTGAGGTCCGACCGGTCTCCGGTGCGCTCGTGGCGCTGCCGCAGCGCCAGCCCGAGATTGTGGAGCCGGCCGCCACGATCGGTCCCGCCACCCGCCGCCACGGCCGCGCGGGCCACCCGTACCGCCCCGAGGAGGTCGTCCAGCGCGCCCGTCCGCTCGTACCGTTCCCGCAGCGCGCCGCACAGACCCGAGAGGATGGCCGGCAGGTCCGGGTGACCGCTGCCCGCCCCGGCCTCGGCCCCGCGCAGGGCGGTGACGGCCTCAGTCAGGTCCCCGGGGTCGCCCTCCCGCTCGTACCGTGTCCGCAGGGCCGACCCCCACAGGAACAGGGCGGACGCCCTGAGCGGAGACGCGTGCACGGGGGTCGCGTCGACCGCGGCCCGTGCCGCGCTCAGGGCCTGCTCCAACAGGACGGGGTCCCGGACGCGTTGCGCCGCGGCGACCCGGTCCGCGGCCTCGGCGAGCAGCGAGCGCGGGCGCCGGGCGGTGACCGCCGTCCCCGGCGTCTCCTTCCCGGCCTCCGACGCCTCCTCCACGACCTCCGACGCCTCCTCCACGACCTCCGACACCTCCACCGCGACCTCCGACGTCTCCTCCCCGGGTCCGGCGTACCGCGCGAGGGCGGCGGCGACGGCGGCGTCACGGCGGCCGTGCTCCTCCCCGAGCAGCACGCTCCGGCACAGGTGCAGGTCGGCGATGACCCGTACCGCCTCCGGGTCGGCGGCGGGGTCGGTCACGAGCCGCATCAACTCCGCCACCTGCCCCAGGGCCTGGGGTGCCAGCACGGCGTCGCGGTCCATCGACAACCGGAACAGCTGGACGCGGGCGGCGAGCGCCCGAACCAATTCGTCACGCGCCCCAACGGCCATAAGAGTTACGGTACTTGGCAGGGGATGGCATCCAGGGAGGGAGCAGGGGATTGACCGGACACAGAAGTCGGCTCGCGCGACTGTGCGATCAGCTGGCGGACATCCGGATCGTGGCGGAGAGCGCCGGGCGCGGGGATGATCTCGAAGGCATCCTGGACAGGCTCCGCACGGGCGGCGACGACGCGGAACTCGCCTCGGACGCAGACGAGTTGCTCCGCCAGTGCGGAATCGCCGGCGGGCTCGGCGTGCTGCGTTCCCCGGACAACCGTATGCCCTACCTGGGCGGCGGTCACCCCGTGGAGGAAGCCGAGGTGTGCCCGCGCGGCCGGTGCGACCGGGTGGAACCCGGCGGCGGCGCCATGTGCCGGCTGTTCGGCGAGCCGCTGCGGCCGGTGAGGCTGTGACGTGACCGCGTTCCTCGCCACACTCGGCGGCAAACTCGCCGACACCTGGCTGTCGTTGCTCGTCCTGCCCGGTCTCCTCTACCTCGCCGTGCTGTCGGCGGCCCGGGTCCTCGGCCACGGGCACCCCTTCGACCACGGCCGGCTGACCGCACGGATCGACGCCCTGGCGGACGGCCCCGCCGCCCAGTCGCCCGGCACCGTCGTACTGGTCGCGGCGTTCGTCCTCGCGGCCTCCGCCGGCGCAGGGCGTCTCACCGCCGTGCTCGGGGCCGGCGTCGAGCGGCTGTGGCTCGGTGACTGGCCGTGGCCGCTGCGGCCGGCGGCACGCGCCCTGACCCGGCGGCGCGCACAGCGGTGGAGCACCGCCGACGCCCGCTACCGCCAGGCGCTGACCGTCAGGGCCCTGCGGGTGGCCGCCGACCCGCTCGGCGGCCCGGCCCCCCGCGCGCCCGAGGACGCGGGGCCCGAACCCGACACGGTCGGTCTCAACGAGGCCCGCAACCTCATCGCGCTCACCCGCCCGGCCCGCCCCACCTGGATGGGAGACCGGCTGATCGCTGCGGACGCCCGCGTCCACGCCACGTACCGGATCGACCTCACCTCGGCCTGGCCCAGGCTCTGGCTGCTGATGCCCGACACGGCGCACCTGGAGACACAGACCGCCAGGGGCGCACTGACGGCGGCGGCCCGCCGCGCGGCCTGGGGCCTCCTCTACCTCCTGCCCGCCCTGTGGTGGTGGCCGGCCCTGCTGATCGTCGCCGTCACCTGGGCCAGTGCGTGGCGGCAGGGCCGCCTGGCCGTAGACGAGTTCGCCGAACTCGTCGAAGCGGCGGTCGACCTGCACGGCCGGGATCTGGCGAACGCCCTGGGCGTCCCCTGTGAGGGACGGCTCACGACCGCCGAAGGCCTGGAGATCACCCGCATCCTCCGCAAGGGAACCTGACGGCCCGACGCGGACCCCGGCTCCGGCCCGTAACCCTCGCTCGGGCCCGGCACCGCCCCCTCCTCCGACTTGAAACCACCCGCTCGCGCCCGGGGCTGCCTCCTCGCGCCCGGGGCCGCCTTCTCGCGCCCCGGACAGTCCGCTCCCGCTCAGGACTCCCGGTCTCCGTCGTCGGCAGGGGGAGGGCCGTCCGGCCCCCTGGGGTGGCCGTGGTCCTCGGCGTAGGCGGCGAAGACCCCTTCCGGGCCCCCTCCCGCACGCAGGAAGCGTGCGTCGAGCACGGTCGCGAGGTCTTCGAGCGCCCGGCGCAGGACCGACGCGGAGAGCCTGACGTCGGGGTGGTGGGCTTCCTCGGCCTGATCCGCGAGGTGGAGGGCGTGGCCGAGCTGCCGGGGGAGCGCCGTGTCCTCGTCCGCGTCGTGGAAGTAGTACGACTCGGCGTACTGCAGGAAGTCGACGGTGGCGGTGGCCAGGGCGGAGCCGAGTCCGTCGAGGATCGCCGCGCCGCCGTCGGAGTCGAGCGCCCGAGCGTCGGCCCGGCTGCGGCGTACGTGGGACAGCCGCAGCGCCAGCGCCCTGCGACGGGCGAGGGCGGGGTAGATCCCGAGGTTCCAGGCCACGGTCGCCGACAGGAGCGCGAAGCCCACGAGGGCCTCCAGAGGTGCGAGGACACGCAGCCAGCCCGTGGCCGGCGCGATGTCGCCGAGGCCGAGTGTGGCGAGGGTGACCAGGGAGACGTACAGGGCGTCCACCGGACTCGAGTGCTCGGTCGGGTCGAGCCCGGCCGCGTACGAGAAGTCCTCCGGCATGTGGGGCCAGTAGACGAGCCCCCACCCCACGGCCACCGTCAGTGCCCAGACGGCGACCACCATGACCATGCCGAGCGGGCCCGCGAGCCCGGCCGGCCGCCGGCGGGCGCCGCGGTGGGCGGAGAGACGCCACACGCCCCGCATCACAAGGCGGCTCAGACCGCCGTGACGGGTGGGGTGCCAGAGCGTGTGGAACACGTCCCGGAGGATGAGCAGCACCATGAGGGCGCCCAGCGGCGTCGCGATCCAGGCCATTGGGTCACGTTTCCCACCCGGTCCGTGAAGCCCCCTCCCATCCGGTGATTTCATCCCGGTGGCGCAGCCCGCCCGCTCGGATGGGCGCCGTGCACGCGCACGCATCCGGTTGCACTCTGCAGCACAGCAAAAGGTGAGGTCAGAGGCACGGATCACTGGTTGACCAGGATTCCGGTACGGGTGATAGTGACGGTCGCGGCCGCGTCAGTCCGGCCGGCAGCACCAGGGGTGGGGACTCTTGAACGACACCAGTGACGATGCACGCGGGCGGGTCGACGCGCTCGTCGCGGCCGGCCGGGCGGCCGAGGCGCGGACCGTCGCGCGGAACGCGCTCGACACGGACGGGCCCGACGCCGGGCTCCTCCTCGCGCTCGCCCGCGCCCACATGGCCGAGGACGACGACGACCACGACGACGCCGCCGAGCGGGTCTTCCGCGAGGGCCTCGACGCCTTCCCCGACGACATAGGTCTGCTGGCCGGGTACGCGGAGCTCTGCGCCGGAACCGACGCGGTGGACCGGCCGGCACGGAACGCCCGGAGCGTGGCGCTCCTCGCCCGCCTGCGCGAGATCGCGCCGTACTCCGTGGAGTTGTCGCGCGCAGAGGCCGCGGGAAGCTCCGTCTCCGCCGACGCCAAGAACACCGCTTCGGTGCGCCGGATGCAGTCGTTCGACGCGGGCAGGGTCTTCGCCGACGCGCCCACGCCCGGGGCCGCCGCCGCCCAGGCCGCCCACTGGGCCGCCGCTGCCCCGCGCAACCTGCGTCTCGCCGTGCTCGCCGAGACCACGGCAGCCCTGGCCGCGCCCGGCCGGACGTGGTTGCGCCTGCTGCTGCGCCGCGGCCCCGAATACCGCTGCGCGGCCGGTGCGGTCGTCGCCCTGCTCGCGGTCCTGCGTCTCACCGTCCCGCAGGCGGTGCCGTACGGCGTGGTGGCGGGCGTCGGGCTGCTGACGGAGCTGCCTTTCCTCGTCCTCCGCAAGCAGCTCCTTGCCGCCCGCGAGCGGGCTGCCGAGCGGATGGCCGCGGCGGTGAACGAACCCGCACGGGACGGCGAAGCGGATGCCGGGGGCGACGGGTTCGGGCCGCCCGAGCTGCCGCCCGTGCCGCGTGTGACCCTGCGCGAGTACGTCTTCGCCGGGGTCGGAGTCGCCCTCCTGCTGGGCCTCGGCACCGCGGCGTACGCCTCTTCCCTCGCGTACCCCCGCTACGACATCGTCGCGCACGACACCTACAGGGGCCTGGAGGGGTTCGAACTCCGTGCGCAGTACGACCCGTTCGCCGCCCTGCCCGACCGCAGGTCGGCGGAGACGACGGCCCGGGTGTACGTCGCCGAGGACGCCGCACCGGACGCCGCCGCCGAGTACTTGGTCGGTGTGGCGACCGGAGACTTCCACGACCTGCGGGAGTCGTACCTGTTCGAGGACGGTGGGCTCATCCCCTCGATCACGGCAGGGGTCGGAGTCGTCCACGACACCTGGCGGGCCGGGGCGGGCCCGTACGGAAGCTGGATGCGGTGTCTCCGGTACACCGAGGCGAGGACCGGAACGCCTCGGGCGATGTGCATCTGGGGAGACAAGGGCAGCATGGGCTTGGTCCTGTTCACGGCGGAGGACGAGAACCAGGACGAGATCGAGGAGACGGCCCGCTCCATCGGCGCCGACTTCCTCCGCCCGGCCGCCGGCTGACGGGTAGCGTGTCCGTACTCGAGAAGTGAGCCGCTGGGGGGCGTAGATGGGCGACTTTCGTGTGCGTCGGGAAATGCCGTTCGTAGAGTGGAGGACCCCGGCGATCGCCGCCGAGGTCTATGCGAGGTGTACTACTCCTCGCGGTGAGGTGACCCTGAAGGGGTTCGAGGGAGAGGTGGACGGGAAACCGTTCCGTTTCACCGGCACGTCCGCGCTACGGCGCTCTCGCCGATCGGTCACGTACGAAGGTCCCACGATCGATGTCCGGATCGTGCCACGCGCGCTGAGCCTCCGTCTCGTCGAGCAGGGGGAGGAAGCCGGATCCCGCTCCTTCAACAATCACTGGAGGCTCCCGGCCCCCACGGACCACGCCGTGCTGGCCGGACGGGACCGGACCGCACCGGCGGGGCCCGGGCTTCCGCCCGCAAGGAACAGCCAAGCAGCGGGCCGTTCACGTCTCCAGGCAGAAGTGCAGGCAGAAATCGCGAGCAGAGGCGGAAACAGCGAACAGAGGCAGGAACAGCGAGCGGAGGCAGGAACCGCGTCCGGAGGCAGGAACCGCGAAGACGCGAGCGTCACGCCCCGACGGTGGTGCCCCCGCCCGTCCCAGGGGTCGACGCCTCGGTGACCAGCACCACGTGCAGGGTGCGGGGGCCGTGCACCCCCTCGACGCGGTCGAGTTCGATGTCGCTGGTGGCGGACGGGCCCGAGATCCACGTCAGCGGGCGGGCCGGGTCGAGGCGGGGCATCGCCTGGGGAACCGAGGCGACGACCTGGTCGGCCGCTCGTACGACGCAGATGTGGACGTCGGGAACGAGGGTGAGCGCACGGCGGCCCTGGCCAGGGCCGCCGTCCAGGACGATCGTGCCCGTCTCGGCGACGGCCAGGGCGCAGCCTGTGACGACGGCGTCGGTGGCGTCGAGGTCGTACGGGGTGAGGGTCGCGCCCTCGTCGTGACGCTGCTCCACCGTGGTGCCGGACAGCCAGGAGGCGGGCAGCCCCGGCGGGACGGCGACCGAGACCGCCCCGTGCTTCGCCAGCAGGTCCGCGACCAGGGAAGGCAGTTCGCCTTCCGCGGCGCGGTGCACGAGCGCGCGGTAGTCCGCGAGGTTCTCGTGCAGGAGATCGAGGATCAGGGTGGGGTCGTCGGCGGTGTGGGAGGTGAGGTAGTCGCGCGCCGGGACGGGGGCGGTGGGCGCGTCGGCGAGGGCCGCGCGGACGCGGCCCAGGATCCGCTCGCGGGAGGAGAGCGAGGAGGGCGCCGAGGAGCGCGCCGAAGGGGAAGCCGAGGAGGACGTCGGGCGGGGCGTCGAGGGCGAGGTCATGTGCGGTTCTTCTTCCACCAGTCGCGGAACGGTTCGGCGGGCATCTCGGGCAGGTCCCTGCTGCCGGTCCACTGGCTCGCGCCGGGTCCCGGCAGCTTCTTCGGGTGCAGCCTGCGGGTCCTCGCCGCGACGCGCTCTCCCGCCGCGAGGACGCCGGGATGGTCGAGGACCCAACCCGCCGCCTTGATCGCGGCCTTCTCCAGCCGGTGCCCCGGGCCGCCCTGCTCCGCGACCTTCTCGCGGAGGTGGACCAGGACTTCGGGGATGTCGATGGCGACGGGACAGACGTCGAAGCAGGCGCCGCAGAGGGAGGACGCGTACGGCAAGGACGCGTCGATCTCGCTCGCCGTGCCCCTCAGCTGAGGCGTGAGGATCGCGCCGATCGGCCCGGGGTAGACCGAGCCGTACGCGTGCCCGCCGGCCCGCTCGTACACCGGGCAGACGTTGAGACAGGCCGAGCAGCGGATGCAGCGCAGCGCCTGTCGGCCGACCTCGTCGGCGAGGGTGTCGGTACGGCCGTTGTCGATCAGGACCAGATGGAAGGTCTGCGGGCCGTCGGCGTCCGTCGTGCCGGTCCACATGCTGGTGTACGGGTTCATCCGCTCGGCGGTCGAGGACCGCGGCAGGGTCTGGAGGAACACCTCCAGGTCGCGCCAGGTGGGGACGATCTTCTCGATGCCGACGACGGAGATCAGGGTCTCGGGCAGGGTGAGGCACATGCGGCCGTTGCCCTCGGACTCGACGACGACCATGGTGCCGGTCTCGGCGACCATGAAGTTCGCCCCCGAGATGCCGACCTTCGCCCGCAGGAACTTCTCCCGCAGATGCAGCCGTGCCGCTTCGGCCAGTTCCGCGGGGCTGTCGGTGAGGTTCTCGGGCGCCGCCCGGCCCCATTTCTCCATCTCGGAGCGGAAGATGTCGCGGATCTCGCCCCGGTTGCGGTGAATGGCGGGGACGAGGATGTGCGAGGGACGGTCCTCACCGAGCTGCACGATGAGTTCGGCGAGGTCGGTCTCGTACGCGGCGATGCCCTCGGCCTCCAGGGCCTCGTTGAGGCCGATCTCCTGGGTGGCCATCGACTTGACCTTGACGACCTCGCGCTTCCCGGTGTCGGAGCCGCCCGCCGCCTTCACCAGATCGGCGACGATCCGGTTCGCCTCCGCGGCGTCCGCCGCCCAGTGCACCGTCCCGCCCGCGGCCGTGACCGACTCCTCCAGCTGGACCAGGTAGTGGTCCAGCCGGCTGAGCGTGTGGTCCTTGATCTGCTTCCCGGCCTCGCGCAGCTCCGCCCAGTCGTCGAGCTCCGCCACGGCCACCGCCCGCTTGTCGCGGATGGTGTGGGTGGCGTGACGCAGGTTCGCGCGCAGCGTGTCGTTCCGTACGGCCTCGTGCGCGGCCTCGGGGAAGGCCGGCATGCCGAGATACGTACCGCTCATACCAGGGGCTCCTCTTCGGTGCTCGCGAGAATCTCGGCGATGTGCAGCGCGCGCTGCGGGGCGTCCTGGCGGCGCAGCATGCCATCGATGTGCATCAGGCAGGAGTTGTCGGCGCCGCACAGTACATCGGCGCCGGTGGACAGGGAGTTGCGGACCTTGTCGGCGCCCATCGCGGTCGACACGTCGGCGTTCTTCACCGCGAACGTACCGCCGAAACCACAGCACTCCTCCGCCCCCGGCAGTTCCACGAGGTCCAGACCCTTCACGGCCTCCAGCAGCCTGCGCGGCCGCTCGCCCAGGCCCAGCATCCGCAACCCGTGACAGGAGGGGTGGTAGGTCACCCGGTGCGGGAAGTAGGCGCCCACGTCCGTCACTCCCAGGACGTCGACCAGGAACTCCGTCAGCTCGTACGTCCTCGGGCCCAGGGAGTCGGCGACGTCCGTCAGCGCGCTGCCGCGTCCCTCGGCGTGCGCCTTCCGCCCGATGCGCGGGTAGTTGTCCCGCACCATGGCGACGCACGACCCGGACGGGGTGACCACGTGGTCGTAGCCTTCGAAGGCGCGGGCCATGCGGTGGACCAGGGGCTCGGTCTCCCGGCGGTAGCCGGTGTTGTACTGGGGCTGCCCGCAGCAGGTCTGGGCGGCGGGGAAGTCGACCCGCACGCCGAGGCGTTCGAGGACCTTGACCGTCGCGATGGCCGTGGAGGGGTAGACCGCGTCGTTGACGCAGGTGGCGAAGAGGGCGACGCGCATCAGGAGGTCCTCGGGGCGGGGGCGATTCGGGCGGCGGCCGCGTCCCAGACGGCGCTGCCGCCCCGGGGGGTGTAGTGCCGCAGGTGCTGGGTGCGGGCGATGAGTCGGCGCATGGCGGCGAGGTCGCCGACGAGGCCGGCGGCACGGGCCTGGACGAGGATGTTACCCAGGGCGGTGGCCTCGGTGGGGCCGGCGACGACAGGCAGTCCGGTGGCGTCGGCGGTGAGTTGGCAGAGCAGGTCGTTGCGTGAGCCGCCGCCGACCAGGTGGACGTGGGTGATGTCGCGCCCGGCGAGCTCGGCGGCCTGACGCAGGGTGCGGCGGTGCGCGAGCGCCAGGCTCTCCAGGATGCAGCGGACCACGGCGCCCTGGCTCTCGGGCACGCCCTGGCCGGTGCGGGCGCAGAAGTCCCTGATGCGGGCCGGCATGTCGCCGGGGGCGAGGAACTCCGGCGCGTCCGGGTCGACGACCGCGGCGAACGGCCGGGCCTGGGCGGCGTCGGCGAGGAGCGTGGGGATGCGGGTGGGCAGGCCGTCCCTGTCCCAGGTGCGCCGGCACTCCTCCAGGAGCCACATGCCCATGATGTTGCGCAGATAGCGGATGGTGCCGTCGACGCCGCGCTCGTTGGTGAAGTTCGCGGCCCGGGACTCCTCGCTCAGCACCGGCGCGTCGAGCTCCAGGCCGGCCAGCGACCAGGTGCCGCACGAGATGTACGCGAAGTCCGGCTTCGTGGCCGGTACGGCGACCACCGCGGACGCGGTGTCGTGCGAGGCGACCGTGGTCACCGGGGTCCGGGCGTCGAGCCCCGTGTACGCGGCGACATGGGGGAGCAGCGTGCCCGCCGGTTCGCCGGGGGCGCGCAGCGGCGGCAGGAGAGCGGGGTCCAGGGACAGCCGGCCCAGGATCTCCTGGGACCAGGTTCCGGTGCGGGCGTCGAACAGGCCGGTCGTGGAGGCGTTGGTCTCCTCGGCGCCGACGGATCCGGTCAGCCAGTGGATCAGCAGGTCGGGCATGAGGAGCAGGGTGTGGGCGACGTCCGTCTGGACGGTTCCCGCGGTGGAGGCCAGCTGGAAGACCGTGTTGAACGGCAGGTGCTGCAGGCCGGTGATCCCGTACAGCTCCGCGGGCCCGACCGCGGCCCACACGTGCTCGGCGGCGCCGTCGGTCCGGTCGTCGCGGTAGTGGAACGGCTGGCCGAGCAGGGCGCCGTCGGCGTCGAGGAGCCCGTAGTCCACGGCCCAGGTGTCCACGCCGACGGAGGTGACACCGCCGGAGCGGGCGGCCTCGCGCAGCCCGTCCAGGATGCCCTGGAAGAGGGACAGGACGTCCCAGCGCAGTCCGTCGGGCAGCCGCACGGGGGTGTTGGGGAAGCGGTGCGCCTCGGTGAGGTCGAGGTTGTCCGGGCCGACCCGGCCGAGGATCACGCGCCCGCTCGTGGCGCCGAGATCGACCGCGGCGAAGGCGGAGGCGAAGGCGGAGGACGGTGGAGTGGTGGTCACGGGGGTACCTCCGCGGTGCGGGCGGCTCATCGGGGAACAGGAGGAACAGGGGGAGCGGGAGAAACAGAGAGGAAGACGAGGCGGACCGGCGGCGCCGTGCGGGCACGGTGTCAGGGCCGGTTCCGTACGGCATCGCGCCGCCGGTCCGCGGACGCACCCGGGGCCGGTGCGTCAGTCACCGGCCCCGGGGCGATGAGGGGGCGGCGGTCAGCGCAGGAACGCGGCCGCGACGCCGGCGTCGACGGGGACGTGCAGGCCGGTCGTGTGGGTGAGGTCGCCGCCGGTGAGGGCGAAGACCGCGTTCGCGACGTGCTCCGGGAGGACCTCGCGCTTGAGCAGGGTCCGCTGGGCGTAGAACTCGCCGAGCTTGTTCTCCTCGATGCCGTACGTGGCCGCCCGCTGGGCGCCCCAGCCGGCGGCGAAGATGCCGGAGCCGCGTACCACCCCGTCCGGGTTCACGCCGTTGACGCGGATGCCGTGCTCACCCAGCTCCGCCGCCAGCAGGCGGACCTGGTGGGCCTGGTCGGCCTTGGTGGCCGAGTACGCGATGTTGTTCGGACCGGCGAAGACCGCGTTCTTGGAAGCGATGTAGACGATGTCGCCGCCCAGGCACTGCTCGATCATGATCCGGGCGGCCTCGCGGGAGACGAGGAACGAGCCGCGGGCCATGATGTCGTGCTGCAGGTCCCAGTCGCGGGCCGTGGTCTCCAGGAGCGGCTTGGAGATGGAGATGCCGGCGTTGTTGACCACCAGGTCGACACCGCCGAAGGCGAGGGCGGCGGCCTTGAACGCCTCGGCGATCTGTTCCTCGGAGGTGACGTCGACCGTGACCGCCACCGCCTTGTCCGGGCCGCCCAGCTCATCGGCCACGGCCGCCGCGTTCTCGGCGTTCAGGTCGGCGACCACGACACAGGCCCCCTCGGCGACCAGCCGGTGCGCGACGGCCTTGCCGATGCCGGAGCCGGCGCCCGTCACGAGTGCCACCCGGGTGGCCAGCGGCTTCGGCTTCGGCATGCGCCGCAGCTTGGCCTCCTCGAGGTCCCAGTACTCGATGCGGAACTTCTCCGACTCCTCGATGGGGGCGTAGGAGGAGACGGCCTCGGCGCCGCGCATCACGTTGATCGCGTTGACGTAGAACTCGCCCGCGACCCGGGCGGTCTGCTTGTCCTTGCCGAAGGAGAACATCCCGACGCCCGGGATCAGCACGATCGCCGGGTCGGCGCCGCGCATCGCGGGGGAGCCGGCGGTGGCGTGCCGCGCGTAGTAGGCCGCGTACTCCTCGCGGTACGCGGTGTGCAGCTCCTTCAGCCGGGCGACCGCCTCCTCCAGCGGCGCGGAGGCGGGCAGGTCCAGGACGAGCGGACGGACCTTGGTGCGCAGGAAGTGGTCCGGGCAGGAGGTGCCCAGGGCCGCGAGCCGCGGGTGCTCGTCGTGGGCCAGGAAGTCCAGGACGATGTCCGTGTCGGTGAAGTGGCCGACCTGCGGCCGGTCCTGGGAGGCCAGGGAACGGATCACGGGCGCGAGCGCCGCGGCGCGCTCCCGGCGCCGCTCCTCGTCGAGCGGCGCGTAGCCGTCCATCGGCGCGCCGAACGGCAGCTCCCTGCCACGGTCGGCGAGGAACGTCTCGGCCGTGCGGATCATCCACAGGGCGTGGGTCTCGCACTCCTCGGCGCTCGCTCCCCAGGCGGTGATGCCGTGGCCGCCGAGGACGACGCCGACGGCCCGCGGGTGAGCCTCCTTGATCGCCGCGATGTCCAGGCCCAGCTGGAAACCGGGGCGCCGCCACGGCACCCAGGCGACCTTCTCGCCGTAGCATTCCTTGGTCAGCGCCTCGCCGTCCGCCGCGCAGGCCAGTGCGATCCCGGAGTCCGGGTGCAGGTGGTCCACGTGCGCGGCGTCCACCAGACCGTGCATGGCCGTGTCGATCGACGGAGCCGCGCCGCCCTTGCCGTGCAGGCAGTAGTCGAACGCGGCGACCATCTCGTCCTCGCGCTCCACCCCCGGGTACACCTCGGTCAGCGCGCGCAGCCTGTCCAGGCGCAGGACCGCGAGGCCCTCCTCGGTCAGGGTGCCCAGATCGCCGCCCGAGCCCTTGACCCACATGAGCTCGATGTCGCCGCCGGTGACCGGGTCGGTGACGGAGCCCTTCGCGGAGGCGTTGCCGCCGGCGTAGTTGGTGTTGCGCGGGTCGGAGCCGAGGCGGTGCGCGCGCCCGAGGAGGGCGGCGACTTCGGGGTGGGTGGCGGAGGCCATGAGCTTCTTCCTTCGGGAACGGGGAGGGCAGGCGTGCGGGGATCGGGAGATACGGACGTGAGGGGGTCGGGGGGCCTACGCGCCCCAGCCGGCCTGCTCGCCCCCGACCCGCGCGGCGGCGATCCGCTCCTGCCGGCCGGAGTCCCGGTAGGCGGCGACCGGGTCGGGGGCCAGGCCCTGTTCCTGGCGGAGTTCACGCAGCAGGGGTCGGACGTCGGTGTTGTAGGCGTCCATCAGGACCGCGTTGGCGGCGAGCACGTCGCCGGACCGCTGGGCGTCGCGCAGCGCTTCGAGGTCCACGAGGAGGGCCTTGGCGGTGGCCTCCTGGACGTTCATCACCGAGCGGATCACGGCCGGGATCTTCGCCTCGACGTTGTGGCACTGGTCGAGCATGAATGCCACGTCCGTGGCCGCGTCCAGGCCGCCGTTCTTGGCGACCTCGTGCATGATCCGGAAGAGCTGGAAGGGGTCGGCCGAGCCGACCATCAGGTCGTCGTCGGCGTAGAAGCGCGAGTTGAAGTCGAAGCCGCCGAGCTTTCCCTCCCGCAGGAGGAACGCGACGATGAACTCGATGTTCGTGCCGGGAGCGTGGTGCCCGGTGTCCACGACCACCTGCGCCTTCGGGCCCAGCTTGAGGCAGTGCGCGTACGAGGTTCCCCAGTCCGGCACGTCGGTGGTGTAGAAGGCGGGCTCGAAGAACTTGTACTCGAGGAGCAGACGCTGCTCGTCGCCGAGCCGCGCGTACACCTCGGCCAGCGCCTCGGCCAGCCGGTCCTGACGCCCCACGGCGTCGTCCTGGCCGGGGTAGTTCGTACCGTCGGCGAACCACAGCTTCAGGTCGGTGGAGCCGGTGGCGTCCATGATGTCGACGCACTCCAGGAGGTGGTCGACGGCCTTGCGGCGGACCTTCGCGTCCGGGTGGCAGACGCTGCCCAGCTTGTAGTCGTCGTCCTGGAAGGTGTTGGAGTTGATCGCGCCCAGCTCCAGGCCGCGCTCCTTCGCGTACGCCGCCAGGTCCGCGTATCCGTCGGGGCCGTCGACCCGGTCCCACGGGATGTGCAGCGAGACCTTGGGGGCGACGCCGGTGAAGGCGTGGACCTGGGCGGCGTCGTCGAGCTTCTCGAACGGGGTGCGGGGCACTCCCGCCTGCGCGAACACCTTGAATCGGGTGCCGGAGTTCCCGTAGCCCCAGGAGGGTGTCTCGATCCGCTGGCCGGCGAGTGCGGCCTTCACGGCGGCGATGTCAGGCATGGTCACCTCGGGATGACTGGAAGAGGGCCCGGAAGAGGGGCCGAGGAGTGCGGAACCGACCATGTGAATCGATTCATTCCGTGGAGGAAGCTAGCTCGCGGCCGGGTGGCCGTCAAGGCGTTGGGTGATCAGCGGCTCGTGTTCCGGGCGTGTGACTGAGTCGTGCCATTCACGTGATGGGGCCTGATCGGCCCGATTTCCCCGCGAGAGGAAGGGGGGAGCCCGAGAGTTACCCACAAGGCCGGGGCGGTACCCGGCCTCAGCCGCCTCGAAGGCGTCGAAACGTTTCATCAGGCGCCGGATGCTCGCCGAGGCCGCTCTCGCCAGATCCGGAAGGCGCTCGGGAGTGTGCCCTCACCCATGGCCCCCGATCGGATCGCCGAAGTCCCGCCCGCGGGGATCGGGGGGTGACCGGATTCCCGGGCGGCCCCCGGGGCATCCTGAGCGACGGCCGCGGCTTCGCGGAGCTCGCAGTCATGTCTTGGACGACCCCCAAGCAGTCCGGGACGGAGGCCCACGGAACGAGCTGGCCTGGCCGTGGCCTGAATGCGCAAGCCCACCAGGCGCAGCGCCGGGGGAGGGCGAGCGTGTTCGGCCGGCGGCTCAGGCCGCAGGACGTGGAGCAGCTGGAGTACGAGCTCGGGTCCGCCAGGCCGACCGTGTGCGCGGAGAGCCGGCCCGACCCGGGACCCACGCCCGTGAGCCCCCCTCGGCACGGCTTCGAGCCGCAGGTCCGCAGCGGCGGGCTCTCGCCGGCCCGAGCGGCACCACCACGTCCTCGCCCGCGAACGCCGTCAGGGCGTCCCACAAGGTCGTCGGCACCCCGTCGGCGAGGTGGGCGGCGGACGCGATCCGGCACGACCGACCCCGCGCGGCGACGTTCTTCGCCGGGAGGGTCACCCGCGGGGTCGCCTCGACGACGTGTGCGCGGCGGGCTGGTGCGGGGCGACGGCGAGGTCTGATCGCAGCTGCACAGCAGTCGAACGGAAATCGAGCACGAGACCTCCGCGGGGCGCACGGCCCCGCCATCGGGCCAGCGCTGTGACTGAGCGTTTCAGTTGGCCCCCGAGTGTTGTGCTCGGTCCGGCCGAGCGTGACGGCGGTTGGCCCGGGTCGGCCGCCGGCGGCGTCCCGCCGATCTGTTCGGCTGCGGCGGTCGTGGGTTTCTCGTTGCCCCACGGCGCGGTCGATGAGTTTGTGGCTCCCGGCCGGTCCAAGCTCGTGACACCCCAGGAAAGGACACCGCCATGTCGGAGCTTCTCGTCGACTTCATCACCTCCCTCGACGGCCACGCATCGGGAGAGGGGTGGCCCGGGTTCTGGGGCCTTGAGGGCCCGGAGTACCTCGCGTGGCTCGGCGAGCAGCCCGAGGCCACCTACCTGATGGGAGCGAACACCTACCGCCTCATGTCGGGCTTCGCCGCCGGCGAGGTCCCGAATGGCCAGGACGAGTTCAGGCCCGAGGAAGAGGCGTCCGTCGACGAGCTCACGCAAGCGTCCAAGGTGGTCTTCTCCTCCTCGCTCGAGGAGCCGCTGACGTGGGCCAACTCCACGCTCGTCCGCGACGACGCCGTCGAGGCGGTCCGCGCCATGAAGTCGAGCGGCTCGGGGCTCCTCAGCACGATCGGCAGCCTCAGCCTGAGCCGGTCCCTGCTGCGAGCCGGACTCGTCGACCGCTTCCGGGTCGTGATGTTCCCGGTGATCACCGGGAACACGGGCGAAGAACGCATCTACGACGGCTATCCGGACGTGGCCCTCGAGATGATCGAGCACCGCACCTTCGACGGGCGCATCCAGCTGGTCGAGTACAAGCCCCGCGTGCTCGAGCACCCGCCGCTCGGCGCCCCTGAGTGACGTCGCCCCGTCCGCCGGTCTGGGCGGCCGCCAGGCCGGCGCCGACGGGTGCGGAGCAAGAGCCAATAGGAGGCCGGTCAACGTCAGGACGCCGAGTCGTCGCAGGTCAGCCCACGCAGGCAGCTCCCAGAGCGCAGTCTCCGCGAAGGTCCACCCGGATACGGATGCGACGGCGGGCGACCAAGCCGGTTACGCCGAGGGATCTTGTGGACCCGGCGTCACCGTTCCGGCGTCCGTCACCTGATTCAGCCCCTCCACCGCGCTCGACGACGCGATCGAAGGGGCCGCTGGAGGGTGGCAGGGGCGAGGGTGTCAGTTGTGGCCGCCAGGGGCGTGGCCTGCGGGGTTCTGGTTCTCGGATTCCTGAGTCAGCGAACTGCCCTTGCAGGACGGCTGCTGGCCGCCGGGCTCGTGGCCCGCGTTGTTGGTGCAGGAGATGTCCACCGGCTGGATCTTCGCCTCCGCGATCGAGGCTCCGCCGAGACTCAGTGCGAAGGCCGCCGCCGCGGCGGCGAGCGCAGCACTGATCCTCTTGGTCTTCGTGGTTCCGGTCATGATGTGCTCGATTCCACGGGCGTGGTGCTTGCTGCCCACGCTTGTCCGGAGCGCGCCATATGTCAAGCAAAATGAGCTTATGGACATGATTGGCAGCGGGCTGGGCATCAGCGGTGTCGATCCGGTGGGCAGCGTGGCTGGGCCGTGCTGTGCCGCAGGAACCAGGGCGATCACCTCCACCTCCCACACCGCGTGGGCGGCCTTCGCCGACACCGCCCGGTTCCTTCCGCGCCTGCGCTGCAGGGCCCGTACGCGCGGGCCGATGTTCGTCACCACCGCCGTCCGGGACCGGGCAAGGCCGTCAGCCTCCCGCGACGCCTGCACGGACACCGGCTTCGCCCGACTGCCCTACGGGCAGGCACGCGCCCTGCTCGGCGACCACACCGCCGAAAGGGGGCCTGGCACCGGCTGCTGATGCTCAGGCGACTGGCGCGTACGAGGGACGCCTCGGAGGCCGGTCCGCCGGGATTCTCGGTGGCCAGAGCCTGGTTGAGGGTGACGAAGGGGCGCATCCGCTGCTCGTAGCGGGCATTTGCGGTGCGGTGGACGCCGTTGTCCTCGGCAAGACAGTCGGCCAGCGCCCGGAGAAGGGGGGAAAGGGCGGTAACCGACGTCTCCGGGCAAGCTCACCCGGCCCAGCGACCACTGGTCCATGCGGATCCGGGCCAGGGCGTCGCAGCAGAAGTCGGGCGCCGTCCGGGCGGCCTCGGCCAGGCGGATCCCTTCCCACCGCATCGACGCAAGCTAGTCCACGACGAGCTGCCTGCCGCAGGGCGCCGCCGTCACGGAGGTCGTGGGGGAGGGGGCGGACTGAAGGCCGAAGGCGATCCTGGGTTCGGTGTTGTCCCGTACGGGCATGATGCCGAAGCCCCTGTCGCCGTCACGCAGCCACGTCTGCCAGTCGTCCGGGGCGAGGATCGACATTCCGCGCATCCGGGTCCGTGCGCGGGTTGCCTGCTCCAGCAGGCCCATCCGCTCCACGACTTCGAGCGCGACACCGCGGATGCCCACCGCCTGGCCGCGCCGCGATCCGGTGGCGCATCGCGGAGGGTGAACTCACCCCCGGGGACCGGGTTCCCTCGACCCGCAGACCCGCCAGATCGCCCGGGAAGGGGGCGTCGCGCTCGCCACCGCCACCAAGGCCCTGACCACCCTGCGCCTGGAAGGACTTGTCGAGGCCCGGCCCCGGATCGGCACGGTCGTCGCCGGAACCGCCCCCGCCGCGCCGGCCCGCAGACGCTCGTCACCCGTCCCGGAGCCTGAGCAGGAGCTGATCCTCGACCGGATCGTCCGTGCCGCCATCGAGATCGCTGACGCCGAAGGGCTCTCGGCGCTCTCCATGCGCGGCGTTGCGGCACGGCTCGGCGTCGCGGCGATGTCGACCTACCGGTACGTCCCGAGCAAGGAAGACCTCGTCCTGCACATGGGCCGACGCCGTGTTCGGCGAGGACTCCTACCACGCGGACGCCCCCGAGGATTGGCGTACCCGCATCGATCTGGGCGCCCGGACCCCGTGGAGCCTGTACCGCAAGCACCCGCGGCTGGCCCAGCGCGGCTCTCTCACACGCCCGTTGCTCGTGCCCGATCTCATGGTGTTCGACATCCACGTACTGATCCACAGCCACCTACAGGGCCTGGCGGTGCACCTCGAGAGGGAGACGCACGCCGAAGCCGCCCCGGGCCAGTCGGAAGACCAGGGGATGGGCAGCCGAGCCCCCCTCCAAGAACCCGTGGAATCCGACCGCTTCCCGACCTTCACCAAGGTGGTCGGAGCCTTCGAGGACGGCTACGACCCGCGTCTCGACGCGCTCTTCGAATTCGGCCTTCAAGGCACTCCAAGGTCAGGAAGCTGTCACGTAAAACATCCTCAAGGTCGATCGGGTGCGGGAGCTGCTCCCACTCCGGCAGCCAGTCAGCGGCCGTCCCGCCGGACAGGGCGAGGTGGAGCCAGTCACCGAAGTCGAGGTTGGTGTCATGCCAGTCCGCCCAGCCGCGGCGAAAGGCCGAGACGGTCCAGGACCCGCCCTCACGGGGAACAAGGAACAGTTGGTCGCCTTCGATCGTGTTCCCCCAGACCAAAGCCCCACCTGGGGTCGGCAGGACCGCGTGGGGAACCGTCCGGGACGCCTCCAGCAGCCGGCCCATGCCGTCGGCGTACTCGCGCAGCGTCCGGGCCCCGCAGAATTAGATGTAGCCCGAGATGACCGCGTCGCCGTAAGCGCCCGCGATCTCGACGAAGTCCGCGGGAAGGGTGACCGACCAGGCCGAGGCGATCTCCTCGATCACATGCCCTTCGTCCTGCCGAACGGGCAACCCGAGCACGGGGACGAAGTCGCTGATGGTCTTCAACAGGTCTCCTACTGGCGGGAAGCCCCGCAGCTCTGGGTGGTGCCGGCCTGCGACAGCCGCTCGACGAGAGGCTAGCCCAGGGCTACGACGACACTGGACAGCCCCTTACAGGCGACAGCATCACGCAATGACCAGTTGGTGGCAGCTATCGCGCCTAGGCAACACCTGTCGCGCGTTGGGCAGGTCAGTGCCGGTTCTCCGCGTGGAGCGCACTGTCAGGGGTGCCGGAACGCTGAGTGCGCTCGCGAGGCGGATCGGTCGGTCGGGTACCGGTCAGGCCGTGGAGGGGCCGGCGGGATCTTTCGGATCGGCGTCGGCGAGGCGGCGGGCCTGGACGTGTGGGGCAGGATCCTGGTGCCCGCCTGAAGCGAGGATGCGCACCTCGTCCCTGTCGCTGATCTCCGCCCGGATGATGCCGGTGGGGTCGGCGTAGACCGGATGGCCGCCAGGCCCCTTGGAAGAGGTGCGTCCGACGATCACAACGTCGTGGGGCGAGCCGGTGTCGTCGGAGAACACCAGCTCGTATCGGACTGGGCTCATGGCACCCATTTTACGCCGAAGGGCGGTTTAGGCCCCCTCGGGCGACCGGCCGAGGCATCGCTGGTCAGCGTGGTACGAGGCCGCACGGACGCTGCCTCGGGGTCCCGCTACGGTCAGCCCCTGTGACCTTCGGTAGTAGTCGTCGTTGCTGAGATCGTGATGAAACGAAACACCCTGACCACTGCCGTGCTCGCTGCCGGCATGGCCCTCACGGCCGCTGTACCAGCGCACGCCGGAATCGTGGACGGCACCCTCAACAACGCGAGCAGCCTGGACCACACTGCACTGCTGAACACCGCCGTTGAGAGTGACCCGCAGGAGAACAACAACGCCAACACCCCTGCCGACGGCAAGAAGAACAACTCCACAGGGCAGCACGACTAGGCATTCTGGTCGCCGATCACCATCCGGTCTCTCACCCGTGCCACAGCGACACAAGTGCAATCGGTGCCGCGAAACGGCTCCGATAAACGTGTCCTGACGGACCACTCTCCGGTTGATCCCGGTGCGGAGACCGCCGAACCGGTGACCGGCGACTAACCCACCGCCCCGCCTGCCGCTGATCCCCGCCGCCGAAGCACGAGATGTGGTCGACCTGCGCCGGCTGGAGACGCTCGACCTTCACCCCACGAGGGCAGGCCGCCGGGCAAGTCGCCGCGGATCTGGCCCGCCCGATCCCCGCCGAGTCGCCGACCAGGCCCGCGCATTGTCGGCCAGTACTCGCGATCGCTGTGGTTCTTCTACAACCTCAGCCGGGCCGGCCGCGCCATCGACGCAGCGGTGTGGTCTCTCAAGGCTCGCACTGGAGCCGGGAATTCCACCAGCACCGCCGGTCCGGCCCGCGGATGATGTCCCGCCACGCCTGCCCGTCGGTACCCCCGTCTCGTTGCCCGTTGTGCCTTCTCAGGGGCAACGGGCAACGGGCAACGAGCGACAGGGCAACAACCCCCGGAGCCTTCCTTGGCCGGGAGGGGGGAGGAGGCATGCAGACCGCTCACCTGAACGGGACCGGCCTGGTCGCCACCGTGAGACCCCGTCAGTTGGGGAAGGAGAAGTAGAGAGCCTCGCTGTAGAAGGACGCGAAGTGTTTCTGCCAGTCGGCTCGGACCGAAGCCAGCCATTCGTCGTTCTGGCCGGCGATTGCCGCCTCGGCCTTGGCGACGGCGTCGGGGATGTCCTCGGACGCCAGACGCCGCACGCTCGCTTCCGGATCGTCGTCCGTCATCGAGACGATCTCGCCGGTCTCGAGGACGAAGTACTTCGCCTGCTGCTTCTCAAGGTGGGCCGTGGTCCTGGCAACGCATTCGGCGAACTCGGCGTCGTCCTCCAAGCCCTTGCCAACTGCACGCAGGAGGTCGCGGAGCAGGGCCGCTCCCTCGGCGTAGTCCGCGGCGATGCCGATCGGAGGGTTCCAGATCATGGACGGGACGATCGTCGTTCCACGGCCCACCATGAGCTTGTGCGCGAGCGGGATGTCCCAGTTGTGCTCGGATATGCATCGGATCCGCTGGGGGACCTCCGGCTCGCTCGGCATCGAGTCTGCGGAGTAGAGATACGAACGGTTTGCCATGGTGGCGACGCTAGCACCGGAGACCGACAATGCCTGAAACGCCTGGGAACCTGCCCCGCTTGTAGCCGCAGCGGACCTCATCGGCGGCCGGCAGTGGGGAGATCCCGTCCATGAGAACGCTCGTTCTCCGCTGGCCCGGCGCCCCCGCCCGCCCCCGAGGAACCGCCATGACCACCGCCGCCCCGGTCAACCTCCCACCGCCGCAGTGCCCGCGCCTGCTCTTGGGCCGCTGTTCCCGCCGGCGTGTCAACTGCATTCTTCCGTCACCTGACCCCTGTGGGTTGGGGTAGAAGGTTCGTGGATCATCGCGCAGGGGGCATCGGCTCGTCGCCGTGCGAGGCAGAGCAGGGCCCGAGGGTGGTGCTTGCCGACCCCGCCTGCGGATAGCACCTCACGCGCTCGACCGCCGTCAGGCTCGACACCGGGGCTCTGGAGGCGCCCCGCGTCGCGCCCCGACAGAGCCGACGGGGGCCCGGCCGGAGCCGCGAACCGCAGCCTGTTCGGGCCCTCGCTCCGCAGATCAGGACCATGGCCAGGAGGTGATCGGTGGGACCGTGATTGATCTCCCAGTCGGCATGGGCCCCACGGCCCCGTCCTTCTGGCATCGCAGCCCAACGGTCACCCAGCGGACCGACCCGTCACCGGCGAGCGAGAACGAGACTGCGGTCTCAAACTCCTCGCTCCCACACGGGCAGCAGGCCTCACCAGGAGGATCATCAGCGTGCAGGCACATCTTCCAGACGCCCGAACCAGCGCCCTCCGCTGCCGTAACCGCAGCGAGGCGGGCGGGCCGGGCGCTGACTTGCAGGGCCGTACGGGCGCGCGGCACCCTGATGGTCGAGGGCAGGTGCTGACGTGCACACGAGCGATGAGATCTACCACCGGGTGCTCTGGGACCCGCGCTTCGACCCCGAGCGGTTCGTGATCGGGATCGCCGAGCGCGGGGCCCCGCCGAAGCGGGTCCTCCTCGGCGACTTCGTACCGGGCGGGGAGATCCCCTGGCACCGGGTGGTGTTCTTCGAGGCGGACGGCCAGGTCGTCTGGGACCGCGCCTCCGGCGTCGACCGGCTCGACGAGACCCTCGTCGGGCAGGTCGGTCCCGTGCCGGCCCCTGCGCCCGGCGACGTCCTCGCCGTTCCGTCGACGAACCGCACCGCCGTCGCCTGGCTGCCGGCGGCGGAGTTGTGGCCGCCGATCCAGCACATTCGCCGCGAACACGACCGGCAGGTCCGCCGCTGGCCGCCGCACGTCAACGTGCTCTTCGGTTTCGTCCCCGAGGCCGAGTTCGCCCGGGCCCTGCCGCTGGTCGCCGCGGCTCTCGCCGAGACGCCGCCGTTCACCGCCCGCCTGGCGGGCATCCACTGGTTCGGGCACCGCGAGGACGCCACCGTCTGGCTCGACCCCGCGGCCGCCGACCACGAACCCTGGGCGCGGCTGCGGGAATCCCTGGAGCTCCGCTTCCCGCTGTGCGGATCGCAGTCGCACGGCTTCACCCCGCATCTGTCCCTCGGCCGTACCACGGACCCTCACGCCCTCGCCCGCGAGGCGGAGGCCCTCCTCGGCCCCATGGCGGCCCGGGTCGACGAGCTGATCCTGCTCTCCCGGCGCGGCGACGAGCCGATGCGGGTCCGGGCCCGTGTCCGGCTCGGCAGCGGCGACGTACGCCACCCGGAGCATCCGGCCCTTCCGCGCAACCATCCGCCGTCACCGCCCGCCTAGTCAGCCGCGGCACGGGCTTCGGCCGACACGGCCGGCATCCGACGAGATCATGAGTACGGGACCGCCTCGACGGCGGCCGGCACGCCCCGGCAGCGGCCAGTTCACGCCACCCACAGCACGTCTTTCAGGCTCTCTTCAGGGCGAAACCTTGAGTTAACCCTGCAAACGATTTTGCCGGGCTATTGTGTTTCTTGGCTAATCGTTGACCAATCGTTTGCCTGTTCTAGAGACGTGGACTGCCAGGAGGGAGGCTCATGTTCCGAGGTACGACGGCCCGAACCCTGGTGTCGATCTTCGCCTCCGTCCTGCTCGGCCTCCAGGTCTTCGCGCCCACTTCATCGTTCGCATCCGCGCACACGGCCCATCCCGTCATGACCAAGAGTCAGCCCGGAACCAAGCCCCCCGGGCAGGCGCCACGCGACGAGATCGCCACCTGCCGCGACGCCGGCCACCACGGGGACCCGACCGGCCCCCTCCGCGCCCGCGACCGGTACCGCACCGCCGCCGACTCCGCACCCGGGGCACTCGACCGTCCGTATCCGAGGCGGGAGACCTCGAGGGCGGGCGAGCCGGGCACACCCCGCACCGCGCCCCGTCGCACGTCGAGATCCACGACGGCCCACTCCCCGGCGGCACTTCAGACCTTCCGCTGCTGATCAGCGGAGCAGCCCCCACCGCACAACCGTCCTGTCCGTCCGACGCGCCCCCACAGCGCGCCAGGAGGAATCACCACGTCATGCAGCCCCTCATCGACAACGCCCGTATGTTCGGACAGAGCCCTGAGGAGTTCGCCAAGCTGGCCGAAGGCCAGTCGCCCGAAGTTCTGTTCATCACCTGCTCCGACTCCCGGGTCGTCCCTGCCCTGATCACCGGCGCACGCCCCGGACAGCTCTTCGAGCTGCGTACCGCCGGCAACATCGTTCCCCCGTACGCCTCCGGCACCCCCACCGGCGAGGCGGCCACCATCGAGTACGCCGTGGAAGTCCTCGGCGTCGAGGACATCGTGGTCTGCGGGCACTCCCACTGCGGCGCCGTGGGCGCCGTAGTACGCGGCGACGACCTGACCGCCGTACCGGCCGTACGGGACTGGCTCGCGCACGCCGCGGACGAGCCCGAGTGTTCCGATCCCGCCGACCCGACGGTCGCCGAAGCCGTGCAGAACCACGTCCTGACCCAGATGCTGCGCCTGCGCTCGTACCCGTGCGTCGAGAAGCGGCTGGCGGAGGGGCGCCTCCGCCTGCACGGCTGGTACTACGAGGTGGGCACCGGCGCCGTGCGCGAACACCGCATGGAGACCGACTCGTTCGAGGCGCTGTGAGGAGCGCCATGTCCCTGATACGTGAATTCCCCCACCTGCGCCGTGATTTCCTCGCCTCCATCGTCGTCTTCCTCGTCGCCGTGCCGTTGTGCGTCGGCGTGGCGGTCGCCTCCGGTGTCCCGGCCGAACTCGGGCTCGTCACCGGCATCGTGGGCGGCCTCGTCGCCGGGCTCATGCCCGGCAGCAGCCTTCAGGTCTCGGGTCCGGCCGCCGGCCTGACCGTGATCGTCTTCGAGGCGGTCAGCGAGTTCGGGGTGGGCACGCTCGGTGTGATCGTGCTGGTCGCCGGTCTGCTCCAGCTCGCCATGGGCTTCCTCAAGGTCGGCCGCTGGTTCCGGGCGATCTCCGTCTCCGTCGTCGAGGGCATGCTCTGCGGCATCGGCCTGGTGATCATCGCCGGCCAGATCTACGCGGCGGCGGGGCTGAAGGCCCCGGGGACCGGCATCGGCAAGATCGTGGGCCTGCCCCGGGCGTTCGCCGACGCGCTCGGGAGCACCGAGGCCCTGGCCTCGCTCGCGATCGGCGTGGGCACCATCGCCGTCATCGTGCTGTGGAAGAAGCTGCCGAAGCGGGTGCGGTCCGTGCCCGGCGCCCTCGCCGCGGTGGTGCTGGCGACGGTCGCCTCGCTCGGCCTCGGACTGCCGGTCGCCACGGTCGAGGTGGAGGGCCTGCTCGGCGTCGTCCAGCCACCCGGCACCGAGGCCTTCGCCGAGCTGGGCAGCCCCGCCATCTGGGGAACGATCATCGCGTTCGCGCTCATCGCCTCGGCGGAGAGCCTGTTCAGCGCGGCGGCCGTGGACCGGCTGCACGACGGCCCGCGCACCCACTACGACAAGGAGATGCTCGCCCAGGGCACGGGCAACGCGGTCTGCGGCCTGCTCGGCGCGCTGCCGATGACCGCGGTGATCGTACGCAGCTCCGCCAACGTCGAGGCAGGCGCCAGGACCAAGGCGTCGCGGGTCCTGCACGGCGTGTGGCTGCTGCTGTTCGCCGCCGCGCTGCCGTTCGCCCTGGCGCTGATCCCGCTGCCGGCCCTCGCCGGCATCCTCGTACACGCGGGCTGGAAGCTGATCCCGTTCCGCCAGATCGCTGGGCTGTGGCGGGGTCACAAGGGCGAAGCGGTGATCCTCGTGGTCACGGCCGTGGCCATCGTCGTGGTGAACATGTTCGAGGGCGTCCTGATCGGCCTCGCCCTGGCGATCGTCAAGACCGCCTGGGAGGCCTCCCACGTCAAGCTGGAGGTCATCGACAAGGGTGCCGGTCCCATCCAGGCGTACCTGGCGGGCAACGCGACCTTCCTCCGCCTGCCGAAGATCCTCGACAGTCTCGAGTCCCTTCCCCAGGACCGCCCCGTCGAACTGGACCTGTCGGGACTCCACCACCTCGACCACGCCTGCCGTACCGCGCTGGAGAGCTGGGCCGAACGGCACAGCGCGGCCGGCACCGAACCGGTCAAGCTCACCATCGCCGCCTGAGGCGACCGCTGATCCGTCCTGCCCTCGGAGGGGGCCGGACGGATCGTCCAGGTGATCGACTTCTCACCCCTGGGGGTGGAGCGTAGCCGTCCAGTAGGCGCAGTCCGGCCAGCCGTGCCCCCGCCGCCGTCGCAGAAGGCTGAGCCTCTTCGCATCCGATGGATGAAGTGGTCACGCATGCCCCTGCGATCCCCCTGCAATCCCCCTGGCACCGGGCCCGGCGCGCCGGCGCGGTGAGCGTCACGGCTCTGGCGCTCGTCCTGAGCCTGCCCACGGCGGCGACGGCCGCGCCCGGCGATCTGGATCCCGCCTTCGACGGCGACGGCCGGGTCGTCACGGACCTGGGCGGCTTCGCGGGCGCCCAGGGCATGGTCGTGCAGCCCGACGGCGAGATCGTCACGATCGGGGACGGCTACTCCACCGAGACCTCAGGCGACTTCACGCTGACGCGGTACAACCCCAACGGCAGCCTGGACACGACGTTCGACGGGGACGGCGCCGTCACCACCGACTTCGGCGTCAACAACGATCAGGGCCGGGGCGTGGCCCTGCAGCCCGACGGCAAGATCGTGGCGGTCGGCGGGTCCACCGACTACGGCGGCAACAGCGCGGCCACCACCAACCGGGGAACCTGCACCGTCGTCCCGGGCCAGGTCACCTGCGCGGTCGGCACGCTCAACACCGCCGGCAGCTCCTCTGGCTCCACCGCCACCGTGACGATCCTCGCCGAGCCCTCGCGTACCGGCACCCTCACCGACACCGCGACGGTCACCGCCGCCCAGACCGACCCCCTGACGAGCAACAACACCGCGACCCGCGTCACCACCGTGAACAACAACCGCGGCTGCACCATCATCGGCACCAGCGGCAGCAACACGATCAACGGCACCTACAAAAACGACGTGATCTGCGCCCTCAGCGGCAACGACACCGTCAACGCGAGCTTCGGCAACGACACCGTCCACGCCGGCCCCGGCAACGACCGGGCCGACGGCAGCTACGGCAACGACACCCTCATCGGCGGTCCGGGCGGCGACACGCTCCTCGGCAGCTACGGCTCCGACCTCCCCAACACCGTCGACGGTATCGGCGGCAACGACACCGCGAACGGCGGCTACAACACCGACACCTGTACCACCGACTCGGGCGACATCCGCGTCAGCTGCCCGTGACCGGAGCACCCGGGGCCCGGAGTCGTGGACTCCGGGCCCCGGTTGTGTCCAGCGGTACAGCAAGGCGCCGAGGTCCTGCCGGACGCCCCACTCGCCGCTGGTGCCGGGCACCTCCCCGGTCGTGTGTGCCCCTCATGGGAGACCTGCCGGCCGCCGGTGTACACACGGCGGAGGAGACCCGAGGCGTCGCCGTGCACCGGGTGGCTCCTCCGGTGACGATCAGAGAGAAGACCACCGCCTGACCGGCCGAGGGCTCGCTCCGTCGACCACGATCCGGTCCGTGCCGGAGACCACGATCCGGTCCGTGCGGGAGACCGAGGCCGCCGTGGTGGCGACGGAGAGCGTCGAGGACCCTCCAGCCGTCACCGAGGTGGGGCTGAGCGTGGCGGTGACACCGGCGGGCAGGCCGCCGACCGTGAGGTTCACCGTACCCCGTTCCGTCGGCTCCTCCGGGGCTCGTCGGCAGCGGGCGCCCCAGAAAGGGGTCTTCGATTACGTATTTCTACTGACGCCTCGGGCGCGCAGCGTTGGGAGACTCACTTCATGAGCTTCCTGACGGAGCCGTGGTGTCACGCCGGGGAGCTTGCTGACTCCCTACTGGGCAATTGCCGCCAGCTGTCCAACGGGTAGCCAACGCTGTCTGGTCAATAGAACCCGCCTGCACATTGGAGAGTCCTCCGTTGGTTTCCAAGATTCGAGTCCTTCTCGGCATGCTCGTGCTCCTGGCGCTGGCCCTCGGAGCCATCGCCCTCCTCGCGGCCGTGAATGCCGATGCCACCTGGTTCACGGTCGTTCCTCTCGGCATCCTCGTTATCGGCGCGTCCGTCGTTCAGTCGCTCGGATGGTTCAACAAAAAAGGCAGCTGACGCCTGGCGCCTCGCAGGGCCCCACAGCCTCCACTGCGGTGCCCTGCTCGCGGGCCGACGGCAGCCCCGTGGTCGGCATTCCATGGGAGGGGAGAGGCAGGCGCGAGGTGTGTCGGACGACGAACGGGATGAGCGAAGGTCCGGGCCACCCGAAGGCCGGCTTCCGGATGATCAACGTCCGGGTCGAGAACCGCGCACGAGAAGCCCGCCTTCCGACGCGCCTTCGCCGAACGCCGCTGCCTGTTGCAGGCCGACGGCTTCTACGCATGGGAGCCGGTGAAGGCATCACCGGCGACGAAGCCCCCGATGCCTGGCTGACGACCTGCACGATCATCACCACCGAGGCCACCGACGCGGCCGGCCGCGTACACCCCCGCATGCCGAGTTGCATGTAGCCGAGTTCATCGATGCACAAAAGATCAACGCGGCCGTAGCGGGCGATGGTCTTGGTCAGCTGCTTCTCGTCTGCGGCCTCGACGAGCTCGTCGACCAGCTTGGTCGCCAGGACTGCTGCACTCGCCCCCGCCGTCGCCCTCGCGCCCGCCAGGCACCTGGAGTTCCGGCTCACCCGGCGGCGTCTCGGTCCCGGCCCCAGGCCGGGCTGGGGCCGGGGTCGGTCCGGTCTGGGAAGGGGAAGCCGACGCGCCGTTGACGCGGCCCCGTCGCCAGAGCGCGCAACCGGAGCCACGGACCGCACCGGCCGGTGGACAGAGAAGGCCGACGCGCTCACCGCACCGCAGCACACCCTCGACACCAGGGTGCACGAAGCCGTCTGTGACGCGGCCGGCTACCTGAGTGCCTGCCGGGAGATCCGCCCAGACTCCTGCGCCGACCCGGTCTACGTCGCGTTGTACGACGTGGACGACGTGGACGACGTGGACGGCGAGGGGGGCGCGGGCCCGGGAACCGGCTGCCGCTGTGCACGCCGCCTTCTACGGTGACCTCGGCCCTCTGGCCCGCGCCGCGCCTTCTACGTCGTGACGGTCATCTGTCCCTGGGCTTCAGGCGTTTCGTGTGGTCACATCGCGTGTGGGCGTGTACCGTCCGGGTTAGCTGTCGTGGTTCGGATCTTCCCTTTGCCCATGCCGTCGGCGTGGGCTTTTTTGCTGTGCTGTGCCGCAGGAACCAGGGCGATCACCTCCGTCTCCCACACCGTGTGGGAGACGTTCATCGACTGGAAGGCATGAGACATGGCTACGGGAATCGTGAAGTGGTTCAACTCGGAAAAGGGCTTCGGCTTCATCGAGCAGGACGGTGGAGGCCCGGACGTCTTCGCCCACTACTCCAACATCGCTGCCCAGGGCTTCCGTGAGCTCCAGGAGGGCCAGAAGGTGGAGTTCGACGTCACCCAGGGCCAGAAGGGCCCCCAGGCGGAGAACATCCGCCCGGTCTGATCCCGGGCTGCATCTCCGACGCCCCGCGGGCGGCTCTCAGCCGCCCGCGGGGGTACGTGCTCGTCGTCGCCCCCGCGACGGGCTCCCCTTGGTCCACCGCCGCGGAAGCCGAGGCCTGCGGGGAAGATCACCCGGGGAGTTCCGGTCGGCGAAGAAGCGGGCGATCTGCTCGGCGCCGTCAACCGGATGGAGCAGCGCGGTGATCAGTCCGCCGCCGTCCCCGACGGCGGTGGCGTCGGGATCGAGCAGAGCGATGAGGGCGCCGATGTCCTTGGCCTGCCACGCCCGCGCGAACTCCGGGACGAGCCCTGGCCGCTGGGCGGTCGGCGACTGGGGTGCCCGCGAGGCGTCGATCCGGCGGCGGGCCGAGGTCGCCGGCTCGGAGAACGTGGAGCGGAAGACGTCGTGGAGCACGAACACCACGCGCTCCGCGGGGGTCATCGATCGGATCCCGCGATGACCGGCGGAGCCCTCGCGGTTCTGGCGGGCCGTCAAGACATCGGTACAAGGGTCCAGGCGGTTCGGCGCGCCGTCAGCTGACTCGCCCGCGCCCAATGCAGCGACGGGTGCCTTCGAGCGAGGGTGGAGCTTGGCGGAGCACAACGCCGTGTTCCGGGTCGTGCACGGTCTGGCCGCCACCTACGACCTCGCACTCCTGCCCGCCGAGGACCAGTACCTCATCGACCGCGCGCTGACCGCCGCCACCCGGTATCTTGCCGACACTATGAACGGCGGCGGCGGCTGGGGTTACCGCCAGGCAAGCAGCAGTTCGACGGCAGCTTCCACGCCGTCCCCGACACCACCGCACAGCGCGGCCTGCCCATCGACATGCCGTACATGCCGACCGCCTACGTACCGCGTGGCCTGGCCGCCGCGGAGTGAGTGCCGTGTCGTTGCCGCGCCGTCCGTCAGGCCCTGGCCGCCACACCGCGTCACTGTCACCGCCGAGTGGCTCCGCACGACGAACCTGGCCGACCGCACCCGACTGCGACACGCTCTCCACCAGCACTGCGGGGAGCAACTCGTCCGTACCGGAACCCGGTTCGGCGCCATCGCGCGCGAACCTACTGCGCCCGCCACACCGACACGATCCGCACGAGCGCGCACGTCGCCCCCATCGCCCGCCGGGCCGCCGAGACCGTCCCCGTCGCGATCGTCATGGTCGACGACGGCGGCATTGTCCGCGCCGGCCTCACCGCCATCGGCCAGCCCCATCTCGCCACCACGCCGATCGCCCGCGAACACCCGCACATCAAGCCCGCCCCGACTCCAACCTCCTCGCTGCCGCACGCCTCGGTGTCCCCCCGGCCGCCTGCCTCGCCTACGAGGACACCGACGAAGGCATCACCGCAGCCCGCACCGCCGGAATCGGTCGTCGACATCCACGCCGCGCTGGAGCCGGCCTCGGAGACCGATAGCTGACGTGCCCTTCTCCTTCCGAACCCGCCAACCGCCAGACGGGACGTGGGAAGTCGGTCTGCCGACCGTCAGGGGGCGGAGCTGCAACGCCAGGTGCAACTCACTGCGCGTGCTGCGGCTCTGACCTGCCCGGCGCTGGAGTGGAGCCTGCGGCTGAGCCGCCTGGAGGGACGACGCGCGCGCGTGTGAACCTGGTGGGAAAATGGGGGTGTCCCCGATTCTTCCTTTCCTATGGTCACTGCCACGCGGCTCGTGCGTCGACTGCTGATGGCTGTGCTTCTGAGCGTAGCGATCAGCGTGGGGCCGGTCGCTCTCCCGGCGTCGGCGGAACCGTCACCCCCGCCGACGACGTCGGAGCCGCCACCGGGCACATCGGAACCGCCGCCGACGACCTCGGAACCCCCGCCGACAACCTCGGAACCGCCGGCTGCCGCGGCCTCCCTCACGCTGGACCCGGACCACGGCTCCGTCGGGGACCCGATCGACGTGCGAGGCACCGGCTTCGAGGGGTGCTCCGCCGGCACCGTGTACCTCCACGTGGTCGACGGGCCCGAGATCGCGTCCGGCATCCCCGTGGAGGAGAACGGCGACTTCTCGTACACGGAGCCCATCCCGGCCGACACGGACCCGGACACGTACACCTTCCGGGCCGAGTGCACCGATGAGCCGTCCCTCTACGCGGACGCCGACCTCGTCGTCGAAAGCCCGGGGGAACCACTCCTCACCCTCGCTGAGGAGGAGGGCGTGAAGGGGAACAACGTACAGGTGGAGGGGACAGGCTTCCGGTGCTCGAACGTCGACCTTCTGTGGGACGGCGACGAGCCGCCGCTGGCCACCGCCCCCGTCAACGAGACGGCCGCCTTCGTCACGGAGATCCCCGTACCGAGCGACGCGGAGCCGGGCGCGCATATGGTGCGTGCGGTCTGCCATGACTATCCGGAGCAGTACTCCGAGGCTTCGTACGAGGTCACGGACGAGCCGGGCTTGACGAGTCCTACTCCGACGGATCCGGGGGCGACCGACCCGAACCAGGCGGTCCCGAATCCGACGAACCCCAACCAGACGGACCCGAATCCGGCCGTTCCGCCCGGCACCACCGGAGGCTCCACCCCCGTCGGGTGGGTCGTCGGCCCCGCCTCCCTCGGCGGCGCGCTCGCCCTGGCCGCCGCCGCGGCCGTCTACTTCGGGCGGCTGCACCGGGGCCCCCGCTGGGTGCGCAACCACGTACGGGCCACCTTGCGGCCCGCCACCGGCGACACGGCGCTGATCGAGCACTGGTCGCCCGGCGAGGCGCCCACCCGCTCCACCCGGTTCGACCCGCACCCGGACCCCGGTCGGCAGACCCTCGACGAGGAGGACCGATGACCACCACCGCGCCCTTAAGGGCCACGACCCCGACGGCCGTCCGCTCGTTTCTGCTCGGCGACGGGGAAGGCCTCGACGGTCCGCTGCGTGCCCATGACACGGCCGGGCCGCTGCTCGCACCCGTACGGGGCCGGACGCCCGCCGCCGACCGGGCCGTCGAGCACGAGTTGGCCAGGGTCGTGGACGACTTCCTCGGCCTCGACGTGCTCGACCTGGCCGCCGCCGGCTGGCGCGGCCACTCCGCACTGCAGTCCGCCGCGCGCCGCACCCGGGAGCTGCCGGGCAGCGAGGAGGTCATCGCGCTCGCGACCCACCGGGTCACTTCCGCGCACCGGCCCTACGTCGACGTCTACGTGGACGGCGCGAAGATCGGCACCCTGGACGTGCAGCTGAACGTGGTCTTCTGGATCTCCGGGCTGGTCTGTGTGGTCCGCGACGCCTGTCTGACCGGCGTGAGGTCAGGGGAGTGCGCGGTCGACGCGAGCCTGGGGGCGCAGGGGGCGGTGATCGCCGAGCGCCGGGGCGGTCGGCTGGACCTCCCCGGCGGATTCGCGCTGCGGGGCCCGGTGCCGCTGTTGCGGGACGAGCCGAACCTGCACGAGGCCCGGACCGCCCCGGGGATCAGTATGCAGTGATCAGCCCGCGTGTGATCAGCCTCGATGATGCTCAAGGCGAGCCCACCGCGTGCGGTCACATCGCCCGGGGTTTCTCGGGCACGTCTCGGAGGTGCGTTCAGGTCCCCGTCACCGTCCCCGATCAGCGTCATGTGTGTGGCTCCGAGGCATAGTGGGGCCCGTGTCGGCCCGCGGGCCGACACGGGCCTCCATCTCTTCCTGTGTCTATGCCGTGGGGCGCGGGAGCGGGTGCGCCAGGCGGCAGTGGATGAAGGTTCTGCGAGGGCTGCGCCGGGGCAGTCGGGCGGGGCCATGGGTCCGTGCTTCCCGGGGTTCCCAGTGCACGAGGAGGACCGCTGCGAGTATCGGGCCGCAGGTCAGGAGTATGAACGTCATGGTGTGACCGCTGCCGTCGGCGAGCCGGCGTGTGCCCGCTGCAGTCCTGTTGCGGCGGACGCGTTCAGGAGGCGCTGAACGGCCCGGGAGTGGTTCGCGAGTCTGAGGCGCCGTCCGTGCCGGGGCCACCAGTGGAGGATGGCGAGGAAGCCGGAGTCACAGAAGGCGACCCGCGAGGTGTCCAGTACGAGGCCGCTGTAGCCGTTGTCGATGGCCGAGGCCAGCAGTGCCCGCAGCGGTGTGGCGCTGTAGTGGTCGATCTCGCCGGCGAGGTGGAGGACCAGGGTGCTGCCGAGGGTGGTGCAGGAGTCGATGATTATGACGCCGGGCGCGGTGTCCGCGCCCGAGTCGTGCATGACGGGAGGGGCAGGGGCGGCGAGAGTCGCGGGCAGTATCGGGGCGGTGGTTGAGGTACTCACATCCCCATCAACGCTGCCCACCCAGGGCCGGGAAACGAGCCACGCGGCCCTTTCACCCCATCTGACCAGTACCGATCCCCGGTAAGAGGGAAAGATCCGACCGGGGAAGAAGGCATGCGGGCATCTGTGACGCGACCACTGGTCCCAAGATCGCGGGCGCGGCTGTGCGGCCACGGCCGGCACGCTCCTGCTCGTCGTCGGCGTTCTTGAGTACCGCTCCCGAGCGTCGGACCTCTGGCTCGAGGGTGGAATGCTCTTCCTCAACGCCTTGCATGCTCGTACGGGACGCACGGCAGCTCCGCACCAGGCTGGCTTCCTGACGAGCGGCGCCGTCCTCTGGTTCTGGCCGCACCGATCTGTCCGAGCCGCCCGCCGCGATCCACGGGCGATGACGATCAGCCTCCGGGTGCGTGGGTACGAGATGGACGATGCCCCCGGCCGGCACCACCGAGCGCAGACCGGACGTCGTCCTCCTCGGCCTCGGCCTGCCGGACACGGACGGCATCGACGTGGTGCAGAGGGCAGGGCAATCCGTAACGCCTGGGGAAGTGGGGCTTGTCTTGTGGCTCGGGCGGCCGCTTCAGCACGTCGACGGGTCCGGAGGGTCGAGGGCTTCCAACGTGGCCCTGACGCAGTCGCTGACGCCTGTCGAACCGCCGGATGCGTAGACGCAATCGGCCGTGGACATGCTCGCCAGGCTGGTCCAGATCATGCCGTTGCTCGCGTTGGCGGGGAGCATCCCGGTGAGGACTGCGGCAGCGGCCGGCCCGATCAGGGAGAGCTGCCTCCGCCACCTCCTCCAGGGAAGGGTGGGGTTCGGTGTGCGCATGTGCTGTGACCGCATAGGTTCGCCGGGTTGGTGGTCGTGGCGGTTGGATGTGCGGTGCCGTCCGATCCGAGCGTTGGAGGTGCGGTGGCCGAGCCTGTCCGTGTGCGCAGACTGACTGACCAGGAAGGCCAACGCCGCGATCGGCCCGGCCTGCCTGGACCCTCAGTGGGCGGGAGGCCGTCCCCACCTGCTCAGCGCCCACGACGAGGAACTCGTCATCCAGACGGCCACCACCGGCTCGACCAAGCTCGGCCAGCCCTTCACCCGCTGGTCGCTGCGCAAGCTCGCCGCCTACCTGCGCAAAGTCCACGGCCGTGTGATCC
Organism: Streptomyces sp. NPDC051822; assembly: GCF_044452745.1. Classification (NCBI taxonomy): domain Bacteria; kingdom Bacillati; phylum Actinomycetota; class Actinomycetes; order Kitasatosporales; family Streptomycetaceae; genus Streptomyces; species Streptomyces sp. NPDC051822. The sequence continues at coordinate 129,428 of NZ_JBITBZ010000007.1, read as the reverse complement.
GTATCGGCCGCGAGGCATTACGCGGCCTGCTCACCCGCCGCTGCATCACCTTCCAGCGCACCAAGACCTGGAAGGAGTCCCCCGACCCGGACCGCGAGGCGAAGTCGGACCGGATCGAGGAGGTTCTCCACCGCCTCTTCGCCTTCGACGAGTTCGGCCCCTCGGGATCCGGGCCACCGGCGGCAGCTGCTGGGCCGAGCAGACCAAGCCCGACCGGCTCCCGGCTGCCTACCACCGCACCCATGGGTGAGGTACTTCCACGGCTGCTACTCGGTCGGCGACGACCGCCTGTGGGGCGTCAACCGCCGTAGGAAGGGTGCCGGGAACACGCTGGCCGCGCTGGAATCGATACGCGCCTCCCTGCCCGACGGAGCCCCGGTCTACGTGATCCTGGACAACCTTTCCGACCATAAGGGCGCTGACATCCGCCGCTGGGCGAAGAAGCACAGGGTGGAGCCGCGCTTCACCCCGACCTACGCCTCGTGGGCGAACCCCATCGAAGCCCACTTCGGACCACTGCGGCAGTTCACCATCGCCGACTCCCACCACCACAACCACACCGTGCAGACCCGGACCCTGCACGCCTACTTGCGCTGGCGCAACGCCAACGCACGCCACCGCGACGTCCTGGCCGCCGAACGCGAGGAACGCGCCCGCATCCGCAGCGAGAAGGGCATCCGCTGGGGCGGACGCCCCCTCGCCGCCGCTGCCTGAACGACCCGGCGAACCTACGCGGCCAAAGCCAGGTGGCTTCTTTCGGACTGTCGCATCCAGTGGCCCGGCCACGCCATTGCCTGAGCGGGTTGACTCAGCGCTCGACTCAATCAACCAACGATCAGATGATCCGCAGGAAAAGCTTCAGTACCCGCGGCCCCACCAGAACAGCGTCACCGCCGCTGCCAGCAGGAGACCAGCCCCGGCCAGGAACCTGGCGGCCCTCGGGCGCCGACGCGGGTCCGAGAACGCCGAGAGGAGCAGGAGGGGGACCGACGGAGAGAAGACGAGCATCCCGACCCAGGAGCCGATCAGCGACCACGGCAGCAGCACCGCCGCGATGGTCCCGGTGGCCCACTGGAAGGCGGAGGGCCGGGCGTACAGGAACAGCGGTACGGCGGTCAACATCGTGGTCGCGACCACGAGGGGGAGTACGAAGAAAGGGTCGCCGGAGGCGATGACCGGCGTTAGCGGGGTGACCACGGCGCACGCGGCCAGGCCGACCTGCCACGGATGAACACTCTCGCGCGCGGTGACCCGCATGGCCGCCCCCCAGAATTCGGTGCCTTGAACGCGTTCAAACTACCCCAGCCGGTGATGGACCCAGACGTCGGGCCCGACGTGGACCCCGTAGCCCTGCTCCGTTCGCAGCGGACCGGGGCGAGGGCGCCGCGTAAGCGGACCGGCCGTGTCGAAGGGGAGGCCAGTTCTTTGGATCACATCCGCTGGCCGAGGTTGTCGTTGATGATGTCCGTGTGATGATCCGCCCCGTGCACAGCGAGAGATCAGCCCGAGGAGGTGGTGAAGCCATGGGAACTTCGCCCAGAACCGAGCGCCATCGCCCGGCGGTCTTGCGGGCCGAGGGCTCCGTACCACTGTGCGACTACGCGGTGATCGGCGACGGCTGGACCGCGGTACTGGTCGCCCGTGGCTGTGCTGCGGTGTGGTGAGCGCGTCGATCTTCACCGTCCACGTCGGGGCCTGGCGTTCGAGCCCGGCTGACACCGTCCCCCGGATGGGGACGAGGCGGTCGAGGCGCGGTGCCGCACCATCCGACTGCCTACCCTCCGGGCTTGCGCTCCGCTGCACGCCTGTGCGCCTCTTCGAGCGCGGCCTGCCATCGCCGGTTGACCTCTTCAGGCCTCTGGTGCCCGCACTCGATAAGGTCGCCCGCCCTGTCGGTGACTTCCGCGTAGCAGTCACCGTTCTCGATCCAGACGGCGACGTTCTCGATCCCCGCCGACCGGTCGTCGTCATCCACCCAGAAGGTCATGGAGAAGGCCGGCTCATCGCCGTTGTAGTTGGATCGGACCCGGAACGTCTCGTCCGGCCTGAGCCATCGATCCTCACCAAGAGGCTCCAGCCACATGACGAGCCATCCCTTGGAATCGTTGCGGACATCCATGACAGCCATGTCCGCACCTTAGCCGCGACGATGATCAGGGACCGGTGTCAGGACCAGCTACTTCGAGTGCGGGCGCACGTCCTCAAGGACCGCGCCGAGGCGCGGGACGACCTCGATGCACTGGCCAACGACGACGATGACGCTGGGGGTCAGTGAAACGGACCACCCTGAGTACTGGCGCCGCCTGCATGAGATGGCGCGTCTTGTCGCCGATTCCCCGCAGGCAGCCACCAAATGAGATGACGTCTGAATGCCGGGTGCCTTGGGCCTCGTCCTGGTGGTGCTCGGCCGCCTCGGCGGGCGCCGGTCCTGCCCGGCCTCCCGTCTCGGTCGTCTTCGCGTCGCGTCGTTCCGGCCTGTGCCGGCGTTGGGGTGGCATGTGCGCTGAGGGCGTCGTGTCAGTCGTGGTGGGGGAACTTCACAGTGTGTGGAAGGCGTTAGCAGGGTGGTGCGCGATGATGCGTGTCCAACGAGGTACGACGTGGCAGAAGCTGAGGTGGCACGAGTGGCGATGTGGGATCGGATCAAGGACCAGGCGACCAGAGGTCTGCAGCAGGCCCAGGGGGTACGCGGCGGCTCCGGCGGCCACGGGCCGTCCGGCGCACGGTCCGGGGGCGGTTCCAGGGCCGAACTCGTGAGCGGGCTGAAGTCGCAGCTCACGTCGTTGAAGACGGAGCTGAAGAGCGGCGCTTTCCGGGACGCCAGCATGGCCATGTGCGCGTTGGTGGCCGCCGCTGACGGACGGGTCGATCCGGCCGAGCGCCAGCACGTCGAGTCGCTCATCCTCACCAACGACGTCCTTCAGAACTTCCCCGCCGATCAACTCCGCCAGCGTTTCAACAAGCACGTCGACCAGCTTTCGGCCGGCTTCGTCATGGGCAAGGCGGCGGTGCTACAGGAGGTCGCCAAGGTGGCGAAGAAGCCGACCGAGGCACGGGCGGTCATCCAGACCGGCATCGTGGTCGCGGGTGCGGACGGCTTCATCGAGCCTGCCGAGGAGCAGATCATCCGTGAGGCGTGTGCTGCGCTTGGCCTGCCGGCGGCGGAGTTCGGCATCTGATCCGCTGACCTCGGCGAAGAGGAGTGCGGCCGTGTACCTTCCGCTGGGCCGTCGGGTCCTGCGGGTCGTCCCGGTCGACCAGCGAGGCACAGGTGGCGAAGATGACGGCCCTGACCCGGCCCACAGGGGCGAGCGGATCGGGTATGTGTGGTCCGTACTCCGAGCTCGTTGAGCACGGGGTCGTTCTCCAGCGAGCAGACCGCCACCATCGATGTCCGATGCCCCACCGCCCACCACGCCTGCGCGGTCTGGGCGAGGCGATCCAGGGCGGGTACGGTGACGAGCTGATCAGGGTTTGTCTTCAGACGGACAGCCACTGTCATAGGTGTGAGAGACCACCGCGAAACCACTGTCACGGGCTGGTATCCGTGGAGGCGGCGCACTGACATGAAATCGGTGGATGGCACCCGGGACCGCCCGCGCGGCGACGCGCTCCGGTCCCGGGCGCACCGTGGAAGGCCGGACAACATGATCGGACCGACTCAGAACCCGGAGCTTTGGGAGTTCCTGGGCTCGCTACGGGAGGGGGACCTGCTTTCCGGCACCGTCGCGGCCATCGAACCGTTCGGGGTGTTCGTCACCCTGGACGAAGGCCCCCCGCACCCCTGCTTCCCGGGGGTCGGGTTCCTCACGCTGCCGGAGCTGAGCTGGCGGCGTGGCGTCGGCGCGTCGGAAGTCGTTCAAGTGGGCGAGCGCGTCACCTGCGAGTTCCTCCAGTTCGACACGTGGAACGGGGAGGCCCGGCTGTCGCTCAGGGCCACGGGGCCCGACCCCTTCCAGGCGTTCACCGAGCGCGTCGGTGTGGGGCGCGAGCTGTCGGGGCGGGTCGTCCAGCGGCTTCCCTTCGGTGTCGTCGTAGAGGTCGCCGACGGAATCGAGGGGCTCGTCCACGTGAGCGAGCTGGCCCCCGACCGATCCGACCCCGAGGCCGACTTCACTGTGGATGAAGAGATCGCTGTGGTCGTCGTCGGGGTCGACCGACAGCGCCGAACGGTGAGGCTGTCCCAGCGGTAGGCCGTGCCCTGACGGAGCCCGCAAGTCGGGTCTGGATGACGAAAACCATCAGTCCTACAGGAAGAGCCGACCAGAGGCCGGCCTCCCCGCTCGAAGGCACCGCCGCGCCACCCTGCGGCTGCGTGACACTGTTGTGTGAACGACTGCAGGGCAAGGGGCGAAGAAGGCTTCCTCAATTGCGTCGCATGGGCCACGCCTGCCGAACTCTGTCCAGTCGGGCGCGATGGTCTTCAAGCCAGCCGTCTGCCAAGTCGACGATGACCTGAACGGTCGTCAGGGACATCGAGCGGTCGGCAACCGACACCGTGGCGCGTTCGAGGCCCTCCTCCAGGTCGACGTGTAGTTCGGTCGCTCTCTTGTCCTTCCTCCAGGCGATGCTTTCCCCAACGGCCAGGGTGTTGAGTGCCGTCTCCCAGTCCGTGAGGTCCTGCGGGAAGAGCCAAGTCTTGATGCTTCCCTTGACGAACCTGGTTTCGATACTGATCTCGCCGACCAGGACGTCAGGGTGCCGGCCAGATGCGCCAAGTTCTTGGCCTGTTACGCGAACAACGACGCTGTTGCCTCCGATGCCCGCCAAGTGGATCAAATCCATCGGGTCGTGCGTTTCCATGTCAACTCCCGCCCTCTGGTTCACGACCATGGGAACCTACTCCACTGTCCACCCGATCCCGATCCCGATGCCCCCATTCAAGATCGTCTGTGGCCGGTCCGGACATGGCGGCAGGGCTCGTGGGAGTCTCCTTGTCGAAGGGCAGGCCGGCTCGCGAGTCGGTGACGATTCCGGCCTCGGGGAGCGCGGCAGGGGACCGTCGAGCCAGGACCGTGTCAGGATCCTGAAGCGAAGGAGCTCGAATGAGGCTCGGCCGTACATCGCCCTCTTGCGGGCTTTCACTCAATTGATGTGGCCTTCGACCACGCCCGAGCTCCAGTGAACGGTGAGGCTGGCAGCGACGGCGCATAGGTCCTGCCGGAGGCAGCCGGCAAAACCGCGGGCGAGGTCGCAGGTTCAGGGGATGGTCGGGCAGGCGATCCTTGCGTCTACAGGTGGGCTCGCGTTCGGGTGGATGGGTGTCTTGCGGTCGCGTGATCCGGTTGGTGATCTTGCGTGGGCTGGGAACGTCCGCGCGGATCGGTTCGGCGTTACCGGCGGCCAGGGTGCTGAGGTGCTTGCGGACGACCAGGCGATGCCGCCGTAGCCACGTTCGGAGATCTCCGGGAAGAGGCGACGAGGAGGCCGCCACGCTGCTCGCTGCCCGAACCGAGCACCGGGTGTTCCGACTTCCGGTGGTGTTGCCGGGGCCTCGAACGCGACACGGCGATCGGGCTGCTCGCCACGACCCGCGAGCGCCAGGGCCGCACCGACGAGGCGACCTCCCTTCTGCGCGCGGACGCCACCACGCTGGTCCACCCCAACGCGGCCTTCGAGCCGCTGCAGCTCCTGTCCCGGCACGGCCGGGAGGCGAGGCGATCGTCGTGATGTGGGGCGACCGGATCCTTCGTACTCTTTCCGACCCCCACCTCGGCCCGGGCCGCCCCGAGGACGGCCTGGCTCACCTTGACGCCCTCGCCGCCGCCGCTGGGAGCGCGGAGGACTGGGACCTCTTGGATAGGGCTGGCGCTGATCGCCGCCCTCGACCACGTCGATGAAGCGATCACACAGGCCCGCTCTCAGCACGAGGTCGCGACCTCGGGCCGGCGCCGTCCTGCGCCCGCACGCTTCCGCGAACAGCCACGACCTGGCCGGGTACCTCATTGACCTCGGCCGCATCGAAGAGGCCATGACGGTCCTGCACCAGGACAAGTCTCGTCCGTCACAGGCCGCGGCCGTCGCCGCTCGGAGCGAAGAACCCCTGTTCTGAAGATATGCCCGGACGTAGACCCGGTCGGTTGGCCCGCAGCCCGAGCACGACCGACATCGAGGAGATCACCGCGCCGGGAACGACTCGTACCGGGACCCGGCCCGCGAGGCTCGCCGCAATTCCGCACACGCCGAGTACGGAACCGGCTCGAAGGCGACAACGGTCGTAGGGCAGTCCTGGGCAAGACCGAGAAGGCCTGGCCTTCGGCCTCGTCGGCGTCGAATTGCGAGCGCGGTTCCGTGCCGACCCAGCCGTGGCGTAGGCGCAGTGGTGGGAGGTGCCCGAGGGCAGCCATTCGGTCGGGTCCTTGTCTGCCTTGGACCCGATGGACACCGCGGTGACGGCGATCAACGCGGCTGCTGGGTGACGCGGACGCGGATCTCGTACGGCGTGCCGCTCCTGATCGCCCTGGCCTGCTCGGGTGGTTCAGGATTCGTCGGCGACGGTGTCACCAGAAGGCACGACCGGCCTTCTTCTGCCGTACACCACCACCCCGCACACCGTGAGGAGGAGGACGGCCACGACGGCCGCCCCGAGAGCCGGCCGCTCGGCGAACAGCCTTCCCAGCACTTCGAGCGCGCCGAGCCCCGCGGTCGCGTAGACGAGCGCCCAGGCCGCTCCACCCACGAACAGCGCAGGGAGGTAGCGCGGCAACGGCATACGCATGCTGCCCGCCAGAAAGTTGGCGGCGGTCTGGAAACCGATAGTCAGGAAGGAGACGGCCACCACGGGCGCGCCCCACCGCTGGATCGCCCGTTCGGCGCGCCGGAACTTCGCCGAAGAGATCCGCCCGGCGAACCTGCTGCGCCGGGCGCCAGTGCCGGCGAGCCACCCGACGGCGAACGTCCCTCCGGCACGAAGCAGGACGATGACATACAAGGCTCCGGCCGTGAGCGCGATCTTATCCACGACGCCTCGTCCCGAGCGCCAGGCCGAACCCCGAGTCCCCAGTCACGCGCATGGGCGTTCCCTTCCCACCGGGAGCACGACACGAACGAGCCCGGTCACCATGTCTCACCTGCGCTCTGCCTCTGGCTGTTCTATCGGCTTGGGTTCCCACCTGCGGCAGCCGAACCCAGACCCGTACATCCGGGTCCAGACGCCCAGGCAAGGCCAGCCTAACCGAACGTGCATGCGGTGGATACGGGCGCCTGGTCACGGCAGGAACCGGGCGGCGGTCGTGCGGGCCTGCAGGCGAGAAGCGGGAGCGGGAGCGGGAAGGCATGGCCCCGGTCATGCTGCCGTGGGTCACGGCGGCATGAGAGCGCGGCGGTGATGCGCCGCAGGCAGTGCCGCGGCGGAGGCACGATGCGCAAGCGGTGTCCCAGGCGGGCGGTTCGGCTGGACGGTGAGATCGGTCGTGATCGTTCGGCGGAAAAGGGGCCGTGCCGTCTGCGGCGGTGGTGACACCATGCGGTGTCATGGCAGATGACAGCACCAGTTCGTTTCTGGGGGCCAGACGGGGCTCATCGTCCGGATTCCGGAGGCGGAGCCGGCCGTCCGCGGGTGGCGTGAACGGCTCGACCCCTCAGCCCAGGCCGGGGTTGCCGCCCACGTGACCGTGCTTTTCCCGTTTCTCGACGAGAGCCGAATAGAGGCGCCCGTCCACTGCGCTCTCGCGGAGGTGCTGGGCGCCCACCAGGCTTTTGACCTGTGGTTCGCGAGGTGTGGACGACTCCCGGGAGTGCTTTATCTCGTCCCCGAGCCTGACACGCACTTGCGGCAGCTCACCGAAGCGATCGCTGATCGTTGGCCCGAGGCTCCGCCGTATGGCGGCCGGTTTGCCGAGATCGTGCCGCACCGGACCATCGCGCAAGGCCAGGAAGGCGCCGTCCTGGAGGAGATCGAGGCCGACCTTGCCGGCAGTCTCCCGTTCACATCTCATGTCGCGACGGTTGAACTGATGGTGTACGCCGGGGCGAAGTGGCAAGAGAGGGCGTCGTTCGCACTCGGATAATGAAGCAGGTCAGAGGCTTGGCCGGTCCGCTGTGACGCGGCGGACGGCCACCGACGCGCAGATCCCCCGACGGCCGGGCCCTTCGCTCGTCGTTGACGAACTGGACCGCCGAACCCGCCCCGGCGTCCGGCACCGGACTCATGGCCGGCCTGGCCGACCTCGACACCACACCCGCGCAGCCTGACCGTACGAGGTGGTGAACGGGGCGCGGGGCCGGGGCCGCAAAGGGCAAGGTCGGCCGCCACCCGTGCCGACAGGGCGTGCGTGGCTGAGGCCCGGCGCCCCGGTGCGGTGCCGCCGGGCAGTCCGCCTTCTTCGCCGTGCGAGAGCACCAGGCCGTCGCCGCCGGCGGGGAGTCCGCGGAACGGTGGAGCCGGCAGCGCCCCTGAACGGGCCGACGGGTCACGCGGCAGGCGTCCGGCTCCGCGGAGGCTCGGTGGAGAGCAGTGCCCAGATCCTGCGGCCTTCGTCGGAGGCATCAGTGCCACAGCTCACCGTGCCGGTGACGGACGCGAGTGAGGCCAGCACGGTCTGGTCGGGGCCAGCCTCGGTGTGGCTGAGGACCACGACGAGGAGCATGCCGTCCTGGTCCGCCAGGTGAACGCTGACACGCTTGCCCGCGTCCTTCACGGCCGTGTCGACGAGAAGGCGTACGGTCACCTCCAGCAGGCTGTCCCGGGGATGGCTGTACGCCCAGCTGTGCACGGCTTGCGTCACATTGCGGACCGCCTTGTCGGCCGCCCAGGAGTCCGCGGGGAAGACCCAGTTACTGACTCGCCGGTTCCTGACGGCCATACGCGGGCGCCGGGTCTCGATACGGGCCTGACCCGACCCCAGCAGGGGGAGCGCCGTGCGGACGGTCTTCGTCTTCGGCTCGGGCCGGGGGGGCTCGACCGGCTTCTTCTGCGGAGGTGGCGTCCGAGGCGGATAACTCGGTGGGACCTTCGGGCCCTTGTTCTCCGTCGGCTCGTTCAACGGAACCTCCTCGCGCTGTCTGATGCCCCTACCCATCGTGGCAGCAGTTCATGGACGCCGGTTGCCACTTCGCTCCATTCGTCCCAGCCCACCGGACCTTTCCCCGCCCAGGCACTCACGGTTCCAGAAACGCCCCCGAACCACAGGACGTCGACGTGGCCGTGCGATGCGAACGCGACGAGCAAGCCGGCCGACCCGCGAGGTGATCCGGAGGAAACGCTCTAGGCGGAACCTGTGGGGCTGGTCGGCAGGGCGTGCTGGTAGAGCGCCACCAGCACGCCGTGCAGGGGTTGGTCCTCTGGGGCTTCCTCGGCCTCGTCGACCAGTTCGGCGAGGGCCTCGCCGAGTTCTCTTGCCTTCGCTGGGCTGAGGCGCAGGTGGCGCAGTGTCAGGTGGGCCTCGGCGGGGGAGCGGTCCAGTTCCTGGGCGATCGCCGCGAGCATCGCGGCGGTGCCTGCCGCCTGGGGTTCGGCGACGACCATGTGACGGGCCGTGCGCTGGTAGTACTGCTCGGTGCCGCCCCGGACCTGGCGGGTCTCGGCGATATGGATCAGCCCGGCTTCACGGAGCACCTTGAGGTGGTGGGCCACGTTGCCCTTCTTCGCGTCGAGCTGCGCCGCGAGCTGGCTGGTGGTGGCAGGCCGGTGGCCCAGGGAGAAGAGCAGCCGCTGACGCAATGGATGAGCGAGCGCCGCGAACTGCTCAGGCGCACCGATCTCCAGGACGTCTTCAGGAGGCGGCAGGTAGGGAGGCTGATCACGCATTCCGAAAGTGTCTAAACTCTTTGACGCTTACGCAAGGGCAGTGCTCTACTCCCGGCCATGACGACTTCAACGAAGCTTCCGCCGGCCCCTGTCATCGACGAGACGATCCGGCTCCTGACCGAGAACTACGTTTTCCCCGAGACAGCCGAGCAGCTCGCCCGCCTGCTGCAGCGACGCCTCGCCGAGGGCGCCTACGACGTCGACGACGCAGAGGAACTCGCCCGTCTGGTCACCGCCGACCTGCAGACCGTAAACGGCGACCGGCACCTGAGGCTGAAGCACCACGTCGACCCGGTGTCCCCGAAACGGGGGGCGGCCACCCGGGACGCCATGCGCCGGGACTTCGACACCTCACTCGGCGGTGCGCCCCGTGTGCAGTTGCTCGACGGAGGGGTCGCCGTGGTGGAGCTGGCACCGATGCTGTTTCCGCTGGAGTGGGCCGCCGAACCGCTGAGCGCCGCGCTCACCCTGGCCTCCCGCGCTCAGGCACTGATCGTGGACCTGCGCGCCAACCGGGGTGGCGACCCGGACACGGTCGCCTTCGTCTGCAGCTATCTGCTGGACGAGCGCACCCACCTCAACACCATGTCCTGGCGCGGCGGCGAGCACAGCGAGCAGTACTGGAGCCTGCCGCACGTTCCCGGCGCGCGCTTCGGCGGCAGCAAGCCGTTGTACGTGCTGTCCAGCGACAGCACCTTCTCTGCCGCCGAGGAGCTGGCGTACGACCTCCAGCAGCTCGGCCGCGCCGTGGTCGTCGGCGAGCCCACCCGCGGCGGCGCACACCCGTGCCAGGGCTGGACCGTGCACCCCCACCTGGAAGCCACCATCCCCGTCGGCCGCGCCATCAACCCCGTCTCCGGCACGAACTGGGAGGGCGCCGGCGTGCAGCCGGATGTCCCCTGCGCTGCTGCCGACGCCCTCGACCACGCGCACGTGCTGGCCCTCGCCCGACTGGCAGCCTGACCCAGTCAACCGTCGGGTGGGTCTGGGGCGGCAGGCCGTGCGGCCGGTTCGCGACCCGGGTCGCCTCGCCGGCAGGTCGTCGAGGAGCCTGACGATCATCTCCGGCTCGGCGAGGGTCCCGTCCTCGCCTCGATCACCCGCAGCGTGTGAGGCATCGCATCGCGCTGCCCGCGTCCGAGAGGAGGGACGCGTCTCTCGCGTCGGTCTCGGTCTCGCCGCGACAGAGGTCGGCGATATGCCGCATCGTCGGCCCGGCAGGTAGGCGTCCGGGCAGCCCAGAAGCGGGGAAGGACGCCCCGGCCAACCGTCGTTGGGCCTTGCCCCCTACGCTCGGGATCATGACAAAGGGATTCAGCGATCAGTTCCTGCTCGAGGCGGAACGGCACGCCGTCTGGGGCGCTGCCCAGCTCGAGGCGCTCATGGAGTTCCTGCCCGAGGCGCCGTGGAGCGCGGACCTGCCGACGTGTTCGTACCAGCAGGGAGAGGTGCAGCTGCGGGTCGGTGTCCTTGGGACGTACGACATGGAGGGGGGTTCCTGGCTCTGGGGCTGGGCGAATCCGGGGCTCGGCGGGAGTGAGGTCGTGGCGTTGTCCGCTGCCGTGGCACGGTACGGGCAGGCGCACGGGATCCCTGAGTTCACCGCTGAGGAACTTGATCTGTCCGGGTTCGACGATCCTCGGCGGGCCGCCGAGATGCTGGCCTTCGCGGGGATGGGGGTAGCCAACACTCCCGGGTACATCGGGCAGCCCGCTGGGCCCGGCACCCAGGTGTACTTCCTGCCAGACGACCCGAAGGTGCCGACCGCCCAGCTCGATCCGGTTGCCCTGCCGCGCGTGCTCATGGCCGGGGTCTCACTCATCGGGCGTTCGCCGCGACAGGCGGTCACGGGGTACTTCGAGCACCACGGGGTGCCGCAGCGGGTGGAAGGCGACCGGCTGATCGCCGATCTGCCGACCGGGAACGCCGTCGTCGTCTCCTTCGACCGGATGGGGCGGATCGGCAACATCCGGCTCACGGTCAGCGGCTGACCCGACCCGCCCGTCAGGAAGTTGCTTGCGACGGCCGGCGGATCGTACGACCCGGACGTCGACGCGGTCGTCCAGAGGGGCTCGCCGAGGATCGTCGGCCCGAGGAACTCGCACAGCCGCGCCGCCAGGAGCGGCAGCACGGGCGCGATCGCCCTGCGAACTCGCCTGGCCGGCCGAGTCCGGCCGACTCGATCCCGGCGTGGCGAGCCGGGCCGGCGACGAAGCCCCCTGCGACTCCTGACCGATCGCGGCGACTACCGCGTCTTCGGTGGTCGACGGCCGGCTCGCCCGCGCCCCGCCCGACCAGTCGGGCCACTACCCTGACCCGCCCGCCCCGCCCCGTACCAGCGCCCCGGTGGACGCCCGGGCCCCCTCAGTACTCGCCGAGTTCGGGCGGCGGACAGGGCGCGGCAAGCGTGCTTGGCCGAGACGTAGCCTTGCCTTCCGGGGCTGCCGGCCGCGGTGTCGAGTCGCCGGCCCTGTCTCAGCTCGGCTTCCAGGAGGAAACGCATGTTCAAGGTCAACGAGTACTTCGATGGCACGGTCAAGTCGATCGCGTTCGAGGGCAGCGAGGGTCCCGCCACGGTCGGAGTCATGGCCGTCGGTGAGTACGAGTTCGGTACCGCACAGCGGGAGATCATGCACGTGGTCTCCGGCGCGCTGACCGTCAAGCTCCCTGGCTCCGACGCGTGGGAGGAGTTCGGCGCCGGCACCCGGTTCGACGTCCCGGCCGACAGCAAGTTCCAGCTCAAGGTGGCCGTGGAGACCGCCTACCTCTGTGAGTACCGCGACTGATCCAGCCTGCCTCAGCCGGTGACGGACGGTCAGTGGGCGGCTGCGTCCGGGCCTGTTCCGAGCCGGCGCCGACCGGGCGAGCGCGTGCTGATCGCTGGACTCACCCTGCACCGCACCGCTCGTACCGAGTGATGCCCAGCTCGTCGACCAGCGCCCGGACCGTGCTGGAGGCCCGTGACCACGCACTGGGCGCCCATCTCGATCGCGCTGAGGGTGGTACGGACACTCAACCGGTCGGCAGCGACGGCAACCCGACACCTCGGTCGATCGGGGCGGTGTCCACCGGCACGCGATCCGGTACGCGCACACCCCGACCTGTGAGGGGTGGGGTCAGCCCTACCCTCCGGGGTCCGGTTAGCAGGCTCGCTGCGGGGCCGTGGAAACGCGAACCTGGTCCCATGACTGAGACCACCTCGCTCCTCGCCGTGCCGCAAGCGCCTGTCGCGCCCGCGTCGGGTGCCCGCCGGTTCCGCTGCGAGCTGGGATACCTGCTGTCGGGATTACCGTTCGGGCTGGCGGCGTTCACTGCCGTGGTGACCGGCGCCGTCCTCGGGATGTCCACCCTCGTGGTCTGGGCCGGGTTGCCGATCCTGGCCGGAACGCTGCGAGCGGCCCGGGCCCTGGCCAACGTAGAACGCCGGCGCGTGACGGCCGTCACCGGCCGCCCGTTGCCGCCGTACCGCCCTCGGTCGTCTGGCACGGGATGGGCGGGAACGCTGCGCGCGGTACGCGATCCACGGTCCTGGCGCGACCTTGTCCATCTGATCGTCGCCTTCCCGCTCCAGGTCGTCACCTTCAGCGTGGCACTGACATGGACCCTCGGCGGCCTCGGCGAGCTGCTCTACGCCACCTGGTCGTGGTCCCTGCCCCGGGGGCAGGACAATCAGGGGCTGGTCGAGCTGGTATTCGACACCTCGTCACAGGCCGCCGACATCGGCTTCAACACCGCCATCGGGGTGTTCCTGCTGGCCACCGCGGTCCCGGTGGTCCGCCGGCTGGCCGCGTTGCAGACCCGATGCGCCATCGCCCTGCTGACCGACCGGGCCATGTAGCCATCGTGCTGTGCCCGGCACTCAGTTGCCCAGGTGCGGTGTGCGATGCGCTACTGCACCAGGGGGCGAGTCGGTCGTTGGAGCGTTCCCTGTGCGCCCCCGTCCTTCGGTGCGGGGAACCAGGGCGCTTCCCGGCCCCCGGGTCGGTACTCCAGCGTGGTCGTCGTCGCCTGCCGCCGGCGCACCGGGCGCGGGGAGCGCTGAGTCCCCGCGGCCTCGCCCTTTCCTGTGCTCCGGACTTGGCGTGAAGTGGCCGGTCCGCGGTCGGTCCTCTGTTCCGCCGAACATTTCGGTGAGGGAGTCGGCCGTTTTCTCCAGGCTGCTGTCCCGAGCGGAAGAAGACCGCCATGGCAGCGGTCGCGCCGCAATTCCTTTCGCGGGCGCGCAGGCCGTGGTCGCTCCGTTGGCCGGCGGCCGTCCCGGAAGCTCCGACGTGGAGCCACCATGGCGGGGACCGTTTTCGGACTTCACCGCAGCACGGTCTGGGCTGGGAGGCATTATCCCTTTTCCGTCGCTGGCCCCGGTTGAACTGAATATTTCCTGCCGGTGAAGTAATCCGGAAGCCCGTGTGCGTCGAATGTGCCTCGAATGTGCCGCGAATGTGCGTTGGGTGTGCGTCGGGTGTGCGTCCCGATCCTGACGAAGAATCGAGGCGGCTGCTCCGTAAGGCTTGCTCCGTCATGTCCCGAATACCCCGATGCCCAGCGAAATCGCCGCACTGTGCCGGTGAAGGCGGGTTCCCCTTCTGTCAAGAGGGCCTTTCCCCGGCAGCCTCTTGTGGCGAGATCGAAGCCATGTATACCGTTTCTCGGTGCGCCCCTCGGGGTGGCATGGATAAGGAAATCGGACAAAGGGGTAGTAACCGTGGTCTACGGTGCAGCCCTCGTCGTATCGCGCGCATGTGGTGTGCGGCTTTGCTGGGCGGGATAGCTTTTCCATTCGTTCCACAGAGGACTTCGAGTAAAAGAGAGCTATCCTGTTTCAAAAGAGGATCAGCCCTGTATGGTGTGTCGAGTGGTCCGATTATCCCCGTGGGGGACTCGGGTCGAATGGTTTCCATCAGGATCAGCACGTGCGCACGAACTGTAAAATCCGCCGCTTTACGGGGGAGGTCAACAGAGGGTGTACGACCACGAAGATCCGCACTACTTAGCCGTCCGGCCGCTGTGCCGGAAACCGCAGTCCACGGCGTCGGGGAACCGAGTCCTCCGCAGCGGCGACCCCGCCGGCCCGGCGGCCCGAAAGCACGGGAGCACGCCGTGCGAGTCGGCCGCGGGCCTCAGGCCGCGCCCTGGCGGGAGACGAGGGCCGCTGCTGTGAGCAGTCCCTCCGCAGAACCGCTGGCCGGCCCCCACCTGGTGGCCGCGATCTCCGCGACGGCCCAGGCCGACCCCGAGCGCAAGGCCGTGGGCTTCGTCCGGCACCCGGAGCACGAGGGCGAGGAGGCGCTGCGCAGCTACGCCTGGCTCGACGCCACCGCCCGCCGCATCGCCGTCCTCCTCCGCGCCGCCGGACTCGGCACGGGTGCGCGCGTGCTGCTGCTCTTCCCGCAGTCCGCGGAGTTCGCGGCGGCCTACGCCGGGTGCCTCTACGCGGGCATGGTCGCCGTCCCCGCGCCCCTGCCCACCGGGACCTCCCTGGAGGCTGCACGCGTCGTCGGCATCGCGAAGGACGCCGAGGCGGGCGCCGTCCTCACCGTCTCCGAGACCGAGGCGGACGTCCGGCAGTGGGCGGCCCGCACCGGCCTGGGCGCACTGCCCCTCTACTCCGTCGACGAACTGCCCGGCGACGCCGACCCCGACACGTGGCGGGAACCGGAGATCCGGGCCGACACGGTGGCGGTCCTCCAGTACACCTCCGGCTCCACCGGCAGCCCCAAGGGGGTCGTCGTCACCCACGGCGCGATCGCCGACAACGTCCGCGGCCTGCTCACCGGCTTCGAGCTGGGAGCCGGCGCCCGGCTCGGCGGCTGGCTGCCGATGTACCACGACATGGGGCTGTTCGGACTGCTGAGCCCGGCACTGTTCAGCGGCGGAGCCGCCGTCCTGATGAGCGGCAGCGCCTTCCTGCGCCGACCGTTCCTGTGGCTGACGCTGATCGACCGCTTCGACCTCGCTTTCTCCGCGGCGCCCGACTTCGCCTACGACTACTGCGTACGGCGGGTGAAGCCCGAGGAGAGGGACCGGCTCGACCTGGCACGCTGGCGCTGGGCGGGCAACGGATCCGAGCCCGTCCGGGCCGAGACGCTGCGCGCCTTCGCCAAGGAGTTCGCCCCCGCCGGCCTCCACCCGAACGCCACGGCCCCCTGCTACGGACTGGCCGAAGCGACCCTGCTGGTGTCCCTGTCCGCGGGGGAGCTGCGCACCCGGCGGGTGGACGTCGCGGAACTTGAGAACCACCGCTTCGTCGAGGCGGCCGCGGGACGCCCCTCCCGCGAGGTCGTCTCCTGCGGCCGGCCCGCGGCCCTGGAGATCCGCGTCGTCGACCCCGCGACCGGCAAGCCCGTCACCGGCGACGGAGTGGGCGAGATCAGAGTGCGCGGCGCCAGCACCGCCAGGGGCTACTGGCAGAAACCGGAGGCGACCGCCGAGACGTTCGTCATGGACGCGGACGGCTCCGGGCCCTGGCTGCGCACCGGCGACCTCGGCGTCCTGTACGAGGGCGAGCTGTACGTCACCGGCCGCATCAAGGAACTCCTCATCGTGCACGGCCGCAACATCTACCCCCACGACATCGAGCACGAACTGCGCGCCCGCCACCCCGAACTCGGGACGATCGGGGCGGCCTTCTCCCTCCCCACCGAGGGGGGCGAGGCCGTGGTCCTCACCCACGAGGTGGGTCCGTCCGTCCGGCCGGAGCAGGGCCCCGAGCTGGTGACGGCCCTGCGGGCGACGCTCGCGAGGGAATTCGGCCTCGCCCCGGCCGGAGTGGTACTGGTGAGACGCGGCCGCATCCCGCGCACCAGCAGCGGCAAGGTGCAACGCCGCCTGACCGCCCGGCTCTTCACGACCGGGGAACTCGCCCAGGTCCACGCCGATCCCGGCGCCCACCGCCTCCTGGCGGCGCTCCGGGAGGCGGACGACCGCGACGGCGCACTCCCGCCACCGAAATGAACGTGCCACCTAAATGAACCGTGCCCCGAGATGACCGTGCCCCCGAGATGACCGTGCGCCCGCGATGACCGTGCCGCCGTCCTGATCCGCTCCCGGCGGCGGGCCGCTCCCCGACCCCGTGGCAACGCGATCCCCGAGGCCCCGACCTGCCCGGACGAGGGCCGACCGGGACGCCGTCCCGAAGCCCGACCGTGCGCCCACCGAAGACAGAGGTCCTACCCGCATGTCCCTGTCCCCGCCCCCCTCCCCGCCCGCTCCCCGAGACCCCGACGCCCTGCGGCAGTGGCTGCGCGAGCAGTGCGCCGACTGCCTCGGCGTCCCCGCGGCCTCCCTCGCCACGGACGTCCCCCTCACCGACTACGGGATGACCTCCGTCACCGGCACCGCCCTGTGCGGCGCGGTGGAGGAGCACCTGGCCGTCGAATGCGACCTGGGACTGCTCTGGCAGGAGCCGACGATCGACGGGCTCACCGCCCGGCTGGCCTCGCGCACCATGCGCTGACGGCCGCCGGCCCCACCAAGCACAACGCACCACGCATAACGCACAACGCACGTGCCCAGGCACTCGTGCGTGCGGACGCCGCCGCGCGTCCGGGCCTGCAGACACCCCTTCAGTCCGAGAGCGGGAGAAGCATGTTGGAGTCCCCGGCACACCGTGTGGCCGCCACCTCGGCCCAGTCCGGGATCTGGACGGCACAGCGTCTGCGCTCGGACGACAGGCTCTACGCCTGCGGCCTCTACCTCGAACTCGACCACGTCGTGGAGGAGGTGCTGAGCGAGGCGATCGGCCGCGCCGTCGCCGACACCGAGGCGCTGCGCACCGCCTTCCAGGAGGACGCGGACGGCGCCCTGGAGCAGCACGTCCTCGCCCGGCCGCCGAGCACGCAGACCCGCCTCTTCCACGCCGACCCGAGCGGCGGTGCCCCGTCCCGCTCCGCGGCCCTGGACTGGATGGACCGGCAGCGGGCGCAACCCTGGGACCTCGCCGCAGGCGACACCTGCCGCCACACCCTGATCCCGCTCGGCGGCGACCGCGCCCTTCTGCATCTGCGCTACCACCACCTCGCTCTGGACGGGTACGGCGCCGCGCTCTATCTGGACCGGCTCGCGGCGGTCTACCGCGCGCTGCGCACCGACCGGCAACCGCCGCCCTGCACGTTCGCCCCGCTGGCCCGCCTCGTAGAGGAGGACCACGCCTACCGGAACTCCGCCCGCCACCGCGCGGACGCCGACCACTGGCGCGACCGCTTCGCGGACCTCCCGCGCCCCACCAGCCTCGCCGCCGCCACCGCGCCCGCCCCGCCGGCCACCGCGCCCGCCCCGCCCGACGAACTGCGCCGCACGGTGCGTCTGCCCGCCGCCCGATCCGCCGCGCTGCGCCGCAAGGCCGACCGGAGCGGCCTCCCCTGGCCCGTGTACGCCACGGCCGCGGTGGCCGCCTTCCTGAGCCGTCTCGCGCCGGGGGAGGAGGTCGTCGTCGGCCTCCCCGTCACCGCCCGGGTGACACCCGCCGCGGTGCGCACACCGGGGATGCTCGCCAACGTCGTACCGCTGCGCCTGCCCGTGCGGCAGGGCATGTCGATGGCCGCGCTGCTGGAGCTGACCGCGGCCGAGATCAGCACCACACTGCGCCACCAGCGCCACCGCACCGAGGACATCGGCCGGGCGCTCGGACTCCACGGCGCGTCGCCGGCCACCACGCTCGTCAACGTCATGGCGTTCGCCCCGGTGCTCGACTTCGGCGACTGCCGGGCGCCGGTGCACCAGCTCTCGGCCGGACCGGTCGAGGACCTGGTCGTCAACCTGCTCGGCACTCCGGGCGACGGCCGCGAGCTGGAGATCACTCTCGCTGCCAACCCCCTGCTCCACTCGGCGGACGCGGTGGCCTCGCTGGCCGCGCGGCTCGCGGAGTTCCTGACGCGCGCGGGGCAGGACCCCGAGGCCCCCATCGGCCGGACCCGCCTCCTCGGCGCGGAGGAGGAGGCCGGGGCGTCGGCCTCCGGGCGGAGCCCCCGGCGCGACCTGCGCGCCCGGACCCTGCCCGAACTCTTCGCCCGGCAGGTCGCCCGTACCCCCGACGCCCCCGCCGTCTCCTCGGACAGCGCCACCTGGACGTACACCCAACTCGACGCCCACGCCGAGAGGGTGGCCCGGCGGCTGGCCGCGCGGGGCGTGGGGCCGGAGAGCATCGTCGCCCTCGCGGTGCCGCGGGGCGTGGAGCCGGCGGCGCTGATCCTCGGGGTCCAGCGGGCCGGAGGGGCCTACCTCCCCATCGACCCGGAGTACCCGGCGGAACGCATCGCGTTTCTGCTGCGCGACGCCCGCCCCGCCCTGCTGGTCGGCGGGGCCGGGACCGAGCTCCTCTCCGCCGACTGCCCGTTCGTGCCGGCCGAGGACCTCCTCGACGCCGGGGCGCGGTGCGCCGAGGCCGACGTGCCCGCGCCCGGAACCCTCCCGGTGGACCTCCCGGCGTACGTCGTCCATACCTCCGGCTCGACCGGGCGGCCCAAGGGGGTCGTGGTCACCCACGCGGGCATCGCCGCCCTGGCGGCCGAGCAGATCGAACGCTACCGACTGGGCCCCGGCTCCAGGGTGGCGCAGCTCGCGGCCCTCGGGTTCGACGTCGCCGTCGCCGAACTCGTGATGGCGCTGACGTCGGGGAGCTGCCTCGTCGTCCCGCCGCACGGCCTCGCCGGCGACGAGCTGGCCGCGTTCCTGCGCGACCGGCGCGTCACCACGGCCCTCGCCCCGGCCGCCGTACTGGCCACCCTGCCCCCCGGCGACCTCCCCGACCTGACCGACCTGGTCACCGGCGGCGAACAGCCCCCGCCCTCGCTGATCGCCCGCTGGGCGCCCGGCCGGCGGATGTTCAACGTCTACGGGCCGACCGAGGCGACCGTCCAGGCCACGTCCGGGCGGTGCGCGGCCGGCGGCGACCGGTCGCCGGACATCGGGAACCCCGAGGCCGGCGTGGACGCCTACGTCCTGGACGCCGCGCTGCGGCCCGTGCCCGACGGGGTGACGGGAGAGCTCTACCTGCGCGGCAGGGGTCTGGCCCGCGGCTACCTGGGCCGCCCCGGCCTCACCGCCGCCCGGTTCGTCGCCGACCCGCACACCGGGAAGGGCGAGCGGATGTACAGGACCGGGGACCTGGTACGACGGGTGCCCGGCGACGGGCGCACCGTGCTGAAGTTCGTCGGCCGGGCGGACGACCAGGTGAAGATCCGGGGCTTCCGGGTGGAGCCGGGCGAGGTGGAGGCGGCCCTCGCCGAACTCGACGGTGTCGCCCAGGCCCTGGTGACCGTGCAGGAGGAACGGCCGGGCGACCGCAGGCTCGTCGGCTACCTGGCGCCCGACCCCGCGCACGGGGGAGGACTGGACGTCGAGCGCCTGCGCGGGGCGCTCGCCGACCGGCTCCCCGCCCACCTCGTCCCCTCCGTCCTCGTGGAGCTGGCGGAGATCCCGCGTACCGCCAACGGCAAGGTGGACCGCGCGGCGCTGCCGGCCCCCGTCGCCCCGCGCCCGACCGCCGGGCGGGCGCCGCGCGACGCCCGTGAGAAGGCCCTGTGCGCGCTCTTCGCCGAGGTGCTGGGCGTCGAAGAGGTCGGCGCCGACCACGACTTCTTCGCCCTGGGCGGCGACTCCCTGCTGGCCGCCCGCCTCGCGAGCCGTATCCGCGGCCGGCTGGGCAAGGCGGTCACCGTACGGGAGGTCTTCCGGTCCCCGACCGTCGCCCGCCTCGCGGAGGAACTGGGCGACGGGGCGGTGACGGACGACCGCGTCCGCCCGGTCCGGCCCCGCCCGGAACGGGTGCCGCTCTCGTCCGCGCAGCGGCGGCTGTGGTTCATCGACGAACTCAACGGCGCCTCGGCCGCCTACAACATCCCGACCGTCCTCCGCCTGGACGGACCGCTGGACGTCCCCGCGCTGCATGCCGCGCTGGGCGACGTGGTGGACCGGCACGAGACGCTCCGCACCACCATGCGGCCCGCTGCCGGCGACACCGCAGCGGCGTCGCCCGCACCCGAGCAGCACATCGCGCCCCCCGGCGCCCACCGGCCCCCGCTGCCGGTGCGCGACGTCGCCCCCGAAGCGCTCGCCGGGGAGCTGCGCGCCGCCGCGGGCCACGTCTTCGACCTCGCGCGGGACCTTCCGGTGCGCGCCACGCTCTACCGCACCGGCGAGCAGGAACACGCCCTGCTGCTCCTGGTCCACCACGTCGCCGCCGACGGCGCGTCGATGGGCCCCCTGATCGGCGACCTGGCCACCGCCTACACGGCCCGGCTCGCGGGACACGCCCCCGTCCTCCCGCCGCCCGAGGTGACGTACGCCGATTTCGCGCTGTGGGAGCAGGGCAGCCGGCAGCGCGCCGCCGCGCAGATCGAGGGGATCGGCTACTGGCGCCGTGCCCTGGCCGGGCTGCCGGACCACATCCGGCTCCCCGCCGACCGCCCCCGCTCGCAGGAGCCGGTCCGCCGGGGCGGGGTCGCTCGGTTCGAGGTGCCGCCCGCCCTGTACGCCAGGGTGGCGGAGCTGGCCGGGAGCGTCGGCGCCACCCCGTTCATGGTGCTTCAGACCGCGATAGCCGTCCTGCTGAGCCGGATGGGGGCCGGATCGGACATCCCCCTGGGCACGCCGGTGGCAGGCCGCCCGGACGAGGCGCTCGACGGCCTCGTCGGCTGCTTCGTCAACACCGTCGTGCTGCGCACCGACGTCTCGGGCGACCCGACCACGACCGAGCTGCTGGCCCGGACGCGCGACGGCGACCTGGAGGCCTTCGCCCACCAGGACGTGCCCTTCGACCGGGTCGTGGACGCGGTCAACCCCGTCCGCTCCACCGCACGGCACCCCCTGTTCCAGGTCATGCTGATCCTCAACGGCCCCGAGCAGGACCGGGGCCGGGCGCGGTTCCCCCGACTGGCCGACCGCATCGAGGCGGTGGAGTCGGGGGAGACCAAGTTCGACCTCTCCTGGCACTTCACCCACCGCGAGGGGCCGGACCGGGCGCTGGAGGGGGCCCTCGTCCACGCCGCCGACCTGCTCCACGCCGCCACCGCGCACCGGCTCACCGAGCGACTGCTCGACGTCCTTACCGCGATGGTCGACGACCCCTCCCGGCCCGTCGGGACCCTCGACGTCCTCAGCGCCGCCGAACACCGCCTCCTGCGCGCCTGGGGGACCGGCACGCCCCGCACCCGTGACAGCCGCCCCGAACCGGTCACCGCGAGGATCGCCGGCCGAGCCGCCCGCACACCGGACGCGCCCGCGGTGGTCGAGCCGGGACGGGTCTGGAGCTACGCCGAACTCGACGCCCGCGCCGACCGGGTGGCCGCGGCCCTGGCCGCACGCGGCGTCGGCGCCGAGGACCTCGTCGCCGTACTCCTGCCCCGCGGCGCGGAACTGGTCGCCACCCTGCTGGGGACCCTGCGGGCCGGCGCCGCCTACCTCCCGCTCGACGCCGGACACCCCGCCGACCGCAACCGCTGGGCCCTCGCGGACTCCGCCCCGGCACTGCTGGTGACCGACGCCGAGCGGCTGCGTACGCTCCCCGGAGCGACCGGGTGCGCCGCGCTGGTCTTGGGCGAGGAGGACACCGAGAGGGAACTGGCGGACCGCGCCCCCCTCCCGAAGGACGGCGCCGGCCTCGCACGACCGGTGGCCGGGGACAACGCCGCGTACACGATCTACACCTCCGGTTCGACGGGCCGCCCCAAGGCCGTCGTCGTGACGCGGGACGCGCTGGACGCGTTCGTCGAACGCGCCCTGGACACCTACGGCGACGCGCTGAGCGGCGCGGTCCTGCTGCACTCCCCGGTCGCCTTCGACCTCACGGTCGTCTCCCTCTACGGGCCGCTGGCCGCGGGCGGGCGTATCCAGGTGGGGGACCTCGACGAGTCCGGGATCGCCCAGTGGGAGCGGGAGCGCCCGTCCTTCGTCAAGGCCACGCCCTCCCACCTCGCGCTGCTGGAGGAGTTCGGCGGCTCCACGGCCGCCGGAACGGTCGTCCTGGCGGGCGAGCAACTCGTCGGCGCACGGCTGGACCGCTGGCGGACCCGCCTCGGCGCCACCACCGTCTTCAACAGCTACGGGCCCACCGAGACCACCGTCAACTGCCTGGAGCACAGGATCGCCCCGGACGCCGACGCGCCCTCGGGACCCGTGCCGGTGGGCCGACCGGTGGCGGGCGCACGGGTGCTGCTCCTCGACGCCCGCCTGCGCCCGGTCGCTCCGGGTGTGACGGGCGAACTGTACGTCTGCGGGCCCGGCGTCGCCCGCGGATACCGCGACAGGACGGCCGCCACGGCGGAACGGTTCGTCGCCTGCCCGCAAGGGCGGCCGGGGGAGCGGATGTACCGCACCGGCGACCTGATGCGCTGGAGCGCAGACGGCGAACTGGTCTACGAGGGCCGGGCCGACGCCCAGGTGAAGGTGCGCGGCTTCCGGGTCGAGCCCGGCGAGGTGGAGGGCGCGCTGCTGGACCTCCCCGGCGTCCGGGAGGCGGCCGTCACCCTCGTCGGAGGGCCGGAAGGGGCGCCCGAGCGGGCGGCCGCCCCCGCCCGCCTGGTCGGCTACGTCGTCGGCGCCGCCGCCGACCAGGCCGCCCTCCTCGAACGGCTGCGCCTCCGGTTACCCGACCACATGGTGCCCGCCGCCCTGGTGGAACTGGACGCCCTGCCGCTCACCCCGAACGGCAAGCTCGACCGCCGCGCCCTGCCCGCGCCCGACTTCGGCCGCCACGCGGGCCGCCGCGCCCCGAACGGACCGAAGGAAGAACTGCTCTGCGCGCTCTTCGCCGACGTGCTGGGGGTGCCCGAAGCCGGAGCGGACGACGACTTCTTCAGGCTCGGGGGCGACAGCATCGTCAGCATCCAGCTCGTCGGCCGCGCCCGCAGGGCCGGACTGCACCTCACCGTCCGCGACGTCTTCGAGCACCCCACGGCCGCCGGGCTTGCCGCCGCCGCCCGGTCCGCCGGACCGGACGAGGACGCGGACCGTCCCGAGCCGGAGGCGCTCGCCCCGAGCGGGCCGCTGCCCTACGTTCCGGCCGCGGCGCGGCTCGTCGCCCGGACCGGGTCGATGCGCGCCCGCGGCGCCGACCGCTTCCACCAGTCGGTGGTCCTCACCACCCCCGCGAACGCGGCGGCCGACGACGTCCGGCGCGTGCTCCAGACGCTGATCGACCACCACGGGGCGCTGCGCCTGCGGGCCGCCGCGGACCGGGACGGATCGCCGGACGGCCTGGTGGTGGCCGAACCGGGGACGGTCGCCGCCGCGGACCTGCTGCGCCGATGCGACGCCGCCGGACTCGAAGGCGCGGCGCTGCGGGAGGCGGTGGAGCGGGAGGCCGAGCACGCGCGCGACGCCCTCGACCCGAGCGCCGGAGCCGTGCTGCGCGCGGCCTGGCTGGACCGGGGGAAGGACCGGGGCGGCCTGCTGGTCCTGGTGGCCCACCACCTCAGCGTGGACGGCGTCTCCTGGCGCATCCTGGCGGACGACCTCCGCCAGGCCTGGACCGCGGCCGGCTCCCCCGCCACGGCGCCCCTGCCGCCGGAGGGCGCCTCCCTGCGCGAGTGGGCCACCCGGATCGCCCGACGCGCCACCGAGACCGCCGTGACCGGCCGGCTTCCCCACTGGCGCGCGACCCTGGCGGGCCTTGAGGATCCGGACGACGACGTGGTCGCCCTGGAGACGAGGCTCGACCCCGACGCCGACACCCACGGCACGGCGCGCGAGCACGCGCACAGCCTGCCGCCCGACCTGACCGACGCGCTCGTCCGCACAGCGGCCACGGCGCTCCGCGCGGACACCGGCGAACTGCTGCTGGCCGCCTACGCGCTGGCCGCGTCGCGGGTCCTGGGCGACCGGCCCGTGTTCGTGGTGGAGACCGAGAGCCACGGCCGCCAGGACGCGCTCCTGCCCGGCATCGACCTGTCCCGCACCGTGGGCTGGTTCACCTCGGTCCACCCGGTACGCCTTCGGCCCGGAGCCGGCGCCGCACGGCTGCTGAAGGAGACCAAGGAGCGGCTGCGCACCGTGCCGGAGGCCGGTCTCGGCCACGACCTGCTCCGCCACGGCGGAGCGGCGTCCTCCCTGGGGGAGGGCGTTCGGGAGCTGCCCCGCCCGCAGTTCGGCTTCAACTACCTCGGCAGGGTCGCCGTGGCCGAAGCCCTTGCCGACGCGGGCACCGAGCCCGCCGGGGGCACCGAGCCCGCCGGGGGCACCGAGCCCGCCGGGGGCACGGAGCCCGCCGGGGCCTGGGCGTTCGCGGGCCACAGCGTCGCCCCGCAACCGCCCGAACTGCCGCTCGCGCACGAGGTGGAGCTGACCGTCGTCCTGGAGGACGGCCCGCGGGGACCGGTCCTCGCGGCGCGCTGGAACGCCTCCTCGCGCAGCCTGTCCGAAACGCGGCTGACCGCGCTGGCACAGGAGTGGGAGAAGGCGCTGCACGAGCTGACCGCGCTGGCCGGCACCGCCGGGAGCGCCGGTCTGATCCCCTCGGAGACCGGCGCGGGCGACCTGGACCAGGACGGGATCGAGGAGTGCGAGGCGGCGGCGGACTTCGAGATCGCCGACCTGCTCGCACTCGCACCCGCCCAGGAAGGGCTGCTCTTCCACAGCACCTTCGACGACGCGGCGGAGGACGTCTACGTCGGCCAGCTGGCACTGGAGTTCCACGGCGAGCTGTCGAGCGCCCGTATGCGGGAGGCCGCCCGTCAGGTCCTCGACCGGCACGACGTGCTGCGCGCGGCCTTCCTCCAGCGCCGCTCCGGCGAGTGGAGCCAGGCGATCGCCGCCCGGACGCCGGCGCCCTGGGAGGAGCACGACCTGTCCGCCCTGGCCGGGGAGGAGCGGCAGCGGCGGCTTGACGCGCTGCTGGCAGGGCAGCGCACCCGCCGGTTCGACCTCGCACGGCCGCCGCTGATGCGCTTCCTGCTCGTACGGACGGCGGCGGACCGCCACGTCCTGGCCCTGACCAACCACCACCTGATACTGGACGGCTGGTCGCTGCCCCTGGTGGTGCGCGACCTCATGGCCCTGTACGGGGCGGATGGCGCCGCCCTGCCCGCCGCACGGCCGTACCGCGACTACCTCGCCTGGCTCGCCGGGCAGGACGCCGACGCGGCCCGCGCCGCGTGGGAACAGGCGCTCGCCGGGCTCCAGCCCTCACTGCTCGCCCCGGACGCCCCCCGCGACGGCGCGGCCCCGCTCCCGCACTACCGCACCATGGACCCCGACGTCGTCTCCCGCCTCACCGCCTGGGCCCGCCGCCTGGGAGTCACGCTCAACTCGGTGGTCGAGACCGCGTGGGGACTCCTCCTGGGCCGGCTCACCGGCCGGGACGACGTGAGTTTCGGCATCGCCGCCTCCGGCCGCCCCACCGACCTGCCCGGCGCGGGGGAGATCGTCGGCCTGCTGATGAACACCGTGCCGGTGCGCGTCGTCCTGGACCCCGCCGAACCGCTGGAAGCACTCGTCCGGCGCGTGCAGCGGGAGCAGGCCGCCCTCCTGGACCACCAGTTCCTCCCCCTGGCACAGGTGCAGCAGCGCCTCGGGGCGGGCGACCTCTTCGACACCACGCTCGTCTTCGAGAACTACCCGCTGGACCCCGCCGACGGCCTCGGCGGCGGCGACGGGCTCCGACTGCACGGGGCGCGCGGCCACGACGGCAACCACTACCCCCTCAGCGTCACGGTCGGCCCCGCCCCCGACCTCCAACTCCGCTTCATCCACCGCCCCGACCTCTTCACACCCCAGTGGGTGGAGGACCTTGCGGCGCGCTTCGAGCAGGTGCTCGACGCCATGGCGACGTCCGGCGACACCCCGGCGGGCCGGCTGGACGTCCTGCTGCCGCGCGAACACGACACGCTGCTGGGCGACTGGGCGCGCGGTGAGGCGGCGAGCGCACGGGAGTGCCCCGTCGCCCTCCTCGAGGAGCAGGTCGACCGCACCCCCGACGCCCTCGCGCTGGTCGAGGGAGGTGACGGCGCGGCCGGCCTGAGCTACGCCGAGTTCGACGCCCGCGCCAACCGCATGGCGCGCTTCCTCATCGCCCGCGGTCTCGGGGCCGAGGACCTGGTCGGCCTGGTCTTCCCGCGCGGCGCCGACCTGCTCACCGGGCTGTGGGGGGCACTCAAGGCCGGTGCGGCCTACCTGCCGGTGGACGTGGACTACCCGGCCGAAAGGATCGGGCTGCTCCTCGGCGACGGGAACCCCGCCCTCGTCCTGACCACCTCCGCCCACGCCCACCTGGTGCCCGAGGCGCCGGGGCGGCAGATCCTCTGCGTCGACCTGCCCGGCCCCGCGGACGAACTCGGCCGCGCCCCGGAGGGGAGGGTGGCCGACCGCGAGCGGCCGCGCCCGGTCGGAGCCGACACCCTCGCCTACGTCCTCTACACCTCAGGCTCCACCGGCCGCCCCAAGGGCGTGGCCGTCAGCAGGGGTTCGCTGGCGGCGCACGCCGTCCGCTCCCGCGACCGCTACCCGGACGCCGCCGGGGTGTCGCTGCTGCACTCCCCGGTCGCGTTCGACCTGACGGTGACCGCCCTGTTCACCACGCTGATCTCCGGCGGGACCCTCCTCCTCGCGGAGCTGGACGAACACGCCCAGGGCTCCGGAGTCACCTTCGTCAAGGGCACGCCCTCCCACGTCGCCCTCCTGGACGAGCTGCCCGGCGTCCTCGACGCCACCGGCGAGCGCCCCGGCACGCTCGTGCTCGGCGGCGAGCCGCTCACCGGAGAGATGCTGGAGCGCTGGCGCGCACGCCACCCGCGGGCCAGGGTCTTCAACGACTACGGACCGTCGGAGACCAGCGTCAACTGCTCCGACCTGCTCTTCGAACCCGGTGACGAGGTGCCGGACGGCCTGCTGCCGATCGGCCGCCCGCTGCCCGGCAACCACATGTTCGTCCTCGACCACCTGCTCCAGCCCGTGCCGGTCGGCGTCGTCGGGGAGATCTACGTCTCCGGCGTCGGCGTGGCCCGCGGCTACCACGGGCGGCCCGGACTGACCGCCGAACGCTTCCTGCCCTGCCCGTTCGACGCGCCGGGCGCCCGGATGTACCGCACCGGGGACCTGGGGCGCTGGCGGCCCGACGGGATCATGGAGTGCCTGGGCCGCACCGACGACCAGGTCAAGGTGCGCGGCTTCCGGGTGGAGCTGGGCGAGGTGGAAGGCGCCCTCGCCGCCCGCGCCGACGTCGCCCGCGCCACCGTCGTCGTACGCGAGGACGAGCCGGGGGACAGGCGGCTGACGGGCTACGTGGTGCCCGAAGGCGGACCGGACGCGGGCTTCGACCCGGCGGCCGCACTGCGCGACCTCGCCGCGACCCTGCCGCCGTACATGGTCCCGGCCGCGATCGTGGTCCTGCCCGAGCTGCCGCGTACCGAGAACGGCAAGCTCGACCGCAGGGCGCTGCCCGCACCCGAGTACGGCACCGCCTCCGCCGGGCGGGCGCCGCGCACCGCCGCCGAGACCGCCCTGTGCGCCCTGTTCGCCGAAGTGCTCGGCGTGCCCGAGACCACCCTGGACGACGACTTCTTCGCCCTGGGCGGCCACTCCCTGCTCGCCGTGCGGCTCGCCGGCCGCATCCGGGCCGAACTCGGACTGCGGCTCGACATCCGGACGATCTTCGACCACCGCACCGTCGCGGACCTCCTCGCCGTTCCGCAGATCGCCGCACAGCTCACCCGCGGCGAGACCCCCGGCACACGAGTCCCGGCGCGGCCCGCGCCGGACAGCGACCCGCAGGTGCAGCCCGCGCCGCAGCCCGCCCCGGACAGCGACCCGCAGGCGCGGCCCGAGCGGCTGCCGCTGTCGCCCGCGCAGCGCAGGCTGTGGTTCCTCAACCGCTACGACAGGGAGGCCGGCGGCTACCACATCAGCGTCGCGCTGCGGCTCACCGGCGACCTCGACGTCGACGCCCTGCACGCGGCACTGGGCGACCTGACCGCCCGGCACGAGAGCCTGCGCACCGTCTTCCGCGAGGACGAGCAGGGGCCGCACCAGGTCGTCCTGGGCGCAGGTGTCCCGTCCGCCCCGGCCGTCGTCCCCGCCGCCGCCCACCAACTCGACGCCCTGGTAAGCGAAGCCGTCCGGCGCCCCTTCGACCTGGCCGACGACACCCCGCTGCGCCACACCCTGTTCGCGCTCCCGGAAGGCGAGCACGTCCTGCTCCTGGTCATCCACCACATCGCCGCCGACGGCTGGTCGATGGGGCCCCTGGCACGGGACCTGGCCGTCGCCTACCGCGCCCGCGCCGCCGGCCGTGCGCCCCACTGGCCGACCCCGGCCCCGAGCCCCGCCGCCCACCTGCTCGGACAGCAGCGCGACGCCGGGGACGACGCGGGCGACCCGGTGGACCGCCGCGTCGCCCACTGGGCCGAGGAGCTGCGCGGACTGCCCGACGAACTCGCGCTGCCCTACGACCGAGCGCGTCCGACGACGCCCCCCGGCTACGCCGAGCGGGTCGCCTTCCGCGTCGACGCCGGACTGTACCGGGACGTACGGGCGCTGGCGGCCCGTCACCGCGCCACCCCGTTCATGGTCCTCCACGCCGCCCTGGCGGCCCTGTGGCACCGGCTCGGCGCCGGCCCCGACATCCCCGTGGGCACCCCGTCGGCCGGCCGCGACCGGCCCGAGACCGCCGACCTCGTCGGCTTCCTGGTCAACACCCTGGTCCTGCGCACGGACACCTCCGGGGACCCGGCCTTCGCCGAACTCCTCGACCGGGTGCGTGAGACCGACCTGCGGGCCTACACCCACCAGGACGTGCCCTTCGAGCGGCTGGTGGAGGCGGTCAACCCCGCCCGCTCGCCCAGCAGGCACCCGCTCGTGCAGACGATGCTCACCTTCGACAACGCGGCCCATGGAGCGCTCGACCACCTCCTGGACCTGCCGGGTGTGCGCGCGGAGCTGCTGCCGACCGCCGAGGGCACCGCCCACACCGACGTCGAACTGACCTTCACCGAAACCACGGCCGCCGCGGACGGGACCGGACTCGACGCGTCCCTGCGCTACCGCCCCGACCTGTTCGACCGTACGACCGCGCTGGCTCTGGCGGAGCGGTTCGTGGCGCTGCTGCGCACCGTGACGCGCGAGCCCGGCCTGCGGCTCGGGCAGCTCGACGTCACCACCGCCGAGGAAGGCCGGCGCCTTGCCGAGGCCGACGCCGCCGCACGGGCGCGGGCTGCCACCGCCGTCGCCGATCTGCCCGCCCTGTTCGCCGCCTCCGCCGGTCGCGCGCCCTCCGCCCCCGCCCTCACCGACGGCCGGTCGACCCTGGACTACGCGGAACTCGACGCCCGGTCCAACCGCCTGGCCCGCGCCCTGCTCGGACTCGGCGTCGGGCCGGAGGACTTCGTCGCCCTGGCGGTGCCCCGCTCGGCGGACCTGGTGGTGGCCGTGCTCGCCGTGCTGAAGTCGGGCGCCGCCTACCTCGCCGTCGACCCCGACCACCCGGCCGAGCGCACCTCGTACATCCTCCACGACTGCCGGCCCGTCGCCGTGCTCTCCACGACCGCCGTCCGCGAGGCCCTGCACGGCACGGTGGGCGAGGCGGTCGGCGAGGTCCCGTGGCTGCTGCTCGACGCGTCCCCGGTCGGCGGCGCGGCGGCCGGCCTTCCGGCCGCGCCGGTCACCGACGCCGACCGCCGGGCCCCCCTGCTCCCCGACCACCCGGCCTACACCATCTACACCTCCGGTTCGACCGGGCGGCCCAAGGGCGTGGTCGTCAGCCACGCCAACGTCTCACGCCTGCTGGCCGCCTGCCGCGCGGCCGTGGACTTCGGGCCCGACGACGTCTGGACGCTCTTCCACTCCAGCGCCTTCGACTTCTCGGTGTGGGAGATGTGGGGGCCCCTGGCGCACGGCGGCCGACTGGTCGTCGTCCCGCATGACGTGGCCAGATCTCCCGGCGACCTCCTGGAGCTGCTGGGCCGCGAGCGCGTCACGGTGCTCAGCCAGACGCCCTCCGCCTTCCTCCAGCTCCTGCGGGCGGAGTCCGAGCTCGGCGTCCCCCCGCGGACCACCGCCGCGCTGCGGTACGTCGTCTTCGGCGGGGAAGCGCTGGACACCGCCCAACTCGCCCCCTGGCGGGGCCGCCCGGTGCGCCTGGTCAACATGTACGGGATCACCGAGACGACCGTCCACGTCACCCACCTGGAGCTGGACGACGCCGCCGTGGAGCGCGGCGGCAGCCCGATCGGCACGCCCCTGAACGACCTGCGCGCCCACGTGCTCGACCAGGGGCTGCTCCCCGTGCCGACGGGCGTCGTGGGCGAGCTGTACGTCGCCGGCCCCGGCCTGGCCCGCGGATACCGCCGCCGCCCAGGCCTGAGCGCCACCCGCTTCGTCGCCGACCCGTTCGACACCGGCGGCCGGATGTACCGGACCGGCGACCTCGTCCGGCGCACCCAGGACGGCGGCCTCCACTACGTCGGCCGGTCCGACTCCCAGGTCAAACTGCGCGGCTACCGCATCGAGCCCGGCGAGATCGAGGCCGCCGCCCGCCGTCACCCGGGCATCGCCCAGGCGGCGGCCGCCGTGCACGGCGAAGGACCGGACGACCGCTACCTGGTCTGCTACGTGGTGCCGGCGGCGGACGCCGACCCCGACCCGCACGAGGTGCGCGCCCACCTGGCCGACGCCCTGCCCGGCTACATGGTCCCCGCCGCCGTGGTGGCGCTGTCCGCCCTGCCGCTGACCCCCAACGGCAAGCTGGACCGAGCGGCGCTGCCCGCCCCCGACCGGGCGGCGTGGGCCACCGGCGGCGCCCCGGCCGGACCGCGCGAGGAAGCGCTCTGCGCCGCCTTCGCCGCCGTCCTCGGCGTCCAGGAGGTCAGCCGCGACGCCGACTTCTTCGCCCTGGGCGGCCACTCCCTGTCGGCGGTCCGGCTCATCAGCCGGATCAGAGCGGCGCTCGGCGTGGAGATCGGCATCCGCACGCTCTTCGAGGCGCCCACGCCCGCCGCGCTGTCCTGGCGGCTGGACACGGCCGGGACCGGACGTCCCCGTCTCCGCCCGGGACGGCGGCCGGACCGCATCCCGCTCTCCTCCGCCCAGCGCAGGCTGTGGTTCCTCGGAGAACTGGAGGGACCGAGCGCCACCTACAACATCCCGCTCGCCCTGCGGCTGCGCGGCCCCCTCGACGTCGGCGCCCTGCGCACCGCCCTGGCCGACGTGGTGGGCCGGCACGAGGCGCTGCGCACCGTCTTCCCGGCCGAGAACGGCGCCCCCCACCAGCACGTACTCGCGCCCGGACAGGCCGCGCCCGCCCTCGACGTCGTGGACATCACCGAGAAGGAGCTGCCCGCCGCCCTCGCCGAGGCCCACGGACACGCCTTCACCCTCACCGAGGACCTTCCGCTGCGGGCCGCACTGCTGCGCACCGGGCCCGCCGACCACGTGCTCTCCCTCGTCCTCCACCACATCGCAGGCGACGGCTGGTCGCTGGCCCCGCTCGCCCGCGACCTGAGCACCGCCTACACCGCACGGCGGGAGGGCCGCGCCCCGCAGTGGCGGCCCCTGCCGGTGCAGTACGCCGACTACACCCTCTGGAAGCAGGAGCTGCTCGGCGCGGCGGACGACCCCGACAGCCTCTTCGCCCGCCAACTCGCCTTCTGGCGCGACGCGCTGGACGGCGCGCCGGAACAGATCGAGCTGCCCACCGACCGGCCGCGCCCCGCGATGGAGAGCCACCGCGGCGCGATCCACCGCTTCACCCTGCCCGCCCCGCTGCGCGACCGGCTGCGCGCCCTGGCGCACTCCCGGCAGGCGACCCTCTTCATGGTCCTGCAGGCCGGTCTCGCAGCGCTGTTCGCCACACTGGGTGCCGGACGGGACATCGTCCTCGGCACCCCGGTCGCCGGCCGCGGCGACGAGGCGGCCGACGACCTGGTCGGCTTCTTCGTCAACACCCTGGCGCTCCGCACCGACCTCGGCGGCGACCCCACCTTCGAGGAGCTGCTCGACCGCGTCAGGGACGCCGACCTGTCCGCCTTCGCCCACCAGGACATACCGTTCGAGCAACTGGTGGAGGCGCTCAACCCCACCCGCTCCCTCTCCCGGCACCCCGTCTTCCAGGTGCTGCTGGCCCTCCAGAACAACGAGCACGGCGAAGCCGTCATGCCCGGCCTTGAGGTCACCGTCGAACGCCCCGCAGGGGCGGCGGCCAAGTACGACCTCTTCGTCAACCTCGTCGAGTCCCGGAACGAGGACGACGGCGCGACCGCCGTCGAGGGCGCGGTCGAGTACGCCACCGACCTCTTCGACGCCCGCACCGTCGCCCGACTGACCGAGCGCTACCACGACCTGCTGCTGGCCGCCGTCGAGGAGCCCACGACACGGCTCAGCCGGATGCCCGTGCTCAACGCGGCGGAACGCGCCGGACTCGCGGCCGAATGGGACGCAGCCGCCGCGGGCCCGGCCGAGGACCTGGTCGGCCTCTTCCGCGCCCGCGCCGCAGAGACGCCGGACGCGGTGGCGGTCCGCAGCGCCGGGAACAGCCTCACCTACGCCCAGCTCGACGAGCGGTCCTGCCGGGTCGCGGCGGCCCTCGCCGGGCACGGCGCCGGCCCCGAGAGCCGGGTCGCGGTGTGCCTGCCGCGCACCCCCGACCTGGTGGTCGGCCTGCTCGGCGTCCTGCGGGCCGGCGCCGCCTACGTACCGCTGGACCCGGAGTACCCGGACGAGCGCATCGCCGCGATCCTGGCCGACACCCGCCCGGTGGTGCTGCTCACCACGGCGGACTGCCGCCCCGCGATCACCGGGGCCGCGACCGCCGCCGGCGGAGCCGTCCTCCTCACGGCCGACGCCGCACGCGGCGCCGGACCCGCGCCCGAGGCCCCCGCCGTGCTGCCCGACCAGGCCGCGTACGTCCTGCACACCTCGGGCTCCACCGGACGCCCCAAGGGCGTCGTCGTCAGCCGCGGCAACCTCGCCAACCTCCTCGCCGACATGCGGGACCGGCTGCGCCCCACCGCCGACGACCGGCTGGTGGCGGTCACCACGGTCAGCTTCGACATCGCCGCCCTGGAACTCTTCCTCCCGCTGGTCAGCGGCGCCGGACTGGTCCTGGCAGACCGCGATGCCGCACGGGACCCAGAGACGCTGGCCGCGCTGCTCACCGCGAGCGGCGCCACCATCCTCCAGGCCACCCCGACCACCTGGCAGCTGCTGGCCGAGACCGCCCCCGACGCCCTGCGAGGGCTGCGCAAGCTGGTGGGCGGCGAAGCCCTCCCCGCCTCCCTGGCCTCCCGGCTGCGCGACCTGGGCGGCGAACTCGTCAACGTCTACGGACCCACAGAGACCACCATCTGGTCCACCGCCGCCCACCTCGACCGGGTCACCGGCAGCGCCCCGCCCATCGGCCGGGCGCTGCGCGCCACCCGCGCCTACGTGCTGGACGAGTGGCTGAACCCGCGCCCCGAAGGCGTACCCGGCGAGCTGTACCTGGCCGGCGCCGGCGTGGCCCGCGGCTACCTGGGGCGCGGCGGCCTGACCGCCGAGCGCTTCACCGCCGACCCCTTCGGCGCGCCGGGCAGCCGCATGTACCGCACGGGCGACCTGGTCCGCCGCAGCGCGACCGGGGAGCTGGAATTCCTGGGACGCACCGACCACCAGGTCAAGGTCCGGGGCTTCCGCATCGAGCTGGGCGAGATCGAGACGGCCCTCGGCGCGCACCCGCACGTCGCCGGGGCGGTCGTGGTCGCCCGCGCCGCTCCCGGCGCGGCCTCCGCGCCGGGCGACCCGGCCCCGCGGCGGCTGGTGGCCTACGTGGTCCCCGAGCCGCACCGCGCCGCCCCCGACGACAGCCGGGAGCAGAACCGGCTCGACGAGTGGCGGGAGGCGTACGACACCCTCTACGGCGGTTCCGCACCCGCTCCGCTCGGCCACGACTTCGGGATCTGGCGCAGCAGTTACGACGGTCAGCCCATCCCCCTGGACGAGATGCTCCAGTGGCGGGCGGCCACTGTGGACCGCATCCGGGCGCTGCGGCCCGCACGGCTGCTGGAGATCGGGGTCGGCACCGGGCTGCTGCTGTCGGAGCTGGCGGAGGACTGCACCGCGTACCACGGAACCGACCTGTCCGCACGGGCGATCGAGACGCTGCGCGAACAGGTCGGTGCGGAACCCGCGCTGAAGGAGAAGGTCGAGCTCCACGTCCGCCCGGCACACGACTTCAGCGGCCTGCGCCGGGGCTTCTACGACACCGTCGTGCTCAACTCCGTCGTCCAGTACTTCCCCGACGCCGACTACCTCACCCGCGTGCTGCGCGGCGCGCTCGACCTGCTCGCCCCCGGCGGACGGCTCTTCGTCGGCGACGTCCGCAGCCTGGCCCTGCTGCGGGCCTTCCGCGCCTCGGTGGAGACCGGCAACGCCGCCGTCTCCGAAACTCCCGCCGCGGTGCTGGCCGCCGCCCGCCGCAGGACGGCCGCGGAGAACGAACTCGTCGTCACCCCCGACTACTTCGCGCGGCTGCGGCGGGAGGCCGGCGAACCGCTCCTCCTGGACGTACGCCTCCGGCGCGGAAGGCCGTACAACGAGCTGACGCGCTACCGCTACGACGTCCTGCTGGCCAAACCGGAGGCCGGAACCGCGCCCCCCGCCGAGCCCCGGGCCACCGAGCTGCACTGGGCGCGGGACGTCGGCGACGGGACGCGGCTGGCCGGGATCTGCGCGGCGCACCCCGGCGCGCTGCGCGTCACCGCGATCCCCAACGCCCGCGTGCGGCGCGAGACGGCCGCACTCGCCGCCCTGGAGGACGGGCGACCGGTCACCGCGGTGCGGCGACTCCTTGAGGGCCCCTCCGACGGAGTGGATCCGGAGGACCTGTACGACGCCGCGGCCGCGGCCGGACGCACCGCCTGGGTGACCTGGTCGGCCGAGGGCCCGCCGGACACCGTGGACCTGGTGCTCGCCCCGGCGGGCGGGGAGGGCGCGGCGCCGGTGGCGCCACCGGCCGAGCTGTGGCCCGGCGCGCCGGACGCGGACCGGCCGGAGACGAACGACCCGTCCGCCGGGTCGCACCACCGTGAACTGGCCGCCGAACTCCGGTCCCACCTGGCCGAACGGCTGCCGGACTACATGGTCCCCTCGGCCGTCGTCGTCCTCGACACCCTTCCGCTGACCGCCAACGGGAAGGTGGACCGGACCGCGCTGCCCGACCCCGACCCGGCGGGCACGGCCGGCAGCCGCCCGCCGGGCACGCCTCGGGAGAAGCTGCTGTGCATGCTCTTCGCCGACCTGCTGGGCCTGGGCCGGGTCGGAGTCCAGGACAGCTTCTTCGGCCTGGGCGGCGACAGCGTCCTGTCCGTCCGGCTCGTCAGCCGCGCCCGCGAACACGGGCTGCCGCTGACCACCCGCGACGTCTTCGAG
This sequence comes from Streptomyces sp. NPDC051822, assembly GCF_044452745.1. Lineage (NCBI taxonomy): Bacteria > Bacillati > Actinomycetota > Actinomycetes > Kitasatosporales > Streptomycetaceae > Streptomyces > Streptomyces sp. NPDC051822. The sequence goes on along the minus strand of NZ_JBITBZ010000007.1, from coordinate 93,355 downwards.
CACCACACCGCGGCCGCGCTCGCGGCGGCCCTGGAAGGCAGGGAACCGGAGCGCGGACCGGCCGGCGGCCTGCCGGACCCCGGCGCCGCGGCCCCGCGGCCCATCAGCGTCGATGAACTCGCCGAGCTGGAGGACGAGCTCGGCGCGGACTGGGAGGAGATGCAGTGAGCGGTCCGCAGCGCATGGTCGAGGAGGTCCTCGCGGTCACCCCGCTCCAGGAGGGGCTGCTCTTCCACGCGGTCTTCGACGAGAACGTCCCCGACGCCTACGTCAGCCGACTGGTCCTGGCCCTCTCCGGAGAGCTGGACGCCGACCGGCTGCGGCGGGCCGCCCAGGCGCTGGTGGCACGCCACCCGGCGCTGCGCTCGGCCTTCCGCCAGCGGCGCTCGGGGGAGTGGTTCCAACTGGTCGCCACCCGCCCCGCCGTGCCCTGGCACGAGCTGGACCTACGGCCCGTGGGGAGCCCGGCGGAGGCGGACAAGCACCTGGAGGCGCTCCTCGACGAGCACCACCGCACCGGGTTCGACCTCGGCCGGCCGCCCCTGCTGCGCTTCCTGCTGGCCAGGACCGGCGAGGACCGCCACCAGTTGGCCGTGACCTACCACCACCTCGTCCTCGACGGCTGGTCCATGCCCATCCTGATGCGGGAACTGGTCGCGCTGTACGGCAGCGGCGGCGACCCCTCCGTCCTCCCGCCCGTCCGCCCGCACCGCGACCACCTCGACTGGCTGGCCCGCCGCCCGCCCGAACAGAGCGCCCGCGCCTGGCGGCAGGCGCTGGCGGGGCTGCCCGGCCCCACCCTGATCGCCCCGGACGCCGACCGCAACGGCCCGCTGCCCAGGTCGGTGTGGACCCGGCTCGGCGAGCGGGACACCCGCGCCCTCGGCGCGTGGGCGCGTGCCCGGGGCGTCACGGTGAACTCGGTGGTGCAGGCCGCCTGGGCGACCGTGATCGGCCGCCTCACCGGCCGCGACGACGTCGTCTTCGGGACGACCGTCTCGGGGCGGCCGCCGGAGCTGCCCGGCGCCGAGGAGATGGTCGGGTTCTTCATCAACACCGTGCCGACGCGCGTGCGGATGCGGCCGGGCGAGCCGGTCGGCGACCTCGTCGTCCGGCTCCAGCGCGAGCAGACCGCCCTCATGGAGCACCAGCACGTCAGGCTCTCCGACATCCAGCGCTGGTCCGACCGGACCGTGCTCTTCGACACCACCACCGCGTTCGAGAACTACCCCGCCGACGACCTCGCCGCCGTCGGCTCTGCCGACCACGCGGGCCTGCGCGTCGAGGGAGGCTCAGGACGCACCACCACACACTTCCCCCTCTCCCTCTACGCGCTCCCCGGCCCGGCGCTCCGCCTGCGCCTGGACCACCGCCCCGACGCCGTGGACGGCGTCACCGCACGCCACGCGGCGGACCTGATGGAACGCGCTCTGATCGCCGTCCACAGCGCCCCCGGCACCCCGACCGCCGCGCTCGCCGCCACCCCCGCGACGACACGGGTGGTGCGTACGGCCGCACACCGCGCCGCCCCGCAGAGCGCCCCGACCACGATCGTGGACGCGTTCGAGGCGCAGGCCCGCGCGACCCCCGCGGCCCCGGCCGTCCTCGCCGGCGGCCAGGAGCTGACCTACGCCGAGCTCGACGCCCGCGCGAACCGGCTGGCGCGCCTGCTCCTGGAGCGAGGGGTCGGACCCGAGAGCCGGGTCGCCCTCACCGTCTCCCGGAACGCCTGGCTGCCCGTCGCCGTCCTCGGCATTCTCAAGGCGGGCGGCTGCTACGTCCCCGTGGGCGCCGCGCTGCCGCAGGAGCGCGCCGCCCACATCCTCCGCGAGACCGCACCGGTCTGCCTGCTCACCGACCCCGACGCCGAGGCCGCCCGGACCCGGCGCACCACCCCCGCGGCGCACGACCGACCCGAGACCGCGCCGGGCGGCGTCGAGCGCGTCGTCCTGACCGGAGCGCTCCTGGCCCCGTACGACCCCGCCGCACCGACCGACGCCGAACGGGCCGGGCCGCTGCTGTCCGGCCACCTCGCCTACATCCTCCACACCTCCGGCTCCAGCGGCCGGCCCAAGGGGGTCGCGGTCGAACACGCCCAGGTGACCGCGCTGCTGTCCTGGGCCGCCACCGGCCTCGGCTCCGAGCTGCTGCACCGGACCGTGGCCGCCACCTCGGAGAGCTTCGACGTGTCGGTCTTCGACACCCTCGTCCCGCTGCTCACGGGCGGCCGCATCGAGATCGTGGAGAACACCCTGGCCGTCGCCGACCGGACCGGCGGCGAACCCTCCCTCCTGAACGCCGTCCCCTCGGCCCTGCAGGCACTCCTTGAGCGCGGAGAGCCGCTCGCCGTCGACACCTTCCTCTGCGCCGGCGAACCCTTCCCCGCCCCGCTGGCCCAAGCCCTGCGCGCCGCGTTCCCGCACGCCCGCGTGGCCAACCTCTACGGCCCGACCGAGACGACCGTCTTCGTCACCGCCCGCTTCCTGGACGACACCGAGGACGGCGCGCCCCCGATCGGCCGCCCGCTGCCCGGCGTGCGCATCCACATCCTCGACCCCTGGCTCCGCCCCGTGCCGGACGGAGTCGTGGGGGAGCTGTACATCGCCGGGGACCACGTCACCCGCGGCTACTGGCAGCGCGCGGACACGACGGCCGAACGCTACGTCGCCGACCCCTTCGGCGCACCGGGCGCCCGCATGTACCGCAGCGGCGACCTCGGGCGGCTCCGCCCCGACGGGGAGATCGACCTCGTCGGCCGGGCCGACGGCCAGGTGAAGGTGCGCGGCCACCGGGTCGAGCTGGGAGAGGTGGAGGCCGTGCTGGCCTCCCACCCCGACGTCCGGCAGGCGGCCGCCGCCGTGCACGACGGCGGACCCGCCGGACCGCGCCTGGTTGGCTACGTCGTCCCCCGCGGAACGACGCCCGACACGGCCGCGGTCCTGGACCACGTGCGACGCAAGGCGCCCCCGTACATGGTGCCGTCGGCGCTGGTGGTCCTTGACGACCTGCCGCTGACCGCCAACGGCAAGCGGGACCGCGCCGCGCTGCCGCCCCCGCCGGACCGGAACGACGCCACAGGGGCGCGCGCCCCCCGAGGCCCGCACGAGACGATCCTGCTCGGCCTGTTCGCCGAAGTGCTCGGCGTACGCCCGGCCGGCATCGACGACGACTTCTTCGCACTGGGAGGCCACTCGCTGCTCGCCACCCGCCTGGTCAGCAGGGTGCGCACCACCCTCGGAGCCGAACTGGCGGTGCGGGACCTCTTCGAACACCCCACGGTGGCCGCCCTGTACGCCAGGATCGCCCGTGCCGGGGCGGCCCGGCCGCCGGTCTCCCGCGTCCACGAGCGGCCCGACCGCATCCCCCTCTCGTTCGCCCAGCGGCGGCTGTGGTTCCTCCACCGCCTCCACGGCCACAGCGCCGCCTACCACGTCCCGCTCGCGCTCCGCCTCACCGGACGCCTCGACACGGCCGCGCTGCGCGGCGCGATCGCCGACGCGGTCGCCCGGCACGGAAGCCTGCGCACCGTCTTCGACGAGGACGCCGAGGGCGCCCGCCAGGTCGTCCAGGACGCCTCGGCGGCCGCCCGGCTCATCACCCTGGTTCCGGAGCCGGTCGAGGACCCGCTGCGGGCGGCGGAGGAGGCGGTGGCCGAGCCCTTCGACCTGACGGCCGGACCGCTCCTGCGGTGCAGGCTGTTCACCCGGGCCGCGGAGCCGGCGGACCCGCGCGCGGGCCAGGAGCCGGAAGAGCACCTGTTCCTGCTGGTGGTGCACCACATCGCGGCCGACGGATGGTCGCTGCGGATCATCGCGCGGGACGTGGCCGCCGCGTACGCCGCCCGCGTGCGCGGCGATAACTTCGCGCCCGCCCCGACCCCCGTCGACTACGTCGACCACACCCTGTGGCAGCACCGGGTGCTCGGCGGCCCCGACGCGGACGGCGGCCCGCTCGACGACCAGCTCGCCCACTGGCAGCGGCAGTTGGCCGACCTGCCGCAGGAGATCGCCCTGCCGGCCGACCGGCCGCGCCCGGCCGCCTCCTCCCACCGGGGCGAGGACGTGGACTTCACCGTCCCCGCCGCCGCGAGCGCGCGGATCAGGGAACTGGCGGGGACCACCGGCACCACGCCTTTCATGGTGCTCCAGGCCGCGCTGGCGGTCCTGCTGCACCGCATGGGGGCGGGTGCGGACATCCCCCTGGGCACCCCGGTCGCCGGGCGCACCGACAGCGCGGTGGAGGGGGTCGTCGGACTCTTCGTCAACACGCTGGTCCTGCGCACGGACCTGAGCGGCTCGCCCACCTTCGCGCAACTCCTGGGCCGGGTCCGCGCCACCGCCCTGGACGCCTACGCCCACCAGGACGTGCCCTTCGAGCGGCTGGTCGAGGTGCTCGCCCCCGAGCGCTCCCTGGCCCGCCACCCCCTCTTCCAGGTCTCCCTCGTCCTGCAGAACCTCGACGAGGCCGCGGCGGCGGTGGACGGGCTGCCCGGACTGCGCGCCGAAGCGGTCCGCACCCGGCGAGACGGCGCGAAGGTCGACCTGTCCTTCGTGCTGGCCCCGAGCGGACCGGAGGGCGGCGACATGCCCGGAGTCCTCACCTACAGCGCCGACCTCTTCGACCGCGCGACCGCACAGGGGCTCGTGGACCGGCTGCTGCGGGTGCTGGACCAGGTGCTCGCCGCCCCCGCGACCCCCGTGGGGCGGGTGGACGTGCTCCTGCCCGGCGAGGCGCGGCGCGAGCTGGAGCACAGCCGCGGACCCGGCACGGCAGGAGACGCGGACGAACCGCTGGCCCGCTTCGAGAGGTGGGCGGCGACCGCCCCCGACGCCCCCGCCCTGCGGTGGGACGGCGGCCGGCTTACCTACGCCGAGCTGGACCGGAAGGCGGACGCCGTGGCCCGCGTGCTCACCGGGCGCTCCATCGGGCCCGAGGACGTGGTCGCGGTCGTCGCCCCGCGCGACCCCGACGTGGTGGCCGCCCTCCTCGGGGTGCTCAAGTCCGGCGCCGCGTACCTCCCGATCGACGAGGCGTGGCCGCTCGAACGGCGGCGGCGGGTGACCGCCGACGCCGGGGCGCGCCTGCTCCTGGCGGCAGGGGACACCCCCGCCGCCCGGACCGCCTTCGGCCCCTCCTGCGGACCGGACACCGAAGTCCTCGGCCTCGCGGATCCGGCCTTCCGCGCCACCGGCGGGCCCGCCCTTCCGGCCGTTCGGAGCCACCCGCGCTCGCTCGCGTACGTCCTCTACACCTCCGGCTCCACCGGACGCCCGAAGGGCGTGGGCGTGGAGCGCCGGGCACTGGCGCACTACGTGGAAGGGGCCGTCCACCGCTACCCGGACGCGGCGACGACGGCCCTGCTCCACTCGCCGCTGACCTTCGACCTCAGCGCCACCGCCCTGTTCACCCCCCTCGCCGCGGGCGGCTGCGTCGTGCTGGGGGATGTGGACCGGGCGGCGGAGGTCCACCCGGTGGGCTTCGTCAAGGCGACGCCGTCCCACCTGCCGCTCCTTGACCGGCGTCCCGGACCGCTGGGGGAGAACGGCACCCTGGTACTGGGCGGTGAAGCGCTCGACGGGCGGGCCCTGCGCGACTGGCGGGCCGCCCACCCCCACGCCGAGGTCGTCAACGCCTACGGCCCCACGGAGCTGACCGTCAACTGCGCCGAGCACCGCATCGCCCCCGGCGACCCGGTGCCGGACGGTCCGGTGCCGATCGGCCGCCCGTTCGCCGGCGTCCGCGCGATGGTGCTCGACACGGGACTGGCACCCGCGCCCCCGGGCGTGGCCGGGGAGCTGTACGTCGCCGGGCCCGGAGTGGCCCGCGGCTACCTGGGGCAGCGCGCCCTGACCGCCGAGCGGTTCGTGGCCTGCCCGTTCGGGGAGCCGGGGGAGCGGATGTACCGCACCGGCGACCTCGTCCGCCGCCTGCCGGGCGGCGAACTGGAGTACGTGGGCCGAACGGACGAGCAGGTGAAGCTGCGGGGCTTCCGGATAGAGCTCCCCGAGGTGGCGCGCGCCCTGGCCGCCGAGGAGTCGGTCGCCCGCGCGGTCGCCGTCGTACGGGAGGACCGTCCGGGCGACCGGCGGCTGACCGGCTACGTGGTCCCGGCGGCCGGAGCCCGCCCGCACGAGGACGAACTGCGCGGCGCGGTGGCCCGCACCCTGCCCGACTACATGGTGCCGTCCGCCGTCGTGGTCCTCGACGAACTGCCCACCACGCCCCACGGCAAGCTCGACCGGCGCGCGCTCCCCGCCCCCGCCCACCGCTCGCCGGGCGGCCGCCCGCCGCGCGACGAGCGCGAGCGGGCCCTGTGCCGGATCTACGCCGACGTGCTCGGCCTGCCCGAGGTCGGCGCCGAGGACGACTTCTTCGCACTCGGCGGCCACTCCCTGCTCGCCACCCGGCTGGTCAACCGCATCCGGGCCGAACTCGCCGAAGAGCTGGACGTACGCGCCGTGTTCGAAGCACGAACGGTCGCCGCGCTGGCGGCCCGGCTGCGGACCGGCCGCCCTGACACCCGCCCCGCGTTGCGACGGATGTCGCGGTCGGAGGACTTGTGATGCTTCCCCTCTCCCTCGCCCAGCAGCGGCTGTGGTTCCTCCACAAGATGGACGGCCCCAGCGCCACCTACAACATCCCCACGGCGCTGCGGATGACCGGTGCGCTGGAGGTCGCCGCGCTGCGCGAAGCCCTGCGCGACGTCGTAGGACGTCACGAGACGCTCCGCACCGTCTTCCCCGACACCGGCGACGGCGCCCGGCAGCACGTCCTGCCCGCCGCCGGGACCGCCGTCGAGCTGGCCGTCACCCGGTCCACCGAGGACGAGCTGCCCGCCGCCCTGGCCCACGAGGCCGGCCACGCCTTCGACCTGGCCCGCGAAGTCCCGATCAGGGCCAAGCTGTTCGTGCTCGGCGAGCGGGAGCACGTGCTCTGCCTGGTGATCCACCACATCGCCAGCGACGGCTGGTCGCGCACCCCGCTCGCACGCGACCTCGCCACCGCCTACGCCGCCCGCAGCGCCGGACACGCCCCACGGTGGGAGGAACTCCCCGTCCAGTACGGCGACTACACCCTCTGGCAGCGTGAACTCCTCGGCTCCGAGGACGACCCCGAGAGCCTGCTCAGCCGGCAGACGGCGTACTGGAAGCAGCGGCTCGCGGGCCTGCCGGACGCCATCGAACTGCCCCTGGACCGCCCCCGCCCGCCGATCGCCGGCCACCGCGGCGACACCGTGCCCTTCACCCTCCCGCCCCGGACCCACGAGCGGGTCTCCGCGCTCGCCGCCCGCCACGGCGCGAGCACCTTCATGGTGGTGCAGGCGGCCCTGGCCGGCCTGCTGTCCCGGCTCGGCGCGGGCACGGACATCCCCCTGGGCACCCCGGTGGCCGGACGCACCGACGAGGCGCTGGAGGGGCTGATCGGCTTCTTCGTCAACACCCTGGTGCTGCGCACCGACACCTCGGGGAACCCGACCTTCGACGAACTGGTCGAACGGGCCCGCGCGTGCGCCCTGGACGCCTACGCCCACCAGGACGTGCCGTTCGAGCGGCTGGTGGAGGCGCTCGCCCCCGAGCGCTCCCTGGCCCGCCACCCGCTCTTCCAGGTGAGCCTGAGCCTCCAGCACGCCACCGCGCACACGGCCCTCCTGGACGGTCTGGAGATCGCCCCTCTGGACACGGGGTGGCGGGCGGCCAAGTTCGACCTGTCCCTGGATCTCCTGGAGAAGCGCGGCCCCGACGGCCGCCCGGACGGCATCGCCGGCACCGTCGAGTACTCCACCGACGTCTTCGACGCCGCCACCGTCCGCGGGCTCGGGGAACGCCTCGTCCGCCTCCTGGAGGCCGGGACGGCCGACCCCACGGCGCGGCTGCTCTCGATCGACCTGCTCTCCGCCGACGAACGGCGGCGCGTACTGGAGGAGTTCGCCACCGAGGCCGCAGCCGCCGAGCCCGCAGCCGCCGACTCCGCAGCCGCCGAGCCCCCGGCAGGCGCGGCCGACGAGGGCCTGGAGCCGGTCTGCGACACCTTCGCCCGCCAGGCGGCCGCCACCCCCGAGGCCCTGGCCGTCGTCGGCGGCCCGGTCGCGCTCACCTTCGCCGAGGCCGACGCCCGCGTCTCCCGGCTGGCCCGGCTGCTGATCTCCCGGGGCGCCGGCCCCGAGGTCCGCGTCGCCGTCTGCCTGGACCGCGGCGCCCTGTGGCCGACGACCGTGCTTGCGGTGCTGCGAAGCGGCGCCACCTACGTACCGCTGGACCCGCGCTCCCCGCACGAGCGCCTGGCCGCCGTCGAACGCGACGTCGCCCCCCTCCTCGTCCTCGCCGAGCACGCCACCGAGGCCGCGGTCGCCGAACTCGCCGCCCCCGTCCTCGTCCTGGACGACCCGAGCACCCGGGCCGCGATCGACGCCCAGGAACCGGGCCCGGTCACCGACGCCGACCGCACCGCGCCCCTCCTGCCCGGCCACGCGGCCTACGTCATCCACACCTCGGGCTCCACCGGCCGGCCCAAGGGGGTCGTGGTGGACCACCGGGGACTGACGAGGCTGCTCCAGGCGCACCGCCGGGTCACCTTCTCCCGCATCCGCCCCTCCGCCGGCGGCCCCGGCCGCGCCGCCCACGTCTCCTCCTTCTCCTTCGACGCCTCGTGGGACCCGCTGCTCGCGATGGTCGCCGGCCACGAACTGCACATGATCGACGAGGACCTGCGGTTCGACCCGCCGGGAGCGGTGGCCTACTTACGCGACCGCCGCATCGACTACGTCGACCTCACCCCCACCTACTTCCGCAGCCTGCTCGACGCCGGGCTGCTGGAGGAGGGCGCTCCCTGCCCTTCGCTGATCGCCCTGGGCGGCGAGGCGATGGACGGCGAGCTGTGGGAGCGGCTGCGGGCGGCCGCCCCCCGCGTGACCGCGATGAACACCTACGGCCCCACCGAGACCGCCGTCGACGCCGTGGTGACCGGCCTTGCCGACCTGCCCCCGGGCACGATCGGCCGGCCCGTGCCCCGCTGGCGGGCCTACGTCCTCGACGCCGGTCTGCAGCCGGTTCCGCCCGGCGTGCTGGGCGAGCTGTACATCGCCGGGCCCGGAGTCGCCCGCGGCTACCTGGGGCAGCACGCCCTGACCGCCGAGCGGTTCGTGGCCTGCCCGTTCGGAGGACCGGGGGAGCGGATGTACCGCACCGGCGACCTGGCGCGGTGGCTCCCCGACGGCCACCTGGTCTGCGTCGGACGCGGCGACGAACAGGTCAAGATCCGCGGGTTCCGCATCGAGCCCGGCGAGGTGGAGGCCGCCCTGCGGGAGCTGGAGGGCGTCGTTGGGGCGGCCGTGACCGTCCGCGAGGACACCCCCGGCACCCGCAGACTGGTGGGGTACGTCGTCGGGGCCCCCGACGCCGACGAGGACCTGCTCCGCCCCGCCGAGGTGCTGGCACGCCTGCGCGACCGGCTGCCCGACCACCTGGTGCCGTCCGCGTTGGTCCGCATCGGCGAACTCCCCGTCAACGCCAGCGGCAAGCTGGACCGGGCCGCGCTCCCGGCCCCCGACCCCGCGGACCTCCCCGCCGGCCGGCGCCCGCGCACCGCCCTGGAACGGGAGCTGTGCGCGCTGTTCGCGGACGTCCTCGGCGCCGGGAGCGTCGGCATCGACGACGACTTCTTCGGCCGGGGCGGCGACAGCATCCTCTCCATCCAACTGGTCGGCAGCGCCCGCCGGGCCGGCCTGGAGTTCACCGTCCGGCAGGTCTTCGAGCTGCGGACCCCCGCGGCCCTGGCCACCGCCGCCCGCCGGACCGACGCCGCACGCGACGAGGACCCCACCCTCGCCGTCGGACCGCTGCCGCCGCTCCCCGTGGTCGTCGAGACCCTCGCGGCCGGCGGGCCGGTCCACGGCTACAACCAGTCGGTCGTCCTCGCCTCCCCGCCGGACGCCGCACCCGACGACGTACGCGACGCGCTCCAGGCCCTGCTCGACCGGCACGACGCGCTGCGCGTCCACGCCGCCCCCGCGGCCGGCCCCGGCCGCCTGTGGGACCTCCGGGTGGAGAAGGCCGGCACGGTCGCGGCCGAGCGGTGCCTGCGCAGGATCGACGCGACCGGGATGTCCGACGAGGAAATGGCGCGGGCCCAGGCCGCCGAGGCCGTCACCGCGCGTGCGTCCCTCGACCCCCTCGCCGGCGCCCTCGTCGCCGCCGTCTGGTTCGACCGGGGCGAAGAGCCGGGCCGGCTCGTGCTGGTGATCCACCACCTCGCCGTCGACGGCGTCTCCTGGCGCATCCTGCTCGGCGACCTCCGCGAGGCGTGGCGGGCGCTGCGCGCCGGCCAGCGCCCCGAACTCCCCCGTACGGGCACCTCGCTGCGCACCTGGGCCACCCGGCTCACCGAACGGGCCACCGACCCGGCCGTCACCGCCCAACTGGACCACTGGACGGCCACGCTCGCCGACGACGGCCCCGCGCCGGGCAGCCGCCCGCTGGACGCGGCGCGGGACACCGTGGCCACCTCCGCCGTCCTCAGCGGCGAACTGCCCGCTTCCCTCACCACCGCCCTGCTGGGCCCCGCCCCCGCGGCCTTCCGCGCCGGGGTGAACGACCTGCTGCTGACCGCCTTCGCCCTCGCCGTCGCCCACTGGCGGGGCGAGGAGACCGAACCTGTCCTGGTGGACCTGGAGGGCCACGGCCGGACCGAGGAGCTCGTTCCGGGGGCCGACCTGTCCCGTACCGTCGGCTGGTTCACCACCGTCCACCCGGTGCGGCTCGCCGCCGGGAAGGTCACCGCCGCCGACCTCGCCGAGCGCACCCCGGCCGTCGGCGACGCGATCAAGCGGATCAAGGAGCAGCTGCGCGCCGTCCCCGACGGAGGGCAGGGATACGGCCTGCTGCGCCACCTGAACCCCGACACCGCCCCCCGCCTCCGCGGCCTCGCCCGAGCGCGCTTCGGCTTCAACTACCTCGGCCGGTTCGCCGCAGAGCAGGGCGCGGGCGAGGACAGTTGGCCGCTGCTCGGCAGCGGCCCCGCGGGCCACCACCCGGACACCCCGCTCGACCACGAGATCGAGGTCAACGTCGTCACGGCCGAGGGCCCGGACGGGCCCCGGCTGATCACCCGGTGGACCTACGCCACCGGCCTGCTCACCGAGGAGGAGGTACGCCGCCTCACGCGGTCCTGGTCGCTGGCGCTGCACGCCGTCGTCGGCCACGCCACCGCCGCCGGAGCGGGCGGCCTAACCCCCTCCGACGTGGCCGTCCCCGGCCTAGGCCAGGCGGAGATCGAACAGCTCGAACGCCGCTGCGGCACCGCCCTGGAGGACGTCCTGCCGGCCGCCCCCCTCCAGGAGGGCCTGCTGTTCCACAGCGTGTACGACCGGCGCACCCTGGACGTCTACGTGGGGCAGCTCGCCTTCCGCCTGGACGGCGAGATCGACCAGGACGCCCTGCGGACGGCCGCGGCCGCGCTGCTCGCGCGCCACACCAGCCTGCGGACGGGCTTCCACCAACGGGAATCGGGCGAGTGGGTGCAGGCCGTGGCCCGGTCGGTGGAGCTGCCGTGGCGCTTCCACGACCTGTTCGACCCGCACGGCGGACCCGCGGACGCCGGGTCCGCGCGGCGGCGGCTGGAGGAGCTGGCCGCGGCCGAGCGCACCGAGCGGTTCGACCTCACCCGCCCGCCGCTCGTCCGCTTCCTCCTGGCCCGCACCGCCCCGGAGACGTACCAGTTCGTGATCACCACCCACCACACGATCGTGGACGGCTGGTCCATCCCCATCCTGCTGCGCGAACTGCTCGCGCTCTACGGCGGCGCCCCGCTGCCCCCGGCTCCCGGTCACCGCCTCCACGCCGACTGGCTGGCCGGACGCGACCTCGCGGCGGCGCGCGAGGCGTGGACGCGAGCGCTGGCGGACACGGAGGGGCCGACCCTGCTCGCCCCCGGCGCGCCGCGCGTCGGAGAAGTGCCCGAGTCGGTGCGGCTGAACCTGCCCGAGGAGGTCTCCGCACGTCTGCGGACCCGAGCCCGCGAGGCCGGGGTCACCCTCAACTCCGTCGTCCAGGCCGTCTGGGCGCTCGTCCTCGCCCAGGAGACCGGCCGCTCGGACGTCACCTTCGGCATCACCGTCTCCGGCCGCCCGGCGGAACTCTCCGGCGCCGAGGACCTGGTCGGCATGCTGGTGAACAAGATCCCGCTGCGCGTCCGCCTCCGCCCGGCCGAACCCCTCATGGAACTGGTCCGGCGCCTGGAGAAGGAACAGCTCGAACTCCTGGAGCACCAGCACGTCCCGCTCACCACCCTGCACCGCTGGAGCGGCCTGCCCGAACTCTTCGACACCACCATGGTGTTCGAGAACTACCCGGCGGAGATCACCGCCCGGCAGGCGCCCTTCCGCGCCTCGGGCACGGCCAGCTACAGCCGCAACCACTACCCGCTCACCCTTGTCGGGGCCATGCGCGGGACCGAGCTGACCGTCCGCATCGACTACCGCCCCGACCTCTTCGGCGAGGACTGGGCCCGCTCCCTGGGCGAGAGGGTGATCGCCGCCCTGACCGAGGCCGTCGACCGCCCCTCCGCCCCCGCCGGCACGCTCGACCTGCTCGGGGCCGAGGAGCGCGCCCGCCTGCTTGAGTGGGGCACCGGCGCCGCACCGCAGGACGCCCCGCGCACCTACGTCGAGCTGTTCGAGGAGCAGGCCGCCCGCACCCCCGACGCCCCGGCGGTCATCTCGCCCGACGGTACCCTCACCTACGCCGAGCTGGACCGGCAGGCGAACGGCGTCGCCCGGTGGCTGGCCGACCGCGCCGAAGCCGTCGGCGGCGCCGACGTCTACATCGGCGTGCTGGCCCCCCGCCGCCCCGAGGTGCTCACCGTCCTGCTCGGCGTCCTCAAGTCGGGCGCCGCCTACGTCCCCCTGGACGAGCAGTGGCCGACCGAACGCCTCCGCACGGTCCTGGAGGACTGCCGACCCGCGCTCGTGCTGGCCCCGACGGGCGCCAGGAGCGGTGCGGCGCGGGAGAGCGGGGCGGCAGTGCTCCCCGTGGACCCGGCCGCCCTCGCCGCACGCGGGGCCCAGCCCCCGACCGACGCCGAGCGGATACGCCCCCTGACGCCCGGCGGAGCCGCGTACGCCCTCTACACCTCCGGTTCCACCGGCCGCCCCAAGGGCGTGGTGATCGACCACAGCGCCCTGGCCGCGTACGTCGGCGGCGCGCGCCGCCGCTACCCCGACGCGGCCGGGACCTCGCTGGCCCACACCTCGCTCGCCTTCGACCTCACCGTCACCACCCTGCTCACCCCGCTCGCCGCAGGCGGCGCCGTGCGCCTGGGCGAACTCGACGAGTCCGCCCGAGCCGCAGGCGCCACCCTGGTCAAGGCGACGCCCTCCCACCTGCCCCTGCTGAGCGAGCTGCCCGGAGTCCTGACGGACGGCGGCACCCTGATCCTCGGCGGCGAGGCGCTGACCGGCGGACGGCTGCGCCCCTGGCTCGACCTGCACCCCGCCGCCCAGGTCGTCAACGCCTACGGGCCGACGGAACTCACGGTCAACTGCACCGAGTACCGGCTGCCGAAGGGAGAGCCGGTGGGCGACGGGCCGGTGCCCATCGGCCGGCCGTTCGCCGGGGTGCGGGTCCACGTGCTCGGCCCCGGCCTGCGCCCGGTTCCCGCCGGGGGCCCGGTCGGCGAACTGTACGTCTCCGGCACGGGGGTGGCCCGGGGCTATCTGGGCCGGCCGGGGCTGACCGCCGAGCGGTTCGTGGCCTGCCCGTTCGGGGAGCCGGGTGAGCGGATGTACCGCACCGGCGACCTCGTCCGCTGGCGGTCCGACGGCCAACTGGAGTACGTCGGCCGCAGCGACGACCAGGTCAAACTGCGCGGGTTCCGCATCGAGACCGCGGAGGTCGCCCGCGCCCTGGAGGGCTGCCCCTCCGTCGACAGCGCGGTGGTGGTGCTGCGCGAGGACCAGCCGGGCGACCAGCGCCTGGTCGGCTACCTCGTACCGGCCGCCGGAAATGGCACGCTCGACGAGAAGGCGGTGTCCGACGCGGTGCGGGCGGTGCTGCCCGAGTACATGGTCCCCTCGGCCCTTGTGGTGCTGGAGGGCGGACTGCCGCTGACGGTGAACGGCAAGGTCGACCGGAGCGCGCTGCCGGCGCCGGAGGCCAAGCCGGCCCGCACCGCGGGCCGGGCACCGCGCAGCCCGCGCGAGGAGATCCTCTGCGGGCTCTTCGCCGACGTGCTGGGCGTGCCCGCGGTGGGCGTGGACGACGACTTCTTCGCCCTGGGCGGCCACTCCCTGCTCGCCATCGTCGTGATCAGCCGGATCAGGGCCCTGCTCGACGTGGACGTGGCCATCGACGCGCTCTTCGAGGCCCCCACGGTGGCCCGGTTGGCCACCCACCTCGACGGGCCCGGACGCGGTCCCGGCGCGGTGCGCCCCGCAGTGCCGCGCCCCGGACGCCTCCCGCTCTCCTACGCCCAGCGCCGCCTGTGGTTCCTCCACCAGATCGAGGGGCCGAGCGCCACCTACACCATCCCGCTGGCGCTGCGCCTGACCGGTCCGCTCGACGTGGCGGCGTTGCGGGCCGCGCTGGGGGACGTGGTCGCCCGGCACGAGAGCCTGCGCACCGTCTTCGCCGAGGACGAGCACGGCCCGCACCAGATCGTCCTCGCACCCCGGGCCGCCGAGCCCGGCCTGAAGGCGGTCCCCACCACCGAGGACCGCCTGCGGGCCGACCTGGAGGCCGAGGCCGCCCGCCCCTTCGACCTCGCCCAGGCCCCGCCGCTCCACGCCCGCCTCTTCGTCCTCGACGAACGCACCCACGTCCTGCTGCTGGCGGTCCACCACATCGCGATGGACGGCTGGTCGGTCCGCCCCCTGGTGCGCGACCTGGCGTCCGCCTACGCCGCCCGCCGCCGTGGCACCTCACCGGACCTGCCCGAACTGCCCGTCCAGTACGCCGACTACACCCTGTGGCAGCACGAGGAGCTGGGCTCCGAGGACGACCCGGACAGCCCGATTGCCGCGCAACTGCGCTACTGGCGCCAGACCCTGGGCGGACTGCCGCAGGAGTCGGCGCCGGCCGCCGACCGGCCCCGCCCCGCCACCCCCTCGCACCGGGGCGGCCGCGTCGCCTTCACCGTCCCGCCGGGGGTGCACGGGCGGGTGGTGGAGTTGGCGCGGGAGTTCCGGGCGACGCCGTTCATGGTGGTGCACGCGGCGTTGGCGGCGTTGCTGACGCGGTTGGGGGCGGGGACGGACGTGCCGATCGGTTCGCCGGTGGCCGGGCGTGTCGATGACGCGTTGGAGGACCTGGTGGGGTTCTTCGTGAACACGCTGGTGCTGCGTACGGACACGTCGGGCGACCCGAGTTTCGGGGAGTTGCTGGAGCGGGTGCGGGCCACCGACCTGGCGGCCTACGCGCACCAGGACCTCCCCTTCGAGCGCCTGGTGGAAGTGCTCAACCCGGTGCGCTCCCTGGTCCGTCACCCGCTCTTCCAGGTCCTGCTGGCCTTCAACAACGGCGCGGCGCCCGACGAAGGACCCGTCGACCGGGCCTCGGACGTCCTGGTGCGGCCCGAGACGGTGGAGATCGCGGCGGCCAAGTTCGACCTGTCGCTGTCCTTCAACGAGGACCGGGCGGCCGACGGCACGGCGGCCGGGATGCGGGGCGTACTGGAGTACCGCGCCGACCTGTACGACGAGAGCACGGCCCGGAGGATGGCCGAACGCTACCTCCGGCTGCTCGAAGCGGCGGTCGCGGAGCCCCGCACCCCGCTGAGCCGCATTCCCGTCCTGAGCGAGGACGAGCTGCACGACGTCCTCGTCCGGCGCAACGACACGGCCCGCGTCCTGCCCGACGCCTCCCCGCTGCGGCGGTTCGAGGCCCAGGCCGCCAGGACTCCCCGGTCCACGGCCCTGGTCGCGGACGGGGAGCGGATCGACTACGCCGAGCTCGACGCACGGGCCGACCGGCTCGCCGCACTGCTGTCCCGGAAAGCCGCCGGGCGCGGCGGACCCGTCGCCGTCGCCCTGCCGCGTGGCGCGCTGCTTCCGGTGGCCCTGCTCGCCGTCTGGAAGGCGGGCCTGCACTACCTGCCATTGGACCCCGACCACCCGAAGAACCGCCTGGCGGACATCCTCACCGACTCCGCGCCCGGTTGCGTCATCACCACCACCGACCTCGCGGGCGGCCTCCCGCCGGTGCCCGCCCCGGTGCTCGTCCTGGACGACCCGGCCACCGCCGAACACCTGGCCGCCGCGCCCGGCACCGCACCGGCCGAAGGCACGCGGCGCGAGCGGGAGCGGGGTGAGGAGCTGGCGTACACCATCTACACCTCCGGCTCCACCGGCCGCCCCAAGGGCGTCATGGTGACCCGGTCGGCCGTGGCGAACTTCCTCGCCGACATGACCGAACGGCTGGAACTGGGCCCCGAGGACCGGCTGCTGGCCGTCACCACGGTCTCCTTCGACATCGCCGTCCTGGAGATCTTCGCCCCGCTGCTCACCGGCGGCACGGTCGTCCTGGCCGACGCCACCGCCCAGCGCGACCCCGCCGCAGTGAGGACCCTGTGCGCCCGCGAGGGTGTGACGGTGATCCAGGCCACCCCCGGTTGGTGGCACGCCATGGCCGTGGACGGCGGCCTCGACCTCACCGCCCTGCGCGTGCTGGTGGGCGGCGAGGCGCTGCCGCCCGCCCTGGCCCGCACCCTCCTGGAACCCGGCCGCGCGCCGGTGGGCGGTCGCCTGCTCAACCTGTACGGACCGACGGAGACCACCGTCTGGTCCACCGCCGCGCCCATCACCGCCGAGACCCTGGAGGAGCACGGCGGCGCCGTGCCGACCGGGGCGCCGATCGCCCGCACCGCCGCCTACGTGCTGGACGCCGCGCTGCGGCCCGTCCCCGACGGAGTGCCGGGCGAGCTGTACCTGGCCGGGGCCGGGCTGGCCCGGGGCTATCTGGGCCGGCCGGGGCTGACCGCCGAGCGGTTCGTGGCCTGCCCGTTCGGGGGGCCGGGGGAGCGGATGTACCGCACCGGCGACCTCGCCCGCTGGCGGCCCGACGGAAGTCTGGAACACCTGGGCAGGACCGACGACCAGGTCAAGGTCCGCGGGTTCAGGATCGAACTGGGCGAGGTCGAAAGGGCCCTGGCACAGGCACCCGGCGTCGGCCGGGCCGCCGCGGCCGTGCACCCCGACCCCGCCGGCTCCGCCCGCCTGGTCGGCTATCTGGTACCGGCCGCTGGGAACGGCGTACTCGACGAGAAGGCGGTGTCCGACGCGGTGCGGGCGGTGCTGCCCGAGTACATGGTCCCCTCGGCGCTTGTGGTGCTGGAGGGCGGCCTGCCGCTGACCGCGAACGGCAAGCTGGACCGCGCCGCGCTCCCCGCGCCCGAGGCGACGGCGGGCCGGGGCCCCGGCCGGGCTCCGCGCGGGCCGCGCGAGGAGATCCTGTGCGGGCTCTTCGCCGACGTGCTGGGCGTGCCCGCGGTGGGCGTGGACGACGACTTCTTCGCCCTGGGCGGCCACTCCCTGCTCGCGACCCGGCTGGTCGCCCGCGTCCGCAGCACACTCGGCGTCGAACTGGGGGTCCGGGAGGTCTTCGAGACACCGACCGTGGCCGGCCTCGCCGCCGCGCTCTCCGCGGCCGGTGAGGCAGGCCCACGGCTGCGCCCCGCCGACCCGCGTCCCGAGCGGCTGCCGCTCTCCTACGCCCAGCGCCGCCTGTGGTTCGTCGGGCAACTGGAGGGGCCGAGCGCCACCTACAACGTCCCGCTGGCGCTGCGGCTGACCGGTCCGCTGGACGTGGCGGCGTTGCGGGCCGCGCTGGGGGACGTGGTCGCCCGGCACGAGAGCCTGCGCACCGTGTTCGCCGAGGACGAGCACGGCCCGCACCAGGTCGTCCTGCCCGCCGACCGCCCCGCCCCGCTCACCGGGCCCGTCCGGACCGACGAGGACGAACTACCCCGCCTGCTGCGGGAGGCGGCCGACCACGCGTTCCGGCTGGACGCCGAACCACCGCTGCGCGCCCACCTGTTCGCCACGGCACCCGACGAGCACACCCTGCTCCTTGTCATGCACCACATCGCCACCGACGCCTGGTCGCGGCGGCCCCTGATCGCCGATCTGGCCGCGGCCTACGCCGCCCGCCACGCCGGCCGGACCCCGGCCCTGCCGCCGCTGCCGGTCGCCTACGCCGACTACGCCCTGTGGCAGCGGGCCCGTCTGGGGGACGAGCGGGAGGACGACAGCGAACTGTCCGCCCAACTCGCCTACTGGCACGGCGCGCTGGCCGGGTCCCCCGAGGAGCTGGCGCTGCCCACCGACCGGCCCCGCCCCGCCGTCCCCTCGCACCGGGGGGACAGCGTGCCCCTGTCGATCCCGCCGGGGGTGCACGGGCGGGTGGTGGAGTTGGCGCGGGAGTTCCGGGCGACGCCGTTCATGGTGGTGCACGCGGCGTTGGCGGCGTTGCTGACGCGGTTGGGGGCGGGGACGGACGTGCCGATCGGTTCGCCGGTGGCCGGGCGTGTCGATGACGCGTTGGAGGACCTGGTGGGGTTCTTCGTGAACACGCTGGTGCTGCGTACGGACACGTCGGGCGACCCGAGTTTCGGGGAGTTGCTGGAGCGGGTGCGGGCCACCGACCTGGCGGCCTACGCGCACCAGGACCTCCCCTTCGAACGCCTGGTGGAGCTCCGCGATCCGGAACGCTCGCTGGCCCGCCACCCGCTCTTCCAGGTCTCGCTGAACTACGACACGGCCGAGACGGCCCGAGCACGCGAAGCCGCGCCGGAACTGGACGGGCTGACCGTGGGCGGGCAGCGGCTCGGCGTCACCACGGCCAAGTTCGACCTCACCTTCGCGCTCACCGAGACCCGCGCGCACGACGGCGGCCCTGCCGGATTGCGCGGGGTCCTCGAGTACAGCACCGACCTGTTCGACCGCGGGACCGCCGAGCGCCTGGTGGAGCGGTTCGGCCGGGTGCTCGAGGCCGCGGTGGCCGCGCCCGGCGCCACGCTCGACGAGATCGACATCCTGCTGCCGGGCGAACGCGCGCTCCTGGAGGGCGCGTGGAGCGAGCCCGACCCCGGACCGGTCGCCGCCCCCGCGGACGGCGCCCGCTTCCCGGACCTGTTCGAGGCGCAGGCCGCCCGCACCCCGCACGCCCCCGCCGTCCGCGACGGCGAGCGGGAGATGTCCTACGCCGAACTGAACGACCGGGCCAACCGGCTGGCCCGCCTCCTGGCCGCTCGTGGAGCGGGCCCCGAGGACACCGTCGCCGTCCTGCTGCCGCGCGGCCCCGAGCTGATCACCGCCCTGGTGGCCGTCCAGAAGGCGGGGGCCGCCTACGTCCCGCTGGACACCGAGCTGCCCGCCGAGCGGATCGCCCACATGCTGGACGACGCCCGCCCGGTGCTCGTCCTCGCCCTCACCGGGACACAGGACGCCCTCCCGGCCGGGGCCGGCCCCGTGGTCCGCCTCGACGACCCGGCCACCGAGGCGGCGCTCGCCGGGCTCGACGGCGGCGACCGCACCGACGCCGACCGCCGCGCACCGGCCGCGGGCCACGACCCGGCCTACGTCGTCTACACCTCCGGATCCACCGGCAGGCCCAAAGGCGTCGTGGTCGAACAGCGCTCCCTCGCCGCCTTCCTGGTCCGCTCGGCCGCCCGGTACCGGGGAGCCGCCGGAACCGCGCTGCTGCACGGCTCCCCGGCCTTCGACCTCACGGTGACCACCCTGTTCACCCCGCTGATCGCCGGCGGCTGCATCGTGGTGGCGGACCTGGACACGCCGGAGCAGGACGCCCCGGCCCGCCCCGACCTGCTCAAGGTCACCCCCTCCCACCTCGCCTTCCTGGACACGATCGCCTCCTGGGCGGCCCCCGCGGCCGACCTGGTCGTCGGGGGCGAGCAACTGACCGCGGGCCGACTGGCCCGGCTGCGCCAGGCGCACCCGGACATGCGCGTCTTCAACGACTACGGCCCCACCGAAGCCACCGTGAGCTGCGCGGACTTCGTCCTGGAACCGGGCGACGCACTGCCCCTGGACACCGTGCCGATCGGACGACCCCTGCCGGGGCACCGGCTGTTCGTCCTGGACGAGCGCCTGCGCCCGGTGCCCGCCAACGTCCCCGGCGAGCTGTACGTCAGCGGCGTCGGGCTCGCCCGCGGCTATCTGGGCCGGCCGGGGCTGACCGCCGAGCGGTTCGTGGCCTGCCCGTTCGGGGAGCCGGGGGAGCGGATGTACCGCACCGGCGACCTCGTCCGCCGGCGGACCGACGGGAACCTGGAGTACCTCGGCCGCCGCGACGACCAGGTGAAGGTGCGCGGCTTCCGCGTCGAACCGGGCGAGATCGAGACCGCCCTGCTCGACCGCCCGGAGATCGGCCAGGCCGCCGTCGTCCTGCGCGGCGAACGCCTCGTCGCCTACATCGCGGCCACGCCGGAGCGGTTCGACCCTGACGCGCTCCGTCAGGCGCTCGCGTCCCGGCTGCCCCGGTACATGGTCCCCGCCGCGTTCGTCCGGCTGGACGCCCTGCCGCTGGCTCCGGGAGGCAAGCTCGACCACCGGGCGCTGCCCCAGCCGCCGGCGCCCGCCGACGCCCCGCACGGGAGCAGGCCGCCGCGCGACGCGTGGGAAGGCGTGCTGTGCGAGGCGTTCCGCGAGGTGCTGGGGGTCGCGGAGGTCGGGGCCGACGACGACTTCTTCACCCTCGGCGGCGACAGCATCGGCTCCATCCAGCTCGTCGGCCGGGTGCGCGGTGCGGGCGGCCGGATGACCGTCCGCGACGTCTTCGAACAGCGCACGCCCGCAGCCCTCGCGGCCCGCTCCCGCCCCGGCGGCCCGGCGACCGAGGTGCTCGGCGGCCGGGGGACCGGGCCGGTGGCGCCGACGCCGATCAGCTCCTGGCTGGCCGAACTGGGCGGCGCCGTCGACGGATACAACCAGTCGATGCTGCTGCGCGTCCCCGCCGAGGGCGACGTGGCCGTAGTGACCGGCGCCCTCCAGGCGCTGCTCGACCACCACGACGCGCTGCGGATGCGGGCCGAACCGGAGGACGGCCACTGGCGGATGGAGATCGCCGAAGCGGGCGCGGTGGACGCGGCCACCGTACTGGAGCGGGTGGACGCGGCGGGCGCCGAGCAGGAGGAGCTTGACCGGCTGGTCCGGACGCACTGCGCCGCGGCCCGCGACCGGCTCGCCCCGCGGAAGGGCTCCGTCCTGCGCGCCGTCTGGTTCGACCGGGGGCCGCGGGAGCCGGGACACCTCGCGCTCGTCGCCCACCACCTCGTCGTCGACGGCGTCTCCTGGCGCATCCTCACCGCCGACCTCGGCAGCGCGTGGCAGGCCCTCGCCGAGGGCCGGGAACCCCGGCTCGACCCGGTGGGCACCCCGCTGCGGATCTGGGCCCGGCACCTGGCGGAGCTGGCCGCCGACCCGCGCCGCGCCGAGCGGTGCGCCCACTGGGAGGAGCAGTCGGCGCGGCCCTGGGAGACCGGCCGCCTCGACCCCGCCCTCGACGACCGGAGCACCGAGGAGTCCCTCTCCGTCACCCTCCCGGCCGCCGCCACCCGCGCCGTGCTCGGCCCGGTGCCCGCCGCGCTCGGCGTCGGGGTGACCGAAGTCCTGCTCGGGGCGTTCGCCGCCGCCGTGCGGCGCCGGCGCCCGGCGGAGGCCGCGGACGGCGTCACGGTGGATCTGGAGGGCCACGGCCGCGAGGAAGAGGTCGTCCCCGGAGCGGACCTCTCCCGCACGGTCGGCTGGTTCACCGCCGTCCACCCGGTCCGGGTTCCCGCGGCCGGGCCCGACGACGACCGGACCGGCGCCCTGCGGGCGCTGGGCGCGATCCTGGACCGGGCGCCGGACGCCGGTCTCGGCTACGGCCTCCTGCGCTACCTCAATCCGCGCACACGGCAACGGCTCGCCTCCCTGCCCGCCCCGCGCTTCGGCTTCAACTACCTGGGCCGGTTCGGCGGTTCGGGCGGTGACCGGAACGCGGCCGACCAGACCCCGGACTGGTCGCCGGTGGGCAGCGGGCTCGCCGGCCAGCCCGCCGGGCTCCCCCTGGCCCACGAGATCGAGGTCACCGCGGTCGCCGCCGAGGGGCCCGAGGGCCCGCGTCTGATCGCCACCTGGTCCTGGGCCGGCCGGCTCCACCAGGAGCGGGAGATCCGCGAACTGGCCGGACTTTGGTTCCGCGAGCTGGAGGAGCTCGCATCCGCCGAACCGCCCCCGGTCGGCCCCCCGCCCCTGTCGGACCCGGCCCCCCTGGTCGAACTCTCCGACGCCGAACTCGACCAGCTCGAAGCAGAGTGGAAGGCCGGCTGATGCGCCGATCCCTACAGGACGTCCTGCCCCTCTCCCCGCTGCAGGAGGGCCTCCTCTTCCACAGCGAATACGTCGGGGACGAGGCCGTCGACGTCTACACCGTCCAGACCGAGGTGGAGCTGCGCGGACCGCTGGACGTCCCGGCACTGCGCGCGGCCGCCGAGGCCCTGCTGCGCCGCCACGACAACCTGCGGGCCGGCTTCGCGACCCGCGCTCTGAAGGACCCGGTGCAGTTCGTCCCCCGAGAGGTCGAACTTCCCTGGGAGGAGGCCGACCTGCGCGCGGCCGACGACCCGGACGCGGAGGCGGCCCGACGCCTTGAGGAGCACCGCTGGCGCCGATTCCGGCCCTCCAAGCCGCCGCTGGTGCGGTTCCTGCTGCTACGTATGGCACACGACCGCCACCGCTTCGCTCTCACCAACCACCACATCCTTCTGGACGGTTGGTCGATGCCGATGCTGCTGCGCGAGCTCATGCTGCTCTACCGCACCGGTGGCGATGCCTCCGCCCTGCCGCCGGTGCGCCGCTACCGGGACTACCTCGCCTGGCTGGGGAGCCGCGACAGCGGGGCCGCGCAGGACGCCTGGCGCGGGGCTCTGGCGGGCCTGGAGGCTCCCACCCTCATCGCGCCACGGGCCGACCGGGCCGCGGAGGCGCCGAGGTGGCTCGACTTCGCACTGTCGAGGACGGCCTCCGCCGGTCTGACCGCGGCCGCGCGAGGCGCCGGCCTCACGCTCAACACGGTCGTGCAGGGACTGTGGGCCCTGACCCTGGCCCGCACCACCGGCAGTCAGGACGTGGTGTACGGGGTGGTCGTCTCCGGTCGTCCGCCGGAGCTGGACGGCGTCGAGTCCATGATCGGCCTGTTCGCCAACACCATCCCGCTGCGGGCCCGGATGCCCGTCGACGAACCCCTGATCGGCTTCCTGCGGCGGCTGCAGCGCGAGCAGAGCGCGCTCCTCGACCACCAGCACCTACGGCTGGCCGACATCCAGCGCCTGGCCGGCCGGGGCGAGCTGTTCGATTCGGTGATGGCGTTCGAGAACTACCCGGACGGCCCCGCCGAGGAGCCTTCCGACCCGTCCGCCGACGCGCCTGGACGCGTGCGCGTGATGGCCTCCCGGATGCGCGACGCCATGCACTACCCGCTCGGCCTGCTGGCCTCCCCCGGACCGCCGATGCGCTTCCGCCTGGGCCACCGGCCCAGCGCGGTCACGCCGCGCCTGGCCGCCGCCCTGCGCGACCGCCTGCTGCGGCTCGTCGACGCCTTCCTGGCCGCCCCGGACCTGCCCCTGGGCAGGCTCGACGCCCTCGACGACACCGAACGCGCCCTGGTGCTGGAGAAGTTCAACGACACCGCGCGCGAGGTCGAGGACACCACCGCCATCGAGTTGTTCCTCCGGCAGGCGGCCCGCACCCCGGGCCGGATCGCCGTGGAGACGGCCGAGCGGTCCATCGACTACGCCCGGCTCGCCGACCGCTCCGGCCGGCTGGCCCGCCTGCTGGCGGAGCACGGGGCGCGGACCGAGCGGTTCGTCGCCCTCGTGCTGCCGCGCTCGCCCGAACTGGTCGAGACCGCGCTCGCGGTGTGGCAGACCGGAGCCGCCTACGTCCCGGTGGACCCCGCCCACCCGGCCGACCGCGTGGCCCGGCTGCTGCGGGAGGCCGACCCCGTCCTCACCGTCACCACCGCCGACCTGGCCGACCGGCTGCCGGCCGGACTCCCCCTGCTGGTCCTGGACGCCCCGAGCACCGCCGCCGCCCTCCGGGTCCTGCCCGGCGGCCCACTGGACGCGAGTGAACTCCACGCACCCGCGGGCCCGCAGAACGCCGCGTACGCCATCTACACCTCCGGGTCCACCGGCCGCCCCAAGGGCGTGGTCGCCACCCACCGCTCCCTCGTCGGCTACCTGCTGCGCGCCTCGGACCAGTACCCGTCCGACGGGCGCTCCCTGGTGCACTCGCCGGTCTCCTTCGACCTCACCGTCGGCGCGCTCTACGTCCCGCTGATCAGCGGCGGCACGGTGCGCCTCGCCTCCCTGGACGACGAACCGGTCCTGGGCCCCGGCGAGGCGTCCCCGGACTTCGTGAAGGTGACCCCCAGCCACCTTCCCGTCCTCGAAGGGCTGCCGGGCGAGGTCAGCCCGACCGGGGCGATCACCTTCGGCGGGGAACAGCTCACCGGCCGCCACCTGCGGCGCTGGCGCGCCGACCATCCGGACGTCACCGTCTACAACGTCTACGGGCCCACCGAGACGACCGTGAACTGCTCCGAGCACCGCATCGCCCCACGAGACCCGGTCGGCGACGGGCCGGTCCCCATCGGACGGCCGCTGTGGAACACCCGCCTGTTCGTCCTGGGCCCCGGCCTCGCCCCGGTGCCGGTCGGCGTTCCGGGCGAGCTGTACGTCGCCGGCGCAGGCCTGGCCCGCGGCTACCTCCGAGATCCGGGCAGGACCGCCGAGCGCTTCGTCGCCTGCCCCTACGCCGTCGGGGAGCGGATGTACCGAACCGGCGACCTTGTCCGCTGGAGCGAGGACGGCCTGCTGGAGTACCTGGGCAGGGTGGACGACCAGATCAGCCTGCGCGGCTTCCGGGTGGAGCCCGGCGAGGTGGAGGCGGCGCTTGCGGCCCACCCCGCGGTCCGCCGCGCCGCGGTGGTGCTGCGGGAGGACACGCCCGGCGACGCCCGACTGGTCGCCTACGCCGTCCCCACCGAGCCGGAAGGAGCACAGGGCACGCCGCCCTCCGCGCCCCCGCTGCCCACCGAGCGGATCCTGGAGCACCTGCGCCGGACCCTGCCGCCCTACATGGTCCCCGCGCACCTGGTGGAGCTGCCCGCGCTGCCCGTCACGCCCCACGGCAAGATCGACCGGGCCGCGCTGCCGGAGCCCTCCGTCGCCGGCGCCCCGGCCGGGGGAGCGCCCCGCTCCCCCCGCGAGGAGATCCTGTGCGGCATCTTCGCCGACGTGCTGCGGCGCCCGCAGGTCTCCATCGACGACGACTTCTTCGCCCTGGGCGGGCACTCCCTGCTGGCCACCCGCCTGGCCAGCAGGGTGCGGGCGGCCCTGGACGCGGAGATGCCGGTGCGCCGCCTCTTCGAACACCCCACGGTGCGCTCCCTGTCCGCACTGCTGGACTCCCACGACGCCAGACGCCCACCGGTGACGCCCGCGCGGCGACCTGAGCACGTCCCGCTCTCCTACGCCCAGCAGCGGCTGTGGATCATGCACCGGCTCACCGGCCCCGACGCCACGTACAACATCCACCGGGCACTGCGGCTCGACGGCGACCTCGACGTCCCGGCGCTGGAGGCCGCGCTGCACGACGTGACCGAACGGCACGAGACGCTGCGCACCGTCTTCCCCGAGGGCGCCGAGGGCCCCTACCAGAAGGTGCTCCCGGCCCGACGGGCGGCCGGGGCCCTCACCGTCCTCCCGGTCGCCGACCAAGAGGTCGACCGCACCGTCGCCGAGCTGGCGGCCCACCGCTTCGACCTGGAGTCCGAACCGCCCCTGCGCGCCTGGCTGCTGGAGAGCGGTCCGCGCAGCCGGGTCCTCGTGCTGGTGCTCCACCACATCGCCAGCGACGGCTGGTCGGGCAGGCGGCTCCTGCGCGACCTGTTCACGGCCTACACCGCGCGCCGCGCGGGCCGGGCCCCCCAATGGCGGCCGCTGCCGGTGCAGTACGCGGACTACGCCCTGTGGCAACGGCGCTACCTCGGCGACCCCGCGGACCCCGCCAGCCCCGCCGCCGTCCAACTGGACTACTGGACGAAGCAATTGGCAGGGGTTCCCCAGGAGTTGCGGCTGCCCGCCGACCGGCCGCGCCCGGCCCGCCCGACCCGCACTGGAGGCCAGGTCTGGCTGACGCTCCCGGTCACGGTCCACTCCGCCGTGGCCGACCTGGCCAGAACCTGCCGGGCCAGCGTGTTCATGGTCGTCCAGGCCGCCGTCGCCGCCTTCCTCACACGGATGGGCGCCGGGGAGGACATCCCCATCGGCGCCCCGGTCGCCGGGCGCACCGACGAAGCGGTGGAGGAGCTGGTCGGCTTCTTCGTCAGCACCCTGGTCCTGCGGACCGACACCTCCGGCGACCCCACGTTCACCGAACTCGTCGGACGGGTCCGCGAGACCGCACTGGCCGCCTACGCCCACCAAGACCTGCCCTTCGAGCAGTTGGTGGAGCACCTGAGGCCGACCCGCTCCCTCGGCCGGCACCCCCTCTTCCAGGTCGCCCTGTCCTGCAACAACACCGAGGAGCAGATGGCCCGCCAGGGCGGCCGGCCCGCCGGACTCACCGTCACACCGCACCAGGTGGAGACCGCCCGATCGAAGTTCGACCTGATGTTCACCTTCCTGGAGAACCACGGGGAGGACGGGCAGCCGACCGGCATCGAGACCGCCCTCGAATACAACGCCGACCTCTTCGACCGGGAGACCGCGCAGAGCCTCCTCGACCGCTTCGGCCGCATGCTCGCGATCTGGACGGCGGAACCGGCCGACGCCATCGGCGCACGAGAACTCCTCGCGGCCGACGAGCGGCACACGGTGGTCACCGAATGGAACGCCACCCGGCGCGCGGGCCTGGTCGCGACACTGCCGCGGATGTTCCAGGAGCAGGTCGCCCGCACCCCGCACGCCACAGCCCTCGAACACGCCGGCCACCGACTGACGTACGCCGAACTCAACGCCCGCGCCAACCGGCTGGCCAGAGTGCTGGTGCGGCGCGGCATCCGCCCCGAACACCGCGTCGCCACGCTGATGCCGCGCTCCCTCGGGCAGATCGCCGCCCTGCTGGCCATCGCCAAGGCCGGCGCCGCCGCCGTACCGGTGGACCCCGGCCACCCCGGGCAGCGCATCGCCTTCATGCTGCGCGACAGCGCCTGCGCCCTGGTCCTGGCAGCCGACCCGTACGCGGCGGGACGCGAGGAGATCGCCGGCGTCCCGGTCCTCGTCCCCGACGACGAACCCGCCCAAGAGCAGGCCACCGACCTCGCGGACGGCGACCGCAACGCCCCCCTCACCGCCGGCAACGCCGCGTACGTCGTCTACACCTCCGGCTCCACGGGCCGCCCCAAGGGCGTGGTGACCGAACACCGCGGCCTGCTGTCACTGGCCGTGGCGCAGCGCGAGCGGTATCCGGTGGAGCCCGGCAGCCGCGTGCTGCAACTCGCCTCGCCGTCCTTCGACGGCGCCGTACTGGAACTGCTCATGGCCCTCACCACCGGAGGGACCCTCGTCCTGCCCGACGGACCCCTCCTCGCCGGGCAACCGCTCGCCGAGATGCTGGCCGAGCACCGCATCAGCCACGCCTTCATCCCCCCGGCGGTGCTGAGCGGCCTCCCCCCGGAAGGGCTGGAGGGTCTGCGCTGCCTCGTCGTCGGCGGCGAGGCGGTCACCGCCCCGCTCGTGGACCGCTGGGCCCCAGGCCGGCGCATGCTCGACATCTACGGCCCCACCGAGGCCACCGCGGTCACCCTGACCAGCGAGGCCCTGACCCCCGGCGGCCCGCCCCCCGCCATCGGCACCCCCGTGCCCAACACCAGGGCCTACGTGCTCGACGACCGGCTGCGACCCGTCCCGCCCGGCGTGACGGGCGAGCTGTACCTGGCCGGCGCGTCACTGGCGCGCGGCTACGGCGGTCGTCCGGCGCTCACCGCGAGCCGGTACGTCGGCTGCCCGTTCGGAGAGCCGGGGGAGCGGATGTACCGCACCGGCGACCTGGCGCGCCGGGACCGGGAGGGCCGCGTCCACCACATGGGCCGCACCGACGAGCAGATCAAGCTGCGCGGCTTCCGCGTCGAGCCCGGTGAGATCCGGGCCCGGCTCACCGAGCACCCCGCCGTGCGGGAGGCGGCGGTCGTCCTGCGGGAGGACGGCCCGGGCGGACGCGCGCTGGTGGCCTACGCGGTGCCGGCCGACGGCCCGCCCCGCCCCACCGCGACCCAACTGCGCGCGCACCTGACCGCCCTCCTGCCGCCCTACATGGTGCCCGCCGCCTTCCAGGTGCTGGACGCCCTGCCGACCACCGCCAACGGCAAGCTCGACCGGGACGCCCTGCCGGCGCCGGAACCGCTCGCCGAGGAGGCCGGGCGGCCCCCGCGCGACGAACGCGAGGCCGCCCTCTGCGAGGTGTTCGCCGAGGTGCTGGAGCGTACGTCGCTCGGCGCCGACGACGGGTTCTTCGAGAACGGGGGGCACTCGCTGCTCGCCGTCCGGCTGGTCGCACGGGTCCGTGAGCGCCTGGGCGTGCCCCTGGCCGCAAGGGACCTGTTCGAGGCGCCGACCCCGGCCGCCCTGGCCGCACACATCGGCCGGGGCGCCGAGCGCCGCGCCCCGGCGCCCCTGCTCACCCTGCGGGGCCGGGGCGACCAGCCGCCCTTGTTCTGCTTCCACCCGGCCGTCGGTCTGGGATGGGCGTACGCGAGTCTCCTGCCCCGGCTCCCCGCCGACGTCCCCCTCCACGCGCTGCAGGCCCGCACGCCCGGGGTCGGTGTCGGCCTGCCGGGGAGTGTCGATGAGATGGCCGACGACTACGTCCGGCTGATCCGCCGCGTCCGACCGCACGGCCCCTACCGGCTGCTCGGCTGGTCGCTGGGGGCCCACGTGGCCCACACCGCGGCGGGCCTGCTGGAGCGCGACGGGCAGCGGGTGGACCTGCTCGCCATGCTGGACGCCTACCCTCCCCACCGCACCGGGGATCCCGGCGGACGGGCCGAGGAGTCCGAGGCCGAGATCGTGGCGGCCAACCTGCGGGAGTCGGGGTTCGCGTGGGAGGAGGCCGACCAGCGCGCGGGGCGCTTCCCGCTGGAACGGTTCCGCGCCCATCTGCGCGGGGTGGACAGCTCGCTCGGCCACCTCGACGACGCCGAACTGACGGCGGCCAAGGACGTCTACGTCAACAACGTCCGCCTCATGCGCTCCTTCACCCCCGGCCGTGTCCGGTGCGGAATCGTCCTGATGACCGCGGAACGCACCCGAAGCCTCGACCCCGCGGCGTGGGAGGCGCACACCGATGGGGGCGTCGAGGTGCACCGGCTGGACGCCGCCCACATGTCCATGCTCACCGAACCGACGTCGGTCGCCGAAGCCGGCCGCGTCCTGACCCGCCGACTGGACTCCCTGCGGGGAGCCACCACGAAGAAACGAGAGGTATGACGATGACCAACCCCTTCGACGACGCCGAGGGTGTCTTCCACGTCCTGGTCAACGACGAGAACCAGCACTCTCTGTGGCCCCACTTCGCCGAGATCCCCGCGGGCTGGCGGGCCGTGGTGAGCGAACGCCCGCGCCAGGAGTGCCTGGACTACATCGAGGCGAACTGGACCGACATGCGCCCCCAGAGCCTCATCGAGGCCATGGAGGCCCACGAGAAGTCCGCAGGCTCGACCCGGTGACCCGGAGGGCGCGGGCGGGCGGACCCGTGCAGGGACCCGCCCGCCCGCGCCCTCCGCGCCCGTTCACCGACCGACCCCCGGTCCCGGAGACCGCCGACGAACTGCGAGGAAGCCTGGATGCTGGCACGGATCAACGGGATCGACCTGGATCACGCACGCACCGGCAGCGGTCCCCCCGTCCTCCTGATCATGGGGAGCGGCGCCGCCGGAACGGGCTGGCACCTGCACCAGGTGCCCGCGCTGGTCGCCGCGGGCTTCGAGGCGGTCACGTTCACCAACCGGGGCATCGCCCCCAGCGGCGGAGGCCCCGGCTTCACCCTCCAGGACATGGCGGCCGACACCGTCGGCTTGATCGAGCACCTCGGTCTGGGCCCGTGCGCGGTCGTGGGGACGTCCCTGGGTGCCAGGGTCGCGCTCGAGGTCGCCCGTATCCGCCCCGACCTGGTCTCCCGGTGTGTCCTGATGGCGCCGCGGGCCCGTGCGGACCGGATGAGGGCCGCCGCGACCGCCGCCGAGATCGATCTCGCCGACAGCGGCGTCACCGTGCCGCCCCGCTACCGGGCGGTGGTGCGGGCCATGCAGAACCTCTCGCCCAGGACGCTCGCGGACGACGAGCGGATCGCCGACTGGCTCGACCTCTTCGAGCTGGCGGCGACCGCGGGCCCCGGTGTCCGCACCCAGAGGGAGATCAGCGCCGCCGACGACCACGGGGAGGACCTGGCCCGGATCACGGCCCCCTGCCGGGTGATCGCCTTCGCCGACGACATCGTGTCGCCGGCGCACCTCGCCAAGGAGATCGCCGACGCCCTGCCCGAAGCCGACTACCACGTGGTGCCCGACTGCGGCCACTACGGCTACCTCGAACAGCCCGACCGGGTCAACCGGCTCATCACCCGATTCCTCGACGTCTGAAAGAGCCCTTCCATGGAACCGACCACCCCCTGGCGGCCCGCCGCGATCAGCCCGGACAGCCACGCGCTGCCCGCCACCGCCGACGCCCTGGCCGGCTTCCTCCAGGACTCCGCGCACACCGACGAACTCCTGGCCGCCCACAAAGTGCTGGTCCTGAGCGGCTTCGGAGTGGGCCCGGAGGAGCTGGAGAAGATCATGCCGCTCCTGCTCCCGGACCGCCTGCCCTACGTCTTCGGCAACTCCCCGCGCACCAAGGTCGGCCACAACGTGTACACCTCCACGGAGTACCCGGCGGAGTTCACCATCTCGATGCACAGCGAGATGTCCTACGCCGCGCGGTGGCCGGCCCGGCTGCTCTTCTACTGCGAGCGGGCGGCCGACAGCGGCGGCGCGACACCGGTGGTGGACAACGCCGCCTGGTACCGGGCACTGGACCAGGACGTCCGCGACGCCTTCGCGGGCGGCCTGCGCTACACCCAGAACCTCCACGGGGGACGCGGGCTCGGCAAGAGCTGGCAGGACACCTTCGAGACGCAGGACCGCTCGGAGGTCGAGGACTACCTCTCCCGCACCGGGGCCACCTGGCAGTGGAACGCCCGCAACGGACTGCGCGTCAGCCACGTGCGGCCCGCGACCATCGTGCACCCCGCCACGGGCGAGCGGCTGTGGTTCAACCAGAGCGACCAGTGGCACCCGGCCACGCTCGGCGACGAGGCCGCCGCCGCGCTGATGGGGATGCTGCCCCCGGAGGAACTGCCCCAGTCGGTGGCCTTCGCGGACGGCTCCCCGATACCCGCCGACCACGCACGCCAGGTGCGCGACCGCGGCCTTGAGCACGCCGTGGACAACGACTGGCGGCCCGGCGACCTCATGCTCGTCGACAACATCCAGGCGGCTCACGGCCGCAGGCCCTTCACCGGCGACCGCCGCATCCTGGTCGCCATGTCGGACTAGGGCCTGTCCTCCGGCCAAGCCGCTTTTACCGCCACAGACAGCCGCCGCACCTCACAGGAAGGCCGCCGATGACCATCGCCCTCGCCGACGTGCAAGGCCTCAACAAGCATGAGACCGAGTTCCTCTACGACGAGATCTTCACCCGCCGCGCCTACCTGCCCGAGGCCCTGCACCTGCCCGAGGCCCCCGTGGTCTTCGACGTCGGGGCCAACATCGGCATGTTCACCCTCTTCGTGCGCTCCGAGCGTCCCGGTGCCACGATCCACTCCTTCGAACCTGTCCCCCAGGTGTACGACCTCCTGCGCCGCAACCGCGAGCGCCACGCGGTGGCAGGGCTCGCCCACCCCTACGGCCTCGCCGAGGCGGAACAGCAGGTCGAGTTCACCCACTATCCGGGCTACTCGACCATGTCCACGCGCAGCACCCTGGCGGACACCGAGGCGGAACGGGCTTTCGTCCGGGGGCAGGTGCGGACCGACCACCTGCCGGAGGCCGAGCGGATGCTGGACGAGCTGCTCGCCTTCCGGTTCCGCGAGGAGAAGGTGAACTGCCGGCTCCGCCCGCTCTCCGCGGTCCTCGACGAGCACCCCGTGGACCGGATCGACCTGCTGAAGATCGACGTCCAGCGCGGTGAGCAGGAGGTGTTGCGGGGCCTGGCGGACCGGCACTGGCCACTGGTCCGCCAGATCGCCATGGAGGTCCACGACAGCCCCGACAGCAACACCGCCGGCCGGCTGCGAGCGATGGCCGACGAGCTGGAGCGGCGCGGGTTCAGCGTCCTGACCGAGCAGGAGGACCGGTACGCGGGCAGCGACCGCCACTCCGTGTTCGCCGTCGCGGAGCCCTGCCGCGGCTGAGGCACGCCCGTGCCCGGCCGCCCACCGCAGATCCGAACCGAACGGTTCCCCACCCCCGGAGAAACAGCATGAACGCCGAGAACAGCTTCACCCTGTCCGACGCCGAACGCGGCGACGTGGCGGCCCTGGCACAGGAGTTGACGCGCACGCACCCCGGCCTCGTGGACGAACAGGCATGGCTCGACCGGTGCCGCACCCTCTCCTGCCACCTGCCCGCCCGCCTCCAGGACCGGCTCCGCGCCTTCCGCCACGACCCCGGCCCCACCGGCAGACTGCTCCTGCGCAACCTCCCCGCCACCGACGGCGTACCGGCCACTCCGCGGGAGGCCGACTCCGTGGAGCGCAGGGCGACGCTGAGCGCCTCCGTGCTGTGTGCCCTGTCCATGGCACTGGGCGACGTCATCGCCTACCGCAACGAGAAGCAGGGGGCGCTCGTGCAGAACGTGGTGCCCGTGCCCGGCCGGGAGGGCCAGCAGTCCAACGCCGGCTCCGTCCCGCTGGAGATGCACACCGAGAACGCCTTCCACCCCCACCGCCCCGACTACGTCGGCCTGTTCTGCGTCCGCAGCGACCACGACCGGGCCGCCGGACTGCGGGTCGCCTCCATCCGCGCCGCGATGGACCACCTGGACGCCGGAACACGCGAAACGCTGCGACGCCCCCTGTTCACCACCGAGCCGCCCCCTTCCTTCGGGCGGCCGGACAGCGGGACCAAGCCGCACGCCGTGCTCACCGGTGACGCGGAGGACCCGGACATCCGTATCGACTTCCACGCCACCCACACGAGCGACCCCTGGGGCCGGCAGGCCATGGACGCCCTGGCGGACGCCGTCCGCGCCGTCTCCGAGGAACTGGTCCTGGACCCGGCCGACCTGGTGTACGTGGACAACCGCGTCGCGCTGCACGGGCGGACTGCCTTCGTCCCCCGCTACGACGGCCAGGACCGCTGGCTCCAGCGCACCTTCGTCCACCTGGACCACCGGCGGTCCCGCGCCGTGCGCGCGCAGCACGGGCGCGTGCTGAGCTGATGGCGGCGGACCAAGTGATCCACGCCACCGGCCTGCACAAGCGCTTCGGCGCGGTCCAGGCCCTCGACGGCGTGGACCTGACGGTGGCGCGCGGCGAGATCATGGGCCTGCTGGGCCACAACGGGGCGGGCAAGACCACCCTCGTCGACATCCTGTCCACCCTCACGCCCCCCACGTCGGGCACCGCCTCGGTCACCGGGTTCGACGTGGTCGGCCGCCCCGAGGAGGTGCGTCGGCGCATCGGGGTCACCGGGCAGTTCGCCGCGCTCGACGAGCAGCTCTCCGGATACGACAACCTCGTCCTGGTGGCACGGCTGTGCGGAGCCTCCAAGGCGCAGGCCGTCGGCCGGGCGGACGAGTTGCTGGAGGTGTTCGGCCTCCGTGCCGCCGCTGGGCGCAGGGCGGTGTCGTACTCGGGGGGAATGCGTCGCCGGTTGGATCTGGCGTTGGGGCTGGTCGGGTCTCCTGATGTCCTGTTCCTCGACGAGCCGACCGTGGGGCTGGACCTGCCCAGCCGGCTCGGGTTGTGGGAGATGGTGCAGGGGCTGGCGCGGGACGGTACGGCGGTGTTGTTGACGACGCAGTACCTGGAGGAGGCCGACCGGCTCGCCGACCGGATCACCGTCCTGGGGGCGGGCCGGGTTCTCGTTTCGGGTACGGCGGTGGAGCTGAAGGCACAGGCCGGCAGTGGTTCCATATCGCTGACGGTCGGGGCCCAGGGGGACAGGGCCGTGGCCGCTGAGGCTCTGCGCCGGGCCGGTTTCCCGCCGGGTGTGGAGGGCGGGCGCGGCGAGCTGACCGTGCCGGCGGGGGATTCCGCGGATCTGGCCGTGGTGATCCGGGTGCTGGACGCCGTGGGGCAGAACGTGAGCGAGATCCGCTACGCGGAGCCCTCTCTGGACGACGTCTACCTCGCTTTCACCGCTACGGCGCCCGACACCCCCGCCCTCGCGGCGGGTGCCGTCGGCCGTCCTCCTGCCCCCGTTCCAGCGCGCACAGCCCATCGGAGTACCACCCCGGAGGCCGAGCGGCGTACCGGCGACCCCCGGGAGACCCCGTGAACGTACCTGTGACGACGGCGCCCTTGGCCGAGCCCGGAACGGGAGCGCGGGTCCCGCGCTGGAGACCGGCGGGCAGGGCCGCGCAGCTTCGGGTCCTCACAGCACGCCAGATCCGCCTGGTCTACGCGGACCGCAGGGTGGTGCTGTTCAGCGTGGCGCAGCCGGTGGTGATGCTGCTGTTGATCAGTCAGGTCTTCGGCAGCCTCGCGGACCGCTCGATCCTTCCGCGCGGGGTGTCCTACATCGAGTTCCTGCTGCCTGCTCTCCTCGTCACCACCGGGATCGGCACCTCGCAGACCGCGGGGGTGGGGCTGGTGCGGGACATGGAGGGCGGGATGGTGCGCCGCTTCCGTGTCCTGCCGCTGTCGCTGCCGCTGGTGCTGGTGGCGCGTGCGATCGCCGATCTGACGCGCTCGGGGATGCAGTTGCTGGTCCTGGTCATCGGGGGCCATCTGCTGTTCGGCTACCGGGCCGGGGGAGGGGTGGGGGGTCTGGTGGCGGCGTTGGCGCTGTCCACGGTGGTGATCTGGTCGTTGATCTGGATCTTCATCGCGCTCGCCGCGTGGCTGCGGAAGGTGGAGGTGCTTTCCAGCATCGGTTTCTTCGTCAACTTCCCGCTGATGTTCGCTTCCAGCGCGTTCGTACCGGTCGATGTGCTGCCCGGCTGGCTGGCGGCCGTCGCCACCGTGAATCCGGTGAGCTATGCCGTGGAGGCGTCGCGGAGCCTCGCCCTGGGAGGGCAGGTCGGGAGCGAGGTGCCCGCAGCGCTGTGCGCGGCCCTGGGCCTGATGGCGGTGATGATGGTCCTCGCCGCGCGCGGTTTCCGCCGACCGCCCGACGAGTGACCGCGACGACTCGCCGGGCGGACCCCGACGACTCGCCGACGACCGTGCCATCGCGGGCGAACGGCACTGGACGGTGCGACGCACGGTCAGGAGCTGCGACGGCGGTGCCTGCGCCGCCACCACACGGCAGCGAGCGTGAGGGCGGCCGCTACACCCAGCAGGGCCCAGAGGATGGTGGAGAGCAGGCTCTCGGCCTCGCGCAGGGAGGCCGAGACCAGCGTTCCCGCGGACACGTAGAGCGCGGACCACATCGCCGCTCCGGCGAGGGAGGCGGGGAGGAAGCGGAGATAGCGTACGGAGCCGACTCCGGCGGTCGCGGGGGTGAGGGTGCGCACCACGGGCAGCAGCCGGGTCAGGAAGACGGCGCTCGCCCCGTACCGGTGGCAGAGTTCCTGGGCGCGGTCCCAATGGTGCTGCCCGATCCGGCGTACCAGGCGTGTCTCCCGCATGCGGTGCCCGTAGCGGATGCCGAGGAAGTAGCCGATGTGGTCGCCGGCCGAGCTGCTGATCGTGACGACGAGGAAGAGGGCCAGCAGCGGGCGGGTCCCTTCCGTTCCGGCGCTCAGGGCCAGGACCGCGACTTCGCCGGGGACGACCATGCCGGCCCCGAGGCCGGATTCCGCGAACGCGAACGCCGAGGCCAGGGCGAATCTGGCGACCGGGCTCATCTCCGACACCGCTGCCAGCAGATCGTTCAGCAGATCGCTCATCCAAGACATGGCAGCCCCGTTCCGCCTCTCCTTGCTCGTGGAGCCCTTCCGGCGGCGCCCCTGGGAATCCCGGGCCCTTCTTCCGAGGACTCACCGGATGGAACAGGGAAACGACTTCCCCGTTTCACCGGGCGCATCCCCGGCCGCCGCTACGGGCGTGGAGAAGGGCGAAGGGCCGTCAATCTACCAGGGAACCACCCCCGGACGATTCGTTCCTCCCGACCCGGAGACGACGGGGGGAGGGTATTCATCGGCCGGAGCTGACGGGAAGGGGAATTTCGGGGAATGTCCGTCTGAATCGGAGACGAGGAATGGACAACACTCACGCATCACGACCACGAAGTACCCACCCAGGCAGCAGGCCCGACGCACGACCAGCCACGACTCGCCGACGGTGTTCCCCCGATATGGGGGACTTCGGCCCTCTGAAATCCCATGCCCGCCGCCCCGTGCCGTCGCGCATGAATCACCGTGGCCGAATACTGGCTGAAGTCCCTCTGTTTTCCCCGGAGTTCACGACCGGCAGGGGCGATCGGCACGGCCCCCCGGGGGCGGCATCCTCCTTCGCGTGGGCACTCTTGACGCGGGATCGGCGCCCTGAAAGGGTGCGACGGTGAAACTGCGGACCGGACTGGCTCAGCGCCGGCGCCCCGAAACTCCGCCCGGCGCGCACCCCGGTGCCGACCGACGGAATCACGGGCCGTTCATGGGTTGCGGAGGGTGAGAACCCTGCATACGGAACGACCAGTCGTCCACGATGAGATCCATCGACTGACCGGATTGGTGGAAATGCAGGCGGATGCATCGGCGGGAACGGAAACCTACTTACCGTCCCTGACCCTCGAAGATTATGTGCGCGACACGGTCCCGGCCTACCCGGTCCTGAAAGCGTCCGTGGATTTCGGCCGTCCGGGCGCCGACAAGGCGCTCAGAGCACTGGCCGCGACGACCACGGAATTCGATTCCGACGACACGGGACGCGGCGACTCCTACCGCAGGGCCCAGCAGGACTCCTCCGTCCGCTGGAAGGGAATGCGACAACTGCTCGAACTGGCCGCCCCCTCCCGCACGACGCCTGACACGGCCGCCCCCCGCATCGTCCTCGACGTCCTGGGCGGGGACGGAACCATCGCCCGCGCCGTCCACGACAGCGCCCCCGAACTGCGCGATCACGTCCACATCCTCACCGGCGACCTCTCGGGGGACATGGTCGAACGAGCCCTCGCCCAGGGCCTGGCCGCCATCCGGCAAGCCGCGGACCATCTCTTCCTCGCCGACGGCACCATGGACGCGGCACTGCTCGCCTACGGAACCCACCACATCGCGCCGCAGGACAGGCTCGACGCCGTCACCGAGGCCCTGCGCGTCGTCAAGGACGGCGGCCACGTGGTCCTGCACGACTTCGACGACACCAGCCCCATGGCGCGGTTCTTCACCGACATCGTCCACCCCCACACCACAGCCGGCCACGACTACCGCCACTTCTCCCGCGGCCCCCTGGCCGAACTCTTCGCCGAAGCCGGCACACCGGCCCGGGTCATCGACCTGTACGACCCCCTCGTGGTCCGCGGCACCACCGAGGAAGAGGCGCGCAGCCGCATGTGCGCGTACGTGGCCGACATGTACGGAGTAGGCGCTTTCTTCGCCACCCTGGGCGGAACCGACGCCCGCTGGCGACTCCTGGAGCAGTACTTCCAGCACGAGACGTACCTGGCGACCCTGCCCGAGAAGACCGGCTTCACACCGGGACCCGTCGTCTACCGCTCCGGGGACGCCTTCCTCGCCGAGATACCGCGCGCGGCAATCGTCGCCGTAGCCCACAAACTGCCCACCTGACACACCGCCGCACCCGAAGCCCGGCTCTCCGCCGACCCACCGACGCCGGCGGAGATCCCCACACGGCCGGAGATCTCCCTCACCAGCCGCCCACCGTGCAGGCGTTCACCGGCTCAGGGTTCGGCAGAGTGCGACGCTCGAACTCACTGGGCACCGGTGCGTCCGGTCCATGCCTCAGGCCGCCTTCCTCCAGACGTTCATGCCCAGCTGCAGGAAGGCGGCTTCTCGCAGGGTCGTCTGCTTGATTTGGATGGTGAGCACCGCGATGTCGCCAGAGGCGTTCTTGGCGCAGAGCTGGGAGCCGTCGTTCGCCGCCGCGAGTGACCAGGTGCGGTACGCGGAGCCGGTGGCGCCGCTGAGGAGGTGCCGGCAGGCGTCGAGGGAGGCGGCCTTTCCGCCGAACATCTGCGCGAACACGGTGGTGTCGCTCTGCAGCGCGCAGTCCACACCGTCCTCGCAGTCGAGGCGGATGTCGCCCGTGCGGTCCTCGGGCAGCATCGGCTCGCGGAAGCTCAGGGAGTTCTTCTCGGTCAGCCATACGGGAGACCGCACGTCGTCGGCTCCCGCCGCCGGGGAGGCGTTCGGGGCGGGCTGTGACGCCCGGGGGGAGCCGCCGGCGGTCGGCGGGGTGGGTGTCGGCGACACTGTGGACCGTGCGGGCTTCGTCGGGCCGGGTGTGGAAGCGTGTGTGTCCTCGGCCCGCTCGCCGAGGCCGAACCGGTCCCCGGCGAGCCACGTCAGGCCCGTCAGCGCCAGAACGCCCGCCGTCACAGCCACGGCCGTGATCAGCGCGGTACGCCGTCCGGGTGCCCGCCGGCGAGCGCGCCCCAGCAACAGTGTCGCGCCCGCGGTCGACGGAGCCACGGGGTCGCGCACCGGGTCCGGAACGGTCGCCTCAGATCCGATGACCTCGCGCCAGACGGCCGGCCCTGCGCCCGCCTCGGCGTCCGTGTCCTCCAGCCGCCGTCGGCACCATTCGACGACCTCCGCCAGAGTGGCCCGCTCCCTCGGGTCGGGCGCCGTGCACCAGGTGATCAGCGGGCGCAACGGCTCTGGCAGCCGCGACAGTTCGGGTTCCTCGTGCACGATCCGGTACAGCACGACGGGCGCGATGCCGTCCCCGTACAGCGGTTCGCCCAGCGCAGCGAAGGCCGCCGTCTGGGCGAGCGCGAAGACGTCGGTCGCCGGGGTGATCTCACCGGCGGTGGCCTGTTCGGGGGCCATGAAGTGGGGTGTACCGATGGTGGAGCCGGTGGCGGTGTGCGAGGAGATGTCGGCGGCGGTCGAGATACCGAAGTCGATCACCCGCGGCCCGTCGGCGGCCAGCAGCACGTTGGACGGCTTGAGGTCCCGGTGCACGATCCCCGCCGCGTGGATCGCCTGGAGTGCCTCGGCCACGCCGGCCACCAGCCACAGCACGGCGGACACCGGCAGCGGACCACGCCGGGCGACGGCCTCCGTGAGGGACGGCCCGGGCACGTACAGCGTGGCGAGCCAGGGAGGTACGCCGTCGGCGTCGGCGTCGATGACTTCGGCGGTGTAGGCGCCCCTGACCCGGCGGGCAGCCTCCACCTCCCGACGGAACCGCCGCCGGAAGACCGGGTCGTCGGCCAGCTCCGGCCGCACCATCTTGATGGCCACCGGGCGGCCGCCCGGGGTATGCGACAGGTACACCCGGCCCATGCCTCCCGCGCCGAGCCGGGCCGCGAACCGGTAACCGGCGACGACGGGCGGGTCGTCCGCCTGGAGCGGCTGGAACACCTCGGTGGTGCTGCTCATCGGGCTGTCCCCCTGATTCCCGACCGGCCGACTGCACGGTCCGGGACGGAAGCCTAAACGGAAGGAATGGACCCCGCTGACCTGGGATGCTCCTCCACGGCCGGATGAAGCGTCCGACCCGGCCTCTCCACCTCCGTCGGCATCGAAACAGCCCGATTCCCGTCCCGAACCCGATACTCGGCCGCGGCGCCGCGTTGGCCGGTACGCAGAACCGACGGGTCCACGGCCACCGGCCCCGACTGCCCCACACGCGCCCCACCGCGCCGCAGACGGGGCAGATCAGCCGCCCGCGGCTCTGACCCGGCCCGGCGAAGAGGAGCTGGGCGGCCGAATGGCGTTCGAAGTCCCCCGGACCCGCTGCGGCAGGACTACCGGGTCAGCACCGCACCGGCCGCGTCCTGCTCTGGCTGGACTTCCCTGCCCCTCTAGGCACCGTGATCCGGCCCTGCATGTGAGCGTGTGCTTGCTACTCGGGTGCGGCTGAGTATCCGCGCTCTGACGAGGGCCGAGGGATGGCGGGAAGCTGGGGCCATGACGAACGAACCGCGCAATCCCGTGTCCCCATCGGTGACGACCATGATGCTCGTGGGTGTGGCGGCGGCGATGTGGGCGGCCTGGCTGGGGTGGGACCAGCACCGTGACGTACACCCCGACGGCTCCTCGACCGGACCCTACGAGGCGTGGCAGGTGATCGGGTTGGGGCTGGGCCTGCTGATACCGGTGTGCTGGTCGGCGTTCCGGGGGCACGTCGTGGCCGCGGTGCTGGGCACCTCCGGCGGTCTGACCCTGGCCGCCGCCTATGACTGGTCGGACGACGCGAGTGGCCTCTTCGTGATCGGCGTGGGGATGGTCATGATCGGAAGCGCGGCCGCAACGAGTCTCGCGGCGTTCCTGACCTCGGTCCTGCACAAAGGAATGGCCGGACCCGGCAGCCCCGGGCGCTGACCCCAGCCCGCACGCCTCCCCAACCGCCAAGCCGTCCACGCTTCACCGGTCCGCCCCGGACGAATGAGCCGCCAGAGTTCGCCCGAGGCGGCCCCGAGGACCGCCTGGAACGCTCGCCGCGTCACGCGCCGGGGCCGGGCGGGCCCGTACGCTCCATGGGGCCTCGAGCTGCCCGAACCGGGAACCGTTTCCTCGCTCCCCACTGGACGCCGATGACAGGGGTGGGCCGCATCGTCGCGGACGCCATGGGGTCCGGCCGCCCCCGGAGCCGATCTGCATCGAGCTGGTCCAGCGGGGGGAGAGACCTTCGAGCGGATCCGCGCGGACGCGGTCGAGGTCACCGACCACATCCGCACCCGCCTCGGCGTCGACAAGGTCGTCCTGCTCGGCCACTCCTACGGCAGCGCCTTCGGCCTGCGGCTCGCCCGCGCGTTCCCCGAGCGGTACTCCGCGTACGTCGGCACCGACCAGAACATCCACGACGCCGGCCGCGACGACTCCGTGCACCAGGCGCTCGTCGCCCGGCTGCGGGCGACGGGGAAGCACAAGGAACTCGCGTCGGTCGAGGCCCTGGACGCCGACAAGCACCGCTGGACCGCCAGGGAGGGCGCGATGCACGCCAAGCTTCTGGCCACCAGCGATCCGCTGACCCTGGAGACGATGAAGAGGGTCGTCATGGGGTCCTTGTGGCTCTCGCCGCTGCACTCGCTGCGCGAGCTGGGGCACTTCCTCAAGGGCATGAGCTTCTCGGAGCAGATCACCGAAAGCACGCGCGGGTTCGACGACTGGTCCGACGGTACCGAGTTCGAGCTCCCGTTCTTCCTCTTCCAGGGCGAGAAGGACGTCCTCACGCCGCCCGAACGCGCCCGCCGCTTCTTCGACGACGTCCAGGCCCCGGTCAAGGCCTTCGCGCTGATCGAGGACTGCAGCCACTTCGCGGCGTTCCGCCGGCCGGAGCGGTTCCTCGAACTGCTGCTGGCTCACGTACGGCCGGTGGTCGGCGCCGGCGCGCCGACTGCTGCAGCAAAGATCTGAGCCGGGTCGCGGACAGAGGTCCCGGGCCGGGAACGAGCCATCACACCACCTGGGGAGATCGAAGGCTCTGGCAGCGCTTGCGTGAGAGCTGTTGATCTCGACGTGTGGTGCGGCTGTTGGGGCATCCTGGTGAGATGGAGGATGCTGAGGCGAAGTGGCAGTCGTGGTTGTCCGGGCTCGCTCCGTCGAAGCGGGCCGCGGCGGACTCGCTCCGAACGCAGTTCGAGGCTCTCGGCGCGACTGATGCGCCGGGTTGCGCCAGGTCGGAGATCGACGAGAACCAGCCGCAGTTGGCTCGCTTCGTGCTGCTCCGATCCCTCTGGCGTGGTGCGATCGACGGATGGGCCGACCCCGGAGCCTTGGAGCAAGTAGCAGCGGCTCGGCGCTTGCTGGATGCGGGTGCGGACAGGGATGACCTCGAACTCCTGGCCCGGGCGGTTGCCTACGAAGCGGTCTTCGCCACGGTCGACGAGCTTGATGCCGGTGCAGATGTGAACGTGTCCGGCGTCGGGGCCGGCTGGGTGGTTGTGGAGTCCGGCGAGGAC
This sequence comes from Streptomyces sp. NPDC051822, assembly GCF_044452745.1. Classification (NCBI taxonomy): domain Bacteria; kingdom Bacillati; phylum Actinomycetota; class Actinomycetes; order Kitasatosporales; family Streptomycetaceae; genus Streptomyces; species Streptomyces sp. NPDC051822. The sequence goes on along the minus strand of NZ_JBITBZ010000007.1, from coordinate 51,131 downwards.
GGGTCCCCCACCGGCCGCCGCCTCTCGGGTCTTCACGAGGACCTGCTGACGATGGATCCGAGTGGCCGTGACGGGGCCGACCTCTGGCGATAAGCCAGGGTCAGTCCGGCGGTGACCGCGTCGAGGCCCTGGCGGAGGAACGAGGCGAACTCCGTGACGGAAATGGGCCGGACTGTTCAGCCTGGCGGATCCAGTCGGGCAGCAGTTGGCCTCGCCGGTGACGGACCAGGTCACGTAACCCCCCACTCCAGAGGCGGCAACGAGGGCGCAGCCCATGGCACTGCGACCTGGCTGCAAGCGCCATTTGCGGTACGAGCGGCTCGACCGCCTGAGCAATGCGCCCCTGACCTGCGCAAAGCCGGGGGTCCAGTGCCCTCCTCAGGCACCAGTGGCGCAGCCGGACAAGAGAAACGGCCCCATCGCCCCATGACCGCCCGGGCGGCGGTCCGGACACCTGCCGCGCGCAAATCCGGCCAAAGACCACCCGGTCGGACTTCCCCGCGGCACTTCGGTCCCGCACGCCAACTGTGCCGCGCGTAACAACTCCTACGAGGTGGTCAGCGCGGCCGTGATAGCGGCCGGGGTGACGGTGCCCCGGCATCGCCTCCACCGCCATGGCCGTCCCCGCCGGACCGGACAAGGCCGGCACCTCCCGGTCGGGTGCCGCCGGGCAGCCGGAGGACGGGTGGACCGGGGAGGGCGGGCTCTCGCTCAGCCCGGCCGACAACGAGCGGGTCGACAGATATGTCGAGGACGCCAGGCGGGCCGAGCGGACCATCAGCCCGCAGGTACGGGCTGCGGCCTCAAGGAATACCCGGGGCAGAGCGCCGAGGCCGCCCTCGCACCCCTCGGCGACGCCGTCCTCTACACGCTCCAATGGGGCGACGACCAGCACACCGACGGCGTCACGACCGCCGCGCAGGTGCTCTCCGCGTGGGGCAACGACAGCACGAAGTGGTCCAACACCTGGAGCCGTAACCAGGGTTACAAGGGAATCAACACCGGCTGGCGCGCCCCCCGCTCAGGGCAGCTCCTCGAAGTCCGGTTCCACACCCCCGCGAGTAAGTGGGCGCAGGAAGCCACCCACAAGCGGTACGAGGAGCAGCGCCTCCCCGGCACCAGCCCTGAGCGGAAGAAGGAGCTCCAGGAACAGCAGAACGCGGACACCTTCGCTCGGCGAAACGAGTGGAAGCGGTCCCTCGCGATGCCGACCGGCTGGGAATGGGAGATCGACCCTCAGCAGCCCGGCGACTGCGCCAACGGACACCTGATGCCCCTGACCGTACCTGTCACCCCGTCGCGGGTCTCGTGGTGACGGTCGGGATACGGGCCGCCACGGCGCCCGGCGTGGCGACGTTGGGCTGCTCATGGACCACCGGGACGTTCCAGCGCGGAGAAGTTTCGCCGACTTGCGGGCGGGCGGCGGGTTTGGCGCGGTTCCTTGGCGTGTTCCACCGCAGCTGACCGTACCGGCGGTGCTGCCGGTACGGCCGAAAGATCCGAACCAATGCCGGGAATCAGGCCGCGACGAGCTCCTTATCGCGGTCCGGCGTTGTGACCTTGGGCTTCTTGTTCGGCAGTGAGAGCCGGAAGACCTTGTGCCACGCGGAGAACACCTGCTTGGGCAGCGGGCCGGTGACGTACTCCAGCTCGTACTTCTCGAACAGCGCGCGCACTTTCACCGCGACCTCGGCGTAGCGGTTGCTCGGCAGGTCCGGGAACAGGTGGTGTTCGATCTGGTGCGACAGGTTGCCGGTCATGAAGTGCATGGCCCTGCTGCCGCTGATGTTCGCCGAGCCCATCATCTGGCGCAGGTACCACTGGCCGCGCGTCTCGCCCTTGATGGACCGGCGCTCGAAGACCTGTACGCCCTCGGGGAAGTGCCCGCACATGATCACCGAGTGGGTCCAGAGGTTGCGGACCAGGTTCGCGGTGAACGTGGCGGCGAGCGTGGGGAGGAACGACGGGCCCGAAAGCAGTGGGTGGATCACGTAGTCCTTGAGGACCTGCTTGCGGATCTTGCGGCCCACGGCCCTGGCCCGCGCCCGGAACTCAGGGTTCTTGCGGCGGCGCTTGTGCAGGTTCTTGCCCAGCTCCAGGTCGTACGCTGCGATGCCGTACTCGAAGAAGCAGGCGTTGAGGAAGTTCCACAGCGGCTGGCCGAGGTGGAACGGGTGCCACTTCTGGTCCTCGTCGACGCGCATGATGCCGTAGCCGAGGTCGTTGTCCTTGCCGATCACGTTGGTGTACGTGTGGTGCAGCTCGTTGTGCGAGTGCTTCCACTGCTCGGAGGGTGAGACGTGATCCCACTCCCAGGTGGTGGAGTGGATCTTCGGGTCTCGCATCCAGTCCCACTGGCCGTGCAGGATGTTGTGGCCGATCTCCATGTTGTCCATGATCTTCGCCACGGACAGACCGGCGGTGCCGAGCAGCCACGCGGGCGGGAAGATCGAGAACAGCAGTACGCCCCTGCTGACCAGCTCGAGCTTGCGCTGCGCCGAGATCACCTTACGGATGTAGGCGGCGTCTTTCTCGCCGCGACCGGCGATCACCTCGTCGCGGATCGCGTCCAGTTCGCGGCCAAGCTCCTCGATCTGCTCAGCGGTCAGGTGGGCGGTGGGGTCGATGGCGGTCAAGCTGCTCCTACCGTTCGATGTCGCAGGGGCCCGCCGCGGCGGACACGCAGGTCTGGATGAGGACGCCGGGCTCGGCCTCGGTGATCTCGCCGGTGCGCAGGTCACGGACGGCACCGGCCTTGAGCGGCGTGATGCAGCCGAAGCAGATGCCCATGCGGCACCCGGAGGGCATGAGCACGCCGGCCTCCTCGCCGATGTCCAGCAACGGCGTGGCGCCGTCCGCGTCGACGGTCTTGCCGGTGGCGCTGAACGTGACCTCGCCGCCGTCGCCGGCGACGACGACGCTGGGGCGGAAGCGTTCGGTGTGCAGGCGCTCCGGTACGCCGTGCTCGCTCCAGTGCTCTTCGGCGGCGTCGAGCAGGCCCGCGGGCCCGCAAGCCCAGGTCTCGCGCGCGGCCCAGTCGGGCACGAGTTCGTCGAGACGGGCGATGTCGAGCATGCCGTCCGTGTCGGTGTGCACCTCGGTGAGCCGCAGTTTCCTGTCCGCGACCAGGTCGTGCAGTTCGTCGCGGAAGATCACGTCTTGCGGCCGTGGCGCGCAGTGGACCATGACGACGTCGTCGAACTCGATGTCGCGCAGCATGCCCATCACGGGCGTGATGCCGCTGCCGGCCGTCAGGAACAGCACCTTGGCGGGTTTGGTCTGCGGCAGCACGAAGTCACCGGTCGGCTGGTCGAGCTGGATCAGCGTGCCCGGTTCTGCCCTGCGGACCAGATGGTTGCTGACCTTGCCGTCCGGGATCGCCTTCACGGTGATCGTGACGCGGTCGTCCTGGCGGTTCGTCGGCGAGGTGATGGAGTAGGCACGCCACAGGCGCACCCCGTCGACGTCGACCCCGATCCGCACGTACTGACCGGCTGTGTGGCCGCGCCAGCCCCGTCCCGGCCTGATCACGATGGTCGCGGCGTCACCCGCCTCGGGGTGCACGGCCTCGATGCGCCCACGCAGGTCAGCGCCCGCACGCAGCGGGCTGACCAGGTCGAGGTAGTCCGACGGCAGCAGCGGCGTCGTGACCATCTCCAGAAGTTTCCACGCCATGCTGCGGAGGGCTGCACTCGTCATGACTACAGCCTGCTGCGCCTCAAGGCGTAAAGTCCTGACCGTAAGACGTAAATCTGGTCGGCTGAATTGTTCGCAGGGAACAAAACGTGAGTCATGCAATCCGGAGGGCCAGCGAACTGGCCCTGGACGAGACGACGGTCACCGCACTTCGGGCCGCGCTGAGGACCACCGCCGACGAGGTCGTCCAGGCGATCATCGACGAGGTCCCTCCCTACGCCAACGCCCTTTCGGGCCGCATGGGCGGCACCATCCGCCGAGCCGTCCGCACCGCCCTGGGGCACTACCTGGACCTCGCGAGCGGGAACGCCACAGGCGGCGACGCGGGTGACGCGGCCTACGAGTTGGGCCGCGGCGAGGTGCGCTCCGGCCGTTCGATGGACGCCCTGCTCAGCGCATACCGCGTCGGCGCCCGCGTGGCCTGGCGATGCCTGGCAGCGGGTGCCGTACCCGCGGGTCTGCCCGCCGCCGAGGTCGCCAAGTTCGCCGAGCTGACCTTCGCCTACATCGACGAGCTCTCCGCCGCGAGCGCCGCGGGCCACGCCGACGAACTGGCCGCCCGGGGCAGGGCCCACGAGCGCCACCTCGAACACCTGGCCCGCGACCTCCTCGCCGGCGCGAACCCGGACGTGCTGCTGGCCTCTGTTCAACGGGCCGGGTGGCAGCCCCCGGTTTCGCTGACCGCGGTCCTGCTGCCCGCCGCACAGGCCCGTCCGGCCTACCGCGCGCTCGACCCGAGCACCCTCGTCCTCGACGATCTGCCGGACGCCACCGGTGTGCTGCTCGTCCCCGATGCCGACCGGTCACATCTCTTGCGGCAGCTCACCGACCGCACCGCCGTGGTCGGCCCGGCCCGGCCATGGACTCGTGCGTCCGCCTCGTACGCACGAGCCGTACGCGCACGCTCCCTCTCCTCTGATATTCGCGACACCGAGGACCACCTGCCCGAGCTGGTGCTGAGCGCCGACATGGACACGCTCGCAGACCTGCGTGCCCGAGCCCTCGCACCGCTGCGGAGCTTGCCCGTCGCGACCGCACGGCGGCTGGAGGAGACGTTGCGGGCGTGGCTGCTGCACCAGGGCAGGCGGGACGAGGTGGCGGCGGCGCTGTTCGTCCATCCCCAGACGGTCCGGTACCGGATGTCGCAGCTGCGGGAGCTGTTTCCGGATCTGGCATCGCCCCACCGGGTCCTTGAGCTGACGCTGGCGGTCGGTCTTCGGGTCAGTTGACGAGTACTGCCTCGTTCTCGGTGCCGTCAGCTGGCCAGTGCGGCCCGCCATGCCGGCGGCCACGGCCACTTCGCGCGCGCCCGCTGGTGTGAGCAGGGGGACAGCCGAATCCTCCGGTGCCGCCGTTCAGGTCGGTTTGCGCATGCGCGGCACCTGCGGACTGGGATCGTGCACGGCCACCTCGATGCTGTCCGGGCGCGCGGTCAGGTCCATGGTGCAGATGCCGCCGCCGTGGCGCAGGGCGTTGGTGACGAGCTCCGAGACGACCAAGGCCACCGTCTCGGCGGCTGATGGCGGGTCCTGTCTGCCTGGAGCTTGTGCCCCGGCCGGGGCTCGTCAACCCGGCTCGCTCCCGAAGCCATCACTGTTCGAGGGTGAATACCTCGCCATCGAACACGCGAAAATCTATGTCGGCCGGAGTAGACATTGGGTGGTGGGGTGGTTATGGTTTCTCTCGTAGCCCAGAGAGACAGAAGGGCCTGGCAGACACGAACTGCCGGGCAAGCGGTACCAGTAGTACATGTAGTTGCAGTTCGCAGGACGGTGCGGCAGTGGAGTTTCGAAGCCAGGGTGGTTGCACGACGGCGACGGGACTGACGGCCGGACCGGGTGGCCCGCAGTGATCAGGGGCCGCCGGACGGGGCCGCTGTCATGGCAGAAGCGGTGCCCGCGAGTGCAGTGCGCAGTACCCAGCAGTGAAGTCGGTAAGTGGTACCTCGGTGAAGGCGTCGGCTGCGGGCGCGCGCACCGGGATGTTCGGCAGTGGGGTTCTAAGCCAGAGCAGACGCAGGACGGGCGACGGGGCTGGCTGCCGAAGAGTGGCGCTGTCGCAGGCCACAGAGCAGTTCGCATCACCAGCAGTACCCGCAGTACGCAGTATCAGCAGTACGAAGTACCCCAGGTAGAAATTGATCACCGAGGGAAAACGGAGGAACGAGACACCATCAGGATCGCCCGGACGGAAGTCTCGAGTCCGGGTACCGCAGGACATCGATAGCGAGGTGGTCTCCGGTCAAGCAACCGCGATCCCCGCACTCCCGACAGCGACTGAGTCGGGTAGGCGGACACAGAAGGCCGGCGCGGTATCAGGGTCGGCACGTGGTGTAGAAGTTCCTTCGGGGCCCTGGTGCCGTACGGCACCAGGGCCCCTCCACGCGTTCCAAGAGAGAGGTGCAGATGACAGCAGACGACATGTTTGGCCGTCTCGATGACGACGACTACCCCGCCTACACCATGGGGCGGGCCGCCGACATGCTCGGCACCACCCAGAACTTCCTCCGCGCCATCGGCGAGGCCCGCCTCATCACCCCCTTGCGCTCCGAGGGCGGCCACCGCCGCTACTCCCGCTACCAGCTGCGCATCGCCGCCCGCGCCCGGGAACTCGTCGACCAGGGCACCCCCATCGAAGCCGCCTGCCGGATCATCGTCCTGGAAGACCAGCTGGAAGAAGCCCAGCGCATCAACGCCGAATACCGCCGCGCCGCCGAAGCGGCCGCTCCGCCCGCCGCGGCCTGAGACGGTGCGCGCCCGCCGGCCACCGGCGGGCCCCCGCGCCATGAGGGGCGTCAGGCGTTTCCTGTGGTCACAGCGGGTGTGGGCGTATACGGATGCGCGCCGTGCTGCACAAGGTGGGGCGAGTCAGGCCCTGGCCCCTGTCCAGCGCGGCTCGGTGGCCCTGATGACTCAGGAGTTCCGCGCGGCCGTGGCCACGGGCAGCGCCTGACGCTCACGGCGCCTGCGCGGGGCGAAGTGCGGCACGATGGCCTTGGTCCCGGCGGCGACTTCGTCGGCCGGGGCGTCGCTGCGGGAGTGAGCCGGGTGCTGCTTCACTCAGAGCCTGGACAACTCGATGATCGTGTCGACGTCGCTGGGACGCAGCAGGATCGCGTCGCCGGTGTGAAGCGGCTCGGGCCGGCGGTGCTCCCACGGCTGGTAGAAGCGGCCCTCGGCGTCGTTGAACCCGAGCTGCCGGTCACCGTGCGGACTGATCAGGTGAGTGGTGAAGGGCAGAGTGGGCCTCAGCCGAACGACACGCTGCGCGGAAGGGGATCGAAGTAGCCGCGCTCTTCACCGGCCTTCACGATGTCCGCGGCTTCCTCACAGCCGCGGTCGTAGTACACCGTGGCCTCGGTGTCGGTGCTGTTGTAGATGCTGTCGGCGCCTTGGAGCAGGAGGTAGCACTCGCCGTTGTCCGGATCCTCGATCTCCAGGTTTCCGGACTGGGGCGAGCGGTAGAAGAAGGTGCCTTTGGCGGCGTGGGCGCTGCTGGTGGGCAGGGCGGTGAAGACGGCGAAGGCGGCTACAGCGGCCAGGGCCGCCCGGCCTTGCTGGATTGCGCGGTCCGCGGCTTTGCCCGGTTCCTCGGTCGGCACGACGAGGAACCGGACAAGGACCAGGACAACGGGGCCGACGGCGGCGAGGACACCCAGCAGCGACCGCCGACCGCCCGCGCGAAGATGCCCCGGCAGCGCGGCCCGCCATGCACAGCAGGACCCATACGGTGCTGTACGACCCCGACGGCCTGCTCGAAGCCGGCTCCCGCTCGACCGCGAACCGTAGGAGAGCCTCGGCAAGGCCGTCATCGAGGTTACTCAAGAACCTCAGACACAAAGCGTAGTCATTCGACTACTCTTGGCTCATGGCCACTGATCTGATCGAAGACCGCAGTGACGACTCCTATGTCCTCGAGATCGAGGACATCACCCTGACGCCGTCCTTTCCCGAACCAGGGAGGGAGCTGCGGTGGCAGATGACCGGCCGGCTCAAGGAGCAGGTCGATCTGACCCAGGTGGAGTGCCAGGTCCAGGTGAAGCTGGGACTCATCACGCTGCTGCGGAAGACGGCCACGCTGCCCGAGGTGCTGAAGATGCTGGGGGCGGAGCTTGAAGGGGACACCCGGCCGCCCGCCGGGGAGTGGAAGCAGACCTGGACCTTCACGCTTGCCCGGGAGATCCCGAAGGCGGACTTCAGGATCTACATCCAGTCGTACACGGGGGACGGGGAGGAGAAGGACTTCATGGACCTCTACGCGCGCATCGACTTCCGCCGTTAGCCGTACGCCCGCCGGCCTGCTCCCGAACACCGCCCGCCATACGCCGTGTGTGGCGGGCGACCCTGCGTCAAGTCACTCCAGGAGCTCGGCCCGCGCCGTCCACCTGCCGCCCGCCGACCCGTGCGGTCAATGGTTCAGGGCACACGGCACCTGTCCTTGTCATCGAACCTTGAGCGTGTGCCATCGAGCATTGAGCCCCCGAGCAGGCTGACCGCAACCTGGACGAGTGCATCGTGGTCTTCGAGCCGGACGCCCCCGTCGCCGAGATCGACAAGCAAGCACAACTCGTGACGGCCAGTGGAGGCACGGTGCTGACCCGTTACGACAGCGTGCTGAAGGGTTTCTCGGCGCGAATGACCCGCAGCCACGTCGACGCACCGCAAGCTGAGGACGCGGTCCACTACGTCGAGCTCAACGCGCCCACCCCCGGCATGTGACATGTGACCCACTTGCCCGGGCTGCCGCTCAAGGTTCGATGGCACGCGCTCCACGTTCGGCCCTGCTGCTGGAACGCCACGTGAGTGGGGTACGGGCGAGCGCGTTGCAGGTCTGTGCCGGTGTCCAGGACCGAACCGCTAGTCGGGCAGGGGCTGTTCGGGGTGGTCCGGGGTGGGTGAGGCCGGTGCTCGGCGCGCTCTGGGAGCAGTGCCGCCGGACAGTCCCGTCCCTTTCGCCGTGCGCGAGCACGTGGCCGGCGCCGCCGCCGTTGGTTCACAGACCGGTGAGCCGGCAGCACCTCTGACATGCCGACGGCTCAGGCGGCAGGGCCGGCTCAAGGGCGGTCGGTGGAGAGGCTGCGGCTGGGGCTTCGGATCGCGCGGGGCCCCATGGCTTGGTCATGTTGGTCGGGTGCGGGTTTGGGGCGTCTGGAACAGTGTGTCCGTGCATGCTGATGATCAGGTTGGCGAGGGTGTCCTTGCGGAGCTCGCAGTGTTCCTCCGGGGTGCGGTCGACGGCCGCCCGGTGAAGATCGCTCCTTCCGTCTGCCAGGGATGCGGCGGCCGGGTCTTCTTCGTCCTGGTGAACGCGTCCGGGGCGGAACGGGAGTGCTCCGGCTGCGGGAGCCGTGCGTTCATCGCGGACAGCGAGGAGTACTGGAACGAGGAGTCCTGGGAGGGCGACGAGCCCGGTGCGGCCGGCTGTCCGTGCGGCAGCGAGGAGTTCGAGGCCGCGGTCGCGTTCTCGCTCGGCGGCGACGGATCCGTCCGTCGGGTGACGGTTGGCCTGCGGTGCACCAAGGACGGATTCTCCGGTGTCTATGCCGACTGGAAGATCGACTACGCGCCGACGGATCACCTCCTGACCATGGTCTAGCTCTGCGGAACGGCACCCCGAACGGGCTGCGGCTCGTGGGAAGTTCCGCCACGCGACGACGTACGGACGGGCCTCCTTCGGTCTCCTCCGGACCCGCATCCTCATCACGCCGTAGTCTTCCAGCGTGCGCTAGAGCCCCGAGCGGCTGGGGATCCACAGGGTCGAGCTACAGCCAGTACGAGGGACCTACGAGGTCTATCTGCACGCCGCGCTCGACCGCGAGCCCCTGACCGCCGACCTGGATTCGCTGCCCCCGGTTTCTGACAGCGGCGAAGAGGACTTCGGGCTCCTCTTGGCCACCACGAACGATCCCCTCGCTGCGTTGGATGCTGCCGAGACCCAAACGGGAGCAGTGCGCGAACGCTGGGTAAACCGGTCCATGGCGGGCGACGAGTACCGCGACTACGTAGTCGCCGGCCGCCCTGCCATTGCACCTGACGGCCGGCCGTGGCCGAGGTCGCAGACTTCCTGACCTGGGACTTCACGGAACTCCGGGCAGAGCCAGAATTCGAGATCGGCATCAGCCGCCGAAGTCCGCCGCCGCGCCCTTCCACAGGCGTGCTCAATCACCCACGTGAGCGCCGTCGGTGGGCACGTCGGCTGCCCCTGCTGCGCGGGCTTCAGGGGTATCGGAAGAGTCCGACTGCTCGACTTTTCGTCCTCAACGGCTTCATCGCGACCGCGCGGTTGATCCAGGTCGACGGTGATGTCCAGCTTGGGCATGGAGTCCGCCACCTGCCGGGCGAGGCGCTGCGTAGGGCCTTCCATCAGCGCTGCCTGCTGTTCGGCGCGGGCGGCATCCATGTGGCCGGGTACTGGTCTGCCTTCTGACGGCCTGGGCGCGCGGTCACGGCGACGAGGCTGGTGGCCGCATCCTGGTCGTCCACTACACCCCGGCCCCGTAACCCGTGCAGCTCACGAACCACGCCCAGCCCATCCGCCGACGACTGCGGCATCGTCGGCCGCAACGTCGGGTACCTGCACCTGGCACCTCCTCGGCTCGCGCTCTCGGGGGCGACCGGCTCCTGATCGGGGACCGGACCCTGGGCAGCGATGCGGCGGGGGTCGTACGGGATCACGATGCCACCGGAGTCGGCCGGGGACGTGGGGGCGGCGTGGGCGGGTCCACCGTGATGAGCGGGAATGGCCCGTGCGGGTGACGGCCGTGCCGGCGCACGGTACTTGTCACCCGAGGTGCCGCTCGTGCTGGACCAACCCGCAGGATGAAGCACGATGGTCGTCACCATCTGCTCGGGCTACTTGTCACCTGCGGTGATTGAGCAGCAGTCCTTTCGTCACCTGCTGTGCGTTGCAGATCAGCTTCCGGCGGTCGGCCAGGTGGATGGGGGCGCCGGGCGGATCGGACCGCCGGGACGGTAGTCCTTCCGGCCCTTTGGCGGGCGGCCGCCGAAGCCCTCTTCACGCGGCCGGTGCCGGGGCTGCGTGAGCCCCCATCGAGGGGTCAGTCCAGGAGCGCGGTCGCCTCGACCTCGACGAGGATGTCCGGCTCGAAGAGGTACTCGACGCCGATGAGGGAGGCCGGGGGCATGGGAAGCCGGAGGCCGATCTCCTCGGCGACAGCCTCCACGCCGGCCATGAACTCGCCGATCTTCTCCGGGCTCCACCGGGTCACGTAGAAGGTCAGGCGCAACACGTCCGCGAACGACGCGCCCGCACCCTCCAGCCCGACCGCGGTGTTGCGCAGCGCCTGAGCGACCTGCCCGGCCAGATCACCGGGCGCGACCGGGGTCCCGTCGGCCTGGCGCGCGACCTGGCCGCTGACATGCACGTGCGTCGTCCCGGTGCCCACGGCGACGTGGTGGTAGGGGACCGGCTGCAACATGCCTTCCGGCGTGAAGTGCTGAACGGTCATGGGTTCTTCTCCTCCCGAAGTAGGTATCTGTACGCTACCTAGTAGAAGAAGGACACTTCAACGAGACCAGGTTTCGCCATGGATACCGACGACGAAGTCCGCATCGACGCCCCGCACCGCGAACTGCTCGACCAGATCCTCGACAAGTGGTCGCTCAGCGTCCTCAACGAGCTCTGCGATCGCCCGTGCCGCTTCAACGAACTGCGCCGGGCCATCCCCCGGGTCACGCAGAAGTCGCTGACGGCGACACTGCGGCGCCTCGAACGCAACGGCGTGATCGAGCGCGAGATCGTCTCCACCCGCCCCGTGGCGGTCCGATACCAGATCACTCCTCTAGGCAAAACCCTGCGGCATCCCATCGACGTACTGCTGGCGTGGGCCTCACAGAACATGCCCGCCGTCGAACGCGCACGCCAAAGATTCGAGACGCGCGAAGAAGAGGATGCCGGCTTCTGACCCTTCCCGGGACCCCACGTCGCAGGGCGCAGGCCGCATACCGCGCCCCGGGCAACGGGTTCTGCGACCTCGCAGTCCCGCACAATCCCATCCCGGGTCGGCCGCGCCACCGACGCAGCGGTGTCGTCTCGAGCCCTACCAGCCCTCGGAGCCCCGCTCGGATCGGGGGCCGCGGCGGGGCGGCCCGTAGCGGTCACTGGTCGGCCGTGGCCAGGAATTGGGTGGCGGCGAGCTCGGCGTACAGCGGATCGGCGGCGATGAGTTCGCGGTGCGTGCCCACGGCCCGGACGCGGCCCGCGTCCATGACGACGATGCGGTCCGCCATGGTGACCGTGGACAGCCGGTGGGCGACGACCATCACGGTCGTGGTGCGGGCCACATCGGCCACGGTGTCGCGGAGCGCGGCCTCGTTGACGGCGTCGAGCTGGCTGGTGGCCTCGTCGAGCAGGAGCAGCCGGGGGCGGCGCAGCAGGGCGCGGGCGATTGCGACGCGCTGACGCTCGCCGCCGGACAGCTTCGTGCCGCGGTGGCCCACGAGGGTGTCCAGGCCCTTGGGGAGCCGCTCGACGAGGCCGTCGAGCCGAGTGGTCCCCAGCACCCTCAGTACGTCGTCCTCGCCGGCGCCGGGGTTGCCGAGCAGCAGGTTGTCGCGGAGGGTGCCGGAGAGGACGGGCGCGTCCTGTTCGACGTACCCGATCGCGGAACGGAGCTGGGGTATCTCCCAGGCGTTCAGGTCGCGGCCGTCAAGGGTGATCCGTCCGGCCTCCGGGTCGTAGAACCGCTCGATGAGCGAGAAGACGGTTGTCTTGCCCGCGCCGGACGGACCGACGAAGGCCGTCATGCCTCGCTGCGGTACGGAGAAGGTCACGCCGTGGTGGACATGCGGCAGGTCGTCCGAGTACCGGAACCTGACGTCCTCGAAGGCCAGCGCGGCGGGTTCGGCACCGGGTGCGGGCAGCGGCGCGGGCGCGGCGGGCGGCTCGGCCGGCAACTGCAGAGCCTCGCGGATACGGGCCAGGGCGCCGGCTCCGGCCTGGTACTGGGTGACGGCGCCGACGACCTGCTGGATCGGCGACATCAGATAGAAGACGTACAGCAGGAAGGCGACCAGCGTTCCCACGTCGATCGCGCCGGTGGCGACCCGGGCGCCGCCGACCGCGAGCACGGTGATGAACGCGATCTGCATGGAAAGGCCGGCCGTGTTACCGGCCAGCGCGGACCACTTGGCGGCTCGAAGGCTCTGCCGCCAGGACTCCTCGGCCGCCGCGTGCACGGCCTGCTCCTCACGGTGCTCGGCGCCGGACGCCTTGATGGTGCGCAGTGCGCCGAGGACGCGTTCCAGCGATGCCCCCATCGCCCCGACGGCGTCCTGTGCCTGCCTGCTGGCCTTGTTGATACGGGGCACGAAGACACCGATCACCGTTCCCGCGACCACCACGACGCCGAGCGTGACCGCCAACAGGACCGGGTCGACCACGCCCATCATCACCAGCGTCGCGACGAGGGTCAGCCCCCCGGTGCCGAGACCCACCAGGGAGTCGGTGGTGACCTCGCGCAGCAGGGTCGTGTCCGAGGTGACCCGGGCCATGAGATCGCCGGGTTCACTGCGGTCCACGGCCGTGATGCGAAGTCGCAGCAGATATGACGACAGGGTGCGCCGCGCGCCGAGGACGACCGACTCGGCGGTGCGCTGCAGGACGTACCCGCCGAGCGCGCCGATCCCCGCGTTGGCGACGACCAGAGCCGACATCAGCAGCAGGGCCCCGGCGATCGGACGGTCGTCGGAGAGCGCGTCGATGAGGAACTTGGCCACCAGTGGCAGCGCGAGCCCGGTGGCTCCGGTGACCAGCGACAGCACCGCTCCGAGGAGCAGCGTCCAGCGGTGCGGACGTACGTAGCCCAGGAGCATGCGCCAGGCGGGCGTCGCGGTTTCGGTCGGCTCGTCGTTCGCGGGCCGGTCCAGCGGTGCGGGCTCGGCGTGTGTGGCGGACTCTGTGGTGGTGGCCACGCGTGCTCCTCGTTGTCGTGCTGTGCCGGGTGGGAGGCCGGGGTCCGCCCGGGCGGGAGGAGGCATCAATGTACGTCCGAGCCGGGAGAGTACGGGCCATGGTGTGAACCCCCAGGAAGCCAGACGCGGTGAGCGGCCCTGCGGTTGACGTGCCCGGCCGTGACAGCTCTCCGCGTGCCGTCCGCCCCGGCCGGCACCTTGCCGGAGCCGGCCGGGGGCGGCGGGCGCCGACGTCCTCAGTGGTTCGCCTTTCTGCCCGTGACTACGACAGGTTCCGTGGCACAGTGGCTTCATGTGCGGCCGTTACGCCTCGACCCGTGGTCCCGAGGACCTGACCCGGCTCTTCCAGGTCACCGACTGGAACCCTGGAGAGACGCTGGCGCCCAGCTGGAACGTGGCGCCGACCGACGAGGTCTACGCGGTCCTGGAACGCACCGCGCGGGACGACGGCGAGGAGGTACGCCGTGAACTGCGGGCGCTGCGGTGGGGCCTGGTGCCGTCGTGGGCGAAGGACCCGAAGGCCGCCTCCCGGATGATCAACGCCCGGGTCGAGACCGCGCACGAGAAGCCCGCCTACCGACGGGCCTTCGCCAGACGCCGCTGCCTGCTGCCGGCCGACGGCTTCTACGAATGGGAGCCGAGGAAGGACGAGGCCACGGGCAGGACCCGCAAGCAGCCGTACTTCATCCATCCCGCCGACGGTCAGGTGATGGCCATGGCGGGACTCTATGAGTACTGGCGCAACCCCGACATCACCGGCGACGACGACCCCGACGCCTGGCTGACGACCTGCACGATCATCACCACCGAGGCCACCGACGCGGCCGGCCGCGTACACCCCCGCATGCCACTCGCCCTCACCCCCGACCACTACGACGCCTGGCTCGACCCGAGCCACCACGACACCGAAGACCTCCGCGCCCTGCTCAGCCGGCCCGCCGACGGCCGGCTCGACACCCGGCCCGTCTCCTCGGCCGTGAACAACGTCCGCAACAACGGCGCCCACCTCCTCGACGCCGCCACCTGACCCGCAGCCCGCCCCACCCGCGCCGCCCGGTGCCGAGAACGGCTCGCCGAGACCCACCCAGCGCGATCCTCGACCGGTCAGGCGCCACCGCGGGCTACCGCTGAGTCCACCATGTCCCCGCCGCCCCGCCCACTGTGGTGGTCAGATATCGATTGAGCCTTGTACGGTCAACGATCGCGGCGATGCCGAAGTCGAGGAGGCGCGGACCGCCGCTGGTCAGCATGATGTTGCCGGGCTTGAGGTTTCGGTGGACCAGGCCCAGTCGGTGGATGCCGCCCAGCGCTGGCGCCAGGGCGAGTGCGAGGGCTTGCAGGGCCTGCAGGGCACGGATCGGGCCCTGTTCACGCAGGTGGGTGTCGCGAGGGGTGGCTGTCGAGGAGTTCCATGGCCAGGAAGGGCCGTCCGGCGTCCACTCCGGAGTCGAGGACGCGGGCTGTGTACGTGCCCGAGACCATCGCCAGTACCTCCGCCTCGCGCTCGAAGCGGCTCAGGACATCGGGACTGCCGAGGAGCTCGGTGTTGATGGTCTTCAGGGCGACCTGTGTGGCGGAACCCGCTCGGCGGGCTGCGTAGACCGTTCCCATGCCGCCGGAGCCGATCCTGCCGAACAGGTGGTAGGCGCCGATGGCCTGGGGGAGTCCGGGTGCTCATTCCCGTCTACATCGCCGAAGATCCGTCACCGGCCGGCGCCGGTGGCGACCAGCACGACGCCGAGCCTGCCGAGCGCCTTGCCGGGCTCACCGTCGCCGAGCGGGCGTCACGAAGCCGGTATGCACCGCCGATCGTCGGGCTCGACGCGCCCCCTATGGAGGTCGCGGCTCTGATGGCCCGCACATACCGTCCCCTGGCCGCCGTCATCGAACGCGACAGCAACGGGGTGAGGCTGCTCGGCACGGTCGCCGCCGCACGCCTCATGCAGTACTTCCTTCAGGCGGGCGGCACAGTGAACAGCGCCACCGGCGCGAGGGCGAGCTCCGGAGCAGATCGCCGGCATAGCGCTGGGCGAGAGCCCTGGACGCTGCTGCGGACGCCAGCCGTCACCCAACGTATTGGCCCTTCGCAACGGCGGTATTTCCGCGCGAAAGAAGGTACGCCGCCCGCCTGGGTTCACGGCGCCGGTACGGCACCGATCTGCTGCATCACTCCGAGGAGGTCGGGCTGCCCTCGTTCGCCGACGATCCGGCCGTCGGCCAGATAGTAGAAGTTCATGGCCTGCACCGAGATCTTGTTGCCGCTCGCGGGAATCCCGAAGAAGTCACCGTCGTGGGTTCCCCGCATGGTGAACCGCGCGGCCACCGTGTCGCCTTCGGTGACCGTCTCCTCCAGCGTCCACTGGACGTCCGGGAAGGCGCTGCGCATCATCCCGAGGACTTCCATGTACCCATCGGGCCCCCGTAGTGGTTCCGCGTGACTGGGTGCGTGGAACACCGCGTCCGGAGAAATGACCTCGCGAGCGAGGCCCTCGTCGCCCGTGTTGATGAATTCGACGAAGCGGTTCATCACTGATTCGCTGGGTTGTGCCGGCATCTTGCTGTGCCTTCCCAAAGAGGATGGGTGGATACCTGGGAGCGTAACATCGATTCGATGTCTACATCGATTCGATGTATGTGTGCGAGGATGGATCCATGCTCGAACTCGCGATACTCGGTTTCCTGGCCGAGGGACCCATGCCTGGGCACGAGCTGCGCCGCCGCGTCTCACAGCTGACCGGCTATACGCGGCCGGTCAGTGACGGCAGCCTGTATCCGGCGATCAACCGTCTGACCAAAGCGGGCCTGACCGAGCGGCGCGCCGACCCGGCCGCCGGGGCGGCCCGGTACGTGCTCAGCCTGACCCCGGCCGGACGGGCCGACATGCTTCAGCGCCTGCGCAAGCCCGCCGACCACGAGATCACCGACTTCACCCGGTTCTACATCGTCCTGGCATTCCTCTCCCATCTGCCCGACGTGGCCGAACAGCACGCGGTGCTGCGCAGACGGCTGGAGTTCCTGGAAGAACCGGCGAGCTTCTTCTACGACAACGACCGGCCCCTGCGCGCCGAGGAGATCGCCGACCCCTACCGGCGCGGCATGCTGCTCACCGCCCGCGCCACCAGCCGCGCCGAACGGGCCTGGCTGCGCGAGACCCTCGGCGAGAAGCCGCCCGCATTCGACACCACGGTCACCGACAACGATCCGCATGCGCCCGCCGCTCCCGCGAGCTGACCGCCCACGGAGGTAACTCCATGCTTGCTTCCTGGTACGACGACCAGGGACCCGCCGCCGACGTCCTGCACGTCGGCGAACTCCCTGATCCCATCCCCGGCCCCGGCGAGGTCCGCGTCCGCGTCACCGTCTCGGGCGTCAACCCCGGCGACACCAAGAAGCGGCGCGGCTGGCTCGGCTCGTCCATGCCCTTGAGGTGAGCGATGCCGTGCTCGACCCGGATCCGTCGTGAGGTATGCGCCTTGCGCTGTCGCTCGTGCATTTCCTCGTGCCGGTCCGGGGCGTTCTTCTTGGACCTGCGGTGCGGTGGCGTCACCACGCGCCCACCGGTCTGGGCACCGAGGCCCTGGTAGTCGGCGTCCGCGAGGATCTCCACTGCTGGGCCCTCCACCAGGAGCTTGACCAGGCCCAACTGGCGGGCCAGGGTGATGTCCGCGCAGCTGCCCGGCCTGGCCGGGCTGCAGGACAGCACCCGCCCGTTCTGGTCGGTGAGGACCATGGTCTTGACGGCGTTCTGCTTGTTCTTCCCGGAGATGAACGTGTCCCGGTCCTTGCGTCCGCTGGCCGCCCGGCGAACCCGGATCGCGGTGCCGTCGATGATCCCGGTCTGCCCACTGCCGCCGAGATGGTCGATGACTTCGGCCAGTGTTCGCAGCACCCTCGCCCTCCCGCCCCATCACGCCGCCCGTCTCCTCGACGTCCAGGAGCAGGGGGCCACCGAACGCGAACTCCAGCAAGCCACCGCCGACGCCCTGGGCGCCGTGTACTTCCGCGACAACGGCCGCTGAGCGCTTCAGCTGGCGAGTGAGCACGGGAGTTGGCGAGCGGTGCTACTCGAGGAGCGGTGAAGGGAGTGCCGGCCGGGGCAATGTTGGCGAAGGCCGCCGGAGTCCATGTTAGAAACTTAGCTAATGTGCTAAATATCTAACATGACAGAAGCTCAGGATGAGGCAGGGGCCTTCCGGGCGCTCGCTGATCCGACGAGGCGCCAGATCCTTGAGGACCTCAGAGGTGGCGAGCTCGCGGCAGGCGAGATCGCGAGCAGGTTCGCGATCAGCGGGCCGTCCATTTCACGGCATCTCGGCGTGCTCAGGGGGGCGGGACTGGTCACCGAGCGCCGGGACGGCAACCGGATCCTCTACACGCTGGCCGAGGATCGCCTGGCGACCTGCATCGGTCGGTTTCTCAGCGCCGTCTGCCCCGAGCAGATCGTCCTGCGCCACACCAAATGGCGCCCAGGGGCGCAGAGTGAGGGGTCATGAGGCAACCACGTTTGTCCAGCGTCGTTGAACGACGGCTTCTGGTGAACTACCGGGTCGCCCCGGACGCCGCGGCCCGCCTGCTTCCCGGGCCGCTGCGCCCGCAACTGGTCCACGGCCACGCGGTCGCGGGTATCTGCCTGCTGCGGCTAGGAAATGTCCGGCCGGTCTGGGCCCCCAGGGCGTTGGGGCTGCGGAGCGAGAACGCGGCGCATCGGATCGCCGTCGAATGGGACGGACCGGACGGCGTCGAGACCGGCGTCTACATCCCGCGCCGCGATACCGCCTCTCGGATCAACGTATGGGCCGGAGGCCGCGTCTTCCCCGGCGAACACGGCCGCGCCGGTTTCGAGGTGCACGAGGCACCCGGCCAGGTGCGTGTAGCCTTCGCGACGTGGGACGGCGACACCCGGGTGGACGTCACCGTCGAGCCGTCCGACGAGCTGCGGGGCAGCGAGCTCTTCGCCGATCTCGCCGAGGCCTCCCGCTTTTTTCAAGGCGGGGCGAAGGGGTACTCGGCCACCAGGTCCGGCCTCCACCTGGACGGCATGGAACTGCACACCGACGCCTGGCACGTGGAAGCCGGCCGGGTTCGCTCCGCCGCGTCGTCCTTCTTCGACGACCTGGACCGCTTCCCGCCAGGGAGCGCGACCCTGGACTGCGCCCTGATCATGCGCAACGTTCCCGTCAGCTGGTGGCCGCTGCCGACGATGGCCGCCGACCGAGGCGCTTGACTCGCCAAGGGAAGCGCTCAGTCACACACGCCACACGCATAGGGACGTCGGGTCGCCCATCGCGGTGGTCCTTTGAGATGGGCCCGCTGTGCGCCGGCTGTGAGCCTCTACGGTGGGCGGCGCGTGAAGGACCCGTCTGACCGACTGGAGATCGACGATGACCGCCCCTGTGGCGGCAGCCCATTTCGTACCCGCTCTCACGAACCTGGGGTTCGAGCTGCACCACCGCCACCGCCACCGGCTTGTCGGTCGCGAGCGCGGGCCCGCAGGAGTGGCACATCCGCGTCCTGGACGGTGAGCGTGAGGTCGGCAGCCTGCGCGCGGCCCGCTGCCCGTACTACGGCGCCGGGAATCTGGCCGAGCGGATGGCCGCCCACGGCGGGTTCTGCGCCCTCGCCGCCGGCTCGCCCCTCGCCCGGGAAGGCGACTGCACGCCCGAGCTGGGGGAGGCCGTCGAACAGCCCGGCAACTTCCTGGTCCTCGACGAGCTGGACACCACCGCCCCCTTCGACGATCAGGCCATGGTCACCGCCGTTGTCGCCGAGGTCATCGGTCGGCTGACCGCACAACCACTACGCCGTCGTCCTGCTCCGCGTGACGTCGGACGCCGACACGGGTACCCGTTCCCTCGCCCGGGCCGTCACCGACCTCGCCGCCGAACCTTTCGACGGCGAGCTCCACCTCGTCGACACCTGCCTCGCCGCGCCCGAAGACACCGCAGCCCGCGACCACGCCCGCGCTCGTCCCCTGTGCCCAGCACCCGCACGGGCGCCTCGACGAAGAGGACGAGGATGGGGGCCGGGCGAGGGCGACGAGGGCGTGCTGACGGCCAGCATCGCCGCCGTGCTGCGCCTGGCGGGCGAGGGACTGTCCGGCCTTGCGTGGCAGGAGGTGACCGCACCCGGTCACGAACCCCTGCCACGGGGCGCCGGCGGGGTGTTCGGCCGGCTTCCGGCGGTCACCTGGCCGCCCTCGGCGTGCCCCCGTCGCAAGACCTGGAAGCCACAGTGTGGAGGACCGTACCTCTTCGTCCGTCGGCTGATCGGGCTGCGGTCGATGCCACGACCGGCCCGTGTCGTGGCTTCGCTGCTACCTTTCATTTGTCGAGTGAAAGTAAATGGCTTCGCTCGCGCTGAGAGGGGGCACGTGAGTGCTGGCTGAAGAGCGGCGTGAGGCGCTTCTGCGCCTGGTCGAGCGCCGGGGAGTGATCAAGGTGAAGGATGTGGCGGAGGAGATGGAGGTCTCCGCCGTCACCGTGCGCCAGGATGTCCGGGAGCTGGCGGGCCGGGGGCTGCTCGTCCGCGTGCACGGAGGCGCCATGTCGCCGACAGCGGCGCAGGCGGCCGACGTGTCGGCCCCTGCTGTCCGCCGGCCGACGGCGCGGCAGGGGGATGCGTTCGGGCTGATCGTGCCGCCGGGGGGCTACTACTACCCCGAGATCATCCGAGGGGTGCAGGACGCTGCGCAAGCACACGGGATCCGCATCGTGCTTGTGGTCTCCGGAGAGACGCTGACGGAGAATCAGGAGCAGGTGCGGCGGCTGATCGCGGCGGGCGTCGATGGTCTGCTGCTGATGCCGCGGGCCGGACTCGAACCTGCGGACCTGGCCGAGGAGTGGCTGGCGGGCCTCGAAGTGCCGGTTGTTCTCGTGGACCGCCGGGCCGGCTCGCAGGCCGGGCGGCTGGAGCAGGTCGCCTCGGACCACGCTCGCGGCGCAGGCCTGGCGGTCCGGCACCTCGCCGGTCTCGGGCACGGGCGGATCGCTCTGGTCGCCCGGACGGAGAGCCCCAACACTCCGTTGATCCGCGAAGGTCATGCGGCTGCCTGCCAGGCTCTCGGAGTGACGGCGGGCCCGGAATACGGCATCGACCCGGCGGACGGGCTGGCGTCGGCGGAGTGGTTCGAGGAGCTGGCGCGGGCGGTCGAGGCAGGTGACGTGCGGGCTGCCCTGGTCCACAACGACCTCGACGCCGTCGCCTTGGTCGGCCTCCTTCAGGCGCGCGGCCTGCGCGTTCCGGAGGATCTGTCGATCGTGACGTACGACGACGAGGTCGCCGAGCTGAGCGATGTGCCCCTCACGGCGGTGGCGCCGCCCAAGCGGGCCGTGGGGGAGTGGGCGGTCGACCTGATGCGTCGCAGGCTCGCCGATCCGGCCGCCCCGCTGGCCGAGCTGCTGCTCCGCCCGGAGCTGCGCGTACGGGATTCCAGCGGCGCCCCTTCCGGGGCGGGCCCGCGAGCCTAGAGAGCCGAAGGAGAGACATCACATCGCATCGTTTCGTTTCGTTCTCGATCGAATGAAGCCTAAGGCATTGACGAAGCAAACTTACTGACGAATGATTCCGGTCAACGCCCCAGCGAACGATCGGTGCACATCATGCTTCGCAGAACCTCGGCCGTCCTGGCCGGCTCCGTCACGGCTCTCGCCCTGCTCGCCACCGCCTGCGGTGGAGGAGCGGACCAGGGCGCTTCCTCGACCGAGGCGAAGAAGACCGGGGAGGTGACCTTCTGGTCCTTCCTCAAGGGCTCCGACAAGGTGGCTGCGGCCTTCAACCGCAGCCACCCGGACATCAAGGTGACCTTCGAGACGGTCCCGTCGGGTCAGGAGTACTACTCCAAGCTCACCAACGCCGTGAAGGCCGGCACCGTGCCGGACGTCGCGGTGGTCGAGTACCCGCACCTGCCGGAGTTCGCGGCCCAGGGCAAGGTCGAGGACCTGAGCGGCACGCTCGGCCCGGTCGTGAAGGGGAAGTTCCCCGAGGCGGCCCAGCAGCTGGTCAACCTCGGTGACAAGACCTGGGCCGTCCCGAGGGACGCGGCGCCCCTGATGATGATGTACCGCAAGGACTTCTTCGCCCAGCACAAGATCGACGTTCCCACCACCTGGGACGCCTACCGGAACATGACCGAGCAGGTGAAGAAGGCCGCCCCGGCCGCCCGCGGCGGCGTCCTGTACACCGACAACCCCGGTGTCCTGGAGGCGCTCTCCTGGCAGGCCGGCGGCCAGTGGTTCGCGACCGAGAAGGACTCCTGGAAGGTCACCGTCGACGACGCCCCGTCCAAGAAGGTCGCCGCCTACTGGGGCGACCTCGCCCGCAAGGGCCTCGTCCGTTCGCTCAGCCAGCTGGACCCGTTCTGGACGAGCGTCCAGAAGAACCAGACCGTCGCCTACATCTGTGCCAGCTGGTGCGCCGGGGCGCACCAGGCGACCGTGCCGGACCAGAAGGGCAAGTGGGCCGTGGCGCCCGTGCCCACGTGGGACGGCGAGCCGGCCTCGGGCATGTACGGAGGTTCGTCCTTCGTGATTCCGAAGGGGTCCGACAACAGCGGGGCCGCCGCCGAGTTCATCAAGTGGATCACCACCGACCCTGAGGGCATGAAGGCCTGGGTGTCGTCCGGCACCAGCAGCATGTTCCCCGCGGACCCGAAGCTGGTCCCGGTCACGAAGGCGGCCTTCAAGACGGACTACTACGGCGGGCAGGACATCTACACCCTCATGGCGCAGTCCTACGACGCCATCCGGCCCGGCTGGACGTGGGGCCCCGTCATGGGCACCACCAACACCGCCATCGTGGACCAGCTCCCGAAGGTCGCCGACGGCTCGGTGACCCTGCCCGGCGTCCTCACCACCGCCGAGCAGGCCACGATCAAGCAGATGGAGCAGCGCGGCCTGAAGGTCACCGCCCCATAGGAGACCGGCCCGGAGGATCGGCCCGCCCGCTCGGCGGGCCGGCCCCCGGCTCCCTCCCGCACCCGCTCTCCCCGCCCCACCCCAAGGAAGGCCGGTATGGCAAGCCCATCCGCCCGAGGTCAGCGCCGGACCGCCGCACTGCTCCTCACCCCGTTCTTCGGCCTGTTCGCGGCCGTCACCCTCGCCCCGCTGTTCTACGCGGCATGGCTGAGCCTGTTCACCACCCGCACCTCCGGCCTTGGGTTCGGCGGCACCGAGAACGTCTTCACCGGGCTGGGGAACTATGTCCGCGCCCTGTCCGACGAGGCGTTCCGCGACGGCTTCCTCGTCATCGCCGTGTACTGCGCGCTCTACATCCCCCTGATGATCGGCGGATCGCTGGTCCTGGCCCTGCTGCTCGACTCGGGTCTGGCCAAGGCGCGGTCCTTCTTCCAGCTGGCGCTGTTCCTGCCGCACGCGGTGCCGGGACTGATCGCCGCGCTGATCTGGGTGTACCTCTACACCCCCGGCCTGAGCCCGGTGATCGACTTCCTGGCATCCGGCGGCATCGACGTCAACTTCCTGTCGGTCGACAACGCCGTGTTCTCCGCGGCCAACATCGCCGTCTGGGAGTGGATGGGCTACAACATGGTCATCTTCTACGCCGCTCTGCAGGCCGTGCCCCGCGAGACGCTCGACGCGGCGAAGGTCGACGGCGCCGGCGCCGTACGGACGGCACTGTCCATCAAGGTCCCGATGATCTACCCCGCGGTGGCCCTCGCCGTCCTGTTCACCGTCATCGGTTCGATCCAGCTCTTCACCGAGCCGAAGGTCATCTACAACGCCTCCAGCGCGATCGGCAGCAGCTTCACGCCGAACATGTACGTCCAGACGGCCGCCTTCCAGAACAACGACTTCGGCCTGGCGGCCGCGGCCTCCCTGCTGATCGCCCTGTTCGCCGCCGTGCTGTCCTTCGTCGTCACCCGTATCTCACGCCGCGGGAGCAAGCCGTGACCAACTTCTCCACTCTTCCCCCGGCCGCCCCCGTGCCCGAGACGACGCCGAAGACGACGCCGGAGACGACTCCCGTGACCGGCACCGCCCCGCGCCCCCGCCGCCCACGCCGCGCCCCGAAGACGCCGTCGGTCCTGCTGTCCAAGGCGGGCGTCACCGCCCTCCTCGGTCTCGCCACCCTCTACACCCTGCTGCCGCTGACCTGGCTGCTGCTGTCCTCCACCAAAAGCCGCGAGGACCTTTTCGGCACGAACGGGTTCGCGCTCGGCGACGAGATCCACCTCGCCGACAACCTGAGCCACCTGTTCGCGGCCGACGGCGGCGTGTACGTGCGCTGGCTGATCAACACGGTGCTGTACGCCGGTGTGGGGGCGCTCCTGGCCGCGGTGTTCAGCGTCGCCGCCGGCTACGCGTTCGACAAGCTCTCGTTCCCCGGCAAGGAACGCCTGTTCTCGCTCGTACTGCTCGGTGTGATGGTGCCGGGCACGGCGATGGCGATCCCGCTGTACCTTCTCGCCGCCACGGTCGGCCTGGTCAACACCTTCTGGGGCGTGTTCATCCCCGGCCTCGTCTTCCCCTTCGGCGTCTACCTGGCCCGGGTCTTCAGCGCCTCCTACGTGCCGGACGAGGTCCTGGAAGCGGCGCGGATGGACGGGGCCAGTGAGTTCCGGACCTTCTGCCGCATCGCGTTCCCGATGATCGCCCCCGGTTTCGTCACCATCTTCCTCTTCCAGTTCACCCAGATCTGGAACAGCTTCTTCCTGCCCCTGGTGATGCTGTCCGACCAGGACCTCTACCCGGTCAACCTCGGCCTCTACGTGTGGTACTCGTCCGCGCTGACCCAGGGCCATCCCGAGGACTACCTGCTGGCCGTCGTCGGCTCGCTGGTGGCCGTGGCCCCGCTGATCGCCGTCTTCCTGATGCTCCAGCGGTTCTGGAAGTCCGGTATGACCGCCGGCGCCGTCAAGTAGGCCGCAACCATGAGGAACCCTTCCATGCGACCCATCCCGACCCACCGCCCCCGCGCCCTCTTCGCCATGGGCCGTCGTCACCGGGACGCGATGTTCCCGCCCACCGAGATCCAGCGGCTCACGACGTACGTCGACATCGACCCCGACCACGTCGCCGAGGACCTCACCGACGAACCGGCCCTGGCGGACGTGGAGGTCCTGATCACCTCCTGGGGATGCCCCGTCCTCGACGAGGACGTGCTGGCACGCGCGCCCGCCCTGAAAGCGGTCGTGCACGCGGCGGGCAGCGTCAAGCACCATGTGACACAAGCCTGCTGGGACCGCGGTCTCGTGGTCTCCTCGGCCGCCGCGGCCAACGCCGTACCGGTCGCCGAGTACACCGTCGCCGCGATCCTCTTCGCCAACAAGCGGGTCCTGGAGATCGGCGGTCTCTACCGCGACCACCGCTCTCCCCTCGACTGGTCCCGGCACTTCCCAGGGTTCGGCAACTACCGCCGGACCGTCGGGGTGGTCGGAGCGTCGCTCGTCGGGCGCAAGGTCCTCGAACTGCTCCGGCCGTACGACGTCGACGTCCTCCTCGCCGACCCGCACGTCAGCACGTTGCGCGCAGCGGCCATGGGCGTCCGGCTGGTGGAGCTCGACGAACTGGTCAGCGCCTCGGACGTCGTCTCCCTGCACGCCCCCGAGCTGCCCGAGACCCATCACCTGATGGACGCGCGCAGGCTCGCGCTCATGCGCGACGGCGCCACGCTGATCAACACGGCACGGGGCTCCCTCGTCGACACCGAGGCCCTCACCGCTGAAGCGACGAGCGGCCGCATCCACGCGGTCATCGACGTCACCGAACCCGAGGTGCTCCCCACCACCTCACCGCTCTACTCCCTGCCCAACGTGCTCCTCACCCCCCACATCGCCGGCTCGCTCGGCGGCGAACTCCACCGGATCACGAGCAGCGCCCTCGACGAGGTCGAGCGCTACTGCGCCGGCGAACCGTTCGCGCACGCCGTGCACCACGCCGCCCTCGCGACGTCGGCCTGACAACTCCGGCCGGTCCCGGGCACCCCTGGCCCGGGAACCGGCCGGTCCCAGCCGTTGACCTCCCCGCGACGGCGTCCTTCTCCGCTCTTCTCCGCTCCTCTCCGCTCTGTGTCCCCGCACAACGAACAAAGGAGTTCCCCCCATGCAACACTCTTCGTCCGTGCGCAGGCGTCAGCTGCTCACGGCAGCTGGTGCGCTCGGCCTTGCGGCAGTCGCGGGCCCGTTGCTCACCGCACCAGCGCAGGCCAAGGCCACGACCGCCGGTCCCTGCACCACCATCACCGACCTCGGCCCGGGCATCGAACAGTTCGCGCTCATGAGCGCGCTCCAGGTCGGTGACACCGTCTACATCGGCTCCCGGAACCTCGAACCGACCCGGATCCTCGCCTTCCACCTGCCCACCCGCAAAGTGGTGGCCCAGACCGTCCTCGGCGTGGGCCACTCGATCCAGGCGCTCGCCGTCGACTCCACCGGCAGGTACCTGTACGCGGGCATCCTGCAAAAGGGCGACGTGGGCCGGCCGAACCTCTTCCGCTGGGACCTGTCCACCCCCGACAAGCCCGCCGTGGGCATCGGCCGGACCGAGGACCGCGACATCCGCGACCTCGCCGTCGCCCCTGACGGCACCGTGTACGCGGTGGGCGGGATCCCCGGGAAGGCGCCCGCACTGTGGATGTACGACCCGGCCACCACCAAGGTGACCAAGCTCGGCATCCCCGACCCGGGGGCCACTCTGGCCAGGGCCGTCGCCGCCACGGACACGACCGTCTTCTTCGGAGCGGGCAGCGTCCTGGCCGGCGGTGACGGAGCGAGCAAGTCCTCGCTGTACGCGTACGACCGGTCGGCGCGCACGTATCGCAACGTCACGCCGCCGGAGATGGAGAAGGACCCCAGCCTGCGCGACCTCTTCGTCGTCGGCGACCGCCTCGTGGTCAGCACCTCGGGATCGACCGAGCCGGCCAAGCTCGCCCTCATGGACCTCGCCGACCTCACCTCGTACAGCCTGACGCCGACCACCGGCAAGGTCGTCAAGAACCTGACGGCGAACGCCGACACGGTCTACTTCGCCACCGACGAGGGTCTGCACTCCTACTCGAGGGCGACCAAGGCCATCAGCCCCGTCGCCTTCGACGGCGATCTCGGTGAGGTCTGGGGCCTCGACGTCGTCGGCGGCAAACTGACCGTCGTCTCGGGCTACGGCTTCGTGGGCGAGATCGACCTTGCCACGGGCGGGGCCGTCGTCACCGACCTCGGCGAGGCAGGCGCGCCCGTCATCGCGCAGACCACGATGGGCATCGCCGCCGACCACCGGTACGCGTACGTCGGCGGCAACAACGGCATCGCCCGCCACGACCTGCGCACCGGCAAGGTGGTCAACCTCCGCGCGCCCGGTGAGGCGAAGGACGCCGAGGTGCTGAACGGGGTGCTCTACACCGGTCAGTACAGCTCGCAGGGCATGTGGACCTACGACCCCACGGCCGATGAGCAGCCCCGCCGGCTCGCGGCGTTCCCGAGCGAACAGAACCGTCCGCTCGACGTCTGCTACGACACGGTCAACGAACTGCTCCTTGTCGGCGTGCAGTCCGACACCGAGGGCGGCGGCTCCCTGTGGACGTACGCCCCGCACACGGGCAAGAAGGTCGCGCACATCAATCCCGTCGACGGGAACCAGCTGGTGCGTGCCGTTGCCACCCGGGACGGCGTCGCCTACCTCGGCGGCGACAACCCCACCACCCAGGGGCCGCGCGGCACCCTCGTCGCCTTCGACCCGGTCGCCGGTCGCGAGCTGTGGCGCCTCGACCTCCCCGCGACCCTGACTACCGGAACGGCCGCGCTCGCGGTGCACGGCCACCATCTGTACGGACTCACGAGGAAGGGCGGCTTCTTCGTCGTCGACCTCACGATCCGCCGGGTGATACACACCGCCGACCACCGCGCTGTATGCCCCGGCTTCGCGGCCATGGTCACCAGCCGAGGCGTGGTCTACGGCGTCTCCGACACCACCCTCTTCCGCTTCGACCCCAGGACCTTCGCCGTCAGCACCGTGGTCGCCGAGATCAACGGCGCCTGGTACAGCGGTCCCCACGTCAACGCCGACAACCGTGGCCGGCTGTACACCATGCGCGGCCGCAACCTCGTCCGCATCGAAGACAGGCCGGTGATCTGATCATGAAGAAGTCGACGAAGCGGTCCGCCATCGCGGTGGCGGCGGCGGGGGCGCTCACCCTGGCGGGCCTGACTGCGGCGCAGGCCGGGCAGGACAGCGCGAGCGGGATCACGGAGGCGACGTGTGTCAGTAACACCGGCCCCTCGGCCCTCCTGACCATCGACTACGCGAACGGGCAGCTCGACTCCGGCATCCCGGACCTGACCACGACGCACGCGACGGCCGCCGACGCGTCGTCCGTCGTCAAGTCCGGGACCGACCACGCCGTCGTCCACAAGGTGACCCTGGGCGATCCCGCGTACGTCTCCGACGGCGCCCCGCGCAGCGAGAGCGCCACGAACGACGTCCACGAGGGCAAGTTCGTCGTGGGCGACGAGCAGCGGTACGAGTTCAGCGTGCTGCTGAAGGACTGGAAGCCCTTCCAGGCCGGGGACTCGGAGACCGGCGACATCATCTTCCAGGGGAAGCACGCGGGCGGAAACCAACCGTCCTTCTACCTCATGACCAAGCGGAACAGCATCGCCTTCCGGTCGCCGATCCTCGGCCTCCAGGCGAACGTGGTCGACGACTTCCGCTCGCACATCGGTGAGTGGATGCACTTCCGCGTGGACGTCCGCTGGACGGACGACAGCACCGGCTACTACAAGGTCTCCGCCAAGCTGCCCGGCGAGACGCAGTACACGCTGCGTAAGACGTACGAGAACGTCCGCACCTTCCACCCAGTGAACCCGGCCGATTTCGGCTATCTCAAGTGGGGTCTCTACCGTCCCGGCCAGACGCTGGATAAGGGAGACGTCCCGACGCGCATCGTCTACCACGACGACATCCGCGTCCTGGATCTCTCCCAGGGATGAGCCCGCGGGGCGAGGCTCCTCCACCGTGAGGAAGTCCTCGCCCCGTACAGCCGTGGTACGACGCGGCAAGAGACACGAACCAGTGGTCCGAACGGCCTGGAAGTCACCAGTGAGAGTGTTCCCGTGAGACATGTCATCGCCCTCGATGTGGGTGCCACTGTGATGAAAGCGGCTCTGGTCGGGCTGGACGGGACGCTGTTGTACGAGGCGCGGCGGGCCACCGGGCGCGAGCGCGGACCCGACGCGGTCGTGGAGTCGGTCCTCGGCTTCGCGCGGGAGCTGCGCTCCCACGGACAGACGCACTTCGGCACGGCGGCGGAGGCCGCGGGGGCCGCCGTGCCCGGCCTCGTAGACGCGGAGCGCGGCCTCGCCGTCCACTGCGCCGACCTCGGCTGGCGGAACGTCCCGCTGCGGGGGCTGCTCAGGCACCGGCTCGGGCGGATCCCCCTGGCGCTCGGGCACGACGTACGCTCCGGCGGCCTCGCCGAGGGCCGCATCGGGGCGGGCCGGGGTACCGGCCGGTTCCTGTACGTGTCGCTCGACACCGGCATCGCCGGAGCGATCGGCATCGACGGCGGCATCGAGACCGGGGCCCACGGCGGCGCCGGCGAGATCGGTCACATCGTCGTACGCCCCGGCGGCCCCGTGTGCGGCTGCGGACGGCGCGGCTGCCTGGACGCGCTGGCCTCCGCCACCGCGATCGGCCGCGCCTGGGCCGTGGCGAGCGGCGACCTCGCCGCGGACGCCGCCGCCTGCGCCAGGGCCGTCGAGGCGGGCGACGAGGTGGCGAACGGGGTATGGCGCGCGGCGGTCGAGGCCCTCGCCGACGGGCTGCTCACCGCGCTCACGGTCCTCGATCCCCGCGCACTCATCATCGGTGGCAGCCTCGCCGAGGCCGGAGAAACCCTGCTCGCACCCCTCCGCGCGGCGGTGGCGGAACGTATCACGTTCCAGAAGCTCCCCACGATCGTCCCGGCGGCCCTCGGGGACACCGCCGGATGTCTGGGTGCGGCGCTGCTCGCCCGGGACCTGCTCGCCACGGCGGCGGCCGTCTGAACGCCGCCGCCACAGGTCAGAGGACGTGAACGACGACGTTCGCCGCCTGCGCCGGCGTCGTCGCGAGATGTGTCCGGGCATGGACGAGAGGCAGATCTGCAGCATCTGTGCCTGATCGGAGGGCCGGTCCGCTTGCCGGGCGGGTGGTCACGGGCAATGCGGACGGCTTTGGCCCCCGAACGTCTCCTCGGCGCAGGACTTCCGTAGCTGGTACGAGCGTTGGCTCAACCACATGCGGGACGGCAAGGACAACGCCGCGCTGGGTCTGTCCTCCCAGGCAACCGTCGCGACCGCCCCGCGGGGCCCCCGCGCCACAGCCGATCCTCATCGACGTCACCCCGTACCTCACCCAAGCCGCACTCCGTGAACCGCATCGCGGAGGAGCCGTCGATGACTCCCAAACTCAGGCTTTGGTCGGCTTTCTGTGGAGGCTCACGGATAGTGATGTCAGTGGTGTGTGGTGGGATGGCCGGACTCTGCCCTTGATCCGCTGGGAGACCGCCGTGACGTCTTCGCATCCGTCCCTGACTCGCGCCTTGGCCGAGACTTTGGTCGATGTCCTGTGGTTCATCGACGGCAGCGAAGACGAGCAGATGGATCAGGACGACGCGGTCAAGGTGATGGAGGGCGTCGCGCACGTGGTCAGCACGCTGTCGAGTGATCAGCAGCAGGAGCTGATCGCCCTGCTCGGGGAGATGGCAGCTGCCGAGACCCACCCTGGCCGCCGTGAATTCCTGGAGGAGTTCCCGGAGGGCTTCGGGCTCATCGACGATCTGTCCTGAAGGACTTCAGCTTGCCGCGCAGGGCAGGCACCGAACCGAGCCACGACGGTTGATCCTCCACCCAGACTCATCACCGTGAACTCGACGATGTTGGACAGCGGCATGGTGAGACGCAAGAAGGAGAAGAAGAAGCGGCCCGCCTGGGGCGTTCCGAAGGGGATCTTCCTGTTTGCGACGCCGGAGGGCTGGCGCACCAGCGTCTTCACCGAAAGCGGAAATCTCTGCGGACGGCTGGACGTGCCGATCAACACCGACCCGCAAGACGCGAGGGCCGCGGCAGCGGTGATGGTGACGGAACTCGCGCGCGACTTCCACGACACCGACGTGGAGGTGAGCTGGGATCCGCCCCAGGAGCCCTGGTCATGGACCGCCCAAGTCACCCTCGCCGCCGAAGACGAACCGCCTTCGCCAGATGCCGAAGGGTAGACGGCAGGCTCAGGAGTAGAGCAGCACGCGCTTACGGAGGAGTTCGAAGCCTGCTTGGCCGAAGATCTGGCGCTCGAGCATCTTGATCCGGTTGACATGGCCTTCGACGACTCCGGAGTTCCACGGCTGCGAGAGTCCGGCAGTGACGGCGTCGAGGTTGCGTTCCAGGTGCCGGGCGAAGCGCTGGAGGCTGGGGGCCGACCGGCTGGGGCCTGCCGCGTAGTTCCGGCTGACGTAGGCGGGGACGTTGCCATAGCCGTCCGGGTAGCCCTGTGCCTTGACCTCTTCCCTCAGTTTCCAGGCGTCGGTGCAGCCTTCCTGCCATCGCTGGTCGAGGTAGGGCTTGTAGGCGTCGAGCTTGGTGGGGCGGCTTTGCCACTGTCCGGTGAACAGTTGCTCCGGCTCGGTGGCTCGGGAGAAGCGGAGGACGGTGCTGAGGCCCATGCCGAGCTGCCGGGCGATGGACCGCTTGCTGTGACCGGCAGCCGGCAGGGCGTGGACGGTGGCGTGCTTGGCGCGAGTGCGTTCGGCGAACCGGTGGCCCGTTGGCCACGGCGAGGACGCGGGCGACTCCGACACCTGGTCTGGCTCCTCCGGTGACGCAGGTGCAGGTCGCAGGCAGGCACGGTGCCGGTAGACGCACTTCTCGGCGGCTTCGCCGAGGTTGTGCCAGAGGTGCGCTCGGTCGGCGACCTGGAGGGCCTGCGGGGCGCCGCGGGTAGCACCCTCGGCGTAGAAGAGGGCCCGGTCCCGGCAGATGACCTCGACCCCGGGTCGCTCGGACAGCCAGGCCGCGAGGGCGTCCGCTTCCCGGTCCGGCAGGAGGTCCACGGGCCGGCGTCTCTCGACGTCGACGAGTACGGTTCCGCAGATCCGGCCCCTGCGCTGAGCGTATTCGTCGACGCCGAGCACACGTGGCACGGCGGTGGGCGGATCCGGCAGCGAGGTGATCAGCCTCAGCAAAGTGTTCCGGCTGACCCGCACGCCGAAGGCGGCCGGCATCCGGGCGCCAGCCCGTGCCGCGAGCGCGAGACCGACCGAGACGAGCCTCGATCGCAGCCGCTCTGTCCGGCGAGCGAACCGACGGGTGAGACCGGGCACCTGCTCGGCAAACGTCTTGCGCGGGCATCAGCCCTCCGCACAGAGGAACCGACGCACCCGCAACGACATGACGACGAGCTTGCCCAACGTGGGTAGATCGCGGGGAAAGCGCAGGTAAGAGCCGTGTATTCGACTCGACCAGCACCCGCAGCCCGGACAGGCCGCCCGCCTGGCCGTGGACCGGGCCTCCACTCTTACGACAGCGTCAGCCACGTCGACCGACTCCACCGACAGGTTCTCCACCGGCCCCGCTACTCGTGGATCACGGTGTGCTCCCCTGGTGTTGCGGCCCGCCTCGGCGGCCCTGACGTACTACGCGCCTCAGGAGCGTTCGCGACGATCACAGCGCTGGCCGACGGCGGCTTGGTGCTGCAGGCCACCGATGACGTGCGCGACTACACACCCGACCGGATCGCCGTGGTCTTCCAGCAGCTACGACAGGCTCTGCCATCGAGCGAACCCGTAGGCGGACTCTCCGATATGACTCCCCGGCTGGTCTTCGAAGCTTCTGACGCGGGGTTGATGGCGTACGCCGCCCAACGCCACTTCCTCACGGCCCAGGCCTGTCCGGAGCGCGATCAGGGCGCCCAAGGCACCCCCGTCAGCCAAGTTCCCGCAGCCGAGCATGTCCGGCGCGGCAAGGACGGCGTGCCGCTGGTCCTTCCCCCGATCCGCGAGTACCTGGACGGCCAGGTGCCGCAGGGCATGGTGCGGGCCGCCCGGTACACCGGGGACGAGCCGTGATGGGTACGCCCCGAGCGCGGCCGCGGGCGGTGGCGCGGACCGTCCCCGGCCTCCGTCCCCGGTCTCAGAACTTCCGCCACCTGGCGAGGCCGAAGGAGAACACCCCGAACAGCGCCAGTCCGACCGCCACGGCGACCAGCAGCCACTGTCCGGCCGGGGCCGTCGCGAACGAGCGGATCGCGTCATCCACGCCCTTGGCCTCGGCGGGGTCGAACTGGAGCGCGGCCTTGAGGGCGAAGAAGCCGACGGCTGCGAAGACCAGGCCGCGGGAGACACCGCCGGCGATGCCGGTGCCGTCCATGAGACCGCGCTGCTTCTTCGACAGCCGCGCCCACGTCAGGTGTGTGCGGTACTTCCGCAGGGCGGCGCGCCCCGCGATGACGAGACCCGCGACGAGGATGCCGGCCGCCGCCGCACCGACCCACCACTGTCCGCCGGGCTGGCCGAGCAGGCGGCCGGTGACGTCCTGACTCTGCCGGTCGCTCGACCCCGCCCCGCTGCTCTTGGCGCCCGAGGCGAAGGACAGGACGAGGAAGGAAACGAAGGCGTAGAAGACGAAGCGGAAGGCGGACTGGGCCCGCTTGGCCGCCTTGCCTCCGTCCGGTCCGGCGGCCCCGTACAGGGCCTCCGTCAGGCGCCACAGCGCCATGCCGGCGAGCCCCGCGCCGAGCGCCCAGAGGAGTACGGCGCCGAACGGTGTGGCGGCGACCTCGGTCAGGGCTCCGCCCCGGTCGGCCTGCTCGTTCGCCCCCGTGAGGCCGATGCGTACCGCCAGCAGTCCCACGAGCAGGTACAGCACTCCACGGGCCACGAAACCCGCGCGGGCACCCGCCCGCACCGCGTCACCGCGGGCCGCTCGGCTCGCCGCCGCTCGGGGCGATCCTGTTCCTGTCATCACGTCTGCACCTCCGTCGGGCCGGATCCTTCGGTTGCCCCCGGCCGGCGATCGCAACCCCTTTCGAGTCCGGTCTCCCACGCGGCGCGTCCGGCGCGCGACCCGGGGAAGGCGACAGAGGAAACAGATGCCCAGAAATCGGGAGAAAGGGAAA
This sequence comes from Streptomyces sp. NPDC051822, assembly GCF_044452745.1. Lineage (NCBI taxonomy): Bacteria > Bacillati > Actinomycetota > Actinomycetes > Kitasatosporales > Streptomycetaceae > Streptomyces > Streptomyces sp. NPDC051822. Next base: position 17,410 of record NZ_JBITBZ010000007.1, on the reverse strand, counting down.
CCATGATGCAGCCCCCGGGTGGCCTGGCGGTCCCGTGCACCAGACACCCGGCCCGGTACGGGCAAGCCCCGCCACCCGCGCCGGGATCCCGGTTTGCGCGGGGTGGGTGGGTCGTCGGTGGGCCGTGACCAACCCTGTTACCGCGCACGACACTTTGTTGAGAGTGAGGGCGGGCGATCACCTGAGGGCACGGCCTGCTCGATGCGTCAGAACGCGCACCCAGCAGTCGTATCCGCGTAGCCTCACACCCGGGATCTCAGCACGTCGACCTCACAGCCTGGTGCGAACGGGTCGAAGCCGTGCTCGATCAGCCAGCGGACTGCCAGCAGGCTTCGCAACGACCACCACGCATGGATCACGTCAAGGTCGATGTCGGTGCCATAGCCGGCGAGGACGTCGTCGAGGTGCTCCTCGTGTCCGAGCGTGAAGGTGGCGAGGTCGTACAGAGCATCACCCTGGCCCGCCTCGGACCAGTCGATAATGCCCGTCACCTCGTCGCCGTCGACGAAGACGTGCGCGATCTGCAGGTCGCCGTGCGTGAACGCCGGAGTCCACGGCCGGAGCGCGGCCTCGGCGACCCGGCGGTTAAGGGTGACCAGGTCAGCGGGCAAGACGCCGTTCGTCACGAGCAACTCGCACTCGGCGTCGAGTTCCGCCGCTAGCGCGACGATGCTCCGCCCGGCGCGGCCGGGCCGGCGCGGCGGCGGCGCGTCGTGCAGCTTCCGGATGGCGGCGCCCGCCGCGGCCCATGCCGCCGGCGACCCGGTCGACGGCCCGCCGAGGCGCCCAAGCGTCGTCCCGGGGAGCGCGGCGATCGCGAGCACGGGCGGCTTGCGCCACAGGACCTCCGGGGTCGGGACCGGCGCGAGGGACATCGCCTCGACCTCGACGTCGATACGCGCCTGATCGGCGTCCACCTTCAGGAACACGTCGCCGACGCGCAGGGTCGCGCGCTCGGAATGGGCGACGACGACTTTGACCTCATCCATGGGTGAGCAGTATCCCGGAGGTGATCACCGACGTCGCCAAATTTATCGCGTGCGAGTACACAGCTGACCGCGTCCCGCTACCCGACGGCCTCGTGCGCGACACTGACCCCTGACACTAGGTCAAGTCGCCTACGTTTGTCAGGAGTCCTAACAGCACGGTGGGTGCCTGCCTCGGCGTCGTCGAGCCAGGCGAGCCAGGCGACATGGCGGGTGACGAGGTCGTTCTGCCCGGCCCGGGCTGGCGGGCAAGACCCGCTGATGTGTCGTCCGGCCCCACGAAGAGCTTCACGATGCTCACCCCGGCATCATGCCCGGATGCCCACAGCAGCGATCGGCCGGACAAATCCTAGGGGGGTCCTTCCGATCATCGGATCGTTGGTCCGGTGGTGAGGGATGGGTAGATTTCTGACGCCGCGTGGGCGGTGATCGCGCCGTTGCTGCCGCCCGTGGGTCGTGCTCGTGGGCGGTGGCGGCATCACCGGCAGGTGCTCGAGGGCATCGTGTTCAAGTTCCGTACCGGTCTTCCCTGGAGGGACCTGTCCGAGCGGTTCGGCCTGTGGCAGACCGTCCACGGACGGTTCGCCCGGTGGGCCGCCGACGCCACCTTCGGCCGCCTCCAGACCACAGCCCAGAGCCGGCGGAGGTCGACTGGCTGGTCGCGATCGACTCCACGATCGTCCGAGCTCACCAGCACACGGCCGCCAAAGGGGGCTCGAAGAACGCGGACTCGGACGCTCGCGCGGTGGGCTGAACAGCAAGGTTCACCTCGCCTACGACCGCCGGGGCCGGCCGTTGGCCTTCTTGTCACACCACAGGCAACCGCAACGACTGCACCCAGGCCGCAGCCGTCATAGGCAAGATCCGCGTCCCGAGGTCAGGCCCTGGACGGCCCCGGACCCGGCCGGACCACGTGGTCGCGGACAAGGGCTACTCGGCCCGGACCTTCACCGGGCCTGCCTCCGTCGGCGAGGCATTTATCCCCGGGCGCGTCGACCAGCTCGCCGGCCGCAGACGACGCCGTGCACGGCCCTGCGGCTTCGAGAGGGCCGCCTACCGGCGCCGCAACGTCGTCGAACGCTGCTTCCACCGCCTCAAACAATGGCGCGGCATCGCCACCCGCTACGACAGACGCCCCGACCGCTACCCCGCCGCCTTCACCCTCGCCAGCAGCCTCATCTGGCTCGACACATGATCGACAAGACACTCCCTAGCTGTCCATGGCTCGCTGGTGGGCCGTACAGGCGACCTTGAACAGGGTCTGCTGGAGCTCGTGTCGTGTGGATCCCCGCGTCTTGACTGCGTGGCAGTTCGGGCACAACGCCACCATCTGCTCCGGGTGGTCGCGGCCCCCCTCGGCGATCGGCCGGACGTGGTCGACTTCGAGAATCGGCTTCCCGGCATCGGTGACATCGCGCGGCGTCCCTGAGCATCCAGGGTTCTCGCACAGGCCGCCGCAGCGATCCAGGACGGCCTCCTTGGCCGATTCCCGGCGTAGCGGGACGCTGCTAGTGCGCTGCGCGCGCTGGCCGGGAATCTCCTTCCGCTCGATACGCGCGACAAGTTCCCGGTAGCGGCTCCGGGGAACCGGGAGCACGGGCTCCGGCACCCTCGGCGCACCGGCAGCCGCCCTTTCACACCGTTGGTGGCGGGCATAGCCAGCGGGGAGGGCCTGGTCGCAGACCGGGCAGAGCTTCCCCGGCCGGGGGTGCTCCGATGCCTCCCCTGTGGGCTCCACGATCGGTGCGCCGGCAGACTGTGTGAGGGCGCCCAGGGCCGTGTCAATGAGGGGGCGGAGCCGTCCATAGGTGTGCTCCACCCAGTCAATTGCTCTGACACGTACTGTGCGGGGGAAGGACCGGCTGACGAAGGCGATCTGGGCGGTGCTGTCGTCCAGCGGTTTGGCGTGGATGGTCACCCCGTACTGCGGCAGAGCTCGCAAGATCAGCTTCATCTTCTCCGCTCCGCAGTCCCTCACGGTGAAGACGATCTGCGGAGTCAGCTGGCTACCGGAGAACTCGTACGCGGAGGCGTAAACCGTGTAGCGCAGTCGGCTGTTATTGCCCAGACGAACTGCCCTGCCCTTGACGGCCCAGTGCGGTTGCCGGTCGCTCACCAGACTCAGAAAACGGTCAAGTTCGCGCTCTGCCTTCGTCGGCTCGTTCTTCACAGTCCCCCCGTGCTGATGCGGGGTATTGAAACAGGCGAGGCTGAGCAGGGGAAGGTGCGATCACCTGACGGGACGGCCCGCCTGGGTGACCGAATTCAGCAGCCCGCCGGCGCGGCGGGCCGCCGACGACTGCGGCATCGTCAGCCGCACGTTGGGTAACTGCACCTGGCACCTCCTCGGCCCGCACCCTTCGAACTTTGCGGGGTGATCACACCCGTCTCGTCCGGCTCATCGGCGACTGCCTGACGCCGCGCGACGCCTGCACCGCCGCGGCCGCTGCCGAGGCCCTCTGCTCCCTGGCCGCCCTCGCCGAACCGGCCCGCGAAGCCCTCGCCGCCTACTCACCGCCCACCACACCGAGCACCGCCCCGATGCGTGGGCAAGCCCCCACCCCGAGGTGCGCCGCGCCCACCAGCTGGCCGTCGTGGCGCCGGCCGGACTCGGGGACGAACGTGCCCTGCACAGCCTGCTGACCGCGCTGGACACCGGCACCGACGCCTGGCGCGCGGCGGACGCGGCCGGCCACCTGCCCCAGGCCACCGCCGAACTCGCACCCCGCCTCATCCGGCACCTCGCCGACATCGACCCCTCCCGGGAGCAGCCCGGCTTCGGCTTCACCGCCCTCACTACCGCTCTGTCCAGGCTCGGTGATCCGGCGGCCGTGCTCGCCCTCACCGACGCCCTGCAGGCGGCCGTCCGGCACGAGCAGTGGCACACCGCGCAGGCCGCCCTCAAGGCGCTCGCCTCGTTCGGCACTCGCGCCTCCTCCGCCCTGGACGTGATCCGTCCCCTCACCGAGGCGGACAACCTGACCCTCCGGACGGCAGCGGCGAGCGCCCACTGGGAACTCGAACACCGCCCCGAAACCGTCGTGCCACTGCTCAACGGCCTCCTGGAGCACCACCGGAACTCCGACGCGCTGGACGTCGCCGGCCGGATCGGCCCTCCCGCCGCTCGCGTACTGCCGTGGCTGCGACAGACACTGGCCGGGCAGGTCGAGGAGAACACGCGCAACGAGCAGAACGGCTCAGCCGTGCTGAACGACTCGTGGACCCTCGTCCACGCCGCGGCGGCCCTGTGGGACATAGGCGGCGACAGCGAGGCCGACGCCGTGGTGCAGGCGCTGCGGGACGCCTGGAAGGACAACGAGGCCACCGCACCCACGGTCGTCGCGTGCCTCGACCGCATGGGCCCGGCCGCACGCCCTGCCCTGCCGCAGATCCAGGCGGCACTCGCACAGTCCCACCGCTACGACCAACGCTGGAGCGGCGCCGTCGCTTCCGACCTCGGCATCGTGGACACCTGCCGCACCATCCTGACCCGCCTGCACAGCCTCTCAGAATCTGCGCCCGGCGGGGAGAAGTAGACCCCGCCGGGCCGGTGCAGCGCCGCCGAGGCGGGACGTGGCCCAACGAGCATCCTGCGCAGGTCATGGGAGGAAGTCTTTGTCCAGGTGGGAGCGTGCAGGTCGGCAGGGTTACGGCGCGGGCGTGTAGTGGACGACGGTGGTCTCGCAGGCCTCGGTATACATCGTCAGAGCGTCGGCCTCCGCCTGGTCCGCGGCGAGGTCCCAGCGCAGCTTCATGGCCGTCCACTCGCCGACGTAGCGGCAGTGCGCCTCCGGCAGCGGCGGCATCCATTCGGCCGGATCCCGATCGGCCTTGGCCCGGTTCGAGCGTGCCAGGCCGTTCGGGGGATACACGGGCCGCAGCCGGCGCGTTTCCCGCCCCGCCGGGCATCCCTTGGTGGAACGCAAGGGAGAAATGATGCCGCTCTATCTGTCGAGGTTCAGCTACACACCGGAAACGTGGGCGAGGCTGATCGTCCACCCCGAGGACCGAGCCAAGGCCGCTCAGTCGTACATCGAGTCCGTCGGCGGGAAGCTCCACGGCTTCTGGTACGCCTTCGGCACCCACGACGGCTACAACCTGTGGGAAGCCCCCGACAACGTGTCCATGGCCGCCGTTGCGCTGGCGATCAGTGGAGGCGGCGCGCTCAGCTCGTTCGAGACGACAGTTCTCCTGACCGTCGACGAGACCATGGATGCCCTGCGTAAGGCCGAAGGAGTCCAGTACCGGGCGCCGGGCGCGTACCGGTCAAGGACCGACGGTTCTCGGTGACGAGACCGGTGATTCGCCCAGGCGTGGTCTTTCGCGGGGCGATCCGCCGGACTGGGACGACGAACTTCCGCGGAAGGCGAACGGTATGAGAGCCGTGCACGGCCAGCCTCAGGCCGACCATCCGCGCCAGGCCGCCGCCCCATCCGCGACACTTCGATCCTGGCGGCCCGCCCGTCGTTCTCCCACTGGTGCGCGCTCAGTTTTGGCTCGTGGCCGGATCGGTCTTCTCCGCTGACCTGTACGCCGACGACCGGTGCGAGCCGCATCGCGTCCGGTGACGGCATCCGCGACATCGATCGCCTGTTCCGGCTGTCCCGTCAGGTTTCCGTTACCGAACGCGCTCCTGTCGGTCAGGCGGCCGGCTGCAGTCGGACGCAGCATCGTCCGGGACCGGGTCCAGGCATGCTTCGATCGCTGTCTCGTCCAGGCGAAGGAAGCCAGCCCTGTGCGGCAAGGGCCGCGGAGGGCGGCGTCGTAGCAGCCAGTCCTGCCGGGAGACCGGGTGACCGGTCGGCGGGCAACAGAAGTCCGCGAGGACAGTTGATGTCGTTCTGGACGGTGCTCCGTAGGCGATCGGGCTGCCGTGTCCGAGGCGGGAGTGACAGCGTCGGTGTTGCAGCGGTGCAGCGGTGCCGCGGTGCAGCGGTGCAGCGGTGCAGCGGTGCAGCGGTGCCGCCAGCGGAACGCGTCGAGGAGGGCCTCGTACTCGCTGGACCAAGCCGACGTTCCCCGCCACTGCCCCCTCGCTGCGATGGGTGTGAACCACTGGTGAACAGGCGGGGATCGAGGTGGAGATCCCATGTTCCTTCTCTCGCGAGGGGCAACCTCCAACCCGTCTTGATGATCATGTATGCGGCCCCCCGCGTCCTTTCCGTCCTGAGTCTGGAGCAATCTTGCGCACACGCATCCTGGCCGCCGCCCTGGCCGTCGCCACCACGGCCGCGGGCCTGTCCCTGGGCATCGCCCCCACAGCGAGCGCGGCCACCTCCGTGCCCGATGACTTCAACGGCGACGGCGTCGCCGATCTCGTGGTGGCCACTCCCCAGGCTCCCGCCGACGGTCACATCAACGCCGGCTCGGTCACCGTCCTTTACGGTTCTTCGGGCGGCGTCTCGCCCGACCGATCGACCACCCTCACCCAGAACTCCGGCGGCGTCCCCGGCGACGCAGGCTCCCACCACCTGTTCGGCGCCACACACGCCAGCGGCGACCTGGATGCCGACGGATATACCGACCTCGTCGTCGGCGCGCCAGGTGAAGCGGTGCCGTACAGCGGTGAGTACGGCACGGTCACGGTGTTGTGGGGTGGCCCGGGCGGCCTGACCGGCGACGGCATATCGATGGTCAGCCCGTACGCCACCAGCGAGTGGTCATCCGAGAAGGACTACGGCAAGAAGATCGCGGTCGCCGACCTGGACGGCGACGGCGTCCCGCAGATCGCCACGCTCAGCCGCACCAACCTGTGGGCGTACGACGACCTGGTGGGCCGCACGGCACCCACCGACGCGGCGCGCTTCCACAACTACAACGCCTCCATACAGCCGCGCACCCTCACCGCCGCCGACTTCACCGGCTCCGGACGCGCCCAGCTCGTCGTCACCGGGCCGGAGAACTGCAACGGGACGACGGGCGGCTGCCAGTACACCGCTGCCTTCACGTGGAGCGACAGCGGCCTGCAGGAGCTCTGGTTGCCGGACCCGGGTGCCGACGCCGCGGGTGCGAACGAGGCGCCCACCGTCTCGACGGCCGCCGGGGACGTAGACGGCGACGGCTATGCCGACCTCGTGACCGGCCACGTCCCCGCGTCGGCTGTCACGACTGGCGAGTACTCGGACGCGGCGGGCTTCGTCCACGTCCGCTACGGCAGCGCGGACGGCCTTGGCGCCCACCGCACCGCCACGCTCGACGCCCCGGGCGGGAGCCGGTCCGGTGACAACTTCGGCGCGTCCGTAGCGGTCGGCGACGTCACGGGCGACGGGTACGACGAGGTGGCCGTCGGGGCGCCGGGCAAGACGGTCCGAGGTGTGTCGCAGACCGGCGCGACGGTTCTGTTCCCGGGCACGGCAACCGGCCCGACCAGTGCCGGCGCCCAGGTCTTCCACCAGAACACCGACAGCGTCCCGGGCACCGCGGAGGCGGACGACTGGTTCGGCTCCGCCGTGGACATCGCCGACCTCGACGGCGACGGCGCCGCGGACGTCACGATCGCGGCGAAGGGCGAGGACGTCGTCGCCGGATCGGCGCGCGACGGTGCCGACTGGGTGCTCCGCGGCTCGGCGGCCGGACTGACGACGGCCGGTGCGACCTCGTTCAGCGCGCAGGACGTCGGCCTCACCGCCCCGAACGCCGAGTTCGGGTCGGTCCTGGGCGGCTGACCGCCCACAGCGCGGCATGAGGGTCGGCTATCGCGGGTCGGGGCCCGCGGTAGCCGCAGGACAGAGCCATCCGACGCACGCCACTGCCGCCGCAAGCGACGGTGCGGCGAGCGGCGCGGGTGAACTTCCCAGCCGCGGCCAGGGGCCAGGCCGCGCGCGACCTCACCGCCGCAGCCGCCGTCGGCGTCCTCACCGTCGATGTCGGATACCGCTTCCTGCTCGCCGACATCGCCAAGGCGCACGACCGCATCGACTCCGGCGGCCGCGGCCGCGGCCGTGTACTGGTCGACATCCCCCAGTGAAGAAGCTCCGGCGTGGCCTCCTCATCCCCCAGCAGCCGAGCGTGAGGGCGCTGCGGGCGGGGTGGAAGCCTCCGCCGCCGGTTCGGGAGCCTGTGTGTCGGGCACGGTGCGGCGGCCTGGCAGCACGGCCGCTGCACCGGCGAGATCGAGGTGGGAGCTCATGCCCAGCTCGAACCGGCCGTTTCGGTGACCGGGGTGCCGTGGCTTGGTCCCCGCGGCGCGACCGGGGCTGAGGCCGACCGGGACGCGGTGGTGCAGGTAAGTGATGACGACCTTGCAGAAGTGAGCGCCGCTCTTCGCGTTTCTCGTGTGTGTTCGTGGCGTACCAGTGCTGCCGCCTCGTGCCGATGCGTGCGCGAGAGCCGCGTCGGGTGACTCAGCGGTGGGCGGCGCGGTTCATCTCGACGATGTCGTCGACGGTGGGGTTGGCCGGGAGGACGGCGAAGCGTTCCGGGAGGCTGTCGCGGATGGCCGCGTCTTTGACGCGGTCGGCCGCGGCCAGGGCCGCCGGCAGCTCGTCGTGGGTCAGCTCGGTGCAGTAGGCGGGGCCATTGGGCTGCTGGCGCCAGGAGTCGGCCAGTCTGCCGGCGTCGTAGGGGTCGAAGCCGGTGTCGTCCACCAGGCGCATGGCCACCTTCCGCGCCTCCTCGGAGTCGCCGGCGACGGGGATGGCGAGGCGGCCGGGTGTTCCAGCCGGAACACCCTTGGTCCGCTGGGTTTCGGCCAGCGCGGCGTTCCACGCCTTGACCACGGGGCGGCCGAGCAGCTCGGAGGTGTACACGCTCTCCACCTGGCCGTTGTCCACCGCCTCGATCGGCTCGCTGAGCATGCCGGGGTAGTAGTTAGAGGTGTCGATGACCACCGTCTCGTCGGGCACCGACGCGAACAGGCCGGCCAGCTTCCCCGCCGCCCCGAACGGGATCGACAGGACGATGACGTCCCGCCCCCGGACGGCGACGGCGAGGTCCGCCGCGCGGGCCCCGGACTCCAGCACCTCCGCCCGGACGGCCGCGGGGCCGCGGGCGTCGGCCACCTGGACGTCATGACCGGCTGCGGCGAGCTTGGCGGCGAGATTCCCACCGATGGCACCAGCGCCTATAACAGTGATTTTCACGATTTGTCCTTTAGAGGGTTGCGCTGCGTCTGGGGCAGCGTCGTGTAAGGGCTGTGAGGTGGCCGCCCGGCGGAATGCAGGGCAGGGGGCTTGGTGGTTCAGGCCTGGGTGTCCCACAGGCGGTAGCCGCTCGCGATGAGGGTCCGGAGCCGGTCGAGCGACTCTTCCTCGATGCCGGTGCCCTTGATCCAGGCGACGGAACAGGCCGCGAGGAACAGGTCGTACCCCTGCACCGAGGCGCGCACGCGCCCCGCGCGCTGCGCGGCGCGCACGTACTGATCAGTGGCGGTAATGAGGATGTCGCAGGGAATCGTGAGCGGATTGTCCGGATCCTGGGCCCGAGCCGCGGCCATGAGCGGGTCCGGCAGTCCACTGAAGGCGCTGAGGTACTCCTCCATCGCCCGCAGCCACCGCTCCAGCGCCTCGGCGGCGTCGCCGAGCTGCTCGATGCCGGCCCGGCGGGCCACGAACTCCTCGGAGCGCGTCTGCAGCACGGCCGCGAGCAAGGCCTCTCGCGTGGGGAAGTGCCGGTACAGCGTGGCTGGTCCGACACCCGCCTCCTTGGCCACAGCCTCCAGGGAGGTGCCGACCCCGTGCTGCAGGAAGTGACGCTGGGCCGTCTCCAGGAGGGCCGCACGGTTGCGCTGGACATCGGCACGGGGCCTGCGTCCCGGCTGCCCGCTGGCGTTCATGGGTGCTCCGGTCTCCTGCGATTCTGCGGCCGCACCTAAAACGGATGCCGCCTCCGTATGTGGACGAGCGTAAACCGGAGGCAGCATCCGGTCAAACGGCAGCGCTCCCGGATCCGCTACAGGCAGGGCTGTGGCACTGGATGGCGTGAACCTCCGGCACCGAGGGCCGCTCGGCCAGGCCGGTTGCCCCGTACGGTGCCCGTGAACCCCTGGCGCGCGCGGCGCCCCGCCCATGACCGCTGCCCGCCCGGGTTGTCGGCGCGTGAGTGCCCTGGTGGGAGTATCCGCGCGCCGATGGCCGTGCTGCTTCGGGCGAGGGATGGTGGCGGTGCGGGGTGCCGACGGCGGCTGCACCGGACGCCTGGTCGACCTCGGGGCCGGTGGACTGTCCAGGGGGTGGTGCGGACGTCGATGACGTCCATCTGTGCGAAGTGGGCGGCGCTGATGCCTTCTCTGGTGTTTCGTAGGCCAGGCAGCTGGCGGGGTTCAGGCCGAGGCGGGATGCCGCGGCGAGGTAGGCGTCGGGGGCAGGTTCGAGGCAGGCGACGTCTTCACGGGCGACGATGATGGGGAAGAGCAGGTCCAACCCGGTCACGGTGAGTCCGGCTCGTACGACGCGGCCGTCGTTGGCGGACGCCACCGCGACGAGGCCGGTGCGCGCGGCTGCGCACACGGCCGGGCCGGGGCGGAGCGTGTGGACGCCGGCCAGCCAGTGGGTACGGGCGGACGTCGTCCTGGTCGGCCTGGACCATCGGATACTTGACCTGCGCGGTGAGCTGCACCGAGCACGTCGAACCGTCCCCTCCCAGCCGCGCGCATCGACGCGACCGCACGGGCCGACTCGCAGCCCCGGGTACGCCGACGCCGGAAGCGCCAGGCGGCGGCCACCGGAGGCATCAGCGTCGAGACCCGCGCCCGGTCGGCTGCACCGCGCCGGCGGGTACCACCGACGACGGGCGGTTTCGCTGCCTCACCGTGCATCTGCCCCGGCGCACGCGCAGCGGCTCGTCTCGGCGACGCCGGCGCCAGCGCCCGCGAACTGCGCGGGTTCACGGGCCGGGCCGGCGGGCGCTGACGAACTCACCCCCAGCCCGGGTTGCTTGCGTGAGCACCCGGCCATCGCCGCCGCCTTCGTCCGCGGACAGGGCTCAGAGGAGCTCAAAGGAACTCGCGGGGTGTCGCACCGTACGCGCCTGTGGCCTCCCGTGGGGAGCCGGGAGCCGGGAGGCGGGAGCCGGGAGGCGGGCGCGGCCCGGCCCCTGGCGGGCGACGCGGGGCCGGATCGGCGGCCCACGCCGCAGGGTGGGCTGCGGGGGCCGCTTGCGGTCCAGCCTGCCACCGGGCCGGTCCGGTACGCCAGAGGGGTGCACGTACCGGCCTCCGGCATATGCAGGCCCGGCTGCCGCCGGACCGCGCGCCGCTGGTCTGCGGTCAGAAAACGGCGGTGTCGGTCCCGCTGTTCTCGGGGAGGCGATGGGACCGGCACCAGCCCCAGTGGCACCCGCCCTGTAAAGGGGTGTCCAGGACGCCCCTACGAACCTCACCGGCCCCACAAGATCCTGATGGGCCGACAGCACGGAACCTGACCTCCACGGGCGCCCGCGAAGCCCGACGACCGGACGGCTGCCTCCCACGTCCGGGGTACACAAGGCCGACCGGGAGCCGACTGCCGACTCGGCGCCCCGCCTAACCCCGGGAAGTCCGCGCACCGACTCGCCTGGTGGCGCGACCGCCGCCGACAGCTCTCGCTGCTCCGCAGCCGGGGTCAGTGACCGTGTTGTGGGGAAGTCTGCTGCTGGGGGACGGCGCCCGGCACCGCCCACCACCAGGCCAGCTGCTCATCGGTCACCAGGCAGACACCTCACGTTGCTACGCCGTCAAGTCAGGCCGCCAGAGCGGTGAGGTCAAGCGCCTTCGTCGTCGAACATGGCCTCTTCGATTTCGACGAGCTCGTCGTGGGTCAGCCGGTGCGGGCTCCAGTTCCGGCTTCGGGCGTGCCGGATGAACCGCTCGTCCAGGGTGGCGTGGTAGCGCTCGACGTAGTGGGCGAGGTCCGAGTACCAGAACCACTGACCGTCGGTGAGCAAGGACAGTCCGCCGATCAGCTCGCGTTCTGGGCTGAGGGCGTCGTGAACCCCAGACCCGGTGACGGCAAGGGCCGCTCCTTCGCGCAGATAGCGTGCGAGGGACTTCTCGTCCTGGCCTCCCTCGTCACGTACGGCAGCATGAAGCGAGGGCCCGTCAGGCCGACCATGCCCGATTTCCCGGAAATCGCCGACGAAGCGGTCTGAGACGGATGGCTGGCTGCCGCTCATGCCTCGGGAGCCTAGCCACCCGAGGCATAGGTCCTCCTGGTCTTTTCCGGGGGCCGGGGCTATGCAGCCTGCGCTGCGTCCTCGATCCCCACCGGGTAGGCGGCTGACTCGTCGAAGTGCTGTCCGTGCTGGAGGCAGTGGTAGAGCTGTCCGATCATGCGGTTGATGAGGTTGCGCTGGGCGGCCGCGTGCCAGTCGCCCTGTTCGCGCCGGCGCCAGTAGTGGGTGTTTGCCCCGGCCGATGCCCGAAGTGAGGCGAAGGCCCAGAGGTAGCCGGCGTGGTTGAGCCGGTCGTTCTTCACCCAGCGTCTGGTGATGGCGGACTTCTTGCCCGAAGCCCGGGTGATGGGTGAGGAGTCGGCGTAGGCCTTGAGGGCGCGGGCGCGGGCGCCGGCGAAGCGGGTGCGGTCGTCGCCGATCTCGGGTTCCGGAACGCGGACGAGTGACGCCCGCGCGGGCATGGGTGACGAGGAGGCTTTCACCCGACGCACTAGCCATGTCGGCCGCCAGACCCGGGCACAGCCACTCACGGCACCGGCACGGCCCACACCTGGGTGTGGGCCGTGCCGGTGCCGTGACGCTGTACGGCCACGCCTCTACTCCATGAACTGCAACCTCCACGCCTGCTGCTGGTCCTGAACCTCGAGCGGCCGCAGGGCCACACGGGGCGGGAAGATACGCAACAGGCTGAGGTCCAGGGCCAGCTCCTCGCCGTCTACGGGGCCTCCGGGGACGACGACGTGGAAGGTGAACGGCTGCGCGCTCTGGTAGAGCGCCCATTCACGCGGCTCGGGGTACCCGACGACCGGCTTGTTCACCTCCGGCTCCCCGTCGAAGGACAGGTATGTTTCGCTCCTGAGGTTGCGGATCGTGCAGTTGCCGTTGCTGAGCACCTCTAGCTGCCATTCCTGCTCGCCGGGGGTGCCGGTGGGCGGGAGCAGCACGACGGGGGTCTTGGGCTCCGACGCCCCGCCCTCCATCGTGAGGAGCTGCTCGCCGCGGCGGGTGATCTGGTAGGTGCCGCTCGGTACAGATGCCAAGACTGACTCCATTTCTGACGTGCGGCACCCACGCGGAGTGCCGCCGATCCTTCAGGTCGAAAGATCACTTCCCCACCCGCACACGACGAAGATCGCGGACCCCCGGAGTCACCCTCCAGGAGTACGTCCACGGCCCGGTGATGTTCGTAACCCTGGCCCTCGGGCGTGTGTGCTCGCAGCCTCAAAAAGAGGGCGCTCTCCAGCCGGTGAGCACGTACGCTGCCTTCGGCCATGCATCGTCCAGCGGCCCAGGACACCGCACTCGGGTTCGCCCCGATGCGGAAACCCCGGTTCGAATCCGGGTGCCCGCCACCTTCGCCCACGATCCCTGTACGGGCCGGTCCGTGAGCGGGGGGCCGACCGACTGGCGTGTGGCGCCCAGATCCGGTCGTCGGCATGTACGAGTGCCTTGTCCGAGGCTGAGACGCCGTCACCCCGGCCGTCCGGGAACAGCGAGCGCTGAGAGACCGGCGCCATGCCGTCCAGCTCGATGCCTTGCACTGCGCCCCGCCGGCGACCGTCCCCGGCCTCCAGGTCGTCCGCCTTGCTCGCGGGCACGCCCAGCGCTTCCAGGAACACGAACAGCCTCAACCAGGATGGACTCCTGAGGTGTCCTGGCAACGTCGCGAGGTGCCACTGGACCAGGTGCTGCGAGCGGGTCAGGAGGTGCCTGGTCCATGGGCTCCATCTCGCCCTGCTACAGCTGCGCCTGACCGTCCTTCGCGGTATCTGCCCGACGAGGGCCGGGCTGCGGGCGGAGCCGAGGGCGGGCAGGATCGGTGTCTTGGGGGGCCGAAGGGAGTGGTGAGGCGATGCCGACGGGGTCGCAACCGGAGCGTACGCCCGACGGGCGCTACATCGTCGTCGACGGCCGCCGCTGGCGTGCCACCGATCCCGACATCCCTCCGGAGCCCGCCGGGCGGCTGCGCGGCCATCTGATGGCGGCCCGCCGAGGCGTGGCGGCGGCGCGGCGGAAGGACGACACGGAGGCGGAGCGGGCGGCACGCGCGCGCGTGCACCAGGCGAAGGTCGCTCTCGGTGAACGCGGGGACCCCTGGTGGGAACAGAGCACCACCGAGCGGACCGCCCGCTGGCGGGACGGGCTCAAGGCCCTCGACGCCGCCGCCGATGCCGCCGGTGGGGCCACCGATGACAGGTGATCCGGGGTCTCAGGCGACCGGTGCCGTCGGGTCCGGGCTGAGCGCGTCCCACGGGGCCGGGGTGAGCTGGTCCGTCCACGCGGCCAGCGCCTCGCCGTCCACGCAGATGATCCCGCAGGTGGCCGCGTACTCGGCGGCGGGCGCCGTGAACGAGCTGGTGGTCACGACCACGGCGACATCCGCCTCGTGGATGGTGAAGCAGGTGCCGCCGAACCTCTGCAGGTCCTGGGAGCCGACGCGGTTGTCCTCCGCGTAGTGCTTGCACTGGAGCACGACCCGCCGCCCGTCCAGGGTCACCGCGACCACGTCGGCGCCCAGGTCGCCCGCTCCGCCGACCACCTCCACCGCGGTGCAGCCGTCCCGCGCGCAGAGCGCGGCGACCGCGTGCTCGAAGCCGTCGGCGTCGACCGCCGCGTGATCGAGGGCCTCGGCTCCGACGTCGGGCACGTCCGGGGCGGGGGCCGGGTCGTCCGGCAGGCCGGCGGGACGCGCGCTCGCGCGGTTCCGTACGGGTGCCCTCCCGCGCCGGGTCACCGCGAGTCCGACCGCGAGGACGCCCAGGGCGGCGACCGCCACGAGAACAGCGGCCGGGACACCCGATCTGCGGTCTCCCGCCACTTCCGCCGTCTTGAGGAAGAGGGCCAGCCCGCCCGCGCATATCCCTAGGAGACCGACCGCCAGCACCAAGTCGCGCCACACTCGCGCCCGGGGGCGCCTCGCCCCACGCCTGTCCTCCCCGGTCGCCCTCATCCGGGCCCTCCCCTCGTCGCTCGACGGCTCACGCGCGCCGAAGCCCCGACCCGGAGGGGTCTCGGGGGCCGTGTCGCTCCCGGGCCGCGGGTCGGTGCTGCGGCGTCCCCTCCGAGAAGTCGATGTTCCCGACGGACGCCGCCTATCCGTGAACGCGCCCTCGAAACCCGACTGGGAGGAGTCGGCCGGCGTCCGCCACTCCGCGCGCATCCGCGGGCAGCGTCCACCCACCAGAAGCCTGGAACCCCCCCCGTCGGCGGACGGACGGGCGCCCTCCCGGGACTCTGCGCTCACGGACGAGGTCTGCGGGAGGAAGCTGCCCCGGTCCGACAGCTACCCCGTCTCCGGCCGCTCCTCAGGTGGGTCAGCCGCGAGATGGCAGGAAGACGCCCACGGGTGACCTGGGACTTACTGGATCACGCCACCGGCCGACATCAGAATGACCGCGTGCGCGACGCGTACGACACGCACGCCTCGAAAGCGGAGGGTCCGGTGCGCCGTCCCCGTTCGCTCCATCCGACAGCGCAGTCCGGGACCCGAAAGAGAAACACGTGCACCTTCGAGAAATCTGGCGATTCCCCGTCAAGTCCATGCGTGGGGAACAGCTGAAGAGCGTCGAACTCACCGACAACGGCCTGACCGGTGACCGGCACGTCCACGTCCGGGACTCACGCGGCCTGCTGACCGCACGGGTGCGCCCCCGGCTGCTCGGTCTGTCGGCGACCACGGCCGAGGACGGCGGGGTGCTGGTGAACGGGCACCCCTGGGACGGACCGGAGACCGCGGAATTGATCCGCGGCGCGGCCGGCCCCGACGCGGAGGCGGTGCGCTACGCCGGCCGGGAGAGGTTCGACGTCCTCAACCTGACCGTCATCACCGACGGGGCCGCCCAGGCCCTCGGCCACGACCCGCGCCGGCTCCGGTCCAACCTGGTGATCGGCGGCGTCCCCGGCCTCTCCGAACGCGACTGGCCCGGCCGTACCCTGCGCATCGGTGACGCCGTCATCGGCGTCCTCAAGCTGCGGTCCCGCTGCGTCATGACGACGGTCGACCCGGACACGGGCGAGCGGAACCACGATGTCCTGCGCGACATCCACCGGCTGTACGACGGCACCTTCGCGCTGGACTGCTGGGTGGCCTCCCCAGGCACCGTCACCGAGGGCGACGAGGTCCGGCTCACCGACGAGGAGTGGCCGGAGCCGGTCCGCGGCGGCTGGATCGTCGGGGCGCCGTACGTCGTGCCCCCGGGCGCGGCGGGGCGGACCGGCGAGGGGGTGCGCGCGACGCGATCATCGCTCCCGGGGACGGACGTGTCGTAGTGAGATCGGCCGATGTTGGGGCCGTGGGACGCGGCGTCGGATGAGGGTCAGGTCCCGGCCCAGCGGTCCGCGTTCAGCGCAGCCTGTTCCAGCAGGGCGGCGGCGGGCGTAGGTGCGATCTCTCGGTTCTGTGACAGTGAAGTGAGAGACGGTGAGGCTCTGTGCGTTGGCGCAGGTCAGTGTCGGTTTCCCGAGTGGAGCGCACTGTCATGGGTGTGGGAGATCGCGGCGATTCCACTGACACAGGGCGGTATGCGTGCAGGTGGCGCACTGACACGAAACCGAGAGATCGCACCCTTGAAATCGGCGGCGATTCCGGAATCAAGGCCGATCCGGTCTTCTGATCCCGGCCGTGCCCGATCCGCCCGAAGGCGGCCGGTTCGCCCCTGCGCTGTCGTCCCCGGCAGCTCGGTCGTACAACCTTTCGGCATCCTCATGGGTCTCCCGGGTGTGACGGAACCTCCGTCACACCCGCATCTCCTTTCGCCGGAGCGGACGGGGCCTGCAGAGATCGACCTACCCCGTCCGGCGCGAACGGTCGCCACCCCGTGACTTCCTATCCGCGCCGGACGGTGCTGGGGAGCGGGGGTCCGGGGGCCGACGAGGCCCTCGTGACTACCGGACCCAGCCACACACAACCCACCAGGCCGAAAGTCCCCACAGTCCCTCGCCGGAGTCGATCCGGCGGGGGCCTGTTCTGCGTTCTGGGCGACCGTGCCTCAGAGGTCGTTTTCGTCCGATGTTTCATCCTGAGATGGGATGTTCTGTGGTCTTCTTCGGGTCGCGCCAGGAGATGGTGTTCTCGCTGGTGAGGCGGCGGGCCATGAGGCTGGTCATGGCGAGGTGGATCAGGGCTTCTGAGCGGGTGGGCAGGGTTTCGTAGTCGCGGGCCAGGCGGCGGTTCAGCATGAGCCAGCCGTAGGTCCGCTCGACCGCCCAGCGTTTGGGGATGGGGGTGAAGCCCCTGGTCCCGGGCTTGCGGGCGGTGATCTCCATGTCGATGCCGAGGGTGGCGGCGTGCTCGATGAGGTGCTGGCGGTAGCCGCCGTCGACCCATACCTTGCGGA
>NZ_JBITBZ010000006.1:464679-465901 GCF_044452745.1 Streptomyces sp. NPDC051822 | reverse complement strand
AACGCCCGGTTACATTCCGAACCCGGAAGCTAAGCCTTTCAGCGCCGATGGTACTGCAGGGGGGACCCTGTGGGAGAGTAGGACGCCGCCGAACAATTCTTCAGGACCCCTGGTCCCAGCGTTCAACGCTGGGACCAGGGGTCCTTTTGTTTTTTGCTTGACCTTTTCCGATGCGCGGCAGAGTGCCGGCTGCGCGAGAATGACTGCAGTACCCGAAGACAGGAGTCACGTCGATGTCCACCAACTCTCCCGACGACCGTCCGGAGCGCGAACCGCGTCGCAGGGACGGTGCCGGTGGCGACCGGGGCGGCTTCCGTGGCCCCCGCCGTGACGACAACCGCAGTGGCAGCGGCGGTGGTTTCCGCCGTGACGACCGTGGCGGGGACAACCGCGGTGGCGATAACCGTGGTGGTGGCGGTGGTTTCCGTCGCGATGACCGTGGTGGCGACAACCGTGGTGGCGGCGGCTTCCGCCGTGACGACCGTGGTGGCGACAACCGTGGTGGTGGCGGCTTCCGCCGTGACGATCGCGGTGGTGACAACCGTGGTGGCAGCGGTGGTGGCTTCCGTCGCGATGACCGGCGTGATGAGCGGCCTTCGTCGTTCCGTCGGGACGACCGGCCCTCCTTCCCCCGTGACGACCGTGGCGGCAGCGCTGGTGGCTTCCGCCGCGATGACCGTGGCGGTGACAACCGTGGTGGCGGCGGTGGGTTCCGGCGTGACGACCGCGGTGGCGACAACCGTGGCGCCGGTGGCGGTGGCGGTTTCCGTCGTGACGACAGCCGTGGCAGCGGTGGTGGCTTCCGTCGCGACGACAACCGTGGCGGCGACAACCGCGGTGGCGGTGGCTTCCGTCGCGATGACCGTGGTGGTGACAACCGTGGTGGCGGCGGTGGGTTCCGTCGTGACGATCGGCCTTCGTTCCCGCGTGATGATCGCGGTGGGTTCCGTCGTGACGACCGGCGTGATGAGCGGCCTTCGTCGTTCCGTCGGGACGACCGGCCCTCCTTCCCTCGTGACGACCGTGGCGGCAGCGCTGGTGGTTTCCGTCGCGATGACCGTGGTGGCGATAACCGTGGTGGTGGCGGTGGTTTCCGTCGTGATGATCGCGGTGGTGACAACCGTGGTGGCAGCGCTGGTGGTTTCCGTCGCGATGACCGTGGTGGCGATAACCGTGGTGGTGGCGGTGGTTTCCGTCGTGATGATCGCGGTGGTGACAACCG
>NZ_JBITBZ010000006.1:171040-464579 GCF_044452745.1 Streptomyces sp. NPDC051822 | reverse complement strand
TGGTGGCAGCGCTGGTGGTTTCCGTCGTGACGACAACCGTGGCGGCGACAACCGCGGCGGCGGTGGGTTCCGTCGTGACGAGCGGCCTTCGTTCCCGCGTGATGATCGCGGTGGGTTCCGTCGTGACGACCGGCGTGATGAGCGGCCTTCGTCGTTCCGTCGGGACGACCGGCCCTCCTTCCCCCGTGACGACCGTGCCGGCGACAACCGCGGTGGTGGGTTCCGTCGTGACGACCGGCGTGACGAGCGGCCCTCGTCCTTCCGGCGGGACGACAACCGTGGCGCCGGCGGTGGGTTCCGCCGTGACGACCGCGGTGGCGACAGCCGTGGCGGTGGCTACAGCCGTGACGACCGCGGCGGCGACCGCGGTGGCTACCGTGGCCGGGACGACCGGGGTGGCTTCGGTCGCCGTGACGACCGGGACCGTGGTGACCGCGCGCCCATCAAGCGGCTGCCGATCCCGGACGAGGTCACCGGTGAGGAGATCGACCCGGACGTCCGCCAGGAGCTCATGAGCCTGCCCAAGGGGCTGGCCGAGGACGTCGCCCGCAACCTCGTCATGGTCGCTCAGCTGATCGACGAGGACCCGGAGCAGGCCTACGGGTACTCCAGGGTCGCCCTGCGGCTCGCGTCCCGTGTCGCCGCCGTGCGTGAGGCCGCCGGCTTCGCCGCGTACGCCACGCAGAAGTACTCCGAGGCGCTGGCCGAGTTCCGTGCCGCCCGCCGCATGAGCGGTGGCGTCGAGCTGTGGCCCGTCATGGCCGACTGCGAGCGTGGGCTCGGCAGGCCCGAGCGTGCGCTCGCGATGGCCGGTGAGGCCGAGGTGCAGAAGCTGGACAAGGCCGGGCAGGTCGAGATGCGGCTCGTGGCCGCCGGCGCCCGCCGGGACATGGGGCAGCTCGACGCGGCCATCGTGACGCTGCAGAGCCCCGAACTGGCCTCCAGCGCCGTGCACCCGTGGACCGCCCGTCTGCGGTACGCGTACGCCGACGCACTCCTCGCCGCCGAGCGCGAGAGCGAGGCGCGCGACTGGTTCGCCAAGGCTCTGGAAGCCGACAAGGACGGGGCCACGGACGCCTCGGACCGGCTTGCCGAGATGGACGGTGTCGAGTTCGTGGACGCGTTCGACGACTCGGAGGAGGAGTCGGACGACCTCTCGGACGACCGTGCGAACGACGTCTCCGACGACGCCGTCGAGGTGGACGAGGACGACGACGAGGACGATGACCTCGACGAGGACGACAGCGACGACAGTGTCGGCGACAAGAGCTGACGCGGTTGACATGTGAGAAGGGCGGCACCCTCCGGGGTGCCGCCCTTCTGCGTTTCCGTGGCCCTCAGTCCAGCGCGAGGCTTCTCAGGACCAGGCCGGTCGCCGGCTTCGGGCCGAAGGAGGTCGACTTGCGGGGCATCGTGACGCCCTGGCGGGCGAGGTCCCGTACGACCTCCTCGCGCACCGGGTGCATGAGGACCGCCGTACCGCCGTGGCGTTCCGCCTGGGCGACGGCGGCCGCCGTGTCGTGGATGTAGCTGATGTCCTCGGGCGCGTCCGGGATGTGCCAGACGTGCTCCAGGAGGGTGGAGTGCAGGACCGTCGCGTCCAGGGTGCGCCAGGCCTCGGGGCGGTCCGGGCGGATCGTCCGGTCGAGGAGGGCGGGGTCCGGCCGGTCGACGAGGTGGAAGTGGCCGTCACCGGCCAGGAGGAAGGCGTTGCCGTCCGCCGTGGCGGCCCTGAGGGCCTCCAGGGCCGCCGGCAGGGGACCGTCGATCCGGCGTACCCGGAAGGAGCCTGCGAGGGCCGCCAGGGCCTCGGACACGGGCAGACGGTTGAGGAGGCGGTGGATGGCGCGGACCCGGAGGGGGTAGCGGGCCGTGTCGATGAGCAGGACCAGGCCGTAGTTCCACGGGCCGGGCGAGGGGTGCTCCTCGCGGAGGCGGAGGTAGGTCGCCCAGCGGTGGTGGCCGTCCGCGATGAGAGCCTGGTGGTGGGAGAGCGCGCCGGCGACGGTGGCGAGTTCCGAGGGGTCCGTGACCGCCCAGAGGCGGTGGTGGAAGCCGTCCTCCGTGGTGGTGGAGAGCAGCGGCTCGCGCCGGACGGTGTCCTCGATGACCGTGTTCGCGCCGTCCTCGTCCGCGCCGACGTAGGTGAGGAGCAGCGGCTCCAGGTTGGCGGCGGTGGTGCGCATCAGGGCGGCACGGTCCTCGACCACGTGCGGCATGACGTCCTCGTGGGGCAGGACGACACCCTCCGCAGGGGCGGAGAGCTCCAGGGCGCCGATGAGGCCGCGCTGGAGGATGCCGTCGCCGTGCTGCTCGTACACGTAGAGCGCGGGCTCCGGGTCCGGGGCGAGGACGCCCTCCGCGAGCCAGCGGTCGAGGGTGACGGCGGCCTTGCGGTGGCGGGTGCCCGCGGTGATCGCCTGCGGGAGGATCAGCCGGACGATGTTGTGCGGGTCGGCCGATTCCAGATGGAGCAGTCCGTCAGGTCGTACGACGACGTCATAGGGGGGAGACGTCACGGCGGCGAGGCTGCCGACCCGCTCGGGGACGTACCGGAGCCCGCGGAACGGGGTCAGGCGCAGGCCTGCGGCGTCGTCGCGGACGTCGGCGGCCGCGTGACCTGATGTGTTCATCTCGTCATCGTATGTGGGCGGCGGGCATGAGCGATGATCGGGGAGCGGGGATCTCATGTGAGGCGAGGAGTGTGCGGTGACGGTGCGGAACGGCCGGGGACGGCAGGATGCGGGCGCGAGTCGGCCGGGTGGCAGCGCGGTGCCGCTGAGCGAGGCGTACGACACGGCGCTCCTGGATCTGGACGGTGTCGTGTACGCGGGCGGGGAGGCGGTTCCGTACGCCGTCGACGCCCTCGGGGTGGCACGCGCCGGGGGGATGCACCTGGCCTACGTCACCAACAACGCGCTGCGGACGCCGGACGAGGTCGCGGCGCACCTCACCGAGCTCGGGGTGCCCGCCGAGGCCGGCGACGTGGTCACCTCGGCGCAGGCCGTGGCCCGGCTGATCGCCGAAGACGTGCCGGCCGGGTCCCCGGTGCTCGTCATCGGCGGCGAGGGGCTGCGCGTGGCGCTGCGCGAGCGGGGCCTGGTGCCGGTGGAGTCGGCCGAGGACGGGCCCGTGGCCGTCGTGCAGGGGTACGGGGGGCCGGACATGCCGTGGGGGCGGTTCGCGGAGGCGGCGTACGCGGTGGGGCGCGGGGTGCCGTGGTATGCCTCGAACACCGACCTGACGATCCCCGGGGCGCGGGGGATCGGGCCGGGGAACGGGGCGGCGGTGGAGGTCGTACGGATCGCCACGGGCGGTCGTGCGGAGCCCAAGGTCGCGGGGAAGCCGCTGCCGCCGATGCACCGGGAGACGGTGCTGCGGACGGGCGCGCGCCGGCCGCTGGTCGTCGGGGACCGGCTGGACACCGACATCGAGGGGGCGTTCAACGGCGGGGTGGACTCGCTGCTCGTCCTGACGGGGGTGACGGACGTGGCGCAGCTGCTCGCGGCGGTGCCGGAGCACCGGCCGACGTATGTGGCGGCCGATCTGCGGGGGCTGCTCACAGGCCAGCCCGAGGTCGTCGCGGCGGAGGGCGGCGGATTCGTGTGCGGGGACTGGCGGGCTTCGGTGAGCGGCGGTGCGCTGGTCCTCGAAGGGCCGGAGGGTCTCGCGGCTCCGGCGGCCGGTGCGGTCGACGTGATGGACGGGGTGCGGGCGCTGTGCGGGGCGGCCTGGTCGGCGGCCGACGCCGGCGGGGTCGTACCGGAGGCGGAGAAGGCCCTCGCACGGCTCGGGATGTGAAATTGGGTAGGCTAACCTAACTTCATTTGGGTTGAGGGCACGGGAGCACGGACATGGACGGTCGACAGCAGCGGCTGAGCGCGGAATCGGTGACCCTGGCGTACGAGCAGCGGGTCATCGCCCGCGAGCTGTCCGTCGAGATCCCCGACAACTCCTTCACCGTCATCGTCGGGCCGAACGCCTGCGGCAAGTCCACGCTGCTCCGTGCCCTCTCCCGCATGCTCAAGCCCAGCGAGGGGCGCGTCCTGCTCGACGGGCAGTCCATCCACGCCATGCCCGCCAAGAAGGTTGCGAAGACCCTCGGGCTGCTGCCCCAGACCTCCGTGGCGCCCGACGGCATCACCGTCGCCGACCTGGTCGCCCGCGGCCGCTACCCGCACCAGGGGCTGCTGCGCCAGTGGTCGCCCGAGGACGAGCGGGTCACCCAGGAGTCCATGGAGGCGACCGGCGTCGCCGAGCTGGCCGAGCGGTACGTGGACGAGCTGTCCGGCGGTCAGCGCCAGCGCGTCTGGATCGCCATGGCGCTCGCCCAGCAGACCCCGCTGCTCCTGCTCGACGAGCCGACGACGTACCTCGACATCCAGCACCAGATCGACGTCCTCGACCTCTGTGCCGAGCTGCACGAGACCCAGGGCCGGACGCTCGTCGCCGTGCTGCACGACCTCAACCACGCGGCCAGGTACGCGACCCATCTCATCGCCGTCAGGGACGGCGCCGTGGTCGCGGAGGGCCCGCCGTCCGAGGTCGTGACCGCCGAGCTCGTCGAGCGGGTCTTCGGGCTGCGCTGCCAGGTCATCGACGACCCGGAGACGGGGACGCCGCTGGTCGTACCCGCCGGGCGCAAGGCCCGCGTACCGAAGCCCGCGGCGCCCGCCTCCCAGGAGCCCGCGCTACAGAAGTGAGCGCAGCCGCAGCAGGTCGCGGAAGCCGGCCTCGAGCCTGACCCGGCCCGAGGCCCAGGCCTTCGCGAAGTTCAGGTCGCCGCCCACCATCGCCACCAGGTCGTCCCCGGTCATCGCGAGCCGGATCTGCGCCTTGGCGGGCGGTGGGCCCGCCACCGTGGAGTCGACCCGGATCCGGCCGTCCGTGAGGCGGCCCGTGAACGTGGTGTCCAGGTCCGTGATGTGGCAGCTCAGGGTGCGGTCGAGCGCGGCGGCCCCGCGCACGTCGCCGTCCGCCCGCGCGAGGCTGTCCGAGAGTCTGTCCAGTGCGCCGCGGCACTCCATGATCGTCGCCATCGCCGTCGACCGTACCCCAGGCGCAGGCGGTAGCGTCGGGAGCATGAACGACGCGATGCCCGAACCGGTGCCCGCGGGCGCCGTCGCCCCCCAGGACGTCCACGAGCCCTCCGCGCCCGCGCCGCTGGGGGTCGCGCGGGAGCTCACCGGGCATCCGGGCGTCGACGGCCACCTGGCGCGTCTCGCCGAGGTGGACGACCTCCCGGCGGACGGACACCTGGAGGTGTACGAGGATGTACACCGTGGACTGCGTGCGGAGCTGACCTCGCTCGACGCGCATCCCGCCCCTCGTCCGAGCGAAAACCCTTACGAAAACAGGAGCTGAACCGAACGTGGCAGGAGTGGCACGCCGCCGTCTCGACGCCGAGCTGGTCCGGCGCAAGCTCGCGCGCTCGCGCGAGCACGCCAGCCAGTTGATCGCCGCGGGCCGGGTGACCGTCGGCAAGACCGTCGCCACCAAGCCCGCCACCCAGGTCGAGACCGCCGCGGCCATCGTCGTGGTCCAGGACGACTCCGACCCCGACTACGTCTCGCGCGGCGGCCACAAGCTCGCCGGGGCCTTCGCGGCCTTCGTCCCCATGGGGCTGAAGGTCGAGGGCCGGCGCGCCCTGGACGCCGGGGCCTCCACCGGCGGCTTCACCGACGTGCTGCTGCGCACGGGCGCCGCCCATGTCGTCGCCGTCGACGTCGGCTACGGCCAGCTCGCCTGGTCGCTGCAGAGCGACGAGCGCGTCACCGTGAAGGACCGCACGAACGTACGCGAGTTGACACTCGACGCGATCGACGGCGTCCCGGTCGACCTCGTCGTCGGTGACCTGTCGTTCATTCCGCTCGGTCTCGTTCTGCCCGCCCTGGTGGCGTGTACGGCGCCCGACGCCGACCTCGTGTTGATGGTCAAACCCCAGTTCGAGGTGGGGAAGGAGCGGCTCGGCACCGGCGGAGTCGTCCGTTCCACCGAACTCCGCGCGGACGCCGTGAAGAACGTGGCCCGGCGGGCCGCCGAACTCGGGCTCGGTGTCCTGGGCGTCACCGCCAGCCCGCTGCCCGGACCCTCGGGCAACGTCGAGTACTTTCTGTGGCTGCGGGCAGGCGCGCCCGCGCTGGATCCGGCGGATGTCGACCGCGCCGTGGCGGAAGGACCTCGTTGAGCTCAACGGCAGCAGCATCAGAGACCGCACCACGTACTGTCTTCCTGCTCGCGCACACCGGCAGGCCGGCCGCCGTGCGCAGCGCCGAACTGGTCGTCCTCGGGCTGCTGCGCTGCGGCATCGGCGTCCGTGTCCTGGAGGCGGAGGCGGCCGACCTGCCGCTGCCGCCGTCCGTCGAGAAGGTCCCCGAGGCCTGCTCCGACGCGCTCGACGGCTGTGAACTCCTCGTCGTTCTCGGCGGCGACGGCACCCTGCTGCGCGGCGCCGAGTTCTCCCGCGCCTCCGGCGTCCCCATGCTCGGCGTCAACCTCGGCCGGGTCGGCTTCCTCGCGGAGGCCGAACGGGACGACCTCGACAAGGTCGTCGACCGGGTCGTGACGAAGGCGTACGAGGTCGAGGAGCGGATGACCCTCGACGTCGTCGTGTACGAGAACGGCGACGTCCTGCACCGCGACTGGGCGCTCAACGAGGCGGCCGTGCAGAAGGTGTCCCCGGAGCGGATGCTGGAGGTCGTGCTCGCGATCGACGGGCGCCCGGTGACCGGCTTCGGCTGCGACGGGGTGATCTGCGCGACACCGACGGGATCCACCGCGTACGCCTTCTCGGCGGGCGGCCCGGTCGTCTGGCCGGAGGTCGAGGCCCTGCTCATGGTCCCGATCGGGGCCCACGCCCTCTTCGCCAAGCCGCTGATCACCACCCCCGAGTCGGTGCTCGCCGTCGAGGTCGAGCCGCACACCCCGCACGGGGTGCTGTGGTGCGACGGGCGGCGAACGGTGGAACTCCCGGCCGGGGCACGGGTCGAGGTGCGGCGGGGCGCCGTGCCGGTCCGGCTCGCCCGGCTCCACCACGCCTCCTTCACCGACCGGCTCGTCGCCAAGTTCGCCCTCCCGGTGTCGGGGTGGCGGGGCGCGCCGCGCTGACGTCCTCTCCCGCTCCCCGGTCCGGAACGATCGGCGCGCCGGAGGGTTACGCCCGGGGGTGATGTCGCGTCGCGGCAGGGAAACCTCGTATGGTCTGGGGCGTGCTGGAGGAGATGCGGATACGGTCGCTCGGGGTCATCGACGACGCGGTGGTCGAGCTGTCGCCCGGCTTCACCGCGGTGACCGGTGAGACCGGTGCGGGCAAGACCATGGTGGTGACCAGCCTCGGGCTGCTGCTCGGTGGCCGGGCCGACCCGGCCCTGGTGCGGATCGGCGCGGCCTCGGCCGTCGTCGAGGGGCGGATCAGGGTGCCCGCGGGCGGGTCCGCCGCCGTACGCGCCGAGGAGGCCGGGGCCGAGCTGGACGAGGGCGTGCTGCTCGTCAGCCGTACCGTCTCGGCCGAGGGACGCTCACGGGCCCATCTCGGCGGGCGTTCCGTGCCCGTGGGGCTGCTCGCCGAACTCGCCGACGAACTCGTCGCCGTCCACGGTCAGACCGACCAGCAGGGCCTGCTCAAGCCGGCCCGGCAGCGGGGCGCGCTCGACCGGTACGCGGGCGAGGCCGTCTCCGTACCCCTGGCCGCCTACGCCGAGGCCTACCGGCGGCTGCGCGCCGTCACGGGAGAGCTGGACGAGATCACCACCCGGGCCCGGGAGCGGGCCCAGGAGGCCGATCTGCTGCGCTTCGGACTCGGCGAGATCGAGGCCGTCGCCCCGCGCGCGGGGGAGGACACCGAACTCGCCGCGGAGGCGGAGCGGCTCGGGCACGCCGAGGCCCTCGCCTCCGCCGCCGCGCTCGCGCACGCCGCGCTCGCGGGTGTTCCCGAGGACCCCGAGTCCGTCGACGCCACGACCCTGGTCGCGGGCGCGGTCCGGGCCCTGGAGGGCGTACGGGCGCACGACGCGGCGCTCGCCGCGCTGGCCGACCGGATGGGGGAGATCTCCATCCTGCTCGGCGACGTGGCCACCGAGCTGGCCGGGTACGCCGACGACCTCGACGCCGACCCGCTGCGCCTCGCCGCGGTCGAGGAGCGGCGCGCGGCGCTCACCCAGCTCACCCGCAAGTACGGCGAGGACATCGCGACGGTCCTGGCGTGGGCGGAGGAGAGCGCGGGCCGGCTCGGCGAGCTGGAAGGCGACGACGACCGCGTCGAGGAGCTCACCGCCGAACGGGACAGGCTGCGCGACGACCTCTCGGTGCTCGCGCAGCGGCTCACCGACGCCCGCACCGAGGCCGCCGACAGGTTCGCCGACGCGGTCACCGCCGAGCTCGCCTCGCTGGCCATGCCCCACGCGCGCGTGTCCTTCGACATCCGGCAGACCGAGGACCCCGAAGGCGTCGAGGTCGGAGGGCGCCGGGTCGCGTACGGCCCGTCCGGGGCCGACGAGGTCGAGCTGCTGCTCGCCCCGCACCCCGGAGCCGCGCCGCGGCCCATCGCCAAGGGCGCGTCCGGCGGTGAGCTGTCCCGGGTGATGCTCGCCGTCGAGGTCGTCTTCGCCGGGGTCGACCCGGTGCCGACGTACCTCTTCGACGAGGTCGACGCCGGTGTCGGCGGCAAGGCCGCGGTCGAGATCGGCCGCCGGCTCGCCAAGCTCGCCAGGACCGCGCAGGTCGTGGTCGTCACCCACCTCCCGCAGGTCGCGGCCTTCGCCGACCGGCAGTTGCTCGTCGAGAAGACCAACGACGGCTCCGTGACCCGGTCGGGCGTCACCGTCCTGGAGGGCGAGGAGCGGGTACGGGAGCTGTCCCGGATGCTCGCGGGCCAGGAGGACTCCGAGACGGCCAGGGCCCACGCGGAGGAGCTGCTGGCCACGGCCCGGGCGGACGGCTGAGGCCTCCCGCCGCCAGGAGCGGCCCGGTTTGATCCGAAGGACCGGCCCTAGGGTGGGGACATGATCAGGACACCGCTCGGGAAACCGCTCAGGGCTGCCTCCTTCGTCGTCGCCGCCGGGGTGAGCCGGGCCGTGTACCGAGGGCTGCTCCGCAGGCCGGGTGGTGTGCGGTGGACGCGGACCAACCACGCGGGGCGGAGCGTCGATCTGTACGCCGGGCCCGCCGTCGCGCTCGGTGCGGCGGTCGGGACGGCGAGCGGGCCCGCGGCGTTCGCCGTGCTCGTCGCCGGGGCGTGCGGGGCGTACGACGACGTGAACGGGGACCACCGGCGGGGATTCCGGGCACATCTCGCGGCGCTGCGGGACGGCGAGGTGACCAGCGGGGCCGTCAAGCTCCTGGGCATCGGCGCCGCGTCGCTCGTGGCCGGGTCGCTGCTCAAGGAACGGGCCGTGGACAAGGTCCTGGCCGGTGTCGTCATCGCCGGCACCGCCCATCTCGTCAACCTCGTGGACGTACGGCCGGGGCGCGCGGGGCTGACCGTGCTCGCGCTCAGTGCCCCCGGGCTCGTCCGCGGCTCGCTCGCCGCGGCTCCGATGGGTGCCGCCGCGGCGGTCCTCGGGGACGACCTCGGCGAGCGCACCATGCTGGGCGACATGGGCGCGCACGCGCTCGGCGCCGCCGTCGGCAGCGCCGTCGCCGCCGGGAACGGGCGACTCGGGCTCGCCGCCCACGCGGTGGGTCTGATGGCCGCCGCGGCCTGGGGGGAGCGCGGGGCCTCATCGCGCGCTCACCCGAGTGAGTGAACCCGTCGGCTGATTCACCGAGCCGTACGCCTTCCGTACAGGGGAACGAGGTCACTTCGGTGCCGGAACGTGCGTACGGTCCGGGGCGGGGGCTGGCATCCTTGGGCGCGTGACACAGCTCCGTACGGTCCAAGTGCTGGGCGGCGGCAGCGCGGGCAGCAGCGCGCACGTCCGATCACTTGCCTCGGGGCTCGTGGCGAGGGGTGTGCGGGTGACCGTGTGCGCCCCTCCCGAACTCGACCCCGTCTACGACTACGTGGGTGCCGGCGCGCACTTCGTGCCCCTGCCGCGCCTCGGTGACTCCGCCACGGTCACCGCGCTCCGCAACGCCTGCATCGGCGCGGACGTCGTCCACGCCCACGGCCTGCACGCCTCCGTACGGGCCGCGCTCGCGCTGTCCGGCGCCGGTGGCGGCGGGCGGACGCCGCTCGTGACCACCTGGGACAGCCGGCACCACGTGCACGGGGCGCGTGGCGGAGTGCTGCGGCTCCTGGAGCGCAGGACCGTACGGGCCGCGACCGTGGTCCTCGCCACCTCCTCCGAGCTGGTCGACCGGGCCCGGCGGCGGGGGGCCAGGGACGCCCGGCTCGCGCCCGTCACCGTGCCGGCCGCACGCGGTCCCGTATGCCTCCACGACGGCAAGGCGCGCGCCGAACTCGGCGCTGTCGACCGGCCGTTGCTGATGGCGGTCGGAGCGCTCGAACGGGGGCGGGGGTACCGGACACTGCTCGACGCGGCCCGGGAATGGCGCGAGCTCGACCCGCAGCCGCTCCTCGTGATCGCGGGCGAGGGACGCGAACGGGCCGCCCTCCAGCGGCGGATCGTGGCGGAAGAGCTGCCCGTACGGCTGATCGGGCGCCGCGAGGACGTGGCGGAGCTGCTCGCCGCGGCGGACGTGGCCGTGCTTCCGTCCCGGTGGGAGGCGCGGTCGCTGCTCGCGCAGGAGGCGCTCCGGCTCGGCGTACCGCTCGTCGCCACGGCGGTGGGCGGAGTGCCCGAACTCGTCGGGGACGCGGCGGAGCTGGTGCCCTACGGGGACGCGGCGGCGCTGGCGGGGGCGGTGCGGGGGCTGCTCGACGATGTGGAGCGGCGGATGGACCTGGCGGCGGCGGGGCGCGTGCAGGCGGGGTCCTGGCCGACCGAGGACGAGACGGTGGCGCATGTGCTGAGCGTGTACGACGAGTTGGCGGGGCGGTGACGGGGGCGGGGAGGCCGCCCGGGTGGGTGCTCCGCCCGGGCGTGACCGGGTGATCTACGAGGTGTGGCGGCGGGCTCTCAGGGCCAGGGAGAGGGCCAGGACCGTCTGGGGGTCGTCCAGGTCCGTGCCCAGGAGCTCCGAGATGCGGGCCAGGCGGTTGTAGAGGGTCTGACGGTTCAGGTGGAGTTCCCGGGCCGTCTCCGCCTTGCGGCCCGCGTGCGCCAGATACGTCTCCAGGGTCGGCAGGAGCGGCGGGCGGGACGTGCGGTCGTGGTCCCGCAGGGGGCCGATCGCCCGGTCCACGAACGCCGCCAGGACCGTGTCCCCGTGGAAGTGCAGACGCCACAGCAGAAGGTCGATGTCCAGGCGCCTGGCGTCGTACCAGGGCAGCTCCGAGAGGCCCTGCGCCGCCGTCGCCGTCTCCGCCGCGTGCCGCAGGCCCGCGGAGGCCGCGGCCCAGCTGCCCGCGACGCCGACCACGACCACCGGCGGATGCACCCCGGAGCGTTCCAGGCCCGCCCGCTCCACGCCCGCGCGCAGCGCCGCCGCGACGCGGTCCGCGACCGCCGTGCGCTCCGACTCCGAGCGCAGGCCCAGGAGCAGCGGCACCCGGCCCTCCACCGGGCGGACGCCCAGGAGGACCGGGACGCCCACGGAGGCCAGTTCCTCCAGGACCGCGCGGGCCAGGAGCGCCCAGTTGCCCGAGGGCGAGAGTTCCGACGCCAGCCGCATCACCACGGGAAGCAGCGGGCCGTCGCCCCGCTTGAAGCCGAGGACCCGGGCCTGCGCAGGGGCGTCCTCGGCCGCGATCCGGCCCTCGGCCAGGTCGGTCAGGAAGTCGCCCCGGCCGCGCGCGGCCAGTTCCTCCTCCTGGCGCGCCTGCATGAGGACGACCGCGAGGAGGCCGGCCGCCCGTTCGGCCGCCATCCGGTGGACGGGGGAGAGGGCGCCGGACACCGAGAGCAGGACGAGGCGGGCCCGTACGGACGCGGTGCCCGGGCCCCCGCCGGGCACGTCGACCAGGACCGTACCGGTCGGCGGACCCGACTCACGGGCCGCCCGCTGGCCGCGCAGCCCGTCCCACACCTGGAGCGGGTCGGCGGGCGCCGACTCGGTGCCCGCCGCGTAGAGCAGCTGTCCGTCGGCGGTCTCCAGGAAGACCGGGTTGGCGGCGAAGTCGGAGAGGATCCGCAGGACCTGGGGGATGCCGCCACCGCCGAGCAGCGCCTCGGTGCACTGCCGGTGGACCTCCTCGGCCTGCCGCAGGAGCGCGTAGTGGCCGTTGACGATCTCGGTGTGGATCTCCTCCGTGACGGCGACGAAGGGGACTTCGCGGTGCAGCTGCACCAGCGGCAGGCCCGCCGCCCGCGCGGTCTCCACTATCGTCGCCGGGAGCCGGGCGAAGCGCGGGCCCAGCTCGACGACGAGGGCGGCGATGCCCCGGTCCGCGAGCCGGCGGACGAAGGCCCGCTGCTCGGCCGGGCGGGTGCCGAGACCGAGGCCCGTCGTGAGCAGCAGCTCGCCGCCCTTGAGCAGCGACGCGATGTTCGGCACCTCGCCCGCGTGCACCCAGCGCACCGTGCGGTGCAGCCGGTCGGCGCCGGCGACGACCTCCGGGAGTCCGCCGCGCAGCCCCGGGAGTTCGAGCGCCCGCTGCACGGTGATCCCGCCCTGATTGTCCATGGGGCGGGACGCTACCCGCGTCCGTGTTCCGGCGACATCACCCTACGGTTACGAGACCGGACACCTCGTACACAGGGGCGACAACTCGTCGCCCCCTGGCGTGAATTGTGCGACCGCATGTCGATTGTGGCCTGCGTCACTCACGAGGATGCTCTCGCGCCATGGCAAAGAACTCCACCCCAGAGGTCCACCGGCTGAAGGCGAACTCGGTCGGGCTCGTCGGCGTCGTCTTCATGGCCGTGGCCACCGCGGCTCCGATCACCGCGATGACCGGCAACCTCCCCATCGCCGTCGGCTTCGGCAACGGCACCGGCGCTCCCGCCGGGTACCTCTTCGCGACGCTCGTCCTGACCGTCTTCTCGGTCGGATACGTGGCGATGGCCAAGCGGATCACCGCCGCCGGCGCGTTCTACGGCTACATCTCGCACGGTCTCGGCCGGATCGCCGGCATGGCCTCCGGCATGCTCGCGGTCCTCGCCTACATCGTCTTCGAGGCCTCCATCGTCGGCGTCTTCGCGTACTTCGCCAAGACGACGGTCGCGGACCAGTTCGGCGTGGACGTGCCCTGGATCCTGTACGCGGCGGTCATGCTGGCCGTGACGGCCGTCCTGTCGTACTTCGACATCAACCTGACCGCCAAGGCGCTCGGCGTGATGCTGATCGCCGAGATCGCGGTCCTCTTCGCGGTCGCCACCGCCGTGCTCATCGCGGGCGGCGGCCCCGAGGGCATACCCGTCGAGCCGATCAACCCCGTGAACGCCTTCACCGGCTCCTCCGCCGGTCTCGGTCTCTTCTTCGCCTTCTGGTCCTGGGTCGGCTTCGAGTCGACCGCCATGTACGGCGAGGAGTCGCGCAACCCCAAGAAGGTCATCCCGCGCGCCACCCTCATCTCCGTCATCGGCGTCGGCATCTTCTACATCTACGTCTCGTGGATGACGATCGCCGGCAACGGCCTGGCCGGATCGGTGAAGCTGTCCGCCTCCGCCTCCCCCCTCGACCTGTTCTTCGCGCCCACCCAGAGCTTCATCGGAGCCTGGGCCGTCGACGCCTTCCAGTGGCTGCTGCTCACCGGCTCCTTCGCCTGCGGCATGGCCTTCCACCAGTGCGCCTCGCGCTACCTGTACGCCATCGGCCGCGAGGGATTCCTCCACCCGGCGCTCGGCCGGACGCACGCCAGGCACGGCTCGCCGTACATCGCCTCCTACGTGCAGAGCGCCATCGCCGTCGGCCTCGTCGGCGCCTTCTGGCTCACCGACCAGGACCCGTACATCCACCTCTACACGCTGCTCGCGATCCTCGGCACGATGGCGATCCTCATCGTCCAGACCCTCTGCTCCTTCGCCGTCATCGGCTACTTCCGCAAGAACCACCCCGAGGACCGGCACTGGTTCAAGACGCTCACCGCCCCGCTCCTCGGCGGTGTCGGCATGATCGCCGTCGTGGTCCTGCTGATCATGAACATGGAGACCGCGGCCGGCCTCGCCGCCGACTCACTCTTCTTCAAGGCGATCCCCTGGATCGTCGGCCTGGTCTTCTTCGGCGGCCTCGGCCTCGGCTTCTACCTCAAGGCCAAGCGGCCCGAGCGGTACGAGATCATCGGCCGGATCGTCCTGGAGGACGCCGCCGAGCGCCCCGCCGAGGAAGCCCCGGTTCCCACCGCCGTACCCCAGAGCTGATCCCTCTTCCCTCACAGGAGCGCCCCATGGCACGCACCAACCCGATGCACCTCCTGAAGCGCCTCGCCGCCGAGCACGCCGACGCCCGACGGCTGAACCTCCCCGTCGACGAGCTCCGCGGCATGCGGGCCGACGCCCCCGGGCGCCGGTCCCTGCTCAAGTACGCCGCCGCGGCCGGTGTCGCCGTCGGTGCCGGCGGGGCCGTCGGCCTGGGCGGGGCCGTCCCCGCCCGCGCCGCCACCCCGGACCGGCCGATCGGCGACACCACCGCCCGGGTCGCCGTCGTCGGGGCCGGGATCTCCGGCCTCACCGCCGCCCTCACCCTCCAGGACGCCGGCCTCAGCCCCGTGCTGTACGAGGCCGACCCGTCCAGGGTCGGCGGCCGCATGTGGACGCAGCGCGGCCACTGGGCGTACGGGCAGACCTCCGAGATCGGCGGCGAGCTGATCGACACCAGCCACAAGAAGATCCTGGAGCTCTGCCGCCGCTTCGGCCTCGACGTCGAGGACTTCCTCGGCGGCGGACCAAACGGCGCCGAGGAGATCCTCTGGTTCGACGGCGCCTACTACCCGCGCCACCAGGCCGACGAGGACTTCAACGCCGTCTACCAGTCGCTGCGCCGCGACCTGTCCGAGGCGGGAGAGGTGAAGTGGAACCAGACCACTCCCACCGGTACCGCACTCGACAACATGTCGATATACGAGTGGATCGAGACCCGGGTCCCCGGTGGGCACTCCTCCCCGCTCGGCAAGTTCATCGACGTCGCCTACAACGTCGAGTACGGCGCCGACACCACCGAACAGTCCTCGCTCGCCCTCGTCCTGCTCATGGGCTACCAGACCAATCCCGGCAACTTCAACATCTGGGGGCTCTCCAACGAGCGCTACCACGTTGTCGGAGGCAACGACCGGCTCCCGAACGCCATCGCCGGGGCACTCAGGCCCGGCACCCTGCGTCAGGGCTGGTCCCTGACCGCCGTACGGGCCAACGCGGACGGCACGCAGACGCTGACCTTCACGGAGGCCGGCGCCACCCGGACGGTCACCGCCGACCACACGGTCCTGTGCCTGCCCCTGCCGATCCTCAAGCAGCTCGACTTCTCCCAGGCCGGGTTCGACCCGCTCATGACGAACCTGCTGCGCGACGCGCGGATGGGCTACTGCACCAAGCTCAACATGCAGTTCGGCACCCGCCCCTGGCGGGGCACCGGAGCCTGGCCGGGCGTCTCCGCCGGTGACTGCTTCACCGACAGCGAGGTGCAGCAGACCTGGGACACCACCAAGATCCAGGGCGGGACCGGCGGCATCCTCATCCAGTACAACGGCGGCACCCTGGCCAAGGCCCTGAACCCGGCCGGGCCGTTCTCCACCGAGTCCGACCCGTACGTGCGCGGCCTCGTCACCCGCTACCTGGCGGGCATCGACGCCTTCTTCCCCGGCACCTCCAGGGCGTACACGGGCCGCGCCCAGCTCTCCGCCTGGCACAAGAACCCGTACGCGCTCGGCGCGTACTCCTGCTGGCCGGTGGGCTACCTCCACCGGTACGCGGGGTACGAGGGCACCGCGCAGGGCAACGTCCACATCGGCGGCGAGCACTGTTCGTACGACTTCCAGGGCTTCATGGAAGGCGGGGCCACGGAGGGCGAGCGGGCCGCCAGGGAGGTGATCGACGCCCTGAGGTGACCCCCGGACGGGGGCCGGCCCTCAGGCGGCCGGCGCGATGTTGTGGTTGAAGTGGAAGACGTTGTCGGGGTCGAAGGCGGCCTTGACCCGGGCGAGGCGCCGGTAGTTGTCGGCGCCGAAGCCCTCGACGACCCGCTTCTCGCCCTCGGAGCCGATGAAGTTCAGGTACACGGCTCCGGTCGACCACGGCCTCGCGTCGGCCCGCACGTCCCGTACCCACCGGATCGCCCGTTCGTCGTCGGCCGGGTCCGTCCAGGTCGCGAAGGGATGGACGGCCCAGGGCGCGGTGCGCCAGGGAATGGGGTCGTCGGGCCGGCCGGCCGCCACCGCGCCGCCCAGCGGGAACAGCACGTGCTGGCAGGCGGTGGACGGCGGGATCTTCAGCGCCCGCTCGCAGTAGACGTCCACGGCCGCGTCGGCAAGCTCGCTCAGGTACTCCGCCGACCAGTAGTTCCGCAGGCCGGGCGGGTCGTCGAGCATGCACTGGAGGTCGGTGTAGGCGATGTCCATGACCATCTCGACCACGGGTCCGAGGGCGAACAGCGGCGCCGAGAGCTCCCGGACCCCGGCCACGGGACCGGTGTACGTGAGGAGCGTGCCGCAGAGCAGCTCGCCGACGAGGTGCTCGGGGACGAACGGCGCGGGCGGCGCGGGGAGGTAGATGACCCCGCCGCCCACGTCGTCGGGAGCGGTTTCGATGAGGTCGCGGAACGTGCGCACCACCTCGGGAGCCTTCTCCGGCATGAAGAACAGCATCGAGCAGCTCAGTTCCGGCAGCTCGTGCAGGCGCAGGGTGAGCGAGGTGGCCACCCCGAAGTTGCCGCCGCCGCCGTGCAGGGCCCAGAACAGGTCCGGGTTCTCCTCCGCGTCGGTGTGCACGTGCTTGCCCTCGGCGGTGATGAGCTCCGCCGCCAGGAGGTTGTCGCTGGCGAGGCCGAACTTCCGCTCCAGCCAGCCCGATCCGCCGCCCAGGGTGAACCCGCCGACGCCGGTCGTGGACGCCCGCCCCCCGGTGGTGGCCAGCCGGAAGGGCTGGGTCGCGTGATCGAGATGGCTCATGGTGGCGCCGCCCTCGACCCGTACCGTCATGTGCTCCGGGTCCGCGACGACCGCGTGCATCCGGCGCAGGTCCACGACGAGGCCGTCGGCCACGACGGACGTGCCGGCGACGCTGTGCCCGCCGCCGCGGACCGCGACGGGCAGTTCCGTCTCGCGGCCGAACAGGATCGCGTTGGAGACGTCCTCCTGGGTCGCGCACTGCGCGATGACGGCCGGACGCCGGTCGATCATGGCGTTGTGGACCACTCTGGCCTCGTCGTAGCCCGGATCACCGGGTACGAACACCTCACCGGCCAGATCCTCGCGGAGTCCGGCGAGAGCTGTCTGCGGGACGCTGATCTGGGGAGCCATCAGGAAGCCCCCCTTTCCGAGGGGGGACAGGACCCTCCCAGCGTATTCCCGCGGACGGCTCCCGTCGCCTCAGCAGCCGTACGCCCCCCGCTCTCCGTCAGCCGCCGTACGCCCCGCTCGCCGTCAGCCGCAGGGCCGTGTCGATCAGCGGGACGTGGCTGAAGGCCTGCGGGAAGTTGCCCACCTGCCGCTGGAGCCTCGGGTCCCACTCCTCGGCGAGCAGCCCCAGGTCGTTGCGGAGCGCGAGGAGCTTCTCGAAGAGCGTGCGGGCCTCGTCCACCCGGCCGATCATCGCCAGGTCGTCCGCCAGCCAGAAGGAGCACGCCAGGAACGCGCCCTCGTCGCCCTCCAGGCCGTCGACGCCGGCCTCCTCGCCGGACGTCGGGTAGCGCAGCACGAAGCCGTCCTCGGTGGACAGCTCCCGCTGGATCGCCTCGATGGTGCCGATGACCCGCTTGTCGTCCGGCGGCAGGAAGCCCATCTGCGGGATCAGCAGCAGCGAGGCGTCCAGCTCCTTCGAGCCGTACGACTGGGTGAAGGTGTTCCGCTCCTGGTCGTAGCCCTTCTCGCAGACGTCCCTGTGGATCTCGTCGCGCAGCTCCTGCCAGCGCTCCAGCGGGCCGTCGGCGTCCCCGGACTCGATGAGCTTGATGGTGCGGTCGACGGCCACCCAGGCCATCACCTTGGAGTGCACGAAGTGGCGGCGGGGGCCGCGCACCTCCCAGATGCCCTCGTCGGGCTGGTCCCAGTGCTTCTCCAGGTAGTTGATCAGCTTGATCTGGAGGAGCGAGGCGTAGTCGTTGCGGGAGAGGCCCGTCATGTGCGCCAGGTGGAGGGCCTCGGTGACCTCGCCGTAGACGTCCAGCTGGAGCTGGTTGGCGGCGCCGTTGCCGACCCGGACCGGGCCCGAGTTCTCGTATCCCGGGAGCCAGTCGAGCTCTGCCTCGCCGAGCTCCCGCTCGCCCGCGATGCCGTACATGATCTGGAGGTTCTCCGGGTCGCCCGCGACCGCGCGCAGCAGCCAGTCCCGCCAGGCGCGGGCCTCCTCGCGGTAGCCGGTGCGGAGCATCGAGGAGAGGGTGATCGCCGCGTCCCGCAGCCAGGTGTAGCGGTAGTCCCAGTTGCGGACGCCGCCGATCTCCTCGGGCAGCGAGGTGGTCGGCGCGGCCACGATCCCGCCGGTCGGCGCGTACGTCAGGGC
Source organism: Streptomyces sp. NPDC051822 (assembly GCF_044452745.1). Taxonomy (NCBI): domain Bacteria; kingdom Bacillati; phylum Actinomycetota; class Actinomycetes; order Kitasatosporales; family Streptomycetaceae; genus Streptomyces; species Streptomyces sp. NPDC051822. The sequence goes on along the minus strand of NZ_JBITBZ010000006.1, from coordinate 445,986 downwards.
CTTCAGGGTGATCAGGGAGCGGACCACGGCCTCCCGGTAGGGCCCGTGGTACGTGCAGTGCTCGACCCACTCGCGCCAGAAGTCGGCGGTCGCCTCCAGGGCGCCCTCGGGGTCCGGCAGCGCGGGCGGCTCCCGGTGCGAGGGCTGCCAGGAGATCGTGAACGTGATCCGGTCCCCCGGATTCACCGTGAACTCGGAGTACGTCGTGAGGTCCTTGCCGTGGGTCTCGACCTCGGTGTCCAGCCAGACCGAGTCGGGTCCCGCGACGGCGACCGTGCGCTCGCCCACCTTGTGGACCCACGGCACGATCCGGCCGTAGCTGAAGCGCATCCGCAGCGAGGAACGCATCCGGACCCGGCCGGAGACGCCCTCCACGATCCGGATGAGCTGCGGGGCGCCCTCGCGCGGGGGCATGAAGTCGGTCACCCGGACCGTGCCGCGCGGGGTGTCCCACTCGGACTCCAGGATCAGCGAGTCGCCGACGTAGCGCCGCCGGTCGGCCGGGAGCGGCTCGGCGTCGGCGGGCCCGGCGGGCGCCACCCGCCAGAAGCCGTGTTCCTCGGTGCCGAGCAGTCCGGCGAAGACCGCCTGCGAGTCGAAGCGGGGGAGACACAGCCAGTCCACGCTGCCGTCCCGGCAGACCAGGGCTGCTGTCTGCATGTCTCCGATGAGTGCGTAATCCTCGATGCGCCCGGCCACGTGCTTCACTCCAGTCGAACGGCCATGTCCGCCCCGCGGGGCGCTTGCTCCAGATGCTCCGGCTGGTCTCGGCCGGGTCGGCGGGCAATGTCCGAGAAGGATACGTCGCACGCTGCTGACGCGCTGATCACGCCGGTAACGGCGTTGCTCCGATCAGGTGAACGGATCTTCCTCCCCGTTCCCCGCCGTTCCCCTGCCCTCCCTGTCGCCTCGTGTCGCCCTCCGTGTACACCCGACTGCCGCGTGTGGCCGGAAGCGGTCTCTCCGTGTCGCTGATACCCTGGTACCCCGTGGACCGGTGGGAAACGGCGACAGCCGAGAACCCCGAAACCGCAGCGACGGCACCCCCCGATTCTTCCGGAGGGGACGCCGGTACGCACCTCCAGAACGCGACCACGGGAGCCCCCTCTTGGCGATGCCGCCCAAAACCACGACGACCAAGCACATCTTCGTCACCGGGGGTGTCGCCTCCTCCCTCGGCAAGGGCCTGACCGCCTCCAGCCTGGGTGCGCTCCTCAAGGCCCGGGGCCTGCGGGTCACGATGCAGAAGCTCGACCCGTACCTCAACGTCGACCCGGGCACGATGAACCCCTTCCAGCACGGCGAGGTGTTCGTCACCAACGACGGCGCCGAGACCGACCTGGACATCGGCCACTACGAGCGCTTCCTCGACGTCGACCTCGACGGCTCGGCCAACGTCACCACCGGCCAGGTCTACTCGCAGGTCATCGCCAAGGAGCGGCGCGGCGAGTACCTCGGTGACACGGTGCAGGTCATCCCGCACATCACCAACGAGATCAAGTCCCGGATCCGCCGCATGGCGACCGACGACGTGGACGTCGTCATCACGGAGGTCGGCGGCACGGTCGGCGACATCGAGTCCCTGCCGTTCCTGGAGACCGTCCGCCAGGTCCGCCACGAGGTCGGCCGCGACAACGTCTTCGTCGTGCACATCTCGCTGCTGCCCTACATCGGCCCCTCCGGCGAGCTGAAGACCAAGCCGACCCAGCACTCCGTCGCCGCGCTGCGCAACATCGGTATCCAGCCGGACGCGATCGTGCTGCGCGCCGACCGCGAGGTCCCGACCGCCATCAAGCGCAAGATCTCGCTGATGTGCGACGTCGACGAGGCCGCGGTCGTCGCCGCCATCGACGCCAAGTCGATCTACGACATTCCGAAGGTCCTGCACACCGAGGGCCTGGACGCCTATGTCGTCCGCAAGCTCGACCTGCCGTTCCGCGACGTGGACTGGACCGTCTGGGAGGACCTCCTCGACCGCGTCCACAACCCGGAGCACGAGGTCACGGTCGCGCTCGTCGGCAAGTACATCGACCTGCCCGACGCCTACCTCTCGGTCACCGAGGCCATGCGGGCCGGCGGCTTCGCCAACAAGGCGCGGGTCAAGGTCAAGTGGGTCACCTCCGACGACTGCAAGACCCCGGCCGGCGCGGAGAAGCAGCTCGGCGACGTCGACGCGATCCTCATCCCCGGCGGCTTCGGCGACCGCGGTGTGAGCGGCAAGGTCGGCGCGATCCAGTTCGCCCGAGAGAAGAAGGTGCCGCTGCTCGGCATCTGCCTCGGCCTGCAGTGCATCGTCATCGAGGCGGCCCGGAACCTGGCCGACATCCCCGAGGCGAACTCCACCGAGTTCGACCCGGCCACCGCGCACCCCGTCGTCTCGACGATGGAGGAGCAGCTCGCGTACGTCGAGGGCGCCGGCGACCTCGGCGGAACGATGCGCCTGGGTCTCTACCCGGCGAAGCTCGCCGAGGGTTCCGTCGTCCGCGAGGCCTACGGCGACGAGCCCTACGTGGAGGAGCGCCACCGTCACCGCTACGAGGTGAACAACGCCTACCGCGCGGAGCTGGAGAAGAAGGCCGGTCTGGTCTTCTCCGGCACCTCCCCGGACAACAAGCTCGTCGAGTTCGTCGAGTACCCGCGCGAGGTCCACCCCTACCTGGTCGCCACCCAGGCGCACCCGGAGCTGAAGTCCCGCCCGACCCGCCCGCACCCGCTCTTCGCGGGCCTGGTCAAGGCGGCCGTGGAGCGCAAGACGGCGAAGTAGTACGGCGCGTTAACGTTGCCGGGGTACGGGTCCCTTCCGGGACGCGTACCCCGGTTTTCGTATGTGGGAGGACAGCTCATGCAGCAGGTGCAGGACACCCCGGAGGAGTGGCGGGTCGTCGCGACCGCGACCCCCTTCACGGGCAACAAGACGAGTGTCCGCACGGACGACGTGGTCATGCCGGACGGCTCCGTCCACCGCCGTGACTACCAGGTCCACCCCGGCTCGGTCGCCGTGCTCGCCCTGGACGAAGAGGACCGTGTGGTCGTCCTCCGGCAGTACCGGCACCCCGTGCGGCAGAGGCTGTGGGAGATCCCGGCCGGGCTGCTCGACGTGCCCGGGGAGAACCCGCTGCACGCCGCGCAGCGCGAGCTGTACGAGGAGGCGCACGTCAAGGCCGAGGACTGGCGGGTCCTCGCCGACGTCTACACGACGCCGGGCGGCTGCGACGAGGCCGTACGGATCTTCCTCGCCCGGGACCTCGCGGAGGCGGAGGGCGAGCGCTTCGAGGTCGCCGAGGAGGAGGCCGACATGGAGCTGGCGCGCGTGCCGCTCGCGGACCTCGTACGGAAGGTGCTCGCGGGCGAGCTGCACAACAACTGCCTGGTCGTGGGTGTCCTGTCGCTGGCCGCCGCGCGGGCGGGCGAGGGGCTCGACGCCCTGCGCCCGGCCGAGGCGCCGTGGCCGGCCCGGCCGTTCGAGTCGTAGGGGCGGCGCCCCTGGGCCGGTACGGGTCCCGGCGGTCCCGTTCGTACGGGTGTCGGGGCCCGTTCGTGCGGGAGGCGAGGGCCGGTTCGTACGGGTATCAGGGGCCTGTTCGTACAGAACCGGTGTGACCATCCGCTGATCCGATCGGGGGACGTGTCCGCCGCGCTCCGCCGGGTCCGTACCGTGCCCTGAACTACGCTCGGAATCGCCCGTGAGGAGACCCCCGCGGGATCGGCGTGTGCGCAGGTGGACGGGAGCGTGGCCCGTGACGGATCAGGCGGTGGCGGCGGCCGGCAGCCGGCATTTCTTCGGCCGGCAGCGGGAGTTGAAGGCCCTGCGTGCCGACATCGAGCGCACCGGCCTCGACACCCTCACCGGCCGCAAGGCCCCCCGCGCCCGGGTCCTGCTCATCGCGGGCAAGCCCGGCTCGGGACGCACGGCGCTCGCCGAGGAACTGGCCGCCGGAGTCGCCGACCGCTACCCCGACGGGATCTTCCGGGCCCGGCTCACCGAGCCCGGCGGCGACCCCGTCCCCACCGCCCAGGTCGCCCGGGAACTCCTCGCCGCGCTCGGGGTCGCCGAACCCCCGGGCGCCGCCGAGGACGAGCTGACCGAACTGGTCCGCGACGCCCTCGCCGGACGCCGGGCCGTCCTCGTCCTCGACGACGCCGTGGACGCCGCACAGGCCGACCCGCTGATCCCCGACGACCCCGGAGTCCTGGTGGTGGGCGTCTCCCGCGGACCGCTCACCGGCATCCCCGACGTACGGCCCTGCACGCTCGGCGGGCTCGACCCCAAGTCGGCCATCGAGCTGCTCACCGCCTTCACCGGCTCCGTACGCATCACCGTCGACCCGCAGGCCGCCGAGACCCTCGTCGAGGAGTGCGGCGGGCTGCCCGCCGCGGTCGTCCTCGCCGGCGGCTGGCTCTCCACCCAGCCGACGTTCTCCGTCGCCGACCTCGCCAAGCGGCTGCGCGGACTCAGCGGCGATCCGCTCACCCGGACCTTCACGCTCGCCCACGAGGCGCTGCCCGCCACCGCCGCCCGGATACTGCGCTACCTCTCCCTGGCCCCGCTCGGCCGGGCCGACGCCCACATCGCCTCCGCCCTGGCCGGCTGCTCCGTCTCGGCCGCCACGACCACCCTCGCCGACTTCGCCGCCCTCGGGCTCGTCTCCGGCGGCGAGGACGGGCAGTACGAGGTGCCCGGCCACCTCGTCCCCCTCCTTCGCGCCCAGCTGGAGGAGCGCGACCGGCCCGCCGAGGTGCAGCTCGCCCGGGCCCGGATGCTGGAGCGGACCGTACGGCTCCTCCAGTCCTGCCGTGCGGTCACCGAACCCGAGGACTCGGCCGCCCGCCGGAAGCTGGCCGGTCTGCCGCGCGCCCTGCGCTTCCCGAACGCCGCCGCCGGCGCCGCGTGGCTGCGTTCCCGGCAGCCCTTCCTGCTCGCCTCCGCCCGGCTCGCGGTCGCCGACGGGGAGCTCGACACCCTCGCGCGGCGCCTGGTGGCCTCCCTGGTGAGGGCGCTCGCCGCGCACCGGGGAGCCGAGGCCGCCGCCCCCGAGCTGTACGGCCTCCACCAGCTGGTCCTGGACGTGGCCGAGCGGCGCGGACTGCACCGGGAGCGGGCCGCCGCCCTGCTCAACCTGGCCGATCTCGACGCCCGTACCGGGCGCACCAAGGACGCTCTGCTGCGATATCGGTTGGCTTTGGATGCCGGACGCGCAGCAAATGATCCGTACGCGACCGGTCGCGCGATGGAATCCGTAGGTGGCGCGTATCAGGAGCTGGGGGATTGGCCGCGGGCCGGCGACTGGTACGGACGGGCGCTCGCCCAGCGTCTCGCGCGGGACGAGCAGGCCGACCAGGCCCGGCTGTACGCCCGCCTCGGCGCCGTGCAGACCTACGCGGGCCGGTACGGCGAGGCCCTGCGGAACTGGCGGGCCGCCGCGGCCGGCCACCGGAGGCTCGACGATCTCCCGGGCTACGCGCGGGCGTTGAGCGAGGCCGCCCGGGTCCAGGAGTACGCCGGGCGGCCCGAGGAATCGCTGCGGACCTGCGAGGAGGCGGTGGAGTGGGCCCGGCGTGCCGAGGACACCCGGCTGCAGGCCGCGCTCCGGCTGCGGCTCGCCGACACCCTCGACCGGCTCGGTGACCCGGCCGCTGCCCGGCTGCACCGGTCCGCAGCCGAGAGGCTGCTGGAAACGGAATGATCCGCCTACGAAATCCGTAGTGGGTTCGTCGAAGATTAGTACTTTGAAAGGCTAGACACCGGGAACTCCTTCATTAGACTGGGTGCGCCGCGTTCGAACGTGGTCTGCCCCGGTGCGCCGCAGTGCATCCGGGTATGTATCGCAGTGCCCCAGATATCCCTCCCTGATTCAAGGACCGTGATCGACGATGAAGGTCGGCATCCCCCGCGAGGTCAAGAACAACGAGTTCCGCGTGGCCATCACCCCTGCGGGTGTCCACGAGCTCGTCCGCCACGGCCACCAGGTCTTCGTCGAGCAGAACGCCGGTGTCGGCTCCTCGATCACGGACGAGGAGTACGTATCCGCCGGCGCCGAGATCCTCGCCACCGCCGACGAGGTCTGGGCCACCGCCGACCTGCTGCTCAAGGTCAAGGAGCCCATCGCGGAGGAGTACCACCGCCTCCGCAAGGACCAGACCCTCTTCACCTACCTGCACCTCGCCGCCTCCCGCGAGTGCACGGACGCGCTCCTCGCGTCCGGCACCACCGCGATCGCGTACGAGACCGTCGAGACCGCGAACCGCGCCCTGCCGCTGCTCGCCCCGATGTCCGAGGTCGCGGGCCGGCTGGCCCCGCAGGTCGGCGCCTACCACCTGATGCGCTCGGTCGGCGGCCGTGGCGTCCTCCCCGGCGGCGTCCCCGGCACCCACGCCGGCGAGTGCGTCGTCATCGGCGGCGGCGTCTCCGGCTGGAACGCCACCCAGATCGCCGTCGGCATGGGCTTCCACGTGACCCTGCTCGACCGCGACATCAACAAGCTCCGCGAGGCCGACAAGATCTTCGGCACCAAGGTGAAGACGATCGTCTCCAACGCCTTCGAGCTGGAGAAGGCCGTCGTCGAGGCCGACCTCGTCATCGGCGCCGTCCTCATCCCGGGCGCCAAGGCCCCGAAGCTGGTCACCAACGAGCTCGTCGCCAAGATGAAGCCCGGAAGTGTCCTTGTCGACATTGCGATCGACCAGGGCGGCTGCTTCGAGGACTCGCACCCGACCACCCACGCCGAGCCGACCTTCCAGGTCCACGACTCGGTCTTCTACTGCGTCGCCAACATGCCCGGCGCGGTCCCGAACACCTCCACCTACGCCCTCACCAACGCCACGCTGCCCTACATCGTGTCGCTGGCGAACAACGGCTGGGTCGAGGCGCTGCGCCGCGACTCCGCGCTCGCCCTGGGCCTCAACACCCATGACGGCAAGGTGGTTTACAAGGAGGTCGCCGAGGCGCACGGCCTCGAGCACCTGGAGCTGAACAGCCTCCTGGGCTGATCCCCGCGGCACCGCCGTCAACGCGTGCCGTCAATGCCACACGCCCGGCCGGACCTTGTTCGACAAGGTCCGGCCGGACGCGTGTCCGGGCCCGGAGAAACGTTCGGTCAACTCGCCTCGAACGTAACCCTTTAACCGTTTCGCACACCCCTGAAACGTGTGGATGCATGCCTGCGCACCCTTGACAGAGACGTGTTCGGTTGCCGACACATCCGGCCGGGTCCGGCGGATTGTGTTGCTGCGGAGCGGTGACACGCCATAGAGTCGCCAACCGTCGGCATGGTGCCACGCTGACCTATCGATAAATGTTCCTGGTGACATCCAAGGAGGTAAGACGACTTGTGAATGAGTCGACAATTACTCCCGGGAGCGGTGCGCCAGGTGCTCCGATCGGCTCCGTCGCGGTGCGGACCTTCGCGACGCACCAGCCCATGACGACAGCCCACACGATGAAGACGATGGACGGCCTACACGTGAACGCCACGGCCGGCAACGAGATGGGCCGAGAGTCCACCCACTTCGCCGCCTTTGACGAGGTGCCCGAGGGGCACTTCTACGACCCCGACGCCGAGTACGAGCCCGACCCGGAGTACGCGGCCACCCTCGCACCCGACGCTGCACGCCAGCGCCGCGAGAGGATCGGCCCCACCGGACGGCCCCTTCCGTACTTCCCGATCCCGGGTCCACTGACCGACCACGGACCCGCGAAGATCATCGCGATGTGCAACCAGAAGGGCGGCGTCGGCAAGACCACGTCGACCATCAACCTGGGTGCCGCGCTCGCCGAGTACGGACGACGGGTGCTGCTCGTCGACTTCGACCCGCAGGGAGCCCTGTCGGTCGGCCTCGGCGTGAACCCGATGGAGCTCGACCTCACCGTCTACAACCTGCTCATGGAGCGGGGCATGTCGGCCGACGAGGTCCTCCTCAAGACCGCCGTGCCCAACATGGACCTGCTGCCGAGCAACATCGACCTCTCGGCCGCCGAAGTCCAGCTCGTCAGCGAGGTCGCGCGAGAGTCGACGCTCCAGCGCGCCCTGAAGCCGCTGATGAACGACTACGACTACATCGTGATCGACTGTCAGCCCTCGCTCGGCCTGCTGACCGTGAACGCCCTGACGGCGGCTCACAAGGTCATCGTGCCGCTGGAATGCGAGTTCTTCGCGCTGCGCGGAGTGGCCCTGCTGACCGAGACCATCGAGAAGGTCCAGGAGCGGCTCAACCCCGACCTGGAGCTCGACGGCATCCTCGCCACGATGTACGACTCCCGCACCGTGCACAGCCGTGAGGTCCTCGCGCGCGTCGTCGAGGCCTTCGACGACCACGTGTACCACACGGTCATCGGGCGGACCGTGCGCTTCCCGGAGACCACGGTCGCCGGCGAGCCCATCACCACGTACGCCTCCAACTCCGTGGGCGCCGCCGCCTACCGCCAGCTCGCCAGGGAGGTGCTCGCCCGGTGTCACGCCGAGTGAGTCTGCCCGGCGCCGACGAACTCTTCCGTACGACCGGGGGGATGGCGCTCCAGGCGTCCGCACCCCGCCGGGCCGTCCCGGCACCGGCGGGCGAGAGCACCCCGGCGGCCGCCGAGGGCTCCGGCTCCGCGGAGCACACGACGGCGGACTCGGACACGGCCGAACCGCGGGCCCGGACGGCGGAGCCCGAAGGCGCCGCGGCCAAGTCCGCGCCCTCCGCACCGGTGCCCGCCCCGGCGGCGCGGCGGCGCGGCGGCCGTGCCCCGAACCGGCGGCCCAGCGGCCGCGAGCGCCACGACGAGAAGATCACGGTCTACGTCTCCGCCGAGGAGCTGATGGACCTGGAGCACGCCCGGCTCGTACTGCGGGGCGAGCACGGCCTCGCCGTCGACCGGGGCCGGATCGTCCGGGAGGCCGTCGCGGTCGTCCTGGCGGACCTGGAGTCCCGCGGCGACGCGAGCATCCTCGTCCGCCGTCTGCGCGGCCGCTGAAGGTAGCCTGCGGGCTGCCCGCGCTCTCCGTTCCCCCTGGACCTCCATGCACCACGCCTCCGACGAAACGTCCCGCCCGCCGCGCCGCCGCCTCCTGGGCCGCGGCCGGGGGGAGGCGGAGCCCATACGCGGCGAGCCGGGGCCCGTTCGGGGCGAGGGAACGCCCCCACGGGGCGAGGAAGAGCCTCCACGGGGCGAGGAGGAGCCCGCAGAGGCTCTGGAGCCCCTGCCGGACGTCGGGCCGGTGGCGGCCCAGGACGGGGCCGCTGAGGGCCATGCGAGCGGTGACGGACGGTTCACCGTGCGGCTCTCGAACTTCGAAGGTCCCTTCGACCTGCTCCTCCAGCTGATCACCAAGCACAAGCTCGACGTCACCGAGGTCGCCCTCTCCCAGGTCACCGACGAGTTCATGGCGCATCTGCGCGCCCTGGGCCCCGACGGCGACCTCGACCAGACCACCGAGTTCCTCGTCGTCGCCGCCACCCTGCTCGACCTCAAGACCGCCCGGCTGCTGCCCGCCGCAGAGGTGGAGGACGAGGCCGACCTCGCGCTCCTGGAGGCGCGCGACCTGCTCTTCGCCCGGCTCCTGCAGTACCGGGCGTACAAACGCGTCGCGGCGATCTTCGAGGAGCGCTGGGAGGCCGAGGGCCGCCGCCACCCCCGTACCGTCGGACTCGAACCGCACCACGCCGAGCTGCTCCCCGAGGTCGTCATCTCCATCGGCGCCGAGGGCTTCGCCAGGCTGGCCGCCAAGGCCATGCAGCCGAAGGCCGAGCCGCAGGTGTACGTCGACCACATCCACGCCCCGCTCGTCAGCGTCCGCGAGCAGGCCGCCGTGGTCGTCGCGCTGCTGCGGGAGCGCGGCGCGGCGCTCTTCCGGGAGCTGATCGAGGACGTCGGCGACGACACCCTCACCGTCGTCGCCCGCTTCCTCGCGCTGCTGGAGCTCTACCGCGAGAAGGCCGTCGCCCTCGACCAGGAGACCGCCCTCGGAGACCTCACGGTCTCCTGGACCGGCGGGGAGACGGACCCTGCCGGAGCCGTGACGGACGAATTCGACCAGGAGGACCCCGCGTGAGCGACCTCAAGCCCGCCCTCGAAGCCGTCCTCATGGTCGTCGACGAGCCCGCCACCGAGGCGCACCTCGCCAAGGTCCTGGACCGTGCCCCCCGCGAGGTGGCCGACGCCCTGCGCGAGCTGGCCGACGAGTACACCGCCCAGGGCCGCGGCTTCGAGCTGCGGCTGGTGGCCGGCGGCTGGCGCTACTACACCCGCCCCGAGCACGCCGAGGCCGTCGAGGCCTTCGTCCTGGAGGGGCAGCAGGCCCGGCTCACCCAGGCGGCCCTGGAGACCCTGGCGGTCGTCGCGTACCGCCAGCCGGTCAGCCGTTCGAGGGTCTCGGCGGTCCGCGGGGTCAACTGCGACGGGGTGATGCGGACCCTCCTGCAGCGGGGTCTGGTGGAGGAGACGGGCGCGGAACCCGAAACAGGTGCGATCCTGTACAGGACGACGAACTACTTCCTGGAGCGGATGGGCCTGCGTGGCCTGGACGAGCTCCCCGAGCTGGCGCCCTTCCTCCCCGAGGCGGAGGCGGTCGAGCCGGACTCGCTGGAAGGGGTTCCCTCGTTCGATCCGGATGCACCGGGTCGTGAGGACGACGACGACAAGACGGAAGTTTGATGCGAAGCAGCAGCGGCAGGAACAGCAGCGGAAACAACGGCGGGAGCCGTGGTGGCAACAGCGGCGGCCGCGGCGGCAGCAGCGGTGGCGGCCGTGGTGGCAGCGGCTCCGGCGGCGGCGGTGGCTACCGCGGCTCCGGTGGCAGCGGCAGCGGCGGCGGTGGCGGCTACCGGGGCTCCGGTGGCGGCAGTGGCTCCGGCGGCTCCGGTGGCGGTGGCTACCGTGGCGGCAGTGGCTCCGGTGGCAGCGGTGGATCCGGCGGCGGTGGCTACCGCGGTGGCAGCGGCTCCGGCGGCTCCGGCGGCGGTGGCGGTTACCGCGGTGCCGGCGGCGGCGGTCGTGACGACCAGCGCCCGGGCAACCCGCGCCGGCCTCGCCCCGAGGAGCGCTCCTACGACGTAGGCGGCCCCTCCGAGCCCCCGAAGAAGGGCCGCGGCGCCGCGGCCCGCGGCGGCGCCAAGGGCGGCCCCAAGGCCCCCCAGGGCGTGCCGCCCCGTCGCGGCCCGCACGGGCAGCGGCAGGCGCCGGCCCGTTCGCGCGAGCTCGAGGCCAAGATCGAGCAGCGCAACCGGGAGCGGTACGAGGGCCGGCCCGAGATCAAGACCCCGAAGACCTTCCCCGGCGCCGAGCAGGAGGGCGAGCGGCTGCAGAAGGTCCTCGCCCGTGCCGGCATGGGCTCGCGGCGTGCCTGTGAGGAGCTCATCGAGCAGGCCCGCGTCGAGGTCAACGGCGAGATCGTCCTGGAGCAGGGCAAGCGCGTCGACCCGGAGAAGGACGAGATCAAGGTGGACGGCCTGACCGTCGCCACCCAGTCGCACCTGTTCTTCGCGCTGAACAAGCCGGCCGGCGTCGTCTCCACCATGGAGGACCCGGACGGCCGCCAGTGCCTGGGCGACTACGTCAACAACCGTGAGACCCGGCTGTTCCACGTCGGCCGGCTCGACACGGAGACCGAGGGCATCATCCTCCTCACCAACCACGGTGAGCTGGCCCACCGCCTCACGCACCCGAAGTACGGCGTGAAGAAGACCTACCTGGCCGCCATCACGGGGCCCCTGCCCCGCGAGGTCGGCAGGCGGCTGAAGGACGGCATCCAGCTGGAGGACGGCTACGCCAAGGCCGACCACTTCCGCGTGGTCGAGCAGACCGGCAAGAACTACCTTGTCGAGGTCACGCTGCACGAGGGCCGCAAGCACATCGTGCGCCGCATGCTGGCCGAGGCGGGCTTCCCGGTCGAGAAGCTGGTCCGGACGGCCTTCGGCCCGATCGCCCTGGGCGACCAGAAGTCGGGCTGGCTGCGCCGGCTCACCAACACCGAGGTCGGCATGCTGATGAAGGAAGTCAACATGTAAGGCCCCGCGTCTGTCGTACGAGGAAGCCCGTGACCGCCCGGCGGTCGCGGGCTTCTCCGCGTTCCGGCTGTCGCCGCTGTCGCCGCTGTCCTTTCCGGCCTTGTGGCCGAAGGTCGTCCTCCTTTATAGTCAAGGTGACTCTTAAAGGAGCTGGCATGAGCCTCGCCGTGTACGGCCGGCGGACCTGGACCCACGGGGGTGGACCAGGCTCCGAACTCCGGCCGCACACGGCGGGGGTCCTGTACACGGCGGAGGTGACGGCATGAAGCGATACGGCCACGGCCTCGTCCCCGGCAGGTTCTGTCCGCCGCACGCCGGCCACCACCACCTCGTCCGCACCGCCGCCGCCCGCTGCGAGCGCCTCACCGTGCTCGTCCGCGCCTCCTCCGTGGACAGCCTCCCGCTGGAGGACAGGGTCACCTGGATGCGCGAGATCCACCCCGACGTCCTCGTCGTCGGCGCCCCCGACGACGCTCCCGCCGACGGGTGGGACGCGCGCACGGCCGTGCTCCGGGCCGCCGTGCCCGAACCCGTCGACGCCGTCTTCACCTCGGAGCCGTACGGGGTGGAGCTCGCCCGCCACTTCGGCGCCGACAGCGTCTGCGTAGACCCCGGGCACACCCGCTTCCCGGTCTCCAGTGCCGACGTCCTCGCGGATCCGGCCGGCTGCTGGGAGTACCTGGAACCGCCGGTACGGGCCGCGCTCACCCGGCGGGTCGTCGTCCTCGGCGCCGAGTCCACCGGCGCCACCACCATGGCCCTCGCCCTCGCCGACCACTACCGGCGGCGCGGCGGGGTCTGGGCCCGCACCCGTTACGTACCGGAGTACGCGCGCGCGTACAGGGACCTCAAGCTCGCCGAACTCCGCGCCGACCGCCCCGGCGCCAGCTCGGCCGACGTCACCTTCCACTCCACCGACTTCCCCGTCATCGCCCAGCGCCAGGCCGAACTGGAGGAGGAGGCGGCCCGCGCCGGCTCGCCCGTGCTCTTCTGCGACACCGACGCCTTCGCCGCCACCATCTGGCACGAGCGGTACATGGGCACCACCAGCCCCGCCACCGGCGAGATCGCCGCCCGCGGACGGCACCACCTCTGGCTGCTCACCGACCACCGGGGCGTCGCGTCCGAGGACGACAGGGTGGGGGACGGGGAGCAGCTGCGGCCCTGGATGACCGCCCGCTTCCTCACCCAGCTCGCCCACTCCGGCCGTCGTACGGCCGTCCTCAGCGGCCCCCACGAGGAGCGGCTCGCGGCGGCCGTCGCCGCCGTGGACGCCCTGCTCGCCGAGGACCACCGCCTCGCAGACCGCCTTGCGGCGGGCCGATGACCGGCCGCCGGGTGCCCGACGGGTACGACCCGTACGCCTTCGAGCCGTTCGCCGTCACCGCCGACCTCGCCGTCCTCACCGTCCGCGAGGAGCGCCTCCACGTGCTGCTCGTCGAGCGGGGCCAGGAGCCGTACGCCGGGTCCTGGGCGCTCCCCGGCGGATTCGTGCTGCCCCGCGAGTCCGCCGAACAGGCCGCCCGCCGCGAACTCGCAGAGGAGACCGGGCTCTCCGACGCCACCGTCGCCGGACTCCACCTCGAACAGCTCCGCACCTACAGCGAACCGGACCGCGACCCGAGGATGCGGGTCGTCTCCGTCGCCTTCACCGCGCTCGTACCCGATCCTCCCGAGCCACGCGGCGGCGGCGACGCGGCCCAGGCGCGGTGGATGCCGTACGACACCGTCCGGGATCTCGCCTTCGACCACGACCGGATCCTCGCCGACGCCCACGAACGGGTCGGCGCCAAGCTGGAGTACAGCTGCCTCGCGACCGCCTTCTGTCCGCCCGAGTTCACCCTCGGCGAGCTGCGGCACGTCTACGAGACGGTCTGGGGCGTCGAACTCGACCGCCCCAACTTCCGGCGCAAGGTCCTCACCACGCCCGGCTTCGTCCAGGCCGTGGAAGGGCCTCCGCGCCTCACCGGCGGACGGGGGAAACCGGCCGCTCTCTACCGGGCGGGCGGGGCCACCACCCTCCACCCGCCCCTGCTGCGACCGGAAGGACGCCCCGCATGAACCTCACACGCACCGCGACCAAGCAGGCCGCGACCGGCTCCCTGATCGGGCTGGCGCTCGGCGACGCGCTGGGACGCCCCACGGAGTTCATCGACGTACCACGAGCCATCAGCTGGTACGGCCCGTGGCGGGACATGAAGCTCCCCGACCCGGCCCGCGTCACCGACGACACCCAGATGGCGCTCGCCTTCGCCCGGGGGATCCGCACGGCGATGGACCGGGGCGTGCTTGCCCCGCTGCGGCTTGCCAGGCCGGTCCGCGACGAGTTCGTCGACTGGTACCGGTCGCCCGAGAACAACCGGGCACCTGGGCGGACCTGCATGGTCGCCTGCCAGCTCCTGACGCTCGACACCCCCTGGCAGGACGCCAGCCAGATCGGCTCCAAGGGCTGCGGCGCCAACATGCGGGTCACCCCCATCGGCCTCGTCCCCGGCCTCAGCGAGGAGCAGCGGGCCGGTGCCGCGCAGCTCCAGGCGGCCCTGACCCACGGTCACCCGACGGCGCTCGCCGCCTCCGACCTGACCGCCCGCGCCGTGTACCTCCTCGCCCAGGGCGTCGACCCGGCAGGCCTGGTGGGACAGCTGCGCTCGTACGCGTACGAGAACCGCTCCCGCTACCACGAGCACTGGCTCGGCGACCTCTGGACCCGCTCCCAGGACCCCTCCGCCCTCTCCTTCATCCGGCGCGGCTGGGACGAGTGCCTGGCGATCCTGGAGCGCCTGGACGCCGTCCAGCGCACCGCCGACCCGGAGCTCGACCCCTGCACGTACACCGGTGACGGCTGGATCGCCGAGGAGGCGCTCGCGACCGGGCTGCTCTGCTTCCTCCTCTTCCCCGGCGAGCCCCTGACCGTGCTGCGCCGCGCCGCCTGCACCCGCGGCGACTCCGACTCGATCGCGGCCCTCGCGGGCGCGTTCGCCGGCGCGCACCTCGGCGCCGACGCCTGGCCGAAGGAGTGGGAGGAGCACATCGAGTACCGGAGCGACCTGCTGACCTTCGGCGCGCTCTGGGACGCTTGATCCATGACGCTCACCCTGGAGTCCGCGCTCGACGCCGAGCTGGCCGCCGTCGTGGCCGAACAGTTCGACCCCCTGCTCTTCGCGACCGTCTCCGGCGCGCACCTGTACGGGTTCCCGTCCCGAGACTCGGACGTGGACCTGCGCGGCGCGCACCTGCTCCCCGTGGACGCCCTCATAGGCCTGCGCGAACCCGAGGAGACCCGCAGCAGGATGTGGGACCGCGACGGCGTCGAGATGGACCTCGTCACCCACGACCTGCGGAAGTTCGCCCGGCTCATGCTGCGCCGCAACGGCTACGTCCTGGAGCAGCTCACCTCCCCGCTGGTCGCGCACACCACGGAGACCCACGCGGAGCTGGTCTCCCTCGTGCCCGAGCTGCTCACCCGCCACCACGCGCACCACTACCGGGGCTTCGCCGGGACGCAGTGGCGGCTCTTCGGGAGCAGCGGCGAGCTCAAGCCGCTGCTCTACACCTACCGGGCCCTGCTCACCGGCATCCACCTGATGCGTTCGGGCGAGGTGCAGGCCCATCTGCCGACCCTGGTCGGCGAGGTGGCCGAGGCGCCCGCGCGGCTGCCCGACCTCGTCGCGGCGAAGGCGGCGGCGGAGCACGGGCTCGCGGAGGTGCCGGTCGAGGACGTAAGGGCCGAGACGGAGGCCCTGCACGGGCTTCTGGACGAGGCCCAGGCGGCTTCGGGGCTTCCGGATTCGGTGCGCGTCCACGACGCGCTGCACGACGTCGTCGTGCGCGCCCGGCTGGGGTCTGCCGTCACGACGGACCCCGGCGTACGTCTAGAGGTCGTCCAGGGCTGAGGACCGGCGGGCGCGGATCAGGAAGTCCTGCACGCGCGCGTGGTCGGGGGCGGCCGGGAGGGGGGTCGAGTCGTGGGCGCGATCGGCCTCCTCCTGGAGGCGGTTCATCCAGGACTCGACCTCCGGCCAGGGGACCTCGCCGCGCTTGACCGCCAGGAGACGGTCGCGCTCCTCGCCGACGTCGATGCGGAGCTCGCCGGAGCGCAGCAGGTCGCGGCAGCTGGTCAGGAGCCGCAGCAGGTGCATGGCGTGCTTCCAGCGCGGGTGGCCGTACTGGCGGACGTCGGCGTCCAGCTTGCGGCGCTGGCCGCCCGCGTAGCGGACGAAGGTCTGGTGGGCCCGCCGGGAGAGGAAGGCGCCGCGCAGCGAGAGGAGTTCGCGGCCGACATCGTCGGCGTGCTCGACGACGGGGGAGTGGAGGCACTCCAGGACGTTGGGGTTGTTGCGCAGGGCCAGCTCGCAGAATCGTTCCAGCTCCCAGCTGAACTGCTCCTCACCCGGCCCCTCCACATGCGCGGGAGGCTTGTCGAAGTGCCAGAACAGCGGCGTCGGGGCGAGGTAGACGCCCCGGACGTCCGTGTCGCTGCCCTCGGTCGCCAGACCGAAGGCGCGCGAGCCCATCACGCAGGAGTAGATCGTGTGCTCGCGCACCAGCTCGTCCGGAGTCATGCCCGGCAGATTACGCGAGGGTGATCGTGTCCTCCGAGACAATGATCTGCTCGGCCGGGAGCGGCCGGGATGCGGGTCCCGCCGCGACCGAGCCGTCGGCGACGCGGAACTTCGAGCCGTGACAGGGGCAGTTGATGGTGCCGTCCGCGACCTTGTTCACCGTGCAGCCCTGATGGGTGCAGATCGCCGAGAACGCCTTGAAATCCCCGGCCGTGGGCTGGGTGACGACCACCTTCTCCTTCGCGAAGACCGTGCCCCCGCCGACCGGGATCTCGGAGGTCGTGGCCAGCGGGGCCGCGCCCGCCGAGGGAGTGCCGCCCGCCGAGGGAGTGCCGCCCGCCGAGGGAGTGGCGTCCGCCGGCGGGGTGGCGGCCGGGGCGCTGGGCGTCGCCGGCGCGCTGGTGCTCGTGCCGCCGTCACCCCCGTCGTCCGAGCCGCAGCCCGTCGTCAGGGCCGCTGCGGCGAACAGGACGGTACGGCGAGGGGTGGCACGTGAAGTCATGCCGTCAGCTTCGCCGCGCTGCCCGCCGGGGGACCGCAACACGCCTGGACCCGGGGCCCGGCTCCCCCGCACGGCGGTCCCGCCCGGCGTGTACGCCGAGTGGCGGAGCACTCCGGTTCGGGTGACATTGGGCCTGTTCCGAACCGGACGAAAGGCAGGACCATGGCGGGTAACGACCTCGGCGGTCTCCTCGGAGGCCTCCTCGGAGGCGGCGGACAGAGCGGCAGCGGCGGTGGTGCCGGCGGCATCCTCGGCTCCCTGATCGGCGCCCTCGCCGGTGGCGCCGGCGGTGGCGCGGGTGTCGGCGGCAACGGCTCGAACCCGCTCGGCGGACTCATCGACATGCTCACGAGGTCGGGCCTCGCCGACCAGGCGCAGTCCTGGGTCGGCACCGGTCGGAACCAGCCGGTCAGCGGTCCCCAGATCGCCGAGGCCCTCCCCGGCGACGCCCTCCGGAAGGTCGCCGCGGACGCGGGCGTGAGCGAGGAGGAGGCGGCCGACCGGATCGCGCAGGTGCTGCCGCAGGCCGTCGACAAGCTGACGCCGAACGGCTCGGTGCCCCAGGGTTCCCTTGAGGACATCATCCGGCAGCAGCAGCTCTGAAGACCGCCCCGCGCGCCCGCCCCCCGTCTCGGAGGGCGGGCGCCGGGGCGCGCCGCCCCTGCCGCTGACTAGGCTGAACGGAGCACTGACGCAGGTAAGGAGCACGACGTGGCGGTACGAGCGGTCCGAGGAGCCGTCCAGCTGGAGCGGGACGAGGCCGGACACATGCGCGAACAGGTCGAGGAACTGCTCACCGCCGTCCTCACGCGCAACGACCTCACCACCGAGGACCTCATCAGCATCTGGTTCACGGCCACGCCCGACCTGCACAGCGACTTCCCCGCCGCCGCGGCCCGGGGCATCGGCATCGTCGACGTACCGCTGATCTGCGCACAGGAGCTCGACATCGAAGGGGCGATGCCGAGGGTCGTCCGGCTCCTCGCCCACGTCGAGACCGATCTGCCCAAGTCCCGGATCGCGCACGTCTACCTCGGCGCCGCGGCCGCCCTGCGCAAGGACATCGCCCAGTGAGAACAGCGCTCGTCATCGGAACCGGTCTGATCGGCACCTCCGCCGCGATCGCCCTCGCGGGCCGGGGCGTCACCGTCCATCTGCGCGACCACGACCCCGCGCGGGCCCGCACGGCCGCCGCGCTCGGCGGAGGCACCGACGAGGCGCCCGAAGGGCCCGTCGACCTCGCGATCGTCGCCGTGCCGCCGGCGCACGTGGCCGCCACCCTCGCCGAGGCCATGACCGCCGGGCTCGCCCGCGGCTACCTGGACGTCGCCAGCGTCAAGGGCGGCCCCAAGCGCGAGCTCGAGGCCCTCGGCCTCGACCTCACCTCGTACATCGGTACGCACCCCATGTCCGGCAAGGAGCGCTCCGGCCCGCTCGCGGCGACCGCCGACCTCTTCGAGGGCCGGCCCTGGGTCCTCACCCCCACCCGCGACACCGACACCGAGGTCCTCAACCTCGCCCTGGAACTCGTCGCCCTCTGCCGGGCCGTCCCCGTCGTCATGGACGCCGACGCCCACGACCGGGCCGTCGCCCTCGTCTCCCACACCCCGCAGCTCGTGTCGTCGATGGTCGCCGCCCGCCTGGAGGAGGCCGACGAGTCCGCCGTACGCCTCTGCGGGCAGGGCATCCGCGACGTGACCCGGATCGCGGCCTCGGACCCGCGGATGTGGATCGAGATCCTCTCCGCCAACCCCGGCCCCGTCGCCGACGTCCTCTCCGGCGTCGCCGCCGACCTCGACGAGACCGTCCGCGCCCTGCGCTCGCTGCAGTCCGCCGACGAGGACAAGCGCAGGGACGGCGCCTCGGGCGTCGAGGACGTCCTGCGCCGCGGCAACGCCGGCCGCGCCCGCGTCCCCGGCAAGCACGGCGCCGCCCCCACCGTCTACGAGACCGTCGCCGTCCTCATCAGCGACCGGCCGGGCGAGCTGGCCCGGATCTTCGCCGACGCGGGCCGCGCCGGGGTCAACATCGAGGACGTCCGCATCGAGCACGCGACCGGCCAGCAGGCGGGTCTCGTCCAGCTGATGGTGGAGCCCTCGGCGGCCCCGGTCCTCGGCAAGGCACTGCAGGAGCGGGGCTGGGCGCTGCGCACCGGCTGACGGGAACGGCCGGCGCGGGCCCGCGGCCGCGGGCCCGCGCCGGCGGGCCTCCGGGCCCCGTCCGGCGGGGCCGGGGACCGGCTGGGCCGAACGGGTGCGGGGACTCGGTAACCTTGTGGAGGTCCCTTGCATCTCCGCCGGGTCCCGCCACTCACCCCAGGAAGGTGTTCCCACCGTGGAATCCGTGATCGTCGCCATCGACGGGCCCTCCGGCACGGGCAAGTCCAGCACCTCCAAGGCGGTCGCCGCCAAGCTGGGGCTGAGCTACCTCGACACCGGCGCCCAGTACCGGGCGATCACCTGGTGGATGATCAGCAACGGTGTCGACGTGAGTGACGCCGAAGCCGTGGCCAACGCCGCCGCCAAGCCGGTGATCGTCTCCGGTACGGACCCGGCCCGGCCGACCATCACCGTCGACGGCGCCGACGCGGCGGGCCCCATCCGCACCGAAGAGGTCACCTCCAAGGTCAGCGCCGTCAGCGCCGTCCCCGAGGTGCGGGCGCTCATCACCGAGCTCCAGCGGACCATCGCCAAGGGCGCCGAGCACGGCATCGTCGTCGAGGGCCGGGACATCGGCACCACCGTCCTGCCCGACGCCGACCTGAAGATCTTCCTCACCGCCTCGCCCGAGGCCCGTGCCGCCCGCCGCTCCGGCGAGGTCAAGGGCGCCGACGTGCACGCGACGAAGGAAGCCCTGATCAAGCGGGACGCGGCCGACTCCAGCCGTAAGACCTCCCCGCTCGCGAAGGCCGACGACGCCGTCGAGGTCGACACCACCGACCTCACCCTGGACCAGGTCATCGAGTGCGTCGTCACCCTCGTGGACGAGAAGAGGGCGGCGGCCAAGTGACCCTGCCCTCCCTGAAGGGCGCCGCCGTCGGCCGTCGCATCGGCATCGGGCTGATGTACGGCTTCTGGAAGCCGCGCGTCCTCGGTGCCTGGCGGGTGCCGGCCGCCGGCCCCGTCATCCTCGCCGTCAACCACGCGCACAACATCGACGGCCCCATGGTCATGGGCACCGCACCGCGGCCCGTGCACTTCCTCGTCAAGAAGGAAGCCTTCGTCGGGCCCCTCGGGCCCTTCCTGGAGGGCATCGGGCAGGTCAAGGTGGACCGCGAGAGCACCGACCGGAACGCGATAGGCAACGCCCTGGGCGTCCTGCAGCAGGGCGGCGTCCTCGGGATCTTCCCCGAGGGCACCCGGGGCGAGGGCGACTTCGCCTCGCTGCGCGCGGGACTCGCCTACTTCGCCGTCCGCAGCGGTGCCCCGATCGTCCCGGTGGCCGTCCTGGGAAGCACCGAGCGCCGTGGACGGTTGGTCAAGGCGGCGCCTCCGCTGAGGGGCCGCGTCGACGTCGTCTTCGGTGACGCCTTCGAGGCGGGGGACGGATCGGGCCGCCGCACCCGCAAGGCCCTCGACGAGGCCACCGTACGAATCCAGGGGAAGCTCACCGACCACCTGGAAAACGCCAGGCGCCTCACCGGGCGCTGAGCGAGACTTTGAGTAGTGGGCCCCGCGGCCCGGGGACCCACCGACCACGAATGATCAAGGAACGGACTTCATGAACGACCAGCACGACCACGGAGCACTTGGCGACGCCGAGTACGCGGAGTTCATGGAGCTCGCTTCGGAAGAAGGCTTCGACGTCGAGGAGGTCGAGGGCGCGATCGAGGAGGCCGGCCACGGCCCCCTTCCCGTCCTCGCCGTCGTCGGCCGCCCGAACGTCGGCAAGTCGACCCTGGTGAACCGCATCATCGGCCGCCGCGAGGCCGTCGTCGAGGACAAGCCGGGCGTCACCCGCGACCGCGTCACCTACGAGGCCGAATGGGCCGGGCGCCGCTTCAAGGTCGTCGACACCGGCGGCTGGGAGCAGGACGTCCTCGGCATCGACGCCTCCGTCGCCGCCCAGGCCGAGTACGCCATCGAGGCGGCCGACGCCTGCCTCTTCGTCGTGGACGCCACCGTCGGCGCCACCGACACCGACGAGGCCGTCGTCAAGCTGCTCCGCCGTGCGGGGAAGCCGGTCGTCCTCGCCGCGAACAAGGTCGACGGCCAGTCCGGCGAGGCCGACGCGGCCACGCTCTGGTCCCTCGGCCTCGGCGAGCCCTTCCCCGTCTCCTCGCTGCACGGCCGCGGCACCGGCGACCTCCTCGACGAGGTCCTGAGGAAGCTGCCCGAGGCTCCCGAGCAGCGCTTCGGAAACGCCGTCGGCGGCCCGCGCCGCATCGCCCTCATCGGCCGCCCGAACGTCGGCAAGTCCTCACTGCTCAACAAGGTGGCGAACGAGGACCGCGTCGTCGTCAACGAGCTCGCGGGTACCACCCGTGACCCGGTCGACGAGCTGATCGAGCTCGGCGGCGTGACGTGGAAGTTCGTCGACACCGCCGGCATCCGCAAGAAGGTCCACCTCCAGGAGGGCGCGGACTACTACGCCTCCCTGCGGACGGCCGCCGCCGTCGAGAAGGCCGAGGTGGCCGTCATCCTCATCGACACCACCGACAACATCTCGGTACAGGACCAGCGCATCATCACGATGGCGGTCGAGTCGGGCCGCGCCATCGTCATCGCCTACAACAAGTGGGACGAGCTCGACGAGGAGCGCCGCTACTACCTCGAGCGCGAGATCGAGACCGAGATGCAGCAGGTCGCCTGGGCGCCCCGGGTCAACGTCTCCGCGAAGACCGGCCGCCACATGGAGAAGCTGGTCCCGGCCATCGAGACCGCCCTCGCCGGCTGGGAGACCCGCGTCCCCACCGGCCGGCTCAACGCCTTCCTCGGTGAGATCGTCGCGGCCCACCCGCACCCGATCCGCGGCGGCAAGCAGCCCCGCATCCTCTTCGGTACGCAGGCGGGCACCAAGCCGCCCCGGTTCGTGCTCTTCGCCTCCGGCTTCCTGGAGGCCGGCTACCGCCGCTTCATCGAGCGCCGCCTCCGTGAGGAGTTCGGCTTCGAGGGCACCCCGATCCACATCTCGGTCCGGGTCCGCGAGAAGCGCGGCCGCAAGAAGTAGAACCGCCTTCCGAGGCGTGACACGGCTGAGGGCCGGGGCGATCAGCGCCCCGGCCCTCAGCCGTGTCCCCGGTGGTCCCGCCTAGAGGCCCCTGCGAGGTCCCGGTGGCAGCGCCGCCTGCGCGGGCGGATGGGAGTGCTGCGCCGTCCACGCCGGGGGATACGCCGCCGCGTACCGCTGCGCGTGTCCGTGTACGCCCGTGCTCACCGCCGTACCGAAGGCCCGGAAGCTCAACCCCTCCTCGCCGCTGCGGTCGCCCGGCAGCGTGCGGAACGACCTGCGGTACTCCGAGAACAGGGCGTCGTAGATCGGCGTGGCCGAAGGGCCCGCCGTGACGTCCTGCGCGGGGCGCATCGAAGGGATCTGACTCGGATACGGCTGGGGGAAGGGGTCGTATGCGTGCACGTAGGTGCCAACGACCCCGCCGCCCGTCGGATGCGGGCGGCTCTCCGAATGGGGTGCCCGCCGGGGACGCGGCACGGCCGGAGCCCCCGGCACGCCCCCGGGACCGGCCGGTCCCACGGGAACACCGGGGACCCGCGTCCACCCTATGCCCGGTCGGCCGTCGTCCATCAGGTACCGGCCAGCGGCATCGCGGCGGCGACCAGGCGCCCGTTCGCCGCCGCCTTCTCCAACGCGTCGCGCAGCAGATCCTCGCGCGGCTGCTGGCCGATCGAGCCCACCGGGGCGGCGAAGACCAGCACGGTGTGCGACTTGTTGGCCGCCGCGCGCCAGCCCTCGGTGACCTGGAGCGGCTGGTGCGCCTGCCACCAGGCGGCCTGACCGGCGCCGCCGGGGCCCGGCTGGAGGACGGAGTGCAGCTGGCCCATGGCGACCAGGACCGACCAGCCCGGCAGCGCCGCCGGCTTCTCGTTCAGGTCCATGACCTGCTGGAAGCCCTGGTCGGCGAGGAGCGGCAGGAACTCGTCGGTGAGGCCGTCCGAACCCGGGCGGGCCACGGGGGCGGTCGGCTCCACGACGAGCGCCGGGTGCAGCTCGCCCTCGATCAGGACGAGACCGCTCGTGACGCCGAGCACGGCCTGCTCGGGGTGGGCGGCGGTGAGTGCGGCGGCGGTGTCCGTGGCCGTGATGGAGGCGACGGCTCCCTGGAGCTGCTCCTCCGCGACCCGGACGACCTGCGACGGAATGCAGCTGGCGTGGGCGAACGCCAGGACCGCGGTCTCCTCTCCGACGAACAGCACGGTGCTGGTGCGCTCCTGGTCGGAGTCCCCCGGCGTGCGGCAGGAGGTGCAGTCGTAGCTGCCCGGGGCGTTGTCGCCGGCGAGCAGCCGGTCCGCTTCTTCGTCGCCGATCTCGGCGCGTACGTCCTCGCTGACGTCGAGCATGCGCGGCACGGGGGGCTCCCTGGACTCGGTACGGGGGGACGCCGGGCCGTTCCCGGTCGTCTCATGCCGAGTTCAACGGGTCAGGCTCGGCCGGGGTCACGCGCGGAAGCGAGGCAACTTGCCTCCGGCTCGTGCGCGGGGTCCCGTGACTCCGACCGGGTGGGGTGTTGACAGTGTTCCGCGCGGCACGGGCCGGGGGTGCCGGCGGGCTGCCTAGCCTGCCCCGATGTCGAAGATCCGATTTTGGACGACCGGTTCCCTCGTGGTGGCGTCCGCGGCCGCGCTGCTGACCCTGGCCACGGCGCCCGCCGTGGCCAAGGACGTGCCGACGGGACCCGGGAGCACCTCCACCGTGCTCCGGGACGTACCCGCCGTGCTCCGGGACGCCTCCGACGGGCTTCGTGACCTGTCCGACGGGCTGCGGGCCGCCGCGGCCGTTCCCTCGTACCCCTGCGCGAAGGACCAGTGGCCGTGGGGCTGCGTCGCCGAGTGCGAGAGCAGCGGCCGCTGGCACGTCAACACCGGCAACGGCTTCTACGGGGGCCTCCAGTTCTGGCACCCGACCTGGGTCGAGCACGGCGGCCTCGCGTACGCCGGGCGCGCCGACCTGGCGACCCGGCCGCAGCAGATCGCCGTCGCGGAGGAGGTGCTCCGCACCCAGGGCTGGGAGGCCTGGCCGGTCTGCTCCAAGCGATACGGGCTGAGCGGGCGCGTCCACACCGTCCGGCCCGGCGACACGCTCAGCTCGGTCGCCCGCCGCTTCGCGATCAAGGGCGGCTGGCAGGCGCTGTACAAGGCGAACCGCGACCTGATCGGGGCCGACCCGAACCGGGTCGTCGTCGGGACCATGCTGCGGATCGCCCCGCTCTGATCCGCCGTCACCTCGGCTCGGCCGGCTCCCCGCTGAACGCGAGTGAGCCGCGCCGCAGCTCGTGCACCAGCGAGCCGGGCGGCAGCCCGTCCGGTACGCGCTGCTCCGCGAGCACCACCGCGGCCCCGCCCTCCACGGCGAGAGCCGCCAGGCGCCGGTACGTCCGGGCCGCGACCGGCGGGGCCAGACCGAGCGACGGCTCGTCGACGAGCACCACGCGCGCGTGGGCCGCCAGGAGGGCGCGCGAGAGCGCCAGCATGCGGCGCTCCCCACCGGAGAGGGTGCCGGCGGTCCGGGACAGCAGGGGGACGAGTTCCGGGTACGGGGGAGCGGCGCCGGGCGCGCAGAGCGCGAGGTTCTCGGCGACCGTGAGGCCCGCGTAGACCGCCTCCAGGTCGGGTACGAAGCACAGCCCCCGGCGCGCCCGCTCGTGGGCCCGCAGCCGGGTGACGTCGGCGCCGTGCCACAG
This sequence comes from Streptomyces sp. NPDC051822, assembly GCF_044452745.1. NCBI lineage: Bacteria > Bacillati > Actinomycetota > Actinomycetes > Kitasatosporales > Streptomycetaceae > Streptomyces > Streptomyces sp. NPDC051822. The sequence goes on along the minus strand of NZ_JBITBZ010000006.1, from coordinate 421,082 downwards.
GACCCGGCCCGCGGAGAGGCGCACCGTGCCCGCGAGGGCGCGCAGGGCCGTCGTACGCCCTGAGCCGTTCCTGCCAAGGAGCACGGTGACCGTGCCGGCCGGCACGGGCAGGTCCAGGCCGTGCAGGGCCTCCAGCGGGCCGTAGCGGACCCGTGCGCCGCGCAGGGCCATGGCGAGGGTCATGACACGATCCGGCCGCCTTCCATGGTGTGCACCGTGTGGGCGATCCCGGCGACCAGGTCCAGGTCGTGCTCGACGACCAGGACCGTCAGGCCGTCGGCGGCCAGCGCGGCGAGGATCCGGGCGAGCGCGGCCGACTCGGCGGTGTCGAGACCGGCGGCGGGCTCGTCGAGGAGCAGGGTGTGCGGCCGCCCCGCGAGGGCGCGCGCCAGCTCGACCCGGCGCAGGATCCCGGTGGGCAGGTCCGCCGCCGGCTCGTGCCGTACGGCTCCGGCGAGCCCGAGCAGCCGGAGGCTCCGCTCGACGGCGGCGGGGTCCGTACGGATCCTGCCCCGCTCCTGGCCCAGGCGGACGTTCTCCTCGACGGTGAGCGAGGGGAAGACGGCGAGCCGCTGGAACGTGCGGGCGATGCCGAGTCCTGTGCGGGCGTGGGCGGGGCGGGAGGTGATGTCGGTGCCGTCGAGGGTGACCCGGCCGTGATGGGGACGGAGGGTTCCGGCGAGGCAGTCGAACAGGGTGGACTTGCCGGCGCCGTTGGGGCCGACGAGGGCGGTGACGCGGGAGGGGGCGAGGGGGAGGGTGACGTCGCTCAGGGCGGTGACCCCTCCGGGGTAGGTGACGGTGAGGTGGTGGGCGTGGAGCCGTGCGGGGCGGGCCGGTGCGGCGCGGAGGGGGTGCGACAGACGTGCGGGTCTTCCCGTGGGGGGCTCGGCGGCGTCGGCGGCTTTCCGTGAGGGGACCTTCCGGGGGAGCAGATTCATCAGCGGCGGGATCCTGCCCGTCAGTGCCGCCAGGAGGCCCAGGAGGAGGGCTGCCGCGCCCGCGTGCGGGCCCGCGTCCAGGGTGACCAGGAGGGTGGCCGCCGCCAGCGGGGTCAGCAGGCTGTCGGCGCCCAGGACCAGGACCGCGGCGAACCACAGCAGACCCCGTACCGGGTCGTACGCCTCCGGCTCGAAGGCGCGCAGGCCCATGCCGAGGAGGCCGCCGCCGAGGGCCGCCAGGGCCGCGCCCAGGACGAACGCCAGGAGCTTCAGGCGGGGGACGGGGACGCCCGAGGCCTCCGCGCCCGGCTCGTGGTCCCGCAGGGCGGCGAGCGCCCTGCCCGTACGGCCCCGGCGGAGCGCCGCCACCAGGGCCAGGCAGCCCGCCAGGACGACGAGTTCGAGGGCGTAGAAGGCGCGGTCGTCGGAGAAGCCCGCCGGGCGGCCCAGGGACAGGCCGGCCGTCGCGTACGGCTGGGTGAGGACGAAGCGGCTCACCGCCACCCCCGTCGCGAGGGTCACGAGCGCGAGCGCCAGGCCGTGCCTGCGGATGGCGGGGCGGCCCGTCAGCAGGCCCACCGCTGCCACCAGCGGCACCGCGAGCCCGAGCGCCACGAGGCCCGGCACCCCACGGGACGTCAGGAGGGCGGTGAACAGGGCGCCCAGACCCGCGTACGCCGCCTGCCCCAGCGCGATCTGGCCTCCCCGTCCCGCCACCACGACCAGGGACAGGAGGATCACGGCGAGCGCCGGGACCTGGACCGCCGTGTGCAGGTCCGAGCCGGCGAAGCCGAGCGGGAGGAGCAGCAGCACGCCCACGACGAGCCACACGCCCCCCGGCACCCGGCCGGAGCGCACCGGCGGCGGCAGCGCGTCCCGGCCCTTGCCGCCGATCCCCGGCAGGACGAGCGCCGCCACCAGGAGCGCCACCACGAACAGGTTCGCCCCGACGGCCTGGAGCAGCGGGCCCGCCCAGCCCTCCGGGTGCAGCCGGGTCAGCTGGGCCTGCGCCACGCCGATCGCGAGCGCGGCGGCCACCGCGACCGGCAGCGACCGCATCCGGGCGATGACCGCGACCGCGATCACCTCGACGACGAGCAGCGGCATCCCGTACGGGTCGAGCCGCACGTACGGGGCGAGCAGCACTCCGGTGAGCCCGGCCGTGAACGAGCCGAACGCCCACCCGGCCGCCGCCACCCGGTCCGCGTCGATCCCGGACAGCACCGCGAGCGGCCGGTTGTCGATCACGGCCCGCAGCTCCCGGCCGAACCGCGTCCACCGGGTCACCGCGCCCACCAGACAGGCGAGCGCGACCACCGCCCCGAGCTGCGCCCAGGGGTCGTCGCCGAGGAGCACCGGAGCGTCGTCCCGCGCCCCCGGACCCCACAGGAGCACCGCCGCGCCCACGAGCAGGACGAAGACGCCGATCGAGGCCACCAGGGTCCGCGCCGGGTTCGCCCCGCGCCGCGCGAGGGGCCGGAACACCGCGCGGTCCAGGACGAGCCCGATGCCGGGGGCGATCACCAGGAGGGTGACGAGGGCGCCCACGGGCAGCGGCCAGTGCCAGACGACGACCAGCTGGCGCAGTACGTACGCGCAGATCATGGCCACCGCGCCGTGCGCCAGGTTCAGCACGCCGGTCGCCCGGTGGGTGACGACGAGGCCGATGCCGGTGAGCGCGGCCGCGCTGCCGACCGCGAGACCGGCGAGCGTCAGCTCGTACGTCAGGGAGGCCATCAGGACGGCCGGGGTTCACACACCGGGCAGGGGGCCAGGGACGCCTTTCCCGCCTCCACCACTTCCACCGCCTCCGCCTTGCCCGCCACCAGGGGGCAGTCCGGCCGGTGCGCCAGGGTTCCGCCGGGGACCCGGAGCAGCGGCCCGTCGGCGGACGGGGCCGGAGGTTCCGGCGGAGTCCCGGGTTCCGGGCGCCCCCGCTCCGCAGGGCGTACGGGAAGCGCGTACGCCGTCGACACGAGCACCGCGCCCGCCACGATCAGGGCCGCTCCCGGCACCGTGCACGAGGCCAGATAGGGCAGCTGCCGCTCCGCGAACCGTTCGCCGGAGATCCCGTACCAGCCGAGCACGCACAGCACCGCGCCTCCGGCGGCCGCCGCGAGACCGGCCCACAGCAGGATGCGCGATGTCGGCACGGGGCCTCCCTCGTCCTCTTCCCTCCCTCCTTGCACTATGCCCCTGTATATTGCGTTGTGCCCTGATCCGTCCCACCCTGGAAGCATCCCGGCCGTACGGCCCCCGAGGGACACCCGGTGGTGAGCCAGATGGTTTTCGAACGACCCGGCCGACGTCCCCGGCTCGCGGCACTCGTGGCCGCCGCCGTCCTGGTGCTCACGCCCGCCGTGGCGAGCTGCTCCGACGACGGCGAAGGGCGCTCGGCGGACCTGGAGACCTCGGCACCGCCCGGGACGACGCCCCCCGACGCCGACGAGCCCGATGACCCCGCCGCCGCCGAGGCGGAGATCACCGAGAACTGGACGGCGTTCTTCGACCCGAAGACCCCCGTGGACGAGAAGGTGCGGCTCCTGGAGGACGGGGAGGAGATGCGGGGCGTCCTCGGGGCCTTCGCCGGTGACAAGAACGCGGCCCTGACCTCGGCGAAGGTCACGGGCGTCGAGTTCACCTCCGACACCGAGGCGAACGTGACGTACGACCTGCTGGTCGGCGGAAACCCGGCCCTGCCCGACGCCCAGGGCACCTCGGTCCTCCAGGACGACACCTGGAAGGTCTCTGTGAGGACCCTGTGCGGCCTGGTCGAGATGAGCGGTGTCACCGTCCAGGGCTGCTGAGGCGGCAGCCGGGCTGCTCCTGGCCCTCGCACTGCTCCTCCTCACGGCCTGCGGCAGCCGGCTCCCGGAGCGCGCCTTCGAGACGCGGCCCGCCGTCCACCCCTCCGGCGGTGAGCCGCTCCGCGTCGGGATCATCACCAGCGCCACGAGCCCGGTCGGCGGGCAGGCCCTCACCGGGCCGCGCGACGGAGCCCGCGCCTACTTCGACGCGCTCAACGCCCGCGGCGGTCTCGACGGGCGCCGGATCGAGGTGGAGACCTGCGACGACGGGGGCAGCGGCGTCGGCAACAACACGTGCGTGCACCGGCTGATCGACGAACGCCGGGTCTTCGCCCTCGTCGCCACCACCGCCCTCGACTACGAGGGCGCGCCGCTCGTCGCCCGCGCCGGCGTCCCCGACATCGGCGGCCAGCCCCTCACACCCGCGTACGACACCCATCCGCACCTCTACGGGATCTACGGCAGCTCCGCCCCGCGTACCGGCGAGGAGCCCGGCTGGGACGGGACCCTGTACGGCGGGACCGAGGCCTACCGGTGGTTCGCACAGGAGCGGGGCGCCAGGACCGCCGCCGTCGTCTCCTACAACCAGGCCGCGTCCGCCGCGTACGCCCGGCTCGTCACCCGGGGGCTGCGTGCCGAGGGCTACCGGGTCGTCGAGGAGCAGGTGGACTTCGCCCTGCCCAACTTCCGCGCCGTGGCGGCCGACCTGAGGGCCCAGCACGTCGACGTCCTCTTCGACGCCATGGACACCCACGGCAACGTGCGCCTGTGCGAGGCGATGGAGACCCTCGGGGTCCGGGTCGACGCCAAGGTCACCCACGTGCAGAACTGGTCCTCGTCCGTCGCCCGCGACCTCGCCCGCGCCCCCGGCTGCCGGGACGCCCTCTGGGTGACCGGCTCCAGCCGCAACCACCAGGACACCGGGCACCCGGCCGTCCGCGAGTTCCGCGCGGCGATGGGGGACCGGCCGCTGTCCCAGTGGCAGCTGGAGGGCTGGGCGGCGGCCATGTGGTTCACCGACGCGGCCCGCTCCTGCCTCGCCGGGGACGGACTCACCCGGGCGTGCGTCGAGAAGTACATGAACCGCCCCGAGCCGTACACCGCACGGGGGCTGCTGCTGCCCGTCCGCTTCGAGCACCTGGACCGGCCGCCCGCGACCCGGAACACCTGTCTCTCCGTGGCCCGTTGGCAGGACGGCCGGGGCTGGGTGAGCCAGGGCGAGATGACGCGGAACTGCGCGACCGTGCCCCAGCTCGGCTACCGGCCGTGAACACCGGGGCTTCACCGGCAGTACAGTCGGGCGACCGATCAACTGACCGGGGGGAACCGGCAGCGCGATGCGTATCTCCTTTCTGCTCCACAACGGCTACCACTACGGCGGCACGATCCGGACGACGTTCACCCTCGCCGAGGAACTGGCGGAACGTCATGAGGTCGAGGTCGTCTCGGTGTTCCGCCACCGGGACCGCCCGCTCCTCGGCCTGCCCGCGGGGGTGACCCTGCGCCACCTCGTCGACCTGCGCAAGGACAGCCCCGGGTACGACGGCGACCACCCCGACTTCCACCGCCCCGCCGAGGTCTTCCCGCGCGGCGACGGACGCTGGAAGCAGTACAGCGCCCTCACCGACGCCCGGATCGGGGAGCACCTGCGCGGGGTCGAGACCGACGTGCTCGTCGGCACCCGCCCCGGGCTCAACGTGCACCTCGTCCGGCAGGCCCGGCGGGGCCCGGTCCTCGTCGGCCAGGAGCACCTGATCCTGGACGGCCACAGCTACCGGCTGCGCCGGGACATCGGCCACGAGTACGCGCTCCTCGACGCCGTCACCACGGTCACCGAGGCGGACGCCCGCGCCTACCGGAAGCTGGGGCTGCCCGGCGTACGGATCGAGGCCGTGCCCAACAGCGTGCCCGCGCCCCCGGGACCGTCCGCCGACCCCGCGGCGAAGACCGTCGTCTCGGCGGGCCGGCTGACCGCGGTCAAGCGGTACGACCTGCTGATCGACGCCTTCGCCGAGGTGGCGGCCGACCACCCCGACTGGAAACTGCGGATCTACGGCACCGGCGACGCCGTCCAGGACCTCAAGGGACCGCTGACCCGCCAGATCAAGGACCGGGGCCTCGGCGAGCGGGTCTTCCTCATGGGCTCGGTGACCCCGCTCGAACCGGAGCTCGCCAAGGGCTCGATCGCGGCCGTGACCTCGCAGCGCGAGTCCTTCGGCATGACCATCGTCGAGGCGATGCGCTGTGGACTCCCGGTGGTCTCCACCGACTGCCCGCACGGGCCGCGCGAGATCATCGAGGACGGGGTCGACGGGTTCCTGGTGCCGGTCGACGACGTGGCCGCGTTCGCGCGGGCCCTGCGCCGGCTCGTCGAGGACGACGAACTGCGCGCCAAGACGGCACGGGCCGCGCTCGCCGCCGCCGAGCGCTTCGATCCGGCCAGGATCGCCGCCCGGCACGAGGCCCTCTGGACGGAACTCGTCGAGCGGGGCGCGGGCCGGCGCACCCACCCCCAGGGCCGCGAGACGCGCCACCGGCAGGTCGGCCGGGCCGTCGACGCGGTCTACACCCTGAAGGCGAAGGCGGGCCGGCTGGTCCGCCGCCTCCGCTGAACCCCCGGATCCCGCCCATCGAGGACAGAAGCCGTCCGCGAGGGCTGGCAGACTCGGCGCCATGTTGGAGACCTCCGCACGGCTCTTGCGTCTGCTCTCGCTGCTCCAGGCCCACCGGGAGTGGTCCGGCGCCGACCTCGCCGAGCGGCTCGGGGTCACACCCCGGACCGTACGGCGGGACGTCGACCGCCTGCGGGTGCTCGGCTACCCCGTCCACGCCAGCCCCGGGACCGGCGGCGGGTACCAGCTGGGCGCCGGCGCCGAGTTGCCGCCGCTGCTCCTCGACGACGAGGAGGCCGTGGCGGTCGCCGTCGGACTGCGCGCCGCCGCGGGGCAGGGCGTCGAGGGCATCGGCGAGAGTTCCGTACGGGCCCTGGCCAAGCTGGAACAGGTCCTGCCCGGGCGGCTGCGGCGCCGGGTGAGCGCCCTGAACGCCTTCACCGTCCCGATGCTGCGCACCCCGCGCGAGCGGATCGACCCGGCGGTGCTCACCGAACTCGCCCACGCCTGCCGGGACGCCGAGCGGCTGCGCTTCGAGTACCGCGACCACGGCGGGGCGGCCACCCGCAGGACCGTCGAGCCGCACCGCCTGGTGTGCAGCGAGCGGCGCTGGTACCTGGTCGCCTGGGACGTGGACCGGGCCGGCTGGCGTACCTTCCGGGCCGACCGGATCGTGCCGACACCTCCGCACGGCCCCCGCTTCACGCCCCGCGAGCCGCCCGCCGAGGACCTGGCCGCCTACGTGGCGAAGGGCGTGTCCACCGCCGCGTACGCCACGGAGGCGACGGTCCGGCTGCACGTGCCGCTCGCCGAGGCCGCGGCGGCCGTCGGAGCCGTCGACGGCATCCTCACGGCGGACGGGGAGGACGCCTGCCTGCTGCGGACCGGGGCCCACAGCCTCGACCTGATGGTGATCCACGTGTCGCTGATCGGCTTCGAGTTCGAGGTGCTCGACCCGCCGGAGCTGGTCGACCGGGTGCGGGCGCTCAGGGACCTGTTGTCCCGCTCTCTCGACCGGCCGGCCGGCGCTCCGGCGGCGGACTCGTGAGCCGCATCCGCTCGTAGTCGGCGAACTCCGGGTGGTGCAGGTCGAAGGCGGGCGCCTCGGAGCGGATCCGGGGCACCTCGACGAAGTTGTGCCGGGGCGGCGGGCAGGAGGTCGCCCACTCCAGGGAGCGCCCGAAGCCCCACGGGTCGTCGACGTCGACCTTCGCGCCGTCCCGGTGGGTCCGCCACACGTTGTAGAGGAACGGCAGAGTGGAAGCGCCGAGCAGGAAGGCTCCGATCGTCGACACCGTGTTGAGGGCGGTGAAGCCGTCGGCGTCCAGGTAGTCGGCGTACCGCCGGGGCATGCCCTCGGCGCCGAGCCAGTGCTGCACCAGGAAGGTCAGGTGGAAGCCGGCGAACAGCGTCCAGAAGTGGACCTTGCCGAGCCGTTCGTCGAGCATCCGGCCGGTGAACTTCGGCCACCAGAAGTAGAAGCCCGCGAAGGTCGCGAAGACGACCGTGCCGAACACCGTGTAGTGGAAGTGGGCCACCACGAAGTACGAGTCGGTGACGTGGAAGTCCAGCGGCGGCGAGGCGAGGATCACTCCGGTGAGTCCGCCGAAGAGGAAGGACACCAGGAAGCCGACGGCCCACAGCATCGGTGTCTCGAAGGAGAGCGAGCCCCGCAGCATCGTGCCGGTCCAGTTGAAGAACTTGACGCCGGTGGGCACCGCGATGAGGAACGACAGCATCGAGAAGAACGGCAGCAGCACCGCGCCCGTCACGAACATGTGGTGGGCCCAGACGACCACCGAGAGACCGGTGATCCCCATGGTGGCGGCGATCAGCGTCGCGTAGCCGAAGATCGGCTTGCGGGCGAAGACGGGGATGATCTCGCTGACGATCCCGAAGAACGGCAGCGCGATGATGTAGACCTCGGGGTGTCCGAAGAACCAGAAGAGGTGCTGCCAGAGCAGCGCGCCGCCGTTCTCGGGCTGGAAGACCACGGAGCCGAGGCGCCGGTCCGACTCCAGGACGAGCAGGGCCGCGGCGAGCACCGGGAAGGCCATGAGGACCAGGACCGCGGTGAAGAGCACGTTCCAGGTGAAGATCGGCATGCGGAACATGGTCATGCCGGGCGCCCGCATCCCGATGATCGTCGCGAGGAAGTTCACGGACGTGAGGATGGTGCCGAAGCCGGAGAGGGCGAGGCCCATGATCCACAGGTCGGCGCCGACGCCGGGGGAGCGTTCGAGGCTGTTGAGGGGCGCGTACGCGGTCCAGCCGAAGGCGGGCGGTCCGCTGGGCACGAGCAGCGAGGCGAGGACCATCAGGCTGCCGAAGAGGAAAAGCCAGTACGAGAACATGTTCAGCCGGGGGAAGGCGACGTCGGGCGCGCCGATCTGGAGCGGCACGAGTTCGTTGGCGAAGCCGGCGAAGGTGGGCGTCGCGAAGAGCAGCAGCATGATCGTGCCGTGCAGGGTGAAGGCCTGGTTGAACTCCTGGTTCGAGACGATCTGGAGTCCGGGGCGGGCCAGCTCCGCCCGCATCAGCATGGCCATGAGGCCGGCCACCAGGAAGAAGACGAACGAGGTCACCAGGTAGAGGTGGCCGATCCTCTTGTGGTCCGTCGTGGTCAGCCAGTCGATCAGCACGCGGCCGTGCCGGTGCCGGGTCGATTCGGCGGTCGCGGTCGCTGTCCCGTTGCCCATCGCTTCCTCCGCCTCGCCGTCGTCCCGGCTCCGCGTCTCCGGGCGTTGGGACAGCGTAAGCATTGTGTAAGGGAACAGTGAGCGGCTCGGGTGCGCGTCGCCGGCCCAATTCGGGTCGGACGTGCGGGAAGCGGGAATTGCGTGCGGGTTATCGGCTCTTCCGGCCCCTTCGTGTGAACTGATGGAGGTGCTACGGAATTACTGGAGAAACGGCCGGAAACCGTCTCCCCGGGTGAAGGTGATCATGCCAAACATATGTCGAGAACTTGTGACACAAGCGTGACCGTCAAGGTACTAACGTGAGGGTCATGGCACCCACATCGCGCACTCCCGAACCGCCCCGCGACGCCCCCGAGTCCTATGTGGGCCTCGACGCGGAAGGCGCCGCCCAGCTCGCGAGGACGCGGGGCTGGAGCACCGTCAGAGCACTGCCGCCCGGCTCGATCATCACGATGGAGTACCTGGTGGGACGCATCAACTTCGAGGTCGAGGACGGTACGGTCACCCGCTGCTGGGTCGGCTGACGGGCGCGTCCCCGGGCACGGCGAAGGCCCCGGCCGATGACGGCCGGGGCCTTTCGCGTACGTGCGACGGTCGGGGGCGGTCAGCCGCGGGCGACCGGGGTGCGCCGTCCGCCGGCCACCCCCACCGGCTCCCGGGCGGGCTCCCTGGCGGGCTCCTCCGAGCCGGCCGGACGCGGCGGGAAGAGGCCGGGGCGCGGGCCGCCGGAGGCCACGGGCAGCGAGGGCACGAGCCGGCGACGGTCCCGCAGCCGCTCGCGCAGCCGGTCGCGGAGAGTCAGGATCCACGCCTCCGCCACGGCGATGACCGGCTCGCACCAGGGGAGCGCGAGGAGGACGAGCAGCCCGGCGGCCCAGCCCAGGAGGACGTCGCTCAGCCAGTGCGTACCCAGGTAGACGGTCGTGAGGCCGACGCCGAGCGCGACCACGGCGGAGAGCGCCGACAGATAGCGCCTGGCCCGCGGGGTGGTCGCCAGATAGGCGAGGATGCCCCAGGTCACCACCGCGTTGGCGGTGTGACCCGAGGGGAATATGTCACCGCCCGCGAAGAGCTCGGCCGAGCCGACCTGCGTCGCGTAGTGGGGCCCGAGGCGGCCCAGTCCGAGCTTGACCGCGCCGACCGTGACGTTGAGCAGCAGGAGGGCGGCGCCGAGGCAGAGCAGGGGCCGCAGCGTGTGCTGGCGCCAGGAGCGCCAGCCCAGCCAGGCGGCGACCATGACGGCCGTGGGGCCGCGCTGACCGAGGACGACGTAGTAGTCGAGGAAGCCGTGGATCCCGGGCCACTGCTGGTACGGCCGGAAGAGCATGATCTTCCAGTCGAGGGTCACCAGCCAGGTCGACAGCAGCACGGCCACGACGATGGCCAGATAGAACGCCGACGTCCCGCCGAAGAGGGCGAGACGCGTGCGGGTCATCCGCGGGACCTCTATCTTCGGCGGTTCCGGCTCCCGGTCCAGCCGGGCAAAGATGTCGGTACGCACCCAATCGACGTTACAGGGAGTGAGAAGCAGACCCGGTCGATCCGCTCCCTTCGTGATGTTGATGTGATGTGGAGTAGGTCTCAGTGACCGGCCTATTCGCGACGTCCGTCGGGAAATCCGATGACCTTCCGCCCTAATGCGGGAGGGGCATTGTCGGAAGAGTGTTTGAGTGCCGGGGAATTGCTCCAAACAGACGTCCGTGCGGAATTCCATGCGACGCGCGCACCGGCCGGAGTGGCGTACGCCACACCCGGAGCCCCGCCGGTGTGAGAGCTGCACCACGCGCTCGGGGCTCGGACTCGCGTACGCTGACGGCTCACTCGCCCGTCGATGCCGGGCCGCCCCAGGGGCATAAGTCCTGGTCGGGGGCCGCCGAGCGCGAGAGCTTCACTGGGAGGTACGCACATGTCGCGGACGAACACGGCCCAAGAGCGAACGCCCGCCGCCACCGGCGCCGGAGCCAACCGCTGGGTCGTCCTCCTCGTCCTCTGCGTGAGTCTCCTCCTGGTCGCCCTCGACGCGACCATCCTCCACGTCGCCGTGCCCTCGCTCACCGAGGACCTGCGCCCGAGCTCCACCGCGCTGCTCTGGATCGTCGACGCCTACCCGCTGGTCTGCGCCTCGCTCCTCATCCTCTTCGGCACCCTCGGCGACCGGGTCGGACGGCGGAGGGTCCTCCTCCTCGGATACGCGCTCTTCGGCGTCGCCTCCGCGGTCGCCGCGCTCGCCACCGAACCCGGCGTCCTCATCGCGGCCCGCGCGCTGCTCGGCGTCGGCGGCGCCATGATCATGCCCGCCACGCTCTCCATCCTCCGGGCGGTCTTCCCCGACCGGCGGGAGCGCGCCACCGCCATCGGCGTCTGGACCGCGGTCGCCGCGGTCGGCGCCGCCACAGGACCCGTCCTCGGCGGCTTCCTCGTCGAGCACTACTGGTGGGGCTCCGTCTTCCTCATCAACATCCCCCTGATGGCGCTGATCCTGCCGCTCGGCCGCCGCCTCCTGCCCGAGTCCCGGGGAGCCGCCGACGGACCCTGGGACGTCCTCGGCGCGCTCATGGCCGCCGCCGGCGTCCTCGGCTGCGTCCTCGGCGTCAAGCGCGCCGGTGCCGGCGACCCGCTCCTCGCCCTGCCGACCGCGGGGCCGCTGCTGCTCGGAGCCGCGCTCCTCGTCCTCTTCGTACGGCGGCAGAGGCGGCGCCCGCACCCGCTGATCGACATGGGGCTCTTCTCCCGGGCGGCCTTCACCACCTCGGTCGGCTGCATCGTCATCGGCATGCTGGCCCTGGTCGGCCTGGAGCTGATCGCCGTCCAGTACCTCCAGCTGGTCCTCGGGCTCGGCCCCCTGGAGACCGGGCTCCGGCTGCTTCCGCTCACCTTCGCCGCCATGGCCGCCGGCGCCACCGGCTCGTACACCCTGCGCAGGATCGGACCGCGCCGGATGGTCGGCTGGGGCTTCGTGCTCACCGCCGCCGCCGTGCTGCTGCTGACCTTCATGGGGCAGCACGACCGGCCGCTGCTGCTCACGGTGGGCTTCGTGCTGCTCGGCTTCGGTCTGCAGACCACGCTCTTCTCGGCGTACGAGTCGATGCTGAGCGAGGCGCCGCAGCGCAGCGCGGGCGGCGCCGCCGCGATCGGCGAGACCTCGTACCAGCTCGGCGCCGGCATGGGCATCGCCCTGCTCGGCAGTGTGATGAACGCGGCGTACGCCCCCGGGCTCGCCGCCGTTCCCGGGGTGCCCGCGGAGGCGAGCAGGGCCGCGGCGAACTCGCTCGGCGAGGCCTATCAGGTGGCCGACCAGCTCGGCGGCGCGGCGGGCGGCGCGCTGCACCAGGCCGCCCGGCACGCCTTCGTGAACGGGCTGCACGTCACGCTCTTCGTGAGCGCGGGGCTGCTGCTGCTCGGCGCGGTGATGGCCCGGCGGCTGCCCCGGATGATGGAGTGCCCGGAGGAGTCGGCGGAGCCGGTGGCGGCCGATTCCGCGGTGAGGGGTCTTTCGAAGCGGGCGGAGTGCCCGGGGCCCTCGGGGTCCCCCGAGGCGGTCGCGACCGTGGAGCCGTCCCTGCTCGCCCGGCCGTCCGAGCCGCGGGTGCCCGCGACCCGGGAAGCGATCGAGCCCGCCGGCTCGGGGCGTCCGGCGCACTGACCCGATCCTTCGGGTGCCCGGCCGGACCGGCGGACCCGCTCAGCTCTGGTTGAAGAAACCGTCCTGCCGGCGCCGGCCCGTCTCACCGGTGACGATCTGGGTGTCGGCGGGGGTCAGCAGGAAGACCCGCGTCGCCACGCGCTCGATCGAACCGCGCAGACCGAAGGCGAGGCCGGCGGCGAAGTCCACCACGCGCTTGGCGTCGTTCGGCTCCATCGCGGTCAGGTTCACGATCACCGGCACACCGTCCCGGAAGAGCTCGCCGATGCCGCGGGCGTCCCGGAAGCCGTCGGGCGAGACGGTGGCGATCCGGCGGCCCCGGTCCTCGGCGGTGTCCGTGGCGACCCGGACCCGGGGGTCCGTCACCCAGGCGTCGCCGCCCTCGGCACCGTCGGCGTACTCGTCGTCGTAGTAACGCTCGTCGTTGTCCTCGACGAGTCCCAGCCAGGCACTCGCCTTGCGCACCGATCCCATGGACGCCTCCTTTCAGCGCGGTCACTTGTGGTTCCGCAATCCCTATCGTCCTTCATGATGCCGATCGCGCGCCAAGTGGATAGACGGCGCGCAGGGGGTTCGTGACGGGACTGGTGCAGAACGTGAGCACCGTTTCCTGGCGATTCGTCAGGAAACTTGCGGTATGCGGGGCCTGAGGGAGGGCCATGTAGCTGAAAATATGAAAGTCGGGCCGGAAGGGTGACGATGGGCGCGTACGGGTGAACGCGCCCGCTCGCTACGATGCCGCGAGGCCGCTCCGCGGCATCGCGCGCAGTCCACGGGGGAGTCTCTTGTTCGGAATCGTCAGGCCCTGCACCCACCGCCTCACGGACGGCCTGAAGGTCGAGTGGATGGCCCACCTCTGCGGCCTCTGCCTGGCGCTTCGCGCCGACCACGGGCAGTTCGCCCGGGTCGTCACCAACTACGACGGGCTCATCGTCTCCGTCCTGACGGAGGCTCAGACGGGCCCGGTGGCAAGCGGACGGCGCACCGCGGGACCCTGCCCGCTGCGCGCGATGCGGACCGCCCCCGTGGCCCGGGGCGACGGTGCCAGGCTCGCCGCCGCCGTCTCCCTGGTCCTCGCCTCCGCGAAGGTACGCGACCACGTCGCCGACCGGGACGGCCTGTTGGCGCGGCGGCCCGTCGCCGCCGCGGCCCGCCGCGTCGCCCGCTCCTGGGACAAGGCCGGGGCCAGGACCGGCCGCTCCCTCGGCTTCGACACCGCCGTCCTCGTCGACGCCGTCGACCGCCAGACCGGCATCGAGGCCCTCGCGGGGCCCGGCACCTCCCTGCTCGCCGTCACCGAACCGACCGAGACCGCGACCGCGGCCGCCTTCGCGCACACCGCCGTCCTCGCCGGACGGCCGGAGAACGCGGAGCCGCTCGCCGAGGCGGGCCGGCTCTTCGGCCGCCTCGCCCATCTCCTCGACGCCGTCGAGGACCAGACCGCCGACACCGAGGCCGGCGCCTGGAACCCGCTCACCGCCACCGGCACCACCCGGGAGGAGGCCCGCCGGCTCGCCGACGACGCGCTCCACGGCATCCGGCTCGCCCTGCGGGACGCCGAGTTCACCGACGACAAGCTGGTCCACGTCCTGCTCGCGCACGAGCTGCGCACCTCGGTGAACCGCGCCTTCGGGACGACGACCTGCGCGCACGGGGCGCCGGGACCGGGGCAGGGCCCGGTGCCGGGCAATCCATACGCGGGCGGGACGCCGGGCCCGTACAACCCGTACGGGGGGAACCCCTACGGGGGCGGGTCCATGGGTCCGGGCGGTCCGGGCGGTCCGGGCGGTCCGGGCGGCGCCGGTGGGCCCGGTGGGCCCGGGGGGCTGCCGCCGCAGTTCGGCGGCGGGGCGCCCCAGGCTCCCAAGCCGCGCGGCTTCCTCGCCGGGTGTGCCATGTTCACCTGGCTCTTCTGCACCTGCCAGATCTGCTGCGCCAAGGAGTACGAGGGTCCCTGGTCCCGCAAGAAGCGCGAGGGCTGCTGCCGCGACTGTGACTGCAACTGCGACTCCGGCTGCGGAAACTGCGACTGCTGCTGTCCCTGCGACGGCTGCTGACGTCCCGTCGGCCCGACGCCCCCGCCGGGCACCCCCTCACTTCTTCGGTGCCGGGAGTTCCGGCGGGGAGATCCGCGACGTGGGGATGCCCGACCCCGTGACCCCCCACTTCCGCAGGATCCTGTCGTACGTCCCGTCCGCCTTCAGGCCGTTCACCGCCGCCTGGAAGGCGGGCGCGAGCGGGGTGCCCTTCTTGAAGGCGAAGCCGACGTCGAGCCGCCGGTACTCGTTGAGGAACTTCACGTTCCGCTGCTGCGTCACCGCGTACCGCAGACCGTTGATCGTGTTCATCACGACATCGCTGCGGCCCTGCTGGAGCGACATCCAGATCGCCCCCGTCTCGCTGTAGACGTTCACCTCGTACGGCTTCTTGCCGGCCTCCGCGCACCGGCCCTTGTTCTGCTCCAGGGTCCGTTCGAAGGTGGTGCCCGCGTTCACGGCCACCTTCAGACCGCACAGCCGGGTGAGGTCCGTGACCGCCTTCAGCGGGCTGTCGGCCCGGCTCGCGAAGCCCTGGCCGTCGTTGATGTACGTGACGAAGTCGATGGCCTTGCGCCGCTCCTCCGTCACGCCGAAGTTCCCTGTGCCGACGTCGTACTTGCCGCTGCCCAGCGCCGGCAGGATCGCCTCGAAGCCGACCACCTCGCGCTTCAGCTCAAGACCGAGGGCCTTCGCCACGGCGCCGGCGAAGTCGGCGTCCACGCCCACCACGGTCCTGCCGTCCGGCAGATAGGCCGAACTCGGCGGCGTCGCGACCGAGGAGGCGATCGTGAGGCTGCCCCGGCGCCGTACGTCGGCGGGGAGCAGCTTCGCCGCGGCCTCGTTCCTGGCGACCGCCGACACCACGTCCTCGGTCGGGAGGGCGTTCTTCGAGGCGCCCGGTGCGCCGGAGACCGCGGCGGGGGCCGTCGCGGGCTCGCCGCCCGCGCAGGCGGTGAGGGTGAGCGCGGTGGCGGTGATCAGGGCGAAGGCGAGGGTGGTGCGCGCGGTGCCGGTACTCGTACGCGTGCTCATGGCTTCGGGTTCTCCAGGAATTTCTCGAACGGCAGCGGGCCGATCGACTCGGGCTCTGCGGTCACGTCGAACAGCGGGCGGTAGCCGCTCGCCAGATAGAGGCCTCGGGCCTCGGGCTGGCGAGGGCCGGTCGTCAGGAAGATCCGGGAGTAGCCGCAGGCGGCGGCCTCCCGTTCGAGCACGGTCAGGACGCGGCGGGCGAGGCCGCGCCTGCGGTGGTCCGAGTGGGTCCAGATCCTCTTGAGTTCGGCGGTGTGGTCGTCGTAGCGGCGGTAGGCGCCCCCGGCCACGGGCCGGCCCTGCTCCAGGAGGAGCAGGAAGGCGCCGTGGGGAGGAGCGAACTCCTCCGCCGGGTAGCGGTTCAGGTCGTGGGCGGAGCCGTACCGGGTCGTGTACTCGTGCGCCAGCTCGTCGAGGAGCGGGCGGGCCAGGGCGTCGGTGGTCGTGGTCCGGTGCACGGACAACGCGAAGGTCATGAAGGTCCTTCGGGGCGAAGGCAGGAGGAGGCTTCCCTCAGGACGAGGAAGGACGGCGGTCTCCTCCGGAGCGAAGGCAGGCCGCGGCTTCCTTCAGGACGAAGGAGGACACAGGGGCAGGGCGAGGGGAGGGGAGAGCTCAGGCGCCGGCGAGGGGCCTGGATGTGAAGGCGCCGCGGAGAACAGCACGCGGGTGGGGCGGAACAGCGGGTCGGCTCAACAGGAAGAGGACCACACGCGACCGAAGTCGATGTGGGAGCGCGTGACCAGCTGCTGCGGATGCATGGCCCCAGTGGAACAGGCATCCGTTCCCCCGTCAACCACGATGAGACGTACGGCTCACAGTGCGGACAGCCTTGACAGCGGCCCGTGTTGACCGCATAGCCTCGAAGGGCGGATCGGGCTGAGGGGCCCGGATCCGCGACTCAGCGCGTGTGAAGGCGCACCCCCGTGTTCGATCCGCCCCCTGGCATCCACGGAGCCTTCGCATGTCCGCGACCCTCGCCACCACCCCCGCCACGGCCCCGCCGGCCGACCCGCCTCCGCGCATCGTCCCCGCCCGCCGCGCCGGACAGTGGACCGCCGCCGGTCTCGTCCTCGTCCTGCTCGCCTTCGGTCTCGTCTCGGTCGTCCGCAACGAGGCCTTCCAGTGGGACGTGGTCGCCGCCTACTTCACCTCCGCGTCCGTCCTGCGCGGCCTCGGCCTCACCCTGTGGCTCACGGCCCTCGTCATGGTCCTCGGCTTCGCCCTGGGGACCCTGCTCGCGGTGCTGAGGCTCTCCGCCAACCCCGTTCTGCGATCCGTGAGTTGGGGGTACGTCTGGTTCTTCCGGTCCACTCCGATCCTGGTCCAGCTGCTCTTCTGGTTCAACATCGGAGCGCTCTACCCGCAGATCCTCGGCGTGAACACCGTCAACCTCCTCGGACCCGTCGCCGTCGCCGTCCTCGGCCTCACCCTGCACGAGGCCGCCTACGCCGCCGAGGTCGTGCGCGGCGGCATCCTCTCCGTCGACCGGGGCCAGATCGAGGCCGCCGAGTCCCTCGGTCTCGGCCGTCGGCGCCGGCTCTCCCGGATCGTGCTGCCGCAGGCCATGCGGGCGATCGTCCCGCCCGCCGGGAACATGCTGATCGGCACCCTCAAGGGCACCTCGATCGTCTCCGTCATCGCCGTCCAGGACCTGCTCTACTCGACGCAGCTCGTCTACCACCGCACGTACGAGATCATCCCGCTGCTGCTCGTCGCCACCCTCTGGTACGTCGCCGTCACCTCGGTCCTCGGCATCGGCCAGCACTACATCGAGCGGCACTACGCCCGCGGAACGGCCGGTGCGCGATGAGCGGCCATCCGGCGGCCGTTCCCTCGCCCGCCGTGCCGCCCACCCCGTCGATCGTGATCGTGGGCGCCGGGCCGCGGGGGACCGGTGTCCTCGAACGCCTCGCCGCCAACCTGCCCGAGCTGTACGGCGACCGCCCCCTCGACCTCCACCTCGTCGACCCGCACCCGGCGGGCCCCGGCCGCATCTGGCGCACCGGCCAGTCCCCGCTGCTCTGGATGAACTCCCGTGCCGAGGACGTCACGATGTTCACCGACGAGACCGTGGTCCTCGAAGGACCCGTCCGCCCGGGCCCCACCCTCGCCGAATGGTCCGGCATCGAGGGACGCGCCTTCCCCACCCGTCCCGAGCAGGGCGCCTATCTGCGCTGGACGTACGAGCGGGCCCGCGCCTCCCTGCCCGCCTCCGTCACCGTCCACGAACACCGCACCACCGCCCTGCGCGTCGGCGGCCCCCGCGAGGGACGCCAGCGGGTCTGGCTGCGGGACGCCGCCGCACCCCTCCTCGCCGACCTCGTCGTCCTCACCGTCGGACACCTCGACGCCGAACCCGACGCGGAGCAGCGGGCCCTGGCCGGGTTCGCCGCCCGCCACGGCCTCGTCCACCTGCCGCCCGACTTCACCGCCGACACCGACCTCACCGCACTGCCCGCCGGCGAACCCGTCCTCGTGCGCGGTTTCGGACTCGCCTTCGTCGATCTGATGGCGCTGCTCACCGAGGGCCGCGGCGGACGGTACGAGGGCGAGGGCGACGCGCTGGTCTACGTACCCTCGGGCAGGGAACCCGTCCTGTACGTCGGGTCGCGGCGGGGGGTCCCGTACCACTCGAAGCTCGGCTACGTCCTCGACGGCGAACGGCCCCCGCTGCCCCGCTTCCTCGGCCCCGAGCAGACCGACGCCCTGCTGAGGCGGACCGGTCCCCTCGACTTCCGGCGCGACGTGTGGCCCCTCGTCGACAAGGAACTCGGCTGGGCCCACTACCACCGGCTGTTCGCCGCCCACCCCGAGCGGACCGCGCTCCCCTGGAGCGACTTCGAGAAGGCCTACGCGCAGGCACCGCCGCACGGGGCCGAACTCGCCGCGGTCGTCGCCGCCGCCGTCCCCGACCCCGCCGACCGGCTCGACCTCGACGCCCTCGACCACCCCCTCGACGGCCTCCGCTTCGGCTCCGCCGAAGCCCTCCAGCAAGGCCTGCGCGACTACGTCCACGACGACCTGACCCGCCGTCACGACCCCGCCCACAGCGCCGACGCCGCCGTCTTCGACGCGCTGCTCTCCGTCTACGGCCAGCTCCTGCGGCTCGGCACGCGCCTGGGGTCCGACGGCTGGTGGCACGGCTTCTTCAGCTACCTCGCCTCCGGGCCGCCCGGCCCCCGGCTGCACCAGCTCCTCGCGCTCTCCCGCGCCGGCGTCGTCCGCTTCCTCGGCCCCCAGGTCACCGTCGAAGCCGACGAGGAACGCGGACTCTTCCGGGCCCGGTCCCCCGCCGTACCGGGGGAGTGGACCGAGGCCCGCGCCCTGGTCGAGGCCCGCCTCCCCGACCCCACCCTCGAACACACCGGCAGCCCGCTCCTGCGCGCCCTGCACGAGGACGGCGCGCGGGCCACCGTCGAGGGCCTTCTCGTCGTCGACCCCGTCGACGGCCGGATCCTGGAGCACGACGGCCGCCCGCACCCGCGCCGCTTCGCCCTCGGCCCGCACACCACGGCACGGGCCGGCGGCGCCTTCACCCGGCCCCGTACGGGCGGGTTCGCCTTCCGGCAGAACGACGTCACCGCGCGGGCCGCGCTGACCTTCCTGCGCGACCGTGCGTGTCGGTCCACGGTCCCGCTGAGCGCCTGACCCCCGCGCGCCCACCCCTCCCTCCGCTCCACCCTCCCGCCCCTTCCGAGGAACCGCCATGGCTCTCACCAGCGATCCACCCGCCGAAACCAGCGATCCGCCGCCCGCCGAAACCAGTGATCCGCCGACCACCGAAACCAGCGATCCGCCCGCCGCCGAAAGTGCCGTGAAGGGCCCGCGCACCGCGGCGCCCGCACCCGCCGACCTCGTGATCGTCCCCGTACGTCACCCCTGGCGCTGGGTGGCCGTCGTCGTCACCGCCGTCCTGCTCGTCCAGTTCGCCCACGGTCTCGTCACCAACCCCGGCTGGGAATGGGACGTCTTCGCCGCGTTCTTCACCGCGGAGACGATCCTCCGGGCCGTCTGGGTCACCCTCCAGCTCACCTTCTACGGCACCGCCCTCGGCTTCGCCGTCGGCATCGTGCTCGCCTTCATGCGCCTGTCGGCCAGCCCGTTCCTGCGGTCCGTCGCGTTCGGCTACATCTGGGCGTTTCGCTCGATCCCGCTCATCGTCCAGCTCCTCTTCTGGTTCAACCTGGCCTATCTGTACAAGGAGTTGAGCATCGGCATCCCCTTCGGGCCCGGCTTCGTCGCCTTCGACACCATGGGTCTGGTCGGCGAGATGAGCGCCGCCGTCCTCGGCCTCGCCCTGCACCAGGCGGCGTACGCGGCGGAGATCGTCCGGGGCGGGGTGCTCTCCGTCGACCACGGTCAGTCGGAGGCCGCGGCCTCGCTCGGCATCCCGAGGCTCCGGCAGGTGCGGCGGATCGTGCTGCCGCAGGCGATGCGCTCGATCCTGCCCAACGCCGCCAACGAGATCATCTCGCTCTTCAAGGGCACCTCGATCGTCTCCGTCATGGCGATCGGCGAACTCTTCTACCAGGTGCAGGTCGTCTACGGCCGCAACGGGCGGGTCGTCCCGCTCCTGATGGTCGCCACCGCCTGGTACGTCCTGCTCACCACTGCGCTCTCCGTCGTCCAGCACTACGTCGAACGCCACTACGCGAAGGGGAGCGTCCGATGAGCTCCGTCACCGCAGACCCGAGGCCCAAGGTCGAGATACGGGGCGTCCACAAGAACTTCGGCCCGCTCCACGTCCTGCGCGGCATCGACCTCGACGTCCGGGCCGGCGAGGTCACCGTCGTCCTCGGCCCCTCGGGCTCGGGCAAGTCCACCCTGCTGCGGACCGTCAACCACCTGGAGAAGGTCGACGGCGGCACCGTCAGCGTCGACGGCACCCTCGTCGGCTACCGCCGCTCAGGGAACAAGCTGTACGAGCTGCGCGAGCGGGAGATCCTCAAGCAGCGGACCAGGATCGGCTTCGTCTTCCAGAACTTCCACCTCTTCCCGCACCTGACCGTCCTGGAGAACATCGTCGAGGCGCCCGTCTCGGCCCTGAAGCGCCGCCGCAAGGACGCCGAGGCCGCGGCCCGGCAGCTCCTCGATCGGGTCGGACTCGCCGACAAGGCGGAGGCGTACCCCAAGCAGCTCTCCGGCGGGCAGCAGCAGCGGGTCGCCATCGCCCGCGCGCTCGCCCTCGAACCGGGCCTGCTCCTCTTCGACGAGCCGACCTCCGCGCTCGACCCCGAACTGGTCGGCGAGGTCCTCGACGTCATCAAGTACCTGGCCGCCTCCGGCACCACCATGATCGTCGTCACCCACGAGATCGGCTTCGCCCGCGAGGTCGCCGACACCGTGGTCTTCATGGACGAGGGCCGGATCGTCGAGCAGGGGCCGCCCGCCCAGGTGCTCGACGCCCCGCGGCACGAGCGCACCCGCGCCTTCCTCTCCAAGGTCCTCTGACCCTCCCGCCTTTCCGTTTCCTCCTCTCCACTCTCTCCTCTCTCTCCTCTCCTTTCTCTTCTCCCACAGGAGCACCACCGTGAAGACCCGTCGTAGCCTCCTCGCCGCCCTTGCCTCGCTCACCGCCCTCGGGGTCCTCACCGCCTGCGGCTCGGGTGACGCCGCCGTCGACAGCGTCGCGCCCGCCGACGGGAAGCGGAGCGGCGGCCTCAATCTGAGGCACGAGCAGAACCGCGTCCACACCCCCAAGGTCGACGCCCTCGCCGGCCTGCTGCCCGAGGCCGTCCGCAAGAGAGGCACGCTCGTCCTCGGCGTCTCCGCGACCAGCAACGCGCCGCTCGCCTTCCGCGCCACCGACGACAAGACGCTGATCGGCGTCGAGGTCGACCTCGCCACCCTGGTCGCCGACGCCCTCGGTCTGAAGCCCGAGTTCAACCCGGTCGCCTGGGAGAACCTCTTCGTCGGCCTCGACAGCGGCAAGTACGACGCCGTCTTCTCCAACGTCACCGTCACCGAGGAGCGCAAGGAGAAGTACGACTTCGCCACCTACCGCCTCGACGACCTGGCCTTCGAGGCGAAGAAGGGCTCCGGCTGGACGGTGAAGGGACCCGAGGACGTGGCCGGCAAGAAGATCGCCGTCGGCTCCGGCACCAACCAGGAGAAGATCCTCGTCGACTGGTCCGCGCAGAACGAGAAGGCCGGCCGCGAGCCGGTCGACATCACGTACTACCAGAACACCTCGGACTACTACCTGGCGCTCCAGTCCGGCCGGATCGACGGCTACCTCGGCCCCAACCCCGTCGCCGCCTACCACGTGCTCTCCGCCGGCCAGACGGAGATCGTCGGGAAGTTCTCCGGTGCGGGCGCCGGCCTCCAGGGCAAGATCGCGGCCACCACGAAGAAGGACAGCGGTCTCGTCGCCGCCTACGCCGCCGCCCTCGACCACGTCATCGAGAACGGCACCTACGCCCAGGTCCTCAAGCGGTGGGGCCTCGACGACGAGGCCGTGAAGAAGTCGGAGATCAACCCGCCGGGCCTGCCGCGCACCGGGAACTGACCCACCCCGTCCGTGCCGGGAGACCGCACCCGTTCCGAGAGAGACCGCATGACCAGCATCCGAACACTCCACCTCGCCGCCGAACTCGCCCCCGGACCCGAAGGCCCCCCTTCCACCTCCGCCGCGCGTACGGTCGCGCTCGCCCGCCTCGCCGAGGCCGCCGGGCTCGACTTCCTCACCCATGACGACTCCTTCGCCCGGCCGGGCCTGGACGCGCTCGCCGTCCTCGCCCGAGTCGCCCCCGAGACCCGGTCCGTCGGTCTCGTACCGACCGTGACCACCACCCACACCGAGCCGTTCCACGTCCAGGCCGCCGTCGCCACCCTCGACTGGGTGAGCAGGGGCCGGGCCGGCTGGCGGATCGCGGTCTCCCCGACCGGGGCGGAGGCCCGGCTCTTCGGCCGCCGCCCCGTCCCGCCCGCCGCCGAACTCTGGCAGGAGGCGGGCGAGGTCGCCGAGGTCGCCCGCAAGCTGTGGGACAGCTGGGAGGACGACGCCGAGATCCGCGACGTGGCGACCGGCCGGTTCGTCGACCGCCGCAAGCTGCACCACGTGAACTTCCAGGGCTCGACCTTCTCCGTGAAGGGCCCCTCGATCGTCCCCCGGCCCCCGCAGGGCAATCCGGTGACCGTCGTCGACGCCACCCGCCCCGCGGCCAGGGAGACCGCCGCCCACCACGCCGACGTGGTCCTGATCCGGGCCGGCTCCGCGGAGGAGGCCGCGGCCCTCCGCGCCGAACTGCACCGGGCGGCCCGCGCCCACGGCCGCGACCCCGGACAGCTGCGCGTGCTGCTCTCGGCGACCGTCGACCTCGACGCGTACGAGGGCGGGCCCGGGGCGCTCGCCGAGCTGATCGCCGGCTGGCACGGCGGCGGCGCGGTCGACGGCTTCCACCTCGTCCCCGCCGTGCCCGAACGGGACCTGGCGCGGTTCGCCGCGGACACCGTGACCCGGCTCCGGGACCGCGGCCTCCTCCGTACGGCCTACGAGGGCGCCACCCTCCGCGACCACCTGGGGCTCGTCCGCCCCGCAGGCCAGTACGCCACGACGGGAGCAGGCGCGTGAGCACATCCCCCGCCCGGAAGCGGATCCATCTCGCCGCCCACTTCCCCGGCGTCAACTCCACCACCGTCTGGTCCGATCCGCGCTCCGGGTCGCAGATCGACTTCTCCTCCTTCGAGCACCTCGCGAGAACCGCGGAGCGCGGTCTCTTCGACTTCTTCTTCCTGGCCGAGGGGCTGCGGCTGCGCGAGCACAACGGTCGGATCCACGACCTCGACGTCGTCGGCCGGCCTGAGTCGATCACCGTCCTCAGCGCGCTCGCCGCCGTCACCGACCGGCTCGGCCTGGCCGGCACGGTCAACGCCACCTTCAACGAGCCGTACGAACTGGCCCGCCGGCTCGCCTCGCTCGACCACCTCAGCGCGGGGCGGGCCGCCTGGAACATCGTCACCTCGTCGGACGCCTTCACCGGCGAGAACTTCCGGCGCGGCGGCTACCTCGACCGGGCCGACCGGTACACCAGGGCCGCCGAGTTCCTCGCCACCGCCCGGGAGCTGTGGGACTCCTGGACCCCGGACGGCCGCCCGCGGCCCTTCGCCCACGACGGGCCGCAGTTCGGGATCGAGGGCGAGTTCACCGTCCCGCGCTCCCCGCAGGGGCATCCGGTCGTCATCCAGGCCGGAGACTCCGCCGAGGGCCGGGAGTTCGCCGCCTCGGCCGCCGACGTGATCTTCACGCGGCACTCCACCCTGGAGGCCGGCCGGGAGTTCTACGCCGACGTGAAGGGGCGGCTGGCCCGGTACGGGAGGGAGCCGGGCGACCTGAAGATCATGCCGGGGGTGACGTACGTCCTCGGGGACACCGACGCCGAGGCGCAGGAAGAGGCCGCCGAGATCCGCCGCCTCCAGGTCTCCCCGCAGAACGCGATCCTCGCCCTGGAGCAGATCTGGGGCCGCGACCTGTCCGGCTACGACCCCGACGGGCCGCTCCCGGACGTCGATCCCGACCCCGACTCGGCGCTCGTCCAGGGCCGGGTGAGGGTCGCCGACCCGGTGGCGGTGGCCAGGAAGTGGCGGGCGCTCTCCGAGGCGAAGGGCCTGTCGATCCGGCAGACGGTCATCGAGTCCGCCGGGCGGCAGTCCTTCGTCGGCAGTCCGGCGACGGTGGCGGCGGCCCTGGAGGAGTTCGTGGCCACGGATGCCGCCGACGGCTTCATCCTCGTCCCGCACCTCACTCCCGGCGGTCTCGACGACTTCGTCGACCGGGTCGTCCCGCTGCTCCAGGAGCGCGGGGTCTTCCGTACGGAGTACGCCGGCACGACGCTCAGGGCGCACCTCGGGCTGCCCGAGCCCGTATGGAAGGGTTGAGCACCATGAGTACGGATCCCCAGCAGGACTGGCAGCACTGGCACGAGCAGCGGGAGGCCGCGGTCTCCTCCTCGTACGGCCCGCTCTCCCTCACGGGCACCCACTGGCTCGCGGACTTCCCTGAGGGGCGGCTTCCTGGCGTTCCCGGCGAGTGGCGGGAGGACGGCGACGAGGTCCTCCTGTCGGCGGGCGCGGAGGACGCGGTCACCGTCGACGGCAAGCCCCTCATCGGCACGGTCCGGCTCACCGCCGACCACGGCCCGATCCACGAGTCCCGCGTCGAGTCGGCGGGCCGGCGGCTCGTGGTGCTCCGGCGCGAAGGGCTGTGGGCCGTAAGGGACTTCGACCCGGAGTCGGAGGCGCGCCGCGCGTTCCGGGGCATCGAGGCCACCCCGTACGACGACCGCTGGGTGGTGCCCGGCGTGTTCCGACCGTACGAGGAGACCCGCAGCGTGCGGGTCGAGAACGCCGACGGCAGGGAGCGCGGTCTCGGGCTGTCCGGGGAGCTGGTCTTCGACCTGCACGGGGGCGAGCACACCCTGCAGGTGGCCGTCGAGGACGACGGCTCCCTGTGGGCGGTCTTCGCGGACGCCACCAGCGGCCGGGACAGCTACCGCTTCCGCTTCCTCCGCCCGGCGGCTCCGGCCGAGGACGGTTCGGTGACGGTGGACTTCAACCGTGCGCTGCTGCCGCCGTGCGCCTTCGCCGACCACTTCATCTGCCCGTTCCCGCCGCCCGGGAACACGCTCGACACCGCGGTGCCGGCGGGGGAGCGGCTGCCGAGCCGCGCCTGAGCAGGGCATTGACCCGATGCGGCACGGATGACGGGTGCCCCCCGGCCGGGACGGCGGGGGCACCCGTCCGTTCGGCGGTCTTGTGCGTCCGCTCCGGGAGGGCCACTATCACTCACGGTGCATGTCAGGAACACGTCACCTGATAGCGCTCATGGGCCCGCCATCCACGGGCCCCTCCGCTTTTCCCAGAAGGAGAATCGTGAGGAGCACAGTGAGGAACACCCGCACCCGTCTGCTCGCCCTCGTCGCCGGAATCGCGGCCGTGACGGCCATCGGACTCCCCGGAGCCCAGGCCGCCCCCGCCCCCGGCCCGGCCGGAGCCGCCCAGCTCGCCCGCGCCGACGCCGCCGTCGACGCCGCGGGGGTCGGCGGCACCGCCTGGTACGTGGACAGAGCGGCCGGCCGGGTCGTCGTCACCGCCGACTCCACCGTCACCGACGCGGGGATCGCGAAGATCCGCGCGGCGGCCGGTGCCGACGCCGGAGCCCTCCGCGTCCAGCGCACCCCCGGCGTCTTCAAGCCCCTGCTCGGCGCGGGCGACGCCATCTACGGCAGCGGCTACCGCTGTTCGCTCGGCTTCAACGTGCGCAGCGGCAGCACGTACTACTTCCTCACCGCCGGCCACTGCGGCAACGTCGTGAAGACCTGGTACGCCAACTCGGCGCAGTCCACCCTGATCGGCGCCACCGTCGGGTCCAGCTTCCCCGGCAACGACTACGCGCTCGTCCGCTACGACAACGCCTCGCTCGCCCACACCGGGGGCTTCACCGCCGCCGACGCCTACGTGGGGGAGTCCGTCAAGCGCTCCGGCTCCACCACCGGCACCCGCAGCGGCACCGTCACCGGCCTCGACGCCACCGTGCACTACTCCGGCGGCGGCACCGTCCGCGGCATGATCCAGACCAACGTCTGCGCCGAGCCCGGCGACTCCGGCGGCGCGCTCTACGACGGCACCAAGGCGCTCGGCCTCACCTCGGGCGGCAGCGGCAACTGCTCCACCGGCGGCACCACGTTCTACCAGCCGGTGCCCGAGGCGCTCGCCAAGTACCGGGTCAGCCTCTACTGATCCCCGCGCACCGATCCGCACCTTTCCCCCCCCCACTCAGGAGGAACGAGAAGTGAGGAACCAGCGCACCACCCGCACCCGCACCCGTACGATCCGGACGCTCGCGGTCGCCGCCGGGCTCGCCGCCGCCGCGGCTTTGGCCGTCCCCACGGCGAGCGCGGGCACGACGCAGACCTTCGGCGCCTCCCAGCTCTCCGCCGCGAGCGACGCCGTGCTCGCCGCCGACGTGGCGGGCACCGCCTGGCACGTCGACGCCGCCACCGGGAAGGTCGTCGTCACCGCCGACTCCACCGTCTCCCCGGCCGAGATCGCGAAGATCAGACAGCAGGCGGGGGCCAACGCCGGCGCGATCCGCGTCGAACGGACTCCCGGAAAGTTCACCAAGCTGATCTCCGGCGGCGACGCGATCTACGCCTCCAGCTGGCGCTGCTCGCTCGGCTTCAACGTCCGGGACAGCGCGGGCAACTACTACTTCCTCACCGCCGGCCACTGCACCGACGGCGCGGGGACCTGGTACTCCAACTCCTCCCGGTCGACCGTCCTCGGCAGCACGACCGGATCGAGCTTCCCGGTCAACGACTACGGGATCGTCCGCTACACCAACAGCACGGTCACCAAGTCCGGCACCGTCGGCAGCGTCGACATCACCAGCGCCGCCAACGCGACGGTCGGCATGTCGGTCACCCGTCGCGGCTCCACCACCGGCACCCACAGCGGCTCGGTGACCGGTCTCAACGCCACCGTGAACTACGGCGGCGGGGACATCGTCTACGGCATGATCCGCACGAACGTGTGCGCCGAGCCCGGCGACTCCGGCGGCCCGCTCTACTCCGGCAGCCGCGCCATCGGCCTCACCTCCGGCGGCAGCGGCAACTGCTCCTCGGGCGGGACGACGTTCTTCCAGCCCGTGACGGAGGCCCTGAGCGCGTACGGGGTCAGCGTCTACTGACCGCGTACGGGGTCGGCAGACGCTGACCGTGTACGGGGTCGGCGTCTGCTGATCCTCCGACCGACGGCCCCCGCTTCGGTGGGGGCCGTCTTCGTGTGTCCTACGCGCGGACCTCGTCCAGCTCTCCCGCGATCGGCTCCGCCTCGGGCTTGCGCTTCAGCGAGGACATCACCAGGGTGACCGCCGCGCCGACGACCGCCCAGGCGGAGAGGACCAGCATCGAGCCGGTCATGTCGTTGCCCTTGAAGTACGCGATCGAGCGCGCCGCCCAGGTGCCCGCTCCCGGCGGCAGGGCCGGGCCGATCGCGTTCCAGAACGGGGGCAGCATCGGCAGCGGGAAGGCGCCGCCCGCGCTGGGGTTGCCCGCGATCACGATCAGCAGGATCGCCAGGCCGATGCCGACGATCCCGAAGACCGACTGAAGCGCGAGGGTGGCGCAGCCGACGGCGAAGACGACCAGGGCGCCGAGCCCCCACAGGGCGGCGACGCTGCCGGGCAGGGCGCCCAGGATCGGGCCGACGATGATCGCGCCGCCGAGGCCGCCGAGGACCGAGTAGACAGCGAGCGCGCCGAGACGGATGATCGCGCGTTCCCGGTTCGCGGGCCGCGAGCCCGCGCTGATCGCCAGGATCGCGGCGCAGATGTAGCCGCCGACGCACCAGCCGACGACCAGGTAGAAGGCCGAGAGTCCGTCGAAGTCCTCCGCCGAGGCCGGGGCCACGTCGACCGTCCGCAGGGTGCGCTGCTGGGCTCCCTCCACCTGAGTGAAGATCGTCTGCAGGGCGGAGGAGAGCACGGTGCCGCCGCCGGAGGCGACGAGCAGGGTGTCGGTGCGGCCGGTCGGGTCGACGATCAGGGCGCCGTCGATGTCCCGGTTCAGGATCTGCTGCCGTGCCGCGGCCTCGTCGGTGACCGTGCGGGGGTCGAGCGGGTCGCCGGGGAGCTTCTCCAGCTGCCCGACGAGCCGGGCGGAGGCCTGCTGCGGCGCGACGACGCCGAAGGGCACGTCCCGCGGCTTCGGGTGGTGCAGGGCCCCGACGTACGAGGCGATGAACAGGAGCTGGAGGGCGAGGACGCCGACGACGAGCAGGGCTGCTCGGGGGGTGACGGCGCTTTTCAGTTCATCGACGAGACTCATGCCCCCACGCTCCGGGGCAGGGGGTGTTCCCGCAGGTGGGAGGCGCCCGAATGGCTGACGGAGGCGGGGCGCGGGCCGGAGCGGAGGCAGGCCCGCACGGGTTATCGTACGGACGTTCGAAATGAGTTAAGGTGAAGAACGGGGGGGTGGGAACATGCGTACGAATCGATGCGGGAGTGCGGGAGGTGCGCCATGCCGGGTTTCACGCACCTGCACACCGCGTCGGGCTACTCCCTGCGCTACGGCGCCTCCCACCCCGAACGCCTCGCCGCCCGCGCCGCCGCACGCGGCATGGACGCGCTCGCCCTGACCGACCGCGACACCCTCTCCGGCACCATCCGCTTCGCCAAGGCCTGCGCGAAGGAGGGCATCCGCCCCCTGTTCGGCGTGGACCTGGCGTACGAGGCGCAGGCGTCCGGGCGCGGCGGTCCCGGGCGCACGCAGGACGTACGGCGGGTGCCCGTCCGGGGCGGGGCCTTCGTCGACGAGTCCGCGCCCCGTGCCCTCTTCCTCGCCCGCTCCCGCACCGGCTGGGCCTCCCTCTGCTCCATGATCACCGCCGCCCACGCCGGAGGCGGGCAGCAGCCCCTGCTGCCCTGGTCCGCCCTGGGCGACGACGTGTTCGTCCTGCTCGGCGCCGCTTCCGACGTCGGCCGCGCCCTCGCCGCGGGCCGCCCCGACCGGGCCGCCCGGCTGCTCGCCCCCTGGCGCGAGCGGTACGGCGACGCGTTGCGCCTGACGGCCGTCGACCACGGCCGCACCGGCACGGGCCCCGGCTCCCTGCGGCTCGCCGCCCGTACCGTCGGCTTCGCCGCCGAACAGGGCGTCCGGCCCGTCCTGACCAACGCCGTCCGCTACGCCGATTCCGGTCAGGGCCCCGTGGCCGACGTCCTCGACTCCGCCCGCCGGCTTGTCCCCATCGACCCCCGCAGGGAGCTCGACAGCGGCCAGGCCTGGCTCAAGGGCGCCGAAGGACCCGACGGGATGACGGCCGCCGCCGAGCGGATCGTCGAGGCCGCCGGCTTCCGCCGGGACACCGCCCACCGGCTCCTCGAACAGACCGCGGCGGTCGCCGCCGCCTGCCTGGTCGACCCCGAGGACGACCTCGGCATCGGCTCCGCCCACTTCCCCGAACCCCACCTCGTCGGCGCCGAGCACCGCACCGCCCAGCGCGTCCTCGCCTCCCGGGCCGCCGCCGGCATGGTCCTGAAGGGGTACGAGAAGCGGCGCGACTACTGGGACCGGATGCACCGCGAGCTGGACGTCATCGCCCACCACGGCTTCGCCGCCTACTTCCTGACGGTCGCCCAGGTCGTCGACGACGTACGGGGCATGGGCATCCGGGTCGCCGCCCGCGGCTCGGGCGCCGGCTCCCTCGTCAACCACCTGCTCGGCATCGCCCACGCCGACCCGGTCGAGCACGGCCTGCTGATGGAACGCTTCCTCTCCAAGCGCCGCACCGTCCTGCCCGACATCGACATCGACGTGGAGTCCGCCCGCCGCCTGGAGGTCTACCGGGCGATCATCGACCGCTTCGGCACCGCCCGCGTCGCCACCGTCTCCATGCCCGAGACCTACCGGGTCCGCCACGCGGTACGGGACGTGGGCGCGGCCCTCTCCCTGGACCCGGCCGAGACCGACCGGATCGCCAAGGCCTTTCCGCACATCCGGGCCAGGGACGCGCTCGCCGCCCTCGACGAACTGCCCGAGCTGCGCGCGCTCGCGGGGGAGAAGCAGAAGTACGGCAGGCTCTGGGAGCTGGTCGAGGCGCTCGACGCCCTCCCGCGCGGCATCGCCATGCACCCCTGCGGAGTGCTGCTCTCGGACGCCTCGCTGCTCAGCCGTACCCCCGTGGTCCCGACCAGCGGGGAGGGCTTCCCCATGTCCCAGTTCGACAAGGAGGACGTGGAGGACCTCGGGCTGCTCAAGCTCGACGTCCTCGGGGTGCGGATGCAGTCCGCGATGGCCCACGCCGTCGCCGAGGTCGAGCGGGCCACCGGCACCCGTCCGGACATCGACGCGGTACCTGAGGGCGACCCCGAGACGTACCGGCTCATCCGCTCCACCGAGACCCTCGGCTGCTTCCAGATCGAGTCGCCGGGCCAGCGCGACCTGGTCGGCCGGCTCCAGCCCGCCACCTTCCACGACCTGGTCGTCGACATCTCGCTCTTCCGGCCGGGCCCGGTCGCCGCCGACATGGTCCGCCCCTTCATCGAGGCCCGGCACGGCCGCGCCCCCGTCCGCTACCCGCACCCCGACCTGGAGGAGACGCTGAGGGAGACGTACGGCGTGGTCGTCTTCCACGAGCAGATCATCGAGATCGTCCGGATCATGACCGGCTGCCGTCGCGACGAGGCCGACCAGGTGCGGCGCGCGCTCTCGGACCCCGAACTGCAGGGCCGGATCAAGCTCTGGTTCGCCCGGCAGGCCTCGGCGCGCGGATACGCGGACGAGGTCGTCGCCCGGACCTGGGAGATCGTGGAGGCCTTCGGCTCGTACGGCTTCTGCAAGGCGCACGCGGTGGCCTTCGCCGTACCGACGTACCAGTCCGCCTGGCTCAAGGCGCACCACCCGGCGGCCTTCTACGCCGGGCTGCTCACCCACGACCCCGGCATGTACCCCAAGCGGCTGCTGCTCGCGGACGCGCGGCGGCGCGGGGTGCCGGTGCTGCCGCTCGACGTGAACCGGTCGGCGGTCGCTCACCGTATCGAACTGGTGTCTGATTCATTCTCCGGTGCCCGGTGGGGACTCCGCCTCGGCCTCACCGACGTCCACGGCATCAGCGAGACCGAGAGCGCCCGCATCGAGGCCGGACAGCCCTACGCCTCCCTCCTCGACTTCTGGGAAAGGGCCCGCCCCCGCACCCCCGTCGCCGAACGGCTCGCCCAGGTGGGAGCCCTCGACGCCTTCGGCGCCAACCGCCGCGACCTCCTCCTCCACCTCACCGAACTCCGGCGCATCCAGCGCGGAGCCGCCTCCCACGGCGGACAGCTCCCGCTCGCCCAGGGCGGGAAGACCGCCCCCGTCGGCCTGCCCGACCTCGACGAGACGGAACGCCTCAGCGCCGAACTCGGCATCCTCGGCATGGACGCCTCCCGCCACCTGATGAGTGACCACCGCGCCTTCCTCGACGAACTCGGAGTTGTCTCCGCGCAGCGCCTCCGCGACACCCCGCACGGCAGGACCGTCCTCGTCGCGGGCGCCAAGGCCGCCACCCAGACTCCGCCGATCCGCTCCGGCAAGCGGGTCATCTTCACCACCCTCGACGACGGCACGGGTCTGGTCGACCTCGCCTTCTTCGACGACGCCCACGAGCGCTGCGCCCACACCGTCTTCCACTCCTGGCTGCTGCTGGTCAGGGGCGTGGTGCAGCGGCGCGGCCCCCGCAGCGTCAGCGTGGTCGGCACCGCCGCCTGGAACCTCGCCGAACTGGCCGGACTGCGGGCGTCCGGTGGCCTGGACGCGGTGGGGGAGCGCCTCGCCGAACCTGGACCCGAAGCCGCGCCGTCCGGCGGAAGCGGAGACTCCGGCCGCCGCATCACGATGCCCACCGGCTACGAGATGAACCCCTGGGCCGACCTGAAGCCGGCGGGCGAAGGGGCGCCGAGCGGACGGAAGTTGTGGCACAGCAGCCCCGGGAGCGCGGGATGAGCCCCCTCTCCGGTGACCGCCTCCGGCAGCCGTCGCGGTCAGGCCGCCGGAGCGCCGGCGACCGCCGCTTCGACGGAGGCGTACGTCACGCCGTGGTCGGCCAGGGCCTCCGCGACGACCCCCCCGGTCGTGGTGAGCGCCAGGAGGATGTGCTCGTCGCCGATCTCCCGGTCCTTGCGGGCCAGCGCCACCCGGAGGGACTTCTCCAGGATGCTCCTGGCCTCCCGCGAGAAGGGGCGGCGGCCCGACCGCCGGCCGGAGTCCCTGCGGTCGCCGGCCAGCGCGCCCTCGCCGTGGGTCTCCTCCACCCGGGCCACGATCGCGCCGACGTCGATGCCGAGGTCCGCCAGGGCCTCCGCGTCCGCCCGGGAGAGCCCCGCCCGGCGCCGGGCGTCGGTCAGGGTGGCCACCAGGGACGACCTGCGGTCGGGCGGGCACAGGGCGCGCAGGGCCTCCGTCGCCCGGGTGCCCTCCCCGTCGAGCAGGGCGAGCAGCAGGTGCTCCTGGGTGACGGCCGTCGCCCCGCCCCGCTCCGCGTGTTCGGCCGCGCCCTTCACCACGGCGCGTGCGGCCTTCGTGAACCGTTCGAACATCACTGCCTCCCGTACTTCTTGTGGACGGCCTGTCGGCTGACTCCCAGTTCGGCCGCGATCTCCTGCCACGACCACCCCTGGTTGCGCGCGCTGCGCACCTGGACGGCTTCCAGCTGTTCCAGCAGTCGCCGCAGGGCGGAGACGGCCCGTAGTCCGACCCGTGGGTCGCGGTCGCCCGCCCGTGCGGCGAGATCGGTCGCATCGGTCATGCTGTCAACTTACGTTGACGCCCCTCTTGTGTCAACCTTGGTTGACGTGCCCCGAAGGAGGGTGACGTGATCCTCTGCGTGCGGTTCAGGATCGAACCGATGTGGGAAGCCCTTTTCCCCCAACTGGTCGACCTCCTGGGCGATTTCACGCCGACCGTCGAGGCCGCCCCGCCCGGCGAGGCGCTCGCCGACGTCCGGGGCGCGCTGCGCTACTTCGACCGGACCCCGGCCGAACTCGCCTCGGTGATCCGGGTCAGGGCGCTCGCCCTGTACGGCGTCGACTGCGTCATCGGTGCCGGGCCCAACCCGATGCTGGCCCGGATGGCCGCCCGCGAGGCCCGGCCGGGCGTCACCCTCGTCGTCGAGGACCCCAGGGCCTTCCTGCGCGACCGGCCGGTCGCCGCCCTCGACGGCGTCGGCCGCGCCACCGCCCGCACCCTCTGCGGCTACGGGCTCGACTCCGCCGGCCGCGTCGCGGACGCGCCGCTCGCCGTACTCCAGCGGCTCGTCGGCGCGAAGACCGGCCGCGACCTGTGGGAACGGGCCCGGGGCATCGACCGCACCCCGGTCGTCCCGCACGCCGCCTCCCGGTCGGTGGCCGCCGAACGCGCCTTCCCGCGCGACGAGACCGACCGTACGGAACAGCGCAGGGCCCTCCTCTCGCTCGCCGAGGAACTGGGCGCCCGGCTGCGGACCGAGGGGCAGGTGTGCCGCGGGCTCGCCGTCACCGTGCGGTACGCCGACCGGACCACGACCAGCCGGAGCCGCACCCTGCCCGAACCCACCGCCCACTCGGCGGCGCTCACCACCCTCGCGTACGCCGTCCACGACTCCTTCGGCCTCCAGCGGGCCCGCGTCCGGGGCATCGCCCTGCGCGCCGAGGGCCTGACGGGCGCCGAAGGGGCCGGACACCAGCTGTCGCTCGACCCGACGGACGAGAAGGCCCGGCGGATCGAGGCGGTGGCCGACCGGGCACGGGCGAGATTCGGCCCCAGGGCGATCCTCCCGGGATCGCTCGCGGCCTGACGGCCGCTGACGGCCAGACCTCCGACACTCCTTGACGCCACATCACTTTTTACCGACGCGTAACTTCCCAGCCGAGGCTACCGGTGCGTAGCTTGGCTGAAGCGCATCCCCATCGCGCGCCCCCACTTGTGGTCCGGACCGCAGGGCACAGCACCCCACCTTCCCCTTGAGCCGCAAGGAGATCGCCCGATGCTGCCCCGCAACCCCTGGAAGCACGCGGTCAGAGCGCTGTCCGTCCTGCTCCTGGCCGCCGCCGCCACCCTCGCCCCGACCACCGCCGCCTCGGCCCAGGTCGAGACCGTCACCGCCGCCAGCCGTGGCTGGAACGACTTCTCCTGCAAGCCCTCCGCCGCACACCCGCGCCCTGTCGTCCTCGTCCACGGGACCTTCGGGAACTCCGTCGACAACTGGCTCGGCCTCGCGCCGTATCTGGTCAACCGCGGCTACTGCGTCTTCTCCCTCGACTACGGCCAGCTGCCGAACGTGCCGTTCTTCCACGGGCTCGGCCCCATCTCCGCCTCCGCGGGACAGCTCGACACCTACGTCGACCGGGTCCTCGCCGCCACCGGCGCCCCCGAGGCCGACCTCGTCGGCCACTCGCAGGGCGGCATGATGCCCCGCTGGTACCTCAAGTTCCTCGGCGGGGCCGAGAAGGTGAACGCGCTCGTCGGGATCGCCCCCGACAACCACGGCACCACCCTCCTCGGCCTCACCAAGCTCCTGCCGTACTTCCCCGGCGCCGAGGACCTCGTCAGCGCCGCCACCCCGGGCCTCGCCGACCAGATCGCCGGCTCGCCCTTCCTCACCAAGCTCAACGAGGGCGGCGACACCGTGCCCGGCGTCCGCTACCACGTCATCGCCACCCAGTACGACGAGGTCGTCACCCCGTACCGCTCCCAGTACCTGTCAGGACCCAACGTCACCAACGTCCTCATCCAGGACAAGTGCGCGCTCGACCTGTCCGAGCACGTGGCGATCGGCACGGTGGACCGGGTCGCCTTCCACGAGGTGGCCAACGCCCTCGACCCGGCCCACGCGACCCCGACCACCTGCCTCTCGGTGATCGGCTAGGGCCTATCGGGCCGTCCGGCCCCGCCGGACGGCCCCGAACAGCACGGCCGCACCGAGCGCGAGCACGGCGGCGCCCCCGACCGCGAGATACGGGGTGACGGTGTCGCCCCCGGTCTCGGCCAGCTCCACACCGGAGCCCGAACCGGCGGCGGGCGCGGGCACGTTGGGGGCGGTCTCCTGCGCGGGCGCCGTGGCGGCCGTGGCCGTGGCCGACGGGACCGGAGCGGCCGTGGTGGCCGCCGGGGCCGGGGCCGCCGCCGTCTCCCCGGCACCCGTCGCCGGGTCGCCGTCCCCGTGCCCGCCGTGCTCGACCGAGGACTCGTCCTGGCCCGCCTCGATCTGCTCGTCGCTCGGCGCGGACGCGCTCGGCGCCGGGGCCGTACCGCCGCCGTCCTCACCGAACACCACGTCCGAGCAGGTGTAGAACGCCTCGGGGGAGTCCGAGCGCTGCCAGATCGAGTAGATCAGGTGCCGCCCGGACCTCTTGGGCACCGTGCCCTCGAAGACGTAGTCACCGCTCTCCATCCGCGGGTCGGTCACCGTCGCGAACGGCTTCTCCTCCAGGTCCGACCACGCCAGCGGCTTCGACGGGTCGTACCCGTCCTTCGTCACGTACAGCGCGAACGTGCCCCGGTGCGGCGCCGTCCCCTTGTAACGGAAGGTGTGCGCACCGGACTTCATGCCGCTCGCCGGCCAGTCGGCCCGCGCCAGGTCGAGCCCCCGGTACTTGTCGTTGCCCGCGCTGCACAGCTTGCCGTCCGGGATCAACTGCCGGTGCTGACCAGCGGCGTTGGCGATGTTCACCGCGTTCCAGTCGTAGAACGCCTGCGCCCCGCTCGCCGCCACCGCCGCCTTGCACGCCGCCGACCGCGGGGACTCCGGCCCCTCCGCGTAACAGGCCGAGACCCGGCTCACCGGATCCGTCATCGACCCGTGCGCGAACGCGGGAGCGGAGGCGAGCCCGGAGAGGGCGAGGACCGCGGTGGCGGTGACGGCCGAGGCCGTACGGCGAGACGTCATGGGGGGACAGCTCCTTCACGAGGGTGGGACGCGGGGGGTTGCAAGGAAGCTAGCCGCCGATGTCCGCGAAAGAGCCCGTGAAGAAGGCGGAACGCCGATCCTTAGGACCGCTTTAAGGCAGACGTAAGAAGCGCCTGAGAAACAGGCTCCGGCCGCCGCCTATCCCAGTCGCCGGTAGCGCCGC
Organism: Streptomyces sp. NPDC051822; assembly: GCF_044452745.1. Classification (NCBI taxonomy): domain Bacteria; kingdom Bacillati; phylum Actinomycetota; class Actinomycetes; order Kitasatosporales; family Streptomycetaceae; genus Streptomyces; species Streptomyces sp. NPDC051822. The sequence goes on along the minus strand of NZ_JBITBZ010000006.1, from coordinate 384,728 downwards.
TCCGGGCGTCCCGTGCCCCCGTACCGCAGGGTGATCTCCGCGCGGCCCGTTTCCGCGAAGTACTCCAGGTAGCGGCGGGCGCTCACCCGGGACAGGGAGCCCGCCTCCGCGCACTCCGTGGCCGAGAGGCCCTCCGGGTGGGCGCGCAGCACCGAGTCGACCAGGTCGGCCGTGTGGGCGGCCAGGCCTTTCGGGAGTTCGCGGGAGCCGCGCGGGCGGGTGCCGAAGATCTGGTCGACGTCCTCCTGGCGGGCCTCGTCCAGTTCGTCGAGGCGGCTGCGCAGCGAGGCCACGTGGCGGAGCTGCTCGTGCAGCGCCGCCTGGCTGAACGGCTTGATCAGATAGTGCAGCGCCCCCGCCCGCAGCGCCGCGCGGATCGTGCCCACGTCCCGCGCCGCCGTGATGAAGAGCGCGTCCATGCCCAGGCCCGCCGCGCGTAGCTCCCGCAGCACCTGGATGCCGTCCATGTCGGGCAGGAAGACGTCGAGGAGCACCAGGTCGGGACGGAGCCGCTCGGCGGCCCGCAGCGCCTCCGCGCCGCTGTGCGCGACCCCGGACACCGAGAAGCCCGCCACCGCCGACACATAGCGGCAGTGCAGCTTGGCGACCATGAAGTCGTCGTCCACCACCAGCACGTTCGTCACGACGACCCACGCTAGGTCCCGACCACAACGACCACAACGTCCGTTGGTTGCGGAAGGGAGACAGCTTCTTAACGCGCGGGCAACATGTGGGCCACCTCACATCCCCCTTCCCTCCTACCTGAGAGGCGGCACACGTGCGTCTGCGCACCCCCTTCGCCCTCCTCGGGGCCGCGCTGCTCGTCCTTGTGGGTCCGCCGCTGCTCAGCCCCGGCAGCGGCACCGACACCGGCACCCGGATACCCGGCCTGCGCTTCATGGTCCCCAACACACCCGGCGGCGGATACGACATCACCGCCCGCACCGCGGCCAAGAACGCCGAGGAGGCCGGTCTCACCGGCGACATCGAGGTCTTCAACCTGCCCGGCGCGGGCGGCACCGTCGGCCTCACCCGGCTCGTCGGCGAACGCGGCAACGGCCGTCTCGCCATGTCCATGGGCCTCGGTGTCGTCGGCGCCGTCCACACCAACCAGACGCCCAGGACCCTCGCCGACACCACCCCGATCGCCCGGCTCACCGAGGAGCAGGACATCGTCGTGGTCGGCAAGGACTCCCCGTACAAGACCATCCAGGACCTGCTCACCGCCTGGAAGGAGAACCCCGGCAAGCTGCCCGTCGGCGGCGGCTCCTCGCCCGGCGGCCCCGACCACCTCGCCCCGATGCTGATGGCCCAGGCCGCCGGGATCGCCCCGAAGGACGTCAACTACGTGCCCTTCGACGGCGGCGGCGAGCTCCTCGCCTCCATCCTCGGCGACAAGGTCGCCTTCGGCGTCTCCGGCGTCGGCGAGTACCTCGACCAGATCAAGGCGGGGCAGCTGCGCCTCCTCGCCGTCACCGGCCCGAAGCGGGTTCCCGGGCTCGACGCCCCCACGCTCCGCGAGGCCGGCCTCGACACCGAGTTCACCAACTGGCGCGGCATCGTCGCCCCGCCGGGCCTCTCCGACGCCGAGCGCGAGAAGCTCGTCACCCTCGTGACCGAACTGCACGACTCCCCGCAGTGGCGCGAGTCGCTGAAGACCCACGGCTGGAACGACGCCTTCCTGCCCGGCGAGGAGTTCGGCACGTTCCTCGCGGAGCAGGACCGGCGCGTCGGCTCCGTACTGAAGGAGCTGGGCCTGTGAGGACGACCGTGAAGACCTGGCTGCGTGAGCGCTCCGAACTCGGCGTCGGCGCCCTCCTCTTCCTCCTCGGCGTCCTCGTCCTCACCGACGCCCTCACCCTCGACGCCGACCTCACGGGCCGCGGCCCCGTCGGCCCCGCCACCGTCCCCCTCGTCGTCGGCTGCGGACTGGTCCTCGTCGCCGTGCTCCTCTCCGTCGACGTCCTGCGCGGCGGCCGGGGCGAGGCCGAGGCCGGCGAGGACGTCGACCTGAGCGAGCCCGCCGACTGGCGTACGGTCCTGCTCCTCGCGGGCGTCTTCCTCGCCTTCGCCGTCCTCATCGGCCCCGTCGGCTTCCCCGTCGCAGGAGCGCTCCTCTTCTGGGGCTCGGCCTACGCCCTCGGCAGCCGCCATCTCCACCGCGACCCGCTGATCGCCGCCGCCCTCTCGCTCCTCACCTACGTCGTCTTCGACAAGCTGCTCGGCGTCCCGCTGCCCGGCGGCCCGCTGATGGGAGTGATCTGACCCATGGATTCCCTGAACTCCCTCATCGACGGCTTCGGGACCGCCCTCACCCCGATGAACCTGCTGTGGGCCGCGATCGGCGTGCTCCTCGGCACCGCCATCGGCGTCCTGCCCGGCATCGGCCCCGCCATGGCCGTCGCCCTGCTGCTCCCGGTGACCTACGGGCTCGAACCCACCGGCGCGTTCATCATGTTCGCCGGCATCTACTACGGGGCCATGTTCGGCGGCTCGACCACCTCGATCCTCCTCAACACCCCCGGGGAGAGCGCGGCCGTCGTCGCCGCCATCGAGGGCAACCCGATGGCCAAGGCGGGCCGCGGCGCGCAGGCCCTCGCCGCGGCGGCCATCGGCCACTTCGCCGGCGGCATGATCGGCACCATCCTGCTCGTCGTCCTCGCCCCGACCGTCGCCGCGCTCGCCGTCGACATCGGCGCCCCCGACTACCTCGCCCTGATGGTCCTCGCGTTCATCGCGGTGACCTCGGTCCTCGGCTCCTCCCGCATCCGGGGCCTCGCCTCCCTGCTCATCGGCCTCACCATCGGCCTGGTCGGCCTCGACCAGATGACCGGACAGCAGCGCCTCACCTTCGGTTCCCTCCAGCTCGCCGACGGCGTCGACGTCGTCATCGTCGCGGTCGGCCTCTTCGCCATCGGCGAGGCGCTGTGGGTCGCCGCGCACCTGCGCCGGACGGCGGGCGAGGCCATCCCGGTCGGGCGCCCCTGGCTGGGCGGGGAGGACGTGAAGCGCACCTGGAAGTCCTGGCTGCGCGGTCCCCTCATCGGATTCCCGTTCGGCGCGATCCCGGCCGGCGGCGCGGAGATCCCGACGTTCCTCTCGTACGTGACGGAGAAGCGGCTCTCGAAGCACAAGGAGCAGTTCGGCAAGGGCGCCATCGAGGGGGTGGCCGGACCGGAGTCGGCGGCCTCCGCCTCCGCGGCGGGGACGCTCGTCTCGATGCTGACCCTCGGGCTCCCCACGACGGCCGTCGCCGCCGTGATGCTGGCCGCGTTCCAGCAGTACGGCATCCAGCCCGGCCCGCTCCTCTTCGAGCGGGAGCCCGACCTGGTGTGGGGCCTGATCGCCTCGCTGTTCGTCGGCATGGTGCTGCTGCTCGCGCTCAACCTGCCGCTGGCGCCCGTCTGGGCCAAGCTGCTGCGCATCCCGCGCCCGTACCTCTACGCCGGCATCCTCTTCTTCGCCGCCGTCGGCGCGTACGCGGTCGGCGGGGAGGCGCTCGACCTGGTCATCCTGCTGGTCATCGGCCTGATCGGGCTCGGCATGCGCCGCTACGGCCTGCCGGTGCTGCCGGCCGTCATCGGCGTCATCCTCGGCCCGGCCGCCGAACAGCAGCTGCGCCGCGCCCTGCAGATCAGCGACGGCTCGGTGACCGGTCTGGTCGACACCCCGTTCTCCGTCACCGTGTACGCGGTCGTCGTGATCCTGCTCGCCTGGCCGCTGCTGAGGAAGGTGGTCATCCGGCGCGCGGGGACGAGGTAGAGGTCCGGACGGACCGTACGACGGTATGTGCGGCGGTCCGTCCAACTCGCCCCCGAAGGAGTGAGTTTCGGACAGGTGGCGGCCGGATCCGGTATCCCTGGCGGGCAGTACCTTCCCCCCACTCCGAAGGGACCCCGCTCATGCGCGTCCGACTCGTCATCGCCACAGGCGTCCTGCTCGCCTCCGCCCTCGCCCCGCTCGCCCACGCGGAAGGCACCCCTCCCGCCCCCCTGGGAGGGGTCGACGACCTCTCCGTCCACGGGTTCGGGAGCGTCGGCGAGGACAGCACGGTGACCCTGACCGGCTCGTACCGCTGCCTCGACGACAGCGCGGGCCCCGTCTTCGTCAGCTCCACGCTCGTCCAGGGCGACCGCTCCGCCGGGATCGGCGGCACCCGGGCCGTCTGCGACGGACACCTCCACGAGTGGGTCAACACCTCCGTCGTGAAGGACCCCGCCTACCAGCCGGGCAGGGCCCGGGTACAGGCCACCCTCATGCAGCTCACCGCGGGCGAGGCGGGACTGCCGACGCCCGACTTCCTCGCGGTCGAGGAGTCGGCCGTCGAACTCCGCTGACGCCGGCCCGGGAAGCTCATCGGCCCAGCAGCTCGATCAGGCCCTCGCGGCCCAGTACCTCCAGCTCGTCGAGGGCGACCACGGCACGCGCCGCCGCCTCCGGATCCGAGGCGGTGAGCCCGCTCGCCGCGAACTCGTCCTCGTCGAGCCGCAGCACCTCGCTGCCGTCCGCCGACACCCACAAATCCAGGTCCAGGTCCTCGATCACCACCCCGGAGCCGTCGAAGACGGCCGGCCGGGTGATGTCGCAGTACCAGCCCTTGAGGGCGCCGTCGGCGGACCACACCTCCTTGACCGTGAACCAGCGGTCGCGCCAGTAGTGCTCCACGAAGACGTCGCCCGGCTCGAACCGCACGAAACCGAAGTCCCGCACCCCCTCGGCCGCCCACGGGGCGCGCACCGAGAGCCGGGCGCCGTCCTCCGTGAGGACCTCGGCCGGATAGCGGATCTTCGTCCGTCCCGCCTTCGTCAGGGTGACCTCAACCGATCGTCCGGACATGCCGCACCTCCGTCGCGCCGATCTCGTAACCGAACCATTCGTTGATCGCCAGCATGGGCCCGTTGCCCGCGTCGTTCCCGGTGAACGCCTCCGTGCAGCCCGCGGCCCGCGCCCGGTGCAGCGACGTGTTCTTGGCGAGCTTGGCGAGACCGCGCCCCCGGTACGCCGGAGAGGTACCCGTCATCCCCGAGGCGTACCGGCCGAGACCGTCCGTCTGCGCCGCGGTGAACGCGGCAGGAACGCCGTCGACCACCGCGACCGTCGTCAGCGCGCGGTCGAGCAGCGGATGCTCCCAGGTCGTCGCCAGCCAGTGCGCGTAGTCGGCGAGCTCCGCGCCCACGTCGCCCGGCTCGTCGGCCGTCGTCACCGCGTCCAGCTCGAACAGCGGCCGCGGGTCGGCCGCGAAGTCCTCGGCCGTGCGCAGTTCCACCCCGGCGGGCGGCGCCTGGAGCGGCGGCAGTTCGGCCGTGGTCAGGTCGAGGCGGAGGAAGTGCGCGGAACGGCTCGGCGCGTACCCACGGCGCACGGCCCACGAGCGGTTCTCCGGCGCGTCCAGGACCCAGCTGTACAGCGTCCGCGCGCCCCGCTCGGCGAGGTGCTCCTCGGCGGCGCGCAGCAGCAGCGTCCCCGCACCGCGGCCCGAGTGCGCCGGGTCCACGTACACGTTGACGTAGCCGATGCCGGGCTCCGGGGCGTCATGGGCGATCCCCACCTGGGCGGTCCCGATGATCCCGCCGTCCTCGGTCACGGCCACGAGCGGGCGGTAGTGGCTCTCGGGGTGGGCGTGCGCCCAGTCGAAGGTGAGCTGCTCGGCGGTCGCGAGCATGAAGGGCAGCGCGGCCCGGCGGACCCGGGCGAAACCGTCGGCGTCCTCGGACGTCACGTCACGGGCGATCACAGTCATGTGGCCGCACGGTACGGGGGCGGGGGGCGCAGCCGCCTCCCATTTTCCGGTGGGGTGGGGGCAGAATCGGCGGGGTGACACTCACCATCGCCGTGAACCATGAATCAACCACCGCTCCCTACGAACAGCTGCGCGCCCAGATCTCGGAGCGGGCCCGGTCGGGCAAACTGCCGGTCGGGTACAAGCTGCCGACGGTGCGGGGGCTCGCGGAGCAGCTGGGCCTCGCCGCGAACACGGTCGCCAAGGCGTACAAGGCGCTTGAGGCGGACGGGGTGATCGAGACCCGCGGGCGGCACGGGACCTTCGTCGCCGCGGCGGGCGACGCCGCCACCCGCAGGGCCGCGACAGCCGCCGCCCAGTACGCCGAGGAGGCCCGGCGCCTGGGTCTCAGCAGGGAGGCCGCGGAGGCGGCGATGAGCGAGGCCCTGCGGGCCGCGTACGACAGCTGACGGCTCAGGGCGGGACCGACCGGCTACAGGTAGAGGCCGGCCCCCGCCGTGCGTGGTTCGGGAAGTCCCGTCGGGGGCGTGCCGCGGCGCAGGGCGAACAGCTCCGCCAGCGTCGCGCCCTCGCGCGGCACGTCCTCCTCGCGGCCGAGCCAGGCCGCCGACTCGGCCCGGGTCAGCGGCCCCACCTCGATACGGGCCAGACAGCGGCCCGGCCGGACGACGGCCGGGTGCAGCCGTTCCAGGTCCTCGTTGGTGGTGACCCCCACCAGCACGTTGCGGCCCTGGCCCAGCAGACCGTCCGTCAGGTTGAGCAGCCGCGACAGGGCCTGCCCCGCCGTGTGCTTCGCCTCGCCCCTGATCAGCTCGTCGCAGTCCTCCAGGAGCAGCAGCCGCCAGCGCCCCTTCGCCGTGCCCTCGTCCTCCCCGATGGCGATGTCCATCAGATAGCCGACGTCGTTGAAGAGCCGCTCCGGGTCCAGTACGCAGTCCACCTGGCACCAGTCCCGCCAGGACCTCGCAAGGGTCCGCAGCGCGGACGTCTTGCCCGTCCCCGGCGGGCCGTGCAGCAGCAGGAGCCGGCCGGCGATCGTGTCGGGCGTCACCTTCATCAGCCGGTCCATGGACTCGGCCACCGGCGCGCTGTAGTTGGCCCGGACCTCGTCCCACGTCCCGGCGCTGATCTGCCGGGTCGTCCGGTGCGGGCCGCGCCGGGGCGACACGTACCAGAACCCCATCGTCACGTTCTCCGGCTGCGGCTCGGGCTCGTCCTTCGCCCCGTCGGTCGCCTCCTTGAGGACGCGCTCGGCGAGCTCCGCGTCGGCGGCCGTGACGGTGACGTCCGCGCCCCGGCTCCAGCGGGAGACGAGCAGCGTCCAGCCCTCGCCCTCGGCGAGCAGGGCGCTGCGGTCGTCGTCCTTCGCGGCCCGCAGCACGGTGGCGCCCGCCGGGAGCAGCGTCGCCTCGGGCTTGACCCGGTCCAGGGTGGTGCTGTGCGAGTGCGGCTGCTCCCCGGTCGCGAAGCGGCCGAGGAACAGCGCGTCGACGACGTCCGACGGCGAGTCGCTGTCGTCGAGGTTGAGCCGGATGGGCAGCGACCGCTGGGGCTCGGACGGTACCGCTGGGGTGTCAGCCATGGCGCCCATGATCCGGCAACCGGGCATGGCGTGCACCGGGTTTTGAACGGGACGCCCCCCTTGTCGCAGGTCCCGCGGTACGTCAGATCCAGTGGCCCCGCACGGCGCCCCGGGCGCGGCGCGCGAGCGCGTACCCCTTCGTCATGGCCCGGTCCGCCGCGAAGTTGCGACCGACGGACCGGCCTTCCACGAGGCGGGTGAACTCGCCGATCCCCGTCGACCTGCGGACGGTCACCCGCTCCAGGGCGTACGGGCCCTGACGACGCCTGGCGAGCGCGTTGCCGACGGCGAGCGCCTGGGTGAACCCGGCCTCCCGGACCGTACGGCGGACCCGGCGGCTGGAGTACCCGTACGGGTAGGCGAAGGACACCGGGGCGGCCCCCAGCTCCTCGCCGACGATCTCGCGGCAGCGCAGCGTCTCGAACCGCAGCCGTGCCGCGTCGAGCTGGTCGAGCTGCGGGTGGGTGTGGCTGTGCCCGCCGATCTCGGTTCCCGTGTCGGCCAGTTCGCGCACCTGGCCCCAGTCGAGCATGGTGTCGAGGGCGCCGCCGGTCGTGTGCCTGCCGGGCAGCCAGCCGGTGGAGACGAAGACGGTGCTCGCGAAGGAGTGCTTGGCGAGCACCGGCAGCGCGTACCGGTGCACGCCCTCGTAGCCGTCGTCGAAGGTGACGAGCAGCGGCCGGGCGGGCAGCGGAGCGCCGGTGCGCCAGGCGGTGGCGAGCCCGGCGGTGGTCAGCGGGGTGAACCCCCGCTCGGCGACCACCTCCATCTGTGCCGCGAACGCCTCGGGGGTGACGGAGAGCCCGAGGGTCGCGGGGGCGGGGTCGTGGCCGACCGCGTGGTACATGAGGATCGGCACGGCGGAGGTCGCGCTCATCGGTCCGCTCCCTCGGCGGTACGGGAACCACTGCCGCGACCGGCGGCGGCACCGTCCCCGGATCCGCCCTCGTCCCCGGTGCCCACCGCCCCGCTCCCGTCCCGTTCGATCGGACCCCACGAGAAGGTCGTCCCGTTCCGGCGGGCCCGGAGCGTGCCGAGCGCGTAGCCGCCGGCGGCGACCGTCACCCCGGTCACGATCGCCCCGGCCCGGCCGGCGCCGCCGGAGCGGCCGCGCAGGGCGTCGCGGACTCCGCGCAGGACCCCGGCGGGCAACACCCGTGTCGAGTAGCGCCGTTCGGACTCCAGGCCCTTCTGCGCCCCGACACTGCGTGCGACGAGCGCCTTGGAGAGCCCTTCGGCGTAGACCCGGGTGCGGAAGTAGCCGAAGCGCTCGCGGACGGCGGGCACCTTGTGGTGGATGACCGCCCGGTCGTCGATGAGGAGGATCGCCTCGGGCAGCGCCTTGGAGAGCCGGATGCACAGCTCGGTCTCCTCGCCGCCGAGGGGCCGCCGGTCGCCGTCCCGCCCGATGCCGGTGGCGAAGCCGCCCGCCGCGTCGAAGGCCGTACGGCGGAAGGAGGCGTTGCCGCCGAGCACGTTGCGCACCGGGACGCGGCCCGGGGGCAGACCCCGGTACGTACAGCCGACGACCCAGTCGAACTCCTCGGGGAACCAGGCCGGGCGGCGGCCGGACGCCCAGACGGGCAGGGTCCGGCCGCCGACGGCCATGACACGCGGGTCGTCGTAGGCGGCGGCGAAGTGGTGGAGCCAGTCCCGCTCGGCGACCGCGTCGTCGTCGAGGAAGGCCACGAACCGGCCACGCGCGGCGGCGATTCCGGTGTTGCGGCCGGCGGAGAGGCCGCGGGGGCCCGCGTTGGCGAGCACCCGCACCTCCGCCCCTTGTCCGGGCGGCTGCCGCTCCGCGTACTCCTCGGTGAGCCGGGAGAGGAGCCGCTCGTTGTGGTCGACGACGAGCAGCGTCTCCAGCGGCGGCAGCGACTGCTTCCGAACGGAGTCGACGGCGGCGAGGATGTCCTCCCACCGCTCCTCCGTGTAGACGCAGATCACCACCGAGAAGCCGTCCGGGGACGTGCGGTGGTTCAAGACACCTCTCCCCGGGGGACGTTGACGGAGAACGGGGCGGGCCGGCGGCGGGACGCCTTGGCGGGGGACTTCTCCCTGAGGATGACCTTCAGGACGCGGATGCCGTCGCGTACGGCGTTGAGGTTGCTGACGCCGTGAATGCGGTTGTATTCGTGGCTCGGCACCTCCTGCACCTTGAGGCCGGCCTTGACGACCCGGATGTTGATCAGGGTCTCGATCTCGAATCCGGTGCAGTCGAGGGTGATCTTGTCGAGGCAGTGGCGCCAGAAGGCGTTGTAGCCGTAGCAGAGGTCGGTGTACCGGGCGCCGAACTTGCGGTTGACGAGGGTGCAGAGGGCCCAGTTGCCGAGTCTGCGAATGGTCGTCATGTCGTCCGTGCCGCCGCCGTTGGCGAAGCGGGAGCCCTTGGCGAAGTCGGCGCCGCCGACCAGGGCGGAGACGTAGGAGACGATCTCCTGGCCGTCGGCCGATCCGTCGGCGTCGACCATGACGATGATGTCGCCGGTGCATGCGGCGAAGCCGCTGATCAGGGCGTCGCCCTTGCCCTTGCCGACCTGTTTGACGACCTTGACGTCAGGTCGGAGTTCCCGGGCGACCTCCACCGTGTTGTCGGTGGAATTTCCGTCCACGAGAACGACTTCGTGAATCCATTCCGGCAGCGTCTTGAAGACGTACGGAAGGTTTTCGGCTTCGTTCATCGCGGGAATCACGACACTTACCGGCGGTGTGATCGCCAGATGCGAGGTGATGGCCCGGTATTGGGCGGCTATTCGACTCGGCTCGGTCAATTCTCGGCCCGTGGCGGTCGGGCGCAGGAACGAGCTCATGGGTCTGGTTTCCCTCTCGTCCGGTGGGCCGCCCACCCCTTGGGCGGCCCGATGGTGTGTCCGGTTCGAAAGGGGGGTTCACGCCCCGCCCGCACGGAGATGATCTCCTTGCGGGATCGGCGAGTTGGCATATCCGGCCGCGCGGTACCCACGCCTCGGCGCAGGTTCGAACACCGAGCACGGCACCCCCCTACCGCGCCCCGCTCCGGGGACCATCAGCGACGCTAGAGCCCTCCCCTGAGCCGCTTTGCGTGATGGACCGGTGCGGGTGAGATGTACGACGGTATTGATGAATGGGACTGTATGGCAAGTCCCGCTTGTGTGACCCGGTTTTCCGTAGTTTGGCGAAGCTTCGACGGTCAGATGCGTAACCGTCCCGATCGGATTCGATCAATCCGTTTGAACCCGGGGGGCGGTGGGACAGGATCACGCTTCTGTGCATTGTTGTGTGAATGTGTCGCGACCGCGTTCGACCGCCGAGCGGGACCGGAGCCTCCGGTTCCTGTGGTGGCCGGATATCGACGGTTCCTGACGGAGGATCGGGAGACGTTCACCCCCAGTTTTGACATGAACACTTCCGGCGGAGCGGATCCGATGCTACTACCTGGTAACGCAGAGATCCTGCTACAGGGAGGTTCCATGAGACTGTCCCGCTTCACCGCGCTTTCGTCCTCGCTCCTGCTCGGTGCCGTCCTCGCCCTCACCGGGGCGGGCGCCGCCCAGGCGGCCGAAACCGCCGCCCTCGACTACGTGGCCCTGGGGGACTCGTACTCCTCCGGTGTCGGCGCAGGCAGTTACGACAGCGCGAGCGGCGACTGCAAGCGCTCCACGAAGGCCTTTCCGGTGCTCTGGAAGAACGCGAACGCCCCTTCCTCCTTCGCGTTCACCGCCTGCTCGGGCGCCCGAACGGGTGATGTGACCGCCAATCAGCTCGGCCCGCTCTCCGCCGCCACCGATCTGATCTCCGTCACGATCGGGGGAAATGACGCCGGTTTCGCCGACGTCATGACGACCTGTGTGCTGCAGTCCGAGTCCACCTGCATCAGCCGTGTGAATCAGGCCAAGAGCTACGTGGACACCACGCTGCCCGGCAAGCTCGACTCCGTCTACACGGCCATCAGGAGCAAGGCTCCCGCCGCCCGCGTCGTCGTCCTCGGCTACCCGCGCTTCTACCAGCTGGGCGGCAGCTGCGTCGCCGGCCTCAGCGAGAACGAGCGCAGGGCCATCAACGACGCCTCCGACTACCTCAACGCGGCCGTCGCCAAACGCGCCGCCGACCACGGCTACACCTACTCCAGTGTCGTCCCGGCCTTCACCGGACACGAGATCTGCTCCGGCTCCGCCTGGCTGCACAGCGTCAACTGGCTCAACATCGGGGAGTCCTACCACCCGACCGCCGCCGGCCAGTCCGGCGGGTACCTGCCCTCCTTCAGGAACGTGGTGTAACCGCGCCGATGCCCGTGCCCGTGGCGCCGGGACCGGTCGGAGCGGTGCTCGTGACACCGCCCGGGCCGGGACCGGGGCCACGCTCGTCGTCCCGTACCGCCTGATACGTCAGCGCGCCCGCGATCAGCAGCGCGCCGATCGCGCCGGCGAGCAGGACATGACCCCGGCGCGGCGGTCGCGTCCCGCGCGCCGGAGCGGCCGAACTCCCGCCGCCGGTAGGGGCGTTTCCCTGGTGATGGTCGTCGCCGGGCAGTTCCCGTCGGTCCTGCCCGGCACCTGGCGGGGTGGAGGAGACCTCCCTCCGCACCGGGCGCGCCCCGCCCGTGGCGATCCGCCGCAGCTCCCGCTCGGCCCGCCCGGCCCGCTCGGTGATCGGGGCCCGCTCGGTGTCCCCGTCCGCCGGGGTCCCGGACGGCTCCTGGTGCGACAGCTCGTCGATCACCGCCCGGAGCACCTCCGTCCGGCCGTCCGCCGACGGCAGTGACGAGGCCGCCGCACCCAGCAGCGCTCCCAGGGAGCGCAGCTCCGCCTCCGGCCCCGGATCGTCCTCCGGCGCCGCTCCGAAGCCGGTCGTGACGACCCGTCCGTCGTTCGCGAGGAGGACGTGCTCCGGTCCCACCCCCCGGTGCGGGGCGCCCGCCTCCCGGCCCGCCCGGAGCGCGGCGAGGACCTCGGCGCCGACGCGGGCGGCCTCGCGCGGCGGCAGCGGACCGGCCTCCAGCGTCTCGGCGAGGGTGAGGCCGCGTACCAGCTCCGTCACGACCCAGGGTCGGCCGTCCTCGGTGGCCACCCCGAGGACCCGTACGACGGAGGGGTGGGTGATCCGGCCCGCGGCCCGCGCCTCGCGCTCGCGCCGCGCGTACAGCAGCGGCAGCTCGTCCGCGGGGAGTCCGGCCGGGGCGCGGAACTCCTTGAGGGCCACGTCGTGACCGCTCGTCTCGTCCAGGGCACGCCAGACGGTGCCCGCCGTCCCCTCGGCGAGGACGTCCAGAAGCCGGTAACGACCCGCGATCACCGTCATGGATCCACGGTAGCCGAGGGGCGTCCCCGCGGCTCCGCTCCGTCGGCGAGGCGGAGGCGACGATCTTGGTGGTGGAGATCACACCGACCCGGGTGTCCGCGGGGGAGGGTCCGGAGTGCAGGATGGTTCGTGACGGTTCGGCAGGTGTTCGAAATCCTGTCCAACTCACCCTGGAATCAGATGGATTCGCACGGTAACCGTCAACCCCCGTACGCGTGCGTGAATCCCGCCGCCGGGATACACGGGTGTCATGGCGGGGCGATAGGGTTAACCTGCCCTGGGTCGGGTGCCCTTGTACGGGTGGGGAGTGACATGGAACAGATAGCAATGCGCAGCAGGCCTCGAGTGCCTGCCATCACCTGCGGGAGCAGCGCGACCAGTTCGCGGCTCGACCGTCATCTCGCGGTGCTCGGCGGTCCCGCCGTGCCCCAGCGTGAGGTCGCCGAGGCGACGCTGCTGATGCGCGAGCTGACGACGCGTACGCAGGAGGCGCCGGTGCACGGTCACCGCAGCCGCAGCGCGCGGGTCTCGCTCTTCGCCCCGCTCCGCCGACTGCGCCGCTCCCTCTTCGGTACGCGCCGCTGAGGCTTGGGGCCTCCCGAGGGTCCCGCCCGCTGACCCCGGTCGCCCGTACGACTCCGACTGCGACACCGCCGGACGTGTCCCCGCCCGTCCGGCGTTCAGTCATCCCCGACGGCGGGCATGACGCCCGAAGGTGCCAGGCCGGACACCCGAAGTGTCAGGCGATCACGCCCGCGCTCCTCAGTTCCTCCACCCCCGCCTTCGGCACCCCCAGCTCGGCGAGTACCTCGTCCGTGTCCTGTCCGAGCGCCGGAATACGGGCCGGCCGTGGCTCCGGCGCGTCCGGGAACACGATCGGCGGCAGCAGTGAGCGCAGCGGCCCGACCGGCGACTCCACCTCCCGCCAGCGGTCACGGGCCGTCAGCTGGGGATGGTCCGCGAGCTCCGCGACCGAGTTGAGCCGGGCGCAGGCGACGCCCGCCGCGTCGAGCCGGGCGAGCGCCTCGGGCGCCGTCAGCGGGGCCAGCGCCGCCGCGACCACCGCGTCCGTCGCCGCGCGCCCGGCCACCCGCGCCGTGTTCGTCGCGAACGCCGGGGTGTCGGCCAGTTCCGGCCGGCCGATGACCTGTTCGGCGAGCCGCCGCCACTCCCGGTCGTTCTGCACGGAGAGCAGCACCATGCCGCCGTCCGCCGTCGGATAGGCGTCGTACGGCGCGATCACCGCGTGCGCGAGCCCCGTACGCGCCGGGGGCGTGCCTCCATGCATCCCGTGATGCAACGGATGCCCCATCCACTCGGCCAGCGAGTCGAGCAGCGAGACCTCGACCGGTCCGCCCCGGCCGGTCGTGCCGCGCCGCACGAGGGCGGCGAGGACGCCCGAGAAGGCGTACATCCCGGCCGCGATGTCGGCGGCCGGGATGCCGGACTTGACCGGCTGCTCCGGGGTGCCGGTCACCGACACCAGGCCGGCCTCGCACTGGACGAGCATGTCGTACGCCCGCCTGTGCGCGTACGGGCCCTCGGCCCCGTACCCCGAGACGTCCACCGCGATCAGCCACGGGTGCGCGGCGCACAGGGTGGCGGCGTCGAGACCGAGCCTGGCCGCCGCGCCCTGCGCCAGGTTCTGTACGAAGACGTCGGCGCCGGCCACCATCCGGCGGACGAGGGCGAGACCGCGCGGGTCCTTGAGGTCGACCGCCACGGACTCCTTGCCGCGGTTGCACCAGACGAAGTGCGAGGCGAGGCCCCGGGCGGCCGTGTCGTACCCCCGGGCGAAGTCCCCGCCGTCGGGGCGCTCGATCTTCACGACGCGGGCGCCGAGGTCGGCGAGCTGCCGGGTGGCGAAGGGGGCGGCGACGGCCTGTTCGACGGCGACGACCGTGACCCCTTCGAGGGGGAGTGGCTGAGTGCTCATGGAAGCCCTGCCTACCCTGCGGGCCGGTCCTTGTCATCGGGACGTGGGTCACGCCACCGGGTCAGCCCCGGGCATAGCGGCGTACGGCGAGCGGAGCGAAGAGGGCGATCAGGGCGAGCGACCAGAGCAGCGCCCCGGCGACCGGATGGGCCACCGGCCAGGCGGCGTCCGCCGGTACGGGCGCGTTGCCGAAGAGGACCCGTACCGCCGTGGTGACCGCCGAGATCGGGTTCCACTCGGCGACCGTGCGCAGCCAGCCGGGCATGTTCTCCGTCGGGAGGTAGGCGTTGGACAGCAGCGGCAGCATGAACGTGGCGCTGCCGAGCTGTCCCGCCGCCTCCTCGCTCTCGGAGGCCAGGCCGAACAGGATGCCCATCCAGGTCGTCGCGAACCGGAAGAGGAGCAGCAGGCCGAAGGCGCCGAGAGCCTCCGGCGCCGTCCCCTCGATGCGCCAGCCCATCGCGAGTCCGACCAGGATCAGCGGGACCGTGCCGACGGCGCTCGTGGCGAGGTCGGCGAGCGCCTGTCCGAGGGGGACGGCGGCCCGGCTCACGGGCAGGGTCCTGAAGCGGTCCGCGACGCCCCGGTGGGTGTCCTGCGCGGCCTGGAACATGCCGGTCATGAGGCCGCCCGCCGCCGTCGCGACGAGCAGGCCGGGCACCAGCTGGGACCGGTACTCGGCGCCGGGCATGGCGAGCGCGCTGCCGAACACGTACCCGAAGAACAGCAGGAACACGATCGGCATCGTCTGCGTCATGACGGTGATCGCGGGCGCGTGCCGGACACGCTGGAGATGGCGGCCGAGGACGGCGGTCCCGTCGTGGACGAGGGCGTTCACGCGACGAGCCCCTTCCGGTCGGTGAGGCGCAGGAACACCTCGTCGAGGGTGGGCGGACGCAGCGAGGCGTCGACGATGAGGACCCCGGCCGCGTCGATCTCGCGGACGATCCGGGGGAGGGTGAGCGTGGTGTCCGTGGCCACCGCGCCCACCGTGCGGCGCTCGGCGTCCAGGGCGGGGGCCGAGCCGGTCAGCCGGTCGAGGACGGCCGCGGCGGCTTCGAGGGCGGACGGTTCCGCCACCACGACCTCGGCGTAGCTGCCGACCAGGGCCTTGAGTTCGGCCGGGGTGCCGCGTTCGGCGACCCGTCCCTCGTCGATCAGGACGATGCCGTCGGCGAGCTGGTCGGCCTCCTCCAGGTACTGCGTGGTCAGCAGCACGGTCGTGCCCTGTGACGCCAACTCCCTCACGGCGTCCCAGATCCCGTTGCGGCTGTGCGGGTCGAGCCCGGTCGTGGGCTCGTCGAGGAAGAGGACCCGCGGCGTCACGAGCAGGCTCGCCGCCAGGTCGAGCCGGCGCCGCATGCCGCCGGAGTACGTGCGGGCGGGCCGTCCGGCCGCGGCGGTGAGGCCGAAGCGCTCCAGGAGTTCGTCGGCCCGGGCGCGGGGGGCGCGCAGCAGCCGGGCGAAGAGCCGCAAATTCTCGGCGCCGGTGAGGTCGCCGTCGACGGAGGCGTACTGCCCGGTGACCGCGATGCGCTTCCGTACCCCCGCCGCGTCGCGCACCACGTCGTGTCCGGCGACCCGCGCGCTTCCCGCGTCGGGGGTGACGAGGGTCGTGAGGACGCGGACGGCGGTGGTCTTGCCGGCGCCGTTGGGCCCGAGGACGCCGCAGACGGAGCCCTCGGGGACGGCGAGGTCGAGGCCGCGGAGGGCGTGGACCTCGCCGTACCGCTTCTGGAGACCCTCACTAAGTACGGCGTACGTAGTAGTCATGGCATGACCCTACCCCACTGCGTACGGTGTACGTAACTAGGATGGAGGCGAGGTGATGATCCATGACGGGCCGAACGGCCGAACCGGAAGTGATCTGGGCGCGCCCCGAGCGCGCGGGCCGAGGCCCCAAGCCGGCGTACAGCAGGACCGACATCGTGGCCGTCGCCGTGCGCATCGCGGACGCGGACGGCATCGACGCCGTCTCCATGCGCCGCATCGCCGCCGAACTCGGCTGCGGCACCATGTCGCTCTACAACTACGTCCCGCGCAAGGAGGACCTGTACGAGCTGATGGTCGACGCCGTCAGCGGCGAGTACGAGTTTCCCGGGGAACCCAGCGGCGACTGGCGCGCCGACATGAACGCCATCGCCCACCAGGGCCGCGCGATCATGTACCGGCACCCCTGGCTCGCCCGCATCATGACCACCGCCTACGGCTTCAGCCCCAACGCCCTGCGCTTCCTGGAGTGGTGCCTCGGCTGCCTGGAGCCCCTGGACATCCCGGCCGGACTGAAGATGCAGCTGATCGCCATGGTCAACGGCACCGTCATGGCCACCGTCGCCAACGAGCACGCCGTCGCCGAGCGCGCCCGCGGGCTGCCCTGGTCCGAGGAGGAGGAGCAGGCCGTGCGCGGCGCCTACCTCGCGGGGCAGGTCGCGACCGGACGGTACCCGCACCTCGCCGGACTGCTGGCCGAGGCGCCCGCTGCCCCCGTCGACCCGGACGTGATCTTCGACATGACCATCGGCCGGCTCCTCGACTCGTTCGCTCCCCCGGTCACGGGGGCGTGAACCGCGCCTCCCCGGTCACAGCAGCATGAACTGCCCCTCGGGGCCCTCCTCCTGATGGTCGAGGACGGACGCGGGACGGCGCGCCCCGGGCGGCGGGGGAAGGACGCCCGCCGCACGCAGCTCCTCCCGGCCTGCCGCCCCCGCCGCGAAGGCGGCCCGCTCCGGCTCACGGGCGCCGAGCAGCGCGAGCACCGTGATCAGGTCGAGCAGCTCCGAGGTCCACTCCTGAGGCCAGTCCGCAGGGCCGATCGCCTCCAGGGAACCCGGCTCCGCAGGAGCCGTCCGGTGCGCGAACCACTGCTCGAGGACCCGCGCCCCGCCCACCCGGTACTCCCAGGCCTCCTCAGGCACGGGCGAGATCCGGCCGCCGTCCAGACACAGCGCCTCGTCCCCGTCGTCGTACGTCATCGCCTCCGGCCGTGCCGGGACCGCCGCCCGCACATAGGGACGGCGACCGCCCGGCAGCCGCGGCTTCGTGCCGCTCACGGCGCCCCGCACCTGGATGTCCGTCAGCTCCCGGCCGAGCGCCACGCCCGCCGCCCACACCTCCGGATCCACGGGCAGCGGCACCCGGCACCCGGCGGGGGAGGGGCGGGCCGCCGCCACCGTCCACGCCAGCCACTCAAGGGCGTCGACCTCGTGCCCGTACCGCTCCCCGAGATGGTCGAGGAGGCCGGGCGCGAGATTGGGCTCCCGGCCCCCGGGGCGCCGGAACAGCGGGCGGATCCGGCCCGGCCTGCCCGCCGGCGAACGTCCCTCCGGCAGCACGGCCGTCACCAGCAGGGCGGGCCCCGCCGCCCCCGGCACGTACCCCTGCTCGACGGCGAAGAGCTGCGGCTGCCCGAGCACCCGCCACAGCTCGGGGCGCGCGGTGTCGATCAGCCGGTGGTCGGGCAGCAGCCACTGCTCGTCGAACGGCCCCCGCGCGACCCGTACGGGTTCGGGGCAAGGACCCGACTCGCGGGACCAGCGGACGGTCCCGGTCCGCTGCCCCGGCAGCGCGGCCACCGCACTCGCCGCGGTCCGCGCCCGGCTGGGCCGGAACAGGGCCTCCCGCTCGGCGCCCTCGGCGGCCAGGGCGCGGTCCCAGCGGGACCGCAGCGTCCGCGCGTCCGGCGCCACGATCCACGAGCGGCCGAAGCGCAGCGGCGCGACGGACCACGGCATGAGTTCGTCGAGGAGGGGCAGGTCGTCGTCGTCCGCTCCGGGGGAATCCGTCACGCCCCGCATGCTAACGACCGCGAGGAGGTCTCCACCGTCCTCCTGGGCTTCCGCCGTCCCTACGGGGCTTCCTGTCCCTACTGGGCCTCCACCGTCACCGTGAAGGAGAAGCGGTCGCCGCGGTAGCGGATGCGGGCCACGTCCACGACCCGGCCGTCCTCGTCGTAGGTCACACCGGTGTAGTGGAGGATCGGCGAGAGCAGCGGGACCTGGAGCAGCGCCGCCGTCTCCGGGTCGGCGAGGCGCGCCTCGACCGTGTCCGTGATGCGGCTGATCCGCACCCCGACGACGTCCCGCAGCACCTTCGTCATCGGCCAGCGCTCCAGATCCGCCGGGTCGATGGCCGCGGCGAGTTCGGGACGCACCGCGTTCTCCGCCCAGTTCGTCGGCTCGCCGCTCTCCCCGTCGCGGCGCAGCCGCCGGTACGCCACGACCTCCGTCACGTCGGGGAAGTACTCCGCGAGCTCGCCCGGCACCGGCGCGGTGCCGTGCCCGAGGACCGTCGTCCGCTCGCCCGACTGCTGGGCCACGATCGCGTCGATCGAGCCGAGCAGCCGGCGCGGGGTGGAGCGCCGGGCGCCCGGCTCGATGAAGGTGCCGCGCCGCCGGTGCCGGCTGATCAGGCCCTCCTCCTCCAGCTCCTTGAGGGCCTGGCGCATGGTGAGCACGCTCACGCCGTAGTGCGCCGCCAGCTGCTCCTCGGTGGGCAGCCGCAGGGAGGCGTCGGGCGTGCGGCCCAGTATCGAGGCGCGCAGCGACTGTGAGACCTGATACCAGAGCGGCAGCTTGCGGTTCAGGACCAGCGAGTCGGGAGCGAAGGCGGTCACGGTTTCTCCGTACGAAGGCTACGGTCTTACGGCCGGGACTCTACGGCCGGAAGTGGCGCTCCAGACCCTGCCATACGTCGTCGTACCCCTTCTGCAGATGGTCGGCCTCCGCGGCCTGCGGGGTGGCGGTCACCGGCCAGCGGGTCTCGAACATGAACGCCAGGCCGTCGTCGATCCGCTGCGGCCGCAGCTCGGCCGCGCTGGCCTTGTCGAAGGTCTCCCGGTCGGGACCGTGCGCGGACATCATGTTGTGCAGTGAGCCGCCGCCCGGCACGAAACCGCCCTTTCCGGCCGTCTTGGCGTCGTACGCGCCCTCGATCAGGCCCATGTACTCGCTCATCACGTTGCGGTGGAAGTACGGCGGGCGGAAGGTGTCCTCGCCGACCAGCCAGCGCGGCGCGAAGACCACGAAGTCCACGCTCGCGAGCCCAGGGGTGTCCGAGGGCGAGGTGAGGACCGTGAAGATCGACGGGTCGGGGTGGTCGTAGGAGATGGTCCCGATGACGTTGAAACGGTGCAGGTCATAGACGTACGGCGTGTGATTGCCGTGCCAGGCGACGACATCGAGCGGGGAGTGGCCGTACGTCGCCGACCACAGGTTGCCGCAGTACTTGTTGACCACCTCCACCGGGCCCTCGACGTCCTCGTAGGCGGCGACCGGGGCCCGGAAGTCACGGGCGTTGGCGAGACCGTTGGCGCCGATCGGGCCGAGGTCCGGGAGCTGGAACGGGGCGCCGTAGTTCTCGCAGACGTAGCCGCGGGCCGTCGGGCTCTGCCCGCCATCGGACGCAGCCTCGAGGAGCTCGACGCGGAAGCGGACCCCGCGCGGGATCAGCGCGACCTCGCCGGGGTGGGCGGCGAGCAGGCCGAGCTCGGTGTGCAGGAGGAGTCCGCCGCGCTCCGGGACGATGAGCAGCTCGCCGTCCGCGTCGCCGAAGACCCGCTCCATGGAGGCGTTCGCGTGGTACAGGTGCACGGCCATGCCGGAGCGCTGGGCCGCGTCGCCGTTGCCGCCGAGGGTCCACAGGCCGGCCAGCCAGTCGGTGCCCGGAGCCGGGTCGGGCAGCGGGTCCCAGCGCAGCCGGTTCGGGTCGGGCACGGTCTCGGTGAAGGGGGCGCCGCGCAGCGCGCCGTTGTCGATCCGGGTGTACGGCGGGTGCGCGGCCGACGGGCGGATCCGGTAGAGCCACGAGCGGCGGTTGTGGGCCCGGGGTTCGGTGAAGGCGCTGCCGCTGAGCTGCTCGGCGTAGAGGCCGAGGGGCGCCCGCTGCGGTGAGTTACGGCCGTGCGGCAGCGCGCCGGGGACCGCTTCCGAGCTGTGCTCGTTGCCGAAACCGGTGCTGTAGCTGAGCGCCTCGGCCGTCTTCCTGGCCTGCTCCGTGGTCATCGACCGCTCCTGTCCTAGCCCTCAAAGGGAATCCTATGGGTGACCGTAGGATTCCGCGCGGCTCACGTCAACGGGGTGCCGGCCCGAGCCCCTCCGATCGATCACGGCGCGAGGGGGTCAAAAAAGGTGAACATTGCTCTACTCTCACGCGCATGTCCTGGACCCGAAGGCTCGTCCTCGCGCTCACGGTCGTGCTCGCGGCACTCGCCGCGGCCCTGCTCACCGCCCCCGTGGCCCAAGCCCACGAGGAACGGCCCGTCTCCTTCCCCGACGGCTCCGGCAGCGTGCCGAAGCTCCGCACGGGAGAACCTGATCTGCTCGTCTGCAAGACCGACCGCGCCGCCTTCGAGCGCCGGATCTCCGGCTACCCCGCCGCCCTAAGGGCCCGCAACCTCACCCTCTACGAGCGCTGCGCCCGGAGCGGCTACCGCCACCTCCAGCAGGCCGTCGACGCCGTCGACCGGCCCGGCCTCACCATCGCGATCCTCCCCGGCCTCTACGAGGAGGAGCCCTCACAGCCCCCGCCCACCGGCGCCTGCGCCACCCTCAAGGCCCCGAAGTCCGCCCTCGGCTACCAGATCCTCAGCTACGAGCAGCAGCGGCAGTGCCCCCACAACCAGAACCTCGTCGCCATCCTCGGCAAGAAGAACCTCCAGATCGAAGGCACCGGAGCCTCCCGCCTCGACGTCGTCATCGACGCCGGGTACCGGAAACTCAACGCGCTGCGCGCCGACGGCTCCGACGGCGTCTACTTCCGCAACTTCACAGCCCAGCGCACCACCTTCAACTCGCTGTACGTCCTGGCCGCCGACGGCTTCGTCATCGACGACGTCCTCACCCGCTGGAACGACGAGTACGGCTTCCTCACCTTCGCCTCCGACCACGGCCTCTACAAGAACTGCGAGTCCTACGGCAACGGCGACTCCGGCATCTACCCCGGCTCGGCCTCGAACATCAACGACGGCCGCGGCTACGACGTCCCCCGCTACTCCATCGAGATCACCGGCTGCCGCAGCCACCACAACATGGTCGGCTACTCCGGCACCGCCGGAGACTCCGTCTGGGTCCACGACAACGAGTTCGACCACAACATGGGCGGCGCCTCCATGGACTCCGCCTTCCCCGGCCACCCCGGACTCCCGCAGAACCACGCGAAGTTCGAGCGCAACCTCATCCACGACAACAACCAGAACTACTACCCGTACGTCGCCGACGGCACCTGTGCCAGACCGCCCGTCGAGCGCGGCTACGAACAGGGCGTCGTCTGTCCCCAGATCTCCATGCCCCCCGGCACCGGCATCATCACCGCGGGCGGCAACTGGAACCTCTACGAGGACAACTGGATCTACGGCCACCAGCGCTCCGCCTTCTTCCTCAGCGCCGTCCCCGCCTTCATCCGCGGCGAATCCGCCTGGGGCAAGCAGACCGATACCTCCCACCGCAACCGCTACGCCGGCAACCACCTCGGCGTCGACAGGGCAGGCGCCGCCCGCCCCAACCGCAGCGACGTGTGGTGGGACGGCCAGGGCAGCGGCAACTGCTGGCAGACCGACACCGGCGCCGCCACCCCCGGCGCCCTCCCCGCCTGCGGCCCGAACCGCGGCGACGTCTCAGGGAACACCGACCGGCTCATCGGCGAACCCGTCAAACTCGCCCAGCTCCTCGTCTGCGCCGACTACAGCGTCCAGGCGCGCCGCCTCCCCACCGGCTGCGACTGGTACGGCTCCCGCGGCCTCCAGCGCGTCGAGACCCAACTCGCCCTCGGGGGCGCCCTCGTCCTGGCCCTGGCAGGCCTCGCCCTCTGGTGGCGCCGACTGCGCGACAGCCGGCTCGCGGGAGCGGCCACCCTCCTCGGCCTCGCGGGCCTGGCCCTCGACGTCGCCGGCTCCACCCTCGCCCTCACGCCCACCGCCGTCCCGGCCCTCGCGCTCCTCCTCACCGGCGCCTGGTGGACCCTCCTCGGCCTCGCCCTGCGCTCCGGCCGCCCCGTCCTCGCCCGGGTCACCGTGACCCTCGGCGCCCTCACCCTGCTCGACGCCTTCGACAAGGCGATCCTGATGATCCCGGGCATCCCGGTGAGCCCGGCCTGGCTCCGCCTCCTGCTCGGCGTGGTCTGGGTCCTGTGGGCGGTGGTGGCGGCGGGAGGCCGCGGACCCGGTTCCCCGGAACAGGAGCCGCCGGCAGCCCCGCGTACCGATGCGGTGTCCGCACACGGGGAGGAAACGGCATGACGCGGCCTCGCGACGTCGCGCCGCTGATGGTGGTCCTGGTCGTCGCCGCACTCGCCCTTGTGGGCTGCGGCGGCCGGGCCACCACCCATCACAAGCCCGGGACCAGCCACGAGGAGGCCACCGGCAGCAGCGGCACCCTGCTCCCGGCCCGGGACGAGGGCGGGCACCGGCTCCGGGAACTCCCGGCGGCGGACGCGCCCGCTGTCCGGGCCGAGGCCCGCCCCGACAGCGAGGGCGGCTGGAACATCCACCTCACCGTGGAGAGGTTCCGGTTCACCCCCGAGAGCACCGGCGGCGCGGCCCTCCCGGGCCGTGGCCACGCCCGTCTCCTGGTCGACGGCCGGGAGACCGCCCGCCTGTACGGCCCCTGGGGGTACGTGCCGGCGGGTGGCCGCACCCTGACCGTCCGGCTCCACGCGGACGACCACACGGTCTGGGCCGCCGCCGGCGCCCCCGTCCAGACCACCGTCCGCCTGGACACCACCCCCGCCTCGTCCCCACCCACCTCGCCGGCCCCCGCCTCCACGGCGCCCGCACCCTCCACCTCCGTGAGTCCGCGTCCGACCGGGTCCCGCGCACCCGGTCCCGGTCCCGGTCCCGGCCGGACCGTCACCCTCGCCCTCACCGGAAAGACCGTCTCGCCACCCCCTTCCCGCATCGAGTTGAAGAAGGGTGAGCACCTCACCCTCCGTGTCACCAGCGACCGCGCCGACACCCTCCACGTGCACGGCTACGACCGTGAGCTGCCGCTCTCTCCCGGAACGCCCGCGACCCTCACCCTCACCGCGGACCGCACCGGCCTCTTCGAGGTGGAGACCCATGAATCGGGCCTCGTGCTGACCCAACTCGTCGTCCGGTGACCGCCATCCACGCCGCCTACGCCGCCATCCACGCCGCCGCCCCCGCGCCCACCCCCGGACTTCCGCTCGCCCACGGCGTGGGCTCCCGGCACGACCTCCCCCTCTCTCCCTTCTACGCCTACGCCGGCGCCTTCGCCGCGCTCCTCGTCTCCTTCCTCGCCCTCGGCCTGCTCTGGTCCTCCTCCCGCTTCAGGGGCGACCTGGCCGGGCGCCCGCTGCCCGCCGCCCTCCAGCGGACGGCCGACTCCCCGGCCCTCCGTACCGCCCTGCGCCTCCTCGGTGCAGCCGCCGCCCTGCTCTTCCTCCTTCACCTCCTCCTCGGCCCCGATGACCCGGACCGCAACCCCGCGCCCGGCGCCCTCTACGTCCTGCTCTGGGTCGGGCTCGTGCCCGCCTCCCTCCTCCTCGGCCCCGTCTGGCGCCTCCTCAACCCCCTGCGCGCCCTCCTCTCCCTGCACCCGCCCCGGAGCCCCCGCCCCGTGCCCGCCGCACTCGGCATCCGTCCCGCCGCCGCCGGGCTCCTCCTCTTCACCTGGCTCGAACTCGTCGTCCCCGACAACACCTCCTCCTCCACCCTCCTGACCGCGCTCGCCTTCCATGTCGGCGTCCAGCTCCTCGGCGCCGCCCGCTACGGCGACCGGTGGTTCGCCCACGCCGACCCCTTCGAGGTGTACTCCTCCCTTCTCGCCCGCCTCTCACCGCTCGGCCGCCGCTCCGACGGCCGACTCGTCCTGCGCTCCCCCTTCCACGGCCTCGACGCCACCCCGCAGACCCCCGGCCTGGTCGCCACCGTCTGTGTCCTGCTCGGCTCCACCGCCTACGACGGCCTCTCCGACAACCCCCGCTGGATCACCACCCTCCAGACCTCACCCCTCGGCCCGACCCCCACCGCCACACTCGGCCTCCTCGCCGTCGTCGCCCTCGCCGCCGCCTGCTACGGACTCTGCGCGGGCGCCCTGCGCCTCGTGAACCGCACACTCACCACGCCTCTCACCTCCTTCGCGCACTCGCTCCTGCCCATCGCCGTCGGCTATCTCGCCGCCCACTACTTCTCGCTCTTCGTCACCGAAGGACCACGCACAGTCATGATGGCAGGGGGCACTGACAACGCCTCCGCGCCCGCCCCGTTCCCGGGTCCCGGCGGCCTCGCGACCCTCCAGGTCGCCGCGATCGTCACGGGTCACGTTCTCGGTGTCGTCGCCGCCCACGACCGGTCCGTGCGCCTCTTCCCGCCCGACCGGGCCGTCGCGGGCCAACTCCCGCTGTTCGCGCTGATGATCGCGTACACCCTCGGGGGCATCGGCCTGCTGATCGCCTGAGCCCCCTGCCCCCCTGCCCCCCTGCCCCGCTGCCGCGCCGCCCGCCGCCCGCCGCCTGTCACCCCGACACCCGAGGCGGGCCCGGTCGCCCTCGCCCGCCGATCGCCCCGAGCCCGACCGGAGCGGCATCATGGTTCCCGTGCCCCAGACCCGCCCGCAGACCCCGCCCTCGCTCCGCCGGACCCCCGTCCAGCAGCGCAGCGCCGAGCGGCTCGCCCGCATCCTCGACGCCTGTGCCGAACTGCTCGACGAGACCGGCTACGAGCAGCTGAGCACCCGAGCCGTCGCGAGCCGCGCCGGCGTTCCCATCGGCTCCGTCTACCGCTTCTTCGGCAACAAGCGGGCGATGGTCGCCGCCCTCGCGCACCGCAACCTCGACGAGTACGCCCGGCGGGTCTCGGACCGCCTGGCCGCCGCGCCGCTCCTCGACGCCTACGGGGCCATCGACAGCGTCCTGGACGAGTTCATCGCGATGAAGCGGACCGTCCCCGGCTTCGCGCTCGTCGACTTCGGGGTCCCGGCCACCGCGTCCGGCGAGGGCGCGGGCGAGGGCGAGGGGGATGGAGGCCGTGCCGGAGGGGATGGCGGAGAAGCGGGCGGAGAGGAGGGCGCCGGGGCTTCCGCGGGGAGCCTCGCCGAGGACCCCAACCGGCAGGTCGCCGAACGCCTCTGCGCCCTCCTCGCCACCCACCTGAACCGTCCCGCCGACGACGACCTGAGGCGGAAGGTCCTGGTCGGGGTCGAGACGGCCGACGCCCTCGTCCGGCTCGCCTTCCGTACGGATCCCGCCGGGGATCCGGCGCTGATCGACGAGACCCGCCAACTGCTCCACGCCTATCTGGCGCACTGGCTCGCGTAACCTGCCGCACCCCCTCCCGAACGTGCCTACCGGTCGGTATGCTCGGCGACCCGACCTCGCCCCAGGGAGACCCCATGTCCACCGCCCTGCGCATCTGTCCCCTCTGCGAAGCGACCTGCGGACTGACCCTGACCATCGAGGGGACCCGCGTCACCGGTGCGCGCGGCGACCGCGACGACATCTTCAGCCAGGGGTTCCTCTGCCCCAAGGGCGCGGCCTTCCCCGAGGTCGACGCCGACCCGGAACGGCTCCGCGGCCCCATGGTCCGGAAGGACGGGCGTCTCCAGGAGGCCACCTGGGAGGAGGCGTTCGACACGATCGCCGCCAGGATCCGTCCGCTCGTCGAGGAGTACGGGCCGGATGCCGTGGGTATCGTCCTGGGCAACCCCAATGTGCACACGATGGCCGGCGCCCTCTACCCGCCCCTGCTGCTCGGCGCGTTGCGCACCAGGAACCTCTTCACGGCGTCCACGATCGACCAGATGCCCAAGCACGTCTCCAGCGGCCTGCTGTACGGGGACCCTTTCGCCATCCCCGTACCGGACCTGGACCGCACCGACCACCTGCTGATCCTCGGAGCCAACCCCCTGGACTCCAACGGAAGCCTGTGCACGGCCCCCGACTTCCCCGGCAGGCTCAAGGCACTGCGCCGGCGCGGCGGCACCCTCACCGTCGTCGACCCCCGACGGACCCGCACCGCCCGCCTCGCCGACCGGCACGTCGCCATCCGTCCCGGCGCCGACGCGCTACTCCTCGCCGCGCTCGTCCACACCCTCTTCGAGGAGGGACTCGCCGACCTAGGCCAGCTCGCCGACCAGGTGGAGGGGGTCGAGGAAGTACGGGCGGCGACCGCGGAGTTCAGCCCCGAGGCCGTCGCCGCCGCCTGCGACGTGGACGCGGACACCATCCGCGCCCTCGCCCGGGAACTGGCCGCCGCGCCCACCGCCGCCGTCTACGGGCGGATGGGCAGCTCCACCGTGGCGTACGGCACCCTCGCCAACTGGCTCGTCGACGTGCTCAACATCCTCACCGGCAACCTCGACCGGCCCGGCGGCGCCCTCTTCCCGCTCTCCGCCACCACGCCCGCCCCCCGCCCCGCGGGCCCCGGCAGGGGCTTCGACCTCGGCCGCCGGCACAGCCGGGTCTCCCACCACCCGGAGGTGAAGGGCGAGTTGCCCCTCGTCGCGCTCGCCGAGGAGATCGAGACGCCGGGGGAGGGGCGGATCCGGGCCCTGATCACCGTCGCCGCCAACCCCGTGCTCTCCGCCCCCGACGGCAACCGCCTGGACCGGGCCCTCGACTCCCTCGACCTCATGGTCGCCGTCGACCCCTACCTCAACGAGACCACCCGCCACGCCGACGTCCTGCTGCCGCCGCCCCCGCCGTCCCGCAGCGCCCACTTCGACTTCGCCTTCAACGGGTTCGCCGTCCGCGACCAGGTCCGCTACACCCCGGCGGTCGTCCCCCTCGAAGCGGACGGCATGGACGAGTGCGAGATCCACGCCCGGCTGATCCTCGCCGTCTCCGATGGGGGTGCCCCCTGGTCGAGCGAAGCCGAGAGCTCGGGGGAGCACGGCGCGCCGCCGTCGGCCGTGGACGACCTCGCCGTCGACACCACCCTCGCCAAGGCCGTGACCCAGGAGCACTCGCCGGCGTACGGCGCCGACCCCAAGGAGTTCGCCGCCCGGCTCACCGGGGAGACCGGGGCCGAGCGCCGGCTCGACCTGATGCTCCGCCTCGGACCGTACGGGCTCACCCTCGACGAGCTGCGGGCGCACCCGCACGGCATCGACCTCGGCCCGCTGAAGCCGCGCCTCCCCCAGGTGCTCAAGACCCGCAGCGGGCGGATCGAGCTGTTGCCCGCACCCCTCGCCGCCGACCTGCCGCGGCTGCGCGCCGCGCTCGACGCCGTACCCGACGAGGGCACCCTCCAGCTCGTCGGGCGCCGGCACCTGCGCTCGAACAACAGCTGGCTGCACAACGTTCCGGCCCTCGGCGGCGGCTCGAACCGCTGCACCCTCCAGGTGCACCCCGAGGACGCGGCCCGGCTGCGGCTGACCGACGGCGGCCTCGCCCGGGTCAAGGGCGCGGGCGGCGAGCTCGACGTGCCGGTGGAGGTGACCGACGGTGTACGTGAGGGCGTGGTGAGCATTCCGCACGGCTGGGGCCACGACCGGCCGGGCACCCGGCTGTCCGTGGCGTCCGCCCGCCCCGGCGTCAACGTCAACCAGCTGCTCGACGGGTCACTGATCGACCCGCTGTCGGGGACCGCCGTTCTGAACGGCTTCCCCGTCGAGGTGTCGCCCCTGCCGTGACCCCCAGGGCGGCCATCGGCGCGCCCTCAATCGCGACCCCTTCGCTGACCTGGGGTTTTGCTCGTATTGCTCACGCGTCAACATCTTGTTAACGGCAGAAGAGGACACCTACCGTCATCCGGACCGCCGCTCGGCGGCAGTTCAACGGTGAACGTGAGGTGTCCTCCATGCTGACCGTCCTCGGCTTCGCCATGATCGCGACCTTTCTGGTTCTGATCATGATGAAAAAGATGTCGCCGATCGCGGCGCTCGTGCTGATCCCGGCGCTCTTCTGCGTCGCGGTCGGGCAGGGGGCCCAGCTCGGCGACTACGTGATCGAAGGCGTCGGCAAGCTGGCGCCGACGGCCGCGATGCTGATGTTCGCCATCGTGTACTTCGGCGTCATGATCGACGTGGGCCTCTTCGACCCGATCGTCCGGGGCATCCTGCGCTTCTGCAAGGCCGACCCCGTCCGGGTCGTCGTGGGCACGGCCGTGCTCGCCGCGATCGTCTCGCTGGACGGTGACGGCTCCACGACCTTCATGATCACCGTCTCGGCGATGTATCCGCTGTACAAGAGGCTCGGTATGAGCCTGGTGGTCATGACGGGTGTCGCCGCCACTGCCAACGGCGTGATGAACACCCTGCCCTGGGGTGGTCCGACGGCCCGCGCCGCGACCGCGCTGAAGCTGGACGCCGCCGACATCTTCGTACCGATGATCCCCGCGCTCGGCGCGGGCCTGCTCTTCGTCTTCGCCCTCGCGTACGTCCTCGGGCGCCGGGAGCGCAAGCGCATCGGCTACCTCACGCTCGACCAGGTCCTGGTGCCGGAGCCCGGGACCGGGACCGTGCTGGTCGCGGCGGGCGGCGGGGGTGCCGACCCGGCCAGGAAGGCGGCCGGCGGTTCCGGTGACGCCCCGGGCGCGCCCACCCCCTCGGGAGCGGGAGCAGTGAAGGCAGCGGACGACGGCGCGGACGAGGGGTTCCAGGGCCTCGACCCGAACCGTGCGACGCTCCGGCCCAAGCTGTACTGGTTCAACGCCGGCCTGACCGTCGCACTGCTCACCGCGATGATCCTCGAACTGATGCCGATCCCGGTCCTGTTCCTCCTCGGCGCCGCGCTCGCGCTCACCGTCAACTACCCGAACATGGCCGAGCAGAAGGCCCGCATCGCCGCCCACGCCGACAACGTCCTCAACGTCGCGGGCATGGTCTTCGCCGCCGCCGTCTTCACCGGTGTCCTGACCGGTACGGGCATGGTCAAGCACATGGCCGACTGGCTCGTCGGCGCCATCCCCGAGGGCATGGGGCCGTACATGGCCCTGGTCACCGGTGTGCTCAGCCTCCCGCTCACCTACTTCATGTCGAACGACGGCTTCTACTTCGGTGTCCTGCCGGTCCTCGCGGAGGCGGGTGCCGCCCACGGCGTGTCCCCCCTGGAGATCGCCAGGGCCTCGCTGGTCGGTCAGGCCCTGCACATGTCGAGCCCGCTGGTTCCCGCCGTGTACGTCCTCGTCGGGATGGCGAAGGTGGAGTTCGGCGACCACACCCGGTTCACGGTGAAGTGGGCCGCCCTGACCTCGCTGGTCGTGCTCGCGGCCGGGATCCTCTTCGGGATCATCTGACCCCTGGTGAGGGGTGAGTGGGCCGGACGGGTGGACACAGGGAACGACGCGGCCGGGTCGCCACCCTCTGTGTCCATGTCGTGACAGATAGTCGGATTATCGCAGTAAGTGTCCGATCTGCTCACGACTGGAGGACCTTCCACCATGACCACTCCCACCACCCGCACCCTGCTCCGCGCCACACTCGCCACGCTGGCGCTCGGCGGAGTGACCCTCGCCGGGGCCCAGTCGGCCGTCGCCGCCCCCGGTGACAACGGTGACGTCAAGGTGCACAAGTTCACCACCCCCAACAGCAGCCAGGTCAACGAGCCGCACGTCGGGTGCCCGTTCCGCCTCGCCGCCTTCAACTTCGACGGCCTGCAGAGCCTCCACTACGAGATCTTCCCGCAGCCGGGCGAGCCTGGTAACCAGGACGACTCGGTGAGGGACGGCGACATCTCCGTCAACGCGAACGGCGACGGAGCCACGGGTCCCATCTTCCTGAAGACCGGCATGTACAAGGTCGAATGGACGTGGGAGGGCCAGCAAGGCGCGGCCAAGCAGAAGGTCTTCCGGGTCACCTGCCTGCCGATCAACGGACCCACCACCGGCGGCAACGGCGGCCCCGGGGGCGGCCCCGGCGGCCACGGCAAGCCCCCGCACGGCCCGGTCGGCGCGGGCGGTGGCGGCAGCGCGCAGATCGCCGCCGAGGACACCTCCAGCTTCGGCATCGGGGCGGCCATCGCCGCCGGCGTCGCCGGTACGGCCGGACTCGTCATGATCCGCCGCTCGCGCCGCCGCAACGATGGCGCCGCGTAGGCCGTCCCGCCTC
Organism: Streptomyces sp. NPDC051822; assembly: GCF_044452745.1. Lineage (NCBI taxonomy): Bacteria > Bacillati > Actinomycetota > Actinomycetes > Kitasatosporales > Streptomycetaceae > Streptomyces > Streptomyces sp. NPDC051822. The sequence continues at coordinate 354,195 of NZ_JBITBZ010000006.1, read as the reverse complement.
ACGCGCAAGCGGCGGCGCCTGCTCCGGCTCGCCAGGACCGTCACGGTCACCGTGGTCCTGGTGGGCGGAGGGGTCTGGTGGGCCGGCGGCGAGGAGCCGGCCCACCAGGCGCGCGCCGCCGCCCCGGGCGCCGCGGGTGGGGCCGGGGCGGTCGCGGCGGCCGGAGCGCCGGCCGCCCTCGACCACAAGGCCAAGCCCAAGGCGCGGCCGAAGGCCACGCCGCCGCCCAGGCCGGCGCCGCCGCCCGCGCCGCTGGCCCGTTCGCGTCCCACCGCCCTGGCCGTACCGGCCATCACGATCGAGGCGCCCGTGATCGATCTCGGTCTCGACGGGGCGGGCCGGCTCGCCACGCCGCCGGTCGACAACCCGCAGGTCGTCGGCTGGTACGCGAACGGTGCCACGCCCGGTGAGCGGGGCACCGCGGTGGTCGTCGGCCACCGTGACACCCGCACCGGACCCGCCGTCTTCCTGAACCTCGACTCGCTCAGCCCCGGCAACACCGTCCGGGTCGCCCGCGCCGACGGCAGGGTCGCCGTCTTCACGGTCGACCGGGTCCGCACGTACGCCAAGACCGAATTCCCCGACAAGGAGGTGTACGGCTCCACGGGGCGGCCCGAACTGAGGCTGCTGACCTGCGGCGGAGCCTTCGACCGCAAAGCGGGTTACGAATCGAACATCGTCGTCTTCGCCCATCTCACCGACATCGCCCGGAAGATCTGACCGGCCACCCGGGCCCGCAGCACCACGCCCCGACCGACGGAAGCCAGCCGCTCCGTCGGCCGGGCGTCACTTCGTACAGGGCCGACCCCTGCTCCCGTCCGGAGCGGCCGGCCCACGGGCGCACGCCACCCGGCGGACGCCCGCCGGGTACGGCAGCCCCTCCGCCAGGGCGGTCGCCCGGTCGAACTCGGCGGCGGACTCCCGGGTCCGGCCGAGTTCCGCGAGCGCGGCGGCGTGCGCCGTACGGGCCTCGGTCTCGGCGAGCCGCTCCCCGGCCCGCTCCGCGCGCGCCGCCTCCGCCCCCGCCGCATCTGCGGCCTCCCCGGCCCGGCCGCACGCGAGGAGCGCCCAGGCCGTCAGATGCGCGGCACCGGTCTCCCGGTACCCCGCGAGGAGCCGCAGCGCCTCCTCCGGCCTGCCCTCCCGGACGGCGAGCTCGGCCCGCGCCGACCGCACCTCGTAACCCGCCTGGTGGTCCCCCTGGGCCAGGGCCGTCCGCTCGGCGGGATCGAGCAGCTCGGCTCCGCCCGGCTCGCCGCCGCCGCCCGATTCGGCCGTCCGCATCCGTACGCGGGCGAGCGCCACCAGGGCGTACGGCGCGCACCACTCGGCGTGCGACCCGATGTCCCGCACCGCCGTCTCGGCGAGCCGGCGCGCCTCGGACACCTCCTCCACCAGGAGATGGAGCTCCGCGAGGTTCGCCCGCTCGAAGACCGTCGCCGTCGGGTCGCCCGAGCGCTCCGCGAGTGCGAGCGCCCGGCGGCCCGTGTCGATCGCCTCCCGCAGCCGCCCCGCCCGCCGGGCCGTCTCGCGCAGCACCGAGAGCACCGAGGCCAGCAACTGCGGGTCGCCGTACGCCTCCGCGTGCGGCAGCGCCCGGTCCGCGACCGGCCCCGCCTGACCGAACCGGCCGGCGAGACCCAGCGAGGTCGCCTGCGCGGCCAGCGCCCTGGCAAGCAGCCCGCGCCGCTCCGGCCCCGTCACCGCCTGCGCCGCCTCCTGCGCGGTCCGCGCGGCGGCGACACCCTCCTCGTAACGGCCCGCGACGAAACACAGCACCCCGCGGGCCAGGTGGTGGGCGCTCGCCACCGCCGCCGGGGTGTCCGGACCGGGCGGGCAGGCGTCGAGCAGCCGGAATCCGTCCTCCGCCCCGCGGGTCTTCGGCGCGAGCTCCGCGAGCCGCGCGGCGGCCAGGACACGGCCGTCCGCGTCCCCGCGCCGGCCCAGCTCCTCCAGCGCCTCGCCGAGCAGCCGTGCCGCCTCGTCGAAACGGCCGAGGCGGCGCAGCACGGCGCTGCGGTCGATCCGGGCGCGCGCGGCGTCGGCGGCCAGCGCGTCGAGCCGGCCGGTGAGTTCGGCGTAGTAGCGGTCCGCGGTGTCGTTGGCGTAGAGCGCCGCCGCCCGCTCGGCCGCCTGCCGCAGATAGGCGGTGGCGCGGGGGTCGTCCGCCCGGGTCAGATGGGTGGCGAGCGTGTCCACGGCCGCCGGGCGGCGGCGCAGCACCGCCTCCGCGTACGCCGAGTGCAGCAGCCGGCGCCGGACCGCGGACAGGCTCTCGTAGCAGGTCAGCCGTACCAGCGGGTGACGGAAGGCGAGACCGGCGACCGGCCGGCCCTCGGAGACGACCTGCCGCTCCTCGACCACCGAGGCGGCGACGGCCGCCTCCACGGCCTCCGTCGCCTGGGCCGCCGACAGCCGTGGATGACCCGCGCGCCTGGCGACGTCGAGGACCTCGGTGAGGGCCGCGTCCTGGCCGGCGACCGCGACGGCGTCGACCACCCGGCGGGCCGCGGGGCCCAGTCGGCCCAGGCGTTCGGCCACGAGCTGGCGGACGCCCTCCGGGGCGCAGGACCGGCCGTCCTCGGTCCCTACCGCGCGCGCGAGTTCGAGCGCGAACAGCGGATTGCCGAGGGACAGCTCCCACACCCGCTCGGGAACGGCGCTCCCGGTGCCCAGCGCGTCGGCCGTCAGCGCCAGACACGCCTCGCGGGAGAGCCGGGGCAGCTCGATCGCGCCGGCGAGGGACTGGCGGAGCAGCAGGTCGAGCACGTGGCGGCGCGGGTCGGCGGCGGGAAGTTCCTCCGGGCGGAGGGTGGCGAGAAATCGCCAAGCCCTTCCCCCCTCCCGGGCCCGGCGGGCAAGATGGCCGAGGAGCTGGAACGAGCCCGTGTCCCCCGCGTGGAGGTCGTCCAGCACCACCATCACGGGCCGCTCCGCCGCCAGTTCTCCGAGCAGCCCCGCCGTCGCCCGGAACAGCCGGTCCCGCTCCTCCTCGGGACTGCGCCCGCCCCCGACAGGCACCCGCCCCAAGGACGGCAGAAGCGCCGCCAGTTCGGGATACTCCGTCCCCGTCCTGGCCAGTTCCGCCGTAGACCGGCCGGCGAGCCAGCCGTCCAGCGCCTCGGCGAACGGACCGTACGGCGTGTGGCCCTCCGCGTCGTGACCCGCGCCCCACAGCACGACGGTGCCCTCCGCCGCTGCCCGCCGCGCCGCCTCACCGGCCAGCCGGGTCTTGCCGAGCCCGGCCTCCCCCGTGAGCAGCAGAACGGGCGGAGAGCCGTCGGCGAGGAGCCGGGCGAGGAGCTCGTCCCGGCCGCGCAGCGGAGTGCCGGGCGGCTGACGCACCACGGCAGGCAGCGTGGGCCCCACCGACCGGGAGGCCGGTGGGGGCGAGGACGCGGCCGCGAGCGCCGCCCGGTGGAGGCGCTCGGTCTCCGGACCGGGCCGCATGCCGAACTCCGCGTCCAGTGCCTCCCGGCACAGGTGGTACTGGGCGACGGCCCGGCGCCGCAGGCCTTGCCGGACGTACGCCCCGATCAGGATCCGGTGCGCCTCCTCCTCGGCGGGGGCCGCCACGAGGACCTGCTCGGCCGCGGCGACCGCCTCCTCGGGGGAGCCGGCCGCCAGATGGGCTGCCGCGAGCGCCACCAGGGTGCGTTCACGCAGGGCGGTGAGGCGCTCGCGGCGGGCCGCGGCCCAGGGCGCGTACCGGTCCTCGGGCAGCAGTTCGCCCGTGAACGCCTCCAGGGCGGCGGCCAGTCCGGCGCGCCCGCCTCCGGCGAGCGCCGCCTCCGCCAGGGACTCCGCCTCGTCGGCGTCGATCCGTACCGTCCGCGGATCGAGGCGCAGCAGCGCACCCTCACCCGTCAGATAGGAGGACGCCGCCCGGGGTGCCAGCTCGGGTTCGATCGCCCGGCGGGCCGCGTGGAGCGCCACGCGCAGACTGCCGAGCGCGGCCTGCGGATCCGCGTCCGGCCAGCAGATCTCCAGCGCCTGCTCACGGTGGAGACTGTGGCCGGGGGAGACCGCGAGCAGTTTCACCAGCGTCCGGGCGCTCGGACGCGGCCAGCGCTCCGCGAGGGGCGGCCCGCCGTGCCGGTCGACCCGGAACCCGCCGAGGAGATGGATCCGCAGCACCGGAGGTGCGCCGCTCGCTGGTATGTCTGCGCTCATGAGTGCGCCCACTGTAATTGGATGCCCTGTGCAGCGGAACGGCGCCGTCCGGTGTAGGCGGGAGACCTTCGCCCGGCGGTCCGGACGGGTCGCACGCGCGGGCCGGCCACCCGTCAGCCGTTCCCCCGGGGGTCGGCCGGCGGGCCCGCCCGTCACCGTGCCGTGCGTCGAGCCGTCCTGGAGCGCCGGGGCGGCACGACCGGGTGGCGTGGGGACGCGCCGCGGGGTGAGACCGGGGGCACTCCGACAGACCCTGGCGCCAGAAAACTAACAGCGCTAGTTTGGGAGCTCGGGACCGAGGGAGCCGGTGACCGGGCGACCGGCCGGTGACCCGGCGACCGGCCGTGCGGCAGAGTGGTCGGCACGTCCGACCTGCCCCGCACCGACTCGGCAGGCAATGGTTCGGCAGGCAACGTGAGGAGACAGCGGATGAAGGCCCACGACGCGATGTACATCGGCGGGGAGTGGCGACCCGCCTCCTCCACGGACACCATCGCCGTGACCAACCCGTCGGACGAGCAGGTCATCGGGCACGTCCCGGCCGGCACCGCGGAGGACGTCGACGCCGCCGTACGCGCGGCCCGCGCCGCGCTGCCCGACTGGGCCGCGACCCCGCCCGCCGGGCGCGGCGCCCGCATCGCCGCCCTGCGCGACGCGCTGGCCGCCCGCGCGGAGGAGATCGCCGCCACCGTCACCGCCGAACTCGGCGCGCCGCCGCAGCTCGCCGCCGCCGTCCACGCGGGACTGCCGATCGCCGTGGCGGGCACGTACGCGGAACTGGCCGCCACCCATCCCTTCGAGGAGAAGGTCGGCAACTCCACCGTCTACTCCGAGCCGGTGGGCGTCGTCGCCGCCATCACCCCCTGGAACTACCCGCTCCACCAGATCGTCGCCAAGGTCGCCCCGGCCCTCGCGGCCGGCTGCACCGTCGTCCTCAAGCCCGCCGAGGACACCCCGCTCACCGCCCAGCTCTTCGCCGAGGCCGTGCACGAGGCGGGGATCCCCGGCGGCGTCTTCAACCTGGTCACCGGGCTCGGCCCGGTCGCCGGCCAGGCGCTCGCCGAACACCCCGACGTGGACCTCGTCTCCTTCACCGGCTCCACCGCCGTCGGCCGCCGCATCGGCGCCCTCGCAGGCGGGGCCGTCAAGCGGGTCGCCCTCGAACTCGGCGGCAAGTCCGCCAACGTCATCCTGCCCAGCGCCGACCTCCCGAAGGCCGTCGCCGTCGGCATCGCCAACGTCATGTCCAACTCGGGCCAGACGTGCAGCGCCTGGACCCGGATGCTGATCCCCGCCGACCGGTACGAGGAGGCGGTGGCCCTCGCCGCCGAGGCCGTCGCCAAGTACGTCCCCGGCGAGCGCGTCGGCCCCCTCGTCAACGCCAAGCAGCGGGAGCGCGTACGCGGGTACATCGAGAAGGGCATCGAGGAGGGCGCCCGGCTCGTCGCGGGCGGTCCCGAGGCGCCGCGCGAGACCGGCTACTACGTTTCCCCGACCGTCTTCGCCGACGTCACCCCGGAGATGACCATCGCCCAGGAGGAGATCTTCGGGCCCGTCGTCTCGCTCCTCCGGTACGAGGACGAGGCCGACGCGCTCGCCATCGCCAACGGCACCGTGTACGGCCTCGCCGGGGCCGTCTGGGGCGAGCCCGAGGAGGCCGTGGCCTTCGCCCGCCGCATGGAGACCGGCCAGGTCGACATCAACGGCGGCCGGTTCAACCCGCGGGCCCCCTTCGGCGGGTACAAGCAGTCCGGGGTGGGCAGGGAACTCGGCGCACACGGCCTCTCCGAGTACCTCCAGACCAAGTCCCTGCAGTTCTGACTCCCTGCAGTTCTGACTCCCTGCGGTTCTGAGTCCCTGCGGTTCTGAATCGCCGCAGTCCCGAGTCCCTCCAGTTCCGCGTCCTTCCGGTTCCGAGTTCCGAGGAGCACCGCACGTGAGCGTGATCCGTGCCGCAGTCCTGCCCGCCGTCGGCTCTCCCCTGGAGATCACCGGCATCGAGCTGCCCGAGCCCGGCCCCGGACAGGTCCGGGTCAGGCTCGCCGCCGCCGGCGTCTGCCACTCCGACCTGTCCCTCACCAACGGCACCATGCGTCTGCCGGTCCCCGCCGTCCTCGGGCACGAGGGAGCGGGCACCGTCATCTCGGTCGGCGAGGGCGTCACCCAGGTCGCCCCGGGCGACGCCGTCGTCCTCAACTGGGCCCCGTCCTGCGGGAACTGTCACCCCTGCACGCTCGGCGAGGTCTGGCTCTGCGTCGACGCCCTGGCCGGAGCCGCGAACGTCCACGCCCGTACCCAGGACGGCACCGAACTCCACCCGGGCCTCAACGTCGCCGCCTTCGCCGAGGAGACGGTCGTCGCCGAGAAGTGCCTCCTGCCCGTCCCCGACGGGATCCCGCTCACCGACGCCGCCCTGCTCGGCTGCGCCGTCCTCACCGGCTGGGGCGCCGTCCACCACTCCGCCCGGGTACGGGAGGGCGAGTCCGTCGCGGTGTTCGGTGTCGGCGGGGTGGGCCTGGCCACCCTCCAGGCCGCCCGGATCGCGGGCGCGTCCACGATCGTCGCCGTCGACGTCTCCCCGGAGAAGGAGGCGCTCGCACGGGCCGCGGGGGCGACCGAGTACGTCGTCGCCTCGGAGACCACGGCGAGGGAGATCCGGAAGCTGACGGGAGGCCAGGGCGTCGACGTGGCCGTCGAATGCGTCGGCCGCGCCGTCACCATCAGGACCGCCTGGGAGTCCACCCGGCGCGGCGGTCGGACCACGGTCGTCGGCATCGGCGGCAAGGACCAGCAGGTCACCTTCAACGCCCTGGAGATCTTCCACTGGGGCCGTACCCTCACGGGCTGCGTGTACGGCAACTCGAACCCGGCCGAGGACCTGCCGGTGCTCGCCGAACACATCAGGGCCGGGAGGTTCGACCTCGGCGCGCTCGTCACCGAGCGGATCACCCTGGACGGCATCCCGGGCGCCTTCGACAACATGCTCGCCGGCAAGGGCGGCCGCGCCCTGGTCGTCTTCCCCTGACGGACCCCGGGGGCCCGCACCGACCTCGCGTCGGTGCGGGCCCGTGCGGGCCCGTCGCCGGTGGCCCTTCGGCCCTTCGGCCCTTCGGCCCTTCGGCCATGCGGCTATTCAGCGGCGGCCCGACGCAGGATGTCCTCGTACACCTTCGGGTCGTCCGAGACGATCACCGGCCAGCCGATGCCGTAATCGCCCGCCCAGCCCACGTCGATGCCGGGATTGGCGTGGTCGGAGCCGTCGGGCAGGAACAGGTGCGGGCTGCAGTCGATCCGGTCGCTCCCGGCGAGCGCGGCCTGGTCCGCGAGCGCCCGGCGGGCCCGCCCGTCGTCCAGCGCCTCGGTGAGGGCGTCGACGTCGACCACGCCGGTGTCCGCGGCCACGTCGAGGATCACCCTCCGGTTGGCGACGCAGCGGGACTCGGCCCAGAACGCCCGGCGAAGCCCGAGGTCCAGCTGCTCCGACGCGTTCAGGCCCTGCTCCTTCGCCGCGAGCACGGCCTCCAGGGCGGGCAGGGTCGTCGAGGGGTAGAGCCAGTCCTTGGCCTGCCACAGCTGCCATCCGGCGTCCGGCTCCAGGACGGCCATCCTGGCCACCTCGCTGTCCGTGCCGGGGCGCGGGCTGGGGGCGTCGTTGAGCAGTTCGAGCGGGAAGGCGCGCAGGTCGAAGGAGACCCGCTCCGTCAGGCCCAGACGGGCCCGGGTCGTGTGCAGCCGGTGGACGGCGATGTGCGCGAAGGAGCACCAGATGTCGGCGAAGACGGTGATGATCCCGCGCGGTGGGATCAGGTCGACGGCGCTCGCGTCGGTGCTGCTCGGAGTGGTGCTGTCAGCGGCGGTGCTGTTCGGTCCGGACATGCTTCTCCTCGGGTGTCGGTCAGACGAGCTGGATGGTCAGGGAACCGGCGACCAGCAGGCCGAGACCCAGGGCGCGCGGCTTCGTGAGGGCACGCCGCGGGAGTGCGAACAGGCCCTTGTGGTCGATCAGCGCCGAGGTGAGCTGCTGTCCCGTCACGGTGAGCGCGATGGTCACGGCCGCCCCGATGGAGGGGATGAGCAGGAAGGTGCCGGTGACGTAGGCGGCGGCGCAGGCGCCACCGAGCCAGCCCCACCAGGGCATCTTCTTCAGCGGGGCGATCCTGGGCCTGGGCGTCCGCCGGGTCGCGCAGAGCACGAGGAGGACGACGGCGATGGTGAAGGTCGCCACGGCGAAGCTGATCACGGCGACGGTGAGGGGCTCCTTGAGCTGCGCGCGCAGCTGGGCGTTAACCGCGCCCTGTACGGGAAGCGCGGCACCGGCGAGGACGCCGAGGGCGAGCAGGCCGGTCCGGCCGGCGCTCGACGTCCTGGGGGCGCCGGGAGGGGCGGCGGCCTTCATGCCCCGGACGATCACGACGATGCCCGCGAGGACGGCCACGGCGCCGCCGACGATCCCGGCGCTCAGGTCCTTCTGTTCGAGGCCGAGGAGGCCGAAGAGGTCGAGCGCGAGCGAGGCGAACATCTGGCCGGTGACGAAGAGTCCGACGGCCGCGAGCGCGCCCAGGCGTGGGAAGAGCAGGATGCCGCTGGTGATGTAGAGCGGACTGGCCAGTCCGCCGAGCAGTTGCCAGACCTCGACGTCGGGCAGCTTGCCGAGCGCGCCGAGGGCTCCGGCGGCCACCGCGAGCACGGTGAGGAGACCGGTCGCGACGCCGAGCTGGATGGTCGAGGCGCCGTACGGCGTGCCGACGGCCGAGTTGAGCTGGAGGTTCACCGAGGCCTGGACGGCCAGGAGGCAGCCGACCAGCAGGGCCGCGACGAGGAGCGCGGGGTGCATCTGGATCTCCCTGGGGCGGGATGGCGAGCTGTAAATGGACACTGCGTCCGTTTAGCATGCCATGTGCCTGTCCAAGCGGACAAGGTGTCCACTTGTTCTCCGGGGAAGTAGGGTCTGGTCCATGAGCGAGGACGAGCAGCGCGGACGTGGAGCCGCCTCCGTGCACCGGATGGGCGGGCTCCTCGGCGATCTCCAGGCGCCCGGCGACCAGCAGGTCGCCCCGCGCCGACGCGCGGACGCGGAACGCAACCGCGCCCAGATCCTGGCCGCCGCGGAGCGGCTCTTCGCCGAGCAGGACCCCCGGTCGGTCACCATGGACAAGATCGCCAAGGCGGCAGAGGTCGGCCGCGCCACGCTGTACCGGAGCTTTCCCGACCCGTCGTCGGTCGCCGTCGCCCTGCTCGACGAACACGAGCGCCGGCTTCAGGGGCAGCTGATCTACGGGCCGCCGCCGCTGGGCCCCGGCGCCCCCGCCGGTGAGCGGCTCGCCGCGTTCTGTCTGGCGATGGTCGACCTGCTCGAACGTCATCTGCCGCTGGCGCTCGGGGCGGAGACCGGCCCCGTGCGCTTCCGGACGGGCGCCTACGGCTTCTGGCGCGTCCACGTCCGCACGCTGCTCGTCGACCACGGGATCCGGGACCCGGACCCGCTGATCGACATCGTGCTCAGCCCGCTGTCTCCCGAGGTGTTCCGGTTCCAGCGGCACGAACTCGGGCTGTCGACCGAGCGCATCGGCCGGTCCCTCGCCGACTTCGCCCGCCAGCTGCTGCGCTCGGGAGAGTGAGCGGGGCCGCAGCGCCCCGTGTTCCGGGCCATGCCCGTGTTCCGGGCCATGCCCGTGTCCCGGCTCATGCCCGTGTCCCGGGTCATCCCTGAGGCGCGGTGACCAGCCTCAGCTCGTACGCGGTGATGACCAGCTGCACCCTGTCCCGGGCGTCCAGTTTCGTCAGCAGCCTGCTCACATGGGCCTTCGCCGTGGCCACGCTGATGTGCAGCTGCGAGGCGATCTCCGCGTTGGACAGGCCACGTCCGACCAGGGTGAGCACCTCCCGCTCGCGCGCGGTGATCCCCTCCGTGGGCCGCGGCGGCGGGGCGGCGGCGGGGCGGGCCGCGAACTCCGCGATCAGGCGGCGGGTCACGCTCGGCGCGATGAGGGCGTCGCCCGCCGCGACGGTCTCGATCGCGGCGAGGATCTGGTCCATGTCCATGTCCTTGACGAGGAAGCCGCTCGCACCGGCCCGCAGCGCGCCGTAGACGTACTCGTCGTCGTCGAACGTGGTGAGGACGAGGACCTTCGGCGGCGTGCCGGGGCTCGCGGTGATCCGCCGGGTGGCCTCGATGCCGTCCATGCCCGGCATCCGGATGTCCATCATCACCACGTCCGGCGCCAGCTGTTCCGCGAGCCGTACCGCCTCCTCGCCGTTCGCCGCCTCGCCCGCCACCTCCAGCCTGGGGTGATCGGCGATCAGCACCCGCAACCCGTGCCGGACCAGCGGCTGGTCGTCGGTCAACAGCACCCGGGTCAGCCGGTCTCCGCCGGCACCGGGAAGGTCGTCGGGCGGCACCCGCGTCATCCGGTCACCGCCGGTACGGGGAGCCGGGCCGCCACGCGGAAACCGCCCCCGGCGCGCGGCCCGGCCGTGAACTCGCCGTGCAGCAGCGCCGCGCGCTCCCGCATGCCCGTAAGGCCGTAGCCGGCGGCGCCGGGCAGGCCGGCCGGGCCGTGGCCCTCGTCGGTGACCTCGATGGACAGGTCGTCCGCACGGCGCTCGACGGTCACCCGGCAGGCGTCGGCGCCCGAGTGGCGGACGACGTTGGTGAGGGCCTCCTGGACGATGCGGTACGCGGACAGCTCGATCTCCGCGGGCAGCGGCCGCAGTTCGCCCCGCCAGTCGATGTGCACCCGCACGCCCGCGTCGCGGGTGCGCTCCGCAAGCCCGTCGAGATCGGCGAGCACCGGTGCCGGGCCGAGCGGGGCGCCCCCGTCCGCGGGGTCCGCCTCCCGCAGCGCGCCGAGCATCCGGCGCAGGCCCGCCAGGGTGTCGCGGCTGGTCTCCTCGATGGCGGCGAGGGAGTTGCGGGCCTCCGCCGGCTGGGTGTCGATGACGCGCCGCCCCACCCCGGCCTGGATGGCGATGACGCCGATGCTGTGCGCCACCATGTCGTGCAGTTCCCGGGCGATCCGCAGCCGTTCCGCGATGACGGCCCGCTCCGAGGCCCGGTCCCGCAGGGCGGCCGCGTGCCGGCGGCGCTCGCCGGCCGAGTGGCCGAGCGTCCAGGCGGTGACCGTCATCAGGGCCAGGAGGGCCGAGACGGTGAGGAACGACGAGGCGTAGTAGGCGGCTGCCCCGATCTGCGCTCCGAGCGCCACGAGCGCGGCGCAGGCCGCCGTCGGCCGCGACCGGGTGGCGGCGATCCGTCCGACGGCGAGACCGGTGAGCACGGCCTGCAGATACGCGATCTGCCAGGCCTGTGTCCGCGCGCCCGCCGTGCCGCCGTGGAAGCCCTGCCCCGCGGCCATGATCGAGTTCGCCAGGACGGTCGCCGTGAAGGAGGCGGTGAGCAGGAGCGCCAGGGCGGGCAGCGGCCGTCGCCGCATCAGGGGCAGGAGCAGTACGGCGGGCAGGGCGGCCGTCACCAGCCGCACGCCGGTCAGTTCGGTGCCGGTGTTCAACGTGACGACGTACAGCAGGACGACGTAGACGATGCCCGCGCACCAGGCCGCGACCTCGGCGAGGAGCGACCGCGAAGCATCCTGAGGGGCCTTCATGCGCAGCTCACCTGCGGGGCTTTCATGCGCCGATCATAGGGAGGCGGTCCGGCCCGGGCATCGGCCCGTGGGCGTAATCCCGTGGGCTACCCCCGGCGCCCCGACGGTGGCCGGCGGCCCGATGCCCGCGGGGGGTCCGCCCCGGCAGCGTGGACACCGTGATCGAAGCGACCGAACTCATCAAGCGCTACGGCGGGACCACCGCCGTCGACCGCCTGTCCTTCACCGTCCGCCCGGGTGTGGTCACCGGGTTCCTGGGGCCGAACGGTGCCGGCAAGACCACCACCCTGCGGATGGTCCTCGGCCTGAACCGGCCCACCGGCGGCACCGTGACCGTCGACGGGCGGCCGTTCGGCGACCGTCCCCGTGGCCTGCGCCACGTCGGCGCCCTCCTCGACGCCCATGACGTGCACGGCGGTCGGACCGCCCGCGCCCATCTGACGGCGCTGGCGGTCGGCAACGGGCTGCCGCGCCGACGGGTGGCGGAGGTCCTCGCGGAGGTGGGCATGGCCGACGCGGCGGGCCGCAGGATCGGCGGCTTCTCCCTGGGGATGAAGCAGCGGCTCGGCATCGCCGCCGCCCTGCTCGGCGATCCGCCCGTCCTGCTCTTCGACGAGCCGCTCAACGGCCTCGACCCGGAGGGCGTGGGCTGGGTGCGGAACCTCTTCGGGCGCCTGGCGGGCGAGGGCCGCACCGTGCTCGTCTCCAGTCATCTGATGCGTGAGATGGAGCAGACCGCGGAGGAGCTGATCGTCATCGGCCGCGGCAGACTGATCGCGGCGGAGAGCCTGCGGGACTTCGCGACCCGCGGCGGGGAGCCGCGGGTGAGCCTCCGTACGCCCGACGCGGACGCCCTGTCCGGGGTGCTGGCGGAAGAGGGTGCGGTGGTACGGGCGGAGCCCGGCGGGGCGTACACGGTGACCGGTCTGCCCGCCGACCGCATCGGCGAGCTGGCCTTCGCGCACGGGGTGCGGCTGCATGAACTCAGCCCGCGGGCCGCCTCCCTGGAGGAGGCCTTCATGGAACTCACCGCCGGGAGCGTCGAGTACGCCGCGGGGACAGCCCGATGACCTCAGTGCTGCGCAGGAGCCGCCCGATGACCCCCGTACTCGACGACGCCCCGGCCGGGGCGCCCGCGCGCTCCCGGCACCTCCTCGCCGCCGAGTGGATCAAGCTCTGGTCGCTGCGATCCACGTCATGGGTGCTCGGCGTCGGAGCGCTGACCGTGATCGGCATCAACGTGAACTCCGCCGCGTCCAACGCGGACCGGCTCGGGCGGCAGGGCCAGTCGTCGGCGGAGCCGCCGACGGAGGCTCCGGACGACGGCCCGCTCTTCCTGTTCGATCCGCTGCACACGGCGTTCGTCGATCCCGCCTGGCAGCTGTTCGTGATCATCGCCGCCGCCGTGGGGGCGATCGTGGTCTTCGGCGAGTACACCACCGGGCTGATCCGTACGACCTTCGCCGCGGTCCCCGACCGGCGGGGAGTGGTCGCCGCCAAGCTGACCGTGGTGTCGGCGGTCATGCTCGCGCTCGGCACACTGGTCTCCGCCACCTCCTTCGGCGTGACCCAGATGCTTCTGCGCGACCACGGCGGCCTGTCGCTCGGCGACCCGGGCGCCCTGCGCGCCGTGGTCGCGGGCGCCCTCCTCGCCCCGCTCTGCGCGCTGGTCGGTATGGCGGTGGGTGCGGCGGTCCGGCACGCCGCCGGGTCCGTCGTCACGGTCGTCGGCCTGCTGTTGCTGCTGCCGGCGCTCTTCGGGGGCGAGCGCTATCGCTGGGTCAAGGAGATCGGCAACGCCATGCCGCTCAGCGCCTGGCAGCGGCTCGTGACGAATCCGGAGCGGGCGCACGACCTCGGCAGATATCCGCTGACCGTCACCGAGGCGTGGATCGTGTACGGAGCGTGGACCGCCGCCGCGGTGGCCGCCGCGGTGCTGGTGGTACGGCGCCGGGACGTGTGAGCGCCAGGGGCCCGGCGCCCACGGGAGCGGGCGTCGGGTCGGGCGACACCGGCCCGGCGCCCCGGCCCGTCAGGGGGATTCGGCCGCTCCGGCACCGACGGACGCCCGGGACCGCGAGCGGGAGACGGCCACACCGGCCAGGCACAGCGCGCCCCCGGCGAGGGTGAGAAGCCCGGGCAGCTCGCCCAGGAACATCCACGCCATCAGCACGACGAGGGCGGGTACGGCGTACGTCGTCGCTCCCATCCGTCCGGCGGTCGTACGGGCCAGGGCGTAGGCCCAGGTCGTGAACGCGAGCGCGGTCGGGAACACGCCCAGATAGATCATGTTCAGCGTCGCGGACAGCGGCGCGCGGCCCGCCTCCTCGACCAGCTGCCCCGCGAACGGCAGACAGGCCACCGCCCCCACCAGACAGCCGAAGGTGGTCACCTGGAGCGCGCTGCCGTGAGCGAGCGCCGGCTTCTGGGCCACCACCCCGCCCGCGTACGCCATCGCCGCGAGGACGCAGAGCAGCACCCCGAGCACCGAGGCGTGTCCGCCGGAGGAGCCGTCGTCCGCCGCGGACATGGACAGGCCCACGGTCACCGCGCCCGCGAAGGACACCGCCATGCCGGCGAGCAGCCGGGGCGGCAGCGACTCCCCGAGGAACCGGGCGCCGAGCAGGGCGATCAGGATCGGTCCGATGTTCACCACCATCGCCGCCGTGCCCGCGTCGACCTCCTGCTCGCCCCAGTTGAGCACCACCATGTAGACCCCGAACCAGAGCAGGCCCGAGACCGCGATCCCCCGCCAGGCCGCTCGCGGCGGCAGCCCCTCCCGCCGGATCAGGAGGACGGCCCCCAGGACCAGGACCCCCGCGAGCAGCCGCCCGAGCGCGAGAGCGCCGGGCGAGTAGGCCGTCCCTGCGCTGCGGATGGAGACGAAGGCGGAGGCCCAGAGGACCACGGTGACACCGGCGGCGGCGAGCGCAAGGCGTGAGGATTGCTTCTGCATGGCTCGACCGTAGGGCGCGGACGCTTCGGCGTTCACCGCAATATCGCCCCGGGCCCGTGCGACCCACGACCCCGCGCCCACGATGGTGCGCCCGCCCGCGTCACCGGAGCGCCGCCGGAGCGATGCCCAGGGACGCGTACAGCGCGCCCTCGCCCTCCTCGGTCACCTTCACGGCCCGCTCCGACCCGATGCGTACGCACCATCCGGCGTCCAGCGCGTGCCGGCACAGCGCGGCGCCGGCGACGCCCGCGAGATGCGGCTTCCGCTCGGTCCAGTCGAGGCAGCCGCGCGCGACGGGCCGCCTGCCCCGGCGTACGAGGGGAACGCCGAGGTCGTCGAACCAGGCCAGGCCCCGGTCCGTGAGCGCGAAGCCGGTGTCCTGGCGAAGCAGTCCGCGCGCGGTCATCGCCTCGGTGACGACGATGCCCAGCCGTCCCGCGAGGTGGTCGTAACAGGTCCGCCCCCGGGCCATCGCCCGCCCCGCGTTCGCGGCCCGAAGCGAGCGGGGCGGCGCGGCCACCGCCGGTTCGGACCGGACGGCCAGGTCCTCGACGAGGTGCGCGATCCCGGGGTCGGCGAGGCGTACGTACCGGTGGCGCCCCTGCCGCTCCTCCGCGAGGACCCCGCCGGAGACCAGCTTTCCGAGGTGCTCGCTCGCGGTGGACGGCGCCACACCCGCGTGCCGGGCGAGTTCCCCCGCGGTCCAGGCCCGTCCGTCGAGCAGGGCGAGCAGGAACGCGGCGCGGGTCTCGTCCGCGAAGAGAGCCGCGAGGGCGGCGAGGTCACTGGCTGCCATGCGTCAAGGATCCCGCGCTCACGCTTCGGCGGCGGCCGAAGTGTCGGGGCGGGCCGGGGGGCGTCGGCCGAGGGTCTCGTACTGGAGCCTGAGCCCGTCGAGCAGGGCCCGCAGGCCCGTGTCGAAGGCGCCTTCGTCGACCTTCTGGCGGTGTTCCGCGAGAAGGTGCGCCTGGCCGAGGTGGGGGTAGTCGGCCGGGTCGTAGGCCGACTCGTCGTCGACGAACCCGCGGGCGAAGGAGCCGAGCGCGGAGCCGGTGATGAAGTACCGCATCAGGGCACCGATGGAGGTGGCCTGGGCCGGTGGCCAGCCCGCGCGGACCATCGCCCCGAAGACGGCGTCCGCGACCCGCAGGCCGGCCGGGCGGCGGCCGGGGCCCTGGGCGAGGACCGGGACGATGTGGGGGTGGTCGGCGAGGGCGGCGCGGTAGGAGACGGCCCAGTCGTGGAGCGCCGAGAGCCAGTCGCGGCCGTCGTCCTCCGTGAACATCGACAGGTCGATCTTCTCGCTCACCGCGTCGGCGACGGCGTCGAGGATCTCGTCCTTCGTGCGGAAGTGGTTGTAGAGCGAGGGGCCGCTCACGCCGAGTTCGGCCGCGAGCCGGCGGGTGGAGAGCGCGCCCAGGCCCTCCGCGTCCACGAGCGCGCCCGCCGTCTCGACGATGCGGTCTCGGCTGAGCAGGGGCTTGCGCGGTCGGGCCATGGCGCACATAGTAGGCCTGCGCTCAAAAACTAGCAGTGGTAATTAACGGGACCGGACGAGGTGATGCACGGTGGATCTGGCGCTGAGCGAGGAACAGGAAGCCGTACGGCGGCTCGCCGAGGACTTCGTGGCCCGCGAGGTCACCCCGCACGCCACGGCATGGGACCGCGCCGAGGAGGTCGACCGGGGAATCGTGAAGAAGCTCGGCGCCGTCGGCTTCCTCGGACTCACGATCCCGGAGGAGTACGGCGGCTCCGGCGGCGACCACCTCACGTACTGCCTGGTGACCGAGGAGCTCGGACGCGGCGACTCCTCCGTGCGCGGCATCGTCTCCGTCTCCCTCGGCCTCGTCGCCAAGACGATCGCCTCCTGGGGCCGCGAGGAGCAGAAGCGGGAGTGGCTGCCCCGGCTCGCCTCCGGCGAGGCGCTCGGCTGCTTCGGCCTCACCGAACCCGGCACCGGCTCCGACGCGGGGAACCTCGCCACCCGGGCGGTACGGGACGACGGCGCCGGCGACTACGTGATCAACGGCACCAAGATGTTCATCACCAACGGCACCTGGGCCGATGTCGTCCTGCTCTTCGCCCGCACCGGAGACGCCCCGGGACACAAGGGCGTCTCCGCCTTCCTCGTCCCCGCCGACACCCCCGGCCTCACCCGCCGCCCCGTCCACGGCAAGCTCGGCCTGCGCGGCCAGGCCACCGCCGAACTGGTCCTGGAGGACGTCCGCGTCCCGGCCGGCGCGATGCTCGGCCCCGAGGGCAAGGGCTTCACCGTCGCCATGTCCGCCCTCGCCAAGGGGCGCATGTCGGTCGCCGCGGGCTGCGTCGGCATCGCCCAGGCCGCGCTCGACGCCGCCGTGCGGTACGCGGGGGAGCGCGAGCAGTTCGGCAAGCCCATCGCCTCCTACCAGCTGGTGCAGGAACTGATCAGCGACATCGCCGTCGACGTGGACGCGGCCAGGCTGCTCACCTGGCGGGTCGCCGACCTGATCGACCGGGGCCAGGACTTCGCCACCGCCGCCTCCAAGGCGAAGCTGTACGCCTCCGAGGCCGCCGTCCGCGCCGCGAACAACGCGCTCCAGGTCTTCGGCGGCTACGGCTACATCGACGAGTACCCGGTCGGCAAGCTGGTCCGCGACGCGCGCGTGATGACCCTGTACGAGGGCACCAGCCAGATCCAGAAGCTCATCATCGGGCGGGCGCTGACGGGGATCTCGGCCTTCTGACGCCCGGCTGCCGATCCCTGTCTCCCGCTTCTGATCCGTACCTTCTGAGTACGGCGATGAGTACCCGGACGGATGTGGCACCGGCCACATCCGTCCGATGCTGTCCCACATGAGCGACACACCGGTCAAGCACCAGAACACCGCCGCCTACTACATGCAGGCCGTCCTCTCCTTCGGCATCGCCCTCGCGGCCGTGGCCATCGGGATCTTCCAGCTGGAGGCCAGCGCCTGGGTGCGGGCCTTCCTCGCCGTCGCGGTCCTCTACCTCACGACCTCGGCGTTCACGCTCGCCAAGGTCGTCCGCGACCGTCAGGAGGAGGGCCAGATCGTCAGCCGCGTCGACCAGGCCCGGCTGGAGAAGCTCCTCGCCGAACACGACCCCTTCCAGAAGCTCTGAGCGGTCGGATCTAAGCGCTTGCTCACCCTCGTTGTATGGTGTTCGTCCTGACGGGGTCGAGAAGGAGTGTCGGATGAGCACGGCGGAGGAGACGCCCGGGGCCGAGGACGTGCCCTGGGGCGAGGTCACGCCCGAGGCGGCCCGGCGACTGCTCGTGGCCGCCGTCGAGGCGTTCGCCGAGCGGGGCTACCACGCCACCACCACCCGGGACATCGCCGGCCGCGCCGGCATGAGCCCGGCCGCGCTCTACATCCACTACAAGACCAAGGAAGAGCTGCTCCACCGCATCAGCCGGATCGGCCACGACAAGGCCCTGGAGATCCTCAGGGCCGCGGCCGACGGCGACGGCCCGGCAGCCGAACGCCTCGCCGACGCCGTGCGCTCCTTCGTCCGCTGGCACGCCGAGCGCCACACCACGGCCCGGGTCGTCCAGTACGAGCTCGACGCGCTCGGTCCCGAGCACCGCGCCGAGATCGTGGAGCTGCGCCGCGAGTCCGACGCGACGGTGCGCCGCATCATCGACGAGGGCGTGGCGGCCGGCGAGTTCGAGGTGCCGGACGTGTCGGGCACCACGGTCGCCGTGCTCTCCCTCTGCATCGACGTCTCGCGCTGGTTCAACACCCAGGGCCGCCGCACCCCGGACGAGGTCGGCGCGCTCTACGCCGACCTCGTCCTCAGGATGGTCGGGGCTCAGAAGTAGTAGCGGGAGACCGACTCGGCGACACAGACGGGCTTCCCGGAGCCCTCGCGCTCCACCGTCACCGCCGCCGTCACCTGCACGCCGCCACCGGCCTCCTCGACCTTCGTCAGGACGGCCGTGGCGCGCAGCCGCGAGCCGACCGGCACGGGCGCGGGGAAACGCACCTTCTCGGTGCCGTAGTTGACGCCCATCTTCATGCCCTCGACCGCCAGGACCTGCGGGACGAACAGCGGCAGCAGCGACAGGGTCAGATAGCCGTGCGCGATGGTCGTTCCGAACGGGCCGGAGGCCGCACGCTCCGGGTCCACGTGGATCCACTGGTGGTCCCCGGTCGCCTCGGCGAAGAGATCGATCCGCTTCTGGTCGACCTCCAGCCAGTCGCTGTACCCCAGCTGCTCGCCGACCCCCGCGCGCAGCTCCTCGGCAGAGGTGAAGATCCTCGGCTCGGCCATGTTCCTGTCCCTTCTGGTACGGCGTACCGTCCCGGTACCGCATACCCAACGGTCGGTATCTAAGCGCTTGCTCAGCATGTGGGGGTGAGGGTGCCGCTGTCAACGGACCAGTAGGGTCGCGGGGTGCCGCAGATTCCAGAGAAGATCCACGAGCTCACCGTCGGCCAGCTCTCCGCCCGTAGCGGAGCCGCCGTCTCCGCCCTCCACTTCTACGAGGCGAAGGGGCTCATCAGCAGCCGCCGCACCACCGGCAACCAGCGCCGCTACGGCCGCGACACCCTGCGCCGGGTCGCCTTCGTCCGCGCCGCGCAGCGGGTCGGGATCCCGCTGGCCACGATCCGCGAGGCCCTCGCCCAGCTCCCGGAGGAGCGCACCCCCACCAACGAGGACTGGGCCAAGCTCTCCGCCGCCTGGCGCACCGAACTCGACGAACGCATCCGGCAACTCGGGCGGCTCCGGGACCATCTGACGGACTGCATCGGCTGCGGCTGCCTGTCCCTCCAGAACTGCGTCCTGTCCAACCCGGACGACGTCTTCGGCGAACGGATGGCGGGCTCCCGCCTGCTGCCGGTACGCCGGACCGCCCCGGAGGACCCGGCGTAGGGTCCCCGGCCCTCAGGCCGCCGGCGCCAGCGGCCGGTTCCGTGCCCCACGGGCGCGGGCCAGCGCCCCCGAGGTCAGCACCGCGCGGGGGACGCCGACCCCGCAGTCCCCGCACACCGGGCCGAGCAAGGGCTCGTACGCGTCCCCGGGACCGGTCCACTCGATCCGCGGCCCCGCGCACACCGGGCACCCCTCGCCGGGGCCGCGCTCCAGGGCCGCGATCAGCCGCCGCAGCACCTCCGGCAGGGGATCCGACGGGTGCACCGCCGGATCGCCGCACCGGACCACCCCGTTGCCGCCCCAGATCCGCCGGTGCCAGGCGTCGAGCGCCCCCAGTCCCCGCAGGCCCTCCTGCTTCTCACGCCGCCGCCGGGCGGCGAACCGCTCCTCGTACGCGAGCCACAGGGCGCGCGCCTCCTCCAGCTCGTCGAGCGCGGCGATCAGCCGCCCGGGGTCGAGATCCCGGTCCTCGTGTCCGAACCTGTGCCTGCGGCACAGGTGGTCCCACGTCGCCCGGTGCCCGTACGGCGCGAACCGCTCCAAGCACTTGCGCAGCGAGTACCTGCGCAGCGCCGTGTCGCACCCCGGATCGCGCACCTGTCTCGCGAGACTCCGGAAACCGGCCATCTCCCGCCACCTCCGTCGCTGGTCATTCCGCGGTATCAGAGGGACGAACGAGCGCCCCGCCGTGTTCCATCGAAATTCGGATGGCAGCCGTCAGCGGCGCGGCGGAGCCCCCGAAAGAGGCTCTGACCAGGCCCGGGACCGACCTGGTCCGAAAGACGGGTTCTAACGCCCCGCCCGGGCCGCCGACACCACCACCCGGGCCAGTTCCGGCGCGCGGACGTCGCTGTGCGAGCGGACCACCTCCGCCGTGTCCACGTTCACACAGCCCGACGCCGGCACCCCCGCGTCCAGGACCGACGCCAGGGTCCTTCGCACCGTCCCCGGCACCGCCTGGACGCCGTCGTACCCGATCGCACCCCAGCGCGGATCGCCCGCGCCCGGCAGCCGGGGCAGGCCGCCGAGCGACTCGGAGTCGCGCGCGAGCCGGGACGCCAGCGGGTACATCACCCCGAGCGCCGTGTCGTGCCGCGAGTAGCAGGCCACCAGGGGCCCCCGGATCCGCTGCTGCATGTCCCGCAGCGAGCCGGACCGCCGCGCGTCGTGCGGCAGCCGCGCGGCGAACGCGTAGTGCGAGAAGGCGCCCTGGAGGAGCGTCACGGAGGCGACGGGCCGGGCACCCGGGGGCAGCCCCTTCAGCGCGTACGAGACGAGCCGGGCGCCCATGCTGTGGCCCACGAGGTGGACGCGGAGGCCGGGGGCGGCCCTGGCGACCTCGCCGAGCAGCGGCCCGAGGCCCGCCTCGCCGACCCGTCCGGCCCGCTTCTTCATCACGTAGTAGGTGGCCTGCCGCAGGGCCTCCCGGGCGCCCTTCCAGTACCGCCCGAGTCCCTCCCCGAAGCCGCTCTCGAACCCGTCAGGCGGTATGTCCCCGGACGGTACGGCCCCCGCCTCCCGCGCCTCGGCCTCCAGCGCCTCCGTGAACAGGGCGCAGACCTCGACCGGGTCGGCGAGCAGGAACTCCGGCACCGCCTCCACCGCGACGGCGGCGCCCCCGCCGGACACGTCCGTCAGCTCCCGCAGCAGCGCCCCGAACTCGGCGAACGCCCTCTCGTCCGCCGGTGCCGTCACGAGGAGTTCGGTGAGCCGGTCGAGGACCGGTTCCTTCTCCGGGAGGACCGTCACGAGGGCCCGGTAGTCGGGGCCCGGCTCCCCGGTGAACATCATCGACGGCCAGATCACCCCCGCGTACCCGGCCTCGGTCCCGGGCGCGAACAGACCCGGGAAGGGAGCGAAGAAGTCGGAGTAGAGACGGGTGGCGCCGGAGGGGGAGCTGTTCCACCCGTGCGCGAACACCACCAGCTCCGTGACCCCTTGCCTCGCCAGTGCGGCGAGGGACGCGGACTGCCCCGGGGGCCCGTCGCCCTGCTTGTCGAAGGTGATCTCCCGGTACGGCTCCACACTCATCCCGGTCACGACCAGACCCGTCCCTCCGCGTCGAGGGGGCCGCAGCGCCGAGTGCGCCCCGTGAGCGGGCGGCGGCTCCATGGCCAGCATGCCCGCGCACGGCCCCGTCCAGACGTCCGACGGGGTGTCAGCGCAGCCGGGCCGCCGTGATCCGGGGGAAGTGGATCAGCAGGTCGTACGCGGTGGAGAGCCGGACCGGGGCCACGACGCCCGGCCAGGGGTACACGGTCCCGATGTGCCGGCTCGGCCGGTGCGTGCCGAGCCAGTCGCGCGCCGCCGGCGTCGCCCGCCGCATGTCCAGGTAGAAGGCGTCCGGCGAGACGCGGTCCAGGGTGTGGGCGCTGCTGTCGGCGCCGAGCGTGCCGACGGTGAAGGTCCGGAGCGGCTCGCCCGGGGCCTCGGTGTCGTGGGCGTTGAACGAGCCCTGCCCGAAGGAGGCGCCGACGGTCACGTAGTCCCGGCCGAGGGCGTCCCGGAGGAAGGCGCCCTGGGTGCGCGGGTACTGGTCCGGCTTCATCGACTCGTAGCCGACGTGCCCGTTGTGCGCCGAGAGCACGATCCGGTCGCCGGTCCGCCGCTGCCACCACACGGTGTTCTCGGCCATGATCCGGTCGCGGTAGAGCATCGCCTCCGCGACCCCCGCGTCCGTCGTCATGTCGTGGGCGTACACGCTGCCGACCTGGGCGATGGCCCGCGCGTGCTGGACCGCCCACGCGGCGGCCTCACGCGCGCGTGCGTCCTTCCCCGGGGTCTGCCGCTCCAGGAGAGCGAGGGCGGTGTTCACCTCGCCGGCCATCCGCTGCCGTTCGGCCTGCGGCCTGGTCATGTACCCCTTCATCCACGCCTCCACCTCGCCGGTGGGGCGCGAGGCCCGGTACAGCTCCTCGAAGCGGGGGAGAAGCGCCGGGTGGGTGCGGGCCACGTACGAGGTCACCGTGTCGAAGAGGGTCGGGCCCGCGTAGCCGAGGTCGTTGCCCATGAAGCGGACCTCGTGGCCGGGGTGGAGCTGGTTGTGCCGCCGCATCCACCGGAACAGGTCGAGGTACTCCTCGGTGTTCCAGAGGCGGTACGACTCCTGGAACTCGTCCCGCATGATGGCCCGGATGTCGCCGCGGCCGGTGCGGACCCACTCGTCGACGAGGAGCCCGGTCGACCAGTTGGCCTCCAGGGCGAAGGTGGTGAAGCCCCGCCGCTCCACGAGGTGTTCGAAGATCCGGTGCTTGGCGGTGAAGAACTCGGCCGAGCTGTGGGTGGCCTCGCCGATGCCGACGACCTTGGCCGAGCCGATCATCCGGTCGAGCGGGCGCAGATCGGTCAGGGGCTGTGCCGTACGGGCGAGTTCGCGGGCGGGATCGCCGGCGGTGGAGGTCGCGGCCGCGCCCGCGGCGGGTGCCAGGGTGCCGAGGCAGGCGGCTACCAGGAGTCCGACGAGGGGCAGACGGCGTCGTAAGGAGAGGTTCATGGGCCCAGCCTCGTCGGCTGGACACCTCGTGGGACATCCCGCCCGCACCCTTCTCGACCGGGGGACAACCCCTTCCCGACCGGGGGACAACCCCCGGTCGGCACCGGGGCGCGACCGCCCTCACCGGTACAGCAGATACCCCTCCCGTACCGCACGGAACGCCGCCAGGTCCGACTGCCACGCCCCCACGACCTCGTCCACGCCCGCGCCCGCGTCGATCAGCGTCCGCACCCGGGTCGAGCCGGTCAGCTTGTCGATCCAGTGGTCCGCCCGCCACGCGAAGCCGGACCACGAGCTGCGGGCGCTGACCAGGAGCCCGATCCCCGTCCGTACCGGGTCGAAGGACTCGCGGTCGTGGACGTGCAGCTGCACCCCGCCCACCGTCTTCCCCTGGAACTTGGAGAAGGTCGGCGCGAAGTACGCCTCACGGAAACGGACCCCGGGCAGGGCGAGCGCGTTCGCCGCCTCCGCCCACCGCCGGTCGATCCCCTCGGCGCCGAGGAGCTCGAAGGGGCGGGTGGTGCCCCGGCCCTCGGACAGGTTCGTCCCCTCGAAGAGGCAGGTGCCGGAGTAGACCAGCGCGGTGTCCGGCGTCGGCATGTTCGGGCTGGGCGGCACCCACGGCAGCCCGGTCGCGTCGAAGAACTCGCCGCGCCGCCAGCCCGTCATCCGTACCGTCTCCAGGGCCACCGGCCTGGTCAGGAACTCGCCGTTGAAGAGGCGGGCCAGCTCGGCCACGGTCATGCCGTGCGCCTGCGCGATCGGCTCGCGCCCGACGAAGGTGGCGAACGCCCGGTCCAGTACGGGGCCGAGCGCCGCCCGCCCGGTCACCGGGTTCGGTCGGTCCAGGACCACGAACCGCTTCCCGGCGAGCGCGGCGGCCACCATGCAGTCGTACAGCGTCCAGATGTAGGTGTAGAAGCGGGCGCCGACGTCCTGGATGTCGAAGACGACCGTGTCGACCCCGGAGGCGGTGAAGACGTCCGCGAGCGGCTGCCCGCTCTTCAGGTACGTGTCGTACACGGGCAGTCCGGTCGCCGGATCGTCGTACCGGCCCTCGGAACCGCCCGCCTGCGCGGTGCCACGGAAGCCGTGCTCCGGGCCGAAGACGGCGACCAGGTCCACCCGCCCGTCGGCGTGCATCGCGTCCACGACGTGCCCGGCGTCCCGGGTGATCCCGGTCGGATTGGTGACGATGCCGACCCGCTCGCCGGCCAGCAGGGCGTACCCGTCGGCCACGAGCCGCTCGAAGCCGGTGCGCACCCGGCCGTGACCGGGGGCGGCCGACGCGGTGGGCGCCGTGGCCGCCACCGCCCCGAGCGCGCCGCCGGCGGCCAGCAGACTCCGTCGCGACAGGCCCATGGAACCTCCTCGGGGTGACATGGGCACGCACGCTAGCGCTCCTGGCCGCTCCGGGGAACGAGGCGTGCGGAGCGGGTCTTCCCCCACTCCATACCGACTGGTTAGTCTGTCCGGGTCGTCACAGCCGAGAGGTGGGTCCATGAGCGCGGACAGGAACGAACTCCAGGGCGCCGGAGTCGTCGTCACCGGAGCGGGCGGCGGCATCGGCGCCGCCCTCGCCCGCAGGTTCGCCGCGGAGGGGGCCAGGGTCGTCGTGAACGACCTCGACCCCGTCCGCACCAAGGCCGTCGCCGAGGAGATCGGCGCCCTCGCCGTCCCCGGCGACGCCTCCGCCGTCGTCGACGAGGCCCGCGAGGCGCTCGGCGGCACCATCGACGTCTGGTGCGCCAACGCCGGACTCTCCTCGCCCGGCGACGCCTTCGCCGACGAGGACGTCTGGGCCGCCGCCTGGGACGTCAACGTCATGGCCCACGTCCGCGCGGCCCGCGCCCTCCTGCCGGAGTGGCTGGAGCGCGGCAGCGGCCGGTTCGTCTCCACCGTCTCCGCCGCCGGACTGCTCACCATGATCGGCGCGGCGCCGTACAGCGTCTCCAAGCACGGCGCGTACGCCTTCGCCGAGTGGCTCTCCCTGACCTACCGGCACCGTGGCCTCAAGGTCCACGCCATCTGCCCGCAGGGCGTCCGTACGGACATGCTCACCGCCGCCGGAACGGCCGGCGACCTCGTCCTCGCGCCGACCGCCATCGAGCCCGAGGACGTCGCCGACGCCCTCATCGACGCCATCGCCGCCGACCGCTTCCTCGTCCTCCCGCACCCCGAGGTCGCCGGCTACTACCGCAACCGGGCCACCGACCCCGAGCGCTGGCTGACCACCATGAACCACGTCCAGCAGGCCTGGGAGACCGGTACCCGTTAACGGGTGCCACGATCGATGGGAAGATCTACAGGCGGAAACACGTTCCGCTGACCGAGAACGACCACCAAGGAAGGCGGCGGAGCATGGCCAGGACGACGGACGGGAGCGGCGCACCCGTCCCCCAGAGGCTCCTCGCCGCCGCCACCCGGCTCTTCGCGGAACAGGGCTACGACCGCACCTCCGTGCAGGAGATCGTCGAGGCCGCCGGGGTCACCAAGGGCGCGCTCTACCACTACTTCGGCTCGAAGGAGGACCTCCTCCAGGAGGTCTACGCCCGCGTCCTGCGCCTCCAGCAGGAACGGCTCGACGCCTACGCGGGCGCCGACGCGCCCATCGAGGACCGGCTGCGCGACGCGGCGGCCGACGTCGTCGTCACCACCATCGAGAACCTCGACGACGCGGCCATCTTCTTCCGCTCCATGCACCACCTCAGCCCGGAGAAGAACAAGCAGGTCAGGTCCGAGCGGCGCCGCTACCACGAGCGCTTCCGCGCCCTGATCGAGGAGGGCCAGCGGTCCGGGGTGTTCTCCTCCGCGACCCCCGCCGACCTGGTCGTCGACTACCACTTCGGCTCGGTGCACCACCTCTCCACCTGGTACCGCCCGGACGGCCCGCTCACCCCCGAACAGGTCGCGGGACACCTCGCCGACCTCCTGCTCCGGGCCCTGCGCCCCTGACGGACGCCCACACGGAAGGGGCCCACGACCGACCGGTCGCGGGCCCCTTCCGTCGTACGGCTACAGGTACTTCTTCAGCTCCCGCCGCGCCAGCGACCGCTGGTGCACCTCGTCCGGGCCGTCCGCGAGCTTCAGCGTCCGCGCCGACGCCCACAGCTCGGCCAGCGGGAAGTCCTGCGAGACCCCGCCCGCCCCGTGCGCCTGCACCGCCTTGTCGATGATGTCGACGACCGCGCGCGGGGTCGCGATCTTGATGGCCTGGATCTCGGTGTGCGCGCCCCGGTTGCCGACGGTGTCCATGAGCCAGGCCGTCTTGAGGACGAGGAGCCGCAGCTGCTCGATCGTCACCCGGGCGTCCGCGATCCAGTTCTGCACGACGCCCTGCTGGGCGAGCGTCTTGCCGAAGGCGGTACGGGAGACCGCCCGGCGGCAGGTCAGCTCGACGGCCCGCTCGGCCATGCCGATGAGCCGCATGCAGTGGTGGATGCGGCCGGGGCCGAGCCGGGCCTGCGCGATGGCGAAGCCGCCGCCCTCCTCGCCGATCAGGTTCGACGCCGGGACGCGGACCCCGTCGAAGACCACCTCGGCGTGGCCGCCGTGGGAGTGGTCCTCGTACCCGTAGACCTGCATGGCGCGCCGCACCTCGACGCCGGGGGTGTCGCGCGGCACGAGGATCATCGACTGCTGGCGGCGGATGTCGGCCCCGTCGGGGTCGGTCTTGCCCATCACGATGAAGATCCTGCAGTCGGGGTTCATCGCCCCGGAGATGTACCACTTGCGGCCGTCGACGACGTACGAGTCGCCGTCCCGCCGGATCCGGGTCTCGATGTTGGTCGCGTCGGAGGAGGCGACCTCGGGCTCGGTCATCGCGAACGCCGAGCGGATCTCACCGGCGAGCAGCGGCTCCAGCCACTGCTTCTTCTGCGCCTCGTCCCCGAACTGGGCGAGCACCTCCATGTTGCCGGTGTCCGGCGCCGCGCAGTTGAGGGCGGTCGGCGCCAGGTGCGGGCTGCGGCCGGTGATCTCGGCGAGCGGCGCGTACTGGAGGTTGGTGAGGCCCGCCCCGTACTCCGCGTCGGGAAGGAACAGGTTCCACAGGCCCTGCCGCTTGGCCTCGGCCTTCAGCTCCCCGACGACCGCCGGGGTGTCCCAGGGCGAGGCGAGCCGGGCGCGCTGCTCCTCGGCGACGGGCTCGGCCGGGTAGACGTGCTCGTCCATGAAGGCGAGCAGCTTCGTCCGCAGCTCCTCGGTGCGCGCGTCGTATGCGAAGTCCATGGTGGGTCAGCCTTCCTGAAGGGTGGTCAGGCCGTGCTCGATGAAGACGGGGACGAGTTCGCCGATGCGGTCGAAGCCCGCGCCGACTGTCTGCCCGAGGGTCCAGCGGTAGTGGATGCCCTCCAGGATCACGGCGAGCTTGAACCAGGCGAAGGCGGTGTACCAGGCGAGGGCCGAGGTGTCGCGGCCCGAGCGGGCCGCGTAGCGCTCGGCCAGTTCGGCGGGGCTCGGGTGCCCGGGGGCCGTGGCGGTGGTGGAGACGGGGGAGTCCGGCAGGCCGAGCGGCGTGCTGTACATGACGAGCAGGCCGAGGTCGGTGAGCGGGTCGCCGAGGGTGGACATCTCCCAGTCGAGGACGGCCCTGATGCGGTCGTCGCCGTCGACGAGGACGTTGTCGAGCCGGTAGTCGCCGTGGATCACCGTGGGCGCGGGCGATACCGGCAGGGAGCGGCCGAGGGCGGCGTGCAGCTCGTCGATCCCGGCGAGGTCACGGCCGCGCGAGGCGTCGAGTTGCTTGCCCCAGCGCCGCAGCTGCCGGTCGAGGAAGCCCTCGGGGCGCCCGAAGTCGCCGAGCCCGACGGCCTCCGGATCGACGGCATGCAGGTCGACGAGGGTGTCGACCAGGCCGAGGACGGCGGCGCGGGTGCGTTCGGGGCCGAGCGGGGCGAGCTCGGCGGCCGAGCGGTACGGCGTGCCCTCGACGAACTCCATGACGTAGAAGGGCGCTCCGAGGACGGACTCGTCCTCGCAGAGCAGCAGCGTCTCGGGGACGGGCACGTCCGTGCCGTGCAGGGCGCTGATGACACGGTGCTCGCGCCGCATGTCGTGGGCGGTGGCGAGGACGTGGCCGAGCGGGGGCCGGCGGACGACCCAGCGGCCGGTGCCGTCGGTCACGACGTACGTCAGGTTCGACCGGCCGCCTTCGATCAACCGGGCTTCGAGGGGGCCGGACACCAGGCCGGGGCGCTCGCGGTCGAGGTGGCGGCGCAGCTGCTCGGGGTCGAGCCCTGGCGGCGGGGCGGAACTCATACGTGCGTACCTCCGGGTCGGCTTCGGTCGGCGTTCATGATGACCGACCAGTCGGTATGTCGTCCAGAGGGAGGCGGGAAAGTGCGCGCCGCACTCTGGCCGCCGGTCCTCCTCCTGAATAGAGTTCACGGACATGGATGCGAAGCTGATCGTCGACGACGTCCGGATCACCCCGATCCTCATCTCCGACCCGCCCCTCCTCAATGTCCAGGGCGTCCACCAGCCCGCCACCCCCCGGCTCGTGGTGGAAGTCGTCACCAGGGGAGGAGTCAGCGGCCTCGGGGAGACCTACGGGGACGGCGTCTACCTTGACATCGCCCGGCCCCTCGCCAAGGCGCTCCCCGGCCGTTCGGTCGCGGACGTGAACGGCCTCTTCGCGCTCGCGGACACCGCCGGTCCCGCCTCTCCCGCGCTTCCCGCCGACGAGGGCGTCGACGCGGGCGGCCTGCGCGGCGTCCGCACCGCCGACAAGCTCCGCCTCTCCGTCGTCTCCGCCTTCGAGACCGCCTGCCTCGACGCCCTCGGCAAGACCCTCGGCCTGCCCGTCCACGCCCTGCTCGGCGGCAAGGTCCGCGACACCGTCGAATACAGCGCCTACCTCTTCTACCGCTGGGCCGCCCACCCCGGCACCGACACCCCGACGGACGACTGGGGCTCGGCCCTCGACCCCGCCGGCATCGTCGCCCAGGCCCGCCGCTTCGACCGCCTGTACGGCTTCCGCTCCTTCAAGCTCAAGGGCGGCGTCTTCCCGCCCGAGCAGGAGACCGCCGCCGTCCGCGCCCTCGCCGAGGCGTTCCCCGGCCGCCCCCTGCGCCTCGACCCCAACGGCGCCTGGTCCGTGGAGACCTCGCTGGCCGTCGCCCGCGAACTGGACGACGTGCTCGAATACCTGGAGGACCCGGCGAGCGGCACCGGCGCCATGGCCGAGATCGCTGCCCGTACCGACGTGCCGCTGGCCACCAACATGTGCGTGACCACCTTCGAGGAGGTCCCCGAGGCCTTCGCGAAGGGCGCGGTACGCATCGTGCTCTGCGACCACCACTACTGGGGCGGGCTGCACCGCACCCGCGAACTCGCCGCGCTCTGCCGGACGTACGGCGTCGGGCTCTCCATGCACTCCAACACCCACCTGGGCATCAGCCTCGCCGCCATGACCCAGGTCGCCGCGACCCTCCCCGAACTCCACCACGCCTGCGACACCCATTACCCCTGGCAGACCGAGGACGTCGTCACCACCCGGCCCGTCTTCCGGGACGGGCGGCTCGCCGTCACCGACACCCCCGGCCTCGGCGTCGACCTCGACCGCGCCGCGCTCGCCGCCCTGCACCGCCGCTGGCTCGACGACGACGGCACCATGAGGAACCGCGACGACAGGGCGGCGATGCGACGAGCGACCCCGGACTGGACCCCCACGACCTGGTAGCCCCGCCACGCGGGCAACCGCCCCCCGCCCCGCCCCCCGCCGTGCGGGCAACCGCCCCGCCCCCGGCCCCCCGCCGTGTGGGCAATCGTCCCGCAGGGCGGGACGGGTGGGCACACGGGACGGCGCCCTCCGCGGGCGCCTCCGCCCCCTGTGCCCGAACCAGCACCACCAGCGGCCCCGCACCCTCCGAGAACCCCGCACCCCCCCCGCCGCCCGCCCAAGGGCTACGCGTGGCAGGCCACCGGCACCCCGCCGTTCATCGCCGCCATGTCGCCGAAGACCGTCACCGCGTCGAGCGGCGACCCCTCCGGAAGCCCCGCCAGCTCCGCGTACGCCCGGTGCAGGTTCGCCACCAGGCGCTCGCTCTCCCGCCACGCGCCGAACTCGCCGAGCTCCGCCGCCCGCGCCGTCTCCAGCGGCGTCGCCCCCTTCGCGTACCCCTCCGCCGCCAGCTCCCGCACCCACCGCAGATAGCGCTCCGTCGCGTCGTACGCCGAGGGGTCGGTCACCCGCCCGTGGCCCGGCACCACCGTCGGCGCGTCGAGCGAGCGCAGCAGGGCGAGGGCACGCAGCGACCCCGCGAGCGAACCCATCGGCAGGAACGGCGTCCCGCCCTGGAAGACCAGGTCACCGGTGAAGACCACGCCCTGCTCGGGAAGGTGCACGATCGAGTCGCCGGTGGTGTGCGCGGTGCCCGGGTGGATCACCCGCACCTCGATGTCCCCGACGTACAGCGTCAGCCGCTCCCGGTAGGTGACGGACGGCGGCCGGATGTCGATCTTCCCGAAGTCGGTGCGCGGCCACAGCAGATGGAGCTGGTGCCCGGCCGCGAGCTGCTCGCTCCGGCAGTTCTCGTGCCCCACGATCCGCGCCTCCGGCAGGAACACGCCGTTGCCGTAGGTGTGGTCGCCGTGGTGGTGGGTGGAGACGACGGTCCGGGGCAGCGGAAGGCCTTGGGCGAGGACCGCGTCCCGCAGCAGCCGGGCGCGCCGCTCGGTGGCGGCGGTGTCGACGAGCAGCGACTCGCCGGCGTCGCCGAGGAAGCCGGCGTTGTTCAGGCACCAGCCGCCGTCGGGCTGGACGAAGGCGTGGACGCCGGGCGCGAGCTCGACCACATAGGGGTCGGTGGCGGACGCGCAAGGATCGGTGGCGGACGCGTAGGAATCGGTGACGGACAAAGGAGTTCCCCCGGTGGAGAGCGGCCGGACAGGCGCAGCCTGTCAGCCGGTCGGGTTCCGGGGGAAGGCGACACGGCTCAGTGGTCGTCCCAGTGGCCGTCGTGGGCCGCGTGCCGGTGTCCGTCGTGCACGTAGTCGACGTGGTTCCCGTGCGACACCGCCTGGTGCCCGCATTCCGGCCCGTGCTGGTGGTCGTGACCGTCGTGCAGCACGTGGCCGGACTTCTCGCACTCGTCCCAGTGCCCGGAGTGCTCGCGGTGCAGATGCCCGTCGTGCGCGTAGTCGACGTGGTCGTCGTGGGTCACCGCCGCATGGCCGCAGTCAGGGCCGTGGGCGTGGCTGTGCGTGGGGTGCTCGTGGTGGAGAACGGTCATGACATCGCCTCTGTGAGGGGTCGGCTGACGCCACCCAGGCTAGCCCTGAACGCCCGTCTCGTCCTGATTCGCCGCTTCCGCCGTACGGGTCCCGGTCACCAGATCATCGCGGCACCGCAGACGGCGAGCGCGATCGTGCACACCGCCGCGAGCAGGGCGCCCCGGTACGAGAGCGGGTGCGGCCGGGTCGCGTCCAGGGCGCGGATGCGCCGGTGGGCGACGGCGAGGAAGGCCACCCACACCAGAGCCGACAGGGCGAGCCCGGTCAGACCGGCCGCCGTGATGTCGTCATGGACGGCCACCTTGACGGCGAGTACCGCCACCACCGTGCAGGACAGGGTCGTACGACGCCACGCGAGCCGGGTCCGCTCCGGCTGGAGTCCCGGATCGCGGACCTCGGTCACCGCCCGGCCCAGCCGAAGACGACGACGAACACCATCGCGAGGGCCACCACGGCCACCGCGAGGCTCAGCACCGCCGGGAAGCGGGAGACGGGCAGGTCCTCGCCGCGCCGCATGGCTTGCTCGCAGCGCACCCAGTGGTTCACCGCGCGCAGGGCGCACAGCACGCCGGCCGCGAGCAGCGCGAGCGCGAGCCCGACGCGCACGCCCCAGCGCAGGTCCGGCAGGAACTGGTCGACGGCGAACCCGCCGCCGACGAGCGCGAGCGCGGTCCGGATCCAGGCCAGGAAGGTCCGCTCGTTGGCCAGGGAGAACCGGTAGTCGGGGGTCTCGCCCTCGTCCCTGATCCGCCGGGGCGCGAACCACAGCCGCAGACTCTGTACGAAATCGCTCACATGCGCACCTTAGGGCCTTCTAGGCGATGTCCTGCCGATCACGCCCGGCCCGCAGCAGTTCGTACGCGGCGAGCCCGTCCGGCACCCACTCCCACTCGTCCAGCCGGCCGGCCAGCTCCTCGTCGGTGAGGAAACCGTGCCAGGCGACCTCCTCGACCTGCGGGTGGACCGGCAGTTCGCAGCGGACCTCGTAGACGGCGGACCACCAGCGGGCGACGCCCTCGGGGGAGCGGTACAGGAACCTGAAGAGCGGCGTCGGCCGCGGCAGGCCCGAGACGCCGAGCTCCTCCTCGGCCTCGCGCAGCGCCGCCTCGTCGTAACTCTCGCCCGCCCCGACGACCCCGCCGACGAACATGTCGTACAGCGAGGGGAAGACCAGCTTCGTCGGGGTGCGGCGATGCACGAAGACGCGCCCTCCGGCGTCCCTGACCAGGACGAAGGCGCAACGGTGGATCAGGCCCCCCGCGTAGGTCTCGCCGCGCGGGGCCCGACCGATCACCTCGTCGTTCTCGTCGACGATGTCAAGGATCTCTTCGGCGGGGTTCATGGCCCCATGAAATCACCGGCGTACGACACCCACGCTCACTGCCCCATGACGTACTTGACCGTCGGCCCGGTGGTCCAGCCGCCGTCGACCGCCAGCTCCGCGCCGGTCACGTACGAGGCCGCGTCCGACAGCAGGAAGACGACCGCGCCCGCGATCTCGTCGGCCTCGCCGACGCGGCCCATCGGCGTGTTCGGATACTTGCCCTCGCCGCGCTCGATGCCGACGGAGGCCGTCATCGGGGTGTACGTCATGCCCGGGTGGACGGAGTTGACGCGGATCCCCGCCGTGCCGAGCTCCACCGCGCCGATCTTCGTCAGACCGCGCACGCCCCACTTGGAGGCGCCGTAGCCCGCGGTCAGGGCCAGGCCCATCAGGCCGGCGGCCGAGGAGATGTTGACGATCGAGCCGCCGCCCGCCTCCCGCATCGCCGGGATCGCGGCCTTCATGCCGATGAAGACGCCGGTCAGGTTGATGTCGAGGACCTTGCGGAAGTGTTCGACGGACTCGGTCTCCAGGAAGGCGCCGGTGGAGATGCCCGCGTTGTTCACCAGGCCGTGCAGCCCGCCGAACTCCGTCACCGCGTACGCGACGGCCGCCGCCCACTCCTCCTCGGAGGTCACGTCGTGGTGGAAAAAGCGGGCCCGTTCGCCGAGCGCGTCGGCGGTGGCCTTGCCGTCCTCGTCGAGGACGTCGGTGACGACGACGTTCGCGCCGGCGGCGACCGCCTGCCGGGCCGCCTCGGCGCCCAGGCCGCGGGCGCCGCCGGTGATGAGGACGGTCTTGCCGGTGAGGTCGTTCATGAGGGGTCCTTGCGTTGTCGTCGGGTCGCCCGTTCCGGCTGTGCGGCACGCAGCAGGGCGGTGGTGGTCTCGACCAGATCGGCGAGGAAGAGCGCCTCACCGGTGAGGGGTTCGGCGCCGTCGAGGTACTGCCTGGCCCGGTCCGCCATCGCCGCGCCGACCAGGGTGAGCGCCAGGTCGAGGCGTTCGAGGAGCAGGGGCTCGGGCAGGCCGTGGGCGGCCAGCCGGTCCGCGATCCGCTCGATCAGACGCCAGTAGCCGGTGCCGGCGAGCGTGGGGTGGGGAGTGCGGGTGCGCACCCCGCTCTCGTGGCTGAGCTGCGCGGAGATCCGCAGGCAGCGGCGGCCCCGGTCGGTGCGCAGCTCGCTCGCCTCCGCCGTGACGAGGGCCGCGATCAGGGCGCGCAGATCGTCGGGGGCCGCCGCGAGCAGCGGGGCGAGCACGCTCTCCGTCCGGGCCTGCCGGCCGGCCATCACCGCGTCGAGCAGGCCGCCGCGCGAGCCGAAGTGGTACTGCACGGCGGAGGGATTGGCCTGGCCCGCGCGGGTCACGACGTCCCGCAGCTGGGCGCCGTGCACGCCCTGGGCGGCGAAGAGCTCCTCCGCCGCGCGGATCAGTCTGTCCCGGGTCTCGGGTCCCGATGTCCTGGCCATGTCTTCATATTAATGCCCGACATTAAGAAACGGGAGGGGCTCCGCGCAGCCAAACGGTTGACTCGATACATCCGTGTATCCAAGATGCGGTCCATGTCCTACGACGCTGATGTCATCGTGATCGGGGCCGGCCTCGCCGGCCTCGTCGCCACCGCCGAGCTGGTCGACGCCGGCCGCACCGTGATCCTCCTCGACCAGGAGCCCGAACAGTCCCTGGGCGGCCAGGCCCACTGGTCCTTCGGCGGCCTCTTCCTCGTCGACTCGCCCGAGCAGCGCAGGATGCGCGTCAAGGACAGCCACGCCCTCGCCCTCCAGGACTGGTACGGCACCGCCGGCTTCGACCGGACCGAGGACCACTGGCCCAGGAAGTGGGCCGAGGCGTACGTCGACTTCGCCGCCGGCGAGAAGCGCTCCTGGCTCCACGCGCGCGGGGTGCGCTTCTTCCCCGTAGTCGGCTGGGCCGAGCGCGGCGGCTACGACGCCAACGGCCACGGCAACTCCGTACCCCGCTTCCACATCACCTGGGGTACCGGCCCTGGCCTCGTCGCCCCCTTCGAGCGCAAGGTCCGCGAGGGCGTCGCCCGCGGCCTCGTCCAGCTCCGCTTCCGCCACCGGGTCACCGCCCTCGGGCGTACCGCCGGAGCCGTCGACACCGTCACCGGCGAGATCCTCGAACCCTCCACCGCCGCCCGCGGCACCGCCAGCACCCGCACGCCCACCGGCAGCTTCGAACTGCGCGCCCAGGCCGTGGTCGTCACCTCCGGCGGCATCGGCGGCAACCACGACCTCGTCCGCGCGCAGTGGCCCGAGCGCCTCGGCACCCCGCCCGCCCGGATGCTCTCCGGCGTGCCCGCCCACGTCGACGGCCTGATGCTCGGCGTCGCCGAGAAGGCCGGCGCCCGCCACATCAACCGCGACCGGATGTGGCACTACACCGAGGGCATCGAGAACTGGAACCCCATCTGGGCCCGGCACGGCATCCGCATCCTGCCCGGACCGTCCTCGCTCTGGTTCGACGCGACCGGCAGGCGCCTGCCCGTCCCGCTCTTCCCCGGCTTCGACACCCTGGGCACCCTCGAACACATCATGCGGACCGGCCACGACCACACCTGGTTCGTCCTCGACAAGCGGATCATCGGCAAGGAGTTCGCGCTCTCCGGCTCCGAACAGAACCCCGACCTCACCGGCAAGTCGGTCCGCGACGTCCTCGGCCGCGCCCGCGCCGACGTGCCGGGCCCCGTCCAGGCCTTCATGGACAAGGGAGTCGACTTCGTCGTCGAGAACGACCTCTCCGCCCTCGTCCGCGGCATGAACCGGATCACCGGCGAGGACCTGATCGACGAGACCGCCCTGCGCCGCGAGATCACCGCCCGCGACCGCGAGATCGCCAACCCCTTCACCAAGGACCTCCAGATCACGGCGATCCGCGGCGCCCGCAAGTACCTGGGCGACAAGCTCATCCGTACGGCCTCCCCGCACCGGATCCTCGACCCCGCCGCGGGCCCGCTGATCGCCGTACGCCTCAACATCCTCACCCGCAAGTCCCTCGGCGGCCTGGAGACCGACCTCGACTCCCGCGTCCTGACGGAGGGCGGCGAACCGCTGGCGGGCGTGTACGCGGCGGGCGAGGCGGCCGGCTTCGGCGGCGGCGGCGTTCACGGCTACCGCTCCCTCGAAGGCACCTTCCTCGGCGGCTGCATCTTCTCGGGCCGCGCGGCGGGCCGGGCGGCGGCGAAGGCGGTGGGCTGACGGCGGTCGCCCGGGGCCCCGGGCAAGGGCGGTCGGCCGTGGCCACGGGCGAAGGCGGTCAACCGACGTCGGGGGACAGCGTCTCCACCACCCGGAACCGCTCCACCACCAGCATCGTCCCGTCGTCCACCACGAACCCCGGGTCCCCGAGCGCCTCCCGCATCTCCTCGCCGTGCCAGAAGCGTTCGTGGGCGTCCCGCCACTGTGCGACCGACAGGAAGCCCTCGCCCTCGTCGAGGGCGAGCCGGAGGTCCGCCTCGCCCAGGGGCAGCACGCGGACCTCCGTGATCTCCACGACCGCGACCTCGCGACCGTCCGAGTCGATGAGCGCCGAGCGCTCGCCCGCCTCCGGCAGCTCCTCGTTCTCGATCTCGTACTCCACGAGGAGCCCGGTCGTGGCCGTCTTCTCGCCGGAGAGGACGGCGGCCACGAGCCGGTCGCGAAGGGGGCCCGGGAAGGCGAGGAGGAAGGGCTTGAGCGCGTGAGGGCCGGTCATGGCCGACAGTCTGTCAGCCACGACCGGCCCTCGGAGCCGTACGCGGGAGCTGGCTACAACACCAGCGAGAGCAGCAGGACGACCACGATGCCGACGACCGAGATGATCGTCTCCATCACCGACCAGGTCTTGATCGTCTGGCCGACGCTCATCCCGAAGTACTCCTTCACCAGCCAGAACCCCGCGTCGTTGACGTGGCTGAAGAAGAGCGAACCCGCACCGATCGCGAGGACGAGGAGTGCCGTCTCCCCGGTCGACATGCCCTCCGCCAGCGGAGCCACGAGCCCCGCCGCCGAGATCGTCGCCACCGTCGCCGAGCCCGTGGCGAGCCGGATCGCGACCGCGATCAGCCAGGCCAGCAGCAGGGCCGGGATGGACCAGTTCTCGGAGAAGTCCAGGATCATCTGGCCGACGCCGATGTCGATCAGGGTCTGCTTGAAGCCGCCGCCCGCGCCGACGATCAGCAGCACGCCCGCGATCGGGGCGAGGGACTTCTCGACGGTCGAGGAAAGCCGCTCCTTGGAGAAGCCGGCCGCCCTGCCCAGCGTGAAGAGGGCGACTATGACGGCCGCGAGCAGCGCGATCAGCGGCGAGCCGATGACGTCGGTGACCTTCTGCACGCCGTTCTCGGGGTCGTCGACGACGATGTCCACGAGCGCCTTGACCAGCATCAGGACGACGGGCAGCAGCACGGTCGCGACGGTGACGCCGAAGCCGGGACGCTTCTCCAGGTCCTCCGAAGGGCGCGTCGGGATCATGTGCTCGGGCGCCGGGATGTCCACCCAGCGGGCGGCGTACCGGGAGAAGACCGGCCCGGCGATGATCACCGTCGGGATCGCGACGACCAGACCCAGGGCGAGGGTGACGCCCAGGTTGGCGCCGACCGCGTCGATCGCGACGAGCGGGCCGGGGTGCGGCGGGATGAGCCCGTGCATCACGGAGAGTCCGGCGAGGGCCGGGATGCCGATCCGCATCAGGGAGTAGTTGCCGCGCTTGGCGACCATCAGGACGACCGGGATCAGTAGCACGATGCCGACCTCGAAGAAGAGCGGCAGCCCGATCACGGAGGCGATCAGGACCATCGCCCAGGGCATGGCCCGGCCGCTCGCCCTGGCCAGGATCGTGTCGACGATCTGGTCGGCGCCCCCGGAGTCGGCGAGGAGCTTGCCGAGGATGGCGCCGAGCGCGATCAGCACGCCCACGCCGGCCACGGTGGCGCCCAGGCCGGTGGTGAACGACTTGATCGTGTCGGCGAGCGGAGCGCCGGCGAACGCGCCGAGCGCGAGCGACCCGATGGTCAGCGCCAGGAACGCGTGCAGCTTGAACTTGGTGATGAGCAGGACGATGACGGCGATGCCGGCGAGTACGGCGATGCCCAGCTGGGCGTTGCCGGCCGAGGTGATCGGTTCGACGGCGTCCGCTGCCAGGGTCTCGACGCTGAGACTGGTCACGGTGGGTCCTCGGGGTCAGTGGGTGAGCCGGCGCAGTGCGACGACGGCGCGGGCGGCGATTTCTTCGGGGGTGCCGGAGACGTCGACGGCGACGCCGGCCTCGTCGTCCTGCAGCGGCTGCAGGGTGGCGAACTGGGAGTCGAGGAGCGCCGTCGGCATGAAGTGGCCCTTGCGGCCTCCCATGCGCTGCTCGATGAGCTCCCGGTCGCCGGTCAGATGGAGGAAGACCACGCCCGGGGCCGCGGCCCGCAGCCGGTCCCGGTAACTCCGCTTCAGCGCGGAGCAGCTCACCACCCCGCCGAGTCCGGCCCGGTCGTGCGCCCACGTCCCGATGGCGTCGAGCCACGGCTCCCGGTCGGAGTCGTCGAGGGGGGTGCCGGCCGACATCTTGGCCACGTTCGCCGCCGGGTGGAAGTCGTCGCCCTCCGCGTACGGGAGGTTCAGCGCTTCGGCGACCAGCGGGCCGATCGTGGTCTTGCCGGTCCCGGCGACGCCCATCACGACGACGACCGGAAGGTGGGGGGTGGTGCTCATGTGTGGTGCCTCGCTGTCTTCTTCGACATCGATCCGTCGCGCCCATGAAACCCATTGGGTACGACGTATTCAAGAGGCTGTGACGTAAAAGTAGTACTTTTAATTCCCGAAGTGATCACCGGGGCGGGCCCGCATAGGCTTGGCCCCATGACGACACCGGCCCAGGGGCTCCACTCACACGTCCTGGCCACCCTGGGCCTCGCGATCACCGCGGGGGAGTACCCCCCGGGCACCGTGCTGCGCACCGACGAGCTGGCCCAGCGCTTCGACGTGTCCCGCACGGTCGTCCGCGAGGTCGTCCGCGTCCTGGAGTCCATGCACCTCGTCGAGTCCCGGCGCCGCGTCGGCGTGACCGTGCTCCCCACCGCGAGCTGGAACGTCTACGACCCCCAGGTCATCCGCTGGCGCCTCGCCGGCGCCGACCGCCCCCGCCAGCTCCGCTCGCTCACCGTGCTGCGCTCCGCCGTCGAACCCGTCGCCGCCGGGCTCGCCGCCCTGAACGCCACCCCCGAGCAGTGCCGCGAACTCACCGAGCAGGCCCTCGGCATGGTCGCCACCTCACGCGGCCGGCGCCTGGAGGAGTACCTCGTCCACGACGTCGCCTTCCACCGGGTCGTGCTCGACGCCTCGGGGAACGAGATGTTCGCCCGCCTCGGCGACGTCGTCGCCGAGGTCCTCACCGGCCGCACCCACCACCACGTGATGTTCGAGGACCCCGACCCGGCCGCCGTCACCCTCCACGTCCAGGTCGCCGAGGCCGTCCGCGAGCGGGACGCGGCCCGCGCCGAGGAGCTGACCCGCCAGATCGCCGTCGGCGCCCTCCGGGAACTGGACGTCCTCGCTCCGTAGCCCGGAGGTGTCCGGGAGCCGACGGGCATGCTACGGGCGGGTAAAGCTCTGAACTAGCTCAAATATGGGCGTTCAGTGACATGCGCCACAGTCAGTTCGCGCTCCTTGCCGTGAGGATGACCGCTGGCCGTGCCGGGAGACCCCCACCAGCGCACGGCCGGGTACCGCACAGCCCCCTCACGAAGGCGAACAACTCCATGAGTGACCGCGTCACCGCGGCCGAGCCGCTGTCCGCCGTACCGGCGACCCCGGCCGCCCCCCACGTCGACGCCGGCGACGCCGGATACCGCAAGGACCTCAAGTCCCGGCACGTCAACATGATCGCCATCGGCGGCGCCATCGGCACCGGCCTCTTCCTGGGCGCCGGCGGCCGGATGTCCCAGGCGGGCCCCTCCCTCTTCATCGCCTACGCCGTCTGCGGCGTCTTCGCCTTCCTCGTGGTGCGCGCCCTCGGCGAGCTGGTGCTCTACCGCCCCTCCTCCGGCGCCTTCGTCTCCTACGCCCGTGAGTTCATGGGCGAGAAGGGCGCCTACACGGCCGGCTGGCTCTACTTCCTCAACTGGTCTACCACCGCCGTCGCCGACATCACCGCGGCCGCCACCTACGCCCACTTCTGGGCGATGTTCAGCGACGTCCCGCAGTGGATCCTCGCCCTGATCGCCCTCGCGGTCGTCCTCGCCGCCAACCTCATCTCCGTGAAGTACTTCGGCGAGATGGAGTTCTGGTTCGCGATCATCAAGGTCGGCGCCCTCGTCGTCTTCATGCTCATCGGCATCTACCTCGTCGTGACCTCCCACGAGATCGGCGGCCACACCCCGGGCCTCGCCACGGTCACCGACAACGGCGGCATCTTCCCCAGCGGCGTCATGCCGATGCTGCTGCTCATCCAGGGCGTCGTCTTCGCCTACGCCTCCGTCGAACTGTGCGGCGTCGCCGCCGGCGAGACCGAGAACCCCGAGAAGATCATGCCGAAGGCGATCAACTCGATCATGTGGCGCGTCGGCCTCTTCTACGTCGGCTCGGTGATCCTCCTCGCCCTGCTGCTGCCGTACACGGCCTACTCCGGCGACCAGAGCCCCTTCGTCACCGTCTTCGACAAGCTGGGCATCCCCGGCGCGGCCGGCGTGATGAACCTCGTCGTCCTCACCGCCGCCCTCTCCAGCCTCAACTCGGGCCTGTACTCCACCGGCCGCATCCTGCGCTCCATGTCGCTGGCCGGCTCCGCGCCCAAGTTCACCGGCGTCATGAACAAGGGCGGCGTGCCCTACGGCGGCATCCTGCTCACCGCGGGCTTCGGCATCCTCGGCGTCGGCCTTAACTACGTCATGCCCGACGACGCCTTCGAGCTGGTGCTGAACTTCGCCTCCATCGGCATCATCGGCACCTGGGCCATGATCATGGTCTGCTCGCTGCTCTTCTGGCGCCGCGCCCAGGAGGGCAGGGTCACCCGCCCCGGCTACAACCTGCCCTGGGCCCCGTACACCCAGATCGTGACCCTGGGCTTCCTCGGCTCCGTCCTCGTCCTCATGTGGATGGACGGCGGCGTCGGCCGCACCACCGTCGCCTGTCTGCCGCTCATCGCGGCGGCCCTCGTCGGCGGCTGGTTCCTGGTCCGCCGCCGGGTCCGTACGACCGCCGCGGCGCAGCGGAACTGACCTCCCCCCACGGGATCGGACGGGACCCCCGCGGGCACGGCCTGCGGGGGTCTCGCCTTTTGTCAGGAGATAGTGGTACCCAGGAGCCTTACAAGATCCGTTCGGAGGAAGGGAAGTTCGCGATGCCGCAGCACGTCCAGGGGGTCATCGCCCCCGGCAGGAACGAACCGGTACGGGTCGAGACGATCGTCATCCCCGACCCCGGCCCCGGCGAGGCCGTCGTGAAGATCCAGGCCTGCGGCGTCTGCCACACCGATCTCCACTACAAGCAGGGCGCCATCAACGACGAGTTCCCCTTCCTGCTCGGCCACGAGGCCGCCGGAATCGTCGAGTCGGTCGGCGAGGGCGTCACCGACGTGACCCCCGGCGACTTCGTGATCCTCAACTGGCGCGCCGTCTGCGGCACCTGCCGCGCCTGCGAGCGGGGCCGCCCCTGGTACTGCTTCGACACCCACAACGCCAAGCAGCGGATGACCCTGCTCGACGGTACGGAGCTCTCCCCGGCCCTCGGCATCGGCGCCTTCGCCGAGAAGACCCTCGTCGCCGCAGGCCAGTGCACCAAGGTCGACCCCGCCGTCGCCCCCGAGGTCGCGGGCCTCCTCGGCTGCGGCGTGATGGCCGGCATCGGCGCCGCGATCAACACCGGGAACGTCGGCCGCGGCGACACCGTCGCCGTCATCGGCTGCGGCGGCGTCGGCGACGCGGCGATCGTCGGCTCCCGCCTCGCCGGGGCCGCGAAGATCATCGCCGTCGACATCGACGACCGGAAGCTGGAGACCGCCCGGACGATGGGCGCGACCCACACCGTCAACTCCCGTTCCACCGACGCCGTCGAGGCGATCCGCGAACTCACCGGCGGCTTCGGCGCCGACGTCGTCATCGAGGCCGTCGGCCGCCCCGAGACGTACAAGCAGGCCTTCTACGCCCGCGACCTCGCCGGCACCGTCGTCCTCGTCGGCGTCCCCACCCCCGAGATGCGGCTCGAACTCCCCCTCCTGGACGTCTTCGGCCGCGGCGGCGCCCTCAAGTCCTCCTGGTACGGCGACTGTCTGCCGTCCCGCGACTTCCCGATGCTCGTCGACCTGCACCAGCAGGGCCGCATCGACCTCGCCGCCTTCGTCACCGAGACCATCGGCCTCGGCGACGTCGAGAAGGCCTTCGCCCGCATGCACGAGGGCGACGTCCTGCGCTCGGTCGTGGTGCTGTGATGGCCGCCCGCATCGACCACCTCGTCACCTCCGGCACCTTCAGCCTCGACGGCGGCACCTGGGACGTCGACAACAACGTCTGGATCGTCGGCGACGACATCGAGGCCATCGTCATCGACGCCGCCCACGACGCCGAGGCGATCCTCACCGCCCTCGACGGCCGCGCCCTGCGCGCCATCGTCTGCACCCACGCCCACGACGACCACATCGACGCCGCCCCTGCCCTCGCGGCCGCCACCGGCGCCCGCATCCTGCTCCACCCCGCCGACCAGCCGCTGTGGAAGCGGACCCACCCCGACCACAGCCCCGACGGCGACCTCGCCGACGGCCAGGTCCTCACCATCGCCGGAATCGACCTCACGGTCCTCCACACCCCGGGTCACGCCCCCGGAGCGGTCTCCCTGTACGCCAAGGAACTCGGCACGGTCTTCACCGGCGACACCCTCTTCCAGGGCGGCCCCGGTGCCACCGGCCGGTCGTTCTCGGACTTCCCGACGATCGTGGACTCGATCCGCGAGAAGCTGCTGACGCTGCCCCCGGAGACGGTGGTACGCACCGGCCACGGTGACCCCACGACGATCGGCGCCGAGGCCCCTCACCTGGAGGAATGGATCAACCGAGGCCACTGAGAGCCGACCGGCTCTCGAAGCGCATCGCCACCCCCGTGAACGGGTCGGTGAACTCCAGCGTCCGTGCGAGCAACTGCAGCGGACGCGAGAAGTCCTCCGGCCCGTCCGCACGGACCACCGGATAGATCGGATCGTGCAGGATCGGCAGCCCCAGGGCGTTCATGTGCACCCGCAGCTGATGCGTCCGCCCGGTCTCCGGCACCAGCCGGTACCGCCCGAGCCTGCCCCGCCGCTCCACGAGCGCGATCCGGCTCTCGCTGTTCGGCTCGCCCGGCACCTCCCGGGCGGCCATCACCCCGCGCTCCTTCTCGATCCGGCTGCGTACGGTCACCGGCAGCCCGACGGCCGGAACGTACGGTGCCACCGCCTCGTACTCCTTGCGCACGACCCGGTCCCGGAACAGCGTCTGGTACGCCCCCCGGTCCTCCTCGCGTACGACGAACAGCACAAGGCCCGCGGTCAGCCGGTCCAGCCGGTGCGCGGGCTGGAGGGACGGCAGGCCGAGGTCCCGCCGCAGCCTGGCCGTCGCGGTCTCCGTGACGTGCCGCCCCCGGGGCATGGTCGACAGGAAATGCGGCTTGTCGGCGACGACGATCCGCTCGTCCCTGTGCACCACCCCGATCGGGAACGGCACCGGCGTCTCGGCGGGAAAGTCCCGGTGGAACCAGAGATACCGCCCCACGGCGTACGGCTCGTCCCCGCCGACGGGACCGTCCGTCCCCACGAAACGGCCGCTCACCAGCATGTCCTCGACCCGCGCCGCACCGATGGCGCCCGCGTACCGGTCGAGCAGATGATCCCGTACGGTCCCCCAGACCCCGTCGGGATCCTCCGGCAACCGCACCCGCACCGGATCGATCCCGTCCCGCTGGGGGAGGGGCGAGAGGGGGGCCTTGGATCTGCGTCGCACCGGGTCCTACCGCCGTAACAAGAAAGACCCCACGTGATGTGGGGTCTTTCGCTGGTGTCCGAGGGGGGACTTGAACCCCCACGCCCGATAAAGGGCACTAGCACCTCAAGCTAGCGCGTCTGCCATTCCGCCACCCGGACAAGGTGTCTGTCTTCCCGGCCGCTGGGCCCTTCCGACGAGGAAAACCATAGCAAACATTCAGGGTGGTCGATCACCACCCCGGTGGCCCCCGACATGTGACGGGCGCATGTCGGCCGAGGGCCGCCCTTGGGCGGGGAGGGGGCGACGCGGGAGGATGGGGCGAGCACCGAAGCAATCACGTGGGGCACGTAGTGGGAGGAAGCAGCGTGAGCGAGTCGAACACGGGCCGAAGTGTCAGCGCCGAGAGCGAGGTCGTGGACCTCTGCAGCGAGCTCATCCGCATCGACACCAGCAACTACGGCGACCACTCCGGGCCTGGCGAGCGGGCGGCGGCCGAGTACATCGCCGAGAAGCTCGCGGAGGTGGGGCTCGAGCCGAAGATCATCGAGTCGCACCAGGGGCGGGCCTCCACCGTCGCCCGCATCGAGGGCGAGGACCCGTCACGGCCGGCCCTGCTCATCCACGGCCACACCGACGTCGTCCCGGCCAACGCGGAGGACTGGACGCACCACCCCTTCTCCGGGGAGATCGCCGACGGCTGTGTCTGGGGCCGCGGCGCCGTCGACATGAAGGACATGGACGCGATGACCCTCGCGGTCGTGCGCGACCGGATGCGCAGCGGCCGCAAGCCCCCGCGCGACATCGTCCTCGCCTTCCTCGCCGACGAGGAGGCCGGCGGCACCTACGGCGCCCGGCACCTGGTCGACA
This sequence comes from Streptomyces sp. NPDC051822, assembly GCF_044452745.1. Classification (NCBI taxonomy): domain Bacteria; kingdom Bacillati; phylum Actinomycetota; class Actinomycetes; order Kitasatosporales; family Streptomycetaceae; genus Streptomyces; species Streptomyces sp. NPDC051822. The sequence goes on along the minus strand of NZ_JBITBZ010000006.1, from coordinate 309,731 downwards.
AGCACCGCGGCCTCTTCGACGGCGTCACCGAGGCCATCGGCGAGGTCGGCGGCTTCTCCTTCACCGTCAACGAGAACCTGCGCCTCTACCTGGTCGAGACGGCACAGAAGGGCATGCACTGGATGCGCCTCACCGTCGAGGGCACGGCGGGACACGGCTCGATGACCAACGACGACAACGCCATCACGGAGCTCTGCGAGGCGGTGGGCCGCCTCGGCCGCCACCAGTGGCCGGTGAGGGTCACCAAGACCGTGCGCTCCTTCCTGGACGAGCTCTCGGACGCGCTGGGCACCCCCCTCGACCCCGAGGACATGGACGGCACCCTCGCCAAGCTCGGCGGCATCGCCAAGATGGTCGGCGCCACCCTGCGCAACTCGGCCGCCCCGACCATGCTCGGCGCCGGCTACAAGGTGAACGTGATCCCCGGCCAGGCAACCGCCCACGTCGACGGACGGTTCCTGCCCGGCTACGAGCAGGAGTTCCTCGCCGACCTCGACCGGATCCTCGGCCCGCACGTGAAGCGCGAGGACGTGCACGGCGACAAGGCCCTGGAGACCAGCTTCGACGGCGCCCTCGTGGACGCCATGCAGCTGGCGCTGCGCGCCGAGGACCCGATCGCCCGCGCCGTGCCGTACATGCTCTCCGGCGGCACCGACGCGAAGTCCTTCGACGACCTCGGCATCCGCTGCTTCGGCTTCGCGCCGCTCCAGCTGCCGCCGGAGCTCGACTTCGCCGGCATGTTCCACGGCGTGGACGAGCGGGTGCCGGTGGACGGTCTGAAGTTCGGTGCCAGGGTCCTGGACCGCTTCATCGACGCCTCCTGAATTCGGGCGTGCGTTTGCGTGTGACCGGAAAGAGTGAATGAACCCGGGGGCTCGTAGCCCCCTCCATTCCCCCTCGTTACAGGTGTGCGGTCCGCGGCTGGGACCGCGTTTCCAACTAGGAGGAATAATGATCAAGAAGGTCGTCGCTGCTGCGGCTGCCACTGGCGGTCTCGTTCTCGCGGGTGCGGGAATGGCCGTTGCCGACGCGGGTGCCCAGGGTGCCGCCATCGGTTCCCCCGGTGTCCTCTCGGGCAACGTCGTCCAGGTGCCGGTTCACGTCCCCGTGAACCTGTGCGGCAACACGGTCTCCGTGATCGGCCTGCTGAACCCCGCCTTCGGCAACACCTGCGTCAACGCCTGACGTTGTGCCTCGCCCGTGAGGGTGTGAGCCGGTCCGGCCCCGGAGTGCGTGCCATGCACTCCGGGGCCGGTGGCCATTTCCGCCCCGGGTGTTCCGCCCGGTGGCACTCTTTCGAAGCCGAGCAGGCAGGAAACAAGCTATGCGACAGGTCACGCGCAAAGGTCTCATCACCGTCGCGGCAGCCGGAGGCGTCTTCGCCGCCGTCGGCGGCGGTTTCGCGCACGCCGATTCCGGTGCGAACGGTACGGCCACGAACTCCCCGGGCGTCGCGTCCGGAAACTCCGTCCAGGTCCCGGTGCACGTACCGGTGAACGCCTGCGGGAACACCGTCAACGTCGTCGGACTGCTGAATCCGGCGATGGGCAACTCCTGTGCCAACACCTCCAGGCCAGGCGGCGACTCGGTCGCCGGCGGGCACACCGGCAACTCCCCGGGAGTGGCCTCCGGCAACACCGTCGAGGTGCCGGTCGACGTTCCGGTCAACGCGTGCGGCAACAGCGTCACGGGCATCGGCCTGGGCAACGCCGCCGGGGGCAACGACTGCGCGAACGGCGGGGACACCGGATACGGGGAGGAGGAGCCGGGCAACCCCGGCAATCCGGGTAACCCCGGAAACCCGGGTAACCCTGGGAACCCCGGCAACCCGGGTAACCCCGGCAACCCTGGGAACCCGGGTAACCCCGGCAACCCTGGGAACCCCGGTAACCCCGGCAACCCCGGTAACCCTGGGAACCCGGGCACTCCCGGTAACCCCGGCACACCCGGCACACCCGGTACTCCCGGCAACCCCGGTACGCCCGGCGGTCCCGGCGACGACGGCGGTCACGGTGGGCCGAACACCCCCGGTGAGCACGGTGTCACTCCGCCCCGTGCCGTGGAGGAGCTCGCCGAGACCGGCTCCGGCCCGCTCGGCGTGATCATCCCGGCCGGTGCAGGGCTGCTGCTCGCCGGGTCGCTGATCTACCGGCGCGCCCGCAACGCCGCCTAGTCCGTCCCGCACCACGCACAGGGGCCCCGCACACCGCGGGGCCCCTTCTCGTCGTCGGTCCGGCTACCAGGTCGGCCGGAGCTGGCGGATGATCCGCCGCCTCAGCCGCACTCTGCGGCTCCCGTCCCGGTGCAGGCTCAGACGGTCCAACTCCCAGTGTCCGTACTCGGCATGGTCGGTCAGCAGCCGCGTCGCCTCCTTGCGGGAGACACCGCGCGGCACGTACACGTCGACAAATTCGTATTCCGGCATCGCATCTATTGTGCGGGCACCGGCCCGGTACGGATAGCGTCTGTCCCATGTCTGATGCTGCGCAGCCCACCGCTGCCGAGGTACGTGCCGCCGCCGAGGCGGTCAAAGCCGCACTGGACCGTCACCTCGCGGCGGTCGAACGCCGCTCGGGGGACGACGACACGGCCGTCTACGAAGCCTTCAACGCCCTCGCCACGGCGGCCGAGGCGTACGACGAACTCCTCTACGACCGCTACGACGAGGTCACTCCCTTCGAGATCCCCGGAGCCGACGGCGCCCTGCCGCCGTACGCCGGACCTGACGAACCACACGCCCTCAGCGTCCTGATCCGCCGCGACTACGCCGTGGCCGAACCGCAACGACTGCTCGCCCAGGCACGCCGACTCGCCGAGATCGACGGCGAGCCCGACACCACCGGGCCGGCCGCCAGGGCCGGCGTCTCGCCGCTCGCCGCCCTCGGGGTGCTCTTCGGCGAGTACGAACCGGACGAGATCGCCTCCCGGCACAAGGAGTTCGGCCTGGAGGAGGGCGACTCCACGCTCTGGGTAACCGCCGCCGAGGAGCTTCCGGAACCGGGGGAGTGGCTCACCGCCCCCTTCGAGCACGCCGACCCGGAGCGGATCATCTGCCGCTTCGACGTCAGCTCCGTCTTCGACGAGGATGCCGAGGACGCCGACGATCACCAGGAGGTAGGGGCCGGCGGCTCCGACTCCTGAGGGGGAGACGGGGGGGGGGGGGGGGGCCCCCCCCCGGGGGGGCGCCCCCCCCCCCCCCCCCCCCCCCCCCCGCGCGGCCGGGGGGGGGGCCCCCGGGCGGGGGGGGGGGGGGGGGGGGGGGCCCCCCCCCCCCGGGGGGGCCCCCCCCCCCCCCCCCGTCTCCGCCCCGGCCGGGGCTACTCCTCGGGCGTGGCGAGGAGCCCCTCAAGGAGCGGCCGCAGCCGCGTCGTGCGCTCCGGAGCCGTCCCCTCGGCCACCGCGCGGGCCAGCGCCTGGTCCGCGCCGTGCACGACCGACAGATGGCGCTCCGCGCGGCCGAAGGCCGTGTACACCCACGGCCTGCTCAGGCCGCCGGCGGCGTCCCCCGGCAGCACCACGACCACCGCGGGCCAGCGCGCCCCGGCCGCCTGGTGCGCGGTGAGCGCCCAGCCGTGCCGCAGCGCGGACTCCACCCGCTCCTTCGGCACGAGGAGCTCTGCGTCCGCGCACCGCAGCCGCAGCCCCTCGGCGTCCGCCGAGAGCACCGTGCCCGTCACCGTCCGGCCCGGCGCCGGCGCGTACGCCACCCGGTCCCCGACGTCGTAGCCGCCGAACCGGCCGGGGCCGGGGTTGAGCCGCTGCTTCAGGGCGGCGTTCAGCGCGCGCGTACCGGCCGAGCCGCCGTGGCCGACCGTCACGACCTGCGTCTGCTCGGGCGGCACCCCGATGGCCCGCGGCACCGAGTCCGCCACCAGCTGGACCGTACGGTGCACCGCCTCGCCGGCGTCCCGCACCGGGACGATCACGATCTCCTTGCCGGGAGCCTTGACCTGGTTCAGCTCCCCGGCGCCGATGCCGGAGACCAGCTCGCCGAGCGGCCCCGGGTCGGGCAGGCGCGAGGCGATCCGCGGGCACACCCGGGCCGCGAGCAGGTCCCCGAAGACCTGGCCGGCACCCGGCGCGCCGAGCACCTCCGGGTCGCCGCTCAGCACCAGACGGCAACCGTCGGGCAGCGATTCCACGAGCGTCGCGGCCGTCTCCACGTCGAGCTGCGGCGCGTCGAGCACCACGAGGAGGTCGAGGGCGAGGGCGCCCTCCTCGTCGCGGCCGGGACCGGCGGCTCCGGAGAGCAGGCCGGCGACCGTGACCACGTCCACCCCGTCGGCCGCCGACGCGCGCCGCCCGCCGTCCGCGTGGACGGCGACCAGGGTGCGCAGGCCACGGGCGCGGGCCGCCGCGGCGAGCGCCACCGGCTCGGCGCGGGACGCCTCGCCGCCCGTGTGCAGCACGAGACCGTGCGCACCGGCGGCCCGCTCCAGCTCGGAGCCGTCCCACTCCGCCGCCGTCACCGTCCTGACCAGCCGGGACAGGGCGTCCGCGAGGCTCTCCTCCGCCAGTGCGTACCGCTCGAGGCCGAGCAGCACGGGCGCGGCCGGCTCCTCGGCGGCGGCCGTCGCGGGCTCCGGTCCTTCTTCCTCCCCTTCGGGTACTTCCTCCGCCGTCTCCTCCTGGAAGACGAGGACGGCGCCCGCCGAGACCGCGTCGTCGACCGCGGCCTCCGGATCGGGCACCGCGTGCGCGGTGAGTCCGGCGCGCACGGCCTGGATCTCCAGCGCCGTGTGTCCCTGGAGCGCGGCCCGCTCCAGGAGCCAGACGGTGAGGGCGACCGTCCGGCGCGGATCGTCCGGGCCGCACGCCGGGCCGAGCAGGGCCCGCGCGAAACCGTCGGCCTGCTCCGGGCGCACTCCGGGCACCGCGAGCAGCTGCCACGGGTCGTCGAGCAGGGCCGCGGCCGCGCCCTCGCCGAGCACGGCGGCGACCTGCCCGGCCAGTGCCTCGGGGGCGCCGCCCTTGGCCAGGACCTCCCGCACGGCGGCCGTGGTGCCGGGCGCGGGTGCGGCCGCCCGCACCGGCGCGGCGGGCCGTGCGGTCACGGCAGGGGCCGCCTCGGGCGCGGGGCGCCGGGGCGCGGGCTCCGGCGCCTCGTAGAACGCGGTGCCGGAGGCGGCGCCGCCCTCCACGGCCCGTACGGCCGCGAGCAGGTCGGCCGCCGTGCCGCTCAGCTTGGCGCCGCTCGCCAGGGGCCCCTCCTTCTCGGCCTTCCGCGCCTCGATCCTGGCCCGCAGCTCGCGCTGCGCGGCGAGTTCGGCCTGCGCGTCGCTCACCTCGGGCCCGTCGGCGGGCTTCTCGGCCTCGGTCTGCGGCTTCTCCGCGTCGGCCTGCGGCTCCTCGGCGGCGGTGGCGGGCTCCTCGGCGGAACCCGGCTCCTCGGCGGAACCCGGCTCCTCGGCCATGGCCGGCTCCTCTGGCGCGTCGGGCTCCGGGGCGGCGGCCCCGGCGGCTCCGTCCTCCAGGTCCTCGGCGGGTTCCACGGCCTCGGGCGCGGTCTCCCCGGAAGGCTCGGTCACAAGGTGCTCCAGTCGTGATCCGGATAGCGGTGCACGGGCGCCGACACATCGTCCAGCGCCCGACAGATCTCGTCAGGAAGACTAAGGGTCTCCACCGACAACGCGGCCGTGAGCTGCCGTGCCGTGCGCGCGCCGACGATCGGCGCGGTCACCCCCGGCCGGTCGCGGACCCAGGCGAGCGCCACGTGCAGGGGGGTCGTCGCGAGGCCGTCGGCCGCCGTCGCGACCGCGTCCACGATCCGGCTCGCCGGCTCGTCGAGGTACGGCTCCACGAACGGCGCCATCGTCTCCGACGCGGCCCGTGAGTCCGACGGGGTACCGCTGCGGTACTTGCCCGTCAGGACCCCCCGCCCCAGCGGCGAGGAGGGCAGCAGGCCCATTCCGAGGTCCTGGGCGGCCGGCAGCACCTCGCGCTCCACGCCCCGCTGGAGCAGCGAGTACTCCAGCTGCGCACCCGCGAGCCGGGTCCTGTCCCCGCCGAGCTGCCAGGTGCCCGCCTTGGCGAGCTGCCAGCCGCAGAAGTTCGCCACGCCCGCGTACCGCGCCCGCCCGCTGCGTACGGCTATGTCGAGTGCCTGGAGGGACTCCTCCAGGGGGGTGTGCGGATCGTAGGCGTGCAGCTGCCACAGGTCGACGTGGTCGGTGCCGAGCCGGGCGAGGGAGGCGTCGAGCGCGGCGAGGAGGTGCCCGCGCGAGCCGTCCGTCCGCCGGTCGGGGTCCGGCACGCTGCCCGCCTTGGTCGACAGGACGAGGTCCTGCCGGGGGACGAGCCGCTCCATGAGACGCCCGAGCAGATACTCCGCCTCGCCCCCGCCGTACACATCGGCGGTGTCCACGAGCGTGCCGCCCGCGTCCCAGAACGTCTTCAACTGCTCGGCGGCGTCGTGCTCGTCGGTGTCCCGGCCCCAGGTGAGGGTGCCGAGTCCGATGCGCGACACACGCAGGCCGGTACGTCCGAGATGCCTCTGCTCCATGGGCGCGAGATTACTGGCCAGGGCACCACGCGGAGAGAGCCTGTGGACAACCGCGTCCTGACGGATCGCCCGAGCGCGCGCTAGAGTCCGGGCCACAAGGACGTTACCGATGGGTAAGGGGTGCGTGGACATGCGGCTCGGCATCAACCTCGGCTACTGGGGCGCCGGTATGGACGGCGACAACCTCGCCGTCGCCCAGGAGGCGGACCGCCTCGGCTACGACGTCTGCTGGGCCGCCGAGGCCTACGGCTCCGACGCCCCCACCGTCCTCGCCTGGGTCGCGGCGAAGACCGAGCGGATCGACGTCGGCTCCGCGATCATGCAGATCCCCGCCCGGCAGCCCGCCATGACGGCGATGACCGCGGCCACCCTCGACTCGCTCACCGGCGGCCGTTTCCGGCTCGGACTCGGCGTCTCGGGGCCCCAGGTCTCCGAGGGCTGGTACGGCGTGAAGTTCGACAAGCCGCTCGCCCGGACCCGCGAGTACGTCGAGATCGTCCGCAAGGCCATGTCGCGCGAGCGCCTCACCCACGAGGGCGAGCACTGGACCCTGCCGCTGCCCGGTGGCCCCGGCAAGCCCATCAAGCTCACCGTCCACCCGGAGCGCGAGCACATCCCGCTCTACATCGCCGCCATCGGTCCCAAGAACCTGGAGCAGACCGGCGAGATCGCCGACGGCGCCCTGCTGATCTTCCCCTCCGCCGCCCACCTGGAGGAGACCGCGCTCAGGCCGCTGCGCGCCGGCCGTGAGAAGGCCGGCCTGACGATGGACGGCTTCGACGTCTGTCCCACCGTTCCGCTCGCCCTCGGCGATGACGTCGGCGCCCTCGCCGACGTGTTCCGGCCGTACACCGCGCTCTACGTCGGCGGCATGGGCAGCCGCAAGCAGAACTTCTACAACCAGCTCGCGCAGCGCATGGGCTACGAGAAGGAGGCCGCCGAGATCCAGGACAAGTACCTGGCCGGCGACAAGACCGGCGCCGCGGCCGCCGTGCCCCACAGCCTGATCGACCAGACGACCCTGCTGGGCTCCGTCGAGCGGATCGCGGAACGGATGACGGCCTACGCCGAGGCCGGGGTCACCACCCTCACCCTCGCCCCGGCCGGCTTCACCCTGGACGAGCGGGTGGCGGCCCTGCGGGCGGGCGTGGAGGCCATGGAGCGTGCGGGCCTCGCGTGACGCGGGAGGGGTGTTCACCCGCGTGACGCGGGTGAACCGGAATTGAAGTCTGCGGCCGTGGTGGGGGCTCGGGGGGTCTTCCCCGCCACGGCCGTCATGCAGCACAACGGCTCCGCACGGCCCGCGGTTACGCCCCCGCGGCTCACTCTTTCGGCCGAGTCGCAGGGCCCTCCTGTTGCCCGCCGCCCCGGACCGCACTTGACTCGTGGTCCCGGGGGCGTACGGAGTGCGGACACGCGCACGGAGGTGGCGGCGATGCTCACGGCCAGGAGCCTGTTCCAGGAAATCATCGACAACGACGAGTCCTTCCAGCTCTTCTGTTCCATCGCGGCGAGCGGAGAGACCCAGGGCGGCTGGGAGAACGCCAGGATCGCGGCTCTCGTCGCGCCCGGCATGCGGGACCTCACGCCCAAGATCACCCGGCACGGCGCCGACGAGGACAAGCACGGCCGGATCTTCAACGCGCTGATGAAGAAGCGCGGCCTCGAACCCGTCCCCGTACCGCCCGACACCGACTACACGATGCTCCTCGAACAGCGCGGCATCGGTCTCGCGCACGACAAGCTGCGCCGGCACGAGCTGCTGACCGAGCAGGACGTCGTCGTCTACCTCGCCCACAGCCGGGTCACCGAGCAGCGTGCCGCCGACCAGATGGACATGCTCGTGACGTACTTCGGGGACCACCCCGAACTCGGCAAGGCCATCCACATGATCGACAACGACGAGGCCAACCACCTCGCCTACTGCCACGAGGAGCTTCTCCGCCTCGCCCGCGCGGGCCACGGCCGGCTCATCCAGCGGACCCTGCGCGAGTCGGCCCTCGTCGAGATCCAGGTCTACCGCGACGTCAGCCTCGCGGTGATGGGCCACATGGGCAGGATCCTGCGCTGGCCCCGGCCCAAGGCGCTCGCGCTCGCCGCCGGGATCCACGGCATGTACGCGTACGAGCGCGCGGCCGGCTGGCACAGGATGGTCGACCTGCGGATGCCCGAGCGGCTCGACGCCCTCGGCGGGCCCGCCACCCCGGCCCCCGCCTTCTGAGCCCCCGCCACGCCTGGTGAACACCGGCCCCGCCCGGAACGCGGGGCCGGTCCTCACATCCAGCCGCGCCGTTTGAACAGCCGGTACAGCCCCAGGACGATGCCCGTCATCGCGATGAGCACCACCGGGTACGAGCCCACCCAGCGCAGCTCCGGCATGTGGTCGAAGTTCATGCCGTAGATCCCCGCGACCATCGTGGGCACCGCCGCCATGGCCGCCCACGCCGAGATCTTCCGCATGTCGTCGTTCTGCCGCACCCCCATCTGCGCGAGATGGGCCGACAGCACGTCGGACAGGAGCCGGTCGAGGCCCTCCACCTGCTCGTTGGAGCGCAGCAGATGGTCGTTGACGTCCCGGAAGAACGGGTGCGACTGCTTGTTCACGAACGGCACAGAACCGGCCGTGAGCCGGGCCAGCGGTCCCGCGAGCGGACCGCTGGCCCGCCGGAACTCCAGGACCTGCCGCTTCGCCGTGTAGATCCGCTCCGCGGTGTTCGCCGGATTGCCGCCGGAGGGGGAGAAGACGTCCGCCTCCAGCTCCTCCAGGTCCACCTGGAGCTCGCCCGCCACCTCCAGGTAGTGGTCCACGATCGCGTCGCTCACCGCGTACAGCACCGCCGTCGGCCCGTGCTTCAGCACCTCGGGGTCGGCCTCGAGACGCCTGCGCACCTGCGCGAGCGGCGCCCCCTCGCCGTGCCTGACCGTCACCACGAACGAGTCGCCCATGAACAGCATCAGTTCGCCCGAGGAGACCCGGTCGCTCTCCGGCTCGTAGATGATCGGCTTCAGGACCGTGAACAGCGAGTCGTCGTAGACCTCCAGCTTGGGCCGCTGGTGGGCCTTCAGGGCGTCCTCGACCGCCAGCGGGTGCAGCTGGAACTCGGAGGCGACATGGTCGAACTCCGCCTCCGACGGCTCGTGCAGCCCGACCCAGAGGAAGGCGTCCCCGGCGGCCCGCGCCTCGTCGAGCGCGTCCGAGAGGTCGGCGGGCCCGTCCGTGCGGCGCCCGTCCCGATAGATGGCAGAGTCCACGATCACGCGCCGCATTCTCCCCCGAACGGCCCCGCCACGCACGCGTGCGTCCGCCCGGGCCCTCTTCACCTCTCTCCGGTTCGCGGGGGACACCGCCTACGCTGGCCGTCATGGCCACGCTGATCCTCGTCCGGCACGGACGCTCCACCGCCAACACCTCCGGGGTCCTCGCCGGGCGCACGCCCGGGGTCGCCCTCGACGAGCGGGGGGCCGCCCAGGCCGCCGCGCTGCCCGGGCGCCTCGCGGACGTCCCGCTCGCCGCCGTCGTCTCCAGCCCCCTCCAGCGCTGCCGGGAGACCCTGCGGCCCCTCCTGGCCGCTCGCCCGGACCTCCCACTCCACATCGAGGACCGGATCAACGAGTGCGACTACGGCGACTGGTCCGGCCGCAAGCTGGCCGAACTGAGCGACGAGCCGCTCATGCAGGTCGTCCAGGCGCACGCCTCCGCCGCCGCCTTCCCCGGCGGCGAGTCCATGCGCGCCATGCAGGCCCGCGCGGTCGACGCCGTCCACGACTGGAACGCACGCGTCGAGGCCGAGTACGGCGAGGACGCCTGCTACGTCATGTGCTCGCACGGAGACATCGTCAAGTCGGTCGTGGCGGACGCCCTCGGCCTCCATCTCGACCTCTTCCAGCGCATCCACGTGGACCCCTGCTCGGTCACCGTCATCCGCTACACGCGCCTGCGGCCCTTCCTCCTCCGCCTCGGCGACACGGGGGACTTCACCGGATTCGGCCCCCGTGACCACCCCGACAGCAGCGGGACGGCTGAGGTCGGTGGTGGTGCGGGCGCACCGTGATCCCCTCGCGCAGTAGGGTGGACGCGCCGCTGTAGTACGACTGTCGAGACGCAAGGGAGCCGGGAAACGTGTCCCGTCAGGTGTTCCTCTACGACCCACCGGAGCGTTTCGTGGCCGGTACGGTCGGACTGCCTGGGCGCCGTACGTTCTTCCTCCAGGCGTCCGCCGGCGGCCGGGTCACCAGCGTCGCCCTGGAGAAGACACAGGTCGCCGCCCTCGCCGAGCGCATGGACGAACTGCTCGACGAGGTCGTGCGCCGCACCGGGGGCAACGCGCCGGTCCCCGCGGTCGCCCCCGCCGAGGTGTCCGACACCGCCCCCCTCGACGTACCCGTCGAGGAGGAGTTCCGGGTCGGCACCATGGCACTCGCCTGGGACGGCGAGGAGCAGCGCATGATCGTCGAGGCGCAGGCGCTCGTCGAACTCGACGTGGACTCCGAGGAGGACCTCGCCGAGGCCGAGGAGCGGCTGCTCCAGGACGAGGAGAACGGCCCGCCGATGCTCCGGGTCCGCCTCAGCGGCGCGCAGGCGCGCGCCTTCTGCAAGAGAGCCCTCGACGTCGTCAACGCCGGCCGGCCGCCGTGCCCGCTGTGCAGCCTGCCGCTCGACCCCGAGGGCCACGTCTGCCCCCGCCAGAACGGATACCGCCGCGGAGCATGAGCAGCAGCCTCACGACGCCCGACGCCGAGCTGCTCGCCCGCGGTGAGCTGACCGTGCGCGGCCAGGTCCGCGAGGCCTCCAACGCCGTGCTCTACTGCTCCGTCGCGTACGACGGCCGGGAGGCGGCCTGCGTCTACAAGCCGGTCGCGGGGGAGCGGCCGCTGTGGGACTTCCCCGACGGCACCCTCGCCCAGCGCGAGGTCGCGGCCTACGAGATCTCCGAGGCGACCGGCTGGGGCCTGATCCCGCCGACCGTGCTCCGCGACGGCCCGTACGGCGAGGGCATGGTCCAGCTGTGGATCGAGGCCGACCCGGAGGCACGCCTGCTCGCCCTCACCGAGGACGCCGAGGCGGGCGCGGGCTGGAAGGCCGTCGGGCCCGCCCAGCTCGACGAGGAGCGCACCGCGCTCCTCGTCCACGCGGACACCCCCGAACTGCGCCGGCTCGCCGTCCTGGACGCGGTCATCAACAACGGCGACCGGAAGGGCGGGCACCTGCTGCCCGCGCCCGACGGACGGCTCTACGGCATCGACCACGGGGTCACCTTCCACGTCGAGGACAAGCTGCGCACGCTCCTGTGGGGCTGGGCGGGCGAGGAGCTGCCCGCCGAGGCGGCCGGGGTGCTCGACGCGCTCGACCGCTCCCTGGCGCCGGGAGCGGCCCTCGCGGCCCGGCTCGCGGATCTGCTGACCCACGCGGAGGTGGCGGCGGTACGCGCGCGCGTGGAGGCGCTGCGGGCCACCGGGCGGCACCCGGAGCCCTCCGGGCGGTGGCCGGCCATTCCCTGGCCCCCGGTCTGAGCCGGAGCGAAAGGTTTCAGCCACGCTGGTCCCGGGGCTCTTCACCCCAGGGGGGTATGCATCCGAGCCTCCGACCCGCAAGAGCGCCTAATCGGTCAAGATCCCCCTCCGGTTCGTATCCGGAACAGCTGTCCGGTTACGCTCGGGTCATGCATGCCTGGCCCGCTTCTGAGGTCCCCGCCCTTCCCGGCAAGGGCCGCGACCTCCGGATCCACGACACCGCGACCGGCGGACGAGTCACCCTCGCCCCCGGCCCCGTCGCCCGTATCTACGTCTGCGGCATCACGCCGTACGACGCGACCCATATGGGTCACGCGGCGACCTACAACGCGTTCGACCTCGTTCAGCGCGTGTGGCTCGACACCAAGCGGCAGGTGCACTACGTCCAGAACGTCACGGACGTGGACGACCCGCTCCTGGAGCGCGCGATCCGCGACGGCATCGACTGGGTCGGCCTCGCCGAGCGCGAGACCGCACTCTTCCGCGAGGACATGACCGCCCTGCGGATGCTGCCCCCGCAGCACTACATCGGCGCCGTTGAGGCCATACCCGGCATCGTCCCGCTCGTCGAACGGCTCCGGGACTCCGGGGCGGCCTACGAGCTCGACGGCGACATCTACTTCTCCGTCGACGCCGACCCGCACTTCGGGCAGGTCTCGAACTACACCAACGAGCTGATGCGTCACCTCTCCGCCGAGCGCGGCGGCGACCCCGAGCGCCCGGGCAAGAAGAACCCGCTCGACCCGATGCTCTGGATGGCCGCCCGCGAGGGCGAGCCGAGCTGGGACGGCGCCAGCCTCGGCGCGGGCCGCCCCGGCTGGCACATCGAGTGCGTCGCCATAGCCCTCGACCACCTCGGCATGGGCTTCGACGTGCAGGGCGGCGGATCCGACCTGATCTTCCCGCACCACGAGATGGGCGCCTCCCACGCCCAGGCCCTCACCGGCGAGTTCCCGATGGCCAAGGCGTACGTCCACGCCGGCATGGTCGCCCTCGACGGCGAGAAGATGTCCAAGTCCCGCGGCAACCTGGTCTTCGTCTCACGGCTCCGCCGCGACGGCGTCGACCCGGCCGCCATCCGGCTCGCACTCCTCTCCCACCACTACCGCGCCGACTGGGAGTGGACCGACCAGGTCCTCCAGGACGCCGTGGAGCGCCTCGGCCGCTGGCGGGCCGCCGTGTCCCGGCCCGACGGACCGTCCGCCGACGCGCTCGTCGAGGAGCTCCGCGAGGCGCTCTCCGACGACCTCGACGCCCCCGCCGCACTGGTGGCCGTCGACCGCTGGGCCGCGCTCCAGGAGGCCGAGGGCGGCACCGACGACTCCGCCCCCGGACTCGTCTCCCGCGCGGTCGACGCCCTCCTCGGCGTCGCCCTGTAGCCCGGATCCCTCACCCGGCACCCGTTCACACGACCGCCCCCGGACCTCTCAGAGGTCCGGGGGCGGTTTCGTCGCGGCACGGCCGAACGGGCCCGGAAAGCCGTACGGGAGGGGCGGCCGCGCCGCCCCTCCCGTACCGGTCACTCCTCGGCGTCGTCGCCCGCGCCCTCACCGGGCGGCTCGGGCCCCTCGGGCCCGTCGCCACCGTCGGCGTCGCGCGGGGCCTCCTTCGCAGGACCCGCCTCGGGCGCCTCGGGCGCCGTCTCCCCGCCCGGCACTGCCTCCGGGCCCGGCTGCTCAGGCTTCGGCGGCCTCGTCCGGCCGCTGCCGGGGTCCCGCAGGAACGCCGTGTCGCCGCCCTCCGTCGCCAGGCCCGGACCCGGACCGGGGCCCGAACCCGGCTCGCGCCGCCGCAGATACCGCTCGAACTCACGGGCGATGGCCTCGCCCGAGGCCTCCGGCAGCTCGGCCGTGTCCCGGGCCTCCTCGAGGGTCTGCACGTACTCGGCCACCTCGCTGTCCTCGGCGGCCAGCTGGTCCACGCCCAGCTGCCAGGCCCGCGCGTCCTCGGGCAGCTCGCCCAGCGGGATGCGCAGACCGATCAGGTCCTCCAGGCGGTTGAGGAGCGCCAGCGTCGCCTTCGGGTTCGGCGGCTGCGACACGTAGTGCGGCACCGCCGCCCACAGGCTCACCGCGGGCACGCCCGCGTGCGTGCACGCCTCCTGGAGGATGCCGACGATGCCTGTGGGGCCCTCGTACCGGGTCTCCTCCAGGTCCATCGTGCGCGCGAGGTCCGGGTCGGACGTCACTCCGCTGACCGGCACCGGCCGGGTGTGCGGGGTGTCCCCGAGCAGCGCGCCCAGGATGACGACCATCTCCACACCCAGCTCGTGGGCGAAGGCGAGGATCTCGTTGCAGAAGGAGCGCCAGCGCATCGACGGCTCGATCCCGCGTACGAGCACCAGGTCGCGGGGCTTGTCGCCGCCGACCCTGACCACGGAGAGCCGGGTCGTCGGCCAGGTGATCTTCCGTACGCCGTTGTCCAGGAAAACCGTGGGCCGGTTGACCTGGAAGTCGTAGTAGTCCTCGGCGTCGAGCGCCGCGAACACCTCGCCCTTCCATTCCCGGTCCAGATGGGCGACCGCGGTGGAGGCGGCGTCGCCGGCGTCGTTCCAGCCTTCGAACGCGGCCACCATGACCGGGTCGATCAGCTCGGGTACCCCCTCGAGCTCGATCACCCAGCGCCTCCTTTTCGAAGTTCCTGTCGTACGGACCAACCTTAAGGCTTCCCGGAGGTCCGTCCGCAGCCCCCGGACACCCCCGAAAACCCGTGCGGCCTTGATCGACTACCCAGGAACCCGCCTCCGCACACGGCACGCGAGAGGGGCGGTTCCTCCACGAGGAACCGCCCCTGACCCGAAGGAAGTTACTTCCCGAGCATCGACTCGACGCCGGCGCGGACCTCGTCCGTCGCGAGACCGCGGATGGTCAGCGTCGTACGGCGGCGCAGCACGTCGTCCGCGGTCTCGGCCCACTCGTGGTCGCGGGCGTAGGCGACCTGCGCCCAGATCTCCGGCGCGTCCGGGTGGACGCGGCGGGCGAGCTCCGGGTTCTCGTTCGCCATGCGGGCGATGTCGAAGGCGAGCGAACCGTAGTGCGTCGCCAGGTGCTTGGCCGTGTCGGCGGCCATCCGCGGGCCCGGCGCGGGACCGTCGACGAGCAGCCGGTGCGCGACCGCGTTCGGGTTGGCGATGCCGGGCAGCGGAAGCCGCTTCGGCAGCGTCGAAACCGACTCGTAGTCCTCGCCCAGCGGATGGCCGGGGAGCTGCTCCAGCTTCCTCATCACCGTACGGCCGATGTGGCGGAAGGTCGTCCACTTGCCGCCGGCCACCGACAGCATGCCGCCGCGGCCCTCGGTGACGACCGTCTCGCGCTTGGCCTTGGAGGTGTCGCCGGGACCGCCGGGAAGCACCCGGAGACCGGCGAAGGAGTACGTGATCAGGTCGCGCGACAGCTGCTGGTCACGGATGGAGAAGGCGGCCTCGTCCAGGATCTGGGCGGTGTCCTTCTCGGTGACCTCGACCTGGCCGGGGTCGCCCTCGTACTCCTCGTCGGTCGTGCCGAGCAGGAGCATGTCCTCCCAGGGGAGGGCGAAGGTGATGCGGTACTTGTCGATCGGGGTGGCCAGGGCGGCCTTCCACGGCGAGGTCCGCTTGAGGACCAGGTGCGCGCCCTTGGAGAGGCGGATGGAGGGGGCCGCGTTGGGGTCCTCCATCTTGCGCAGGTGGTCGACCCACGGGCCGGTGGCGTTGAGCACGAGTCGGGCGGTGACGCCGAACTCGTCGCCGCTGGTGCGGTCCTTGAGCTCGGCGCCGGTGACCCGGCCGCGGGTGAAGCGGAGCCCGGTGACCTCGGCGTGGTTGAGGACGGTGGCTCCGGCGTCGACCGCGGCGCGGACCGTCATCAGGGCCATGCGGGCGTCGTTCATCTGGTCGTCGCCGTAGACGGCCACGGCCTTGAGGTTGTCCGTGCGCAGTTCCGGCACGTCCTGCGCGGCCTTGGCGGGGGAGAGCAGGTGCCCGACGCCGTCGCCGAAGGCCGAGAGGGCGGAGTACGCGAAGACACCGGCACCCAGTTTGGCGGCGCCGTGCGGGCCGCCCTTGTAGACGGGCAGGTAGAAGGTGAGGGGGTTGGCGAGGTGCGGTGCCACCTGACGGGAGACCGCACGCCGCTCGAAGTGGTTCTCCGCCACCAGCTTGACCGCGCCGGTCTGCAGGTAGCGGAGACCGCCGTGGAGGAGCTTCGAGGAGGCGGAGGAGGTGGCGCCGGCGAAGTCGCCGGCGTCCACCAGGGCCACCCGCAGGCCCGACTGCGCGGCGTGCCAGGCGGTGGAGATGCCCAGGATGCCGCCGCCGATCACCAGGAGGTCGTACGTCGCCTTGGAAAGCCGGTCCCGGGTCTCGGCGCGGCTCGGGAGGGAGCCGGAAGCCGGGTGCGTCCCGAGGGCGGGGACGCTCTGCAGGGTGGTCATGTGTCTTACTCCTCGGATGCGTCGTCGAGCCAGCCCATGGAGCGTTCGACGGCCTTGAGCCAGCTCTTGTACTCGCGGTCACGCCTGTCGGCGTCCATGCGAGGGGTCCATTCCGCGGCGCGGCGCCAGTTGGCGCGCAGCGCGTCGGTGTCCGGCCAGAAGCCGACGGCCAGGCCGGCGGCGTAGGCGGCACCGAGGCAGGTGGTCTCGGCGACCATCGGACGTACGACGGGCGCGTCCAGGAAGTCCGAGAGGGTCTGCATCAGCAGGTTGTTGGAGGTCATGCCGCCGTCGACCTTCAGCGCGGTCAGCTCGACGCCGGAGTCCTTGGTCATGGCGTCGGTGATCTCGCGGGTCTGCCAGGCGGTGGCCTCCAGGACGGCGCGGGCGATGTGCGCCTTGGTGACGTACCGGGTGAGACCGGCGATGACACCGCGGGCGTCGGAGCGCCAGTAGGGGGCGAAGAGGCCGGAGAAGGCCGGCACGAAGTAGGCGCCGCCGTTGTCCTCGACCGAGGACGCGAGGGTCTCGATCTCGGCGGCGGACTTGATCAGACCCATCTGGTCGCGCATCCACTGCACCAGCGAACCGGTGACGGCGATCGAGCCCTCCAGGGCGTAGACCGGCTTCTCGTCGCCGATCTGGTAGCCGACCGTGGTCAGCAGGCCGCTGTAGGAGTTGATGATCTTGTCGCCGGTGTTCATCAGCATGAAGGTGCCGGTGCCGTACGTCGACTTCGCCTCGCCCTCGGCGAAGCAGGTCTGGCCGAACAGGGCGGCCTGCTGGTCACCGAGCGCCGAGGCGACCGGGACACCGGCGAGGACGCCGTCCTTGACGTGGCCGTAGACCTCGGCGGAGGACCTGATCTCCGGGAGGACGTTCAGCGGGACGCCCATGGACTCGGCGATCTTCTCGTCCCAGGCCAGGGTGTGCAGGTTCATCAGCATGGTGCGCGAGGCGTTGGTGACGTCGGTGACGTGCACGCCGCCGTCGGTGCCGCCGGTGAGGTTCCAGATGACCCAGGAGTCCATGGTGCCGAAGAGGATGTCGCCGGCCTCGGCGCGCTCGCGCAGGCCCTCGACGTTGTCGAGCATCCAGCGGATCTTCGGTCCCGCGAAGTAGCTGGCCAGCGGCAGGCCGGTCTCGCGGCGGAAGCGGTCCTGGCCGACGTTGCGGCCGAGCTCCTTGCAGAGCGCGTCGGTGCGGGTGTCCTGCCAGACGAGGGCGTTGTGGACGGGCTCACCGGTGTTCTTGTCCCACAGCAGCGTGGTCTCGCGCTGGTTGGTGATGCCGATGGCCTTGACGTCCGAGGCGGCGATGCCGCCCTTCGCCAGGGCGCCGGCCACGACCTCCTGGACGTTGGTCCAGATCTCGGCGGCGTCGTGCTCGACCCAGCCCGGCTTCGGGAAGATCTGCTCGTGCTCCTTCTGGTCGACCGAGACGATCCGGCCGTCCTTGTCGAAGACGATGCAGCGGGACGACGTGGTGCCCTGGTCGATGGCCGCGATGAACGGGCCGGAGGTGTGTGCGTCGGTCACGGTGTGCTCCAAGGGAAGTCTGGGAGAAGGACGGCTCAGGCGAACGCGATGTTGTAGATACCCGCGGCGATGGCGCCACCGATCAGCGGTCCCGCGACCGGGATCCAGGCGTAGCTCCAGTCGGAGCCGCCCTTGTTCGGCAGCGGCAGCAGGGCGTGCACGATGCGCGGGCCGAGGTCACGGGCCGGGTTGATCGCGTAGCCGGTCGGGCCACCGAGCGAGAGGCCGATGGAGACGACCACGAACGCGGTGATCAGGGCGCCTATGACGCCGAGGCCCTTGCCGCTGTCGTTGAGGCCCTGGGTGAGCACGGCCAGGACGAGCACGACGGTGCCGATGATCTCGGTGGCCAGGTTCTGCCAGGTGTTCCGGATCTCGGGGCCGGTGGAGAAGACGCCGAGCACCGGGCCGGGGCCCTCGATCGGCGTCTTCGCGGCGGCCTCGGGGTCGGTGAGGTGGGCCTGGAACTGGCCGTAGTAGGCCACCCAGACCAGTGCCGCACCGATCATCGCGCCGAGCATCTGGCCCGCGATGTAGACGGGGACGTCGTTCCACGTCCCGTCCTTGATCGCGATTCCGACCGTGACGGCGGGGTTCAGATGGGCGCCCGAGAGGGAAGCCGTCATGTAGACGGCCGTCATGACGGCGAAGCCCCACCCGAAGGTGATCGCGAGCCAGCCCGCGTTGCGGGCCTTGGAGCCCTTGAGCGTGACGGCGGCACACACACCGCCGCCGAGCAGAATGAGAACGGCGGTACCGATGGTCTCGCCGAGGAAGATGTCGGAGCTGGACACCCGCGACTCCTTTGTCCTTCGTCCAGGGGAAGGCGAACCCCGGGTCCCTCCGGTGGTCCGCACCCTCGTGTGAGGGCGTTACCGGCCCTTGGCACTGCCACACTCTAGCGTCTATTGCCGTCAAGTGTTCGGCAATGCCGACCGATGCACGGAAGTTTTGCCCCCAGGTGAACAGCGCGTCAAGGGTTCCGGATACGAAAAACCCGCCGATAACGCGATCGTTACCGGCGGGTTCAGGCGTGTCGGCCCCAGGGCTCAGAAGCGCCGGGCCCCGAGGTCCCGGGACACCGCACGGGCGCAGTCACGCACCGCCGCCACCAGCTCCGGACGCAGCTCGCCGTTCGGGCAGAGCCGCTCCACCGCGCCCGTGACCGCCACCGCGCCCACCGGCATCCGGCGCCGGTCGTGGATGGGCGCCGCCACCGAGGCCACGCCGTCCCAGGTCTCCTCCACGTCCGCTGCCCAGCCCCGGGCCCGCGTCAGGTCGAGCAGCGACTCGAAGTCCGTCAGCTCCGTCGTCGTACGGGGCGTGAACGCCTCCCGCTCGACCTCCACCACTTCGCTGTGCGCCACCGGGTCGTACGCCGAGAGGACCTTGCCGAGGGCCGTGGAGTGCAGCGGTTGCATGGCCCCCACTTCCAGCACCTGCCGGCTGTCGTCGGGCCGGAAGACGTGGTGGACGATCAGCACGCCCTGGAGGTGCAGCACCCCCAGGTGCACGCTCTCGCCGCTGGACCGGGCGAGGTCGTCCGTCCAGACCAGGGCCCGGGCGCGCAGCTCGTGCACGTCCAGATAGCTGTTGCCGAGCCGCAGCAGCTCCGCGCCGAGCTGGTAGCGGCCCGAGGTCGCCTCCTGCTCCACGAAGCCCTCCGCCTGGAGGGTGCGCAGAATGCCGTGGGCGGTGCCCTTGGCGAGCCCGAGCGAGGACGCGATGTCCGACAGGCCGAGCCGGCGCTCGCCACCGGCGAGCAGTCGCAGCATGGCCGCCGCTCGTTCAAGCGACTGGATGTTCTTCGCCATCGCCCGGCCCTTCTCCCTCTCACGTTGTTCGACAATGCTGAACACTATCGGTCGATGTCGACCTTGTGTCACACCTGACAGTGTCGGGCAAGAACGGGCCGGACCGGGAGTCCCCGCACACAGGATGCCGTCCGGCCTGTGGGACGCCGTGTCCACCCCAGGGCGAGCGCGGTTACGCTGGCCCCGTGCACCCTCCTCCGAAGGTGCAAAGCCGACAGCCGTCGCACCCCTGGGAGCTCATCCATGGCCTCGTTGCCGACCCCTTCCGCCGACAGCAGGAACCGCGCCGCAGCCCTCCGCGAGGCGCTGGCGAGCCGAGTCGTCGTCGCCGACGGCGCCATGGGCACCATGCTCCAGGCGCAGGACCCCACGCTCGAGGACTTCCAGAACCTCGAAGGATGCAACGAGATCCTGAACGTCACCCGGCCGGACATCGTCCGCTCGGTGCACCGGGAGTACTTCGAGGCCGGCGTCGACTGCGTCGAGACCAATACCTTCGGCTCCAACCATTCGGCGGCGGGCGAGTACGACATCGCCGACCGGATCTTCGAGCTGTCCGAGGCCGGCGCCCGGATCGCCCGCGAGGTCGCCGACGAGTTCGGCGCCCGGGACGGCCGCCAGCGCTGGGTGCTCGGCTCGATCGGCCCCGGCACCAAGCTGCCGTCGCTCGGCCACATCGGATACGGCGTCCTGCGCGACGGCTACCAGCAGAACGCCGAGGGCCTGCTCGCCGGCGGCGCCGACGCCCTGATCGTCGAGACCACCCAGGACCTGCTGCAGACCAAGGCGAGCCTCATCGGCGCCCGCCGCGCGATGGAAGCCGTGGGGCTCGACGTACCCCTGATCTGTTCGCTCGCCTTCGAGACCACGGGCGTCATGCTGCTCGGCTCCGAGATCGGCGCGGCGCTGACCGCCCTGGAGCCCCTCGGCATCGACCTGATCGGCCTGAACTGCTCCACCGGCCCGGCCGAGATGAGCGAGCACCTGCGCTACCTCGCCCGCCACTCCCGTACGCCGCTCATGTGCATGCCGAACGCCGGCCTGCCCATCCTGACCAAGGACGGCGCCTACTTCCCGCTCACGGCGCCCGAGATGGCCGACGCGCAGGAGAACTTCGTCCGCGACTACGGCCTCTCGCTGGTCGGCGGCTGCTGCGGCTCCACCCCCGAGCACCTGCGCCAGGTCGTCGAGCGCGTCCAGGGCCTCACCCCCGGCGCCCGCGACCCGCGCCCGGAGCCCGGCGCCGCCTCGCTCTACCAGACCGTGCCGTTCCGGCAGGACACCGCGTACATGGCGATCGGCGAGCGCACGAACGCCAACGGTTCGAAGAAGTTCCGCGAGGCCATGCTCGAAGGCCGCTGGGACGACTGCGTCGAGATGGCCCGCGACCAGATCCGCGAGGGCGCGCACATGCTCGACCTGTGCGTCGACTACGTGGGCCGCGACGGCGTCGCCGACATGGAGGAGCTCGCAGGCCGCTTCGCGACCGCCTCCACGCTGCCCATCGTCCTGGACTCCACCGAGGTGGACGTCCTGCGGGCCGGCCTGGAGAAGCTCGGCGGCCGGGCCGTCATCAACTCGGTCAACTACGAGGACGGCGACGGCCCCGAGTCCCGCTTCGCCAAGGTCACCCGGCTGGCCCAGGAGCACGGCGCCGCGCTCATCGCGCTCACCATCGACGAGGAGGGCCAGGCCCGCACCGCCGAGCACAAGGTCGCCATCGCCGAGCGGCTCATCGAGGACCTCACCGGCAACTGGGGCATCCACGAGTCCGACATCCTCATCGACACCCTGACCTTCACCATCTGCACCGGTCAGGAGGAGTCGCGGAAGGACGGCATCGCCACGATCGACGCGATCCGCGAGCTGAAGCGCCGCCGACCGGACGTCCAGACCACGCTGGGCCTGTCCAACATCTCCTTCGGTCTGAACCCGGCCGCCCGCATCCTCCTCAACTCCGTCTTCCTCGACGAGTGCGTGAAGGCGGGCCTGGACTCGGCGATCGTCCACGCCTCGAAGATCCTGCCCATCGCCCGCTTCGACGACGAGCAGGTCACCACCGCCCTCGACCTCATCTACGACCGGCGCTCCGAGGGCTACGACCCGCTGCAGAAGCTGATGGCCCTCTTCGAGGGCGTCAACACCAAGTCGATGAAGGCCGGCAAGACCGAGGAACTCCTCGCGCTGCCGCTGGACGAGCGGCTGAAGCGCCGGATCGTCGACGGCGAGAAGAACGGCCTGGAGGCAGACCTCGACGAGGCCCTGACGCTCCGGCCCGCCCTGGAGATCGTCAACGAGATCCTGCTCGACGGCATGAAGACCGTGGGCGAGCTGTTCGGCTCCGGCCAGATGCAGCTGCCGTTCGTGCTCCAGTCCGCCGAGGTCATGAAGACGGCCGTCGCCTACCTCGAACCGCACATGGAGAAGTCGGACGCGGACGGCAAGGGCACGATCGTCCTCGCCACCGTCCGCGGCGACGTCCACGACATCGGCAAGAACCTCGTCGACATCATCCTCTCCAACAACGGCTACAACGTCGTCAACATCGGCATCAAGCAGCCGGTCTCCGCGATCCTCGAAGCCGCCGAAGAGCACCGGGCCGACGTCATCGGCATGTCCGGTCTCCTCGTGAAGTCCACCGTGATCATGAAGGAGAACCTGGAGGAGCTGAACCAGCGCGAGCTGGCCGCCAAGTACCCCGTGATCCTCGGCGGCGCCGCCCTCACCAGGGCGTACGTCGAACAGGACCTGTACGAGATCTACCAGGGCGAGGTCCGCTACGCCCGCGACGCCTTCGAGGGCCTGCGCCTCATGGACGCCCTCGTCTCCGTCAAGCGCGGCGTCCCCGGAGCCGTACTCCCCGAGCTCAAGCAGCGCCGGGTCGCGAAGCAGGACACCGCCGCCCTCCAGGTCGCCGAGCCGGAGCCCGGCGGGCGCTCCGACGTCGCCACCGACAACCCGGTGCCCACTCCGCCGTTCTGGGGCACCCGGGTCGTCAAGGGCATCCCGCTGAAGGACTACGCGTCCTGGCTCGACGAGGGCGCCCTCTTCAAGGGCCAGTGGGGCCTCAAGCAGAACCGGACCGGCGACGGACCCACGTACGAGGAGCTCGTCGAGACCGAGGGCCGGCCGCGGCTGCGCGGCTGGCTGGACAAGCTCCACACGGAGAACCTCCTGGAGGCGGCCGTCGTCCACGGCTACTTCCCCTGCGTCTCCAAGGGCGACGACCTGATCATCCTGGACGATGCCGGCAACGAGCGGACCCGCTTCACCTTCCCGCGCCAGCGCCGCGGCCGCCGCCTCTGCCTCGCGGACTTCTTCCGCCCGGAGGAGTCCGGCGAGACCGACGTCGTCGGCCTCCAGGTCGTCACCGTCGGCTCCAAGATCGGCGAGGCCACGGCCAAGCTCTTCGAGTCCGACTCCTACCGCGACTACCTGGAGCTGCACGGCCTCTCCGTGCAGCTCGCCGAGGCCCTCGCCGAGTACTGGCACGCCCGGGTCCGCGCCGAGCTGGGCTTCGGGGGCGAGGACCCGGCCCACGTCCAGGACATGTTCGACCTCAAGTACCGCGGTGCGCGCTTCTCCCTCGGCTACGGCGCCTGCCCCGACCTGGAGGACCGCGCGAAGATCGCGGAGCTGCTGGGCCCGGAGCGCATCGGTGTGCACCTGTCGGAGGAGTTCCAGCTCCACCCCGAGCAGTCCACCGACGCCATCGTGATCCATCACCCCGAGGCGAAGTACTTCAACGCCAGGTGACCGTCCAGGGGTAAATCCCCGCGTCCGCGATGATCGGGACGTACACTTGTCGGTCCAGTGCAGGCCGGCCCTCCTCCCCGTACCGGGGAGGAGGGCCGGCCTTCTCGTCCCTCCATGGAGGTGTCCGGATGACCAGTACGGTCCCCGCGTCCCTGTTCCGTACGAACGGAAGCTCCGCCCTGCAGGCGGTCTTCCTCGACATGGACGGGACCCTCGTCGACACGGAGGGCTTCTGGTGGGACGCGGAGGTGGAGGTCTTCGCCGACCTCGGGCACCGGCTGGACGAGGCCTGGCGGGACGTCGTCGTCGGCGGCCCGATGACCCGCAGCGCGGGCTATCTCATCGAGTCCACCGGCGCCGACATCACCCTCGCCGAACTGACCGTCCTGCTCAACGAGAAGTTCGAGCGGCGCATCGACCGGGGCGTGCCGCTGATGCCCGGAGCCGAGCGGCTCCTCGCCGAACTCGCCCGGCACTCCATCCCCACCGCCCTGGTCTCCGCTTCGCACCGGCGGATCATCGACCGGGTCCTCGACTCGCTCGGCCGTGACCGCTTCACCCTCACCGTCGCCGGCGACGAGGTCGCCCGGACCAAGCCGCACCCCGAGCCCTATCTGACCGCCGCCCGCGGGGTCGGGGCCGACCCGGCGCTGTGCGCCGTCGTCGAGGACACGGCGACCGGTGTGGCAGCCGCGGAGGCGGCCGGCTGCCGGGTCGTCGCGGTGCCCTCCGTCGCCCCGATCGCGGCCTCTCCCGGCCGGGTCGTCGTGCGTTCCCTCGAAGAGGTCGACGTGCCCTTTCTCCGCACATTGATCACCGGGATCTGAGGTTTCCCTGAGCTTTCCCCGCGTAATGCGCTTTCGCCGTACGGAAAGCATCGAGGCCATTCGCCGAAAAGGCCGCTGCGTGACCTTGGTCACCCAGAGTGCCTGACGGTGGGTGGCCCTGCCTGTACCCCGTGACCGAAAAGGTGGGGTTTCGGCGTCCCCATGTGTCCCGATTAGATCTGCACCGTCCGCATCATCCATCGCATGACTATCGAGCCCCCCGCATTCATGATCACTGTGCGATTACCCCCACGGGCACCCGTGGTCAGGCAATAGGGGCGCCGCCCACTAATCTTTCGCGAGTACTTCGCCGCATAACCGCGTGCACCGGCGCACACCCAAGTCGCCGTGAACAGCCGCGAACACAGGACCGATCGCAACACCCGGCCCGATCGCTCCCGCCCCGACCGGGCGGCCGGCGGCGGAGTTCCACTGACCGCTGTATCCCAGTGCCGGATGAGGAGATCGTCCCTGATGAACCGCAAGACCCTGGTGCTCCCGGCCGCGGCCGGACTGCTCGTCCCCCTGCTCGCCGCCTGCGGCGGAGCCGAGGAGGACGGAGCGATCGTCGTCGGCACCACGGACCAGTTCATCGCCACCGCGGACGCCCCCGCCCCGTTCGACCCCGCCTTCGCGTACGACACCGGCGCGTGGAACATCCTGCGCCAGACCGTCCAGACCCTGATGCACGTGCCCCACGGCGGCGGCGAGCCCGTCCCCGAGGCCGCCCAGAGCTGCGGGTTCTCCGACAAGGCCAGCGAGAGCTACCGCTGCAAGCTCCGCTCCGGCCTCACCTTCGCCGACGGCACCCCGATCACCGCCGAGGACGTCAAGTTCTCCGTCGACCGGGTGCTGAAGATCAAGTCGGACAACGGCACGGCCGCCCTCCTCTCGAACGTCGACACCGTCGAGACCAAGGGCGCCGACGAGGTGGTCTTCCACCTGAAGACCCCCGACGCCACCTTCCCGTACAAGCTCTCCACCCCGGTCGCCGGCATCCTCAGCAAGGACAAGTACGCCGCCGACAAGCTCCGCGACGGCTTCGACGTCGACGGCTCCGGCCCGTACACCATGAAGGTCGAGCGCGAGGGCGAGAAGGCCACCCGCTTCGTCTTCACCAAGAACCCGGCCTACAAGGGCGACATCACCCTGCGCAACGACAAGGTCGTGCTGCGCCCCTACGCCGACGCGAGCACCATGGGCCAGGCCCTGGAGAGCGACGACATCGACATGATGGCCCGCTCCCTGTCGCAGCAGCAGGTCAGGAACCTCACCGAGAAGCCCAAGGAGGGCATCGAGATGATCGAGGTCCCGGGCCTGGAGATCCGCTACCTCGGCTTCAACACCAAGGCCCCCGCCGTCGAGGAGAAGGCCGTCCGCCAGGCCATGGCCGCCGTCGTCGACCGCGGCGCCCTCGTCAACTCGGTCTACGGCCCCACCGCCGAGCCCCTGTACTCGCTGATCCCCTCCAGCATCACCGGCCACGCCACCCCGTTCTTCGACGAGTACGGCGAGCCCGACCGCGCCCGCGCCGCCAAGCTCCTCAAGGACGCGGGCGTCGAGACCCCGGTCAAGGTGACCCTGAACTACACCACCGACCACTACGGCGCCGAGACCGCCCAGGAGTTCGACGCGCTCAAGAAGCAGCTCGACGCCACCGGGCTCTTCGACACCACCGTCCGGGGCGCCGAGTGGTCCACGTTCCGCACCGCCCAGAAGCGCGGCGACTACGCCGTCTACGGCCTCGGCTGGTTCCCGGACTACCCGGACCCGGACAACTACATCGCGCCGTTCCTGGACAGCGACAACTTCCTCAACACCCCGTACGTGAACAAGGTCGTCCGCGACCAGCTCATCCCGCGCTCGCGCCGCCAGGCCGACCGCACCGCCGCGAGCCCCGTCTTCAACCAGATCCAGAAGATCGTCGCCGAGGACGTGCCCGTCCTGCCGCTGTGGCAGGGCAAGCAGTACGTCGCCGCGCGAACCGAGCTCAACGGAGTCGAGAACGCCCTCAACACGTCCTCCGACCTCCTGCTCTGGGAACTGGGGCGCGGCACCGCATAACACCGCATGACCCCGTCGACAGGATCGGTTACACCGGCCGCGTACCGCGCGCGGCCGGCCTGACAAGAGATCACGAGGCACGTTCTGTGAAGACGCACAACAAGTGGCTGACGGCCCCGCTCGCCGCCGGCCTGGCCGCCGCCCTCCTCAGCGGCTGCGGCACCGAACAGGGCGGAGCCGGAGGCTCCGGCAACGGCGTACGCGTCGGCATGTCCGACGAGATCCTCGCCACCGACCCGGCGGCCGGCTACGACCCCGGCTCCTGGCTGCTGTTCAACAACGTCTTCCAGTCCCTGCTCGCCTTCCCCAAGGGCGGCTCCGAGCCCGAGCCCGAGGCCGCCGACAGGTGCGGCTTCTCCGCGGGCAGCACCGTGTACACCTGCACCCTGCGCGACGGCCTCACCTTCTCCAACGGCAACAAGCTCACCTCGGAGGACGTCAAGTACTCCTTCGACCGGGCCCTCAAGATCGCCGATCCGGCCGGCCCCGCGCCGCTGCTCTCCACCATCGAGAAGATCGAGACCCCGGACGAGCGGACCGTCGTCTTCCGCCTCAAGGTCCCGGACGCCACCTTCCCCAGCAAGATCGCCTCCGGCGCCGGCTCCATCGTCGACCACCGCGAGTACCCGGCCGACGCGCTCCGCACCGACGGCAAGGCCACCGGCTCGGGCCCCTACAAGCTGGACTCCCTCAGCGACACCGAGGCCACCTTCTCCGCCAACTCCGGCTACCAGGGCACCGCACGGCACAAGAACGACGCCGTCACCCTCAAGCTCTTCCGCGGCGACCGCTCCGCCCTCTCCAAGGCCCTCACCGACGGTCAGATAGACGTGGCCTACCGAGGCCTCTCCGCCGACGACATCGCCGCCCTCGAGAACTCCGCCACGACCGGCGACCGGGGCATCGAGGTCACCCAGGGCAGCAGCGCCGAGGTCCAGCACCTGGTCTTCAACATGAAGGACCCGGTCGCCGGCAAGCTCGGCGTACGCAAGGCCATCGCCCACCTCGTCGACCGCGAGGCCCTCGTCGAAGGCGTCTACAAGTCGACGGCCACGCCGCTCTACTCGATCGTCCCGGCCGGCATCGCCGGACACAACACCGCCTTCTTCGACACCTACGGCACCCCCGACAAGGCGAAGGCGAAGAAGGCCCTGCGCGCGGCCGGCATCACCGACAAGGTGAAGCTCACCCTCTGGTCCACCCCCAGCCGCTACGGCCCCGCCACCGACCAGGAGCTCAAGGCCATCGCCGGCCAGCTCAACGCGAGCGGTCTCTTCGACGCCGACGTCAAGTCCGTCGCGTACGACCAGTACGAGAAGGACATCGCGGCCGGCAAGTACGGCGTCTACGTCAAGGGCTGGGTCCCCGACTACCCCGACGCCGACAACTTCACCGCCCCCTTCTTCGGCGAGGGCAACGTCGTCGGCAACCACTACGACAACGCCACCATCACCGGCAGCCTCCTCCCGAAGACGGCCGCCGTCGCCGACCGCGCCGCCACCGCCGACGAGTACGGGAAGCTCCAGGACCTCGTCGCCGAGGAGATCCCCATGCTGCCGCTCTGGCAGGGCAAGCAGTACGCCGTCGCCCGCGACGACGTCACCGGCCTCGAATGGACCCTCGACGCCTCGACCGTCTTCCGCTTCTGGGAGATCCGCAAGGGCTGACCGCCCCACGGCGGCACACGACACGGCACGAGCCACGACAGAGGGGCCCGGCGCGCACCGCGCACCGGGCCCCTCTGTCGTCGCCGTTCCCGGCGGACCGGCTACTGTCCGGCGCCCGGCCGCACCAGACCGCTCTCGTACGCGTACACCGCGGCCTGCACCCGGTCCCGCAGGCCCAGCTTCGTCAGCACATGACCCACATGCGTCTTCACCGTCGTCTCGCTGACGAACAGGTCCGCCGCGATCTCCGCGTTCGACAGGCCCCGCGCCACCAGCTTCAGGACCTCCACCTCACGGTCCGTCAGACTGTTCAGCGCGTCCGGCATCCGCTCCTCGCCCGTCGGCAGATGCGCCGAGTACTTGTCGAGCAGCCGGCGCGTGATCGAAGGGGCCAGCATCGCCTCACCCGCCGCCACCACCCGGATCGCCTGCACCAGCTCGTTCGCCGGGGCGTCCTTCAGGAGGAAACCGCTCGCCCCGGCCCGCAGCGCCTCCACCACGTACTCGTCGAGGTCGAAGGTCGTCAGCACCAGCACCTTCGCCGGACCGTCCCGGCCGGGACCGGTGATCTGCCGGGTCGCCTCCACCCCGTCCATCCGCGGCATCCGGATGTCCATCAGCACCACGTCCGGCTGCAGCGCCCGCACCTGGTCCTGCGCCTGGAGACCGTCCCCGGCCTCACCCACCACCGCGATGTCACCCTCCGCCTCCAGAATCATCCGGAAGCCGGTGCGCAACAGCGGCTGATCGTCGACCAAGAGGACGCGGATCGTCACAAGGGCTCCTTCACGGGACCTGGGCTCACGAGGAACGCCGGCACTACGGTGCCGACGGGGCCGGGTCCATTCTGCCCTGCCCCGATTCGCCCGACTCCGGCGGGCGCGCGGCGACGATCTTCAGCGGATAGACCGGGGGAGTCCCACCGAACTCGGGGCACACCGCCTGGTGGTCGCACCAGCCGCACAGCTTCGTCGGACGCGGCCGCCAGTCACCCGACTCCGTCGCCAGCCGGATCGCGTCCCACAGCGCGAGCAGCTTCCGCTCCACCCGCAGCAGATCCGCCTCCACCGGGTCGTACGTCAGCACCTCCCCGCTGCCGAGATAGACCAGCTGCAACCGCCGCGGGATCACCTGCCGCAGCCGCCACACCACCAGGGCGTAGAACGTCATCTGGAACAGCGCGCCGTCGCGGTACTCCGGCCGCGGCGCCTTGCCCGTCTTGTAGTCGACGATCCGCACGTCACCCGAAGGCGTCACGTCGATCCGGTCGATCACCCCGCGCAGCCGAAGCCCCGAGTCCAGCTCCGTCTCCACGAACAGCTCACGCTCGGCCGGCTCAAGACGCGTCGGGTCCTCCAGCGTGAACCACCGCTCGACCAGCCGCTCCGCCTCACCCAGCCAGCCCGCGAGCCGCTCACCCTCCGGATCCTCCGCGAACAGCTCGCCCAGCTCCGGCTTCGACTCCAGGAGCCGGTCCCACTGCCCGGGAACCATCGCCCGCGCCCGCGGAGCCGTCCGCTCCACCGCCGGGTCGTCGAAGAGCCGCTCGAGCACCGCGTGCACCAGCGTGCCCCGCGTCGCCGCCGCACTCGGCTTCTCCGGCAGCCGGTCGATCACCCGGAACCGGTACAGCAGCGGACACTGCATGAAATCGCTCGCCCGCGACGGCGACAACGACATGGGCGCCCGGGGCTCCGCCGGCACCTGCTCGCTCGTACTCATGACGAAGACCCTACGACCCGCCACCGACAACGGGCGGAATACCATCGACCCGGGACCCCGTCGCACTGCATGATCGAGTTGTGACGCAACCGACGTGGGTCACACCCCGCGACGAGAGGAACCCGTGAACCAGGACGAGCCCAAGCCGCAGCGGACCGAGGAGCCCGGCGGCGGGATCCTCATGGGCCGCCCCTTCGGTGTGCCCGTCTACGTCGCCCCCAGCTGGTTCCTGGTCGCCGCCCTCATCACCTGGGTCTTCGGCGACCAGATCGAACGCGTCCTGCCCGAACTCGGCGCCGCCCGCTACCTCGTCTCCCTCTTCTTCGCCGTCGCGTTCTACGCCTCCGTGCTCGTCCACGAACTGGCCCACACCATCGCCGCGCTCCGCTTCAAGCTCCCGGTGCGCCGCATCCAGCTCCAGTTCTTCGGCGGCGTCTCGGAGATCGAGAAGGAGACCGAGACCCCCGGCCGCGAATTCGTCCTCGCCTTCGTCGGCCCCCTCCTCTCCCTCGTCCTCGCCGGCGTGTTCTATCTCTCCATGTACGCCGTCGAGCCCGGCACCGTCCCCGGCGTCCTCCTCGCCGGCCTGATGATCTCCAACCTCATCGTCGCGATCTTCAACCTGCTCCCCGGCCTCCCGCTCGACGGCGGCCGCATGCTCCGCGCCGTCGTCTGGAAGATCACCGGCAAGCCCATGGCCGGCACCATCGCCGCCGCCTGGGTCGGCCGCTTCCTCGCCGTCCTCGTCCTCGTCGGCCTGCCCCTGCTCACCCGCACCGGCCTGCTCGGCAACTCCACCGACGACATCAGCGGCCTCGACACCGTCACCGACGCCCTGCTCGCCGCCATCCTCGCCGCCATCATCTGGACCGGCGCGGGCAACAGCCTCCGCATGGCCCGGCTGCGCGAGCACCTCCCCGAACTCCGCGCCCGCAGCCTCACCCGCCGCGCCATCCCCGTCGAACCCACCACGCCGCTCTCCGAGGCCCTCCGCCGGGCCAACGAGGCCGGCGCCCGCGCGCTCGTCGTCGTCGACGGCAACGGCGACCCCACCGGCATCGTCCGCGAGGCCGCCATCGCCGCCGTACCCCAGCACCGCCGCCCCTGGGTCGCCGTCAGCACCCTCGCCCAGGACCTCACCGACGGCATGCGCGTCCCCGCCGAACTCACGGGACAGCCCCTCCTCGACCACCTCCGCGCCAGCCCGGCCACCGAGTACCTGGTCGTCGAGGAGACGGGCGAGATCTACGGCGTCCTCGCCACCACCGACGTGGAACGCGCCTTCGTCAAGGCCATGGCACGACCCTCTTCGTAATCCCGGTACTCTGTTCGCATGTCCGAACCGACCGGTGCCGCCCGCCGACGCGGGCCCTTCAAGGTCGGGGACCAGGTTCAGCTGACCGACCCCAAGGGCCGTCACTACACGTTCACGCTCGAAGAGGGAAAGAACTTCCACACCCACAAGGGTTCTTTCCCGCACGACGAACTGATCGGCGCCCCCGAGGGCAGCGTTGTCCGCACCACCGGAAACGTCGCCTACCTCGCGCTGCGCCCCCTGCTCCCCGACTACGTCCTGTCCATGCCCCGCGGCGCCGCCGTGGTCTACCCCAAGGACGCGGGGCAGATCCTGGCCTTCGCCGACATCTTCCCCGGCGCACGCGTCGTGGAAGCCGGAGTGGGCTCGGGATCGCTGAGCAGCTTCCTCCTGCGCGCCATCGGAGACAGCGGCATGCTGCACTCCTACGAGCGCCGCGAGGACTTCGCCGAGATCGCCAAGGGCAACGTCGAGCGCTACTTCGGCGGCCCCCACCCCGCGTGGCAGCTCACCGTCGGCGACCTCCAGGACAACCTGTCCGACACCGACGTCGACCGCGTCATCCTGGACATGCTCGCCCCCTGGGAGTGCCTGGAGGCCGTCTCCAAGGCCCTCGTCCCCGGCGGCATCCTCTGCTGCTACGTGGCCACCACCACCCAGCTCGCGCGCACCGTGGAGTCCATCCGCGAGTTCGGCTGCTACGCCGAGCCGCAGCCCTGGGAGTCCATGATCCGCAACTGGCACGTCGAGGGCCTCGCCGTCCGTCCCGATCACCGCATGATCGGCCACACCGGCTTCCTCGTCACCGCCCGTCGCCTCGCCGACGGTGTCGAGCCGCCGATGCGCCGCCGCCGCCCCGCCAAGGGCGCGTACGGCGAGGACTACGAAGGCCCCAACAAGGGCTGACGTCCCGACACCCACGGTGCGCCGCCGCCGAGTTCCCCGCCCACGGGAGGGAACCCGGCGGCGGCGCCCTCATGTTCCGGGGGCCACCGCCCCGGCCGACCCCGCCTGTTCCGTCTCCCTGTGACGTGTGGCACGATGCCCGAAACCACCGCGCCACCCACAGGAGACGTCTCGCGTGCAGCCCTCCGCCGCCCCGGACCTCGCGGATCTCGCACACACCCGCGCCCGGCCGGCCCACTGGCTGGCCACCGCCACGGCGACCGCCGCGGTCGTCGCCCTCGCGGGCCTTCTCCAGCCCGGCCCCGCCGGAGCGAGCGCGGCCCCCGCCACCGCCCCCCGTCCCGCGGCCGCCCCCGAGGCAGCCGGAGCGGACTACCCCGTGGACTGCGCGGGAGGTCCCAGCACGGTCGCCAAGCGGGCGTCCGGAGATCTCGACGGGGACGGAAACCCCGAGACTGTTGCGGTCGTGCACTGCGAAGCCGGCTCCGGGACCCCGCCGAGCGGCGTCTACGTCCTCACCCGCGGCAAGGGGACGGGAGCACCCGCGCGCGTGGTGGCCACCCTCGTCGAACCCGGAGAGCACAAGAACGTCACCGCGCTCGCCGTACGCGACGGAGCGGTCCTCGCCACCCTGCTCGGCTACTCGTCCCTCGACGTGCCCCGCTGCTGCCCCGACGAGAAGGAGCAGGTCAGCTGGCGCTGGCGGGGCGGCGCCTTCGTGCGCGCCGGGCAGGCCGACGCGCGCGGCGTCTGACTCCCGGGCCCTGCCGGGCGGGGCCTACTCCGCGTCGGGGCCGTACACCTCGACCCGGTCCGCGACCCGGCGGACATGGATGCAGTCGCCCGGGCACTCCTTCGCGGAGTCCACGACGTCCTGGAGCAGTGTCAGCGGCACCGGCGTCGTCGCGCCGGCGTCCTGGAGCAGCTCGTCGTCGCCGCTCTTCACATAAGCGAGCCCGTCGATGTCCAGCTCGAAGACCTCGGGGGCGTACTGCACGCAGATCCCGTCCCCGGTGCACAGGTCCTGGTCGATCCAGACCTCCAGCGCCTCTTCGGCGCCCGTGGACGGGGCCTCGTGCTGCACGGTCATATTCTCGCCGCTCCTGCTTCTCGTTCTGCTTCTCGCCGGTAAGTCGGGCCCCCTCCGAAGGGTGTTGGCCCACGACGACGATACAACCGCCCGCTTTCAAGCGGTGAAGGGTGGGTATTCCCTCTGGCAAGAGGGGAAGCGCAAGGGTGAAGATCGGACACACCCCGGAGTCTTTTTGATCTAGGGGTTTCAATCATCACCCACGCAGGTAGGGTCAGGAAGCGTCCAGCTCCCCCTGGAGGAGGTGAGGACCGTGGCAGCCCACGACGACGACATCAACCGCGGCATCCGGCCCGGGCGAGGGTCTGAGGACCCCGCCGGACAGGTTGCCTATCTCGAGCAGGAAATCGCCGTCCTGCGCCGCAAGCTCGCCGACTCTCCGCGACACACGAGGATTCTCGAAGAGCGGATCGTCGAGCTGCAGACCAACCTGGCCGGCGTGTCCGCGCAGAACGAACGACTCGCGAACACGCTCCGTGAGGCCCGCGACCAGATCGTGGCCCTCAAAGAAGAGGTCGACCGGCTCGCACAGCCGCCGGCCGGCTTCGGTGTCTTCCTGCAGGCGAACGAGGACGGCACGTGCGACATCTTCACCGGGGGCCGCAAGCTCCGGGTGAACGTCAGCCCGAGCATCGAGCTCGACGAGCTCAAGCGCGGCCAGGAAGTCATGCTCAACGAAGCGCTCAACGTGGTCGAGGCCATGGAGTACGAGCGCGCCGGGGACATCGTCACCCTCAAGGAGATCCTCGAGGACGGCGAGCGCGCCCTGGTGGTCGGGCACACCGACGAGGAGCGGGTGGTGAGGCTCGCCGAGCCTCTGATGGACGTCACCATCCGCGCCGGCGACGCCCTGCTGCTCGATTCCAGGTCCGGCTACGTCTACGAGGTGGTCCCGAAGAGCGAGGTCGAGGAGCTCGTCCTCGAAGAGGTCCCGGACGTCGACTACGAGAAGATCGGCGGTCTGGGCAACCAGATCGAGCTGATCCGCGACGCGGTCGAGCTCCCGTACCTCTACCCCGACCTCTTCAAGGAGCACGAACTGCGGCCGCCCAAGGGCATCCTGCTCTACGGCCCGCCCGGCTGCGGCAAGACGCTGATCGCGAAGGCCGTGGCCAACTCCCTGGCCAAGAAGGTCGCCGAGGTCACCGGCCAGCCCGCGGGGAAGTCCTACTTCCTCAACATCAAGGGTCCCGAGCTCCTCAACAAGTACGTCGGCGAGACCGAGCGGCACATCCGCCTCGTCTTCCAGCGTGCCCGGGAGAAGGCGAGTGAGGGCACCCCCGTCATCGTCTTCTTCGACGAGATGGAATCCCTCTTCCGCACCCGCGGCTCCGGTGTCAGCTCGGACGTGGAGAACACCATCGTCCCGCAGCTGCTCGCCGAGATCGACGGTGTGGAGGGCCTGGAGAACGTCATCGTCATCGGCGCCTCCAACCGCGAGGACATGATCGACCCCGCGATCCTGCGCCCCGGCCGTCTCGACGTGAAGATCAAGATCGAGCGTCCGGACGCGGAGGCCGCGAAGGACATCTTCGCGAAGTACCTCACGGCCACCCTGCCGCTGCACACCGACGACATCTCGGAGCACAGCGGATCCAAGGCCGCCGCCGCCCACGGAATGATCCAGTCGGTCGTCGAGCAGATGTACGCCGAATCCGAGGAGAACCGCTTCCTCGAAGTCACGTACGCCAACGGCGACAAGGAAGTCCTCTACTTCAAGGACTTCAACTCCGGCGCGATGATCCAGAACATCGTCGACCGGGCCAAGAAGATGGCCATCAAGGCCTTCCTCGACCACAACCAGAAGGGTATCCGCGTCTCCCACCTCCTCCAGGCCTGCGTGGACGAGTTCAAGGAGAACGAGGACCTGCCCAACACCACCAACCCCGACGACTGGGCCCGGATCTCCGGAAAGAAGGGCGAGCGGATCGTGTTCATCCGCACGCTCGTCACCGGAAAGCAGGGCGCGGACACCGGACGCTCCATCGACACGGTGGCCAATACCGGTCAGTACCTGTAAAACGCCCCCCGGCTGCGGATGCCCGGAAACCGGGTATCCGCAGCCGACGCATTCCATCCAGCATTTCCCCCGGCATCACAGGGAAATACGCAACAGATCTCCCCACCAGCGCGGAGCCGCTCTAGGCTCATCGGTACCGCCGAGTCGCGCACAGTGAGCGCCGCCGGGCAAGGAGGGCCGCATGACCGTACGGCGAGTAATGGGCATCGAGACGGAGTACGGGATCTCCGTCCCGGGACATCCGAACGCCAATGCCATGCTCACCTCGTCCCAGATCGTCAACGCCTACGCGGCGGCGATGCACCGGGCGCGCCGCGCCCGCTGGGACTTCGAGGAGGAGAACCCGCTGCGGGACGCCCGCGGCTTCGACCTCGCCCGCGAGGCCGCCGACTCCAGCCAGCTCACCGACGAGGACATCGGCCTCGCCAACGTCATCCTCACCAACGGCGCCCGCCTCTACGTGGACCACGCCCACCCCGAGTACAGCTCGCCCGAGGTCACCAACCCGCGCGACGCCGTCCTCTGGGACAAGGCCGGCGAGCGGATCATGGCGGAGGCCGCAGAGCGGGCCGCCCAGCTCCCCGGGGCGCAGCCCATCCACCTCTACAAGAACAACACCGACAACAAGGGCGCCTCCTACGGCACGCACGAGAACTACCTGATGAAGCGGGAGACCCCCTTCTCGGACATCGTGCGCCACCTCACGCCCTTCTTCGTCTCCCGCCAGGTCGTGACCGGCGCGGGCCGGGTCGGCATCGGGCAGGACGGACGCGCGGACGGCTTCCAGATCAGTCAGCGCGCCGACTACTTCGAGGTCGAGGTCGGTCTGGAGACCACCCTCAAGCGCCCCATCATCAACACCAGGGACGAGCCGCACGCCGACGCCGAGCGGTACCGCCGGCTGCACGTGATCATCGGCGACGCGAACCTCTCCGAGATCTCGACCTATCTCAAGCTCGGCACCACCGCGCTGGTCCTCTCGATGATCGAAGACGGGTTCATCACCGTCGACCTCGCCGTCGACCAGCCCGTGCGCACCCTCCATCAGGTGTCCCACGACCCGACGCTCCAGTACCTCGTCACGCTCCGCAGCGGCCGGACACTCACGGCCGTGCAACTTCAGATGGAGTACTTCGAGCTGGCAAGGAAGTACGTGGAGGAGCGGTACGGCTCGGACGCGGACGAGCAGACCAAGGACGTCCTGATCCGCTGGGAGGACACCCTCAACCGGCTCGAGAACGACCCCATGAGCCTGGCCGGCGAGCTCGACTGGATCGCCAAGCGGGAGCTCATGGAGGGCTACCGGCGGCGCGACGACCTGGACTGGGACGCGCCGCGGCTGCATCTCGTGGACCTCCAGTACGCGGACGTGCGCCCCGAGAAGGGCCTGTACAACCGTCTGGCGGCCCGTGGGCGCATGAAGCGGCTCCTGGACGAGTCCGAGGTGGAGCGGGCCGAGACGGCGCCCCCCGAGGACACCAGGGCCTACTTCCGCGGCCGCTGCCTGGAGCAGTACGCCGACGACGTCGCCGCGGCCTCCTGGGACTCGGTGATCTTCGACCTGCCGGGCCGGGACTCGCTCCAGCGCGTACCGACCCTGGAGCCGCTGCGGGGCACGAAGGAGCACGTCAAGGCGCTCCTGGACCGCTGCCGCACGGCCGAGGAGCTGGTGCGCGTGCTCTCCGGCGGCTGATCGGGGGCCCGGCACGGGCCTGAAATGCCCCGGCACTGGGAATCATGAAAACAGTGCCCGGGCGTTGTGGAAACTGCGGGGCCGAAATCAGACCCGACCGATAGGGTCTGATCTTGTACGGACTCAACCGAGCGGGCCGATTTCGAGCGGGGTGAGGGATATGGCGACCAAGGACACCGGCGGCGGACAGCAGAAGGCGACGCGTTCCACGGAGGAGGTCGAGGAGACCACCACGGAGGCGAGCTCCGACCTCCAGGAGCGCCAGGAGAAGCTGAGCGAGGACGTGGACTCCGTCCTGGACGAGATCGACGACGTACTCGAGGAGAACGCCGAGGACTTCGTGCGGTCCTTCGTCCAGAAGGGCGGCGAGTAGCCGCCTCGCGCACCTGATCGTCCTCCGTCCCCGGAGCCCGGAACAAAGCCGTGGCTCCGGGGACGGATGACAAGCGGTGGCACGGGTAAGGTCCGTGCACAGCATCCAAGATCGGCCGGCGCTTCCCCCGGCTGGCCGACTCTCCCACCCGGAAGGAATCGCGTGGAAGCCAACCCTCGTAGCACCGGGCGTCTGCCGGCGGCCTTCCTGACGCCGGGCTCGTCCTCGTTCCTCGACTTCCTGGCGGCGCACTCGCCGGAGATGCTTCCCGGCGGACGGAAGCTGCCGGAGGGGGTCGTCGAGGCCCCGCACGGCACCACCATCGTGGCGGCCACCTTCCCCGGCGGGGTCGTCCTCGCCGGTGACCGGCGGGCCACCATGGGCAACATGATCGCGCAGCGGGACATCGAGAAGGTCTTCCCGGCCGACGAGTTCTCCGCCGTCGGCATCGCCGGCACCGCCGGACTCGCCGTGGAGATGGTCAAGCTCTTCCAACTGGAGCTGGAGCACTTCGAGAAGGTGGAGGGCGCGACGCTCTCCCTCGAAGGCAAGGCGAACCGTCTCTCCACCATGATCCGCGGCAACCTCGGCATGG
Organism: Streptomyces sp. NPDC051822; assembly: GCF_044452745.1. Classification (NCBI taxonomy): domain Bacteria; kingdom Bacillati; phylum Actinomycetota; class Actinomycetes; order Kitasatosporales; family Streptomycetaceae; genus Streptomyces; species Streptomyces sp. NPDC051822. The sequence continues at coordinate 271,928 of NZ_JBITBZ010000006.1, read as the reverse complement.
CCATGCAGGGGCTCGCCGTCGTACCGCTCTTCGCGGGCTGGGACGAGGGCAAGGAGAAGGGCCGGATCTTCTCCTACGACGTGACCGGCGGCCGCTCCGAGGAGCACGGCTTCGCCGCCACCGGCTCCGGCTCGATCTTCGCGCGCGGGTCGATGAAGAAGCTCTACCGTGCCGACCTCACCGAGCAGCAGGCCACGACCCTGGTCGTGCAGGCGCTGTACGACGCGGCGGACGACGACTCGGCGACCGGCGGCCCTGACATGGCCCGCCGGATCTTCCCGATCGTCACCGTCATCACCGAGGAGGGTTTCCGCAGGCTCAGCGAGGACGAGTCCTCCGGCCTCGCCCGGTCGGTCACCGAGCGGCGCCTCGAGCAGCCCGACGGGCCGCGCGCCGCCCTGCTCTGACCACTCGTCGCTCTGTAGAAGCCCAGAAGAAAGGGACGGACCGCCGGTGTCCACTCCGTTCTACGTCTCACCCCAGCAGGCCATGGCCGACCGGGCGGAGTACGCCCGCAAGGGCATCGCCCGGGGACGCAGCCTCGTCGTCCTCCAGTACACCGACGGGATCGTCTTCGTCGGCGAGAACCCGTCGCGCGCACTGCACAAGTTCAGCGAGATCTACGACCGGATCGGCTTCGCCGCCGCCGGCAAGTACAACGAGTACGAGAACCTCCGCATCGGAGGCGTGCGCTACGCCGACCTGCGGGGCTACACCTACGACCGGGGCGACGTCACCGCGCGCGGCCTGGCCAACGTCTACGCCCAGACGCTCGGCACGATCTTCTCCAGCGCGGGGGAGAAGCCGTACGAGGTGGAGCTGGTCGTCGCCGAGGTCGGCACCGAGCCGGAGGGCGACCAGATCTACCGGCTGCCGCACGACGGCTCGATCGTGGACGAGCACGGCTCGGTCGCGGTCGGCGGGAACGCGGAGCAGATCGGCTCCTTCCTCGACCAGCGGCACCGGGACGGCATGTCGCTCGCCGAGGCCCTGAAGCTGGCCGTGCAGGCGCTGTCGCGGGACACCAACGGCACCGAGCGGGAGATCCCCGCGGAGCGCCTGGAGGTGGCGGTCCTGGACCGTACGCGCCCGCAGCAGCGCAAGTTCAAGCGGATCGTCGGCCGGCAGCTGTCCCGCCTCATGCAGGCGGACAACGCGGCGGTGACGAAGACGGACGAGCCCTCGGACGAGGCTCCGGAGGAGTAGCCGACGGTGCCCGGAGGGGCCCCGGTCCACGCGCGAGCGGACCGGGGCCCCTCCGGCGTTCCCGCCCTCAGGAGGCCGGTGCGGGCCCCGAGGAGCCCCGGGGGACCAGGGCGACCGGCAGAGTGCGGGAGGGCGGCCGTTCGCCCGCGAGAACGGCGAGGAGGGCCTCCATGCCCCGCCGGCCGAACTCCTCGGCCGGCAGCCGCACGGTGGTGAGCTCCGGTTCGACCACGGTCGCCAGGGCCATGTCGTCGAAGCCGGTGACCGACAGGTCCTCGGGAATCCGCAGCCCGAGCCGGCGGGCGGCCTTGCAGACGCCGACCGCGAGGATGTCGTCGTCGCAGATCACCGCCGTGGGACGGGGGCCGGCGGCGGCGAGGGCGCGTTCCGCGACATCCACCGCGGCCAGGACGTTCAGCGGCGACCGCACGGTGCGCACGTCAGTGCCGCGCAGGGCGTGGGCGAGCGTCGCGGCCCGCACGTCGAAGGTCCAGGACGGAGCGGCGGACGCCAGGTGAAGGAAGCCGCGGTGGCCGAGACCGAGCAGGTGCTCGGTCACCCGGCGCATCCCGTCGGCGACGTCGAGGTTCACATGGGCGGCCGCGCCGGCGTCGGCCGGATCGCTGTCGAGCATGACGAGCGGGAGGTCGCTGCCCCGGAAGGCCTCCAGGGCGTCGGTCGCCATCGAGGAGGCGATCACTCCGTCCAGGGCGGCCTGCGCGGAGGCGAAGGGGTCGCGTGCGGGCCCCAGGCCGTCGGGGGAGGGATAGAGGACGACGCCGAATCCGTGCGCCGCCGCTGCGGCGGCGGCGCCCGTGTGGACGTGCGCGAAGAACTCGTTGGTGAGGGCCGGGACGACGAGGAGCGCGGTCCTGGTGCGACCGAGTCGGAGATTGCGCGCGGCGAGGTTGGGCCGGTAGCCGAGACTCCGGGCGGTCTCCCGTACGGCCTCCGCGGTGCGTTCCGACACCCGGCCGCGCCATTTGTCGCCTAGGACCAGGGAGACGGTGGCCTGGGAGACCCCTGCGACACGCGCCACGTCCCGGCTAGTGGGGCGGGCGCCGCCGATCGGTTCCGGGGTGTGCACACAAGCCTCCGCGTCGACGGTTCCTGGGGCGCGGGGTGGACCCGCGTACAGCCGTCATGGTACGTATGACGTCTCACGTTATACGTAAAACCTCGGCAGGATCCGGGGGAGGGGAGACCACATGGCCACCGAGGCACCGGCACACGGCGGCTATCTCGACATACTCCGGGCACCGCACGCCGCCCGCCTGTTGGCCGGAACCCTCGTCGGGCGTCTGCCCAACGGCACCGGCCCCATCGCGCTCACCCTCTTCGTCCGCGACCAGGGCGGCAGCTACACCCTCGCCGGCGGTCTCATCGCCGCCTACGGCGTCGCCACCGCCGTCGGCCAGCCCCTCCTCGGCCGCGCCGTCGACCTCAAGGGCCAGCCGCGCGTCCAGCTCCCCGCCGCGGTCCTCTCCGCCCTCGGCATGGCCCTCCTCGCCCTCACCGGCATCGGGCACCTCGCACTCGCCTACGTCGCCGTCGTCCTCGCCGGCCTCTTCACCCCGCCCCTGGAGGGCGGCCTCCGCGCCCTGTGGCCGAGCGTCCTGGGCCGCGAGGACCGGGTCCACCGGGCGTACGCGCTCGACGCCGTAGCGCAGGAGGTCATGTTCACCGTCGGCCCGCTGCTGCTGACCCTCCTCGTCTCCCTCTGGTCGCCCGCCGCCGCCCTCCTCGTCATCAACCTCCTCGGGGTCCTCGGCGCCCTCGCCGTCGTCCTCTCCGAGCCCTCCCGCACCTGGCGCTCGGCGTCCCGGGAGGCGCACTGGCTGGGCGCCCTGCGCTCTCCCGGGCTGCTCGCCCTGCTCGGGTCCTTCTTCTTCGTCGGCCTCGCGCTCGGCTCCATCACCGTCGCCGCCGTCGCGTACGCCGACGACCGGGGCAGCCCGGCCGTCTACGGCTGGCTGATGGCCGCCGTCGGGCTCGGCGCGCTCCTCGGCGGTGTCGTCTACGGCGCCCGGCAGTGGGCCGGAGCGCCCGAGCGGCGGCTGCGCGTCCTCGTCCTGCTCCTCGCCGTCTGCTACCTGCCGCTCGCGCTCACGCCCGGCCCCGTCGCCATGACCGGGCTCTCGGTGCTCGCCGGCGTGTTCCTGGCGCCCGCCCTCGCCTGCGCGTTCATCGTGGTGGACCGGCACGCGCCACGCGGCACGGTGACCGAGGCCTTCTCCTGGCTCGTCACCACCTTCGGCGTCGGCTCGGCCCTCGGCTCCGCCGCGGCGGGACCCGCCGTCGAACTCGCGGGGACGGCGACCGGGTTCGCCGTCGCCGGGGTGGGCGGCCTGGTGGCCTTCCTCGTCCTGCTCGCCACCGGCCGTGTCCTCGACGCGCCGACGGGCTCCGACACGCCTGCGGCCGACGCGCGACACGCCGTCGGTACGGGCGTGCCCACGGCCGTACACAGCGAAAAGAACACGCACTGATCGGAAAATGATCGAAACGGGAACGTCCAACCCGGTTTCAGCACCGGCCGTCAGGCGTAATGTTCAGACATGGACCGCCGCATTTTCGGGCTGGAGAACGAGTACGGCGTCACGTGCACGTTCAGGGGACAGCGCCGACTGTCTCCTGACGAAGTGGCGCGCTACCTCTTCCGCCGTGTCGTGTCATGGGGCCGCAGCAGCAATGTCTTCCTGCGGAACGGCGCCCGCCTGTACCTGGACGTGGGTTCGCATCCGGAATACGCCACACCGGAATGCGACGACGTGACCGAACTGGTCACCCACGACAAGGCCGGTGAGCGCATTCTCGAAGGCCTTCTCGTCGACGCCGAACGCCGCCTGCACGAGGAGGGAATCGCGGGCGACGTCTACCTCTTCAAGAACAACACCGACTCGGCCGGAAACTCGTACGGGTGCCACGAGAACTATCTCGTCGCCCGGCACGGAGAGTTCTCCCGGCTCGCGGACATCCTCATTCCGTTCCTCGTCACCCGGCAGCTGATCTGCGGCGCGGGAAAGGTCCTCCAGACCCCCAGGGGCGCGGTGTTCTGCGTCTCCCAGCGTGCCGAGCACATCTGGGAGGGCGTCAGCTCCGCGACCACCCGCTCGCGGCCCATCATCAACACCCGGGACGAGCCGCACGCCGACGCCGAGCGCTATCGCAGGCTCCACGTCATCGTCGGCGACTCGAACATGTCCGAGACGACCATGCTGCTCAAGGTCGGCGCCACCGACCTGGTGCTCCGCATGATCGAGGCGGGCACGGTGATGCGCGACCTGACCCTGGAGAACCCCATCCGGGCCATCCGCGAGGTCAGTCACGACATCACCGGCCAGCGCAAGGTCCGGCTCGCCAGCGGCCGGGAGGCCTCCGCGCTCGAGGTCCAGCGCGAGTACTACGAGAAGGCCGTCGACTTCGTCGACCGCCGCGGGATCAGGACCGGCACGGTCGCCCAGGTCCTGGAGCTGTGGGGCCGCACGCTCGACGCGATCGAGAGCGAGCGGCTCGACCGGATCGAGACCGAGATCGACTGGGTCATGAAGCACCGGCTCATCGAGCGCTACCGGGCCAAGCACAACATGACCATGTCGAACCCGAGGGTCGCGCAGATAGACCTCGCGTACCACGACATCCACCGTCGCCGTGGTCTCTACTACCTGCTGCAGAAGAACGGCCAGGCGGCCCGGATCTGCAACGACCTGAAGATCTTCGAGGGCAAGTCCGTGCCCCCGCAGACCACTCGGGCCCGGCTCCGCGGCGACTTCATCCGCCGCGCCCAGGAGCAGCGGCGGGACTTCACCGTCGACTGGGTCCACCTCAAGCTGAACGACCAGGCACAGCGCACGGTGTTGTGCAAGGACCCGTTCCGCTCCGTCGACGACAGGGTCGAAAAGCTGATCGCCGGAATGTAAGCAGGTCATACCGGCCGTGGGCCCCGCACGTTTGGCGTGCGGGGCCCTCGACGTGACAGGAGGGTCCCCTAGAGTGTCGGCATTAACCACTGTGCCGTCTGAGATCTGAGGAACACGTGCGCCGACTTGCCGGCCTTCTCGTCGTCCCGCTGCTGCTGCTCTCGACAGCGGCGTGCGGCAGCGACGACAAGGGCTCCGATTCCGCCTCGACGACGAACGGACTGCCCGCCATCACCGCGGGCCAGAAGTTCGGGGAGAAGCCGACCCTCGCCAAGGGCGAGGGCGCCCCGCCCAAGGAACTGAAGGTCAACGTCATCAGCGAGGGCAAGGGCGCGGTGACGAAGAAGGGCGACGCGCTCCAGGTGAACTACCTGGGTCAGGCCTGGGACTCCACCACACCCTTCGACAACAGCTTCGACCGCGGCCAGCCGTTCGACCTCACGCTGGGCGCCGGTCAGGTCATCAAGGGCTGGGACCAGGGCCTCGAAGGCCAGAAGGTCGGCAGCCGCGTCGAGATCGGCATCCCGCCGGAGCTCGGTTACGGCGCGCAGGGCCAGGGCGACATCAAGCCCAACGCCACCCTCGTCTTCGTCGTGGACATCCTGAAGTCGGTCACCATCCCGAAGTCCGCCACCGGCACCCCGGTCGCCCAGGACAACAAGGACCTGCCGAAGGTCGGGACGAACACGGACGGCAAGGCGCCCACGCTGACCGTCCCGAAGACCGACCCGCCGTCCAAGCTCGTCTCGAACTACGTGCTCGAGTCCACGGGCGAGGCCGTGAAGGCCACCGACACGGTCGTCGTGAACTACGTCGCCGCCCTGTGGAAGGACGGCAAGGTCTTCGACTCGACGTACACCACCGGCAAGCCCGCGAACTTCCCGCTCGCGCAGCTCACGCTGAAGGGCCTGAAGGACGGTCTCGTCGGCAAGAAGGTCGGCAGCCGCGTCCTCATCGTCGCCCCGCCGTCCGAGGCGTTCGGCAACGAGGAGAAGCAGGGCATTCCGAAGGGCTCCACGCTGGTGTTCGCCGTGGACATCCTGACGAAGATGTAAGACTGTCCCGATCACGCAGTTCATCAGCATGAGGAGCAGTTCAGTGAGCATCGAGAAGCCCGAGATCGACTTCCCGGGTGGCGAGCCGCCGGCCGACCTGGCGATCAGGGACATCTGGGAGGGCGACGGCGAGCTCGCCGAGGCCGGTGACGCCGTCCAGGTCCACTACGTGGGTGTGGCCTTCTCCACCGGCGAGGAGTTCGACGCCTCCTGGAACCGCGGCAGCGCGCTCGGCTTCAACCTCGGCGCCGGTCAGGTCATCCAGGGCTGGGACAAGGGCATCCAGGGCATGAAGGTCGGCGGCCGCCGCGAGCTGATCATCCCCGCGCACCTCGCCTACGGCGACCGCGGCGCCGGCGACAAGATCGCCCCGGGTGAGACGCTGATCTTCGTCTGCGACCTCGTGGCCGTGAAGAAGCGCTGACCCGAGCACCCGTGACCGGTTCCGGTCACTTCGAGGGCCCCCGCCATCCGTGGCGGGGGCCCTCGGCTTTGGCGCCGACACCCCGGGGCGGTACGGTCGGACGTCCGAGAAGTCGATACGGCTGAAGAGGTGCAGGGCGTCGATGGCGATTGCCAAGTCCGAGCGGCTGATGAATCTCGCGCTGTGCCTGCTCGGGACCCGCCGACCGCTGAGCAAGCGTGAGCTCCGCGGCTCCATCGAGGCCTACCTCGAAGCGAGCGGCGACGAGGCCTTCAACCGCATGTTCGAGCGCGACAAGGACGACCTGCGCGAGCTCGGCCTCGTCATCGAGACCGTCGAGAACCTGGAGGGCGAGACCGGCTACCTCGCCCGGCGCGACTCCAACCGGCTGCCGCCCATCACCCTCGACGCCGAGGAGGCCGCCGCGCTCGGCCTCGCCGCGAAGGTCTGGCAGCAGGCCCGCCTCGCCGGGGCCGCCAGTGGGGCGCTCCAGAAGCTCCGCGCCGCCGGCATGCCGGAGGCGGAGGACTCGTACGACATCCAGCCCAGCGCCCTGGAACCGCGCATCCCGGTCCACGAGGCGGCCTTCGAGCCGCTCATGCTGGCCTGCCGCGACCGCCGGACCGTCGCCTTCGACTACCGCAAGGCCAACGCCGCCCGCCCCGAGACCCGCCAGGTCGAGCCCTGGACCCTCGAATGCTGGCGCGGTCACTGGTACCTGGCCGGCTGGGACCGGGACCGGGGCGCCGAGCGCGTCTTCCGGCTCTCCCGGATCACCGGCAAGGTCCGCTCCCGGGCCGGCGCCTTCACCGCGCCCGTGCCCGACGTCGTCACCGTCCGGGAGACCGTGGAGAGCTGGGCGGGGGAGACCGCCACCCGCTCGGCCCGGATCCGGCTGCGCACCGGCTGCGGCTACCCGCTGCGGGCCCGCGCCCAGTCCGTGCACGAGGGCACCGACGGCTGGGACGAGCTGGAGATCCCGTACGGGCACGGGCTCGACGCCTGGCTCGTCGAGTTCGGTCCCGATGTCGTCGTACTGGAACCGGCCGATCTGCGGGCCGACGTGGTGGACCGGCTGCGCGCCGTGGCCAAGGGCTGAGGGGAAGACGTACCGCATGGCTGCCAACGCGATCGACCAGACGAGGCGGATGCTCTCGCTCGTCACCTATCTCCGGGAGCGCCCCGGCGCGCACGTCGCCGATGTCGCGCGTGCCTTCGGGATCACCGAGGACGAGCTGATCTCCGACCTCGACGTGCTGCCCATGTGCGGGACCAGTTTCCGCGGCGGCGACCTCCTCGACATCGACACCGACGGCGACCGGATCTGGTGGCACAACCCGGACGACGTCGCCGAGCCGCTGCGGCTCGCCGCCGACGAGGCGACGGCCCTCCTGGTCGCCGCCCGCGCCGTCGCCACCCTGCCGGGGCTCCGGGAGAGCGACCGGGAGGCGCTGCTGCGCGCCACCGCCAAGCTGGAGGCCGCGGCCGGCGAGGCCGCGGGCGCCAGCTCCCGGCTCTCCGTGACCTTCGAGTCCGAGGGCGGGGTCTTCGCCGAGGTCGACCGGGCGATCTCGGAGCGCCGCCGCCTGTGGGTGCGGTACTACTCGCCGGCGCGCGACGAGCTCACCGAGCGCGAGGTCGACCCGATCCGGCTGTTCGCCGTCGGCCACACCTACATGGAGGCCTGGTGCCGCCTCTCCGAGGCGCGCCGCACCTTCCGGCTCGACCGCGTGGCCGAGATCCGCATCCTCGACGAGCAGGCGGCGCCGCCCGAGCTGGAGCTGCGCGACCTCTCCGAGGGACTGGTCCAGCCCTCCGCCGACGACCCGGAGGTCGTGGTCGAGGTCGGCCCCGGCGGGCGCTGGGTCGCCGAGTACTACCCGCACGACCGGGCCGACGAGCTCCCCGACGGGGGACTGCGGATCAGCCTGCGGACGCCGGACCCGGCCTCGCTGCGCCGGCTGGCGCTGCGGCTCGGCAGCGACGGGCGGATCGTCGTGCCGCAGGAGCTCGCCGACAACGCCAGGACGGCCGCCGCCGCCGCGCTCGCCGCGTACGGCGGCGAGTGACGTTCTCGGCGCGGGGGGCGCTGTTACGGACGTAGCCGCAGAGGCGGGAGTCGAGAGATGAGGGAAAAGTCCTTGATGCACGGTTTTACGGCGACGCTGGCTCCGGTCCTCTTCAAGGCCGCCTGCCCCGACTGCCGCTCCCGTTTCGAACTCTCCGCGAGCGCCCTGCGCCTCGCCATCGGGGCGAGCCGCCGCACCACCTTCTACTCCTTCACCTGCCCCGAGTGCGGCAGTTCCGTCCGCAAGCCCGCGGGCGAGCGCATCGTCGAACTGCTCACCGGCGGCGGCGTCCGGACCCTCCGCCTCCACACCACCGGCTGAGCGCCCACCGCCCAACGTCTAGGCTCGGCACATGTTCTGGCCCATGCTCGCCATCGCCCTCGGCTTCCTCGGCATCGCCGTCCTCGGCGTCCTCGCCGTCAAGGTCTTCCTGGAGGTCCAGCGCCTCGGCCGTCAAGTGGCCCGCACCACAGAGCGGATCACCCAGGCCGCCGAAGAACTCGAGACGGCCGCCGTCGGTCTGGCCCGAACAGGCGAGACCCTGCGCTGAGTCCGTGCCGTACGCTGCGTGAAACGGCCCCTGGCCGCTCACGCGGGACGCAATCGGGAGTATGCACGGGCATTGCCCTGCGTTTACTCCTGCGGGTTACGATCGCAGACAGCGCGGTGGCCGGACGTCTGTCCGACCCGCCGGGCACGCACTCCATGTCGCCTCGGTGAAGAAGGTATACAGCTATGGGTAGGCTCGGCCCCACCGAGATCATTCTCATTCTCGTCGTCATCATCCTGCTGTTCGGCGCCAAGAAGCTTCCGGACATGGCGCGCTCGCTCGGCAAGTCGGCCCGCATCCTCAAGAGCGAGGCCAAGGCGATGAAGTCGGACGACCAGCAGACCGCCCCCGCCGACCCTCCGCAGGCCGGAACCGGCACGGGAGCCACCGCCCAGGACCAGCCCGCCCCGCGCACCATCCAGGCCGCTCCCGGAGACGTGACCAGCTCGCGTCCCGTGACCGAGCCCTCGGACACCACCAAGCGCTGACCCGGTCCGCCGCGGCCGCCGCACCGGGCGGCGGCCTGCCGCACGAGATGAGGACGTGGGTTGCCCAAGTCTGCCCGCAAGCAGGAGAAGGATCCCGAGGGCCGGATGCCCCTCGTGGAGCACCTGCGTGAACTCCGCAACCGACTGGCGAAAGGTCTCCTCGCCGTCGCCGCGGTGACGATCGTGGCCCTCGTGTACAGCGAGGAGCTGATGCAGTTCCTGACCCAATCGGTGCCCACCTGCGCACCGGGCGTCACCAGTGACGGCGGAAACTGCGCGATCGTCTCCTTCAACACGCTGATGGCTCCGTTCAGCACGACGATCCAGCTGTCCCTGACGGCCGGCCTCGTCGTCGCGAGCCCCGTCTGGCTCTACCAGCTGTGGGCCTTCGTCGCGCCCGGACTGCACAAGAGCGAGAAGAAGTACACGTACGCCTTCGTCGGTGCGGCCGTGCCGCTCTTCACCGCCGGCGCCTACCTCGCGTACCTCATCCTCCCCATCAGCGTGAAGGTGCTCATCAGCCTCACGCCCACCGGCTCCGCGAACATCCTCTCGCTCGGCGACGTCCTCGACTTCACCCTGCGCATGGTGCTCGTCTTCGGCATCGCCTTCGAGCTGCCGCTCGTCCTGGTGATGCTCAACCTCACCGGGGTCCTCACCGGCCGCCGCATGGCCGGCTGGTGGCGCGGGGTGATCATGGGCGTCTTCGTCTTCGGCGCCGTCATCACGCCGACGACCGACCCCGTCGGCATGGTCGCACTCGCAGGACCCATCACCGTCCTGTACTTCGGGGCCGTCGGCTTCTCGCTCCTCAACGACCGGCGACGCAGGCGCAACAACCCCGACGCCGAACTCGACGACGACGAGGCCTCCGCGCTCGACCTCACCCCCGAGACCGTCGGCTCCGTCGAGACGGTCGCCGCCTCCCGCGCCCTGCCCGAGCAGGCCACAGGAGAGACCGGCGGAACCGTCGCCCACCGGGTCAACGGTTACGACGACATCACCTGATCTTGTAGGGTCCCCCCAGACTCCGTCCGGGGGGACCCCCAATGACCAGCGACATCACCCTCTTCGTCAACCCCACCGCGGGCCGCGGTCGCGGCGCCCGCGCCGCCCGGCCCGCAGCCCGCGCCCTCAGGGACGCGGGCTTCGCCGTCCGTACGGTCCTGGGACACGACGCCGCCGACGCGCTGCGGCGCGCCCGCGAGGCCGTCGCCACGGGCACCGGCGCCCTCGTCGCCGTCGGCGGCGACGGCATGGTCTCCCTCGCGCTCCAGGCCGTCGCCGGCACCTCCACCCCTCTCGGGATCATCGCCGCGGGCACCGGCAACGACTTCGCCCGCACCCTCGGCCTGCCCGTCCGCGACCCCGGCGGCGCGGCCCGCGTCACCGCCGGGATCCTCGGCGCCGGCGGCGGCCGGAGCATCGACCTCGGGCGCGTCGGCGGCGCCACCGCGGGGGACATCACCGGCGCCGCGGGTGGCATGACGGGGGCCGCGGGTCACGGCACCGGTGCCCCCACCCGCTGGTACGGCACCGTCCTCGCCTCCGGCTTCGACTCCCGCGTCAACGACCGGGGCAACCGCATGCGCGTCCCCGCCGGACGCTTCAAGTACGACCTCGCGATCCTCGCCGAGCTCGCCCGCTTCCGGCCCGTCCCCTACCGCCTCACCTTCGACGACGGCCGCGTCCTGGAGACCGACGCCACCCTCGTCGCCGTCGGCAACGGCAGCTCCTACGGCGGCGGCATGCGCATCTGCGCCGACGCCCGCACCGACGACGGACTCCTCGACGTCACCGTCGTCGGCGACTGCGACCGACGCACCCTGCTCAAGGTCTTCCCCCGCGTCTACAAGGGCACCCACCTCAGCCACCCCGCGGTCACCACGTACCGGGTCCGCTCCCTCACCCTCGACGCCCCCGACACCACCGGCTACGCCGACGGCGAGCCCCTCGGCCCGCTGCCCCTCACCGTGGAATGCGTGCCCCGCGCGCTCCGCGTCCTCGCACCCGGACCGGGCCCCGGCACATCCCCTCGATAAAGATCGCGTCACTGTCACAGGTGGCGGGTAGGCTCGAGAACAAGATGACAGAGGACCTCACACCAGCCGAGGCGTACGCGGCCGCCCGCGCCCGCAACGCCGATCAGGCCACCGCGCTGGCCCCCTTCCGCGAGATGTACGACTTCGATCTGGACCCCTTCCAGATCGAGGCGTGCAAGGCCCTCGAAGCAGGCAAGGGGGTGCTCGTCGCCGCGCCCACGGGCTCCGGCAAGACCATCGTCGGCGAGTTCGCCGTCCACCTCGCCCTCACCCAGGGCCGCAAGTGCTTCTACACGACGCCCATCAAGGCGCTGTCGAACCAGAAGTACGCCGACCTCGTGAAGCGGTACGGGCCCGACAAGGTCGGCCTGCTCACCGGCGACAACAGCGTCAACGGCGATGCGCCGATCGTCGTCATGACCACCGAAGTCCTCCGCAACATGCTGTACGCGGGATCCCAGGCCCTCTCCGGCCTCGGGCACGTGGTCATGGACGAGGTCCACTACCTCTCCGACCGCTTCCGCGGCGCCGTCTGGGAGGAAGTGATCATCCACCTCCCCGAGTCCGTCACCCTCGTCTCGCTCTCCGCGACCGTGTCCAACGCCGAGGAGTTCGGCGACTGGCTCGACACCGTCCGCGGCGACACCGAGGTCATCGTCTCCGAGAGCCGGCCCGTCCCCCTCTGGCAGCACGTCCTCGCCGGACGCCGGATGTACGACCTCTTCGAGGAGGAGACCGACCACGGCGGCCGCGGCGCCTCCCGGCGCGAGGTCAACCCCGACCTCCTCCGCCTGGCCCGCACCGAGAACACCCGCACGTACAACCCGCGCGACCGACGACGCGGCAAGATGATCCGCGAGGCGGACCGCGAGCGCGAGCGCCGCCAGCGCTCCCGCATCTGGACCCCCGGACGCCCCGAGGTCATCGAGCGCCTCGACGCCGAAGGCCTCCTGCCCGCCATCACCTTCATCTTCAGCCGGGCCGCCTGCGAGGCCGCCGTACAGCAGTGCCTGTACGCCGGACTCCGGCTCAACGACGACGAGGGACGCCTCCGCGTCCGCGAGATCGTCGAGGCGCGCACCGCCTCCATCCCCACCGAGGACCTCCACGTCCTCGGCTACTACGAGTGGCTCGAAGCCCTGGAGCGGGGCATCGCCGCCCACCACGCCGGCATGCTCCCGACCTTCAAGGAGGTCGTCGAGGAGCTCTTCGTCCGCGGCCTCGTGAAGGCCGTCTTCGCCACCGAGACCCTCGCCCTCGGCATCAACATGCCCGCGCGCACCGTCATCCTGGAAAAGCTCGTCAAGTGGAACGGCGAGCAGCACGCCGACATCACCCCCGGTGAGTACACCCAGCTCACCGGCCGGGCCGGACGCCGTGGCATCGACGTCGAAGGCCACGCCGTCGTCCTCTGGCAGCGCGGCCTCGACCCGGAGCACCTCGCCGGACTCGCCGGCACGCGCACGTACCCCCTGCGCTCCAGCTTCAAGCCCTCGTACAACATGGCGGTCAACCTCGTCGACCAGTTCGGCAGGCACCGCTCCCGCGAGCTCCTCGAAACCTCCTTCGCCCAGTTCCAGGCCGACCGCTCGGTCGTCGGCATCTCCCGGCAGGTGCAGAAGAACGAGGAGGGGCTCGACGGCTACCGCGAGGGCATGACCTGCCACCTCGGCGACTTCGAGGAGTACGCGCGGCTCCGCCGCGACCTCAAGGACCGCGAGACGGAACTGGCCAAGCAGGGCGCCGCCCAGCGGCGCGCACAGGCCGCCGGGTCCCTGGAGAAGCTCAAGCCCGGCGACGTCATCCACGTCCCGACCGGCAAGTTCGCCGGACTCGCCCTCGTCCTCGACCCCGGTATCCCGGCCGGCCGCACCAACGGCCACCGCGGCTTCGAGCACCACGACGGCCCGCGCCCCCTCGTCCTCACCGCGGAACGGCAGGTCAAGAGGCTCGCCTCCATCGACTTCCCGGTCCCCGTCGAGGCCCTGGAGCGCATGCGGATCCCCAAGTCCTTCAACCCGCGCTCCCCCCAGTCCCGCCGCGACCTCGCCTCCGCGCTGCGCAGCAAGGCCGGACACATCAACCCCGAGCGCCACCACAAGCAGCGCGCCGCCGCCGCCGACGACCGCGAGATCGCCCGGCTGCGCACCGAGATCCGCGCCCACCCCTGCCACGGCTGCGACGAGCGCGAGGACCACGCCCGCTGGGCCGAGCGCTACCACCGCCTCCAGCGCGACACCCAGCAGCTGGAGCGGCGCATCGAGGGCCGCACCAACACCATCGCCCGCACCTTCGACCGGATCGTCGCGCTCCTCACCGAACTCGACTACCTCCGGGGCGGCGAGGTCACCGAGAACGGCAAGCGGCTCGCCCGGCTCTACGGCGAACTCGACCTGCTCGCCAGCGAATGCCTCAGGGACGGTGTCTGGGAAGGGCTCACTCCGGCCGAACTGGCCGCGTGCGTCTCCGCGTTGGTGTTCGAGGCGCGCCAGTCCGACGACGCCGTCGCGCCCAAGCTGCCCGCCGGCAACGCCAAGGCGGCGCTCGGCGAGATGGTCAGGATCTGGGGGCGCCTGGACGCGCTCGAAGAGGAATTCAAGATCAACCAGGCGGAGGGGGTCGGCCAGCGCGAGCCCGACCTCGGCTTCGCCTGGGCCGCCCACCAGTGGGCCTCCGACAAGAGCCTCGACGAGGTGCTGCGCGAGGCCGAGATGCCCGCAGGTGACTTCGTCCGCTGGTGCAAGCAGGTCATCGACGTCCTCGGCCAGATCGCGGCGGCGGCCCCCAAGGAGAACAGCACCGTCTCCAAGAACGCCCGCAAGGCGGTGGACGCACTGCTGAGGGGTGTCGTGGCCTACAGCTCGGTGGGCTGACGGCTTCCCTCTCATCGACAGCGAGTGCCCGTGGCGATCACGCCACGGGCACTCGCTGTTTCCCGGACGTCGGCGCCCGTCGCCGCCGAGGTCGGTGCGTGAAGGTGGTCACGCGCCGCAGAGGGCCGCCCGCACGTGGTTGTCCACAGGCCGTCGTCCACAGGGGTGGCGTGTGCGCACCCCTTCCGCTTGCATGGACTCACAAGCACGGCAGGCCAGTTGGGGAGGGGACTCGCGTGACCACGCAAGCCGGTCATCCGCACGCCGAGGCGCGCGACGAGACGGCACCGCCGTCACCGGGCATCGCGGAAGGCCCCCGAGGAGCACCCCTCCTCGGCAACCTGCCCGCGTTCGGCAAGGACCCCCTCGGCTTCTTCGAACAGCTTCGCGATCGGGGCGACTTCGTCCGCTGGCGCTTCGGCCGCAAACCGTCCCTCTTCGTCGCCCACCCCGACACCGTCGGCGAACTCCTCACCGAGGTCGAGCGCACCTTCGACCAACCCGACCTCGGGATCGCCTTCCGCACCCTCCTCGGCAACGGCGTCATCGTCTCCCGCGGGGCCGACTGGCGACGCAAGCGTTCCCTGGTGCAGCCCTCCGTGCGCCCCAAGCAGGTCCGCTCCTACGCGACGACCATGACCGAGTGCGCCGTCGCCCTCGCCGACCGATGGGCCGACGGACAGCAGGTCGACATCAAGAAGGAGATGGCCGCCCTCACCCAACTCATCGCCGTGCGCACCATCTTCGGCGTCGACACCGCAGCGGACGCCGAGGCCATCGGGCAGGCGATGGACATCGCGCAGAAGGAGATCGGCGCCGAGTTCAGCGGCATCGGAGCGGTGCTGCCCGACTGGGTACCGACCCCTGGACGCGCCCGCATCAAGCGCGCCACCGCCGTCATCGACGCGGAGGTCTCCCGTGTCGTCTCCCGCCACCGCGACGGCGACACCGAGCGCCCCGACCTCCTGAGCCGCCTCCTCGCCGCCCGCGACGAGACCGGTGCGCCCCTCTCGGACCAGGAGATCCGTGACGAGACCGTCACCCTCTACATCGGAGGCCACGAGACCACCAGTTCCACCCTCGTCTGGGCCTGGTACCTGCTTTCCCACAACCCCCGGGTCCGCGACACCCTCACCGCGGAACTCGACCGGGTCCTCGCCGACCACGAACCCGGCTTCGACGACTACGCCTCCCTCACCTACACCCAGGCCGTCATCAAGGAGACCCTGCGTCTCTACCCGACGATCTGGCTGATCACCGGCCTGGCCAAGGAAGGCGCCACCCTGGGCGGCAGGCCGGTCCCCGCCGGCACCCGCGTCTGGACCAGCCAGTGGGCCACCCACCGTGACCCCCGCTGGTACGGCGACGCGGAGGCCTTCCGCCCCGAGCGCTGGCTCACCACCGAGGACGGCGAACCGGCCGAGCAGATACCCGAATACGCCTGGTTCCCCTTCGGTGGCGGCCCCCGCGTCTGCCTCGGCACGCGCTTCGCCCTCGTCGAGTCCGTCCTGGTCCTCGCGGTCCTCGCCCGCCGCTACGACCTGAACCTGACCACCGACGGCATCCGCCCCGTCCCCAGCCTCACCCTCCAGCCGGACCGCGACGTCCTGGCCACGGTCCACACACGGAGCCGCCGCGGGGCCTGACGCGGAAGGGGCGGACAACGGAGGGCGGGTGACGGAGGGTCGTATCAGGGCGGCCCCGCGGCCAGGGCCGTCGCCAGGTCCCGGAGGTCGTCGGCGTGCAGGACACGGGCGCCGGAGCCGGGCAGCGGTACGTGCAGGGTGGACGTCCAGCGGCCGGGGATCGCCGAGGCACCGTGGACGGCGCCCGCCAGCGTGCCGGTCACGGCCGCCACGGTGTCGGGGTCGCCGCCCAGATCGACCGCCGCGACGAGGGCCTCCTCGAAGGAGCCCGTCGTACGCAGCGCCCACACGGCCGAACCGAGACAGGACCAGACCGCGCCGTTGAACTCGGTGGCGTCGTCCGGGTGCCAGCCGGCTGCCAGGACCGCCGCCCACCGCTCCTGGTGCGCCGGTTCGACCTCGGCGAGCGTGGCGGGGACCGCGGCGATCGGGTCCTCGCCGAGGAGGGCTACGCGGACCAGGCCGTGGAGGATCGCCGTGCCCTCGCCGGCCGCGCCGTCGCCATGGGTCAGGGCGCTGATCCGCCGGGCGGCATCCATCGTCGCGGTCCGTCCCCGGCCCGCGAAGCGGACGGCGGAGGTCGAGGCCCGCATCAGCGAGCCGTTTCCCGCGGCCCGCGGGCTGACCTGGAAGTGCCGTGCGGCGGCGCGGTCCCACGGTTCTCCACCGAGCAGGACCTGCTCGGTCTGCAGGCCGATGTCCTTCGGGTCGGGCCGCCGCCCAGCGGCGGAACCGGTCGAAGAGATCAGGCAGATCGAGGCCGCCCCTGTCGAGGAGGGACTCCCCGACGAGGACCGCCATCTGGGTGTCGTCCGTGGCTTCGCCCGGCTCCCAGCCGCCTCCCCCGCACAACTCCCCGACACCGTCGGGGAAGTGTTCCCGGAAGACACCTCCAAGCCCGAACTCGAAGGGAGCACCCAGGGCGTCGCCCGCGGCGGATCCGAGGACGGCGCCGATGGATCGCTCGATGTCTCGCATGCGGTCAGGGCAGAGCGGGTTCCTGCCGGCGAGATCCTGACCGGCGGGTCCATACCGAGCGGACCGCCAGGAACAAGGGCAGGCCGACGGGGGAGAGGAGGATCGTCAGGAGGAGGATCGGGGCCATCAGGAGGGGTGGGACGGAGAGGCGCCGGCCCTCCCGGTACATCCACTGACCGAGCAGCAGGTCCCAGGCGATGATCTGCGCCCAGACCGCCCCGGCTCCGTTCGCGAGCGCCGCAAGCTCCCGGAAGGCGTCGATGTCGGGGCTGCTGACGGCCGTCCACAACTCGGGCAGGACAGGGGCGGCAAGGACCGCCCAGACGGCCAGGATCGGCAGGACCGTCAGGGGTGAGGTCGCGAGACGTACCGTGAGCCGCCGGGACGGCGCGAAGATCATGAGCAGCCAGGCCGGGGCTGCCAGGAAGAACGTCAGCTCGAAGAGGAAGCCCGTCATCACACGACCTCCTCGGGACGGGTGGGGGAGGGGGAGGCCTGCCTCAGGGACAGCGCGGTCGCCGCGCCGCCGAGCAGTACGATCGCCCCCGCCCCCGCCAGCGTCGCCCCGTCCGGTGCGAACAGAGCCTGGCCCCGTAGCGCCTGCCAGGTCAGCAGGGCGAACGTCGCCGTGTAGGCGGCCGAGGCCGTCAGGGTGAGCCGGAGCCGTACGCGCTCGTCCGCGAGCCGGGCGAAGCGAGGTGCGAGGGCGGCCAGTACGAGGACAAGCAGCGGGAGCACCTGGAGGGCGTGCATGCCGAAGAAGTGCGGTATGCGCAGGTCGCCGCCGGTTTCGGCCCAGCCGGTCAGAGGCAGGGACGGGCCGCCGTCCGGTACGCCGACGGCGTGTGCGCCTACGACCGGCGCGTCGTCCTGGGCGAGCTGCTCAGAGGTCGGGCGCACCATCAGGAAACCCAGGGCCGCGCCGGCCAGGGCGATCAGCGAGGACAGCCGGACGGCCCACGCCATGGTCCTGTCGAGGATCCGGGCGCGCAGCAGCAGGATCGCGATGGTCAGGGCGCCGAGCCACAGGACGACGATGGTGCCGCCCATGATCTGGAAGACGGCGTTGTCGAAGGGGGTCGCCTGGTTGAAGTGGCTCTGCTTGCCCCGGATCACCTGGAGGGTGATCAGCACCATCTCGGCCGAGCCGGTGGCGGCGACCACCGTTCCGGCCCACCAGGCGACCCGACGGCCCGTCGGCAGCAGCGTGAGCATCCAGGCGAGCGAGAGCGCGTAGGCGAGCAACGAGACCGAGAACTTGAACGGCTTGCTCCAGATCGGCACGCCGACCAGGACGCGGTCGTCGACGGCCAGTCCGACCGCGGACACCAGGGCGAGGCCGCCCATGGAGGCGGCGAACCACACCAGCGGTCGGTGGAGCCGGGTGAGTGGTTTCAGGTTCGGTCCGGGCATGGGGATCCCCCTGGAAGATGGATAGTGGCACTTGCCGCTATCTGATAGCGCCACTATCTATGATGGGGGTGTCGGTCGGCAAGGCCGCAGCAAGGCCGGGAAGGTGAACGCGCTGTGCGCATTGGAGAGTTGAGTCGCAGGGCAGGGGTGTCCGTGCCGACGATCAAGTTCTACGTACGGGAAGGGCTGCTGCCGGCGGGGGAGTTGACGAGCCCGAACCAGGCTTCGTACGGAGAGACGCATGTGCAGCGCCTCCGCCTGATCCGGGCGCTCCTCGACGTGGGCGGCCTGTCGGTCGCGTCGATCCGGGAGGTGATCCTCGCGATCGACGACTCGGAGCGCCCGGTGCACAAGGTGCTGGGCACGGTCGCCGACCGGATGGTGCCGCGCTACGACCGCGAGCCGGGTGCCGGGATCGCGGAGGCGCGGGAGCGGGTCGGCGCGCTGATCGCCGCGCGGGGCTGGCGCGTACATCCGGAGAGCGCGGCCGCGGAGGCCCTGGCGGTGGCCCTCGAAGCCCTCGAAGAGGTCGGCCACGGGGCGTTCACCGAGGCCCTGGACACCTACGCGGACGCGGCGGAGCGGGTGGCGCGGGCGGATTTGGAGTACGTGGCGCAGAACGTGGCGCGTGAGGAGCTCGTCGAGAGCGTCGTCGTCGGCACGGTCATGGGCGACGCGATCTTCTCGGCCCTGCGGCGCCTGGCCCAGACGGACGCCTCGGACCGTGTCTTCGGGGGCGCGACGTAGTCCGGGCCAAGTGGGAAGGGGGGAGGTGGGAGGGGGAGGGGGAGGGGGGAAGCACGCGGGCCCGGGGCCCCTCCTGGGGTCCCCGGGCCTCGGTCGTCCTGTATCGGTGGGTGAAGCTCAGCGGCTCAGCGGCTCACGCGCTCGGGCTCGGTGCTCCCGTCGAGCCTCCGCGGCTCACTTCTCCTGTTCGCGCTCCACCTGGTCGTTCCACTCACGCTTGATCGCGCGCCACGCCTCGTCCGACTTCCCCTGGCGCCAGTAGCCCGAGATCGACAGGCGCTCGCGCGGCACCCCGCGGTCGAGCCGCAGGTGGCGGCGGAGGTCCTTCACGAAGCCCGCCTCGCCGTGGACGAAGGCGTGCACGTCGCCCTCGGGGAACTCCAGGGCGCGTACGGCCTCCACGAGGGCCTCGCCCGTCGGGCGGTCTCCCCGGTGCAGCCAGGTGACGTCGACGCCGTCGGCCGTCGCGAACTTCTGCTCCTCGCCCGCGTCGGGGATCTCCACGAAGGCGTGCACCTTCGCTCCGGCGGGCAGTGCCTCCAGGGCCACCGCGATGGCAGGCAGCGCGCTCTCGTCGCCGGCGAGCAGGTGCCAGTCCGCCGCCGGATCCGGCGTGTAACCGCCGCCGGGGCCCAGGAAGCGCACGGTCTCGCCTTCCGTGGCGCGGGCCGCCCACGGGCCGGCGAGGCCCTCGTCGCCGTGGACCACGAAGTCGACGGTCAGCTCGCGGTGGACCGGGTCCCACGCCCGTACCGTGTACGTCCGCGTCGTCGGCCACTGGTCCCGGGGGAACTCCTCCCGGATCCGATCCATGTCGAACGGCTCCGGGTAGGCGACCCCTTCCGGGGCGAACAGCAGCTTCACGTAGTGATCGGTGTAAGCGCCGACCTCGAAGGCGTCGAGTCCGGGGCCGCCGAGGACGATCCGCACCATGTGCGGGGTGATCCGCTCGGTGCGCACCACACGTGCTTCGGTGGCCTTCGGTGCCTTGCGGGCCGGCTGCTCTGCCACTAGGGGCTCTCCTGACTCGACGTACTTAGGTATGCCTAAGCTAGCATCCCGGAGCGAGGTCGACCCAATAGTTTCCCTTCGTCAGCGCGCCAGGACGGGCAGCAGGCGCCCGACCGCCCCGCCGAGCCCCCAGCGCTTCACCAGCGAGTCCAGCGCCTCCGGGTCGCGGGGGGCCGTCGGCAGGGCCGCGTCGAACTCCGGCAGCGGTACGTCCCCGGCGACCCGCACCACCGTCGGCGCGACGTCCAGGTACGCGGCCGCCTCCACGATCCCGCGGCGCTTGGCCGGGGTCAGCTTCGACGTCCGGTCCTCCGCGGCCGCCCGCACGCCCGCAAGGTCCCCGTACTCCGTGATCAGCTGCGCCGCGGTCTTCTCGCCGATGCCCTTCACGCCGGGCAGCCCGTCGCTGGCGTCGCCGCGGAGGGCGGCGAAGTCCGCGTACTGGTCGGGGCGCACGCCGTACTTCCCGCGGATGAGCTCCGCGTCCACCAGATCGCAGTCGCCGACACCCTTGCGCGGGTACAGCACGCGCACGCCTCGCGCGTCGTCCACCAGCTGGAACAGGTCGCGGTCGCCCGTGACGATGTCCACCGGCCCCGCGGCGCGGCCCGCCAGCGTCCCGATCACGTCGTCGGCCTCGTACCCCGCGGCCCCGACGCGGGCGATGCCCAGCGCCGCGAGGACCTCCTCGATCACCGGAACCTGGGGGGACAGGGTGTCCGGGATCTCCTCCTCGTCCGGGCCGGTCTCCGTCTCGACGGCGACCCGGTGCGCCTTGTACGAGGGGATCAGGTCCACCCGCCACTGCGGCCGCCAGTCGTCGTCCCAGCAGGCCACCAGGTCGTCCGGGCGGTGGTCCTGCACGAGCCGGGTGATGAAGTCGAGCAACCCGCGCACGGCGTTCACCGGGGAGCCGTCGGGCGCCCGGACGGAGTCCGGCACGCCGAAGTACGCGCGGAAGTACAGGCTGGCGGTGTCGAGGAGCATCAAGCGTCGAGTCACCCCCCGATCATGCCGCACCCCACCGACAGCGCCCTCCGAGCGACAGGCGCCTCGGCCGGCCCCTCCCCGTGGGTGACCCCCGTCACCTTTGCGTTTGCACCCTGCGAAGCCGGGCATGCGCGAGCCCGGAGCGGAACCCGGTACGGGATTCAACGAAAAGGAATCCCGTACGCGACGGGCCCGCGGGCCGATCCCGCCCGCTCCACGGCCCGGCCGCGCGGGGGTGGTGGGGCCGTTCTTCATTGCTACCCGTGAGGTATATGTGTCCAGGCTCCAGGCCGATCACCTGTACAAGGTGTTCGGCAGACGACCCGACGAAGCCGTCCGCAGGCTCGCCGACGGCGCCGACCGCGAGGAGCTGCGCGCCGAGGGGACGACAGCAGCCGTCGTGGACGCCGGTTTCACGGTCGAACCCGGTCAGATCTTCGTCGTGATGGGGCTCTCGGGTTCCGGCAAGTCCACCCTTCTGCGCATGCTCAACGGCCTGCTCGAACCGACCGCGGGCCGGGTCCTCTTCGACGGCCGCGACCTGACCGCGCTCTCCCCCCGCGAGCTGCGCACCGTCCGCGCCACGAAGATCAGCATGGTCTTCCAGCACTTCGCGCTCTTCCCGCACCGGAACGTTCTGGAGAACGCCGCCTACGGCCTGGAGGTGCAGGGCGTCCCGCGCGCCGAGCGCGAGACCCGCGCCACCGAGGCCCTCGAACTGTGCGGCCTCGCCGGCTGGGAGAAGTCCTGGCCCGACGAGCTGTCCGGTGGCATGCAGCAGCGCGTCGGCCTCGCCCGCGCCCTCGCCACCGACGCCGACCTGCTCCTCATGGACGAGTCCTTCAGCGCGCTCGACCCGCTGATCCGCCGCGACATGCAGGACCAGCTCCTCGTCCTCCAGCAGCGGCTGAAGAAGACGATCGTCTTCATCACCCACGACCTCAACGAGGCCATGCGCCTCGGCGACCGGATCGCCGTCATGCGCGACGGCCGGATCGTGCAGCTCGGTACCGCCGAGGACATCCTCGTCAGGCCCGCCGACGACTACGTCGCCTCCTTCATCCAGGACGTCGACCGCTCCCGGGTGCTCACCGCCGCCGCCGTCATGACCGACGGCGCCGTCCCGGCCGACTGCCCCGCGGACTGCGCGTGCCAGGCCGTCGGACCCGACACGCTCGTCGCCGACCTGTGCGCCGTGGCCGCCCTGGCCCCGCACCCCGTGACCGTCGAGGACACCGACGGCTCCGTCCTCGGAGTCGTACCGCAGGAACGGCTTCTCGCCGCCCTGGGCGGCCTTGCCGCCACGGGAGGCCCCACCCCGGGCGGGCTCGCCGGCCGGGAGGTGACCGCTCATGCCTAAGCTTCCCCTCGGCGAGTGGGTCGACAGCTCCGTCGACTGGCTCCAGGCCCAGTTCTCCTGGCTCTTCGACGCCGTCAGCACCGGCGTCACCGGTCTCTACGACGGCGTCGACGCCGTCCTCTCCGCGCCCCAGCCGCTGCTCTTCGCGGGCATCCTGGCCGTCGTCGCCTGGTGGCTGCGCGGTCTGGCCGCCGGTGTCCTCGCCTTCGCCGGATTCGCGCTCGTCGACTCCGTCCAGCTCTGGGACGAGGCCATGGCGACCCTGTCGCTCGTCCTCGTCGCCACCCTGGTGACCCTCGTGATCGCCGTACCGCTCGGCATCTGGGCGGCCCGCTCGAAGACCGTCAGCGCCGTCCTGCGGCCGGTCCTCGACTTCATGCAGACCATGCCGGCGATGGTCTACCTCATCCCCGGCATCATCTTCTTCGGCGTCGGCGTGGTCCCCGGCATCATCGCCACCATCATCTTCGCGCTGCCCCCGGGCGTCCGCATGACCGAGCTGGGCATCCGGCAGGTCGACGGCGAACTCGTGGAGGCGGCCGAGGCCTTCGGCACCACCCCCCGGAACACGCTGCTCCGCGTGCAGCTCCCGCTCGCCCTGCCCACGATCATGGCCGGCGTCAACCAGGTCATCATGCTGGGCCTCTCCATGGTCGTCATCGCCGGCATGGTCGGCGGCGGCGGACTCGGCGGAGCCGTCTACCGCGCCATCGGCAACGTCGACATCGGCCTCGGCTTCGAGGCGGGCGTGTCCATCGTCGTCCTCGCCATGTACCTGGACCGGATGACCGGCGCCCTCGGCCGCCAGGTCTCCCCGCTGGGCCGCCGCGCCGCCGCCAAGGCCCGCGCGGCGCTGAGCGCCAAGCGGTCCGGGGCGAAGCTCTGGGCCCACCGCCCGCAGCCCGTCACCGCGCTCGTCGGCGTCGTCGTCCTCGCGCTCGTCGCCGGCGGCACGGGCTTCCTCGGCGGCTCCGGCGGCGCGACCTCCGCCGCCGCCTCCGGGAAGAGCGGCGGTCAGGGCAAGAAGATCAGCATCGGCTACATCCCCTGGGACGAGGGCATCGCCTCCACGTACCTCTGGAAGGAGCTCCTCGAGCGCCGGGGCTACGAGGTCGAGACCAAGCAGCTGGAGGCCGGCGCGCTCTACACCGGCCTGGCCGGCGGCCAGCTCGACTTCCAGACCGACGCCTGGCTCCCCGTCACGCACGCCCAGTACTGGGAGAAGTACAAGAACAAGCTGGAGGACCTCGGCTCCTGGTACGGCCCCACCTCCCTGGAGCTCTCCGTCCCCTCGTACGTGAAGGGCGTCGACTCCCTCGCCGACCTCAAGGGCAAGGCGGGACAGTTCAAGGGCCGGATCGTCGGCATCGAGCCCAGCGCCGGAATGATGGGCATCCTCAAGGACAAGGTCCTCAAGGAGTACGGCCTGGAGGGCGAGTACGAGGTCGTCGACGGCTCCACGCCCGGCATGCTCGCCGAGCTGAAGCGCGCGTACGAGCGCAAGGAACCGGTCGTCGTCACCCTCTGGTCCCCGCACTGGGCCTACGCCGCCCACGACCTGAAGAAGCTCGACGACTTCAAGGGGTCCTGGGGCAAGGGCGACGGTGTCCACACGCTCGCCCGTAAGGGATTCTCCGGGGAGAACCCCGAGGTCGGAGCCTGGCTGAAGGACTTCGAGCTGACCGAGAAGCAGCTCACGGACCTGGAGGCCGTCATCCAGGAGACGGGCAAGGGCAAGGAGCAGCAGGCCGTCCGCGACTGGCTGGACCGCAATCCCGGCCTGGCGGAGAAGCTCGCTCCGCAGTAGCGCCGGTGCGGGAGAGTCGACTCCTGTCCGGAAAGGGGTGGTCGCCGAACGTGTTCGGCGGCCACCCCTTTTCGTCACGACGCGAAACCCCACCCCAAAGCTGCGTAAGGTGCAGGTAACCGCCCGGTACGGGGGTACGCACGACGCACCAGGGAGGGAGCCGACATGGACGAGAAGGAAGCACCCCGCGTGGGCGCGGCCGTCAAGAGGCGACGCCGAGCGCTGCAGCTCACCCTTGCCGTCGTCTCGTCCCGCAGCGGCCTCTCCGTGCCCTTCCTCAGCCAGGTCGAGAACGACCGGGCCCGCCCGAGCCGCCGCTCCCTGGAGCTCCTCGCCGAGGCCCTGGAGACCACGGTCGGCGAACTCCTGGCCGCAGCCGAGGCCTCCCGTACCGTCGACGTCGTACGGTCGGACGAGCACTCCCCGGTCCTGCCGGCGGGCGTCCGGGCGCTCGTCAGGGGCCGCCACCAGCTGCACGCCCTGGAGTTCACCGGCGAGCAGGACGCGGGCCGGGAGTTCCAGCACCGCAACGACGAGCTGCTGTACGTCGCCGACGGCGCCGCCGAGGTCGAGGCCGAGGGGCGCGCGTACCGGCTGGGTCGCGGTGACACCCTCTACCTCTCCGGCGGGGTCCGCCACCGCTGGCGTGCCACCGAGGCGGGCACCCGCCTCCTCGTCGTCGCCGTCGCCGAGCACGTCGAGGCCGAGGTGGAATGAGAACCCCACTGCGATGAGGACCCCACTGCGATGAGGGTCGTCTCCCTCGTGCCCTCCCTGACCGAGACCGTCGCCGTCACGGCGCCTGGTGTCCTCGTCGGCGCCACCGACTGGTGCACACACCCCGCCGACCTCGACGTCGTACGCGTCGGCGGCACCAAGAACCCGGACGTCCCCGCGATCACGGCCCTCCGCCCCGACCTCGTCCTCGCGAACGAGGAGGAGAACCGGGCCCCCGACATCGCCGCGCTCCGGGCCGCGGGACTCGACGTCCTCGTCACCGAGATCCGCACCCTCGACCAGGCTTTCCGGGAGCTGGAACGGGTCCTCGCCGCCTGCGGCGCACCCCGGCGGCCGCGCTGGCTCGACGAGGCCGAGACGGCGTGGGGCGACCTGACCCCGGCGGGGACGTACACGGCCGTCGTGCCGATCTGGCGCCGCCCCTGGATGGTCCTCGGCCACGACACCTTCGCCGGTGACCTGCTCGCCCGCCTCGGGGTGCGCAACCTGTACGCGGACCATCCGGAGCGCTATCCGCGCCTCCCGCTCGACGAACTCAGGGCCGCCGCGCCCGACCTCGTCGTCCTGCCAGACGAGCCGTACCGCTTCACACGGGACGACGGCCCCGAGGCGTTCCCCGGGGCCGCAGCCGCGCTCGTCGACGGGCGCCTGCTCACCTGGTACGGGCCGTCCCTGACCGAGGCGCCGCGGGCACTGGCGCGGGCCCTGCGAGCAGCGCGCCGCTGAACATGCCCCGCAGGGTGCGGGATCCGGCCACCAGCCAGGCCGCGACGAGGAACACGTACAGGCCGATCGCGAGCCACCGGAACGCGGCGAGATCGGTGTGCCGGGCGAGCCCCTCGGCGCCGGTGACACAGGTCCCGACCGGGAAGGTGAAGGCCCAGAAGGTCATCGCGAAGCCCATGCCCCGCCGGCGGGCCCGCAGCACCATCGCCCCGGCGAGCGCCAGCCACAGCAGCGCGAAGCCCATGACGGGGACACCGTAGAGAACGGCGAAGGCGGCGAAGCCGTGCGCGTACGGGGCGGGCAGGACGCCCGGCGCCACGTCGGCGAACGTGTTCGCGGCGGTCGTCGACTGGCCGAGCGGGCCGAGGACGAGGAAGAGGGTGGGGGTGAGCGCGAGGGGCAGCGGACCGCCGGTCACCAGCCGCCCGAACACCAGCGGCAGCATGACCAGCGTCGCGAGCAGGCTGACGCCGAACATCGCCCAGCAGGCGATCAGCAGCGTCTCCTGCGCCTGACCGGCGGGCAGGTGGGGGACGAGCAAGGGGCCGAGCGCGGCGGACACCATGGGCGCCACGACCGGCAGCAGCCACACCGGGGACGCGCTCTCGATCCGGTGGTGGACCACCATGAGGTACGGGACGGCCACCGCCGCCACCAGGCCGACGACCGTGCCGGCGGTGAACAGGACGGCGTCGAGTGCCACGGCCGCCGGGAGCCCGATCCAGTCCCGTCCCACGATCATCGCCCCGCCGCCGACCGCGAGCAGTGCCATGGAGAGACAGCCGTAGAACGGCGCCATGGCGGGGTCCATGAGGTGGGCGCGTGCCTGGTCGCGGTGGTGCAGCCAGTGCGCCGCGCGGGCGGCGACCAGGGCGATCAGCATCGCGAGCGACAGGGCCCAGACCGCCGCGCAGAACGTGCGGAGGCCGGGGACGTCCAGCGGGAGGCCGGCGCCGGCGTTGGCCACGATGGCCGTACCCATGACGGAGGCGTACCAGTTCGGTCCGAGGTGACGGACGGAACGGGCCGGTGAGGCGGTCGGCCGGGCGCCGGGGGTGGTGGCGCGGAGGGCCGGAAGGAGAGGTGCGTGGCTTGCCATGTCTCCACCGTCTCCCGGTTCACCGGTCCCCACCAGGGATCTTGCGGCTATGACGTCATAAGCTGGGTTTATGAGCAGGGAAGCGCGGGACGACGAGACGTACGGGGCCGAAGTCAGGGGCCGGCTCCACCACCGGGTCCCGGACCTCGGCGCGCTCGAACTGCTCCTCGCCGTCGCCCGGTACGGGAGCCTCGGCGCCGCCGCCCGCGAGATCGGCATCACCCAGCCGGCCGCCAGCAGCCGCATCCGCTCCATGGAACGGCAGCTCGGCGTGGCCCTGGTCGACCGCTCGCCGCGCGGCTCACGGCTCACCGACGCCGGCGCCCTCGTCACGGACTGGGCGCGGCGGATCGTGGAGGCGGCCGAGGCCTTCGACGCGGGCGCGCAGGCCCTGCGGGGGCGGCGGGACTCACGGCTGCGGGTGGCCGCGTCCATGACGATCGCCGAGTACCTGCTGCCCGGCTGGCTCATCGCGCTGCGCGCCGAGCGCCCCGACACGGCCGTGTCCCTCCAGGCGGGCAACTCGGCGGTGGTCGCGGAACGGCTCCTCGCCAACGAGGCGGACATCGGCTTCGTGGAGGGGCTCGCCGTGCCCGACGGCCTGGACGGGGTCGTCGTCGCCCACGACCGGCTCGCGATCGTCGCCGCGCCCTCGCACCCATGGGCCAGGCGGCGTGGCCCGCTCGACCCGGCGGAGCTGGCCGCGACGCCGCTGGTCCTGCGGGAACGCGGCTCCGGTACCCGGCAGGTCCTGGACGCGGCGCTCGCCGGCCACGGCGGCCTCGCGCAGCCGCTGCTCGAACTCGCCTCCACGACGGCGGTGAAGGCGGCGGCCGTCAGCGGGGCGGGGCCGGCCGTCCTCAGCGAGCTCGCCGTCGCGGAGGAGCTGGGCTCGCGCCGCCTGGTGGCCATCCCTGTGGAGGGGGTCCTCCTCCGCCGGGACCTCCGCGCGGTCTGGCCCACGGGACATCGGCCGACGGGACCGGCCCGCGATCTGCTCTCGCTGACGCGGGGGTGAGGCCTGGTCCGGCGGATCCCGGCCTGGTCCGGCGGATCACGGCCTGGTCCGGCGGATCCCGGCCTGGTCCGGAAGATCCCGGCCGGCTCCGCGGAGACCGGTCAGGCCCTGATGCCGGCCATGCCGTAGACCCCCGCCCCGCCCCTTCCCGAAACCCTGCCGGGGGCTGGGGGCCTCGCCCTGCCGTTGTGGGCAATCGTCCCGCTGGGCGGGACGGGTGGGCACAACGGACGGCGCCCCTGCGGGCGCCTCCGCTGCCGGGCCCGGTGACCCTGAGGGCCGCACCTGTGTGCGGGCCGGTGGTCGGTTTGTGCCCACCCGTTCCGCCGTGCGGAACGCCTGCCCACAAACCGGCGGGCGTGCGGCGCACCGGAACCGGCGGGCGGGGGCGCACCACAAGCCGCCGGGCGTGGGGCGCACCGGAACCGGGGCGGGGGGTGCACCCACCGGTGGTGCGGGGCGGCGCGCTTGAACCGGTGGCGGGGCGGCGCGCATGGACCGGCGGCGCGGGGTGCGTGCCCACGGCACGCGGACGGGCGCGGACCGGCGGCGCCCGCCGATGGCGCGGACGCACCCAGGCGGCGTGTGGCCGGTGCGCGCCCGCCGCTGGCGCCGTGCGTGCGCCCGGCGGCCGGCGGCGGCGGACGGGGCTCGCTCACCGGCCCTCCCCCCCCGGCGACCGCCTCTCTCAGACGTCCGACGCCCGGTACGTCACCCGGCCGTCCACCGTCGTCAGGCGGACCGGTACGTCCGGCAGTTCCGTCGGCGGGGTCGTCAGCGGGTCCGCCGCCAGGGCCGTCAGGTCGGCGCGGTAGCCCAGTGCGAGCCGCCCCGCCTCGTGCTCCTCGCCCGCCGCGTACGCCGGTGCCGTCGTCATGCCCCGCAGCGCCTCCAGGGCCGTGAGCGCCTGCTCCGGCAGGTGCGGCGCCTGGCCGAGGTCGCGGCTCGGGCGCCGGTGCGCGGCCCCGGCCATCACGCCGAGTGGCGGGAACGGCGCGATCGGCCAGTCGGAGCCGAGGAGCACGGTGGCGCCGGCGTCCACCAGGTCCCGGCAGCGCCACGCGCGCGAGGCGCGCTCCTCGCCGAGCCGGCGTGACCAGTTGTCGGTGTGGTCGGCGCGGGTGAAGTCGCAGCAGTGCGTGGGCTGCATGGAGGCGAGGACGCCCAGGTCGGCGAAGCGCCGCAGGGTGTCGTCCGGCACGGTCTCGATGTGCTCGACCCGGTGCCGAACTTCGGTCCCGCCGGTGGCCCGCGCCTTCTCGACGGAGTCGAGGACGTGCCGGACGGCCGCGTCCCCGATGGCGTGCGTCGCCGTCGGGACCCCCGCCCGGTGCAGCTCCCCGACGATGCGGGTGTACGCCTCGGGGTCAGGCCAGAACGCGTGCGTGGACTCGCCGTGGCAGTCGGGGCGTTCCAGCCACGCGGTGCCGTTGTCGATGGTCCCGTCCATGAAGAGCTTCACCCCGGCGACCCGCCAGAGGGCTCCGCCCGTGCCCTGCCGCGCGATCAGGGCCCGTACGCCGGCCGCGTCGGTGCCGGGCTGGCACCAGGGTGCCACCCGGAGCCGCAGCGGCAGCTCGCCGGCCGCGTCCAGCTCCTCGTACAGCGCGAGGCTGTCGCCGTTGGCGTCCATGGCGTGGCCGCCGGTGAGTCCGGTCGCCGCCATGGCCCGCAGCGCGGCCGCGAGCCGTTCCCGGCTCTCCTCGCGCGTGGGTCGTGGCGCGACCCGCTCGACCAGCTCGCAGGCGGCGTCCTCCTGGAGCAGCCCGGTCGGGCGCCCGTCGGCGTCACAGACGACCTCGGCGGAGGCCTGGGCGAAGGTGCGGGGTCCGTCCACTCCTGCGAGTTCGAGCGCGCGCCTGCTGGCGAGCGCCGAGTGGGCGTCGAAGAGCAGGAGGAACGCCGGTACGCCGTCGAGCACGGTGTCGAAGGGCGCGATGCCGACGGGCCGGTCGCCGAAGACGTTCGGGTCGAGACCCCAGCCGAAGAGCCAGGCGCCCCGGTCCAGGGTCCGTGCCTCACGGGCGAGGGCCTCCCGTACGTCGTCGAGGTCGGCGCAGTACGAGAGGTCGAGGCCGTGGGTCAGTTCGGCGCCGGTCACCGGGTGCACGTGCCCGTCGACGAGACCGGGCGTGACCACGGCCCCCTTCAGGTCGACGACGGTGGTGCCGGGTCCGGCGAGCGCACGGATCTCCCGGTCGTCGCCGAGGGCGCCGATCCGGCCGTCGTCGGAGACGGCGAGCGCGGTCTCGGGCAGGAACGCCCCCGTGCCGGGGTCGAGCAGACGGGCGGAGAGCAGGACGAGTCGGGTGCGCACGGTGGCTCCAGGAAGGGGGCGGGCGGGGGAGGGGGCGGTGGCTTCAGGAGGGGTCGGCAGGCGACGCCGGTCCTTCGATGCGTCCGGGCGTCGCCGCCTCGGCGGATTCCGGCGCCGGTACGTCGATGGGTCCGGGCGCCGCCGGTACGTCCGCGGGCTCCGGTTCCGGTACGTCCGCGGGCTCCGCCGGTGCCGGTACGTCGTCGAGCGCCCCGTGGCGCAGGCCGAGTTCGCGTTCCGCCGTCGTGAGGGCCATGCGGGCCACGGCCGCCGGGCGGTTGCTCCGGTCGGTGTTGGCGTGGGCGCCGAGGCCGTCGAGCACCACCAGGATCTGGATGGCGGCGGCGCGCGGGTCGTCGGTGCGGAACTCGCCCCGCTCGACGCCCTGGCGGATGAGCTGCTCCAGGCGGTCGTCGTTGGCGCGTTCCTGTTCGGCGACCCGCTCGCGCAGGACGGGCCGGTAGCGGCTGAGGTGCCGGGCGTTGATCCAGAGGCGGCTGATGTCGTCGTAGGCCTCGCCCGCGGAAAGGGTGAAGTAGCGCGCGAGGTACTGCGTGGGGCTGCCGTGCGGGCGGTCGGCGGGCAGCAGGGCGTCGAGTTCGCCGGTGGCGGCCACGCTGAAGGCCTCGCCCACCAGGTCCTCCGCCGAGGGGAAGTAGTGGCTGATCAGGCCGGGGCGTACGGCGAGCTCCTCGGCGATCCGCCGCAGGGTGACGCACTCGAGCCCCTCGGTCAGGGCGACCCGTGCCGCGGTCTCCACGATCTCCGCCCGCCGGGCTTCCGGGGTTTTCCGAACTCGCTTGCGCTGGACGCTTGACGACATACCGGGGATGCTATTGAGTGTGCGACCAATAAGCAAGCAGGTGGGCACGACACGCATCCGGAGGGCCGCATGGCTTCCACGATCCCCGACCCGCATCCCGGCTCCCCGGGCGGCAGAGCCGTCGCACAGGCCGCCGACCGGCCGACCCGCATCGAGGCCCACGGCATCGACCACATCCCCGACGCCGAACGCCACGGACACCCCCGTGAGCTGTTCTCCGTCTGGGCCGCGGCCAACGTCAACTACCTCAGCCTCGTCATCGGCGGCGCCCTCGTCCTGATGGGCCTGAGCCTCTGGCAGGCCCTCGCCGTGACCGTCATCGGCAACCTCTTCTGGCTGCTCCCCGGCCTCCTCGCCACCTCCGGACCGGCCGCGGGAGCGCCCAGCGAGGTGATCACCCGGGCCGTGTACGGGGTCCTCGGCAACCGCGCGAACAACGCGATCGGCGGCTGGCTCGTCTCCGTCTGCTACTTCGCCCTCAACCTGGCCGCAGCGGCGACCGCCGCCTTCGCGCTCGTCGAGAAGGCCGGCATCACGGCGAACACCCCCGTCAAGGTCGCCGTCATCATGGTCATCGCCGCCCTCACGCTGGCCATCAGCGTCTACGGCCACGCCCTGATCATCAAGCTGTACCTGCCGATTACCCTGGCCCTCGCCGGCGCGTTCACGGTCGTCGCGTTCGCCGTCCTGCGGCACGCCGACTTCTCGTACGCCCCCGAGGCACCGCTCACCGGAGTCGAGCTCTGGGCCCTCCTGCTCGCGGGCACCACGATGATCGCCTCGGGCCCGCTCTCGTACACCACGAGCGCCGACTTCTCCCGCTACCTGCCCCGTACGGCCTCCAGGAAGGCGATCATCGGCTGGACCGCCCTGGGCGCCTTCCTGCCCAGCGTCGTCGTCTGCTCCCTCGGCGCGTTCGCGGCCACCGCCGTCGACATGACCGACCCGCAGACCGCGCTGCAGGAGATCCTGCCCGGCTGGTTCGTCCCGGTCTTCCTGCTCGCCCTGGTCCTCGGCACGATCTCCATCAACGCCCTGACCGCCTACAGCGCCGGACTCGCGCTCCAGGCCGTCGGCTTCCGCATCCGCCGCTCCGTCAGCGTCCTCTTCGACGGAGCCGTCGCCGTCGCCCTCACCCTCTACGGACTGCTCGTCTCCCACTTCCTCGACACCGTCAGCAACGCCCTCCAGGTGATCGTGGTCCTGGTCGGTCCCCTGATGGCCGTGTACGCCACCGACGTCCTGCTGCGCCGGGGCCGCTACGACGGCCCCGCACTCTCGGACGAGACCCCCGGCAGCCCCTTCTGGTACACCGCGGGCGTCAACCCGGCCGGTGCCCTCGCCCTCGTCGCGGGCGTCACCGCGGCCGCCCTCTGCGTCAACACCCTCTACACGGGCCCGATCGCCGCCGCCCTCGACGGCGTCGACCTCTCCCTCCCCGTCGGCGTGATCGTCTCCGCCGTCCTCTACGCCCTCCTCATGCGGAACGACCGCACCCTGCGCGCCGCCCGGGCGGGCGCGTGAACAGCCGTACGAGCCTCCGGATCACCGGCACCACGCCCCGGCGGCGCGGCGAGGACCGGGGCAGGCAGGCCCGCGCCGGTGTCACGCGCGCGTGGCGGGTGTACGAGGAGCTCTTCACGACCGTCGCCGCCGCGAACGCCCGGACGCTCGACGTGCCCGCACTCGCCCTCCGCTGCGTGGACGCGACCCGCGCCTGGGCGCCGGAACTCGTCGAGGAGATGGAAGGGGTCGCCGAGGGCGCCGGACTGCCGTTCTGGACGGTCGCCGCGCTCAACGCTCGCACCGAGATCCTCGCCGAGGCCGGTGCGCCCCGCACGGGGGAGTGCTCCACGCTCGTGCGTGGCTGCGACGCCCGGACCACCGGCGGTCAGTGCTGGGACTGGCACGACGAACTCGCCGACGCCTGGCACCTCCAGACCGTCACCGGGGACGTCCACGGCTTCGCCGGGATCACCGAGCACGGCGTCCTCGCGAAGATCGGCGTCAACGAGGCCGGTGTCGGCGTGCTCTTCAACATCCTCGGCCACCGGAGGACGCGGCGGGAGGGGTGCCCGTCCACCTGGTGGCCCGTCAGGTCCTCGGCGCGGCGGGGTCGTTCGCGGAGGCGATCGGGATGCTGACGGGAGCTCCCGTCTCGGCCTCCACCGTTCTCACCGTGGTGACCGCCGACCGGGCCGCCTCCGTGGAGCTCACCCCGGCCGGCTCGGCCGTGGTCGAACCGGACGACCGCGGCTGGCTGGTCCGTACGAACCACTTCCTCGCCCCCGCCCTCACCGGCGGCGAGCTGCGCGGCCGGCGGGACCCGGAGACGTACGACCGCCACCGGCTGCTCACGGAACGGGTCCTCGGGCACACCGGCCCGCTCGGCCCCGACGCGCTCGTGAGCCTGCTCGCCGCCCACCGGGAGGACGGTGCCGAGGTCTGCTGCCACGCCCCCGCCGAAGGGGTACCGGGCAGCCGCTGGGCGACCCTGGCCACGGTCGCGGTCGATCCGGCCGAGCGGCGCCTCATGGTGCACGACGGCGGACCCTGTACGGCGGGCCCGGAGACCTGGGCACCGCTCACGGCCCCCGAGGGCTGACCCGGCGCACCGCCTTCACCCCTGGCGCGCCGCCTTCGCCGCCTCCACGAGCCCCCGCATCACCCGCAGGTCCTCGCCCATCTCCGGGTGCCACTGCACGCCGAGGGCCCAGGCCGGGGCGGCCAGCTCCACCGCCTCCACCGTGCCGTCCTCCGCGTGGGCCGAGGCGGCGAGTCCCGCGCCGAGCCGGTCCACGGCCTGGTGGTGGTAGGTCGGGACCTCGGTGAGTTCGGGCACCAGGGAGGCGTACCGGCTTCCCGGGACCGGCTTCACGGCGTGCCGGCCGATCACCCCGACCGCCTCCACGTGTCCGTCCAGGTGCTGGACGAGGGTTCCGCCGAGCGCCACGTTGAGGAGCTGCATGCCCCGGCAGATGCCGAGCAGCGGGGTACCGGAGGCGAGTGCGGCGCCGATCAGGGCGAGCTCCCAGGCGTCCCGCTCCCGGGCCGGCGGGCCGGTACGGGGGTCGGGCTCGGCCCCGTACCGTACGGGCTCGACGTCCGCCCCGCCCGCGACGACGAGCCCGTCGAGCCGGGCCACGACCGCGGCGGCGGCCTCCGGCCCGTCCGGCGGCAGCATCATCGCGAGCCCTCCGCTCTCCTGGACGAGCCGGGGATAGGGGGCGGGCAGCAGTGCGGCCCGCATGTCCCACACCCCCCACCGGGCCTGGTCGAGGTAGGTGGTCACGCCGATGAGCGGCTTGGTCACGGAACATCCTCCAGAGGTGCGGAGCATCGGTGGATCGGTCGCGTCGGATCAGCCGCGCTCGAGTTCGGCCTCGGCCGCGGCGAGCGCCGCGAACTCCTCCTCGGGCGCGGAGGCCACCAGATGATGCCGACTGTAGAACGCGAAGTAGGCGAGGGCGATCGCGTACACCCCCAGCGCCATGAACGCCGCCGTCCGGTCCACCAGGAAGGTCGCGACCAGGGCGGAAAGGGCCAGGACGAAGGCCACGGAGGAGGTCACGATCCCGCCGGGGGTGCGGTACGGCCGGTGGAGCCCCGGCTCGCGGCGCCGCAGCACGATGTGGGAGAGCGCCATCAGGGCGTACGAGATGGTGGCGCCGAACACGGCGATGTTCAGCATCCGGGCCCCGTCCCCCGTCCCGGCCGCGAGCGCGAAGCCGATCGCGCCCGGGATGAGCAGACCCAGGTACGGCGACTTGCGGCGGCTGGTGAGGGAGAGGAAGCGCGGCAGGTAGCCGGCCCGGGAGAGGGCGAAGAGCTGACGGGATCCGGCGTAGATGAGGGAGAAGAAGGAGGCGACGAGACCGGCGAGGCCCGCGTAGTTCACGAAGCGGCTGAGCGCCGTCGGGTCGCCGTCGCCCTGGAGCGCCACGACGAGGGGGTTGCCCGCCTCCTGGACGGCGGCCGAACCGCGCGCCCCGGTCGCGGCGAGGAAGGTCATGACGGCGAGCAGCACCAGGATGCCCATGGAGATGGCGAGCGCCTTCGGCATCGACCGCACCGGGTCCTTGGCCTCCTCGGCGGCGAGCGGCACTCCCTCCACGCCGAGGAAGAACCACATGCCGAAGGGGAACGCGGCCCAGATCCCGAGCAGGCCGAACGGCAGCCAGGAGTTGGATCCGAAGGCCTCGCCGTCGACCGGGATGTCGTTCAGTCCGTCGACGTGGAAGTCGGTGAGGGCTCCGAGCGCGAAGACGACGAGGGCGGCGACGGCGATGGCCGTCACGATCAGGCTGAAGCGCAGTGCCTCGCCCACGCCCCACAGGTGAATGCCGATGAAGAGCGCGAAGCAGACGAGGTAGACCGGCCAGCCGGACTCCAGCCCGAAGAGACCCAGGGACTCGACGTAGTCGCCGATGAAGATCGAGATGGCGGCGGGCGCGAGGATGTACTCGATCAGGATCGCGGTGCCGGTGAGGAAACCGCCCCACGTGCCGAGCGCCCGGCGGGCGAAGCCGTAGCCGCCGCCCGCCGTGGGCAGGATGGCGGAGAGCTCGGCGAGCGCGAAGACCAGACAGGCGTACATCGCGCCCATCAGGA
Source organism: Streptomyces sp. NPDC051822 (assembly GCF_044452745.1). NCBI lineage: Bacteria > Bacillati > Actinomycetota > Actinomycetes > Kitasatosporales > Streptomycetaceae > Streptomyces > Streptomyces sp. NPDC051822. Next base: position 236,017 of record NZ_JBITBZ010000006.1, on the reverse strand, counting down.
CCGTGGCGATGGCGAGGCCGCCGAAGCCGCCCTTCGAGAGGCCGATGTTCCAGCCGGAGAAGTCCCCGGAGACGACGTAGGCGACGCCGAGCCCGGTGAGCAGCAGCCAGCCGGCGCTGCCGCGGCGCAGCGCGCGCCGCTCCAGATAGTCGTCCTTCGGCGGGGTGGTGTCCCCGGTGGTGTCTTCGAGCGTCATGGCAGCGTCAGCTCCCCGCAACGGGCCCAATGGATTGGAGCCATACCTTTGCGGTGGCTGACGGGGGAGCGCAACCCCCCTGCGTTACTTTCGGGTTACGGGGGACCGCCGGGCGCGCTCACGTCAGGAACCCCCGCAGCAGCGCCGCCGTGCCCGCGCAGTGCTCCCGCATCACCTCGCGGGCCGCGTCCGCGTCCCCGTCGAGCACCGCCTCCACCAGGGCGGTGTGCTGGTGCTGGGAGTGCTCCAGGTTGCGTACGAGCAGGGGGATGCAGTCCAGGAGGTCGTTCACCGTGGCCCGGACCGCCGCGTACTGGGCCGTCAGTGTCGGCGAGCCGGACAGCTCGGCGAGCGTGAGGTGCAGCAGGGTGTCCTGGCGGCGGTAGTCGGCCAGCGGGGCGTCATGGGTCGCCGCGACGGCGCTCCGCAGCCGCTCGACGCCCGCCGCGTCGAGCCCGTGGGCCGCGCAGAGACCGGCGGCCCCCACTTCCAGCACCTCCCGGAAGCGCAGGGTGTCCTCCATGTCGACCGAGGCGATCCGGCGGCGCAGCTCGTCCTCGTCGGCGGTCTGGGGCCGGGGCAGGACGAACGTTCCGCCGTACCGGCCGCGCCGGCTCTCCACGAGTCCCTGCTCCTGGAGGACCTTCAGGACCTCGCGCAGGGTCACCCGGCTGATCCCCATCCGGTCGGCCAGCTCCCGCTCGGCGGGCAGACGCTCCCCGCCGGGCACGAGACCGAGCCGCACCACCTGGAGGATCTGCTCCAGGGCCTCCTCGAAGCCGTTGCCCGCCCGCACCGGCCGCAGCACGGGCGTCAGCCGGTCCGCCGATTCACTCGTACTGGCCACGTTCGCGTTTCCCCTTCTCCAACACTTCCCAAGTAATGGTCTTCCGCAATACCTTATGACTTCCGGCAGGCCGAAGGAGGAGCAATCCCGTGGCAGACCGCACACCCCCGCTCGCCGTCGAGGAGCTCCGAGCCCTCGTCGCGAGCGGCGAGATCGACACCGTAGTCCTGGCCTTCCCCGACATGCAGGGACGGCTCCAGGGCAAGCGGTTCGCCGCCCCGTTCTTCCTGGACGAGGTACTCGGCCACGGCACCGAGGGCTGCAACTATCTTCTGGCCGTCGACACCGAGATGAACACCGTCGACGGCTACGAGATGTCCTCCTGGGACCGCGGCTACGGCGACTTCGCCATGCACCCCGACCTCACCACCCTCCGCCGCCTCCCCTGGAACGAGGCCACCGCCATGGTGACCGCGGACCTCGCCTGGGGCGACGGCACCCCCGTCGTCGCCGCGCCCCGGCAGATCCTCCGCCGCCAGCTGGAGCGCCTCGCGGAGCACGGCTTCACCGCCCACGTCGGCACCGAACTCGAGTTCATCGTCTTCAGGGACAGCTACGAGCAGGCCTGGGACGCGAACTACCGCGACCTCACCCCCGTCAACCAGTACAACATCGACTACTCCGTCCTCGGCACCGGACGCATCGAACCCCTCCTGCGCCGCATCCGCAACGAGATGACCGGCGCCGGACTCACCGTCGAGTCCGCCAAGGGCGAGTGCAACCCCGGCCAGCACGAGATCGCCTTCAAGTACGACGAGGCCCTCGTCACCTGCGACCGGCACGCCGTCTACAAGACGGGCGCCAAGGAGATCGCCGCCCAGGAGGGCTACTCGCTCACCTTCATGGCGAAGTACAACGAGCGCGAGGGCAACTCCTGCCACATCCACCTCTCCCTCCAGGACCGGGAGGGGACGAACGTGATGGCGGGCGACGAGGAGCACGGAATGTCCGCGACGATGCGGCACTTCCTCGCCGGACAGCTCGCCGCCCTCCGCGACTTCTCCCTCCTCTACGCCCCCAACATCAACTCCTACAAGCGGTTCCAGCCCGGCTCCTTCGCCCCCACCGCCGTCGCCTGGGGCCACGACAACCGCACCTGTTCGCTCCGGGTCGTCGGCCACGGCCGCTCCACCCGCTTCGAGAACCGTCTCCCCGGCGGCGACGTCAACCCGTACCTGGCCGTCGCCGGCCTGGTCGCCGCGGGACTCCACGGCATCGAGCAGCGCCTCGAACTCCCCCCGCCCTGCACCGGCAACGCCTACACCGCCGAGTACGCGCACGTGCCCACCACCCTGCGCGAGGCCGCCGAACTCTGGGAGACCAGCGAGATCGCCAAGGCCGCCTTCGGCCCCGAGGTCGTCGCCCACTACCGCAACATGGCCCGCGTCGAACTCGACGCCTTCGACGCCGCGGTGACCGACTGGGAACTGCGTCGTTCCTTCGAACGCCTGTGACAAGAGAGAGGAACGCGGTGCTACAGGTACTGAACCCGGCGACCGAGGAGCCGGTCGCCACCGTCCCCGCCGCCACCCCCGCCGACGTCGACGCCGCCGTCGCACGGGCCGCGGCCGCCCAGCGAGGCTGGGCGGCCGCGGCACCCGCCGACCGGGCCCGGCTGCTCCGCCGCTTCGCCTCCGTCGTCGACGGGCACGTCGAGGAGCTCGCCCGCCTGGAGGTCACCGAGGCCGGCCACACCATCGGCAACGCCCGCTGGGAGGCGGGCAACGTCCGTGACCTGCTCGACTTCGCCGCCGGGGGAGTGGAGCGCCTCAACGGGCGCCAGATTCCCGTCGCCGGGGGACTCGACATCACGATCCTCGAACCGCTCGGGGTCGTCGGCGTCATCGCGCCCTGGAACTTCCCCATGCCGATCGCCGCCTGGGCCACCGCACCCGCCCTCGCGGCGGGCAACGCCGTCATCCTCAAGCCGGCCGAGACCACCCCGCTCACCGCGCTCCGCCTCGCCGAGCTCGCCCTCGAAGCCGGTCTGCCCGAAGGCCTCTTCCAGGTCCTCCCCGGCACGGGACCGGTCGCCGGCAACGCCCTCGTCGAACACCCCGGCATCGCCAAGATCGTCTTCACCGGCTCCACCAGGGTCGGCAAGTCGATCATGGCGAAGTGCGCCGGACAGGTGAAGCGGGTCACCCTCGAACTCGGCGGCAAGAGCCCCAACATCGTCTTCGCCGACGCCGACCTGGAAGCGGCGGCCGCCGCCGCCCCGATGGCCTTCCTCGACAACAGCGGGCAGGACTGCTGCGCCCGTACCCGCATCCTCGTCCAGCGGAGCGCGTACGACCGCTTCCTGGAGCTCCTCACCCCCGCGATCGAGGAGATCGTCGTCGGCGACCCCTCCGACGAGCGCACCCAGATGGGTCCGCTCATCTCCCGCGCCCAGCTCGACCGCGTCCGCTCCTACGTCACCGACGACCTCACCGGCATCCGGGGCAAGGCGCCCGAAGGCCCCGGCTTCTGGTTCCCGCCGACCGTCCTCACCGACGTTCCCGAGGACGCCCCCTGCGCCGTCGAGGAGATCTTCGGACCCGTCGCCGTCGTCCTCCCCTTCGAGGACGAGGCCGACGCGATCCGCCTCGCCAACGCCACCGAGTACGGCCTCTCCGGCTCGATCTGGACCCGGGACGTCGGCCGCGCCCTGCGCGCCTCCCGCGCCGTCCGGGCCGGCAACCTCTCGGTCAACTCCCACTCCAGCGTCCGCTACGCGACCCCGTTCGGCGGCTACCAGCAGTCCGGCCTCGGCCGCGAACTCGGCCCCGACGCCCTGACCGCCTTCACCGAAACCAAGAACGTCTTCATCAGCACGGAGGCCTGACCCGCATGAGCACCGAAGAGATCATCTGCCGCCGCCTGGTCGGCCGTACCGCCGTCATCACCGGAGCCGGCAGCGGCATCGGCCTCGCCACCGCCCGCCGTCTCGCCTCCGAGGGTGCGAACGTCGTCTGCGGCGACATCGACGAGGAGGCCGGAAAGGCCGCGGCGGAGGAGGTCGGCGGCACTTTCGTGAAGGTCGACGTCACCGACCCGGAGGAGGTCGAGGCACTGTTCCGCACCGCCTTCGAGACCTACGGCTCCGTCGACATCGCCTTCAACAACGCCGGCATCTCGCCCCCGGACGACGACTCCATCCTGGAGACCGGACTCGAAGCCTGGAAGCGCGTCCAGGACGTCAACCTGACTTCCGTCTACCTCTGCTGCAAGGCAGCGCTGCCCTACATGCGCCGCCAGGGCAGGGGCTCCATCATCAACACCGCCTCCTTCGTCGCCCTGATGGGCGCGGCCACCAGCCAGATCTCGTACACCGCGTCCAAGGGCGGCGTCCTCGCCATGTCCCGCGAACTGGGCGTCCAGTTCGCCCGCGAGGGCATCCGCGTCAACGCCCTCTGCCCCGGGCCGGTCAACACCCCGCTCCTCCAGGAGCTGTTCGCCAAGGACCCCGAGCGGGCCGCCCGCCGCCTCGTCCACATCCCCGTCGGCCGCTTCGCCGAGGCCGAGGAGATCGCCGCCGCCGTCGCGTTCCTCGCGAGCGACGACTCCTCCTTCGTCAACGCCAGCGACTTCGTGGTCGACGGCGGCATCGCGGGCGCGTACGTGACGCCGCTCTAACCCCTCCCGCTCCTCCTCCCACACCCCCGGCAGCCGGGCGTCGCAAGGCGCCCGGCTGTTCCGCGTACCGACCTGGAGAGTGACCATGAACCGCCGACTCCGTACGTCCGCGGCCGCCGCCGCGCTCGCCCTCGCCGCGACGGGCCTCGTCGCCACGGTCCCGGCCCAGGCGGAACCCCGCGCCTGCCCGGCCCTGAAGGTCTCCGAAGGCTGGCACGGCGACAACAAGGCCCGGCTCGACGCCCTGATCGCCGACCACTGCCACGACAAGGGGAAGAAGCCCGTCGCCGTCTTCGACTGGGACAACACCGTCATCAAGAACGACGTCGGCGACGCCACCTTCTACTGGCTCCTCCGCAACGACCGCATACGCCCGCCCCGCGACGGCGACTGGTCCACCACCAGCCGCCACCTCACCCCCGGGGCCGCCGCCGCCCTCGGCCACGCCTGCCCCTCCGGCGTGCGCAGGCTCCCCACGGCCACCGACACCCGCTGCGCCGACGAGATCCTCTCCGTCTACGGCACGGGCGCCACCACCGGCGGCGCGGCGGCGTTCACCGGGTTCGACCACCGCAGGATGGAACCCCAGTACGCCTGGCTCGCCCAGCTCCTGCGCGGCTGGACCACCCGCCAGGTCGAGTCCTTCGCCGCGGCCGCCCGCGCCGAGAACCTGGCCGCCCCCCAGGGCGCCGTCCAGCGCGTCGGCACGTCCGAGGTCACCGGCTGGATCCGTCACTACCCGCAGCAGCGCGACCTGATCCGCACCCTCCAGGACGCCGGCTTCGACGTCTGGATCGTCTCCGCCTCGCCCGAACCCGTCGTCGACGTCTGGGCGAAGGGCGTCGGCGTCCACCCCTCCCGCGCGATCGGCATCCGCAACACCACCGAGCACGGCCGCCTCACCGCCCACCTCAAGGGCTGCGGCACCGTCCGGGACGGCGAGGACCGGATGATCACCTACATCGACGGCAAGCGCTGCTGGATCAACCAGGAGATCCTCGGCGTCCACGGCCCCGCCGCCGAACGCGTACAGCCCGCCTCCCGGCGCCACGTCCTCGCCGCCGGGGACTCCGACACCGACGTCTCCTTCCTGCGGGACGCCACCGGCCTGCGCCTCGTGCTCAACCGCAACAAGAACGAACTCATGTGCCGGGCGTACGAGAACGGCGACGGCCGCTGGATCGTCAACCCCATGTTCATCGAGCCGAAGAAGCCGAAGACGGCCCCCTACCCGTGCGCCACCACCGGCTACACGGCGGCCGACGGCACGGCGGAGCCGGTCCGGCGGTCCGACGGCAGCGTGATCCCGGACCAGACGGACTCCGTCCACTAGGGGGTGTCTGCTAGAGGAAGGTCCGGCCCTCGCCCCGGTACGTCGGCACGGTCGCCGTGATGCGGTCGCCCTCGACCAGCCGAAGGCTCTCGAACCGCTCGCACAGCTCGCCGGCCTTCGCGTGCCGGAACCACACCTTGTCGCCGATCCGCAGATCGTCGGCCGGCGAGCCGAGCAGCGGGGTCTGCACCTCGCCGGGGCCCTCCTGCGGGTCGTACCGCAGGCCCTCCGGCAGGTACGGCACGGGCAGCCGGTCCCGGCCGGGCGCCCCGGACGCCGGATAGCCGCCCCCGAGCACGGTCACCACCCCGACGCCGGGACGACGGACGACCGGCTGCGCGAACAGGGCGGCGGGCCGCCCGGTGAACGAGGTGTAGTTGTCGAAGAGGCGCGGCACGAAGAGCCCCGAGCCCGCGGCGATCTCCGTCACCGCGTCCTCGGCGGCCGTGTGCTGCACGCTGCCGGTACCGCCGCCGTTCACGAACTCCAGGTCCGGCGCCACCGCCCGTACGGCACGCACCACGGCCGCCCTGCGCTCCGCCAGCTCCCTGCGGGCCGCCGCCTGCATCAGCCGGATCGCCCGCGAGCGCAGCGGCCGGCCCGCGACCGCGTCCCCTACCCCCGCGACATGCCCCTCGTACGCCATGATCCCGACCAGCCGGAAACCGGGGCGACGCACCACCGAGCGGGCCAGCTCGGCCAGCTGGGCGGGCTCGCGCAGCGGAGAGCGCAGCGCTCCGACCCGTATCCGGCCCCCGATCAGCCGCAGCGACGTGTCCAGCTCCAGACAGACCCGGACCTCCTCCGTCCCGCCCGCGCGGGACGCGTCGATCAGATCCAGCTGCGCCACGTCGTCGACCATCACGGTCACCGCGGCGGCGAGCTTCGGATCCCGCGCCAGCTCCCCGAACCCGCTGCGGTCCGCCGAGGGATAGGCGAGCAGGACGTCGTCGAACCCGGCACGGGCCAGCCACAGCGACTCGTCGAGCGTGAACGACATGATCCCCACGAAGCCCTCCCGTGCGAGCACCCGCTCCAGGAGCGCCCGGCACCGCACGGACTTGCTCGCCACCCGGACGGGCTTGCCGCCCGCCCGGCGCACCAGGTCCGCCGCGTTGGCGTCGAAGGCCTCGAGATCGACGATCGCCACGGGCGCGTCGAGATGAGCGGTGGCCCGGTCGTAACGGGCCCGGTCGGAGGCACGGGGAGTCATGGCCCGAGCTTGCCAGACGGGTTTACGGGTGGGTAGCCCCTGGGTTCCCGTGCCAGGGGGAACAGCCCGTAGAGTGACGGCCATTGTCGACACGAGCGGGGGGAACGGGGATGACCGGCGAGCAGCGCCCCGGCACGGCCTCGCGCATCACCGACGCCCTCCTCCCGCCCGCCGCCACCCCCGAGCCGCCGGCGGTGGAGACCACCGCCCGCCTCCGGGCGATCCGCCCGACGGAGACGGCACCGGTCTCGCCGCGCACCACCACCGGTGCGGTGCCCTCGGCGCCCACGGGTGCGCCACGCCAGGCGTCGTCGACAGAAGACACGAACCCAACGGGCACGCCGCGTCCGGCGTCGGGACCGTCCACCTCGGCGCCCGCGCCGCTGCCGCGTCCGGCGGCCGCCCCGGCTCCCGCCATCCCGGCGCCCGCTCCTCCCTCGGCTGCTCATCCGCCGCGCCCCGGGCACAGCACACCCCCTCGGCCGGCGGCTGCCCCGGCTCCCGCCGCCCCTCCCCACGTCCGGCCCCCCGTCCCGCCCTACGGCCACACCTACGCCTACGGCGCCGCCGCTCCCGGCGCCCTCCCGCCCGAGGCGCCCGTCGAGACCACCACGCGGCTCCGGCCCGTACGCGAGCGGCGCACCGGGCGGAACATCGCCGCCGCCGTCTGCGCCGTCCTAGGCGTCGGGCTCATCGGCGGCGCCCTCGCCGGGGTGTGGCTGGCCGCCGCCGAGCCCGGGGAGCGCCCCGAACCCGCCGGTTACACCGAGGCGATGGAGCTCTGGCACAACGCCCCCGTCGACACCCTCTTCCCCCGCACCCTCGCGGGCCCAGAGGCGGGCCCCGGCGCGGCCGCACGCACCTGGACCCGGATCGTCGTCGCCCCGGACGCCGCCTGCTCGCCCGCCGTCCTCGCCAAGGGCCTGCTCGCCGCCCTCCGCCCGCTCGGCTGCGAGCGCGTCCTGCGCGCCACCTACACCGACGCCACCGCCAGCAGCGTCATCACCGTCGGCCTCGTCTTCACCCGCGCCGACGTCACCGCCCAGCGCACCCTCGGCCAGGGCGGCCTCACCACCCGCCTCGGCCAGGACGTACCCCCCGCCCTCGCCGGCCCCGGCACCGTCGCCGCCCGGTTCGGCGCCGACCAGCGCGCCAGCTGGTGGCTGAACGCCCCCGCCGATCTCCCCGTCGTCGTCACCGCCGTCTCCGGCTTCGCGGACGGCCGGGCCGTCGAAGAACCGCAGCCCGCCGACCGGACCATGGCCCGGGGCCGTACCGACGCCGCCGCGCAGTCCGGCCTCGGCCACGAGGCCAAGGGCATCACGGTGCGCATCGAACGGCTGCTGCGCACGATCGCCGCCGCGGCGGCGAAGGAGAAGAGCGCCCGGTGACCCGCCTCCGTACCCCCGCGGCGGTCCTCCTCGCCACCGCCTTCTCCGTCCTGCCCGCCACCACGACACCCGCCCACGCCGACACCATCCGCGCCCGCCAGTGGGGCCTCGAAGCGCTCCACACCACCGAGGCCTGGCGCACCACCAAGGGCGAGGGCGTCACGGTCGCCGTCCTCGACACCGGCGTCGACGCCGGGCACCCGGACCTCGAAGGCTCGGTCCTCACGGGACGCGACCTCATCGGCTTCGGCGCGGCCGAGGGCGACCGCGCCTGGGCCCGGCACGGCACCGCCATGGCCGGGATCATCGCCGGACACGGTCACGGACACGACGGCCGGGACGGCGTCCTCGGCATCGCCCCCGAAGCGAAGATCCTGCCCGTACGGGTCATCCTCGAAGGCACCGACAAGGCCCGCGACAAAGCCCGCAAGTCCCGCGGCGCCGCCCTCGCGGAAGGCATCCGCTGGGCCGCCGACCACGGCGCCGACGTCATCAACCTCTCCCTGGGCGACGACTCCAAGTCCGCCCACCCCGACGCGGGCGAGGACGCCGCCGTCCAGTACGCCCTCGCGAAGGGCGTCTCCGTCGTCGCCTCCGCCGGCAACGGCGGCGAGAAGGGCGACCACATCTCGTACCCCGCCGCCTACCCCGGGGTCATCGCCGTCACCGCCGTCGACCGCTACGGCACCCACGCCTCCTTCTCCACCCGCCGCTGGTACGCCACCGTCAGCGCCCCCGGGGTCGACATCGCCATCGCCGACCCCGACCGCCGCTACTACGAGGGCTGGGGCACCAGCGCCGCCGCCGCGTTCGCCTCCGGGGCCGTCGCCCTCGTCCGCGCCGCGCACCCCGACCTCACCCCCGCCCAGGTCAAGCGGCTGCTCATCGAAACCGCCCGCAACCGCCCCAAGGGCGGCCGCAGCGACGCCAAGGGGTACGGGACGGTCGACCCGGCCGCCGCGATCGAGGCGGGCGCCAAGCTCAAGGGCGGCGACCCGAAGAACACCAGCTCCGGCTACAAGGGCCGGTACTTCGGCCCCGGACCGCTCCCCGCCCCCGAGGAGAGCCGTCCCGTCGGGCTGCTCGCCCCGCTCGCCGGCGGGCTCGGCGCCCTGCTGCTCCTCACCGCCGTCGCCCTGCGACGGACCCGGCGGAACCCGTAGCCGCCCCGGCGGGCAGAGCGTCCGGTCACGCCCGTTAGGCTCGGTGCGTGGCGCTCAAGAACATCCCGGACCCCGGTTTCTCCGACGACGACGGCACCGCCGACCCGCGGCTCGCCGCGGCCCTCGCGGCCTGGGCGGAGGACAGAACCGCCCACGGCCCGGTCCTCGACGCGCTGCGGGAGGCCCGGCTCCTCGTCCCCGTGGTCGCCGTCCTCGGCGAGGTCGAGACCGACGAGAACGGCCTGCGCCGCGAGAAGACCAGCGACATGGCGGTCCCCACCCTCACGGCCGGGGACCGGCGCGCCCTGCCCGCCTTCACCTCGATCGCCTCGCTCGCCCTCTGGGACCCCGAGGCCCGGCCCGTGGCGGTCCCGCTCCACCAGGCGCTCCAGGCTGCCGCGCACGAGAAGGCGGACACGGTGGTCCTGGACCTCGCCGGCCCCGTGCCGTACCAGCTGACCGGCCCGGCCCTGCTCGCCCTCGCCGAGGGCCGGACCAGCGCCGACCCGCTCGACGACCCGGCCGTACGGGAAGCGGTACGGGCAGCCGTCGCCGCCGAGCCCGCGGTGCTCCGCGCCCACCTGGGCCCCGGCGCCGCCGACGGCACCCTCGCCCTGGTCCTCGCGGAAGACGCCGCCCCGGCGGAGGCCGCCCAGCGCGTGGCCCGTGCCCTGGCCGCCGACGAAACACTGAGGGCCCGCCTGGTGCGGGGCCTCGACCTGGCACTCCTGCCGGCCTCGGCCACGCCTCCGGGCGAGCCCTTCTACGTAAGAAAGTAAGAGAAGTCCTGGCCGTACACCGGCCCCGTGACTGTTCTCCTCCGGGGGGCGACCCCCGTACCCCCGAACCCCTAGCCGTACACCGGCCCCGTGTACTTCTCGCCCGGGCCCTGGCCCGGCTCGTCCGGGATCAGGGAGGCCTCGCGGAAGGCGAGCTGGAGGGACTTCAGGCCGTCCCGCAGGGGAGCGGCGTGGAAGGAGGAGACCTCCGTCGCGCCGGCGTCGAGCAGACCCGCGAGCGCGTGCACCAGCTTGCGCGCCTCGTCGAGGTCCTTGTACTTGTCGCCCTCCTCGGTGAGCCCGAGCTTCACCGCGGCGGCGCTCATCAGGTTGACGGCGACCGTCACGATCACCTCGACCGCCGGGACCTCCGCGATGTCGCGGGTCATGGCGTCGAAGTCAGGGGCGTCGGGGGAGTCCGCGGACTCGTTCTGGGGCGTCTCGCTCATGCCTCATACGATATGCCGGTCCTCGGTTAGCGGAGACCGCCGGGTCCTGCTAACCTTGTGTAACGACCGGCCGGACACGTGTGTGCCCGGCCCACAAGTGGAGGCTCCGAACTCCCACCTGACCACCCTCGCGGGTGGCGGGTCACCGGTCAGGTGGCGCCCATCGTTCCGTACGGACGATGGAGCCGCCCGATGTGCGCCCCGCGGTTGACCGCGGCGGTGTTCCGGTATTCCCCTGGAGCCCCGCCTGTGTCCCGTCCGGGGCGTTTTTCACGTGCCGGCTCGGTTGGTCTCAGAAACAGACGTTGCGCGTCCGTCCGCCAGGCGGTCGCGTGGTGCTACCTAGGAGGATCCATCAGCGCCGAGCCCCGCATCAACGACAGGATTCGCGTTCCCGAGGTGCGACTTGTCGGACCCAGCGGCGAGCAGGTCGGGATTGTTCCGCTTGCCAAGGCCCTGGAGCTCGCACAGGAGTACGACCTCGACCTGGTCGAGGTCGCGGCGAACGCCCGTCCGCCCGTGTGCAAGCTCATGGACTACGGGAAGTTCAAGTACGAGTCGGCCATGAAGGCCCGTGAGGCGCGCAAGAACCAGGCGCACACGGTCATCAAGGAGATGAAGCTCCGGCCGAAGATCGACCCGCACGACTACGACACCAAGAAGGGTCACGTCGTCCGGTTCCTCAAGCAGGGTGACAAGGTCAAGATCACGATCATGTTCCGTGGTCGTGAGCAGTCCCGTCCCGAGCTTGGTTTCCGGCTGCTGCAGCGGCTGGCGTCGGACGTCGAGGAGCTTGGCTTCATCGAGTCCAACCCGAAGCAGGACGGCCGGAACATGATCATGGTTCTCGGCCCGCACAAGAAGAAGACCGAGGCCATGGCCGAGGCGCGTGAGGCTCAGGCCGCACGCAAGGCCGAGCGCCAGGGCGTCACCTCCGAGGAGACGTCCGAGGCCCCGGCCGACGAGACCGAGGTCGAGGCTCCGGTCGCCGAGGCCGAGGTCGAGGCTCCGGCCGAGAACCCCGAGGCGTGACCCGACGGGCTGCCACCCAGGCAGCCCTGGGGCCCGCCCGGACCCACCAGACGAAGAACTGACGCTCCCGGTTGTCCGGTACCCACACCGGGGGAGCGCCACTGACGAGGAGATACGGCGCGATGCCGAAGAACAAGACGCACTCCGGTGCCAAGAAGCGCTTCAAGGTCACCGGCACCGGCAAGATCATGCGCGAGCGCGCCGGCAAGCGCCACCTGCTCGAGCACAAGTCGTCCAAGCTGACGCGTCGCCTCACCGGCAACGCCGAGATGGCCCCGGGCGACGCGGCCAAGATCAAGAAGATGCTGGGCATCTGATCTGATCACCCGCCCTCGGCGACGAGGGCTACCGGCCAGGTCCGGGACCCATTCGTTTTTCGGGTCGTGTGAGTCCAACCACGACCCCGCTACAAGGAGTTAACAAGTGGCACGCGTCAAGCGGGCAGTCAACGCCCACAAGAAGCGCCGGGCGATCCTCGAGGCGGCCTCCGGCTACCGCGGTCAGCGCTCGCGCCTGTACCGCAAGGCCAAGGAGCAGGTCACCCACTCGCTGGTCTACAACTACAACGACCGCAAGAAGCGCAAGGGCGACTTCCGTCAGCTGTGGATCCAGCGCATCAACGCCGCTGCCCGCCTGAACGGCATGACGTACAACCGCCTCATCCAGGGTCTGAAGGCCGCCAACATCGAGGTGGACCGCAAGATCCTCGCCGAGCTGGCCGTCAACGACGCCAACGCGTTCGCCGCGCTGGTCGAGGTCGCGCAGAAGGCTCTGCCGGCCGACGTCAACGCCCCGAAGGCCGCTGCCTGATCTTCCAGGCCGCAGTACCTCTGCCCGGACCCGCAGGCGCGTGCGCCTGCGGGTCCGGGTGCGTCGGCCCCCGATGCCGCCGTCCCCCTCGATAGAGAGAACCGCCGCACCTCATGGTCACCCCCGAGCTGATCTCCCCGCGTTCGCCGCGTGTCGTCGCCGCCCGGCGGCTCGCCAAGCGCAACTTCCGGGGCAAGGACCGCCTCTTCATCGCCGAGGGCCCGCAGGCCGTCCGCGAGGCCGTCGAGCACCGCGGCTCCACCGGAGAGCCGACCCTCGTCGAGCTCTTCACCACCGTCGAGGCCGCCGAGCGCTACGCCCCGATCATCGAGGCCGCCCTCGCCTCCGGTGCCCGCGTCCACCACGCGTCCGACGCCGTCCTCGCCGAGGTCTCCCAGACCGTGACCCCGCAGGGGCTCGTCGGCGTCTGCCGGTTCCTCGACTCGCCGTTCGAGCAGATCGTCGCGGCCAAGCCCAAGCTGGTCGCCGTCCTCGCCCACGTACGCGACCCCGGGAACGCCGGCACCGTGCTGCGCTGCGCCGACGCGGCCGGCGCCGACGCCGTCGTCCTCACCGACGCCTCCGTCGACCTGTACAACCCCAAGTCCGTACGCGCCTCCGTCGGCTCCCTCTTCCACCTGCCCGTCGCCGTCGGCGTCCCCGTCGAGCAGGCGGTCGCCGGACTGAAGAGCGCGGGCGTACGGATCCTCGCCGCCGACGGGGCCGGCCAGGACGACCTCGACGCCGAGCTGGACGCCGGCACCATGGGCGGGCCCACCGCCTGGATCTTCGGCAACGAGGCCTGGGGGCTTCCCGAGGAGACCCGGGCCCTCGCCGACGCCGTCGTCCGCGTCCCGATCCACGGCAAGGCCGAGAGCCTCAACCTCGCCACCGCCGCCGCGGTCTGCCTGTACGCCTCCGCCCGCGCCCAGCGCCCCCGAACCTCCGCCTGAAGGCCCCCTCCGTCCGCCCCGCCCAGTAGAGTGACGCACTCGGGGGCCCACTGCGCTACACGGAGGGGTGGGGTACGGGGATGACGGTCGGCACGGACAGTCCCGCACAGGCACGGAGCACCGCTCCGCCGTGCGCCCCGGAGCCCGAGGACCCGCGCGCGGAGGCCGCACCCGGCCCCGCCGGGAGCACCGGTCCCGGCGAGGACGCCGGGTTCGGGGGACTCCACCCCGACGACCTGCCCGACGGTCTCGTCGTCGCCGACGAGACCGGCCGCGTCATCTGCTTCAACGCCGCCGCCGGCCGCATCACCGCCGTCCCCGGCGACCGCGCCCTCGGCCTCCCCCTCGACCAGGCGCTGCCCCTCGAAGACCTCAAGGGCCGCCGCTGGTGGACCCTGACCGACCCGTACGGCGGCCTCGCCATCCGCCGCGGCCAGCCCGAGCGCAACCTGCTGCTGCCCGGCGGACGCGAGGTCCTCGTCTCCGCCACGTACGTCCGCGAGCGCCCCACGGGACCGGTCCGCCGGGTCGTCGTCTCGCTGCGCGGCACCGAGGCGCGCCGCCGCACCGAGCGCAGCCACGCCGAGCTCATCGCCACCGTCGCCCACGAACTGCGCTCCCCGCTCACCTCCGTCAAGGGCTTCACCGCCACCCTGCTCGGCAAGTGGGAGCGGTTCAACGACGAGCAGAAGCGGCTGATGCTGGAGACCGTCGACGCCGACGCGGGCCGCATCAAGCGGCTCATCGCCGAACTCCTCGACATCTCCAGGATCGACTCCGGCCGGCTCGAAGTCCGCCGCCAGCCCGTCGACATCGCCGCCGCCATCGGCCGCCACATCCAGGTGCACACCACGGGCGGCCAGTCCCCGGACCGTTTCTTCGTACGGATCAGGCCCGAACTGCCCGACCTCTGGGCCGATCCCGACAAGATCGACCAGATCCTCGGCAACCTCCTCGAAAACGCGGTGCGCCACGGCGAAGGAACCGTCACCATCGAGGTGGCACCCGCCAGGGCGGGCGACGACGGAGAAGAGGGGACGGAGGTCACCGTGAGCGACGAGGGACCCGGCATCCCCGAGGAGTCGATGAGCCGCGTCTTCACCCGCTTCTGGCGAGGCAGCAAACGCGGCGGCACCGGGCTCGGGCTCTACATCGTCAAGGGCGTCGTCGAGGCCCACGGCGGAACCATCACCGTCGGAAGGGGCCCCCGGGGCGGGGCCGAGTTCCGATTTATCCTGCCCGTCGGCACCCCGGCCCATCTCCTCTGACGTCTCACCTGACGAGACCACGAGAGATCAGGAGCCGTCCGGCCTGCCCACGGGCTCATTCGCGTCCCCCCACCCCGTTAGACTCGTCCTTTGGCACGTTTGCGCCCTTGACGTCGAGCGGGGCCGCCCAGCCAGCCAACGGAAGCACGGGAAGAGATGTCCGCACCCAATAAGTCGTACGACCCGGTTGAGGTCGAGGCACTGAAACCGGAAGAGATCGAGCGCATGCGGGACGAGGCGCTCGCCGCCTTCGCCGCCGCGGGCGACCTCGACGCGCTCGCGCAGGCGAAGACCGCGCACACCGGTGGCACCTCGCCGCTGGCGCTCGCCAACCGGGAGATCGGCGCCCTGCCTCCGCAGGCCAAGGCCGCCGCCGGAAAGGTCGTGGGCCAGGCCCGCGGCGCCGTCTCGAAGGCGCTCGCCGCCCGCCAGACCGAGCTGGAGGCCGAGCGAGACGCCCGCGTCCTCGTCGAGGAGGCCGTCGACGTCACCCTGCCGTACGACCGCGTCCCGGCCGGTGCCCGCCACCCGCTGACCACCCTCATGGAGCGCGTCGCCGACGTGTTCGTCTCCATGGGGTACGAGGTCGCCGAGGGCCCCGAGGTCGAGGCGGAGTGGTTCAACTTCGACGCCCTGAACTTCGTCCCGGACCACCCGGCGCGCCAGATGCAGGACACCTTCTTCGTCGAGGGCCCCGAGGGAACGACGGGCGACGAGTCCGGCGTCGTACTCCGCACGCACACCTCGCCGGTCCAGGCCCGCACCCTCATCGACCGGGAGCCCCCGGTCTACGTGGTGTGCCCCGGCCGCGTCTACCGCACCGACGAGCTCGACGCCACGCACACCCCGGTCTTCCACCAGATCGAGCTGCTCGCCGTCGACGAGGGCCTGACCATGGCCGACCTCAAGGGCACCCTGGACCACATGGTCCAGGCACTCTTCGGCCCGGACATGAAGACCCGGCTCCGCCCGAACTTCTTCCCCTTCACCGAGCCGTCCGCAGAGATGGACATGCTCTGCTACGTCTGCCGCGGCGAGTCCATCGGCAACCCGGACCGCCCCTGCCGCACCTGCGGCAGCGAGGGCTGGATCGAGCTCGGCGGCTGCGGCATGGTCAACCCGAAGGTGCTCGTCGCCTGCGGTGTGGACCCCGAGAAGTACAGCGGATTCGCCTTCGGGTTCGGCATCGAGCGGATGCTGATGTTCCGCCACAACGTCGACGACATGCGAGACATGGTCGAGGGTGACGTCCGGTTCACCCGGCCGTTCGGGATGGAGATCTGATGCGGGTCCCGCTTTCTTGGCTGCGGGAGTACGTCGACCTGCCGGCGACGGAGACCGGCCGCGACGTCCAGGCCAAGCTCATTTCGGCAGGCCTCGAGGTCGAGACCGTCGAGCAGCTCGGCGCCGGCCTGACCGGCCCGCTGGTGGTCGGCAAGGTCCTCACCATCGAGGAGCTGACGGAGTTCAAGAAGCCCATCCGCTTCTGCACCGTCGACGTCGGCCAGGCCAACGGCACCGGTGAGCCGCAGGAGATCATCTGCGGCGCCCGGAACTTCGCCGCTGGCGACAAGGTCGTCGTGGCGCTGCCCGGCGCCGTGCTCCCCGGTGACTTCCGGATCGCCGAGCGCAAGACGTACGGCCGGGTCTCCCGGGGCATGATCTGCTCCGGCGACGAGCTCGGCATGGGCGACGACGGTACGCACGGCATCATCGTGCTGCCGCCGGAGCACGAGATCGGCACCGACGCCACGGTCCTCCTGGAGCTGTTCGACGAGGTCCTCGACATCGCCGTCACCCCGGACCGCGGCTACTGCCTCTCGATCCGCGGTGTCGCCCGCGAGACCGCCATCGCGTACGGCCTGCCGCTGCGCGACCCGGCGCTCCTCGACGTGCCCGCGCCGAACTCGTACGGCTACCCGGTCCAGGTCACCGACCCGATCGGCTGCGACCGCTTCACCGCGCGCACCGTCGTCGGTCTGGCGCCCGAGGCCCGCTCCCCGATCTGGCTGCGGCGCCGCCTCCAGAAGGCCGGCATGCGCCCGATCTCGCTGGCCGTCGACGTCACCAACTACGTGATGCTGGAGCTCGGCCAGCCGCTGCACGCCTACGACCGCACCCGGCTCGACGGCCCCATCGGGGTCCGCCGCGCCGAGGCCGGCGAGAAGATCACCACCCTCGACGGCACCGTGCGCGTCCTGGACGCCGCGGACCTGGTCATCACCGACAACCGCGGCCCGATCGGCATCGCGGGCGTCATGGGCGGCGCCAACACGGAGATCGCCGACCCGGTGACCGATCCCGAGACCGGTCTCGTCACCGGCACCTCCGAGGTCGTCATCGAGGCCGCGCACTTCGACGCGATCTCGATCGCCCGCACGGCCCGCCGCCACAAGCTGTCCTCCGAGGCGTCCAAGCGCTTCGAGCGCGGTGTCGACCCGCAGGCCGCCGCCGCTGCCGCGCAGCGGACGGTCGACCTGCTCGTGCTGCTCGCGGGCGGTACGGCCGAGGCCGGCGTCACCGAGATCGTCGCCCCGTCCGCGCCGCGCACGATCACCATGCCGGCGAACCACCCGGACAAGATCGCGGGCGTCGACTACGGCCGCGAGACCGTCGTCCGCCGTCTCCAGGAGGTCGGCTGCGACGTCTACGGCCAGGACGAACTGGTCGTCACCGTGCCCTCGTGGCGTCCCGACCTGGGCGCGCCGAACGACCTCGCCGAAGAGGTCATCCGTCTGGAGGGCTACGAGAACCTGCCCTCCACGCTGCCGAAGCCCCCGGCCGGCCGCGGGCTCACCGAGCGCCAGCGCGTCCACCGCCGGGTGGGCCGCGCGCTCGCCGGCGCCGGCTACGTCGAGGCCCTGAACTACCCGTTCATCGGGGAGCAGGCCCTCGACAACCTCGGCCTCGACGCGGACGACGCCCGCCGCCTCCTTGTGAAGCTGGTCAACCCGCTCTCGGACGAGGAGCCCGCGCTCCGTACGACGCTGCTCCCCGGCCTGCTCGGTGCGCTCCGCCGCAACGACAGCCGCGGCAGCCACGACCTGGCGCTCTTCGAGACCGGACTGGTCTTCCGGCCGGAGGGACAGCCCGGCGTCGCCGTCCGGCTGCCCGTCGACCGCCGTCCCACGGACGCGGAGATCGCCCAGGTCAACGCCGCGCTGCCCGCGCAGCCGCGCCGCGCGGCCGTCGTCCTCGCCGGTGCGCGCGAGCAGGCCGGCTGGTGGGGCAAGGGCCGTCCGGCCGACTGGGCCGACGCGGTCGAGGCCGGCCGGACCGTGGCCGCGGAGGCCGGGGTCGAGCTGATCATCAGCGCCGACCAGCACGCCCCCTGGCACCCGGGCCGCTGCGCCGCGTTCCACGTCGAGGTGGACGGCGAGAAGGTCCTCGTCGGCCACGCCGGCGAACTCCACCCGCGCGTGGTGAAGGCGTTCGGTCTTCCGGCCCGCAGCTGCGCGATGGAGATCGACCTGGACCTCCTGGAGAAGGCGAACGAGGGCCCGCTCAAGGCCCCCCGGATCTCCTCCTTCCCGGTCGCCACGCAGGACGTCGCCCTGGTCGTCGCCACGGAGGTCCCGGCCGCCGAGGTCGAGGCCGCTCTCGCCGAGGGCGCGGGTGAACTCCTCGAGTCCATCCGCCTGTTCGACGTCTACACCGGCGACCAGCTGGACGAGGGCACCAAGTCCCTGGCGTACGCACTGAAGTTCCGCGCCACGGACCGCACCCTCACGGTCGACGAGGCCAGCGCCGCCCGCGACGCGGCCGTGGCCCTGGCCGCCGACCGGACGGGCGCCGTCCTGCGCGGCGCCTGACGCACGGCCAGTACGAGCGAGGAGGGCCGCCCCGGGGATTCCCCGGGGCGGCCCTCCGCCGTTTCCCGCCCCAAGAGACGCATGCACATACGGGATCCGTCCGTCCGTGCGCATGGCGGAGCCCTGGCGAAGGGCGGCGCGCCGGGGGTTCTCACTCCTTCGGGTGAGATCGTCGGGCGGTGTTCCCCGGTGGGCCGTGGGCTCGACAGAATCGACCCGGCCGCAGGGGCGGACCTGTGTGCCGCAGGGCCCTCGGGCGCTGTCGGGGCTCGGGAAGGGCCGTGCATGATCCGTATGAGGTCGTTGGTCTCCGATGGCTCCCGGCTCCGCCGGCTGGCCCCGCTCGCTCTTCCCACCGTGTGGGGTGGGGTGGCCGTGGCATGGAAGTTCGGCTGTCCGCTGGCCCGGCAGCCGGGGCTGCCGATGAGGATCGCCACCAGTGTCGTCTTCCTCACCGTGGGCATCGGCATGGTCCTCGGTCTCCGGCGCGGGCTCGTGCGCGAGCTGGCCCGGGTGCGGGCCGTCGCGGTCGCCACCCAGCAGGTGCTGCTGCGTCCGCCCCCCTCCCGGCTCGACGGACTGTCCCTTGCCGCGGGGCAGTTGTCCGCCTCGCGGGGCGCGTCCGTCGGGGGCGATCTGTACGAGGCGGTGGCCACCGCGTACGGGGTGCGGATCGTCATCGGAGACGTCCGGGGCCACGGGCTCGCCGCGCTCGGCGCGGTGGTGGCGGTGCTCGGCAGCTTCCGCGAGGCCGCCCATGACGAGCCCGAACTCGGCGGGGTGCTGCGGCGTCTGGAGCGTGCCCTGGAGCGGCATCTGCGGGAGCGGGCGCGGGACGAGCACCCGGCGCGGAGCGGGACGGATCCCGAGCATCCGGCCGCGGAGGAGTTCGTGACCCTGCTGCTCCTGGAGCTCGGGCCCGACGGGCGGCTCTCGGTGTTCAACTGCGGCCACCCGGGCCCGTACCTCCTCGGGCGGACGGTGGAGCGGCTTCCGGTCGGCGACCCGCTTCCCCCGCTCGGGGTCCTGCCGCTGCCCGCCGTGCTCGTCCCGCACACGGTGGCCGGACCGCTGCCGGGGGAGACGCTGGTCCTCCACACGGACGGCGCCGAGGAGGCCCGTGACCACCGGGGCCGGTTCTTCGCGCTCGACACCGCGCTGGCCGGGATGTCAGGTGAGGTGCCCGCCGCGCTCGTCCGCCGCGTCCACGCGGCCCTCCTGCACCACACGGGCGGCCGGCTCACCGACGACGTCGCGCTGCTCGCCGTACGCAACGACCGGGTCCGGGTGCCGGCGCAGCCCGCCGAACCCGGGCTGCGCCGTTCCCGGCCCGCCCCCTCCTCCCACTGCTGAGGGGAGGGGGCGGGTCGGCGTCGCCCGCCCCGCCACGGAGTGTCGGGCAGATCAGCGGGGCGGGCGACGCGGACCGGGCGGCCGCACTGTTGAGGGGGGAGCCGGCGGCCCGGTCGTCGCCTTGCGGCGAGAAGCACAGTCAACCGGTGCGGGGACGAGTGCGGCAGAGCGCGCGGACCGGAAGAACGAGTACTTCGTTCACACCCCGTGCGAAATCGTCCGGTCGGAGTTGACCCGAAGGGGGCCCTCCGCAGTGGTTCGGTCCGTACGAAATCAGCCACCGCTACGCTGAGTTCACCGAGCGACCGGAGCGACCGGAGTGACCGGAGCGGCCATGCAGCCCAACACCTTGCTCGACGCCCTGCTCGACGAAGCGAGCGTCTCCCACGCAGGCCTCGCCGCCCATGTGAACCGGGCCGGCCGGGCCAGGGGCCTCGCCCTGCGTTACGAACACACCGCCGTGGCACGGTGGTTGAAGGGGCAGCGGCCGCGCGGCCAGGTGCCGGACCTGATCTGCGAGGTGCTCGCCGCGAGGCTGCGCCGGCAGGTGACCCTGGACGACATCGGCTTCGGGGTGCCGGGCGGGCCGCTTCCCGCGGCCGGTTCGCCCCTGTCGGGGTTCGTGGAGCGGGCGCCCGCCCTGTGGCGTTCCGACGAACAGCAGCGGCCGCACATAGTCGGTGCGCCGGCCGTGACCGGCACTCCCGCGGTGATGCCCGTGTGGGAGTGGGAGAACCCGCCCGAGGACGGGGACGTCTCCCGTAAGGGACGGGCGTCGGTCTCGGCCGCGGACATCGCCGTGCTGGGCGCCGCCCGGTCCCACTACGAGCAGATGTACCGCAAGGCCGGGGGCATCGCGACCAGGGCCCGGATCGTCGGCTTCCTCACCACGGAGACCGCGCCGCTGCTGCGGGGCTCGTACAGCGACGCCCTCGGCCGGAGGCTGCACCGGGCCACCGGCGGACTCGTGGCGGTGGCCGGCATCTGCGCGTACGACGCGGACGCGCACGGTCTCGCCCAGCGCTACTTCCACCAGGCACTGCGGCTGGCGAAGGCGAGCGGTGACCGGGGGCTCGGCGCCTATGTGATCGCGCTGCTCGTCAACCAGTCGCTGTTCATGGGGGAGTACCGGCAGGCGGTGGCGTTCGCGGAGGCGGCGCTGCGGGCCGCGGGGCGGCAGATCACCCCGGCGCTCGCGGCGGATCTGACGGCGATGCAGGCGAAGGCGTACGCGCGTCTGGGGGACGGGGCGGCCGCGTTGGCGTGCATCCGGCGGGCGGAGACGGCGGCGGAGCGGATCAGCCCGGGGGAGGAACCGGCCGAGACGGGCTATGTGCAGCCGGGACTCGTCAACGTCCAGGTCGCCGAGGCGCTCCTCAGTCTGGGTGATCTCGCGGCGGCGCACGAGCACGCGTCGATGGCGGTGGGGACGCCCTCGCACGACCGGGGGCGGGTGCACCGGCTCGCCATGCTGTGCCAGATCGAGCTGCGGCAGGGGGCGGCCGACGGGGCGGCGCGTACGGCGGTGGAGATGACCGAGCGGGCGCGGGGGATGGAGTCGCGGCGGCTGCGGGACCGGCTGCGGCAGGTGCGGGAACATCTCATGGCGAGCGGCGGAGGGGAGGCCCGGGACGCGGCGGCTCTCATCGACGGGGCGCTGCGCGTTCCCCTATGAGCGCCGGGCTGCTGCGATATTGCCACCAAACAAGCACCGACCAGTCGGAAGGTGGCAAGAACGTGCAGTGGACGAAACTAAGCGAACGCTCTGTCTATGAGAATCGCTGGTTCCGGGTGAACCTCGCGGACGTCGAACTCCCCGACGGCCGCCACCTCGACCACTATCTGATCCGGCTCCGTCCGGTCGCCGTCGCGACCGCCGTCAACGACGCCGACGAAGTCCTGATGCTCTGGCGCCATCGCTTCATCACCGACAGCTGGGGCTGGGAACTGGCCGCCGGTGTCGTCGAGGACGGCGAGGAGATCGCTTCCGCCGCCGCCCGGGAGATGGAGGAGGAGACCGGCTGGCGGCCGGGGCCGCTGCGCCATCTCCTCACCGTCGAACCGTCCAACGGCCTCACCGACGCCCGGCACCACCTCTACTGGGCGGAGCAGGCCACGTACACGGGACCGCCCGAGGACGCCTTCGAGTCCTCGCGGCGGGCCTGGATCCCGCTGAAGGAGATCCCGGACATGATCGCCCGGGGCGAGATCCCGGCCGCCAACATGGCCGCCGGGCTTCTGATGCTCCGCCATCTGCGCCTCGGCTGACCACCTGGCGTGAAAACGCCGGACGGCCCGTACCTGTGCGAGAGAACGGGCCGTCCGGTGATCGGGGGTGGTGCGGCGGATCAGGCGTACGGGTAGAAGCCCCAGCCCGTCTTCCGGCCGAGCCGGCCGGCGTCCACCATGCGCTGCAGCAGCGGCGGAGCGGCGTACAGCGGCTCCTTGAACTCCGCGTACATCGAGTCCGCGATCGAGGCGATGGTGTCCAGACCGATCAGGTCGGACAGCTTCAGCGGGCCCATCGGGTGGGCGCAGCCGAACTCCATGCCGTTGTCGATGTCGTCGCGGCTCGCGATGCCCGACTCGAACATCCGGATCGCCGAGAGCAGGTACGGCACGAGCAGCGCGTTGACCACGAAGCCGGACCGGTCCTGCGCGCGGATCGCGTGCTTGCCGAGCGTCTTCTCCGCGAAGGCCTGGGCCCGGCTGATGGTGCCCTCGGAGGTGGTGAGGGCCGGGATCAGCTCGACGAGCTTCTGCACCGGGGCCGGGTTGAAGAAGTGGATGCCGATGACCTGGTCGGGGCGGGAGGTCGCCACGGCCAGCTTGACCAGCGGGATGGACGAGGTGTTCGAGGCCAGGATCGCGTCGCGCCGGGTCATGACCTGGTCGAGCACCTGGAAGATCTCGGTCTTGACCTGTTCGTTCTCCACGACCGCCTCGATGACGAGGTCGCGGTCGGCGAACTCGCCCAGGTCGGTGGTGAAGCTGAGGCGAGCGAGCGTGGCGTCCCGCTCCTCCTCGCTGATCTTGCCGCGTTCGGCGGCCTTCGCCAGCGAGTTGTAGAGCCGTGTGCGGCCGATCTCCAGCGCCTCGCCGGTGGTCTCGGCGACCTTCACCTCAAGGCCGCTCCGGGCACACACCTCTGCGATGCCCGCGCCCATCTGGCCGCAGCCCACCACTCCGACGCGCTCAATGTCGGCCATGGAGTCCGTCACCTCGTGCCTTTCGCTCTTCTCTGCGGCGGGCCCCGTGTGATTCCGGTGCGTCCGCCTCGACCCCCACGACGTTACCGCTCATTAACCGATGATCGATCGTCCGGGGCGGGCATGCTGTCCGGGTGGGTGTGACGTATCCGACAGAGGAGGGGTACAAGTGCGGCCTATCGGCAGAAGAGGGTTCGTGGCCGGAGCCACCGGGGCGGCGCTCGCCGTGACGGGAACGACAGGTCCGGCGTCAGCCCGGGACGAGACCCCGGTACGGGCGGGACCGCATCGGCGCCAGGAGTTCCGCGGCATGTGGATCGCCACGGTCCTCAACCGCGACTGGCCCTCCCGCGCGGGGCTGACCGCCGAAGAGCAGCGGGCCGAGCTCCTGGCCCACCTGGACAGGGCGGTCGAGCGCCGGCTCAACGCGGTGGTCCTCCAGGTCCGGCCCACCGCCGACGCGCTCTGGCCCTCGCCGTACGAGCCGTGGGCGCAGTGCCTCACCGGGACGCAGGGCCGCGACCCCGGCTGGGACCCGCTCGGCACGGCCGTCGAGCAGGCCCATGCGCGGGGCCTCGAACTGCACGCCTGGTTCAACCCGTACCGAGTGGCGAATCACACGGACCCGGGCCGGCTCGTCGCCGACCATCCGGCCCGGGTGCACCCGGAGTGGGTGCTGCCCTACGGCGGGAAGCTCTACTACGACCCGGGGCTGCCCGAGGTCCGCCGCTTCGTCCAGGACGCGATGCTGGACGCGCTGCGTCGCTACGACATCGACGCCGTGCACTGGGACGACTACTTCTACCCCTACCCGGTGGCAGGGGAGGTCTTCGCCGACGACGACACCTACGCGCGGTACGGCGGTGACTTTCCCGACAGGGCGGCCTGGCGGCGGCACAACACCGATCTGCTCGTCTCCGAGATGTCCGCCCGGATCAAGGACGTGAAGGGGGATGTGGCCTTCGGCGTGAGTCCCTTCGGTGTCTGGCGGAACAGAGCCACCGATCGGGAGGGCTCGGACACCGACGCGGGTGTCCAGACCTACGACGACCTGTACGCCGACGTCCGGAAGTGGATCCGGGAGGGCTGGATCGATTACGTGGTGCCCCAGCTGTACTGGAACATCGGCCTGCCCGCCGTCGACTACGCCAAGCTGCTGCCCTGGTGGGACGCGGTGGTCCGGGGGACCGGCGTCGGCCTCTACCTCGGCGAGGCGCTCTACAAGGCCGGCGACCCCGCCCAGCCCGCGGCCTGGCAGGATCCGCGGGAGCTGTCACGCCACCTGGAACTCGCCGCCCGCTACCCGGCGGTCGGTGGCCACTGCTTCTTCGCCGCGACGGAGGTCGCCACGGACCGGATCGGGGCGATGGCCGCCGTGGTGGCCGACCACTACCCGACCAGGGTCCGTCCCCCGGAGGAGAGGTCTCAGCGGGCCCCCGCCTCCGGGTGAGGGCGTACGACGGTGTCGGGGCCCGGCGACATCAGGGCCTCGTGACCGTCGTCGTCGAACTTCACGCGGTACGGGGGAGTGCCGTTCTCCCCCAGGACCTGGAGCACCTCCGCCGTGCGGTCGTGATGACCGACGGTCCGGCCGTGCACCAGCAGTTTGTCGCCCACGCTCGCCTGCATCGGGGCCTCCTCGCGACCGGGCCTGTCCTACCGGCTTGTCCTGCTTCGGACCCTACGCCTGCCATTGTGACCCGGGTCACCCCGATCCGTCGCGTCAGCTCTTCGCCCGCTGGGTGACCGCGATGCAGACCAGGACGGCCACCGCCGCGAGCGGGGCGGCGAGCGGCAGGCTCTCGTCGAGCAGGAACACCGCCCAGACCAGGGTGAGGAGCGGCTGCGCCAGCTGCAGCTGGCTCGCCTTGGGGATGCCGATCGCGGCCATGCCCCGGTACCAGACGTACAGGCCGAAGAAGGTGGAACCGGCGGCCACCCAGACCAGGCCGATCACGCCGTGGGCGGTCAGGTGGACCGGCTCCGTGGACAGCGCCACGGCGGAGCCGACGGCCATCAGCGGCAGGCACAGGACGAGGGCCCAGCCGATGACCTGCCAGCCGGGCATGAGCCGCGCGAGGCGACCGCCCTCGGTGTAGCCCGCCGCGCAGACCAGGAGCGCGCCGAAGAGGTACAGGTCGCCCTGGGAGACGGCCCCGCCGCTCTGCTGGAGCGTGAAGGCGATCACCACGACCGCGCCCGACACGGCGGCGAACCAGAACGTGCGGGAGGGGCGCCGTCCGGTCCGCACCGCGGCGAAGGCCGCCGTGGTGAGCGGCAGCAGGCCCACCACGACGGCGGCGTGCGAGGTGGTGGAGGTCTGCAGGGCCAGGGTCGTCAGGAGCGGGAAGCCGATGACGACGCCGCCGGCGACGACGGCGAGGCCCGCCCAGTGGCGCCGCTCCGGCAGCGGAACCCGGCCGACGAGCAGGAACGCCCCCGCGATGAGGGCGGCGAGGGTGGAGCGCACGGCGACGAGCGACCAGGGGCCGAAGCTCTCCAGGCCCCAGACGGTCGACGGGAAGGTCAGCGAGAACGCGACCACGCCGAGACCGGCGAGCAGGGTGCCGCGGGGGAGGGGATCGGTGGCGGTCCGGGCGGCGGCGCTGTTCGCGCCGGGGCCGATGCTCGCGCCGGGTCCGGTACTCGCTCCGGGGTCGGCGCCCGCGGCGGTTCCGGTATCGGTGCTACCGGCGGAGGCGGTGACCGCTATCGTGCTGGAGGCAGTAGCGCTATCCTTTGCTGTCATGAACGAGCGTAGCAGTGTCGCAGAACTGGCGCATTCCTTGCGGAGTGAGCTGAACCGCTACTCTCCAGGTGGAAAGCTGCCGTCGAGTCGTGCGCTCGTCGAGCGCTACCGGGTCTCCCCGGTGACCGTCACCCGGGCCCTCGCCCAGCTCGCCGCCGAAGGGCTCGTGGTCACCCGGCCCGGCGCCGGCGCGTTCCGGGCCGAGCGCCGCACCGCCACCCCCGTGGCCGGGGACACCTCCTGGCAGGAGCTCGCCCTCAGCGCCGACTCCGCCACGGAACTCGTCCCCCGGGCCGTCGACGCCTCCGGCGTCCTCGTCACCCTCGCCGCGCCACCACCGGGAGTGGTCGAGTTCAACGGCGGCTATCTCCACGCCTCCCTCCAGCCCGAGCGGGCGCTCGCCGCCGCCCTCGCCCGCGCGGGACGCCGCCCCGGCGCCTGGAGCAGACCGCCCACCGACGGCCTGCCCGAGCTGCGCGAGTGGTTCGCCCGCGAGATCGGCGGCAGTGTCACCGCGGCCGACCTCCTCGTCACCGCCGGCGGACAGTCCGCCATCACCACCGCCCTGCGCGCCCTCACCCCGCCCGGCACCCCCGTCCTCGTCGAGTCGCCCACCTACCCGGGCATGCTGGCCGTCGCCCGCGCGGCGGGACTGCGCCCCGTGCCCGTCCCCGTCGACGCCGACGGAGTGCGCCCCGAGCTCCTCGAGGCCGCGTTCCGCGCCACCGGAGCCCGTGTCTTCGTCTGCCAGCCGCTCTTCCAGAACCCGACCGGCGCCGTGCTCGCGCCGGAGCGGCGCCGCGAGGTCGTCCGCATCGCCCGGGCCGCCGGAGCCTTCGTCGTCGAGGACGACTTCGCCCGCCGTCTCGTCCACGAGGACGCCCCGCCGCTCCCCGCCCCGCTCGCCGCGGACGACCCCGACGGGGTGGTCGTCCATGTCTGCTCGCTCACCAAGGCCACCTCGCCCAGCCTCCGCGTCGGCGCCCTCGCCGCCCGCGGCCCCGTCCTGGAACGCCTCCGCGCCATCCAGGTCGTCGACAGCTTCTTCGTCCCCCGCCCCCTCCAGGAGGCCGCGCTCGAACTCGTCGGATCGCCCGCCTGGCACCGCCATCTGCGGGCCGTCGCCCAGGAACTCAAGACCCGCCGGGACCTCCTGACCAGGGCGGTCGCCCATCAGCTGCCCACGCTGGCCCTGCCGTACGTCCCCTACGGCGGCTACCACCTCTGGCCGCGCCTGCCCGACACGCTGCCCGAGGCCGCCTTCGTCGCCGCCGCCCTGCGGGCCGGCGTCGCCGCGGCCCCGGGCCGGCCGTACTTCTGCGCGGAACCCCCCGCCGGACACATCCGGCTGAGTTTCGCGGGTGTCGCGGGTCCCACGGAGATCGTGGAGGGCGTGCGCCGGCTGCGGATGGCGGTCGAGGAACTCACCCCCTGACCGCGGGGTCCGGGCCGCCCGCCCCTCCGTGGCCGTCCCCGCCCCCGGTCCGCCCCGATCCGGGCCGTCCGGCGGCGGGGCAAATTCACCTGACAAGCCCCGGTGCCACTGGAAGCCTGCGGTCATGAGCGACAGCACCACCACCGGCGGCCCCGTCATGCACGGGACGTACGAGATCTCAGCCGACCCCGCCCGGATCGACGCGGCCCGCGTCCACCACTGGCTCTCCACGGACGCCTACTGGGCCCTCGGCCGACCTCGGGAGAAGCAGGACGCGGCCATCGAGGGATCCCTCAACCTGGGCGCGTACCACCGCGAGACAGGCGAGATGGCCGCCTACGCGCGCGTGGTCACCGACTACGCCACCTTCGCCTGGCTCTGTGACGTCTACGTCGACCGCCCGGCCCGTGGCAGCGGCCTCGGCACCGCGCTCGTCACCGCGGTCCGCGACCACCTCGCGTCGTACGGGCTGCGCCGCATCATGCTCGCCACCGCCGACGCGCACGAGGTGTACGAGAAGGTCGGTTTCACGCCACTGCAGAATCCGGACAAGTGGATGGCTCTCGGGCAGCAGTGAGCCGGAGCCCCTCCCGCCCCGGGGAATGACCCCTTGACCTGCGGCGCCTCCGGCCTCACGATCGCGCCCATGAGTCTTCGGGTGACGCTCGTCACGGCGGCACGCAGCTCCTCCCTGCTCGCCGAACGCTTCGACGACGACCGGCCACTGGACGAGGCCGGCTGGTACGACGTGCAGCTCGCCGCGCCCGCGCTCATCCCGCTCGGCGCGGCCGAACTGCGCTACTGCTCCCCGACCCCGCGCTGCCGCGCCACCGGCACCGCCCTCGGTTACGCCCCCCTCGCCCAGCCCGCACTGCGCGACTGCGACATGGGTCGCTGGCGCGGCCTGACCCTCGCCGAGGTCGCCGCCCTCGAACCGGCCGCCGTCGACGCGTGGCTCACCGACGCCCGCACCGCCCCGCACGGCGGCGAACCGCTGCTCGCCTTCATCACCCGGATAGGGAACTGGCTCGACACCCGCCCCGCCGAGGACGGCGCCATCGTCGCCGTCGCCGAGCCGTCCGTCGTACGGGCCGCCCTCGTGTACGCCCTGAAGGCACCGCCGGCCACCTACTGGAACGTCGACGTCCGCCCTCTCTCCACCGTCACCCTCACCGGCCGCCCCGGCCTCTGGCACCTCCAGCTCGCCGCGGCGCCGCACTGACACCGCACTGACACCGCACCGGCGGACCCCCGTGGGCGTGCCGAGGACCCCGCCTCCGCGCGGGACGGGAGAGCGGGCGGCCGCGACCGGCTAGCCTGGAGGCACGATGAACCGTTTGACCACGTCATGGGGCGCCTTCACGCTGACCCGCTTTCCCGAGGACCCGCGCGACCAGCTGCGCGCCTGGGACGCGGCCGACGAATACCTCCTGGGCCACCTGGCCGAGAGCGGAACCGACCTGTCCGGTACCGTCGCCGTCCTCGGCGACCGCTGGGGAGCCCTCGTCACCGCGCTGCACGCCGCCGGAACCGGCGAGCTCGTCCAGATCACCGACTCCTACCTCGGCGAACAGGCCACCAGGGCCAACCTCGCTCGCGCCGGGGCCGCCCCGGACGCCGTCCGGCTGCTCACCACCCAGGACCCGCCACCCCAGCGGATCGACGTCCTCCTGGTCCGGGTCCCCAAGAGCCTCGCGCTCCTGGAGGACCAGCTGCACCGGCTCGCACCCGCCGTGCACGAGGGCACCGTGATCATCGGCACCGGCATGGTGAAGGAGATCCACACCTCCACGCTCCGGCTCTTCGAGCGGATCATCGGGCCCACCCGCACCTCGCTCGCGGTGAAGAAGGCCCGGCTGATCCACACCACCCCCGATCCGTCGATCACCCCGCGCCCGAACCCGTGGCCGCACCGGTACGACCTCCCGGCGGACACCCCCGCGCCCGGTCTGCCCGGACTGACCGTCACCAATCACGCCGGTGTCTTCTGCGCCGACCGCCTCGACATCGGCACCCGCTTCTTCCTCGCGAACCTCCCCGGTGACCTCGGCACGGCCCGCGTCGCCGACCTCGGTTGCGGCAACGGCGTCGTCGGCCTCGCCATCGCCCTCTCCGAGCCCGACGCGGAACTGGTCTTCACCGACGAGTCGTACCCGGCGGTCGCCTCGGCCGAGGAGAACTTCCGGACCCACGTGGGCGAGGGGCGCAAGGCGGAGTTCATCGTCGGCGACGGGCTGAGCGACCTGCCCGAGGGCTCGGTGGACCTGGTCCTCAACAACCCGCCGTTCCACAGCCACCAGGCCACCACCGACCGCACGGCCCGCCGCATGTTCGCGGAGGCACGGCGCGCGCTGCGGCCCGGCGGCGAACTGTGGGTCATCGGCAACCGGCACCTCGGCTACCACGTCACCCTCCGCCGGATCTTCGGCAACAGCGACCTCGTCGCCAGCGACGCGAAGTTCGTGGTCCTGCGCGCGGTGCGTACGGCCTGAGGACGCCTTGTCGGGGTCCGGGCAGGGCCGTTCGGGCCCGCCCGGACCCCGCTCGTCATCCCCAGGTGCGCGAGCACAGGACCAGCCGGTATCCATCGGGATCGGCGACGGTGACGCCGAAGGTGTCCCAGTAGGGGTTGTGCGCGGCCACCCGGGTCCCGCCGGACGCGACCAGCCGCTCCACCTGCTCCTCCTCGACGGGCGCCCCCAGGTACAGGACGAACAGGTCGTCGACGGTCGGCGTGGGCTCC
The DNA here is from genome assembly GCF_044452745.1 of Streptomyces sp. NPDC051822. NCBI lineage: Bacteria > Bacillati > Actinomycetota > Actinomycetes > Kitasatosporales > Streptomycetaceae > Streptomyces > Streptomyces sp. NPDC051822. The sequence continues at coordinate 205,664 of NZ_JBITBZ010000006.1, read as the reverse complement.
AGCGGACGCTCGGGATCGCGGGTCAGCTCGAAGTGCCAGCCCCCGTCCTTCGGTCCGACCATGAGCAGGTCGTGCTCGCCGGGGGCCCGCTCGGTGCTCCGCCACAGCACGTCGAGCCCGAGCCCGTCGACGTAGAACCGCTCGGCGGCGGCCAGGTCCCGCGAGGGGCGGGCGACTCGTACATGGGTCTGCGCGTCGATGATCATGTCTTCAGACTAGGCGGCGGCACGTCGACCCGGTCCGCCTCGGGAAAGACGAGTTCGAGCGCGCGCACCCGGTCCTCCCCGGTGGTGAAGGAGAGGCCGACGACGCGGTCCCCGCGGAAGGCGAACGCCACGGCGGCGACCGGCCGCCCGGCGGCGTACGCGACCGCTCCGACGGCCCCGTCGACGAGCGCGGGCCGGGCGAGGCCGGCGAACCACGCGAAGCCCTCCGCCCGCTCGGCGACGGCCGGAGCGCCGTGCAGCGGGCCGCGTTCGGAGTGGGCGACCACGTCCGGATCGAGTACGGCGGCGAGCGTACGGGCGTCACGCGCGCGTGCGGCCGCCAGGAACCGTTCCGCCACCGCCCGCTGCCGCTCGGCGTCACCCTCGGAACGGGCCGCCCCGCCGCCCCGGATGCGCGCCCTGGCCCGCCGGGCGAGCCGCGTCACCTCCTCGGGGGAGCCGCCGGTGATCCGTGCCGTCTCGGACGGCGGCAGCCCGAACGCGTCGTGCAGGACGTAGGCGAGCCGCTCCTCGGCCCCGAGCGCGTCGAGTACGACGATCAGTGCGAGCCACAGGGAGTCGACGCCGGCCGCCCCGCCGTCCCCCGGAGCCGCCGAGGCCCCCTGGGTCCCACCGCCCGGCGTCCCTCGCGGTCCTCGCGGTCCTCGTTCCTGGAGTCCCCGTACGCACGCCTGCCCCACCGCGACCGTCAGCCAGGCCCGTACCGCAGCCCCGCCGGTCCGGCCGAGCGCCGCCCGCGCCGTCGCGAGCACCTCCTCGGCCTCGGCCCGTGAGCCCATCATCCGGAGGGCCACCTGCCGCAGTCGTTCCTCGTGCGCGTCGAAGCGCCCGGTCAGGGCGGTCAGAAGGGTGTCGTCGTGCATGGCGCCTCGCTCCTCGTCGGTTCCGTCACCGCGTTGACGAGGGGACCCGCCCGGATGTGACAGAAGCGGCCACCGCCCGGCACACGGAAAGGCCGACCCGACGCGGGGGCGTCGAGCCGGCCTTCCGGGGTGTCGAGCTCGTCGCCCGACGGGTGACTAGTCCGTGCCGAACTCCATCGCGGCGCGGTCGAGCATCTCCTCGTCGCCTGAGACCTCGCCGCGGGACGCGATGGCCTCCGCGCCGCCCTCCGGCATGGTGCCGATCAGGCCGGTGGCGGCCGCCTGCGCGGCGCCGATGGAGGGGCTGCCGGTGCCGATCAGGCCGAGGCCCGCGTACTGCTCCAGCTTGGCGCGGGAGTCGGCGATGTCGAGGTTGCGCATGGTGAGCTGGCCGATCCGGTCCACCGGGCCGAACGCCGAGTCCTCGGTGCGCTCCATCGACAGCTTGTCGGGGTGGTAGCTGAACGCCGGGCCCGTGGTGTCGAGGATCGAGTAGTCCTCGCCGCGCCGCAGCCGCAGCGTCACCTCGCCGGTGACGGCGGTGCCGACCCAGCGCTGCAGGGACTCGCGGACCATGAGCGCCTGCGGGTCCAGCCACCGGCCCTCGTACATCAGCCGGCCGAGGCGCCGTCCCTCGTTGTGGTACTGGGCGACGGTGTCCTCGTTGTGGATGGCGTTGACCAGACGCTCGTACGCGGCGTGCAGCAGGGCCATGCCGGGCGCCTCGTAGATGCCGCGGCTCTTGGCCTCGATGATGCGGTTCTCGATCTGGTCCGACATGCCCATGCCGTGGCGGCCGCCGATGGCGTTCGCCTCCATGACCAGGTCGACGGCGGAGGCGAACTCCTTGCCGTTGACCGACACCGGCCGGCCCTGCGCGAAGCCGATCGTGACGTCCTCGGCCTCGATCTCGACCGACGGGTCCCAGAACCGCACGCCCATGATCGGCTCGACGGTCTCGACACCCGTGTCCAGGTGCTCCAGGGTCTTGGCCTCGTGGGTGGCGCCCCAGATGTTGGCGTCGGTGGAGTACGCCTTCTCGGTGCTGTCGCGGTAGGGCAGCTCGTGGGCGAGCAGCCACTCCGACATCTCCTTGCGGCCGCCCAGCTCGGTCACGAAGTCCGCGTCCAGCCAGGGCTTGTAGATCCGCAGGTGCGGGTTGGCGAGGAGACCGTAGCGGTAGAACCGCTCGATGTCGTTGCCCTTGAAGGTCGAGCCGTCGCCCCAGATCTGGACGTCGTCCTCGAGCATCGCCCGGACGAGGAGGGTGCCGGTGACGGCACGGCCGAGCGGGGTGGTGTTGAAGTAGGCGCGGCCGCCGGAACGGATGTGGAACGCCCCGCAGGTGAGTGCGGCAAGACCCTCCTCGACCAGCGCCGCACGGCAGTCGACCAGACGCGCGATCTCGGCGCCGTAGGTCTTGGCGCGGCCGGGCACCGAGGCGATGTCGGGCTCGTCGTACTGGCCGATGTCGGCGGTGTAGGTGCACGGGATGGCGCCCTTGTCGCGCATCCATGCGACCGCGACGGAGGTGTCGAGGCCGCCGGAGAAGGCGATGCCGACGCGCTCGCCGGCGGGCAGGGAGGTGAGGACCTTGGACATGGGAAGAGTATGCATCATCTCGCATGGTCATGCAAAGGGGCGTCCGTCCGCGCCTCTCCGACTCCCTGGGGGTTGCGTGGCGCGGAGTCCTGGGTAGCGGTCATCCCGTCGCCCCGGTCGGGAGCTCGGCCCCTCGATGGGTGAATGGAGTGGTCGACCGCGTGGCCGAATGAGGCTCGTTGCATAAAAGTGCGTCGACACGTATAGTCATGCCATCCATGAGGAGGGTTTCCGATGACGGTACGAGTAGCAGTGGCGGGTGCGAGCGGATACGCGGGTGGAGAGCTCCTGCGACTCCTCCTCGCCCACCCCCATGTGGAGATCGGCGCCCTGACCGGCCACTCCAACGCCGGCCAGCGCCTCGGGGCGCTCCAGCCCCATCTGCTGCCGCTCGCGGACCGCGTCCTCGTGCCCACCACCGCCGACGAGCTCTCCGGGCACGATGTCGTCTTCCTCGCCCTGCCGCACGGCCAGTCCGCCGCCGTCGCCGAGCAGCTCGGTCCCGACGTCCTCGTCGTCGACATGGGCGCCGACTTCCGGCTCGAGGAGCCCGCCGACTGGGAGACGTACTACGGCTCCCCGCACGCCGGGACCTGGCCCTACGGGCTCCCCGAACTGCCCGGTGCCCGCGCCGCCCTCGAAGGGTCCAAGCGGGTCGCGGTGCCCGGCTGCTACCCGACCGCCGTCTCGCTCGCGCTCTTCCCCGCGTACGAGAACGGTCTCGCCGAGCCCGAGGCCGTGATCGTCGCCGCCTCCGGTACCTCCGGCGCGGGCAAGGCGGCCAAGCCGCACCTCCTCGGCAGCGAGGTCATGGGCAGCATGTCGCCGTACGGCGTCGGCGGCCACCGGCACACCCCCGAGATGATCCAGAACCTCAGCGGTCCCGCCGGGGAGCGGGTCACAGTCTCCTTCACGCCGACCCTGGCGCCGATGCCCCGCGGCATCCTCGCCACCTGCACCGCCGCCGCGAAGCCCGGCGTCACCGCCGAGACCGTACGGGCCGCCTACGAGAAGGCCTTCGCGGACGAGCCGTTCGTCCACCTGCTCCCCGAGGGCCAGTGGCCGGCGACGGCGTCCGTCTACGGTTCCAACGCCGTTCAGGTGCAGGTCGCGTACGACCCGGCGGCGAACCGGATCATCGCGATCAGCGCCATCGACAATCTCACCAAGGGCACCGCCGGCGGCGCGGTGCAGAGCATGAACATCGCCCTCGGACTCCCCGAGGTCACTGGACTTTCCACGATTGGAGTCGCTCCGTGAGCGTCACCGCAGCGAAGGGGTTCACGGCAGCGGGCATCGCCGCCGGGATCAAGCAGAACGGCAACCCGGACCTGGCCCTCGTGGTCAACACCGGGCCCCGCCGCGCCGCCGCGGGAGTCTTCACCTCCAACCGCGTCAAGGCCGCCCCCGTCGTCTGGTCGCAGCAGGTCCTCGCCGACGGCGAACTGACCGCCGTCGTCCTCAATTCGGGCGGGGCCAACGCCTGCACAGGCCCGAAGGGCTTCCAGGACACCCACGCCACCGCCGAGAAGGTCGCCGAGGTCCTCAGCGCGAAGGGCGCCGAGGTCGGCGCCGGCGAGGTCGCCGTCGCCTCCACCGGCCTCATCGGCATCCTGCTCCCCATGGACAAGCTGCTCCCCGGCGTCGAGAAGGCCGCGGCCGAACTCTCCGAGCACGGCGGCGAGAAGGCCGCCATCGCCATCAAGACCACCGACACCGTCCACAAGACCTCCGTCGTCACGAAGGACGGCTGGACGGTCGGCGGCATGGCCAAGGGCGCCGGCATGCTGGCCCCCGGTCTCGCCACCATGCTCGTCGTCCTCACCACCGACGCCGACGTGGACGCCAAGGGTCTCGACAGCGCCCTCCGGGGCGCCACCCGCGTCACCTTCGACCGGGTGGACTCCGACGGCTGCATGTCGACCAACGACACCGTCCTCCTCCTCGCCTCCGGCGCCTCCGGCGTCACCCCGGCGCAGGACGCGTTCGCCCAGGCCGTACGGGAGGTCTGCGACGACCTGGCCCGCCAGCTCATCGGCGACGCCGAGGGCGCGAGCAAGGACATCCGCATCGAGGTGGTCAACGCGGCCACCGAGGACGACGCCGTCGAGGTGGGCCGGTCCATCGCCCGCAACAACCTCCTCAAGTGCGCCATCCACGGCGAGGACCCCAACTGGGGCCGGGTGCTCTCCGCCATCGGCACCACGAAGGCCGCCTTCGAGCCCGACGCACTCAACGTCGCCATCAACGGCGTCTGGGTCTGCAGGAACGGCTCCGTCGGCGACGACCGCGACCTCGTCGACATGCGGTACCGGGAGGTCACCATCACCGCCGACCTCGCCGCCGGCACCGAGTCCGCCGTCATCTGGGCCAACGACCTGACCGCCGACTACGTCCACGAGAACAGCGCGTACTCGTCATGAGCGACAAGACGGGCCAGAACCCGACCCGCAAGCACAAGGCGCTCCCCAAGGCGCAGATCCTCATCGAGGCCCTGCCCTGGCTGACCCGCCACAACGGCAAGACGGTCGTCATCAAGTTCGGCGGCAACGCCATGATCGACGAGGACCTCAAGGCGGCCTTCGCCCAGGACGTCGTCTTCCTGCGCCAGGCCGGCCTCAAGCCGGTCGTCGTGCACGGCGGCGGACCCCAGATCAGCGCCGCCCTCGACCGGCACGGCATCGTCAGCGAGTTCAAGGCGGGCCTGCGGGTCACCACCGAGGACGCCATGGACGTCGTACGGATGGTCCTCGCCGGCCAGGTCCAGCGCGAGCTCGTCGGGCTGCTCAACCAGCACGGCCCGCTCGCCGTAGGCCTCACCGGCGAGGACGCCCACACGATCACCGCGACCCGGCACCGCCCGGTCGTCGACGGCGAGCAGATCGACATCGGCCGGGTCGGTGAGATCACCGCCATCGACACCGGCGCCATCCAGGCGCTCCTGGAGGACGGCCGGATCCCGGTCATCTCCTCCATCGCCCGTTCCCAGGACGACGGACATGTCTACAACGTCAATGCTGATACGGCGGCTGCGGCACTCGCTGCGGCGCTGGGCGCCGAGACGCTGATGGTCCTGACCGACGTCGAAGGCCTCTACGAGGACTGGCCGAACAGCGACGAGGTCATCAGCCGGCTCACCGCGAGCCAGCTGGAGAAGCTGCTGCCCGAGCTCTCCAGCGGCATGGTCCCCAAGATGGAGGGCTGTCTGCACGCCGTACGGAACGGGGTCACCACGGCCCGCGTGATCGACGGCCGGGTCCAGCACTCCATCCTGTTGGAGATCTTCACCGACGAGGGCATCGGCACGATGGTCGTGCCGGACGGACAGGGGGACTGATGAGCGGCACCACGGAGCCCGGCAACGAGCGGCTGACCCAGCGGTGGCAGGGCTCGCTCATGAACAACTACGGCACTCCCCGGCTGCCCCTCGTCCGCGGCGAGGGCGCCAAGGTCTGGGACGCCGACGGCAGGGAGTACCTGGACCTCGTCGGCGGCATCGCCGTCAACGCCCTCGGCCACGCCCACCCGGCGGTCGTCGAGGCCGTCACCCGGCAGATCCAGAGCCTCGGCCACGTCTCCAACCTGTTCGTCGCCGAGCCGCCCGTGGCCCTCGCCGAGCGGCTCCTCGGCCTCTTCGGCCGGCCCGGCAAGGTCTTCTTCTGCAACTCGGGCGCGGAGGCCAACGAGGCCGCGTTCAAGATCGGCCGCCTCACCGGCCGGTCCCACATGGTCGCCACCGACGGCGGCTTCCACGGCCGGACCATGGGCTCCCTCGCGCTCACCGGCCAGCCCGCCAAGCAGACCCCGTTCCTGCCGCTGCCCGGCGACGTCACGCACGTCCCGTACGGCGACGTGGAAGCCCTGCGGGCCGCGGTCACCGAGGACACCGCCTTCGTGATCATCGAGCCGATCCAGGGCGAGAACGGCGTCGTCGTCCCGCCCCCCGGCTATCTCAAGGCCGCCCGGGAGATCACCCGCACCACCGGCACCCTCCTCGTCCTCGACGAGGTGCAGACCGGCGTCGGCCGCTGCGGCCACTGGTTCGAGTACCAGGCCCACGAGGGCGTCGACCCCGATGTCGTCACCCTCGCCAAGGGCCTCGGCGGCGGACTCCCGCTCGGCGCGACCATCGCCTTCGGGCCCGCGGCCGACCTCTTCGCGCCCGGCCACCACGGCACCACCTTCGGCGGCAACCCGGTCGCCTGCGCCGCCGGGCTCGCCGTCCTCGACACCCTCGGCGCCGACGCGGCCCTCGACCACGTGAAGGCGGTCGGGGAGCGGCTGCGGCAGGGAATCGAGGGTCTCGGGCACCCGCTTGTCTCCCACGTCCGTGGTGCGGGCCTCCTGCTGGGTATCGTGCTCACGGAGTCCCTCGCACCCCAGGTGCAGCAGGCGGCTCAGGACGCCGGCCTCCTGGTGAACGCGCCCGCCCCCGATGTCGTACGGATCATGCCTCCGCTGGTCCTCACCGACGCCGAGGCGGACGCCTTCCTCCGGGCCCTGCCCGGGGTCCTCGACGTGGCGAACGCGCAAGGACGAACCGGAGAATGAGACGACGATGACCGACGCGCAGGAAAACGAGCACGGCGGGCCGTCCGTTCCGCAGACCCGCACCGCACGCCACCGCAGGATCGTCGACATCCTCAACCGGCAGCCGGTGCGCTCGCAGAGCCAGCTCGCCAAGCTCCTCAGCGACGACGGGCTGAGCGTCACGCAGGCGACGCTCTCCCGCGACCTCGACGAGCTGGGCGCGGTGAAGATCCGTAACACCGGCGGCGAGCTGATCTACGCGGTGCCCAGCGAGGGCGGTTTCCGCACCCCGCAGGCGCCGTTGGGCGAGTCCGCCAAGGAGGAGCGCATGCGGCGCCTCTCCGGCGAACTCCTGATCTCCGCCGAGGCGTCCGCGAACCTGGTGGTCCTGCGGACCCCGCCGGGCGCCGCCCAGTTCCTCGCGTCGGCCATCGACCAGGCCGAACTCCAGGCCATCCTCGGCACGATCGCGGGTGACGACACCCTGCTGCTCATCAGCCGCGACCCCATGGGCGGCCAGGCGCTCGCGGACCACCTGCTGATGCTGGCGCAGAAGTAGGCCGCGACCTCAGTAGCGCGTGATCGCCGTCGGACCGCCCCGCGTTCCGACGGCGATGTGCGGTCGGCGCGCGGGATCCGCCCAGGCGAGCACCGCGCGCATCGCGTCCACCGGCACGGAGACACAACCGGCGGTCGCCCCGAGCCCGTTGACGTGCAGGAAGATGCCGGCCCCACGCGCGCGTACCGGACGGTCGTAGTTGAACCCGATCACGAGCGCGTGCGCGTACTGCTCGCGGTACGCGACGAGATGCTCGGCCTCGGCGGCCCGGCAGTCCCGGGGCAGCCCCTCGACCCAGCGGTTGTAGGCGCGCGAGTCGTTGTCCTGGCACCACCAGGAGCGGTCGGTCACGCGTGCGTAGCGGTACGAGGTCCCCGGCGGCGCGGACCGGATGCCGAAGGCGTACGGCAGTCGGTAGAGCCCGGTGGGCGTGGTGTTCGTGCCCTGCCGCCGCTGCCCGCCCTCCGCGAGTCCCTTCGCCCCGAACCGCGCGGGCGCGGCCCCCGCCTTGACCCACCGGCCCCCACGCCGGTCCCACCAGGTCAGCGTGCCCGTGGTGGAACCTGGGTCGGCGGCCTCGGCGGTGATCAACTGCGAGCCGCCGCCCGTGTACGCCATCCGCTCGGGCAGCGGCGCGGGGGCGGGGGCGGAGGCGGCGCCGAGGGAGAGCAGGGCGGCGCCGAGCAGGAGAAGGGTGCGCATGGACGCGACGCTAGAGCCCCGGGGGAGGCTTCCGCGCGCCGTACGGGGCTATTCGGCGGGCAGCGGCGGCAGCGGGAGCGGCAGCGCGGGCAGCCCGTCGAGGCTGGTGGCGATGTGCTCCTTCTTGCTGCAGTACGCGTTGAACTCCTCGTCCGTCTTCCGGTTGAAGTACTCGGCGTGCATCGTCCGGTCCTCCTGGTACTCCATCAACGGCACGGCGAAGCCGCACGAGTCGCTGACCCGCCGCGCGTGCACCAGGACGATCGCCCGCGCGCTGCCCTGCCCCTCGACGGCGTCCGCCGGGAACCGCGCGAACAGCTCGCTCCAGCGCGGGTCGTCCCGCAGCACGGCCTCCCCGGTCCCGTGCACCCGCACGACGGTCGGCGGCCCGGAGAAGGCGGTCCACATGAGCGTGATCCGCCCGTTGCCGGGCTCCCGCAGATGCGCGACGGTCTCGGCGCTGCTCCCGCCGAAGTCCACGTAGGCGAGGGTCAGTTCGTCGATGACGACGAGGGTGCCGCGTCGCCCCTTGGGGGACAGGTTGACGTGGCCGTCGGCGGAGAGAGGAGCGGTGGCGGTGAAGTACACCGGCTGCGCCTCGATAAAGGCCCGAAGCCGCCCGTCGATACGCTCATACGTCTTTCCCATGGCCGCATTCTGCCCGCTCCGTCCCCCGGGGACGTCCGCGTCTCAAGCCCCGAGCCGTCACGCTCTAGGCCCAGGGGGACAGCGCCTTCCTCGTCTCCCGTACGACCCGGGGAGAACCGTCGTCGAGCAGTGGCGCGAGACGCCCGGGGCGGACGGCGTCCATCAGGCGTAGTCCCGCCACGGCGCTCGCGCGCACCTGCGGCAGCGCGTGGCCGGTGAGCGACCAGAGCGTCGGCACGTCCGCCGCCCGGTCGCCGCACTCGGCGAGCCCCAGGGGGGCGTGGTGGGGCGTCCGGTCCCCGGCCGCGCATGCCGCCCGGTAGAGCGGCAGCGGTTCGGTCCCCGCCTGCCGCAGCACGTACCGGGCGCAGGCGCGGGCCAGGGCCGAGCGGTCGTACAGGAACGGCTCAGCCTCGTCGGCCCGGCCCGCCCGGCGCAGCCCCGTCACCCCCGCCGCCCGGATCCGGCCGGGCCGGGCGGCCAGCAGGAGGCCGAGGACGGCCGGGTCGGGCGTGGCCGTGGCGAGTACGGCGTTCGCGCAGAGGTCCTGGACGACCACGTCGGCGTCGCGGGCGGCGATGGTCGCAAGCCGGGTGGGGGAGAGGAGCCCGCGCTCGACGGCGATCCGGTGGGCGAGCCGCCGCACCGCCCGGTCCCTACTCGCGAGGAGAGTCTCCACTCCGGCCGCGGGTCCCGCCCGTAGCACCTGGAACAGCAGCTCACGCGCCGCGTCTCCGTGCGCCCGCTGCGCAGCCCGGAGGGCGACGGCGGCGACGGGGCCGAGAGCCTCGGGCGTCAGGCGCGGCAGCTCGGCCCGCAGTACGGCACGGGCTCGTTCCCGTACGGGCCCGGCCCAGTCGGCGCACCGGATCGCGACGAGGGGCAGGAGCGCGGGGGCGTCCGCCGCGTACGCGAGGGCGGCCTCCCTGAGCCGGCCGTCGGGGCCGCAGAGGGCGAAGGCCAGCTCGGGGGTGGTCGGTCGTCGGCCACCGGTGCCGCCCGGGAGCCATGTGAGGCCGTGCACGGCGGGGCCCCACCGGACCGCGGCCCGGATGTGCTCGTCGAGCTCGGCCCATCTGCCCGTCTCGCCGCCTTCGAGGGCCCGGGCGAGGCGCTGCTCCCACTCGTCGAACACGCTGTTCCGCATGGGCCGGAGCGTAGGTGGTCGCGTCGTGGCGCCGCCCCTTGTTTTCCGGCCCCGGGGTTCGGCTCCCGCGAGGCTTTGACAAACCATACGGTGCATCGCATAGTTATGCCTACGACAGTACGCCTGGGGCCGCGCCACCGGCCCCGGCGTGACCCGCCCCCGTTGAACAGGCTGCCCTCCCGTCCCGAGCCCGGGCCGCGAGGGCCCACGGTCCACCACCTTCCGAGGAGCAGCAGTGAGCAGCAACAACGGTGACGTCCGGCTCTGGGGCGGACGGTTCGCCGACGGTCCCGCCGAGGCCCTGGCGAAGCTCTCCGCGTCGGTCCACTTCGACTGGCGCCTCGCGCCCTACGACATCGCCGGTTCCCGTGCCCACGCGCGCGTGCTGCACAAGGCCGGGCTGCTCACCGAGGACGAGCTGACCCGTATGCTCGCCGGTCTCGACGAGCTGGAGGCCGACGTCACCGACGGCTCCTTCGTCGGCACCATCGCCGACGAGGACGTCCACACCGCCCTGGAGCGGGGCCTCCTGGAGCGCCTCGGCCCGGACCTCGGCGGCAAGCTGCGCGCCGGCCGGTCCCGCAACGACCAGGTCGCCACCCTCTTCCGGATGTACCTGCGCGACCACGCCCGGATCATCGGCGGCCTCGTCGCCGACCTCCAGGACGCCCTGGTCGGCCTCGCCGAGGCGCACGCGGACGTCGCGATGCCCGGCCGTACGCACCTCCAGCACGCCCAGCCGGTGCTCTTCGCCCACCACGTCCTGGCCCACGTCCAGTCCCTCTCCCGGGACGCCGAGCGGCTGCGCCAGTGGGACACCCGTACGGCGGTCTCCCCGTACGGCTCCGGCGCCCTCGCCGGTTCCTCGCTCGGGCTCGACCCGGAGGCGGTCGCCAAGGACCTCGGCTTCGAGCGGGGCTCGGTCGGCAACTCCATCGACGGCACGGCCTCCCGCGACTTCGTCGCCGAGTTCGCCTTCATCACCGCGATGATCGGGATCAACCTCTCCCGGATCGCGGAGGAGATCATCATCTGGAACACGAAGGAGTTCTCCTTCGTGACCCTCCACGACGCCTTCTCCACCGGCTCGTCGATCATGCCGCAGAAGAAGAACCCGGACATCGCCGAGCTGGCCCGTGGCAAGTCCGGCCGCCTCATCGGCAACCTCTCCGGCCTGCTCGCCACCCTCAAGGCGCTCCCGCTCGCCTACAACCGGGACCTCCAGGAGGACAAGGAGCCGGTCTTCGACTCCTGCGACCAGCTGGAGGTCCTGCTGCCCGCCTTCACCGGCATGATGGCCACGCTCACCGTCAACCGGGAGCGCATGGAGGAGCTGGCCCCGGCCGGCTTCTCGCTGGCGACGGACATCGCGGAGTGGCTGGTCAAGCAGGGCGTGCCGTTCCGGGTGGCGCACGAGGTGGCCGGCGAGTGCGTGAAGGTCGCCGAGGCGGAGGGCAAGGAGCTGGACGAGCTCACGGACGAGCAGTTCGCCAAGATCTCCGAGCACCTCACCCCCCAGGTGCGCACGGTCCTCAACGTCCCCGGCGCCCTCGCCTCCCGCCACGGCCGTGGCGGCACCGCCCCTTCGGCGGTCGCCACCCAGCTCGTCGAGGTCAAGGCGGACCTGGTCATCCAGCACGCCTGGGCCACCGCCAAGAACTGACCGACCCGTAGTCCTGCGCAGCCCTACAGCGCCGCCGCCCAGTCCGCGAGCGCGTCGAAGTCCGGCCGGATCAGTCCGATCCGGGGGTCGACGTGCAGCAACAGGGCGGCGGCGAGGTGGTTCTGCTCCACGTACTCGTGGTCGTACGGGGTGATGTCGTCGTCGACCCAGGCGAACGGCCGCCCCTCCGCGTACTCCAGGATGTACTGCGTCTTCCAGAAGGTCCCGCGAGGGGCCTTCCCGTGCATCTGGGGCCAGTCGATGAACGGCAGCTCGGGCAGCCCGAGGTGCGGCCCTATCCAGTCGTTCGCCTCGCCCTTCCACGTCGTCGCCCACACCAGCTCGTACGCCTTCGCCAGCGCGAGGAGCTCGCCCCCGTGGTCCGGATTCAGCCACACCCGCAGGGGCTTCGCCTCGAACAGCCGGCCGCTCGGTCGCATGCGGTGCGTCGTGTACCCCTGCGGGCGCCGCTCGCGCTGCGCCGCGTACGGGTTCAGCGGCCCGTCGACGTCGATCAGCAGCAGTGGCTTCGTCATGTTCACAGCATTCCGTTCCCGCCTCGGTGAGGCGTGGATTTATTGAATGAGACATGGATGTCTCATTCGGTGTATGGTCGTCTCATGTCAGTCGACCGCACCCAGGTGCTCCGCGCCGCCGCCGCCCTGCTCACCCGCAAGGCGACCGCCACCATGGACGAGGTCGCACGGGCCGCCGGGATCGGCCGGGCGACCCTGCACCGGCAGTTCGCCGGGCGGGACGCCCTCGTGCGGGCACTGGAGGAGCTCGGGCTGCAGGAGCTGGAGGCGGCCCTCGACCGCGCCGGGATCGACGCGGGCCCCGAGGACGCGGCCGTACGCCGGCTCGTCGCCGAGGTGGAGCCCGTCGCGCCCCTGCTGTCGTTCCTCGTCACCGAGAACCAGCTCTTCGAGGGCGAGCAGGTCAACGAGGGCTGGGCCCGCCTCGACGCCCGGGTCTCCGCGCTCTTCCGGCGCGGACAGGAGAACGGCGTCTTCCGGATCGATCTGACCCCCGCCTGGCTCACCGAGGCCTTCTACGGGCTCGTCGGTTCCGGCGCCTGGGCCGTGCAGGACGGCCGGGTCGCCGCCAAGGACTTCCAGTACATGATCGTCGAGCTGTTGCTCGGCGGAGCGCGCAGGAGCGTGGAGAAGTGACCACCAGCACCCTCAGGACCGCGAGCCATACCGAGGGCGGGCGCCGCCCCGGCCGGTGGCTCGCCCTCTCCGTGCTCGTCCTGGCCGTCCTCCTCGTGGCGGTCGACGCCACGGTACTGGGACTCGCCACCCCCTTCCTCTCCGAGGACCTGAAGCCCTCCGGCACCCAGCTCCTCTGGATCGGCGACGTCTACTCCTTCGTCATCGCCGGACTCCTGGTCTCCATGGGCAGCCTCGGCGACCGCATCGGCCGCAAGAAGCTGCTCCTGGTCGGCGCCACCGCCTTCGGCGCCGTCTCCGTCCTGAACGCCTACGCGACCAGCCCCGAGATGATGATCGTGGCCCGCGCGCTGCTCGGCGTCGCCGGCGCGACCCTCATGCCGTCCACCCTGGCGCTCATCCGCAACCTCTTCCACGACCCGCGCGAGCGCAGCCTCGCCATCGGCATCTGGGGTGCCATGGCCTCGGCCGGCGCCGCCGTCGGGCCGGTCGTCGGCGGGTTCCTCCTGGAGCACTTCTGGTGGGGCACGGTCTTCCTCATCAACCTGCCCGTGATGGCCGTCCTCGTCCTCGTCGGCATCAAGCTGATCCCCGAGTCGAAGAACCCGAACCCCGGGCCCTGGGACGTGCCCAGCGTCGCGCTCTCCCTCGTCGGCATGATCGGCCTCGTCTACGCGGTCAAGGAGCTGGCCTCCCACGGCCCGTCCCTGGACTCGGGCCTCGCCGCCCTCGCCGGAGCCGCCGCCCTGGCCTGGTTCGTCCGCAGACAGCTGACCCTGCCCGCGCCGCTCCTGGACATGCGCCTGTTCCGCCACCGCGGCTTCTCCGGCGCGGTCCTCGCCGACCTGCTGACCATCCTCGGCCTCTCCGGCCTGGTGTTCTTCCTGTCCCAGTTCTTCCAGCTGGTCCAGGGCCGTCAGCCGCTCGAAGCCGGACTCGCCGAACTGCCCGCCGCCGTCGGCGCGGTCACGGCCGGTCTGATCGCGGGCGTGGTGGCCCGCCGCTTCTCCGTACGGTCCGTGGTGGCCGGCGGTCTCGCGGCGGTCGGCCTCTCCCTCGCCGTCCTGACGACGCTCGACCAGCACACCGGCTACCCGCTGCTCGGAGCCGCCCTGCTCGTCGTCGGCGTGGGCGCCGGCTTCGCCTTCACCGTCACCGCCGACGTGATCCTCTCCAGCGTCCCCAAGGAGCAGGCCGGCTCGGCCTCGGCGGTCTCCGAGACCGCGTACGAACTGGGCGCCGCCCTCGGCATCGCCGTGCTCGGCTCGATCGTGACCGGTGTCTACCGGGACTTCGCCACCCCGGCCGGTGTCCCCTCCGGCGTCGCGTCCGCCGCCCACGAATCGCTCGGCGGCGCCGTCGAGGCCTCCGGCGCCCTCGCACCCGAGACGGCGACGGCCCTGGTGTCGGCCGCCCAGGAGGCGTTCGTCGACGGTCTGCGGATCGCGGCCGGCGTCGGCGCGGCGGTCCTCCTCGCGACGGCGGTCGCGGCCTGGTTCCTGCTCAGGGGCCAGAAGCTGGAGGACGGCGCCGTCGAGCACTGACGGCCCGCGAAGACGACGGGGCCCCGGACAGCCGTGCTGTCCGGGGCCCCGTCACGACACGAAGGGTTACGCGGCCTTCGCCTTGGTGGCGTACATGTCCACGTACTCCTGGCCCGAGAGCCGCATGACCTCGGCCATCACCGAGTCCGTCACCGCCCGCAGCACGTAGCGGTCGCGGTCCATCCCGTCGTACCGGGAGAACTCCATGGCCTCGCCGAAGCGGACCGTCACCTTGCCCGGACGCGGGAAGCCCGCCCCGCCCGGCTGGATCTTGTCGGTACCGATCATCGCGAACGGCACCACCGGCGCCCCGGTCATCAGGGTGAGCCGCGCGATGCCCGTACGGCCCCGGTAGAGCCGGCCGTCGGGGGAGCGGGTGCCCTCAGGGTAGATCGAGAAGACCTTGCCCTCCTCCAGGACCCGGCGGCCGGTCATCAGCGCCGCCACACCACCGCGGCCCCCGTCCCGGTCCACCGGGATCATGCCGACGCTGGTGAAGAACCAGGCCATCGCCCGGCCCTTGAGGCCCTTGCCCGTCACGTACTCGTCCTTGCCGATGAAGTAGACCGGACGGTCCAGGCAGATCGGCATGATCATCGAGTCGATGAAGGTCAGGTGGTTCCCCGCGAGGATGACGGGACCGGTCCCCGGAATGTTCTCTGCGCCCTCCACGCGGGGGCGGAACATCAGGCGCATGACCGGCCCGAGCACTGCCTTGATGATCGCGAGACGGGACAACGGTTCCTCCGGTGGGACGCGGGTCAGTCGAGCTGACGGTGCAGCTGGCGACGATACTCGCGGGTCACCACCGCGCGCACATCGGGTTCACCGAGTGGATACACAGTGTTGACGTGTGTTTCCGCCATGTTCGGCCGAGGTCTGCCGGACGGAGGGGGTTGATGCCTAGCGTCGGGGGCACCCGTCGACAGGTGCGGGACATGACACAGGAGGACACCTCATGACCCAGGGCGAACGCCGGACGACGGCACGGCGCACGGTTCTCGGAGCGGCGGGCGCCACCGTCCTCGGCGCCTCCACGGCCCTCGCGGCCGGGACCGGCACCGCCCAGGCGGCCGACGAGCGGACCGCGGCGGCGGACCGGGCGCACGGCGGGGGCCGCGGCTACCGCTCCCTGCCCGTTCCCACCGTCATCGCCCACCGCGGCGCCAGCGGCTACCGCCCCGAGCACACCCTCGGCTCCTACCGGCACGCCCTCGACCTCGGCGCCCACGTCATCGAGCAGGACCTCGTCCCCACCAAGGACGGGCACCTCGTCTGCCGCCACGAGAACGACATCACCGGCACCACCGACGTCGCCGACCACCCCGAGTTCGCGTCCCGGAAGACCACCAAGAGCGTCGACGGCACCTCGTACACCGGCTGGTTCACGGAGGACTTCACGCTCGCCGAGCTCAAGACCCTGCGGGCCAAGGAGCGCATCCCCGGCACCCGCCAGAAGAACACCCTCTACGACGGCCGCTGGACGATCCCCACCTTCGAGGAGGTGCTGCGCTGGGCCGAGGACGAGGGCCGCCGCCGGGGCCGCGAGATCTGGCTCCACGTCGAGACCAAGCACCCCACCTACTTCCGTTCCCTCGGCCTCGGCCTGGAGGAGCGCCTCGCCAAGCTCCTGCGCCGGTACGGCCGCCACCGCGCGAACTCCCCGGTCTTCCTCCAGTCCTTCGAGCCGAGCAGCGTCCAGCGCCTGGCGAAGCTGGTGGACTCGCCCGGCGTCGTCCTGCTCTCCGGCGCGAGCAGCCGCCCCTGGGACTTCGTCCAGGCCGGCGACCCGCGCACGGTCGCCGATCTGGTGACGCCCGAGGGCCTGCGCTGGATCGCCTCGTACGCGAAGGGCATCGGCCCCACCCTCGACCTGGTCATCCCCAAGGACGCGAGCGGCCGGCTCGGCGACCCGACCACCCTGGTCCGCGACGCGCACGCGGAGGGCCTGATCCTCCACCCGTACACCCACCGCAACGAGAACGCCTTCCTGCCCGCGGACTTCCGCCGGGGCACGGACCCGACGGCGTACGGCGACTCCTTCGGGGCCCTGAAGCGGTACCTGGAGACGGGCATCGACGGCCTCTTCTCCGACAACCCGGACACCGCCCTGCTCGGCGCGGCGGACCTCACCGCCCGCGACTGACGGGCGAGGACCGTGCGGGCCCGGCGACCGGGCCCGCACGCCCTCCTCCCGGGTGGTTTACGCCCCGCACCGCAACCACGCCCGCGTGCCCGGGCATCGTGCCGGTCATGACCACCCCCGAGACCCCCCGGCAGACCGCGTCCCCCTGCGGCTCAGCGTCCCCCCGCGGCTCCGCGTCCCCGGCGCCCGCCGACCCCACCTCCGGGCTCCTCGCCGCCCTCGCCCCGCTGCTCGCCGCCGAGTCGGACGCCGAGGCGCCCGCCGCCGGCATGGAGCCGAGCGACCTCGAACAGGCCGTCTGGCTCCGTCTCCTGGAGCAGCTCCAGGAGACGGGGACCGCCCCCGAGCGGCCCGCCGAATGGCTCCGCCGGGCCGTCCGGTCGGAGGCGCGCCGCGCCCGCAGGACCAGCGACCGCGAACGCCCCTACCGCGAGGAGCCCGCCCACGACCCCGGCGGCCCCGGTCCGCACGGCTCCCCGGAACACTCGCTGCTGGTCGCCGAGGGCCGCCGTACGCTGCGCGCCGCCGTCACCCGGACGCCCGGCCGCTGCCCCCGGGTGCTGACCGCGATGCTTGATCCCGAGGACCGCACCTACCGGGAAATCGCAGGGGAGTTGGGTATCTCACAGGGCAGTCTGGGGCCGATGCGTTCCCGTTGCCTGGGATGCCTGCGCAGAATGCTGGCTGCTGAGGTTCCCGCCCCGGGTCGACGGGGAAGGGTGCGGTAAACCGATGATCGACCAGATGAGCGGGAGGCGTGCACACATGGGCCTGAGTGTGACCATCTCAGCGGCGGACGCGCGGGACGCGGAGCACATCCTGAAGCTGCAGTACCTCTGCTACCAGAGCGAGGCGGAGCTGTACGGGGACTGGTCCATCGAGCCGCTCACGCAGACGCTCGACGAGCTGCGCGCCGAACTGGACGAGGGGCACGGTCTGGTGGCGCGGCTCGGTGACGAGGTCGTCGCCTCCGTGCGGGCCCGTCTCGACGAGGACGGCACGGTACGGATCGCCAAGCTCATCGTCCACCCGCGCATGCGGCGGCACGGTCTCGGCGGCCGGCTCCTCGACGGCATCGAGCGCCACTTCGCCGCCGACGCGGCCCCGTCGGAGGCGCCCGCCAAGCGCTTCCGGCTCTTCACCGGCCACCGCAGCGACGGCAATCTTCGGCTCTACCGCAGCAGGGGCTACGCCCAGGTCGGCACCCGCGAGGTCGGTCCCCGACTCACCCTGGTGACCCTGGAGAAGGCCGCCTGACTCAGGCGGCCGTACGGGACCTCCGCAGCCACCAGATGCCGGTCAGCGGCAGCAGCACCGGAATGAACAGATAGCCGTAGCCGTAGTCAGACCAGACCGTCGCGTCCGGGAAGGCGGCCGGCTCGATCAGCGTCCACGTCCCGACGACAAGTACGCCCGCGAGCTCGGCGGCGCAGCACACCAGCGCCGCCCTGCGGGCCTTCTCCCCGCCGCGTACCAGTGTGTACGTGATGAAGGCGTAGACGACCGCGGCCACCGCCGACAGGGTGTACGCGAGCGGCGCCCGGTCGAACTCGGTGGCGATCTGGTAGATCGAGCGGGAGACCGCGCCGACCGACATCACGCCGTACAGCCAGACGAGCAGAATGCCGGGCCCCGAGACGAGACGGGTCCTCGCGCCCCGGGGCGCCTCGCCCTCTGCCGCCCTGTCCTGCGTCGCGGTCATGGTCAGCCCACCGTCCAGATGTCGTGGAGACGCACTTCGAGCACGGCCAGGACGACCGCGCCGGCCGCCACCGTGGCCGAGCCCCACCGGCTGCGCTCCGCGAGCGACATGAATCCGGCGATCGGCACGGCGCAGAGCGCGCCGAGCAGATAGGCGACGAAGATCGTCGCGCCCTCCTCGGCCTTCTCGCCGCGCGCCAGCTGCACGATCCCGACGACCAGCTGGACGAGGACCAGGAAGGTCACCACGGCCATGCCGATGAAGTGCCAGTCCTTGGTCGGCTGGTCGCGGAGGGCGGCGAAGCCGCACCAGGCGGCGAGGGCGAGCGCGGCCACGGAGACCGCGACCGTCAGGGCGTCAAGCATGCGCCCGAGGGTATTACGGTCGATAAGACCCGATGCCCTCGCCCCCTGCCGACGGCGGACGAGTGGAGCGTGGCCTTGGCCACAACGCTCTCCGTACCAGCCGCCGGGGACCGTGACGGGCGCCGGTCCGCAGGGTCCTTCCGCGCAGGCCAAGCCCGGGGAACAGGGCGGAACGGCAGCCTCCGCGCTGTCCGCATGATGTCTCAAGGGCGTCCGCTATTCGGACAGCCCCCTTTCGTTCGCGACTGCGCATGCTTTACTTGCAGACATGACCACGACGAGCAGCCGCATCCTTGCGACCGAGGCGATCACGACGCCCGGTGCTCGTTGTATGTGTCGAATGTGCGCCTTCTGAGGGCCCCCGCCTGAGTTTCGCGCCCCGAAGCGAGACCCGACGGCCGCGCCGTTCCTCCCGCCGACAGGCGGCGGACCGAGCCCGCCCCGCGCACCACCGGTGCCCGGCCACCCGCCGGACCGGCCTCCGTGCGCCTGACTGTCCGAAGACGAATGCCCCGTGCGTGACGGACCCCGCGTCGCGCACTCGACAGTGACGGAAACCCCTGTGATCACCACTTCGGGCCTGACCAAGGTCTACGAGTCGCGCGGCCGGCAGGTCACCGCTCTGGACGGCGTCGACCTCCACGTCCGCGAGGGCGAGGTCTTCGGCGTGATCGGCCAGAGCGGCGCCGGCAAGTCCTCGCTCATCCGCTGCGTCAACCTCCTGGAGCGCCCCACCTCCGGCACCGTGACCGTCGACGGCGTCGACCTCACCGCCCTCGCCGGGAAGAGCCGCCGCGCGGGCAAGGACCTGCGCCGGGCGCGCAGCAGCATCGGCATGGTCTTCCAGCACTTCAACCTGCTGTCCTCCCGCACGGTGAAGGACAACATCGAACTCCCCCTGGAGATCCTCGGCGTCTCCGGCGCCGAGCGCTCCCGCCGCGCCCTCGAACTCCTCGACCTGGTCGGCCTCGCCGACAAGGCCAAGTCCTACCCCGGCCAGCTCTCCGGCGGCCAGAAGCAGCGCGTCGGCATCGCCCGCGCCCTCGCGGGCGAGCCCAAGGTCCTGCTCTCCGACGAGGCCACCAGCGCCCTCGACCCGGAGACCACCCGCTCCATCCTCCAGCTGCTGCGCGACCTCAACCAGCAGCTCGGCCTGACCGTCCTGCTCATCACGCACGAGATGGACGTCGTGAAGACGATCTGCGACTCCGCCGCGCTGATGCAGCACGGCCGCGTCGTCGAGTCCGGCACCGTCGCCGAACTGCTCGCCACCCCCGGCTCCCAGCTGGCCGCCGAGCTCTTCCCGGTCAGCGGCGCCGCCACCGGCCCCGACCGCACGGTCGTCGACGTCACCTTCCACGGCGAGTCCGCGACGCAGCCCGTCATCTCGCAGCTCTCCCGTACGTACAACATCGACATCTCGATCCTGGGCGCGGCGATGGACACCGTCGGCGGCCGGCAGATCGGCCGGATGCGCATCGAACTGCCCGGACGGTACGAGGACAACGTCGTCCCGGTCGGCTTCCTGCGCGAGCAGGGGCTCCAGGTCGAGGTCGTGGAAGAAGACGCGGAGGCGCCGGCCGCGGCCGCGACCGCACTGGTCAAGGAAGGTGCCAAGTGACCTGGTCCGAGATGCAGCCCCTGCTGGAGCAGGGCACCGTCGACACGCTCTACATGGTCCTCTGGGCCACCGTCGTCACCGTGCTCGGCGGCCTGCCGCTCGGCATCCTCCTCGTCCTCACGGACAAGGGCGGACTGCTGCAGAACCGGCCCGTGAACAAGATCGTCGGTGCGATCGTGAACGTGGGGCGTTCGCTGCCCTTCATCATCCTGCTGATCGCCCTGATCCCCTTCACCACCTTCGTCGTCGGCACCTTCATCGGCCCCACCGCGATGATCGTGCCTCTCGCCATCGGCGCCATACCCTTCTTCGCCCGCCTCGTGGAGACCTCGATCCGCGAGGTCGACCACGGACTCGTCGAGGCCGTCCAGGCCATGGGCGGCGGCATCCCCACCATCGTCCGCAAGGTGCTGCTCCCGCAGGCCCTGCCCTCGCTGGTCTCCGGCGTCACCACCACGGTCATCGTCCTCATCGGCTACTCGGCGATGGCCGGCGCGGTCGGCGGCGAGGGCCTCGGCTCCAAGGCCGTCACCTACGGATACCAGCGCTTCGACACCACCTTCATGCTGGTCACCGTCGTCGTCCTGGTCCTGATCGTGACCGTCGTCCAGCTCATCGGCGACGGAGTCGTACGACTCCTCGCCCGCCGGGGCCGTACCGCGTAACGGCCCCCCGGCCACCCAGACTTCGTCCTTCGAAGAACAGCCCGGACTTGTTGTCCAGGCGTCCACCGCACCACCGGAAAGAGGCACTCTTCGTGCGTAAGAACATCAAGCTCACCGCCGGTATCGCCACCGCCGCCGCCCTCGCCCTCGGCCTCAGCGCCTGCGGCACCTCCTCGGACCCGTCCTCCTCCAAGGACACGGCCGGCGCCGCCGACAAGCCCCTCGTCGTCGCCGCGTCCCCGACGCCGCACGCCGACATCCTCAACTACGTCAAGGACAACCTGGCCGAGAAGGCCGGCCTGAAGCTGGAGGTGAAGGAGTTCACGGACTACGTCCTGCCGAACACCGCCACCCAGTCCGGCCAGGTCGACGCCAACTTCTTCCAGCACAAGCCGTACCTCGACGACTTCAACCAGAAGAACAAGACCACCATCGTCCCCGTGGTCAACGTCCACCTGGAGCCGCTGGGCCTCTACTCCAAGAGCCTGAAGTCCGTGAAGGACATCAAGGCCGGCCAGACCATCGCCGTCCCCAACGACACCACCAACGGCGGCCGCGCCCTCCAGCTGCTCGCCGAGAACGGCCTGATCACCATCAAGCCGGGTGTCGGCACCAACGCCAAGCTCTCCGACATCACCGACAAGAAGGGCCTGGAGTTCAAGGAGCTGGAGGCCGCCACCGTGCCCCGCGCCCTGAACGACGTGGACGCCGCCGTCATCAACGGCAACTACGCCATCGAGGCCAAGCTCTCGCCGGCGAAGGACGCCCTCGTCCTGGAGAAGGCCGAAGGCAACCCGTACGCCAACTTCCTCGCCGTCAAGGAGGGCAACGAGAAGGACGCCCGCGTGCAGAAGCTCGCCGAGCTCCTCAACTCGCCCGAGGTGAAGAAGTACATCGAGGACACCTACAAGGGCTCGGTCATCCCGGCCTTCGGCGCCGTCGCCAAGTAGGTCCCGCAGTAGGCTCGTTGCGACGAAGGCCCCCGCACCCCGTCCGGTGCGCGGGGCCTTCGTCGCACCCCGGCCACATCCGACCCGGCCATGCACGGGGGCCGCCGCATGCTGCATGCTGTGCGTTCACGGTCGATTCGGACGGTCCACGGCATGGAGCTGAGCATGACTACCACCTTTCCGGACATCTCCATCAACACGGACCGGTTGGTGCTGCGCGCGCTCGAAGAGGCGGACGCCCCCGCTCTCGCCGCCATGATGAACGACGAACTCGTCGGCGCCTGGACCGCCGTGCCCCAGCCCCTCACCGAGGCCGCCGCCCTCACCTGGATCACCGAGTACGCCCCCGCCGAACGCGCCGCGGGACGGGGCATCGACCTCGCCGTCGTCGAGTTCCTCACCCAGCGCCTGGTCGGCCTCATCCAACTGGGCAACACCGATTGGCGCGTCCGCTCCACCGAGATCTCCTACATCGTCGCCCCCTGGGCCCGCGGCGAGGGCTACGCCTCCGAAGCCGCCCTCGCCACCGCCCAGTGGCTCTTCAGCGACCAGAAGTTCGAACGCCTCGAACTGCGCACCGCGGCCGACAACACCGCCTCCCAGCAGGTCGCCCAGAAGATCGGCTGCATCAGCGAAGGCGTCCTGCGGAACGCCTGCATAGCCCGCACCCGCACCGAGGACGGCGACTGGACCGAACTGCGCACCGACTTCATCGTCTGGGGCCTCATCCCCGAGGACCTCGACGGCGTCGCCGACCAGATGGCCGAGGCCGGCTACTCCTCGTACACCGACTGGAGCTGAGCCCGGGGAACGAACCCGGGGTACGCTCGGCACGCCCGCGACCTGCGACGACACCAGGAGACAGACGACGATGGCCGACCGCGTCACGGTGATCGGCTGGGACGGCTCACCCCTCACCGCGGCGGGCCGGTCCGCGCTCTCCGCCGCCACCCTCGTGGCCGGCGCCGCCCACCACCTGGCGCTACCCGAGGTGCCGCCCGGCGCCGAACGCGTCCGCCTCGGCAGCGTCGACCTCGCCGCCCGCCGCATCGCGGGCCACCGCGGCACCGCCGTCGTCCTCGCCGACGGCGACCCCGGCTTCTTCGGAGTCGTCCGCACCCTGCGCGCCCCCGAGCACGGCCTCGAGGTCGAGGTCGTCCCCGCCGTCTCCTCCGTCGCCGCCGCCTTCGCACGGGCCGGGATGCCCTGGGAGGACGCCAGGACCGTCGTCGCCCACCAGCGCACCCTGCGACGCGCCGTCAACGTCTGCCGCGCCCACCCCAAGGTCGCCGTCCTCACGTCGCCCGGCGCCGGACCCGCCGAACTCGCCCTCCTCCTCGACGGCGTCCACCGCACCTTCGTGGTCTGCGAGGAACTCGGCACCGACCGCGAGCAGGTCTCCGTCCTCACCTCCGACAAGGCCGCCGACCACACCTGGCGCAACCCGAACGTCGTCCTCGTCATCGGCGGCACCACCGGCGGCACGCCCGCCGCCCCCTGGATGTCGGGCCAGGACCCGTCAGCGCCCCCGGTACGCGGCTGGGCCCTGCCCTCGGAGGAGTACGAGCCCCGGGGGCACGGCACCGGCGACCGGTCGGCACGGACCGGCGCGGGCGAGGACCCGTCCCTGCGCGCCGCCCAGCTCGCCCGCCTCGGCCCCCGCGTGGGCGACCTCGTCTGGGACGTCGGCTGCGCGGGCGGAGCCTTCGCCGTCGACGCCGCCCGCCTCGGCGCCGCCGTCATCGCGGTGGACACCGACCCGACGGCCTGCGCCCGCACCGAACAGGCGGCCCGCCACCACGGCGTACCCCTCCAGACCGTCCAGGGCCGGGCCCCGCACGTCCTGGAGGACCTGCCAGAACCCGATGTCGTACGCATCGCCGCCGGCGGCGTCCCCGTCGTCACCGCCTGCACCGACCGGCGCCCGGAACGCATCGTCGCCCACGCCTCCACCCGCGACGAGGCGGAGGCCGTCGGCGCGGCCCTCGCCGACGGCGGCTACACCGTCGAGAGCCTCCTCCTCCAGACCGTCGGACTCGACCCCGGCGACTGGTCGGAACGCGAGCGGTCGGTCGTCTTCCTGCTGTCCGGCCGCAGGACCGACCACCCCCACCCGTGATCGTGCCGCCCGAGCGGGCAGGTAGGCTGGCCGATTGTTGTACCGCATCCGGATGTTCGGCGGTTCGTTCGTCAATGTCCCGAATTGGTGGCCACTTTGTGCCGCTGACGTGGTACGCGACAAGGGGGGACCGCGCGACGTGGCGCAGTCCACAGCCCACCGTGGCGAATCTTCCTGCCACGACGGCCGGAGGCCGCGACAATGTGTGGGTGTCCGCGCGTCCTTCGTGCCGCGCGGCGCGCGCGCTCGTTCTTGTCGACGGGCGCAGGTCTGAAGGAAGCACAAGCGATGGGCGAGGGGTACGCATGACGGACACCGGCCAGGTCCCGGGCGAGGGGCTGCCGGAGAACGCAGGCATGGTCGAGCAGCCGGGCATCCCCGCTCCGGGCGCGTACACCTTCCTGGACCCCTCCGAGCACACCACCGAGGACGACGACCTGCTGCTGATGCCGGGCGCCCAGGGCGCCTGGAGCGAGCACCCGCCGGGCGTCGCGCCCGCGCCGCCGGTCGCCGTACCGCCCCCGCCGGCGGCACCCGTGGTCCCGAACCAGGCGGCGCCGCAGGGCGTCCCGCACGCCGCCGTCCCGCACCCGCCTGCCCCGGAGGCACAGATCCCGATGGGCGACCCGCTGACCGACCCCCTGCCGGACCCGCTCACGGCCCCGCTGGACTCCGTCGCGCTCGGCGACGTCCTGACGGCCCCGCAGAACCAGACGCCGCCGCAGGGCGTCCCGCTCGCCGGGACCCCCGCGCACGGTGTGCCCGTCGAGCAGTTCGCCGGCACCCCGGCCCACGGCATCCCGGCCGGTCCGCCCGTCGGCACGCCGCCGCACGGTGTCCCGTTCGCCGGTACCCCGGCGCACGGCGTTCCCGTCGAGCAGTACGCGGGCACCCCGGCCCACGGCGTCCCGGTCGCCCCGCAGGAGCCGGTCCACACCGACCACGGCTACGAGCCGGGCATCCTCGACACCGGCGCCCACGAGGCCGCCGGCCGCGACTCCGGCTCCGTGGACCTCGGCGGCGTCCGCGTGCCCGCGCCTCCCGTGGCGCCCGCACCGCAGGCGGCCCGCCGCCCGCTGCACATGGGTCCGGCCGTGCCCGAGGCCACCGGCGGCGTCGTGCTGTCGCTCGCCGACCGCGGCCCCGCCGCCGTACCCGCCCCGGCCCCGCAGCCCGTTCCGGTCGCCGCGCACGAGTCGCTCGTGGCCACCGGCCCCGCGCCGGTGCCGGTCCGTAACCCGGGCCCGCCGACCACCGGCCCCGAGTACCTCGACATCCCGCAGGAGCAGCACGTCGCGCCGCAGGGCGCCGAGCCGTGGGCCGCGCAGCCGCAGGAGGCCGTGGCACCCCAGGCCGCGCCTTCCCCCGCAGAAACGGTCGTCCCGCAGTCCGGCCAGTTCGTCCAGGTCGAGGGCAGCGTCCCGACGACCCCGCACCTGGCCCCGGTCCCGCAGCCGGAGCCGGCCCAGGCCGCGGAGCCCGTCCCGGCCGCAGAGCCGGCCGCGGTCCCCGAGGCCCCCGTGGCGGTCGCCGAGCCCGCCGCCGCACCCGCGGAGGCCCTGGCGACCCCGGTGGAGACCGTCGAGGCCCAGGTCGACGAACCCCAGGCCACCGTCCCCGCGCCGCGCGAGGCCGAGCCCGCCGCCGAGGCCCCGGAACCGGCGACGGCCGAGACCCCGGAGCCCGAGCCGGCCGCCGCCCCCGAGGCCGAGCAGGCCCCGGAGGCCGAGGAGCAGACGCCCGTCGTGGCCGAGGCCCCGGCCGAGCCGGTCACGGCCGCCGAGCCCCCGCTGGAGGAGCAGACCCCCGAGGCGACGGCCCCCGAAGCGGCCACTGAGGCGGCCCCCGAGGCGGATGCCCCCGAGGCAGCGGCTCCTGAGGCAGCGGCCCCCGAAACGGCGGCCCCCGAAGGGGCCCCCGTGGAGGCGTACGCCCACGAGGTCCCGTTCGTGCCGGGGGAGGAAGCCCCCGAGGCCCTGCCCGAGCCGACCCCGGAGGCCGAGGCCGAGGCCACGGTCACCGAACAGCAGCCCCCCACCGACGAAGCGCCCCTGCCCGAGCCCGCGGAGACTCTTTCGGAGCCCGTGGAAGCGGTCGAGGCGGTCGACGCGACCGAGGACGCGGCGCCGGAAGCGGCAGCCGAAGCGGACCCGGCGCAGGCCCCCGCCGAGCAGCCCGAGCAGAGCGCGGACACGGTCGAGGACGCGACGAACGCGGACACGGAAGACGGCCAGCCGGTGGCGGAATCGGCGCCCGCGCCGGGCTACGCCGACGCCGAGCGCGAGGCCGTCCTCCGCGTCATGCGCGAACGCCGCGACATCCGCAACGGCTTCCGTTCCGACCCGATCCCCCACGAGGTGCTGCTCCGCGTCCTGGAGGCCGCCCACACGGCCCCCAGCGTCGGCCACTCGCAGCCCTGGGACTTCGTCGTCATCCGCTCCGCCGAGACCCGGCAGACGATGCACGAACTGGCCCAGCGGCAGCGCGAGGCGTACGCCAAGTCGCTGCCGAAGGCCCGGGCCAAGCAGTTCAAGGAACTGAAGATCGAGGCCATCCTCGACACCCCGGTGAACATCGTGGTGACCGCCGACCCCACCCGGGGCGGCCGCCACACCCTCGGCCGCTACACGCAGCCGCAGATGGCCCCGTACTCCTCGGCCCTCGCCGTCGAGAACCTCTGGCTCGCCGCCCGCGCCGAGGGCCTCGGCGTCGGCTGGGTCAGCTTCTTCGACGAGCGCGAGATGGTCCGTACCCTCGGCCTCCCCGAGCACCTCGAAGTCGTCGCGTACCTCTGTGTGGGATACGTCGACGAGTTCCCCGAGGAGCCCGAGCTGATGCAGGCGGGCTGGTCCAAGCGCCGTCCGCTGTCCTGGGTCGTCCACGAGGAGACATACGGCCGCCGCGCCCTGCCCGGCGAGGAGCCGCACGACCTGCTCCAGGAGACGGTCGCCAACATCCGCCCGCTGGACGCCAAGGCCCTCGGTGAGGCCTGGGAGCGCCAGAAGCGCATGACCAAGCCGGCCGGCGCCCTCGGGATGCTGGAGATCATCTCCGCACAGCTCTCCGGCCTCTCCCGTATGTGCCCGCCCCCGATCCCTGAACCGGCCGCCGTCGCGATCTTCGCGGGAGACCACGGCGTGCACGCCCAGGGCGTCACGCCCTGGCCGCAGGAGGTCACCGGCCAGATGGTGGCCAACTTCCTCGGCGGGGGAGCGGTCTGCAACGCCTTCGCGAACCAGGTAGGCGCCGAGGTCTGCGTCATCGACGTGGGCGTGGCGTCCGAGCTCCCGGCCACCCCCGGCCTCCTGCCCCGCAAGGTCCGCCCCGGCACCGGCGACTTCACCACGGGTCTCGCGATGACCCGCGAAGAAGTACTGGCCGCGATCGAGGTGGGCATCGAAACAGCCCGCGACCTCGTCGCCGCCGGCAACAAGGCCCTGCTCACGGGCGAGATGGGCATCGCGAACACCACCGCGTCCGCCGCCCTGATCTCCGTCTACACCGGCGTGGACCCGACCGATGTCACGGGCCGCGGCACGGGCATCAACGACGAGACGCACGCCCGCAAGGTGGACGTGGTCCGCCGCGCACTCGCCCTGCACCAGCCGGACCCGGCCGATCCGATCGGTGTCCTGTCGGCGGTCGGCGGCCTGGAGCACGCGGCCCTGGTGGGCCTGATCCTGGGCGCCGCCTCCCTGCGTACCCCGGTCATCCTCGACGGCGTGTCGACCGGAGCGGCGGCCCTCGTGGCCCGGGCCATCGCGCCCGAGTCGCTCGCGGCCTGCATCGCGGGCCACCGCAGCGCCGAGCCGGGCCATGTGGCGGCCCTCAACAAGCTGGGCCTGCGCCCCCTGGTCGACCTGGACCTCCGCCTCGGCGAGGGCACGGGCGCCCTGCTCGCCCTCCCGCTGGTGCAGAGCGCGGCCCGCGTGATGCACGAGGTCGCCACCTTCGACTCGGCGGGCGTCACCGAGAAGTAGAACCACCGACGCGTCCCCCACCACGCACGGGAGTGGGGGACGCGCAGGGACTGTGTTCGGGACGTAAAGCGTGATTTGTGGCGCCTACTGAGGGGCCACTCGTCCAAGGACCTGCGCGCCGTAAATCATGCAGTCCCGAACACGGTCCCGGAGCGGCCCCCACGTCGCGGTCCAAGCACCGGGGGACATCCATCACACCCTGCCCCCCGCAGGTCACCGATATCGTGGGGTCACGCACCGCGTCCCACCAGCCGCTTCACCGCAGCAGCGGCCAGCACCCGCCCTCCGAGGAGCCGCTCACCCATGGCCGAGCACGCCGATCACACCGCCCAGCCGACGACGTACCCCGCCTACCCGGTAGGCCTGCGTCTGGCGGGCCGCCGCGTAGTAGTCCTCGGCGGCGGCCAGGTAGCCCAGCGACGGCTGCCCGCTCTGATCGCCGCGGGTGCGGACATCACCCTGATCTCCCCCTCGGCGACCCCCTCGGTGGAGGCGATGGCCGAGACCGGCGAGATCGCCTGGAGCAAGCGGCGCTACGAGGACGGCGACCTCGCGGACGCCTGGTACGCCCTGGTCGCCACCACCGACCCGGCCTCGAACGCCGCCGCCTCCGCCGAGGCCGAGCGGACGAGGACCTGGTGCGTCCGCGCCGACGACGCCGAGGCGGCCACCGCCTGGACCCCGGCGACCGGCCGCGACGCCGGCGTCACGGTGGCGGTGCTCACCGGCCACGACCCCCGCCGCTCCGCCGCCGTCCGCGACGCGATCGTCGAAGGCCTGCGCGACGGCTCGATCGCCGCGCCGGCGCACCGCTCCCGTACCCCCTTCGTCGCCCTGGTCGGCGGCGGCCCCGGGGACCCGGACCTGATCACCGTCCGCGGCCGCAGGCTGCTCGCGGAGGCGGACGTGGTCATCGCGGACCGGCTCGGCCCGCGCGACCTCCTGGACGAGCTGCCCCCGCACGTCGAGGTCATCGACGCGGCGAAGATCCCGTACGGCCGTTTCATGGCCCAGGAGGCCATCAACAACGCGCTGATCGAACACGCGAAGGCCGGCAGGTCCGTCGTCCGGCTCAAGGGCGGCGACCCGTTCGTCTTCGGCCGTGGCATGGAGGAGGCGCAGGCGCTCGCCGCCGAGGGCATCGCCTGCACGGTCGTCCCCGGCATCTCCAGCTCGATCTCGGTCCCGGGCGCGGCGGGCATCCCGGTCACGCACCGCGGAGTGGCCCACGAGTTCACGGTGGTGAGCGGCCATGTCGCCCCCGACGACCCGCGCTCCCTCGTCGACTGGGCTTCCCTCGCGAAGCTCACCGGCACCCTCGTGATCCTCATGGGCGTCGACAAGATCGGGAAGATCGCCGAGGCGCTCATCGCCCACGGCAAGGACCCGAAGACGCCGCTGGCGCTGGTCCAGGAGGGCACGACGGCGTCCCAGCGCCGGGTGGACGCCACGCTCGCGACGGTCGCGGAGACCGTGAAGGCGCAGGAGGTCCGCCCGCCGGCGGTCATCGTCATCGGAGAGGTCGTCACCGAGGGCCCCGGCAGACTGGTGAAGTAACCGCCGGCGACCACCCCGCCTCCCCCCGCGTCGCACTCATTGGCACCACACCCCGGACAAGGCAGTATCACCTCGTGGCCGAACTCATCACGATCGACGACCCCGACGACCCGCGCCTGCGCGACTACACCGGCCTGACCGACGTCGAGCTGCGCCGCAGACGCGAACCGGCCGAGGGCCTGTTCATCGCGGAGGGAGAGAAGGTCATCCGCCGCGCCAGGCAGGCGGGGTACGAGATGCGGTCGATGCTGCTCTCCGCCAAGTGGGTCGACGTGATGCGGGACGTCATCGACGAGGTCCCGGCACCGGTGTACGCGATCCAGCCGGACCTGGCGGAACGCGTCACCGGCTACCACGTGCACCGGGGCGCCCTGGCCTCCATGCAGCGCAAGCCGCTCCCGGACGCCGCCGAACTGCTTGTCGGTGCCCGCCGGGTGGTCGTGATGGAGTCGGTCAACGACCACACCAACATCGGCGCGATCTTCCGCAGCGCCGCGGCCCTCGGCATGGACGCCGTACTGCTCTCGCCGGACTGCGCGGACCCGCTGTACCGGCGCTCGGTGAAGGTGTCCATGGGGGCGGTGTTCTCCGTCCCGTACGCGCGCCTGGACACCTGGCCGCGTGGTCTGGAGACGGTACGGGAGGCGGGCTTCAAGCTGCTCGCGCTCACTCCCGCGGAGAAGGCGACCTCCATCGACGAGGCCGCCCCGCACCGCCTGGAGCGGGTGGCCCTGATGCTGGGCGCGGAGGGCGACGGCCTGTCCACGCAGGCCCTGCGCGCCGCCGACGAATGGGTCCGGATCCCCATGGCCCACGGCGTCGACTCGCTGAACGTGGGCGCGGCGGCGGCGGTCGCCTTCTACGCGGTGGCGACGGGCCGCCCGGAGGCCTGACCGCCGGTCCTCACGACGAGTCGGGGCCTATCCCTGGAGGGCCTGGGCGGCGGCGATGCCCAGGGCCACCACGAGCGTCACCACGACGAAGACGAAGAGTCGCTGCCGCAGCAGCCGGGGGTTGGCGGGACGGCGGCCCGTCGACGTCGTGCGCCCACCCGGCCTCGTCCCGGCACCGGTACGGGACTGCGTTCCCCGGGATCCCCCGGTCCGCGGCCCGCCGGAAGGACGTGAGGAAGGTCCGGGCCCACGCCCCGGCCCCCGGTCGCGCTCGGAGCCGCGCTCCCCGCCACCGGCACCGCGCTCGGCGGCCCGATCGGCACCCCGCTCCTGGCCACGGCCGGGCACGTCCCGCTCGGTGTACCGCTCGGTCGGCCGTACGGTGTTGCGTTCCTCGGCCCGCTCCCGCTGTACGGGCGGCCGGGAGACCGGCAGCCCCTGTGCCTCGCGCGCCGCGATCTCCTTGAGCCGCATCGACAGCTGGAGCGTGCTGGGACGGTCCTCGGGGTCCTTCGCCAGACAGGCCCGGATCAGCGGTGCGAGCGCGTCCGGCACCCCGTGCAGCTGCGGCTCCTCGTGCACCACCCGATAGAGCATGACCTCGGAACTGCCGTGCCCGAAGGGGGAGTCGGCCATCGCCGCGTACGCCAGGGTGGCACCGAGCGAGAACACGTCGGTGGCGGGGGTGACGGCCGCTCCGCGCACCTGCTCGGGGGCGAGGAAGCCGGGCGAACCGACGGCGGTGCCCACGTGCGTCAGGGTGCTGGCGCCGGTGGCCCAGGCGATGCCGAAGTCGATGATCCGCGGGCCCTTGGGGGAGAGCAGGATGTTCGAGGGCTTGAGGTCCCGGTGCACCACCCCGGCCTCGTGGACGGCGACGAGTCCCTCCGAGAGCGCCGCCCCGATCGAGGCGACGTCGGCGGCGCGCAGCGCGCCCTCCTCGGCGACCCGGTCGTGCAGGGAGGGGCCGGGTACGTACTGGGTGGCGAACCAGGGGCGCTCGGCCTCCAGGTCGGCGGCGACGAGGCGGGCCGTGCAACCGCCGCGGATGCGGCGTGCCGCCGACACCTCACGGGCGAACCGCGACCGGAACTCCTGGTCCTCGGCCAGGTCCGGCCGGATCACCTTCAGCGCCACCCGCTGGCCACGCCGGTCGGACCCCAGGTACACGACGCCCATCCCGCCGGCGCCCAGTCTGCGGTGGAGCCGGAACGACCCGACGATCCGCGGATCCTCGCGCCGGAGCCGCATCATCGCCATGTCCGTCCCCTCGTCCGTTCGACGTGGCACAGCTTACGTAGTGCCGCCCGCGCCTGCTCATAGGCCGCGCCCTCGCGCCAGGATCGATTGTCAGTGCTGAGGGGGACGGGGGCCGGAGGCCGGTCCGCGGCGCGCACCCCAACCCCCTTCTGCGGCGCACCATTTGACGAACGGTCGAGAACGCCGTGAGCGGGCTCAAGGGGCGCGCCCGGACGCCCCGGAGCAGGGCGTTCGCGCGGCATCCGGCGAAGTGAGCCATGTCACGCGCCCTGCCGCCCGTCCGGCCGGGTCCCGGCCTGCTGCCGGAACCCCTCCGGGAAGACCCGGGGTTCCGGGCCTCCGTCTCCACCCAGGGGAGTACACCGCGTGGGTGGGGGTCATCCTCCGGGAGGCCCGCAAGTCGGTACGAGGGCATGACGCCCAGGCGCGCCGCGCTCCCTAGTGTTGAGGTCAAGCGGCGGGTGCAGCACTCGTCCCCCGAGGTCACGCACCCGCCGCGCCAGTTCACGACAGGAGAGGAACCATGGCTTACACGGCACCGCGGACGACCACCCGGCCTTCGAGCCAGCGTCACCCCCTGGTGGCCACCGCCATGGTCCTCCCTCTCGCGGCCCTGCTCGTAGTCGTCTTCGGCGGCTGGGACGCGGTGGTCACACAGGCGTCGTCCGTGGGCGTGATGCTGGGGCGCTGAGCAGCGCCCCGGACCCGGGAGAGCGGCCCGGGTCGGGACATCCGGCCATCAACCCCGTGGGGACGGGGGTGCGGCGGACGGCAGCGTGGGGCCGGTCAGCTGGGGAGCTGACCGGCCCTCGCGCTTTCCTCCCCGCAGGACGTCCGTGAACAGCCGGAACCGCAGCCCGCCCCGTACGGGCGCCGCGCGTCCGCCGAAAGCCGGGCCCCGCGCCCGGCCTCCCCCTGCGTCCCGCCTCGCACGGGCGCGTCCGCCGGAAGCCGGGCCGCGTGCCCGGCCCCGTACGGACCCGTCCGCCCGCCCCGTACGCTCCACCCGTGGACTCCACCCCCCGGCCCCCGCTCGACCGGCTCGCCGCCCTCGCCTCCGCCGCAGCCCACGGTCCGGGCGCGCCCTGCCGCTGCGCGAGCGGTGCCGTAGGCGTGCTCGCCGACCGGGACGACGGAACCGTCGTACGCCACGGGCGGCTCGTCGCCAAGGCGCACGCCCCCGGCACCGACCCCGAGGCGCACCGCGCACGGCTGGCGCTCGCCGCCCACCCGGACGTCGCCGGTGTCTTCCTCCCGCCGCTCCCGCCGCTCCCGCCGCCCGCGCCCGCGCCCGACGAGCTCGACGGCCGACCCGTGACCGTCTGGCCGTACGGTCCACCCGTCGACCCCGAGGACCCCGACGCCGCTCCCTGGGAGGAGGCGGCGCGGCTGCTCGCCCTGCTCCACCGGACTCCACCGCCGCCCGGGTGGTCCGACCGGCTCCCGGAGATGCGGGCCCCGGTCAAGGTGAGCCTCGCCGTGGACCGGATGCTCCGGACGGCACCAGGCCACCCGGCCCTCGCGACGGTCCTTGCCGCCTGGCGGTCGATACCCGGCCCTGCCCCGGCGGCCCCCCGGATGCTGTGCCACGGCGACTTCCACCTCGGCCAACTGGTCCGCGCCCCCGTCGGGGAGCCGGCCCGCGGCGGGGGACCGGCTCCCGGCGCCCGGCCTGGGCACGCCGGCCCTTGGCGGCTCATCGACATCGACGACGCG
This sequence comes from Streptomyces sp. NPDC051822, assembly GCF_044452745.1. Classification (NCBI taxonomy): domain Bacteria; kingdom Bacillati; phylum Actinomycetota; class Actinomycetes; order Kitasatosporales; family Streptomycetaceae; genus Streptomyces; species Streptomyces sp. NPDC051822. The sequence goes on along the minus strand of NZ_JBITBZ010000006.1, from coordinate 172,033 downwards.
GGCCTCGGCGACCCGGCCTGGGATCTGGCCCGCCCCGCCGCCTGGTTCGCCGCCGGCATCCTCCCGCCGGAGGTCTGGTCCCGCTTCCTCGGCGCGTACCAGGAGGCGGGCGGCCCGGCCGTGGGGGCCGACCCGTGGCCCCGACTCGACGTGCCCGCCCGCGCCCTGACGGTCCAGACCGCCGCCCTGGCCCTGGCGAAGTCGACGGCCGAGGGCCGGCCGCTCGACGAGGTGGAGGGCGTGATGATCGACACCTGTGCCCGTATCGCCGCACAGCGAACCGACCGGGGCGCGTCCGCGTCCGCATAGGGTGAAGCATCATTCGAACGGCGATGTCAGGGAGTTGAGCCGAGCATGCAGTGTCCCAAGTGCCATGCGGCCATGCACACGTACAACCGCAACGGTGTCCAGATCGAGCAGTGCAGCGGCTGCCGCGGGATATTCCTGGACTACGGCGAGCTGGAGGCCCTGACCCGCCTGGAGTCGCAGTGGGTCCAGCCGGCCCCGCCCGCGCCGCAGGCCCCGCAGGCCTACCCGGCGCAGCCCGCCCCGGCCGCCCCCGCCTGGGGTGCCCCGCAGCACGGCGGCCACCACGGCGGCGGTCACTACCGTCAGCGCGGCTTCGGCCGGATGCTCTTCTCCTCCTGACCGGGGACGAGAAAACCCCCGGCCGCGAGATGCGGCCGGGGGTTTCCTGGTGGTGCGCGATACTGGGATTGAACCAGTGACCTCTTCCGTGTCAGGGAAGCGCTCTCCCGCTGAGCTAATCGCGCGGGACGGTCCGTGCGGACCGGATCTTCGGTTGTTCTGCGTGCGCGATACTGGGATTGAACCAGTGACCTCTTCCGTGTCAGGGAAGCGCTCTCCCGCTGAGCTAATCGCGCGGGACGGTCCATGTGGACCGGATCTTCGGTTGTTCTGCGTGCGCGATACTGGGATTGAACCAGTGACCTCTTCCGTGTCAGGGAAGCGCTCTCCCGCTGAGCTAATCGC